>CBDASJ010000013.1:0-228253 GCA_965199555.1 Acetobacteraceae bacterium | reverse complement strand
CGCCTGGTCGAGGCGGGGCAGCCGGAACCGTCGCGTTCGAACTTGCGGCGGTCGGCCACGATCTTGTGTTTCGGCTTGGTCCTGACCGGGGGCGCCGCGGTCGTGACCTGGGTCGTCCAGCGGCCCGAAATCGTGGTGCAAAGCCGCATCGTCGCCGATGGCCCAGCCGGCCGGGCGGCACTGTCGGACATGGCGTTGCGCTTGGCCGGGGTGCCGGGGGAGCCGGTGTCCTTGCAGGAAGGCGGGCAGGCGCTGGTCGTCACGGTACGCGGTCGTGACCCCGTCCAGGCGGAGCGGCGATCCCGCTCGCTGGTGGATGCGATCCTCGATGCCCCGGTTCCCACGCCCCCGATGCCGGTTCGCGCCGATATGGGCAGCCCGGATGCCAGGCCGGGAACGGAGCGGGACCGCATCGCCGCGGCCATCATCGCCGCGGACGCCCAACGCGCCGCCGTGTCGGCTTCCTTGACCACGCTGGCGCGCGACATCGCATCCGCCAGCCACGCGGCGGACGGGAAGCCCGGCCACGAGACGTTGGACAAGGGCAATGCCGCCTTGGCCGACCTGCAATTGCAGCGTTTGCAGCTCGCATCGAAATACCAGGACACCTACCCGGCGGTGATCGCGCTGGACGGGCAGATCCGCAGCCTCCACGTGTTTCTGGCCGACGAGGCGCAGCGCGTGCAGGGCCATCCTGCACAAGCGGAAGCGGCGAACGCCGTCCTGAACGGCGAACGGGACCGGCTGCGGGGCGAGTTGACCCAGCTCGACGCGCGGCGGCGGGACCTTGCCGCGCAGTTGGACGTCGCCAACCGCCGGCTGGCGGCGATGCCGGCCAGCGTGCGTGCGCCTGTCCCCGCGGCCCTGGTGGCGCCGATGCTGGTGGTGGCGACGACCTCGAACCTTTCCTCTCCCGACCACCGCCTCACGATGGGTTCGATCGTGGCGGCAATCGGCATGGTCCTGTCCGGGTTGGCCGCCCTGGTGGCCGGACGGCGCCGCACTCCAAACCGGGCGGGGGGCTTGCTGCTCGAACCAGTGCCCGTCGGCATGCTCCCGGTCGGGACGGTGCGGCCCTTGCCGCCGCCTGGCTTTCCGTCCCTGCTCGACAATGGGCCGGTGCGGGCGCCGGTCGGCTGGGTTCGGTAGCGGACGAACCGGAGGCGCGGCCTACAGCCGCTCGTAGGCCGCCTGCGGGACGTAGAAGCGGCGCTTGTTCAGGATAACCCCGGCGGTGTTGCCGCCGCCCTCCGCCAGGCGGTCGCGCAGCGTGCGCACGGCGCTGGCGCGGGTGCTTTCGGCCGACACCACCAGCAGGGTCGCATCCATGTGCGGGGCCAGCACGATGCCGGTAAAGGCGCGTTGCAGCGCCGGCGAGTCGGTGATCACCATGTCGAATTGCGGACGCAGCGCCCGGATCAGCCCGGCCCAGCCTGGTGGTTGCAGCGTCGCCGCGGCCGCCGGGGTGGCGATCACGAGCGCGGTGGCGCCGACGCGCAGCATCTCCAACGGCTCCGGACCGTCGGCGATCGGGCGCAGGTCGGACGGCATGCCGTAGATGCTGCGCGGCCAATCCGCCGTCCGCCGGCCCGGCGGCTCGGCGGCGAGCAGCAGGGTGCGCAGCCCGGCATGGCTCGCCGCGACCAGGCAAAGGTCGCGCACCAGCGTCGACACACCTTCCCCGTTGCGGGTCGCGATCAACTGGATGGCCACGCCGGTCGCGCTGTCCCGCCGCAGCGTGTGGAGCAATTGGCTCGCGTGCGACACGTTCAGGATCAAGGGTGGCGGCAGGCCCGCCAGCTCCGCCTCGGCCTCGATGAACCCGCTCATACCCCGAAACTCGGGCGTTCGACGGTTCGCCGGGTCGGAGCCGATGCGGCAGGCCGCGACCGGCGCGGCCCGGCGGCCAGCGGCACGGCCAGCAGCACCGGCAGGTCGAGCTGGCGTTCCACGTCGCGCACGTTGATGAACACCTGCCGGGTCGCGTTCAAAAGGGCGAACACGGCGATGGCGGACAGCACGCCCAGCACGACGCCGCCGACCATCAGCAGCGGACCCTGGTTGCGCCCGACCAGCGGCGCGTCCGGCGGCTGCACCACGCGGACGTTGGCCGCGCCGGCCCGCTCCAGCGCCGCCGAAAGCTGGGTTTCCTCGCTGCTGCGGGCGATCGAGCGGTAGCTCTGGTCCAGCACGTCGCGCGTGCGTTGCAGGTCGCGGTAATGCCGCGCCAGGCCGGTCAGCTCGTCGGACCGGGCCTGGATGCGGCTGGCTTCGGCCACCAACTGGGCCTGCTTGGCTTGCAAACCCTGCAACTGCGAGGAAAGAGTGATCTCCTCCCTGTGCAGGTCGTCATAGACCGTGCTGCGGCCGGTACGGGTGACGTTGCTTTCGCGGCTCGGGTTGCCGCTCATCTGCGCCTGCACGCTGGCAATCTGGCGGTCGACATCGCGCACCAGCGGGAAGTCGTCCTGGTAGCGGGCCACCAGGTCGCGCCGTTGGATTTGCAGCCTGATGAGGCTGTCGGTCAGGCCCGTCGATTGCTGCGACCGCCCGCTTTCGGCGAACATCTGCACGGTGGGTGGCAGCTTGGCCAGCCGCGCACGCAGCGTTTCCACCCGCGCCGCCGTTTCGTCGATCTGCTGGGCGGTGAGGCTTTGCTGGTTGGTGTTGTCGGTTTTCTGGTGGATTTGCAGGTTGATCTGCTCGTCCAAATTGCTGACGCCGTGCTCCATGCCGAATTGCGACAGCGCTTCCTCCGCCTGGCGCAGACGCTCCGCGAACTGGTCACGCTGCGCATCGGGGCCGGACGCCTGCGGCTTGTCGAAGATGCCGGAGCGATAGCTGATGTAGTGGGAAATCAGCTCCCGCATCACCTGGACCGCGATCGTGCGGTTGGCGTTGCGCAGGCTCATCTCGATGACGTTGGATTGCGGCACGCTGGTGGCGTTGAAGTCGCTGGCGAACCGCGTCATGGCGGTGCGCAGCCCGGCCTCGTTATGGGGCAGGCCAGGATACACGATGTCCGGCCCGACCGCCTGCAAGGTTTCCGACGCCACGGCCGGGCTCAGCAGGATCTGCAGCTCGCCCTGGATGATCTGGTTGCGGTCCAGCGTGATGTCGCTGCCGGTGTCGCGGTTGCCGGGGTGGAACACGTAGTCGCTGCCGTACAGCACCAGCAACCGGGCCTGCGCGACGTAGCTGGTGTGCGCCAGTAGGCCGGCGATCACCCCCAGGATGCACGGGATGACGAAGGCGAGCAGCATCACGCGCTTGTAGTAAAACAGGGCGGTGACCAGGTCGCGCAGGCTGAACACCGGAAAGGAGCCGGAGCGGGGACGGATGCCGCCGACCGGGATTTCGCGTGCTGTGGTGTCGCTCACGGGGGCGCTCGCCTGCCTTGGGGAAGTTGGTGCGTGTTTTATACCATGGCACGGCTTAAATCCGCGTGAAATGCTGCGTGGGGCCGCCAAGCCTGGCTAAATGGTCGCGCTTCTGCCATCGGTCGGCCCATCGCCCACGTGCCGTGAAAGGTGTTCCCGTGCGCCCGCGCCTGATTTTGGCCCCGTTCGTCGCCCTCCTGCTCGTCGCGTGCACCCAGCGCGTCACGGTCGTGCCAACGCATGTGGACGGCTTCGCGGCCTGGTCGAACGAGGTGCCGCCGCACCGGCTTGCCGCGGGCGACGAGTTCGACCTGCACTTCCTGCTCAATCCGGAGTTGAACGACACCAAGCTGGTCGTCGGCCCGGACGGCCGGGCTACGGTGCCCCTGCTGGGCAGCGTGGCGGCGGCCGGGCTGACGGTGCCGGAGTTCCGCCAACAGCTGGAGTCCGGCTACGCTTCCAAGTTGCGGGTGGCCGACCTGGACGTGGTGGTGCGCAACTACGCGTCCTCGCGCATCTTCGTGGGCGGCGAGGTGAAGACGCCCGGCGTGCTGCCGCTGCAAGGCCCGACGGACGCGTTGCAGGGCGTCCTCATGGCCGGGGGCTTCCTGCCGACGGCCCGGTCGGACGAGGTGGTGCTGATCCGCCGGCGGGCGGACCGCACGCCCATGCTGCGCACGCTGAACCTCCGCCGCTTCGCCGGATCCGTCACCGCGGCGGACGATTTGCCGTTGCAGTCGGCCGACGTGATCTTCGTGCCCCGCGCCGGCATCGCGGATTTCGACCTGTTCGTGGACCAGTACCTCAACCAGGCGCTGCCATTCCAGAAGACGCTCAACTACAACCTCGGCGGCGTGGGACAGTCGCTGTTCTGAGCCGCCTACCAGTAGTCGACCGAGCTGCGCTTGAGGTAGCGGAGCCACCGCGCCGCCTTCAGGTTGCGCTGTTTCGCCTTCCACTGCGCCGGGGTGAAGGACGCGATCGGCGCGTCGGCGTAGCGCCAGAAGCTAAGATGCGCCGGGTCCGGCTGGTAGCCGAGCATCGCGTCGCGGATGTAGTTGCGTTGCCACGGCTTCGCGAAAACCATGGCATGCGCCATGATGTTCGCCGACGGAAAGGCGTCCATCGCTTCCACCCCCAGCACGTTGAACGGGGTATCGACCGCCATGACGGCCGCGTTCATCACGTCCTGGTCCATCTTGGCGTATTCGGGCTTGCCGGTCAGGTTCGTCAGCGCGGACATGTCGCCGCCGCCATCCGCCAGGCCCTGCATCAGCCGCGCCCAGGCCTGCAGCAGGCCCAACCCGCCGCGCGAGATGCCGACGCAGCCGCTGTTGAAATAGCCGCTGACCGGCCGGTGGCCCAATCCCGCCGCCGCCGCCAATGCCTGCCATTCGCGGCGGAAGACGTGGTTGGCCGGCATGAAGGTTTCCGCCAGGTCGAGCACCAGCAGCACGGCGTCCGCCGTCCACCGGGCAAAGCTGCTCCAGGCGGTGGTCAGCACGATGTCGCAGTCGAAATACCACAGGCTGGCGAAATCCGCGTGTTGTTCGGCCATCTCCAGCAGGAAGCGCGGCTTCTGGTTGCCGAGGTTCCAGGCGCCGCCACACTCGACGAACCGGATGTCGATATCCGGCGTGATCGCCTGGGCGGGGCCGGGTGCCGGCGACACCGGGCCGCGCCAGCGCGGCAGGGCGCCGCGATAGCCGACGACGATGTGCCCGCGAAACCCGTGCCGCACCAGCGAGTTCGACAATGCCGCGGCGCCATGGAAGTAGCCGCCCTCGGCAAGCATGCAAACAACGTGCGGGCCGGCGCCGTCTGCCATGGCGGGTTCACATCCAAAAAGGTTTGGCTGCGCGGCGCAGCGCGCGGGGTTAGCGGCGGATCGCGGTGATCGACTTCACCAAACCGAGGAAGCGCTCCTTGCTGATCTCGGCGTCCGGGAACAGTGCCTTCATCTGCCCGATGTCGAGCAGCCGGGCGTCCTGGATCACCTCCATCGCGCCCATCACCGTGTCCTGCCTGTCGTAGAAGCCGCATTTCCGCATCATGACGATGCGATAGCTGACCGACACGGGCAGCCAATGCATCAGCGGCGTGCGCATGTGCGGCTCGATCGGGAACCAGTAATACGGCGTCTGCACGGCATAGCGATGCGCGACCCGCCGCACCTCCCCCGCCATGCGGACCATGTCGGACCAGCCGCCGACATGCTCGATCACGGAGTTGGAGAACGCGATGTCGTAGCTCTTGTCCGCGATCTGCGGCAGTGAGCGCGCGTCGCCCTTGATGAAGTTGATCTTGTCGTAGCCGCTGTCGCTGGCGTGGGTCTCGTCCATGTTGACGCAGTCGACCTGCACGCCGTCCAACTGGATGTGCTCCCGCCAGGTGTGCCAGAAATTGCGCGTGCCGCCGAAATCGATGACGGTGCAGCCGGCCTGCCGGGCCTTCACGTCGGCGATCATGGCGTTCAGCGTCTCAACCCGGCGGCGGCGAAACGGATTGTCGGTGGAGGTCGGCGCGAGATTCATCATGGCGGACAGTATACCTTGCGCTGTGCCGGGATTGCGGCGGACCAGGAGCAATCATGCTGCAACACCCAGCCATCGACCGGCGCCGGCGTGATGCTGCGGGGCAGGCTACCAGCCTCGCGTAAATGCGGCGTGAAGCCATACCGGACGGCGACGCGGCGGGTTAACACACCGTCTCACATCGTTAACATAGCCGTGCCAAATTCGGGCAGTCTGTGGTCCCAGCAATAGGACGCCCTCGTGGCCGAACTCGCAATGCCTGCCCCCAACGGTGTTCCCGCCGGCGCGCCTGGACGCCGCCTGCGCGTGCTGGTGATCGCCGATTCCTGCAATCCGGAATGGGAAAGCGTGCCGCTGGTCGGCTGGTCGCATTACCACGCGTTGACCGAGCTGGTGGACACGCACCTCATCACCCGCAACTGGAACCGCCCGGCGCTTGACCGCGCCGGCCTGGTCGAAGGGCGGGATTACACCGCGTTTAACACCGATTGGCTGATCGATCCGGTCGCCAAGCTGGTCCGGCGTATCAGCGGCCCCAGCAAGGGCTACGCGATGCTCACCGCGCTGACCACGCCGGCCTATTTGGTCATGGAGCAGGCGGTGTGGCGCCGGTTCCGCGGCGCGCTGCGGCGGGGCGAGTACGACCTTGTCCACCGCATCACCCCGCTCAGCGCCCCGGTGCCGAGCCTGCTGGCCGCGCGCTGCCGCCGCCTGGGCATCCCGTTCGTGTTGGGGCCGATGAATGGCGGCCTGCCCTGGCCCAAGCAGTTCCCCAGCCTGCAACGGCAGGAAGGCGAGTTCCTGTCCCGCCTGCGCGGGCTGTACCGGCTGGTGCCGGGCTACCGCCGCACGCGGGACGCCGCCTCCGCCATCATGGTGGGGGGCGCCAGCGCCATGGCGGACCTGTCGCGGAAGTGGCGCAACAAGGCCGTCTACGTGCCGGAAAACGGCATCGACCCGGCCCGCTTCCCGCGCCCGCCGCGCCGTTCGGCGGACAGCTACCGCAACCGGCCGCTGCGCGCCGTCTTTCTTGGCCGGCTGGTCCCGTTCAAAGGCTGCGACCTGCTGATCGAGGCCGCGGCGCCACTGCTGCGCGACGGCCGCATGACGCTGGAGATCATCGGCTTCGGCCCGGAACGGGAGCGGCTGGACGGCATGGTCGCCGAGTGGGGGCTGGACGCGTTCGTCAATTTCGCCGGCAAGCTGTCGCATTTCGACCTGGCGGACCGGCTGAAGCAGGCCGACGTGTTGACCTTCCCGTCCGTGCACGAGTTCGGCGGTGCCGTGGTGCTGGAAGCCATGGCGGCCGGGGTCGTGCCCGTGGTGGTGGATTACGGCGGCCCGGCGGAACTGGTCAGCCCGGCCAGCGGCTATCTGCTGCCGCTGGGCGACCGGGATGCCGTGATCGCCAGCCTGCGCGCCACCCTGGCCGCGATCCTGGACGATCCGGGCTGCCTGGCGGAGAAGTCCCGCCGCGGGGTGGAGCGGGCGTTCGGCTTGTTCGCCTGGCCGGCCAAGGCGCGGCAAACCTTCGAGGTGTATCGCTGGGTGCTCGGCCAGCGCCCGGACAAGCCGGACATGGGCCTGCCCTTCCCCGACCCGCCGGACGCGGCCCGCCCGGCCGAGCCGGCGTTGGAGGCGGCGCTGCCGGCATGAAGTTCGTCGTGTCCCTGGCCGAGCAGGGGTTCGGGTCGATCCTGACCTTCGCCATCAACCTTTGGCTGATCCGCAACGGCGCCACCGAATCCTACGGCGTCTACGTGTTCTGGCTGTCGGTTGCCTGGGTGCTCGGCACGGCGCAGGGCACGCTGGTGATCGCGCATCTGTATCGCCTGCCGTCCGCGCGCGACCGGGCGGCGGAACGCCGGCAGCCCGAGCGGCTGCTGCTGTCGCTGGCGCTCGGCCTCTCGCTGCTGGCGGCACTGGGCGTGGCGCTGGGGGATTGGGTGTTGACGCTGTCCGGGTCCGATCTGGCGTCGCCGGGCGCGGTGCTGTTCATTCCGGCCTTCCTGCTGTTCCAGTACGTTCGTGCGTTCTGCTTTTCACGCCAGCGGCCGACCCGCGCTGCCTGCCTGACCGGGGGCGTGCTGGCGGCGGCGGTCCTGCTGCTGGGCGGCGACTTCCTGCTGGGCTTCCGCCCGGATGCCGAGCGCGTGCTGTTCCTGACCGCCGCCGCCTATGGCGGGTGTTCGGTCGCCGTGCTGCTGCCGTTGCTCGGCGGGATGCTGCCGATGCTGGAATGGCCGGAAATCCAGCGCTACCTGGGGGTGCTGCGCGGGTCCGGCTGGCTGGTGCTGGGGGCCGCCTCGGGCGAAGTCACCAGCCGCCTGTACAGCTTTGCGGTGGTGGGCCGCTTCGGCACCGCCGCCCTGGCGGAACTCTCCGCCGTCCAGGTGGTGATCCGGCCGGCCTGGATGCTGTCCGCTGCCTGGTCCTCCATCGGCTACCCGCAAATGGCCGCCCGCCACGCGGACGGCGACCGCGCCGGCCTGGTGCGGGCGATGCTGGTCGGCGCGACCCTCAGCACGGCCGGCAGCTTCGTTTGGAGTGGGCTGGTGATCGCCGCCTGGCCGTGGATTTCCGGCGTGCTATACCACGGCCGCTACGGCGATATCGGCTTGCTCGGCTATCTCTGGGGCGCCAACGTCATGCTCGGCAGCATCGCGCTGGCGCTGAATGTGGCCCTGCTGGCGCTGGGCGAGTTCAAGCGCCTGGCGATGCTGGACCTGGCGGGGGCGGTGGTGACCACGGCGGCGATCTTCGGCCTGCTGCAGCGCTTCGATTACCCGTTCGCCGTGCTTGCGACGCTGCTGGGGCAAACCTCGCAGATCGTGCTCATGGCGCTGGTGCTGCAACACCGGCTGCGTCGGCCGCTGGCCCACGCAGCCTGAACGGCCGCGGATTGGGGTAGCGCGCCCCGGCAGGCTGCCGCGTCGCCAGCCGCCACTTCTCCAGGTCCAACGCGGCGAGCACGAAGGCGACCGCCAGCACGGAGTTGTTGGAGAACAGGTTGCTTTCGGTGAAGTTGTGCACCACCAGCCCGACCAGCAACGCCATGTGGAACGCCGCCGTGGGATAGGCCAGCCGCCCGGTTTGCGCTGCCCGTGCCACTGGCTCCGCCCGCACGATGGCGCGGCCGGCGATGGCCAGCGTGCGGATCAGCACGAACAATCCGCCGGCAAGCCCCACGATCCCCGTCGTGGCCAGCAGGTCCAGGTAGCCTTCATGCGCCTCGTTGATGATGGCGTAGGTGCCGAACCACATGTCGCTTTTCAGGCTGGGCTGCACCGCCGGGTTGATCGCCCAGAAGGAGCTGTAGCCCACCCCCAGCCACGGCCGCTTCGGGATTTCCCCTAGAACGAAGGACCACAGATCGGTCCGCGCGGTGAAGGTGACGCCGCGCAGCGGGAGGAACGGGTCCGCGTTGACCAGGCCGCACCAGGCGAAATAGCCGAACGCCGCCGCCGCCAGCACCGCCAGCCCGGTTGTCACCGCCGCCCAGATCATCCGCGTCGGCAGGCGGGCGCCCAGCAGCAGCACCGGCATCACCACGGGGGCCATCAGGACGATGGATTGGCTGGTGGTGGAGCGCGTGGCCACCAGCAGCCCCGCCATCAGCGCCACGGAGCCGGCGATGGCCAGCCGGGCCAGCCGGTGCCGCACCAGGAAGAACGCGCTGCCGGCCGCGAGGCAGCCATACATCATCAGCAGCCCGGTCTGGTTCTTCTGCAGTTGCAGCCCGGCAAAGCCGTCTTCCGTCATCGCGTAGCCGGGCCACAGCACCCAGGCGACCAGGTCCTCCACCGCCGCGGCCACGCATACCGCGGCGATCAGCACGTGCAGCGTGGACGCACGCCGCAGCCCCGACAGCAGCACCACGGACAGCAGCAATTGCACGAGCGTGAAGATGATCCGCCGCGCCGAGGCATCCGGGTCGAGCGCCCAGCCCACGCTGGCGACGAAATACGCATACAGCAGCAGCAGCGGCCACGCCCCCGCCATCAGCCCCAGCACGGCGCGCCAGCGGGCGATCGCCACGGGTGCGGCCAGGCCGAGCAGGCCTAGCCAGATGACGCGGTTCAGCGGGTTCACGTAGTCGGTGGACTGCGCGACGTCGCGGTTGAATTCCGGGATGCCGACGATGGCGTACAGCAGCATCAGAGTCAGCACCGTGATAGTCAGCCGGTTAACCCATGCCGCGCTAGTATCGTCCGGCCGGGCCTTGCTGTTCGCGTCCATTCAATTTGCTCCCGGGCCGCTGCCCCGGCGGCGGTGTCGCCCCTCTATCTTGCAGGAGCAAGCCTTGACAGAGCCTGAAGTCAGCGTGGTGATCCCCTGCTACGATCGCCTCGCGCTGCTGGAGCGCACGTTGCAGGCCTGCTTCACCCAGGCGCTGCCGGGCGTGGCGTGGGAGATCGTGGTGGCCGACAACCACCCGGACCGCTTGGCGGCGCCGCTGGTGGCCGGGCTGGAGTCCCCCGTGCCGCTGCGCCACGTCCCGGCCGGGGAGCGCAACATCGCCCAGGCGCGCAACCGCGGCATCGCGGCGGCGGAGGGCGCGCTGATCGCCTTCGTGGACGACGACGAGGCGCCGGAGCCCGACTGGCTGCTGGCCCACCTGGAATGCCACCGCCGCACCGGCGCGGATGCCAGCTTCGGCCCGAAATATCCGGTGTTCGAGGGCGGCGCCGCCCCGGCCTGGGACCCCGAGGGCGCGTACTACATCACCGACTTCCGCCTGCCGGCCGACGCGGAGATCCGCCCGCTGGATTGGTGGCCGCCGCAGGCGCGCGGCCTGGGCACAGGCAATTCGATGCTGCGCCGGGCCACATGCCTGTCCGGCCCCACCCCGTTCGACGAGGTGTTCGGCCGCAGCGGCGGGGAGGACACCATGCTGCTGCTAGGTTTGGCCAAGCGCGGACGCCGCTTCGTTTGGTGCCCGGCTGCCAAGGTCAGCGAGTTCAACGAGGCCGCCCGCCTGTCGCCGCGCTACATGAGCGCCCGCTTGCAGCGCAGTTCCCGCCATTCGGCCGCGGTGCGCCTGGCGATCAGCGACAACAAGCTGGTGACGCGGCTGGGAACGGGCGCGGTCGGGCTCGCCCAGCTCGGCGTCTACGGCGCGCTGTATGCCGCGACCCGGCAGCCGCGCCACGGCATGAAGGTCAGCAAGGGGCTGGGCAAGCTCGGCTTCGGCCAGTTCGAGTTCGTTCCGGAATAGCCGCCCGCATCGCCGGCTTGACGGTGGCGGTGCCCCGGTCCACACGCGCGAACATGAGGGGCTCCGCACGCTGATGCACGACATACGCGCGATCCGCGACAACCCGGCGGCGTTCGACCATGCGCTGGCACGCCGGCAGCTTCCGGCGGTGGCGGCGGAAATCCTGTCGCTGGACACCCGGCGCCGCGCCGCGCAAACCGAGCTGGGCGAGCGCCAGGCCCGCCGCAACGCACTGGCCAAGGAGGTTGGGCAGCGCCGCCGCTCCGGTGCGGACACCGCCGCGCTGGAGGCGGAGGCCACGGCGTTGCGCGATGCCGGCGTGGCGGGGGAAAGCCAGGTGGCGACGCTCGGCGCCGAACTGGACGCCAAGCTGGCCGGCCTGCCCAACATCCTGGACGCCGCCGTGCCGGACGGCCACGACGAGGCGGCCAACGCGGTGGTCAAGCAGCACGGCACGCCGGCCGCCATGCCCGGCGCGCGGCAGCATTTCGAACTTGGCGAAGCGCTCGGGCTGATGGACTTCGCCGTCGCCACCAAGCTGGCCGGCTCCCGCTTCACGGTGCTGCGCGGTGCGCTCGCCCGCATGGAGCGGGCGCTGGCGCAATGGATGCTGGACCTGCACGTGTCCGAGCACGGCTACCAGGAAACCGCGGTGCCGCTGCTGGTGAACGACGCCACCGCCTATGGCTCCAACCAGTTGCCCAAGTTCGTGGACGACATGTTCCGCACCACGGATGGCCGCTGGCTGATCCCCACGGCGGAGGTGCCGCTGACCAACATGGTCGCCGGCGACATCGTGCCCGAAGCCAGCCTGCCGCTGCGCATGGCCGCGCTGACCGACTGCTTCCGCTCCGAAGCCGGGTCCGCCGGGCGGGACACGCGCGGCATGCTGCGGCAGCACCAGTTCCGCAAGGTGGAGCTGGTGTCCATCACCCGCCCGCAGGACAGCGAGGCGGAGCACGAGCGTATGACGCGCTGCGCCGAAACCGTGCTGGAACGGCTGGGCCTGCCGTATCGCCGCATGCTGCTCTGCGCCGGCGACACCGGGTTCGGCGCCGCCAAGACCTTCGACTTGGAGGTGTGGCTGCCGGGGCAGGGGGCGTGGCGGGAAATCAGCTCCTGCTCCAACACCCGCGCCTTTCAGGCCCGCCGCATGAACGGCCGCTACCGCCCGGCCGAAGGCAAGATCGACTTCGTGCACTCGCTGAACGGCTCGGGCGTGGCGGTGGGTCGTGCCCTGATCGCCGTCATGGAAACGTATCAGCAGCCCGACGGCTCGATCACCGTGCCGGAGGTGTTGCGGCCGTACATGGCGCAGCTCGACCGGATCGCCGTCGCGGGATAGGGCGGTCTTGGCGAAGGTGGCCCGCGCCGTCCGGCTGGTGCTGGCGCTGGCGCTGATATGGTGGATGACCGTGCTGTTCGCCGCCCTGCTGGCCGGCGTGTTCTTTCTGGAGGCAGGGAACGAGCCGGACGCGGACCACCTGACCGCGGCGAGCCTGCTGGGCTTTGGTGGCTTCAACGGCTACAGGGTGCTGGTCGTGGGCGAGTGGTATCGTTTCGGCAGCGCGATGCTGCTGCACGCGTCGCCGGAGCATCTGCTGGCCAACGAGGCGGCTTTGCTGGTGGTCGGCCTGGTGTTCGAGGCGGTGTTCGGCTGGGCCTGGTTCCTCCTGGCGTTCTGCCTGGGCGGGCTGGGTGCCTCGCTGATGTCGCTTGCCACCGATCCGTCCAACCTGACGGTCGTCGGCGCGTCCGGCGCGATCATGGGGCTGTGCGCGGCCGGCTTCCTGGGCAGCTTCCGGGTGGACCATCCGGCGGTGGACTCCATGCGGTTCCGCTCGTTCATCGTCCTGCTGCTGACGCTGCTGCCCTGGCTCGGCGGCGTGCCGACGCCGGCGGACGTCGACGACGCCGGGCATGTCGGCGGCATGATGGGTGGCGCGCTGGTCGGATTGCTGATCTGGCAATTCTGGCGGGCGCCGCGCCGCGGGATGCCCGCCACCCTGGCGCTGCCGGTCGGGCTGTTCGTCATGGTGGCCGCGGCGACCGCCGGGCTCGCCGCGCTGCATTCGCCGTTCCTGCGTTTGTTGCCGAACAATCCAGTCGCGACTACGCAAGCGGAGGCGGAGCAACTGGTCACGGATTACCCCGGCGATCCTCGGGCGTGGGACGAGCGCGGCCGGGCGCTCTACGAGAAAGCCGACTATCACGCGGCCGAGCCGGACTTCCGCAAGGCGCTCCAGTTGACGGAGCAACTGCGACCGATCTTCACCGCGGAGTATCGCAGCACGCTGCGCGGCCTCATCGCCTTCACGCTATCGCTGCAAGGCGACCAAGCGGCCGGGGTCGCGATGGCGCAGGCGCCGTGCCGCTTGTCGGCGGTCGAGTTGGGACAGGGCTTCTACGATGCGCTGCGGCAGCAACATTTGTGCGGTGACTGAGCCGCCGAGAGTGTCCAGACGCACCCAGGTCATGTAAGCCCTGTTCACATGAGTTTCGGCCGCGACAGCTACCACCACGGCAATTTGCGCGAGGCGCTTGTCGAGGCCGCTCGCCGCCTGATTGCCGAGCGCGGTTTGGGCGGGTTCGCCTTTGCCGAGCTGGCCCGCGCCGCCGGCGTCAGCCCCGCCGCACCCTATCGGCATTTCCGCGACCGGGGCGCGCTGGTGGCGGAGTTGGCGCGGCGCGGGTTCGAGCGGCTGCGGGACGACCTGCTGGACGCATGGAATGGCGGCCAGCCCGACCCTGCGGCCGCGATCGAACGGTGCGGCCGGGCTTATCTGCGCTTTGCCCGGCAGGACCCTGCCGCCTATGCGGCGATGTTCGACGGCGTGCCCGGTGACACCGACCCGTCGCTCCGCAGCGCCGCCGACGCCGCCTTCGCGGTGATCCGCGGCGCCGCGGATGCGGCCTGTGCCGCCGGGCCGGGCAAGAACCGCCCGCCGGCCTTGATGGTGGCGCTGCATGTCTGGTCGCTGTGCCACGGCACCGCGGCGCTGTTTACCGGGCCGCCCTCGCCCGGGCGGCGGCCGCTGCCGATGTCGGCGGAAGACCTGCTGGAAGCGGGGCTGCTGGTGTATTTGCGCTCGCTCGGCCTCGGGCAATAACATATTCGTGAGCGGCTTTACCTGCCAGGGTGGACGCGGCATCTATGTGAATGTGATTAACATTCACCCGCGGAGTTCCCCCATGTCCTTCAGCACGTCGCGCCTTGACGATATCGGCCGTCCGGCCTGGATCGCCATCACGGTCCTGTCGTTCTGGCTTTGGTGGCCGGTCGGTTTGGCCGTGCTTGCCTACTGCGCGTTCGGCCGCCGCCGCGGGCGCGGGATGGAGCGGGGGCGCTGGCGCTTTCCCGACTCGTTCGGTCGCCACGCCAATGGCTTCTCCTACGCGCCGCCGTCCGGCAACCGGGCGTTCGACGAGTACCGCTCGGAAACGCTGCGCCGCCTGGAAGACGAGCAGAAGGAGTTCGTGGAATACCTGGACCGCCTGCGCCAGGCCCGCGACAAGCAGGAGTTCGACCAGTTCATGGCCGACCGCCGCCAGCGCCCGGCCCGCACGGACGACCGCTCCCAGGCCTAGCCTGCTCCCCGGGCGATCGCACTGAACCTACCCGGGCCAAAAACCCTCTCCCGCTGGCGGGAGAGGGAGATACGCGCCCCATCCTTGCCCCGGCCGAACGGCGTTCCTAAACAGGCGGCGAACCGCGATGGAGCGCCGCGTTGTCTCGTTTCGTCGTTCTCGCCACCTTGGCACTCGCCGCGTGCCATCCGGATTATTCGGCGAACTCCTACAACAGCACCGCCGTGCAGCAGGCCAACAAGGTCGACCAGGCCGTGGTGATCGGACGCCGCTCCGTGGGTGTCGTGGCGTCCGGCGCCACGGGGGCGGTGGCCGGCGCGGCGGCTGGTGGCATCGCCGGGTCGCAGGCCGGCACCGGCGTCACCTCCGCCTTCGGCGCGCTCGGCGGTTCGGTGGTGGGCGGCCTGGTCGGCACCGCGGTGGAGAAGGGCGCCGGCAACACCACTGCGTTCGAGTATGTCGTGCGCAAGTCGAACGGCGACCTGTTGTCGGTGACGCAGCAGGATGCCCGGCCGCTGGAAATCGGCCAGAAGGTGCTGGTGATCGCCGGCAACCAGGCGCGCATCGTGCCGGACTACACCGTCACGCTGGACCCGGCGCCGCCGGAGCCGAAAACCCAGCCGGTTGACCCGCCAACCCAGCCGGTCGCCGCCACGCCGCTGGCATCGCCCCAAGCCGCCGCGCCCGAACCGGCGCTGGCGGTGCCGTAGCGGGAAACAAGCCCCTTTTCTCCGGCGCGCGATCGCGGGAGGGTGGCGCCGTCAGATGATGGAGCCGCCATGACCCTGCCCCGCCGACGCCTCCTGCAAGCCGCGGGCGCCAGCGTGCTCGCCGCCCCGGCGATCGTGCGCGCGGCGGCGGACACGACGCTGCGGTTCATCCCGCAGGCCGACCTGGCCGTGGTCGACCCGGTCTGGACCTCCGCCTACGTCACCCGCAACCACGCCTTCATGGTGTTCGACACGCTGTACGGCACGGACGGTGCGTTCCGGCCGCAGCCGCAGATGGTGAGCGGCGCGGTGGTGGAGGACGACCGCCAGGTGTGGCGGCTGGGGCTGCGCGGCGGCCTGCGCTTCCACGATGGCACGCCGGTGCTCGCGCGCGACTGCGTCGCTTCCATCAATCGCTGGGGCAAGCGGGACTCCTTCGGGCAATCGCTGATGGCGGTGGTGGACGAGCTTTCCGCGCCCGACGACCAGACCATCCTGTTCCGGTTGAAGGCACCGTTTCCCCTGCTGCCGGACGCGTTGGGCAAGGCCGGGCCGAACATGTGCCCGATCATGCCGGAGCGGCTGGCGCAGACCGATCCGTTCAAGCAGATCACGGAAATGGTCGGCAGCGGGCCGTTCCGCTTCCTTCAGGACGAGCGTGTGTCCGGCTCCCGCGTGGCCTATGCCAAGTTCGACGGTTACCTGCCCCGGCCGAACGGCACGCCGGACTGGACCGCCGGGCCGAAGCACGCGTTCTTCGACCGGGTGGAGTGGACCGTGATCCCCGACACTGCGACGGCCACGGCGGCGATGCAGCGCGGCGAGATGGATTGGTGGGAGAAGCTGGATTTCGACCAGAAGCCGCTGCTGTCGCGCGACCCGAAGCTGCAAACCTTCGTGGTGGAAACCACGGGCAATTGCGGCTTCCTGCGCTTCAACCAGTTGCTGCCGCCGTTCGACAACCCGGCGATCCGCCGGGCGCTGCTGGGCGCGGTGAACCAGGCGGACTTCATGGCGGCGGTGGCCGGCGACGACACCGCCGCATATCGCACCGACCTCGGCTTCTTCCCGGCAAACACCCCGCTGGCCAGCGACGCCGGCATGGCGGCGCTGACCTCCCCGCGCGATTTCGACAAGGTGAAGCGCGAGTTGGCCGCCGCCGGCTACAAGGGGGAGCGCGTCGTGGTGATGGTCGCTTCCGACTTCCCGACGCTCGGCGCGCTGGGCAATGTCGGGGCGGACATGCTGCGCCGCTGCGGCATGAACGTGGACCAGCAGACGACGGA
This sequence comes from Acetobacteraceae bacterium, assembly GCA_965199555.1. GTDB lineage: Bacteria > Pseudomonadota > Alphaproteobacteria > Acetobacterales > Acetobacteraceae > LMUY01. The sequence goes on along the minus strand of CBDASJ010000013.1, from coordinate 211,537 downwards.
TTGGGGCACCATCATCCAGCGCCGGGCCAGCAAGGCGCCGCTCGACAAGGGCGGGTGGAGCGTGTTCTTTTCCACCTTCACCGGCATCGACATGGCAAGCCCGGCGAACAGCCAAGGCATGCGCGGCAACGGCGCGCAATCCTGGTTCGGCTGGCCGGAAGCGCCCAAGCTGGAAACGCTGCGGGCCGAGTGGTTCAACGCGCCGGACCTGGCGGCGCAGCAGAAGATCGGCAAGGCCCTGCAGCTGCAAGCGTTCGCCGACGTGCCGTTCCTGCCGCTGGGCCAGTATTTCCAGTCCACCGTCCAGCAACGCAGCCTGACCGGCACGTTGAAGGGCCTGCCCGTGTTCTGGAACGTCCGGCGGGGCTGAGCGTGCCGGCGCGCGTCGCGCCTCAGCCGACCAGCGGGAAGCTGATGGCGAACGCGGTGCCACGCTCCACCTGATGCCGTTCCACCCGGCCGCCGATCTGCTGGACCAGGCGGTTGACCAGTTCCGTGCCGGAGCTGCCCGGGCGGGGCGGCCCCATGCCGATGCCGTCGTCGCGCACGTGCAGGCAGCCATTGCCCAGCGGCGCGACCTTGAAGCCGACCTGGATGGTGCCGCTCCGGTCGTCGGGAAAGGCGTATTTCAGCGCGTTGGTCACCAGCTCGTTGACGATCAGCCCCAGCGACACCGCCTGCTCGTGCGACACCTCGGCGCGGGTCAGCCGGGCCTCGATGTGGATGTTCTCGCGGCGCTGTTCCAAATTGCCGCACAGCGCCTGGAGGTAGTCGGCCAGCTCCACCCTGCCGAGGTCTTGCCCCGGGGCGAGCTGGTCGTGCGCCAGGCCGATCGCCGCCACCCGGTCCATGATGTGGTCGAAGCCGCGGCGCGCCTGCTCGTCCGTTTGCTTGCGCTTCTGCATGACCAGCATGGCCAAGACGAGCTGGAGGTCGTTCTTGCTGCGATGGCGCAGTTCCTCCAGCAGCGTTTGGCTTTCCACCAGGGCGCGCGCGGTGCTCGCCTCGGCCTCGCTGGCGCGTTGCAGGCTGGTGCGGCCGTGAAGCACCAGGCCGAGCACGTTGCCGAACGCGGTCAGGAACCATTCGTCGTCGGCGCTGAAGTGCCGCGGGGCCACGCTGTCCACCTCCAGCACGCCCCAGATCGCGCCATCGACGCCGACCGGCGCATTCAGCAAGGAGGCGATGCCGTGGTCGCGTAACACCGGCGCATAGCGGAACTCCGGATCGTTCGGGGCGTCGTGCTGCATCACCAACTGGCGGGTCTGCAGGGCGCGGCCGGGCGGTGACGCGAGGTCCGTTCCGAACACGGTGTGCCCGACCACGCCCGGCTTCCAGCCCACCCCCGCCACCATTAGCAGGTCCCCGGTTTCAGGGCGGTAGCGCATGATCTTGGTGTGACCGACGCCGATCCCGCGGGCGGCCTGGCTGCAAGCGAACTGCAACAAACGATCCACGCTGGTGGCGTCGGACGTCATGCGTGAGAAATCGGCGAGGATTTCGCCGTAGCGCCGCAAGCGCGCCACCTCGTCTGTCAGGGACGAAGGCTCAACCAGTTCCACGAGGGAGCCGTGGTCGCGGGACTGGATGCTAGTCACTTGAGTCTACGATCGGTCGCGCCACGCTGCTGTCATCCCGCAGAAAGGGGACGTCGCTGCGTCGCATCGCCTGCTCGGCCATGTCGCGCAGCATCTGCTCCGCCACCGTTGGCGGGTTCCCCCCGCCCAGGACCGCCGAGCGATCGCCGAAATCGGCACTCCTCAGCGTGACCACGTCACCGACGACCTCGTATGTTCCGGCGACCGTGGTCCCGTTGACCTGGACGTGGACGTTGGTGTCGAGCAGTGCCGTCACGCGAAGACCTCCCCGACGGAACTCCGTGCGCTGGACTTTGCAGTCCGGCAGAGCGCGGGATCGGCCCCGGTGAGGGGGAGGTGGTCCGGGTCGAACTCCGCCGCCTTTCTGTGCCGCGTGCCGGCAGCAGCGCGCCTGCCGGGGTTGCCGGACGGTGCCAGCCGCGCCGCGGCATGCGCCGCGTCCGCCATCGCTTGCCGGACGCTGCCGCTGATGCCGGACACGATGATGTCCGGCGGGCATACCGGCCGACTGGTGAAACGCCGCCGCACCGTGAACACGGCCGATCCCGATTTTTCCTGCACAAGCAGCCGCACGTCGCGGCCGTCCAGCGACAATGCGCTGTCGCCGTCAAATTCCAAGAGGTTCTGACTAAGCATCGCGCGAAGTCCCGTTGCTGTCGGAATAGCAGCGCAACCCATGTAATTCACACGCTCGTCAGTCAAGGGCTGTTCCTGGGGGGAGAGGAAATCGTCAGAAACGCAAAATGCAGTTCATAACAAATTTCGTTTTAGAACTTAGTTAAGTTCGCTGCCGGTCATAACGCTGCTCTTACCTGGTCATGATCTTGCGCCGACTTTCTTCAATGAAGCGGTAGCAGTTGCATGCCTCGGCTTCGAGCAAGTCGCGGTCGAGGATCGTGATGCGGCCGCGGGACTGCCGGATCGCGCCGGTGGATTGCAGCGTGTTCGCGATCAGCGACACGCCGGTGCGGCGAACGCCGAGCATCCGACTCAGGAATTCCTGCGTCATCGGCATCTCGTCGCCGTCAAGCCGGTCGCGGCTCATCAGCAGCCAGCGCGCCAGCCGCTCGGTCAACTCGTGCCGGGCGTTGCACGCGGCCGCCTGCGACGTCTGCACCATGAGCACCTGCACGTAGCGCAGACAGCGGTTCCGGAAGGAAGCCGACTGCTCCAGCGCCTCGGTGAAGGCCGCCGTCCGCATCCGCGTGGCCTGGCCGGGCACCTGCACCACCGCGTTGTGGATGGCGATGGCGTCCGGGTTGAGGCTGACCGAAGCGCCGACCACGCCCTCCCAACCGGTCATGCCGACCTCCACCAGGCCGTTATCCCTGGTATCGGCGGTGAGCGAAACGACGCCGCTTTCGGGGAAGTAGACGTGGTCCATGTGCTCGCCGGGCTCGTGCAGCGTTTGTTCCAGCACCAACGTCACGCGTTGCAGATGCGGGTTCAGCCGCTCGACGTCCGCGTGGGACAGGGCCTTGAGAAGGTCGTTGCGAAACGTAGGCCCGATAGGGGCCGTGTCGGATGCCATGGCACTCTCCCGCATGCAGGCGAGAGCGCGGCGCGTCTCTCAGCCGCTTGCGCCCGAGAAACCGGCAAACGATGCGTTGGAGATGGCGGCTCGGCCACGGAATACAATCCCATGTCCAGCGAGATGGACCGTCCTGCGTCAGCCAGGCGCCTCCGAGGAAGCGGGGTCGCAGCGTCAGCCGATGGCTTTGCCTTGCCTTGTTTTAGGGGTGACGGAGCGGCTTGGAGGCCGGTAAAAGCCAGACGGTCCTGTCCGAGGTTTCCTGATGAAGCGTTTGCTGGTGGCGGCGTTGCTCTCGTTGACGGTCTGCGGCGCGCGCGCCGAGGACAAGGTGCTCAACCTGTATAATTGGACCGACTACATGGACCCACAGGCCATTGCCGGGTTCGAGAAGCTCACCGGCGCCAGGGTCGTGTCCGACACCTATGACAGCCTGGAAACGTTGGAAGGCAAGATGCTGGCTGGCCATGCCGGCTACGACGTCATCGTGCCGACCTCGGAGCCGACCTTTTCCCGCCTGATCGCGGCCGGTGCGCTGCAACCGATGGACAAGGCGGCGATCCCGAACCTGACCGGGGAAGACCCGGCGTTGCTCAAGCGCGTCGAAACCAGCGACCCGGGCAACAGATACGGCGCGATCTACCTTTGGGGCACGATCGGCCTGGGGGAGATCCCGTCGAAGATCAACGCCCTGTTCCCCGACGCGCCGGTCGATAGCTGGGACCTGCTGTTCAAGCCGGAAAACGCCAGGAAGCTGGCGCCCTGCGGCATCACCATGATGGACAGCGCCACCGACGTGATCCCCACCGTGCTGAAATACCTGCACCACGACCCGTCCAGCACGGACCCGAAGGATTTGGCGGAGGTGGAAAAGACGCTGATGGCGATCCGCCCGTACATCCGCACCTTTGCCAGCGGTGGCGCGCTGGAAGCCCTGGCGTCCGGCACGACCTGCGTGGTGATGGATTATTCCGGCGACGTGATCCAGGCCAGCGCCCGCGCCGCCGAAGCCAAGCGGGACAAGGTGACCTATGTCGCGCCGAAGGAGTTCACGCAGCTTTGGTTCGACATGCTGGCGGTGCCGAAGGATGCGCCGCACCCGGCCTTGGCGATGCAGTTCATCAACTACATCCTGCAGCCCGACGTGATCACCGGCATCACCAACACCGTGCACTATCCCAACGCCGTCTCGGCCAGCCGCGACAAGGTGGCCGCGGCGGTGCGCGACGACACCAACGTCTATCCGGACGCGGCGGCATTAGGCCGTTCCTTCACCGTGGCGGCGGTGAACCAGGCGGCCGTTAAGGCGCGCACCCGCATGTGGGAGCACTTCAAGGCCGGCCAGTAAGGGTGTGAGCCACCTCGACGTCGCCGGGCTGACGGTCCGCTACGGCGGCGCAACGGCGCTGGAAGGGTTGGACCTCGGCATCGGCAAGGGCGAGCTGTTCGTGCTGCTGGGCGGCTCCGGCTCCGGCAAGACCACGCTGCTGCGCACGCTGGCCGGGTTCATCGCGCCGGCCGCGGGGCGCATCACCCTGGGCGGGCGGGACATCACCGCGCTGCCGCCGCACCGGCGCCCGGTCAACACGATGTTCCAGTCCTACGCGCTGTTCCCGCACATGAGCGTCGCCGCCAACGTCGGGTTCGGCCTGCGCCGCCAGGGCATGAATCGCACGGACACGGCGCGGCGCGTTGCGGAACTGTTGGCGCTGCTGCGGATGGAAGCGTTCGCGGATCGCCGGCCGGACGCGCTGTCCGGCGGGCAACGCCAACGCGTGGCACTGGCGCGCAGCCTGGCGCCGCAGCCGGAATTGCTGCTGCTGGACGAGCCGCTGTCCGCCCTGGACCGCGGCCTGCGGGAAGCGACGCGGACGGAGCTGGTGCGGGTGCAGCGCCAGCTCGGCACGACCTTCGTGCTGGTGACGCACGACCAGGAGGAGGCGCTGTCGGTGGCCACCCGCATTGGGTTGCTGGAGCAGGGACGGCTGGCGCAGGTGGGCACGCCGACGGAGATCTACGAGCGGCCGGCCAGCCGCAGCGTCGCCGCGTTCATGGGCGCGGCCAACATTCTCGCCGCCCGGGTGCGCGAGCCCGGCGTGCTGGACCTGCCGAGCCTGGGCGTGCTGGCGCAAGCGGACACGGCCGGGTTCACCGGCGACCTGCACGTGGCGCTGCGCCCGGAGCGGCTGCGTTTGTCGCGCGGCGCGGCGTCCGGCCCGAACAGCGTGGCCGGGCAGGTGACGGAAAGCGCGTATCGCGGCATCGTCGTCGACCACCGCGTCAGCGTCGGCGCCACGGCGCTGCTGGTCAGCCAGCCCTTGGGCGACGGGTCGGCCTTGGCGCTGCCGCGAGGGGAGGCGGTGTGCGTGTCCTGGCCCCCCGACGCCTGCATCCTGCTGCCGGAGTAACGCGGTAGGACTCCCTCTCCCGCTGGCGGGAGAGGGTCGGGGTGAGGGTGGCGCCCCCCAAGTGAACACAGGCGAAACGAACGCGGTCGTCGTCAAGTGGCCACCCTCACCCTGCCCTTTCCCGCCAGCGGGAGAGGGTTTTTAGTCCACCCGCAATCCCGCCTTGACCAACAGCGGCAGCACCTCGGCAAGGAAAAACGGCAGTTCATCCGTGAAGTTCACGAAAGACAAGGTGGTCCCGGCGAACCCGGCCTCGCTGATCCGGATCATCTCGTCGGCGATGTGCCGGGGCGTGCCGACCAGCGGGTAGGTTCCGGCGCCGGCGGCGAAGCGCTTGCGGTGCAGCTGATATGCCGCCGGGTCGTGGGAGTTGGAGTTGGCCGCCTTGGCTGCGGTGTAGATGTCGACGCTGGCCGTATCCGCCATGGTGACGGCGTAGTGCTCGTAGTAATCCTCCGCCTCCGCCTGGCTCGGCCGGCACACCAGGTGGCAGGTCGCGACCACGCCGAGCGTCCGATTCGCCGCTTCCCCGCGCGCCTGCATGTCCAGCACGTGCGGCCGCCCGGCCTCGATGTCGGAGAACCCGGTCAGCAGGAAATCCGCAGCCTTGGCCGCAAAGGCGCGGCCCGGCGGGGAAAACGCGGCGTTCAGCGTCACCGGGCGGGGGCGCTGCACCGGCAGCGGCTTTCCGGACACCGCCTTCAGGTCATAGAACTGGCCGTGGTAGTCGAACGGCGCGGGCTCCGTGTACAGGCGCTCGATCACCTCCGCCCATTCCAGGCCTTGGGCGTAGCGGTCCTCGATCATCGGTAGGCCGAACAAGGCGAATTCTTCCGGGTTCCAGCCGCACACGATGTTCAGCCCGGCGCGGCCGTGGCTGGCCTGGTCGATGGTCGCCAGCGCCTTGGCCGCGAACACCGGGTGCACCATGGGCACGTGCACGGTGGAGAAGACGGCGATCCGTTCGGTGATGCCGGCCAAGGCCGCGGCGAAGGTCAGCGTTTCCATGCTGGTTTCGCGGCTATTCAGTTCCCCGCCGAACCCCTTCCAGCGGGCGATCGGCAGGATGAACTCCAGCCCGGCGCGATCCGCCATCTGCGCGCTGGCCGCGATGCCGTCCCAGGTGGCGGGCCAACGCTCCGGCACCCGGGTCAGTGCCAGGCCGCCATCCGCGTTGGTGGAGAACAGCCCGAGCTTGAACCGGTTCGGACCGTGCATCGGGTGGGTCATCGGGCTGTCTCCTCCACCGGAGATAGTTTAGGTTTAAACGATTGACGCGTCAAAGACCGGCCGGCAGATTGCAGGCCGTTGGGGGGCGAGCAATGCAGGGGCGCAGGGCGCTGGTGACCGGCGGGGCCAAGGGGATCGGCCGCGCCATTGCCGACCGGCTCGCGGCCGACGGCGCCACGGTTTGCGTGCTGGGCCGCGACGCGGCGGCGCTGGCCGCAACCGGGTTCGACCACGCGGTGGCCGACGTCACCGACGAGGCGGCATTGCGCGCGGCGATCGAGCGGCTGGGCCCGTTCGACATCCTGGTGAACAATGCCGGCGCCGCATTCTCCGCAACGTTCGGCCGCCACGGCCGGGCGGAGTGGGACGCGATGCTGGCGGTGAACCTCACCAGTTGCTTCGTGGCCATCCAGGCCGTCTTGCCCGGCATGGTGGCGCAGGGCTGGGGCCGCATCGTATCCGTGGCCAGCACCGCCAGCCTGAAAGGCTACGCCTACACCGCCGCGTATTGTGCGGCCAAGCACGGCTTGCTGGGGCTGACCCGGGCGCTGGCGGTGGAAACCGCCCGCACTGGGGTGACGGTCAACGCGGTATGCCCCGGCTTCACCGACACCGCGCTGGTCGGCCGCGCCGTGGACACCATCGTCGCCAAGACCGGGCAAACGGCGGAGGCCGCGATTGCCGCGTTGGCCCGCAGCAACCCGCAGAACCGCCTGGTGCAGCCGGAGGAGGTGGCGGCGTCCGTCGCCTTTTTGTGCCGCGACGACGCGGCGTCGCTGACCGGCCAATCGCTGGTCGTGGCAGGTGGAGAAGTGATGTGACCCCGAAGCATTTCATGTGGCAGTTGGACCGCGGCGTCGCCACGGTCACGCTGAACCGGCCGGAGCGGAAGAACCCGCTCACCTTCGACAGCTATGCCGAGCTGCGCGACACGTTCCGCGCCCTGGTGTACGACCAGTCGGTCAAGGCCGTGGTGCTGACCGGTGCCGGCGGCAATTTCTGCTCCGGCGGCGACGTGTTCGAGATCATCCAGCCGCTGACCACCATGCGCATGCCGGAACTGCTGGCCTTCACCCGCATGACGGGCGACCTGGTGAAGGCGATGCGCGCCTGCCCGCAGCCGATCGTCGCCGCGGTGGAAGGGGTGTGCGCCGGCGCCGGCGCCATCCTGGCGATGGCGTCGGACCTGCGCTATGGCACCGCCGCCAGCCGCACCGCCTTCCTGTTCACCCGCGTGGGGTTGGCGGGCTGCGACATGGGCGCCTGCGCCATCCTGCCCCGGCTGATCGGCCAGGGTCGCGCCAGTGAGCTGCTGTTCACCGGCCGCGCCATGACCGGGGAGGAGGGCGCGGCCTGGGGCTTCTTCAACGCGCTGCACGCGCCCGGCACCGTGCTGGCGGAGGCGCAGGCGGTGGCGGCCAAGCTCGCCGCCGGGCCAAACTTCGCGCATGGCATCACCAAGACCATGCTGCACCGGGAATGGTCCATGGACATCGATACCGCCATCGAGGCGGAAGCGCAGGCGCAAGCCATCTGCATGGCGACGCAGGATTTCACCCGCGCCTTCGAGGCTTTCGCCAACAAGCGCCAGCCGGAGTTCAAGGGTGACTGACCGCAGCTTCCTGCAATGGCCGTTCCTGTCCGACGCGCAGCGCGCCCTGGCGGAGGAGGTCGAGGCCTGGGCCACGCCCGAACTGGCCCACCCGCACGCCAATGACGCCGACGTGGACGCCGCCTGCCGCGACCTGGCGCGGCGCATGGGGGCGGCCGATTTATTCCGCCATTGCGTGCCGGAGGATGGCAGGCTGGAAGTCCGCTCGCTGTGCCTGATGCGGGAAAGCCTGGCCCGCCACGACGCGTTGGCGGATTTCGTGTACGCCATGCAGGGGCTGGGCACCGGGTCCATCACGCTGTTCGGCACGGACGCGCAGAAGCAGCGCTTCCTGCCGCCGGTGCGCCGTGGGGAGGCGCTGGCCGCCTTTGCCTTGACCGAGCCGGATGCCGGGTCCGACGTGGCGGCGATGGCAACCACGGCCACGGCGGTGCCGGGCGGCGGTTGGCGGCTGGACGGCACCAAGACGTGGATCAGCAATGGCGGCATCGCCGCCCATTACGTGGTGTTCGCCCGCAGCGGGGAAGCGCCGGGCACGCGCGGCATCTCCGCCTTTATCGTGCCGGCCGACGCGCCGGGGCTGGTGATCGCCGAGCGCATCGACGTCATGGCGCCGCATCCGCTCGCCACGCTGCGCTTCGACGGCTGCACGGTGGGCGCGGACGCGCTGCTCGGCCGCGCCGGGGACGGGTTCAAGGTGGCCATGGCGACCCTGGACATCTTCCGCCCCACCGTGGGCGCGGCGGCGCTCGGCATGGCCCGGCGCGCCATGGACGAGGCGGTGAACCGTGCCCGCACCCGCAAGTTCGGTGAGGGCACGCTGGCGGATTTGCCGGTGACGCAATCCAAGCTGGGCGACATGGCGACGGAGATCGATGCGGCGGCGCTGCTGGTGTATCGCGCCGCCTGGGCGCGGGACACGACCGGCGCCCGCATCACGCGGGAAGCGGCGATGGCCAAGATGTTCGCCACGGAAGCGGCGCAGCGGGTGATCGACGCCGCCGTGCAGGTGTTCGGCGGCCTCGGCGTGCGGCGCGGCAGCGTCGTTGAATCGTTGTATCGCGACGTTCGCGCCTTGCGCATCTACGAGGGCGCCACGGAGGTGCAGAAGATGATCATCGCCCGCCAGGTGCTCGCGGCATGACGCTGCGCTTCCTGCAACCGCCGGATTGGCCGGCGCCCCGCGGCTACGCCAACGGCGTGGCGGCACGCGGCGAGACGGTGTTCGTGGGCGGGCAGATCGGCTGGGACGCCGAGGGCCGCTTCGCCGAGGGCCTGGCGGCGCAGGTGGGCCAGGCATTGCAGAACATCGCCGCGGTGCTGGCGGCGGCGGGTGGCGCCCCCACCGACATCGTGCGGCTGACCTGGTTCGTGTGCGACGTCGACGCCTACAATGCCGAGCTATCGGCCATCGGCCAGGCGTATCGCGCCGTCATGGGCAAGCATTTTCCCGCCATGTCCGTGATCGGCGTCAGCCGCCTGGTGGAAGCGCAGGCGCTGGTGGAGATCGAGGCCACCGCCGTGCTGGGGGACGGGGCATGAACCGCACGATCCCGATCGTCATCCTGCTTTGCTGGGCCGGCATCCTGTCCGAGGGCTACGACATCGGCGTGATGGGCGCGATCCTGCCGGCGCTGGCCACCGACCCGAACTGGCACTTGTCGCCGCTGGAACTGGGTGCGCTCGGCTCCTGGGCGATCGCCGGGATGTTCGTGGGTGGCATCGCCATCGGCACGCTGTCCGACCTGTATGGCCGCAAGCGCTTGTTCGTGGCCTCCCTGGTGGTGTTCTCGCTGTCCATGGCGGCGCTGGCCTGGTCGCCGTCGCCGGGGTTCTTCGCGCTGTTCCGCTTCGGGGGCGGCATCGGGCTGGGCGGCATCATCCCGGTGGCGGCGGCCTTGACGGTGGAATACTCCAGCGCCGGGCGGCGAAGCGCAAATTACGGGCTGATGTACTCGGGCTACACGCTGGGCATCCTGGTGGCGGCGCTGGTGGCCAACGCGGTGCTGGCGCAACTGGGCTGGCGCGCCGTGGTGATCGTCGGCGTGGTGCCGCTGCTGCTGGTGCCGGCGGTGCTTGCGTGGTTGCCGGAATCGCTCGAGTACCTGGTGGCATCCGGGCAGGACGGGCGGGCGGCCGCGTTGGCGGCTCGGCTCGGCCGCACCGTGCCGGCGCGCCGTGTGGCGGAAGCCAGGCCCGGCTGGCTGAGCTCGCTTGCCGCGCTGTGGACGGCAGAGCGCTGGGCGGCCACGTTGTGCTTCTGGGTGGCCATGTTCATGGGGCTGCTGCTGGTTTACGGACTCGGCACCTGGCTGCCGCAGATCATGCGTCGTGCGGGCTACGAGCTGGGTCCGGCGCTGCTGTTCCTGGCGGTGTTCGCCCTGTCTTCCGCCATAGGCGGCGTGGTGATGGGCGAAGCGGCCGACCGCCGCGGCGTCAAGGGCGTGGTCGCCGCCTCCTTCGCGCTGGGCGGCGTCGCCATCGCGGCGCTGGCGTTCAAGGGGTCGATGGTTTTGACCTACGTGCTGGTGGCGATCGCCGGCTACGGCACGGTGTCGACCTCGCTCATCCTCACCGGCTACCTGGCCGCCTACTACCCGGCAGCGATCCGGTCCACGGCGACGGGCTGGGCGATGAGCGCGGCGCGGCTGGGTGCCGTGTGCGGTCCCTTGCTGGTGGGCGCCGTGCAGCAGATGGGCGCCGGCCCGGAATGGAGCTTCTACGTGTTCGCCGCCTGTGCCGCCGTGGCCGCTGTCGCTACCCTGCTGGTGCCCGGCATGCGCGCGCGGTTCGCGGCCGCGCCGGCGGAGTAGCGCAGCAGGCGGCACCTTTGCATCCTTGACATCCGAACGATCTTCTTTCCAGGCTGATCACAGCGTTCCTCCAGGAGACTCCCTGCCATGCGCCGTTCGACCATCCTGCTGGCGGCTGCCTGCTTCCTGCCGTTGGCCGCGCCGGCGCGGGCGGAGATCAAGGTCGGGGCGATCATCAGCATCACCGGGCCGACCGCGGCGCAGGGCGTCGGCTACAAGAACGCGTTCGACCTGCTGCCGACAGAGGTTGACGGGCAGAAAATCACCTACCTGATCCGCGACGACGGGGCGGACCCGACCGCCGCCGCCACCATCGCGCGCAAGCTGATCACGGAGGACCATGTCGACGCCTTTATCGGCCCGGCGACCTCCGCCCCGCTGCTGGCCGTGCTGCCGGTCGCCAACGAGGCGCACGTGCCGATGATCGGCATGTCACCCTACGTGGTGGACACCAAGCAATTCCCCTACGCCTTCGACAACGCCCAGCCGCTCAAGCTGATGGTGGCGGGCATCGTCGACCACATGAAGGCGCATGGGGTGACAAGCACCGGCTATATCGGCTTCAGCGACGCGTGGGGCGATTTCGTGCTGGACGCCTTGCACGCGGATACGGCGGGCACCGACATCAAGGTGCTGGACGACGAGCGCTACGCCCGCACCGACACCTCGGTCCAGCCGCAGGTGTTGAGGGCGATGTCGCACCATCCGGACGCCATGGTGCTGGGCGGGTCCGCCGCGCCGGGCGGGCTGCCGAACATCGCCCTCAGCCAGCGCGGGTTCAAAGGCCAGATCTACAACAACCACGGCGTGGTCAGCCCGGCCTACATCCAACTCGGCGGCGCCGCCGTGGAAGGCTGCATCGCGCCGACCGGGCCGCTGGTGGTCTACGACCAACTGCCGGACAGCAACCCGGTCAAGCGTGTCGCCACCGATTTCATGACCCGCTACATCGCCAAGTTCGGTCCGCAAAGCCGCAACGCCTTCGCAGGATACACCTACGACGCCGGGATGCTGATCGCGGCCGCCATCCCTGCGGCGTTGAAGGCCGGCCAGCCCGGCACGGCCGCGTTCCGCGAAGGGCTGAAGAACGGGATCGAGCAGGTGCACGAGTTGGTGGGGACCCACGGCGTGTACGACATGTCGCCCACCGACCACACCGGCATGGATGCCCGCGCCCGCGTGATGGTGCAGATCAAGAACGGCGCCTGGACGCTGATCCAGTAGCCGGCCGCCCGCCTTGGACAGTTCGATCTTCCTCCTGCTGTTGCAGGACGGATTGACCAGCGGCGCGATCTACCTGCTGCTCGCGGTCGGGCTGCTGATCGTGTTCTCCGTCACCGGCGTGATCTTCATCCCGCAGGGTGATTTCGCGTCGTTTGCGGCGCTGGGGTTCGCGGCGCTGCTGCAAGGCAGGATCCCCGGCACGCTGTGGCTGCTGGACGGCGCGGCACTGGTGTGTGCCGTCCTGGCGCTCCGCACGCGCGACCCTTGGCGCGGCGCGGCGCGGGCGGCGTTGCCGGCCGCCGGGCTGACGCTGGCGACGGTGGCGGGGCTGCATTGGGGCGCGCCGGCCTGGCTGCTCGGCGGGTTGGCCGTGGGCGGCACGGCGTTGCTGGGGCCGCCGATCTACCGCCTGGTGTTCCGGCCGCTGGCCGGCGCCTCCGTGCTGACCCTGCTGATCGTGGCAATGGCGCTGCATTACGTGCTGCTGGGGGCCGGGCTGGTGCTGTTCGGGCCGGAAGCCTCGCGCACCCCTGCCTTTTCCGAAGCCGACTTCACGGTCGGCCCGATGGACGTGTCGGGCCATTCGCTGTGGGTCGCCGCAAGCTGCGTCCTGCTGGTGGTGGCGTTGCGTTGGTTGTTCCGCTTCACCCTGCTCGGCAAGGCGCTGCGGGCGACGGCGTCCAACCCGTTGGGTGCCCGGTTGATGGGGATCGAGCAGGCGCGCACCGGCGGCCTCGCCTTCCTGCTGGCGGCGGCGATCGGCGGGCTGGCGGGGCTGCTGATCGCGCCGATCTCCCCCATGTCATACGACAGCGGCTTCCTGACCGGGCTGAAGGGCTTCATCGCCGCCGTGCTCGGCGGGCTGTCGAGCTACCCGGTGGCCGCGCTGGGGGCGCTCGGCGTGGGTGTGGTCGAATCGCTGTCCTCGTTCTGGGTCAGCGCGTACTCCGCGTCCATTGTGTTCGGTCTGCTGCTGCCGGCCCTGGCGGTATTGTCGTTGCGGCAGCGGTCCAGCGGCGAGTGAGTTTGCGTTTCGTGCTCGGGGGCATGGTGCCGCTGCTGGTGGCGCTCGCCGCGCCGTCGCTGCTGCCGGATTTCTGGGTGACGCTGTTTTCCTATGTCGGGTTGGCGGCCCTGGTGGCGGTCGGCCTGGTGCTGATGACGGGGGTTGCCGGCCAAACTTCCTTCGGGCAGGCGGCATTCGCCGGCATCGCCGCCTATGCCACCGCGGTGCTGACGCGCGGTTATGGCTGGTCGCCCTGGTTCAGCCTGCCGGTGGCCTTGGCGCTGGTGGCGGTCGCGGCGCTGGCGGTGGGGCTGGTGACGGTGCGCTTGTCCGGGCATTTCCTGCCGCTCGGCACCATCGCCTGGGGCAGCGCCGCGTTCTACCTGTTCGGCACGTTGCCGGGGCTGGGCGGCTACACCGGCGCCGGCGGCGTGCCGGGGCTGGCCCCGTTCGACGCACCGGACGGCCGCGCGATGTTGCGCTTCATCGGGCTGCTGGTGCTGCTGGTGCTGCTGCTGTCCCGCAACCTGCTGGACAGCCGGCAGGGCCGGGCGATCCGCGCGCTGGCGGGCGGGCGCGCCATGGCGGAAAGCATGGGCGTGGACACGGCGCGGCTGGCGCTCTGGGTGTTCCTGCTCGCCGCCTTGTATGCCGGCTTGTCCGGCTGGCTATACGCCCACGTGCAGCGCATCGTCAGCCCGACCCCGTTCAACCTGACGGCCGGCATCGAATACCTGTTCATGGTCATTATCGGCGGCGCCGGGTCGCTGTGGGGCGCGGTGCTGGGCGCGGCGGTGGTGACGGTGCTACGGGACCAGTTGAACGACTGGCTGCCGCGCCTGTTCGGCCGCCCGGGCAATTTCGAGGGCATGGCCTTCGCGGCGATCGTCATCCTGGTGATCCAGCGCATGCCGCAGGGTTTGGTGCCGTTCCTGGCGCGCGTCCTGCCGTCTGCCGCACCAATGAAACCCTCTCCCGCTGGCGGGAGAGGGCAGGGTGAGGGTGGCCTGCCGCCGCAACGTTCAGGCGGGCGGCGCCACCCTCACCCCGCCCCTCTCCCGCCAGCGGGAGAGGGAGACAATCAACCCGTGCTGGTGTTGGACGGGGTGACCAAGCGGTTCGGCGGGTTGTTGGCCAATGACGGGATCGGGTTCGCCGTGGCGGCCGGGCAGATCGTGGCGTTGATCGGCCCCAACGGCGCCGGCAAGAGCACGCTGTTCAACCAGGTGGGCGGCCTGCTGCGCCCGGATGGCGGCAGCATCCGGCTGTTCGGCCGCGCCGTCACGGGCCAGCCCTCCCGCCGCATGGCCCGGCGCGGCTTAGGCCGCACCTTCCAGCACGTTCGCCTGATGTCCGGGCGCTCGGTGCTGGAGAACGTCGCGCTGGGCGCGCACACCAGGGGGCGCGCCGGCATCCTGGCGGCGATGCTGCGGCTGGACCGGGGGGAGGAGCGCCGCCTGCTGGCGGAAGCCGCCCGGCACTGCGAGCGGCTGGGGCTCGGCCCGGTGCTGCACCGCCCGGCGGGCGACCTGCCGCTCGGCCAGCAGCGCGTGGTGGAGATCGCGCGGGCGCTGTGCCTCGACCCGGCCATCCTGCTGCTGGACGAGCCGGCCGCCGGGCTGCGCTTGGGCGAGAAGCAGGACCTTGCCACCCAGCTGCGCGGGCTGCGAGCCGAAGGCGTGGCGGTGCTGCTGGTCGAGCACGACATGGATTTCGTCATGGGCCTGGTCGACCACGTCGTCGTGGTGGAGTACGGCCGCAAGATCGCCGAAGGCCGGCCGGAAGACATCCAGTCCGATCCCCGCGTGCTCGATGCCTATCTCGGCGGGGTGGCGTGACGCCGCTGCTGAGCGTGTCCGGGCTGCACGCGGGCTATGGCAGGGCGGAAGTGCTGCACGGCATCGACCTGGCCGTGCTGCCGCGGCAAATCATGGCGGTGATCGGCCCCAATGGCGCCGGCAAGACCACGGCGATGCACGCCATCATGGGCCTGCTGCCGGCAACCGGCACGCTGCGCTTCGACGGTGCCGATATCGGCCGCACGGCCACGGAGGAGCTGGTGGCGCGCGGCCTGCTGCTGGTGCCGGAAACGCGGGCGCTGTTCGCCGACATGTCGGTGGCGGAGAACCTGGAACTCGGCGCCTATGCCCGGCGCGGCGTGGACATGCGCGCGGTGTTCACCATCTTCCCCCGCCTGGAGGAGCGGCGGCGACAGCTTGCCGGCACGCTGTCGGGCGGTGAGCGGCAGATGCTGGCGCTGGGCCGGGCGCTGATGGGCAAGCCGCGCCTGCTGCTGCTGGACGAACCCAGCCTCGGCCTGGCGCCGCGCATCGTGCGCGACATCTTCGCCGTGCTGGATGGGCTGCGGCGCGACGGCCTGGCCATGGTGCTGGTGGAACAGAATGCCCGCGCCGCCTTGGCGCTGGCCGACGAGGGCGCGGTGCTGGAAATGGGCCGTATTTCTGCCGCCGGGTCCGCCGCGTCGCTGCTGGCGGACCAGCGGGTGCTGACGACCTATCTCGGCCAGCGGCGGACAGTCCCCGACGCCGGGTGAGCGCACGGCCGGTGTCACGGATGCCGGCTTTTCCTTCCCGCTTGCTTGACGCCATTAACGGGTTCTTCAGCCCGATCACGGCATCCTGATCCCGTCTTCTGGCGCTGCGGCGTCGCCGAGCAGCGGGGAACAAGCCATTGCCAGTCCGTCACGTCACTGACCGCCCGGCCCGATGCGTTTTCGGGTGCCGCAGGCTTGGGGCGAAGGGCGTCTGACATGGCGCAGCCCGGCAACGACCTCGCGGTCACGGCCCTGCCGCCGGTCCTGGACCTCACGGCCGCTGCCCCGCTGGCGGCGGAGTTCATGGCGCATCGCGGCACGCCCCTGATGGTGGACGGCTCCGGCGTCGAGCGGCTGGGCGCCCAGTGCCTCCAGGTGCTGCTCGCGGCCCGCAACGCGTGGGTGGCGGATGGCCACGCCTTTTCCATCGAAACACCGTCCGAGGCGCTGGCGGAAACGCTGGCCGGCCTGGGTGCCACCGACCTTCTGTCCCATTTGGCCGAGGAGATCCCTGCGTGACCAAGACCGTTCTGACCGTGGATGATTCCCGGACCATGCGCGACATGCTGCACATGGCGCTGTCGGAGGCAGGCTACCGCGTCGTGCAGGCCGTGGACGGGCTAGACGGGTTGGAGGTGCTGAAGGGCGAGAAGCCGGACGTGATCGTCACGGACATCAACATGCCCCGCATGGACGGTTTTGGCTTTATCGAGGGCGTGCGCAGCGACAGCGCCAACCGGGCCATCCCCATCCTGGTGCTGACCACGGAAAGCGACGCGGCCAAGAAGACGCGGGCGCGCGAAGCGGGTGCGACCGGCTGGATCATCAAGCCGTTCAACCCGACCAAGCTGGTGGATGCGCTGCGTCGCGTCGCCGCCTAGGGAACCCGCCATGGATCCGATGGACGCCATCCGCCAAACCTTCTTCCAGGAATGCGAGGAGCAGCTCGCCGAACTGGAAACCGGCCTGCTCGCCATGCAAGGCGGGGCGCTGGATTCCGAAACGGTGAACGCCGTGTTCCGCGCCGTGCATTCGGTGAAGGGGGGCGCTGGCGCCTTCGGCCTGGACGATCTGGTGCGCTTCGCCCACGTTTTCGAGACGACGCTGGAAGCCGTGCGCTCCGACAAGCTGGCTGCCGACGCCCACGTCATCAAGGTTATGCTGCGGGCGGCGGACGTGCTGGCCGACCTGGTCCGCGCATCCCGCGACGGGCGCACGCTGGAGGAAGCGCGCACCGGCGCTTCGGCGGCCGAGCTGGCCGCGTTGGGCGCCGGGCCGGCGGCTCCCGCTGTCACCGCAGCGCCGGCAGCGGACCTGGACGGTTTCGGTGATTTCGTGTTCCAGCCCTTGCAGGTGGCGGCACCCCCACCGCCGGATCGCTGGACCGTGCGCTTCCGCCCCCACGCCGCCATGTATGCCAAGGCGAACGACGCGGTCATGTTGCTGCGGGAGCTGGGGCGGCTTGGCACCACAACCGTCAGCCTGGATGCCAGCGACCTGCCGGACCTGGCCGCCATGGATCCGGAAGGCGCCTATCTCGCCTGGACGGTTGATCTGCAAACCGAGCAGCCGATGTCCGCCATCCAGGAAGTGTTCGAGTTCGTGGATTGCGATTGCGACGTGGACATCCGCGCCGCCGCCGCCGTCGCCGACGCCGTCGAAGCCGCGGCGGACATCGACGTGATGGCGCTGATCCGCAGCTTGCAGGCCGAGGCGTCGCCGTCCCAGCCGGCGGTTTCCACCCCCACGCCGCCGGACCCCCAGCCAACCAAGCCCGCTGCCGCTGCCGCCCCGCCGCCGGCGCGGGACGAGGCCGTGTCCGTCGCCAAGCCCACCATTCGCGTCGACCTGGACCGGGTCGACCGCTTGATCGACCTGGTTGGCGAGTTGGTGATCAACGGGGCGATGCTGGCCCAGCGCGTGGGCGAAGCAGGCATCAGCCGTGCGTCCGCCGTGACCGTGGCGCTGGACGAGCTGGAGCACCTGACGCGCGAAATCCAGGACAGCGTGATGGCGATTCGCGCGCAGCCCGTGAAATCGGTGTTCGCCCGCATGCCGCGCCTGGCCCGCGAGGTTGCCGCCATGACGGGCAAGCAGGTGCGCTTGTTCTCCGAAGGCGAGGCGACCGAGGTCGACAAGACCGTGATCGAGCATCTGGCCGACCCGCTGACGCACATGATCCGCAACGCCATCGACCATGGGCTGGAAACGCCGGATGTGCGCCGTGCGTCCGGCAAGCCGGAAGAAGGCACCGTCAAGCTGCAAGCGCTGCACCGGTCCGGACGCATCGTCATCGAGGTGTCCGATGACGGTGCCGGCATCAACCGCGCCAAGGTGCGGGAAAGTGCCGTGGCGAAGGGGCTGGTCGCCGCCGAAGCGGTGTTGAGCGACGAGGAAACCGACAACCTGATCTTCCTGCCGGGGTTTTCCACGGCGGACAAGGTGTCCGACATTTCCGGCCGCGGCGTCGGCATGGACGTCGTGCGCCGGTCCATCCAGGCCCTGGGCGGCCGCATCGCCATCGCATCGCGGCCGGGCAGGGGGTCCACCTTCACCTTGTCGCTGCCGCTGACGCTGGCCGTGCTGGACGGCATGGTGGTGACGGTGGCGGAGCAAACGCTGATCGTGCCGCTGACCGCGATCATCGAGACGCTGCAGCCGCGCGCCGCCGACATCCACGAGATGGGGGACGCGGCCCGGGTGATGTCCATCCGCGGCAGCTATGTCCCGTTGATCGCCGTGGGCACAGCGCTGGGCTGGGCCAGCCTGGACCCCGCCGCACCCGGTGCGGTGGCCCTGCTGGTGGAGGGCGAGGACGGCAGCCGCGCCGTGCTGCTGGTGGATGCCATCCAGGGGCAGCGCCAGGTCGTCATCAAGAGCCTGGAAGCGAATTACCGCCGCGTGCCCGGCGTGGCCGCGGCCACCATCCTGGGCGACGGCCGCGTGGCGCTGATCCTGGACGTGGATGCCATCGTATCCGACGCAAGGGGCGACGCCCCGCTCGCCGAAACCCGCCCGGAAGTAGGATTGGCCTATGCTTGACACAATCGTGGCCAGCCCGAAGGAGCGCGAGCTGATCGCGTTCCGCATCGGGGAGCAGGAATTCTGCGTCGACATCATGGCGGTGCGCGAGATTCGCGGCTGGGCGCCGGTGACGCCGTTGCCGCACTCACCGGGCTTCCTGCGCGGCGTGCTCAACCTGCGGGGCGCCGTGCTCCCGATCGTGGACCTGGCCGCCCGGCTGGGCCTGCCGCCCGCCGAGCCATCGGCCCGGCACGTCATCATCGTGGCGCAGGTCAACAGCCAGGTGATCGGGCTGCTGGTGGAAGCGGTGTCCGACATCCTAACCATCGGCGACGACGTCATCCAGCCGCCGCCGGACGTCGCGTCCGGCCGGGTGCGCAACTTCGTCCAGGGCCTGCTGGCCATCGAGGGCCGCATGGTGAGCTTCATCTCCCTCGACCGCGTGCTGCCGCGGCCGGAAGCCGAGGCGGCATGAGCGCCGCGGCCGAACTGCGGCGGTCACCGGGCATGGTGGACGGGGAGTTCCTGTTGACCACGGCGGACTTCCATTCCATCGCCACGCTGCTGCACGCCGAAACGGGCATCACCCTGCACGAAGGCAAGGCCACGCTGCTGTATTCGCGCCTGGGCAAGCGGCTGCGCGCGCTGGGGATGACGGATTTCCGCAGCTACTGCGACCTGCTCGCCAACCCCGGGGAGCAGGAAGAGCGCGGGCGGATGATCCGCGCCCTGACCACCAACGTCACCCGGTTCTTCCGCGAGCCGCACCATTTCGACCATCTGCGCCAAACCGTGCTGCCGCCGCTGTTGCAGGCCGCGGAGCGGGGGGAGCGGGTGCGCATCTGGTCCGCGGCGTGTTCCACCGGGCAGGAACCGTACTCCCTGGCGCTTACCGTGCTCCAGGTGTTGCCGAACGCGCCCAAGCTGGACGTGCGCGTGCTCGCCACCGACATCGACACCACCGTGCTGGAGCAGGCCGCCCAGGGCCAGTACAATGCGGAGGCGCTGTCCGCCGTCCCCGGCGACCTGCGCGCGCGCTGGTTCGAGCGGGCCGGGACCGAATGGAAGGCCGGCGAGGCGCTGCGCCGCCTGATCAGCTTCCGCCCGCTGAACCTGATCGGGCGGTGGCCCATGCGCGGCACGTTCGACGTGATCATGTGCCGCAACGTGGTGATCTACTTCTCGGAAGACACCCAGGTCGAGATCTGGAACCGGTTCACGCCGCTGCTGTCGCCGGGCGGGTTCCTTTACATAGGACATTCCGAACGGGTCAACGGCCCAGCGGCGAACTCCTTTGTCAATGCCGGCATCACCACCTATCGAAGGCAGCCCAACGTATGACCAGGGTCCTGGTGGTCGATGATTCGGCCACGATGCGCGCGCTGATCAAGCAGGCGTTGCAAGGCCGCAGCGACATGGACGTCGTGGGCGAGGCTTGCGACCCGATCGAGGCGCGCCAAGCGATCAAGACGCTCAACCCCGACGTTATCACGCTGGACATCGAGATGCCGCAGATGAACGGGCTCGACTTCCTTGAGCGCTTGATGCGGCTGCGGCCGATGCCGGTGGTGATGGTTTCCACCCTCACCAGCCGCGGTGCCGAAGCGACGCTGCGCGCATTGGAACTGGGCGCCATCGACTGCGTGGCGAAGCCGCGGATGGACGATCGCGCCGGGTTCGACCGGCTGGCGGACATCGTGCGGACGGCGGCCACGGCACGGCTGCGTCCGGCCTCGAACGCGCCGCCGCCTGCCGTCCACGCCGACTTCGCGCCGAACGACCGACTCCTCGCCATCGGCGCCTCGACCGGCGGGGTGGAGGCGTTGCTCGCCATCCTGTCCGCCTTTCCCGCCAACTGTCCGCCCACCGTGATCACGCAGCACATGCCGGCGACGTTCACCCCATCCTTCGCCCAGCGGCTGAACCGCGCCTGCGCGGCGACGGTGACGGAGGCGGTGGACGGCGCCCGCCTGGCCTCCGGGCAGGTTTACCTGGCCCCAGGCGGGCGGGCGCATCTGGAGGTGGCAGGCCCGGCAGCCGGACCCTGGCGCTGCCGCCTGGTCGCGGCCGACCCGGTGAACGGCCACCGCCCGTCCGTCGACGTGCTGTTCCATTCCGTCGCCGCCACTGCCCGCGCCCGGGCGGTCGGCGTCATCCTGACCGGGATGGGAAAGGACGGTGCGCGCGGCCTGCTCGCCATGCGCGAGGCCGGTGCGCGGACGATCGGCCAGGACGAGCACAGCTCCGTCGTCTACGGCATGCCAAAGGCTGCTTTCGAAATCGGTGGCGTCGACAAACAGGTCTCGCTGCACACTGCGGCGATCACCATGCTTGCCGCCTGCAACGCCAAAATTGGAGACCGCGCATGCCGTCCGCTGCTGCCCTCAAGGTGCTGATCGTCGACGATCAGCAATCCATGCGGTTGCTGATCCGGGGCGGGCTGCAACAACTCGGCTTTCGCGAATTCGACGAGGCGCCGGACGGCGAGGCCGGTCTGCGCACGCTGATCGCCAACCCGGCGCAGCTCGTCATCAGCGACTTCAACATGCCCAAGCTGGACGGGTTGGAGTTCCTGCGCGCGGTCCGCGTCTACCCGCCCACGGCGAAGACCGCGTACATCATGCTGACCGGCCGCGGCGACGTGGAACTGGTGCAGCGCGCCGTGCAGTTCGGGGTGAATAACTTCCTGATGAAGCCCTTCACCGTGACGACCCTGCGCGAGAAGATCGAGGCGGTGTTCGGACCGCTGACATGATGGATGCGGCCCAATCCACCCGCCGCGTCAACATCGTGCAAGGCGAGTACTACACCACGAACGACCCGGAGATCGTGCTCACCACGATCCTCGGCTCGTGCGTGGCTGCCTGCCTGCACGACCCGGTGGCGCGGATCGGCGGCATGAACCACTTCCTCCTGCCAGGGAGCGAGTCGGCCGAGCACGGCGTGCATGCCATGGAGTTGCTGGTGAACGACATGCTGAAGCGCGGCGCGCGGCGGGACCGCCTGGAAGCCAAGCTGTTCGGCGGCGCGTGCATGCTGAGCGGCCTGACCGATATCGGCACGCTGAACGCGGATTTCGCCGAACGCTTCACCCGGCGCGAGCGCATCACTGTCAGCGGCGGCAGCCTACGGGGGGACCGCGGTCGCCGCATCCAGTTCTGGCCGGTGGCCGGTCGCGCCCGGCAGATGGTGATGGCGCCGGCGTCCGACGGCGAGGTGTTCGCCGCGGAACGTGCCCGCCCGGCCGCCGTGGCGGACACGGGCGGCGTGGAGCTGTTTTGATGGACATGCCGATGCGGACCGCACCCCTCGGCCTGACCGCCGTGCTGCAAGCGACGGCGGCGGAGCTGATGCACCTCGCCGGGATCGCCGACGGGCTGGGCGTATGCCAGGCCGCGGATGCGGAGCGGTGGCAGTCGCTCGACCGGATGAGCCAGCATTTGGGTGAACTGTCGATCTTCCTGTCCGCCGTGTCGAGCGCTGTGCCGGACCTGCAACCCGACCTGGACGACGCGCTCGCCGCCGTGCGCGTGGGCAAGCTGGTGCAGCGGCTGAGCGCCGCGCCGGCTTGCGAGGAGGACGGGGAGCCCGGCGAACTCGAGCTGTTCGGCGGTTGAGCGCAGCCGCCGCCCCTGCCGTCGACAGCCGGGTCTATTTCGGCGCCCTCACCGTCATGCTGGTGGAGGCGAACGACCTGGAAGCGGACATCCTTGCCCAGGTGCTCATGGGCTTCAAGGTCCGCAGCATCAACCGGTTTCGCGGCGCCACGGAAGCGGAAGAACACCTGGAGCGGGACACCGCCGACTTGCTCGTGGTCGGGTCGGCCCGCGCCAAGGAGGGTGACGTCGACGAGTTTGACTTCATCCGCCGCATCCGCCGCAAAAAGACCGGCGGTGCCCGCACCGCGCCGATCATCCTGCTGGCCGGCCACACGTCCCAGGAAAACGTGCTGCGTGCCCGCGATTGTGGCGCCAGCTTCGTCGTGGCCAAGCCCATCACTCCGCAAGTCCTGTACGGGCGCGTGATATGGCTCGCCAAGGATGCGCGGCCCTTTGTCAGCGCGGACAGCTATTCCGGCCCAGACCGGCGTTTCCAGAAGCTCGGCCCGCCGGCCGACATGGAGGGGCGCCGCAAGGACGACCTTTCGCTCAAGGTCGGCGAGGCGAAGATGCCGAACCTGTCGCAATCCGAGATCGACGCCATGCTGAATGGCAAAGGACTTCCCCGCTGATGTCAATCAACCTTCCCCTCCACACCCGCCGCTTGGCCGGCCTCGTCAATCGCCCCGGCGGCATCACCGTGTCGGAGGCGGTGGTGGCGGCGGAGGCCAATCTGGAAACCCTGCGCGACCGCGGCGTGGAGGAGATCGCCGCCGCCGTCACGCGCCTGCTGGCGATCGGCGACGGGTTGAAGCCGGTGGCGGACCCGGCCGAGCAGGCGGAGCTATATAAGCTGAGCAACTTCCTGGTCGGCGTGTCGGGCGTCTTCGGCCTGGCCTGCGTCGGAGAGGTGGCGTTCAGCCTGTGCAGCCTGCTTGACCGGCTGCGCACCGCGGGAATGTGGAGCGTTCCGTCCGTGCGGATCCACCTGGATAGCCTGCGCCTGGCCCATGGCGGAAACTTGCAACCTGGCGAGATGGCGGCCATCGGTACTGCCTTGCGCCAGGTAGTGGATCGGATCCCCACCGCGACCTGATCTCGCGCCGAAGGTGCAGCCTATGCCGTAGCCTGGGGCAGGTCCGCCAGCCAGGGCTTCATCGCTCGGCGCACCACGCGCGCGGGGTCGCCGCGCAGCACCGTGAACGCCGTTGTTACGCCTTCGCGCACCAAGCGCAGGTCGAACACGTCCTGCCCGACGCGCAGGTCGCGCAACACCAGGCTCGGCAGCCAGTCCGGCAGCGCCGGGTCGATCAGCAGGCGGCCGTTCGGCGCGTCCGGCTGGAACCCCAGCATGGCCTGCACCAGGGAGAACACGCTGCCGGCCGCCCAGGCCTGCGGCACGTTGGCGCCAAGATACTGCACGGGAAAGCTTTGGTCGTCCCGCTGGATGCCGGCATACAGCTCGGGCAACTGGTTGAGCATGAAGAAGCTGGCGGCGCCCATCACATCCCGCGCCACCGCATTCGCCTCGTCGGCATGGCCGTAGCGTTTGAAGCCCTGCGCAATCAGCCCGTTGTCGTGCGGCCAAACGGAGCCGTTCTGATACGAGTACGGGTTGTAGGACGGGTGCCGGGCGGACAGGGTGCGGATGCCCCACCCGCTCCACATGTCCGGCTGCATCAACCGCGCCACCACGCGCGCCGCGCGATCTGGCGGCACGATGCCGGACCACAGCAGGTGCCCGGGGTTGGACGCGACGCTCAGGATCTGCCGCTTTTCGCCGTCCAGCCCGTAAGCATAGAAGCCCTCGGCCTCGTTCCAGAACGCCTCGTTGAAGCGCCGGTAGAGCGTCGCCGCCTTGGCGCGTAAAACTGCCGCCCGGTCTTCCTGGCCGAACGCCTCGAACAGCTCGGCGGTGCACATCCAGGCGTCGAACACATAGCCCTGCAGCTCACACAGCGCCTTCGGGCCGACCACCGGGCTGCCATCCGCGTGCATCACCGAGTCGCCGGCATCCTTCCAGGCCATGTTCTCGTAGCCTTTGGGCGAGCGGGTCTGGTACTCCTGGAACCCGTCGCCGTCGCGGTCGCCCCACTCGTCGATCCATTGCAGGCAGCGCTCCGCCACCGGCAGCTGCCGCTCCACCATCGCCCGGTCCCCGGTGCAGCGCCAGGCGGTGTGCAGGGTCACCAGGTAAAGCGGCGTGGCGTCCGCCGTGCCGTAATAGGGTGTGTGCGGGATCAGCTTGAAATGCGCCAGCTCGCCGCGGCGCAGCTCGTGCAGGATTTTGCCCGGCTCGGCGTCGCGGTAGTCGTCGCGCTCCGTGGCCTGCCACTTGCCCAGGATGTCCAGCGCGCCGCGGGCGAAATCCGGGTAAACCAGCGCGCTTTGCAGCGACACGATGAGGCTGTCGCGGCCGAACAGCGCCACGAACCAGGGCAGGCCGGCGGCCGGGACGATGTCGGTGGTGGCGACCGTTTCATACGGCAGGCGCAGCGCGGCCATGTCGTCCAGCGCCTGGGAATACAGCCGCTCGAACAGGTCGTGCTCGCTTTCCAGCTTGGTCACGCCGGCCCGCCATTCCTCCATCACCCGGCTTAGTCCGCTCACGCTGGCATGGTCGCTGCACTGGATGGGCGCCGCGTAGGCCCGGTCGCCGTCGTGCAACTCGTACGCCAGGCAGGCGTGCCAGGACGCACCCGGCTCCAACGCTACCTCGAAGCTGATGCGGCCGTTGGCGTAAACGGCCTGCGACGGCCCACCGGACGCGCGAACGCAGACCGAGCGGTGGAAGTCCTGGTTGCCATAGGTGTTGACCAGGCTTTGCTCGGCATCCAGCCACTCGCTGGTGATCCGTCCGCGGCGCACGATGTTTTCGCTCTTCACCTCGAAGACGTCGGCGAAGTCGCTGCGCAGGACGATCTCCAGATTGAAGCGCACGGGCTTGGTGCCGTGGTTGGTGAGGTCGAAATCCTCGTGGATGCCGCCGTCGATCTGCCGGTTGATGATGAGGCTGAGCGTCCGCGGCGGCACGGTGCCGCCTTCGCTGGGGATCGCGCGGTTGGCGAGGTAGATGCGGGCCAGGTAGTAGGTCGGCGTGCCGCTGTTCAGCAGGTCCCACTCGACTCCGTTGGCGGACAGCGACCACGCGCTGATCATCCGCGTGTCGAAGAAGTACAGGCCCATCGCGCTGGGCCAGGTGATCTGGCCGTCCGGCTGGGTGATCAGCACCGCATTGCCTTGGTGGATGGCAAGCTGCGGCGGGCCGACCTTGATTTCGAGCGACATGACGTTTCCAAGCGACCCTTGTGGCCCGAACCATCGGCGAGCCTGCCGTTCAACGCAAGTTGGGTAGGGCCTGCCGCGATGGCCAACAGCCCCCACTCCCGCCGGCGGGAGAGGGGGCTGTTGGCGGGAGGCTACCGCGTGACGACGATGCGGGCGCCCGCCGTGCTGCCGGTGATGCCGAGCTGATACAGAAGCTCCGCCGTGGCCGGGGGCTCGGTGAAGCTGCCCGGCGTGGTAGCGCGTAGCCGGGTGCGCAGCGTGTAGGTGCCGGGCATCAGCCGCAACCACACCGCCACGACCTCGTCATCGCCGTAGGAGGCGTAGGACGGTGCCAGCGTCGGCCCGGCCGAGGGCTGCGCGTCGGCCGTGGCGGTGGCCAGTGCCGGGTTCAACGGCTCCAGCCCAGCGGGCAGCGGCAGGCGTAGGGCGACCTGGGCGCGTTCCTCCGGATTGACTACCTCGTCCACTTCCTCGACCACGTCGCCGACCGCCAGGTGGATGGCGCCGTCCGCGTCCGGCGCCAGCTTGGTCATCGGCGGCTGGACGTTGCCTTGCGGCGGTGGCACCCGCATCAGCGTGCGGGTCAGCACGAAGCCGTGCTGGTCCGCCTCCGCCTGCGCGCCCGGCTGTAGCGGCACGTAATCCGTGGCCGCAAGGGCGACGATGCCGGGCGCCGCCTGCACATGCACCGGCCCGGGGGCGGCGCTGGCGGCTTGGAATAGCGGATGGGTGCGATCCAGCGTGCCGGTAACGGGTTTGCCGGGCAGCATCACGCTGGCCTGCACCGGCGTGGCCGGGGCTTGCCAGGCCGCGGCCAGCGCCTGCAACGCCGCCGCGGTCGCATCCGTGCTGCCCCAGCCCTGGCCAGTCGCCATCCCGATCAGCGCCGCACGCATCACGGCACCGCGCGGGTCGTTGGGCGCGGCGGTGGCGGCAGCCTGCAACACGTCCGCCAGGCTACGCGCTTCCGACGGCAGGATGGCCGGGGTGGCCGGCTGGTCCTGCAACCCGCCATAAACCGGCTTGCCGTCGCGGCTCAGCAGGTTGACGCGGCTCCACATCGTGTCGAGCACCGTGCCCAGCCGTCCGCGGTCGCCTGCCGGCAGCCGGGCCAAGGCGGTGGCAAGCTGGCCCACTGCCCCGGTGCTCAACTGGGATGCGCGCTGCGCCAGCTCGTTGGCGTAGTCGGGCGAAAGCTGCCCGCCATCGGCCAACGCCAGCAGCGCCGTCACGCGTTCGAACAGCTCCGCTCCGCGGATCAGATGCGGGTAGTCACTGCGCAGGGAGGCTTGCAGCAGCTTGGCCATGCGGTCGGCCGTGGGCTTGTCCACCGGCAGCCCGGCACGCCCGGCGGCCACCAGCACCTGGTAGGCCTGGGCGGTCAGCCAAACGGAGCCGTCCGTGTGCGGGAAGAAGGCGACCAGGCCGTCGTCATCCGTGCTCAGCTTCACGGCGGCCACGGCACCTGCCACGTCCGCCGCGACGCGGTTCTGCAGGCCCGCAGCATCCAGCAAGGGGGTGAAGGGCAGCAGGGACAACTCCGCCCGCGCCAAGGCCAGGCGTTGTGCCGTGCCGTTCACCGCCGGCCGGGTGAGGAAGCCGGCCGCACCCACCAGCCGCACCACCGCCGGGTCGGTCGCCAGCGTGACCGTGCGCAGGTAGCTGGCGGGCCGGGACGGCTCGGCCAGGGCCGGGATGTCCAGCGCACCGCTTGGCCCAGTGGCCAGCAGGTCCCGCCGGTGCAGGACCGGGCGGTCCGGCCGGATCGGCAGGTCGACCTGGATGGCGTCGCTGGCGTGGTCGGCCGTGCGTTGCAGCAGGAACCGCACGCGCGCGGTTGTCGTGCCGACCCCCGGCTCCGGCACCGTCACGGTGAAGTCGGTGCGGGCGGGGCGTTGGCCATCCCAGCTCACGGCCTGTTCCTTCGGTCCGCTCGTCGCCAGGTTGTCCAGCGACATCGCCGCCTGGCCCGCGCCGCCCGGCCCTTCCACGATCCGGCCTATCAAGCCGGCCACGAAGCTGTCGCCCGGGCGGACGAAGCGTGGCAGGGCCGGCTGCGCCACCACTGGCTGCCGCACCCGCATCTGCCCGGCGCCGAAGCCGAAGCGGTCGGGGCCGCTCACCGCCTTCGCGCGCAGCATGAACACGGTCAGCGTGTCCGGCAGCTTCACGTGCACGCGCGCGGTGCCGTCCGGCCCGATCTTCACCCGCGGCTCGTACAGCGGCACGGGCGTGAAGTTCTTGCGCACGGAGATGTTC
This sequence comes from Acetobacteraceae bacterium, assembly GCA_965199555.1. Taxonomy (GTDB): domain Bacteria; phylum Pseudomonadota; class Alphaproteobacteria; order Acetobacterales; family Acetobacteraceae; genus LMUY01. The sequence continues at coordinate 183,391 of CBDASJ010000013.1, read as the reverse complement.
TCCATGCCCAGGTCACCGGCCTCGTCGCCGCCAGGCGTTTCCTGCAACGGGATCACGCCGAACGCCATGTTGCGGGTGTCGCGCGCCGCCATGGTGCTGGGGCGGTTGACGATAAAGGCGGGCAGGGGGTCCAGCGGCGCTTCCTTGGCCAGCGACAGCACTGCCTGGTCCACCATCCACACCGTCGCCTCGCCCGCCGCCGGGCGCCCGCGCGCGTCGGCCATGTGGACGATCAGGTCGAACTCCTGCGCCGGCCGGGCCTCGGCCGGGGCCTCGAACGTGACGTTCACCCGGTTGTCGGTCGGGTTCACCGTCACCCATTTGGTCGCTGCCAGCGTGGTCGGCTTGCCCTGGTCGAACGGGCTGGTCGCCGGCACCGGGGTCGCCAGCCGCCCGCGCATCAGCAGGAAGTGCACGGCCAGGCGCGGCATCTGCTGCTTGCGGATCGGCACGCTGTAGCGGCCGAAGCCATTGGCGATGTCCACCCAATCGTAGCGGAAGCGGCCTTCCGGCTCCTCCACGATCGCCAGCGCGCGGGCGGTCTGGAATGGGCTCTGCACCAGCAGGGTGGCCGTCTCGCCGGGATCGTACTTGTCCTTGTCCGTGGTCACCGTCACCGTTTGCGCCGGCGGGCGCTGCCAGGTGACGGGCGTGTTGCCGGCCATGAACAGGTCGACCTTCACCGTCTGGGTGCGGCCGACCTTGTCCGCTGCGGTGACTTCCACCAGGTAGACGCCGGCCTCGTCCACGCCGAAATGCACCGGCTGGGCGGCCGCCCCGCTGGTGACCTGCCGCTCTGCGACTGTTTCGTCCAGCACCTGGGTCTGGTACTTGGCGGAGCCCTGGGCGAAGTCGCTCGCCTCCAGCACCGAGTTCCATTGCCGGTGGATCAGCTTCACCGTCATCGCCAGGCCGGACACCTCGTGCCCTTCGCCGTCCAGCGCCACCACTTCCGGGTCCAGCGTGCCCAGCTTGTCCACGTAGCGCGGCACCTTCACGCCCAGCACGAAGGGCGGCAGCGCGGTCACCCGCTGCACCCCGCGCACCTGGAGGTCGTCATCCCCGGTAACGGTCGCCTCCACCAGGTATTGGCGCGGCTGCGCCGTCGGCTCGATGGTCGGGTCCAGCGTCAACTGCGCCGAGCCGCCGGCATCCGTCTTGGCGTCTCGGTTCAGCACCGGGGTGGAGCGGAACGTGGAATCGCCGGAAAACCGGCTGTCGGAGGAGAACAGGAAGCCTTCGCGCCCCGGCGGTGTCCAGACATACGGGGTCTGCGTCACCCGCCAGGTGATCGGCCGGTCGGACAGCAGGCCGCCGGCGAAGAACCGGGCGATCAGGTCCACCGAGAACGGCGCGTCCAGCGGCGTGCGCTGCGGCCCGTTCAGCACGACCTCGAAGGTCGGCAAACGATATGCCTCCTTCTTGACGGTGACGGCGCCGCACGGCTCGCCATCCTTGGGCTGGTACTGGATCGAGTAGTCGCCTGTCGCGTCGGTCTTCGCGTCGAATTTCAGGTGGAAGCCGCCGATCTCGTCCAACTGCGCCGGCAGGTGCCATTGCTGGTCGCCCGGGCCGTTCACCAGCACCTCGCCACCGCCCGTGGCATAGGACAGGGTGCCGTGGTCGTAGCGCCGGATCATGCCGGCGATCAGGATCGGCTCCTCCGGGCGGTAGATCGGGCGTTCGGTGAACACGTGGCATAGGGTCTGCGCCGCCGGGCGGCGGTCGCTGATGTCGCTCGTGGTCCAGGACAGCCAGGGCGTGTCGGGCTTGCTCCAGTTGCCGTCGGCATAGACCTGCGGGCCGCGCCCCGGCTCGATCACCAGCGTGTCGGTGGCCTTGCTCACCACGATGCGGCGGATGTCGGCATCGTCGCCGTTGCGGCCGCGGGCGAGCGGGGCGGGCATGGTCCAACTGCCATCCGCCGCCGTGGTGCCCTGCGCCAGCGTCACGAACCGGCCGTCCCGCAGCCCGTCCATGTGGATCTCGGCGCCGGCCACCGGCTGGGCCGATGACAGCGAGGTGACGGAGAAGCGCACCCGGTCCGCTTCCTCCACGCCGGTCAGCGACAGGTCCGTCACCTGCAGCCGCGCCCATTGCCGGGTGCCGCCGTCCAGCGTGCGCAGCCCCACCAGATAGGCCCCCGGCTCGCGCGGCCCGGCGATCTTGGCCAGCACCGGCGCCAGGTCCAGGCCGAACTTCGCGTCCACCCCGCCGCGGCGGATCGGCAGGTCCATCAGTTCACTGGCCGCGGGGGAGCCGAGCGCCAGGATGCGGCGCGCCATGTCGTCGCCGTTGATCGCGGCGGGTTGGACGTAATGCTGCGGCTCGTTGCCCGGCAGTGGCGGCGGGCGGCTGTCGCTGGTGGTCAGCCCGCCCTTGGGGAAGGGCCAGAAATCCCGGCTGAGCGGGTCGATGGGATACACCCGCACGTCGGCCCGGTCGTAGCCGTGGCCACGCAACGGCACCATCTGGGGGCCAAGCCGCTCCACGATGCCCTGCGGCACGTCCCACGCCAGCGCCGGCGTGCCGGCTTTGAAGGAGGCGCTGACGTGCACGGTGCCGGCCAGCGGCCGCTTGCGCGTATCCTGGATGGCACCAGCGTCGATCCGCACGTCATAGACCTGGCCGGCCGCGAACTTGCCGCCGATCTGCATCTCGTTGTTGTCGCTGCCGATCGTGACGGCCAGGTCGTCCACCGGCGGGGTGATGTGCAGCACGTTGCGGGCGCGCACGATGTCCATCGCCTCGGGCGTGGAGGAGAATTGCAGCACCAGCCGCCGCGGCTTGGCCGCCTCGTCGGTGGCCGGGTCGCAGATGGTGACGCCATCCTTGGACGAGTGGTTGTAGCTTTCACCGCAATAGCTGTCGGTCATGCGGAAGGGGGTGGCGGACCGCACCGCCACCTCGAAAATCGGGTCGTCCAGCCCGGGCTCGTCGGACAAGCGCAACCGCAAGGTGGCGATACGGCCGTCGGCCACGGCGCGTTTCAGCACCACCAGCACGGTTTGCGCGTCGCCGCGGGCGGAGCGCTCCACCGGGCGCAGGTCGAAATCCCCGGCACGCAGGGTTTCCGTGCCGCCGGAGGACGCGACGCCCGGCTGCGGCTTCAACTCGATCGTCAGCAGTCGTGCCAGCACGGCCAAATCCACCGGCTGGTCGAAGCTGAGCGCGATTGTGTCCAAATCCGGCGTGCCGTTGCCGCTGCCGTCCGATGCCGGGCCGGTGGAGGTCGGCACCGGCAGCAGCGGCACCAGGGTGGTGGCCGCCCCGCCGACGCTGATCGTTTCCCGCCGCAATGGCTGCCACGGCTCGGTGGGGCGGAACTGCAGCGTGGTGGGGGTGAGCCAGGTCCAGGCGCCCGGCTTGGCGGGAACCAGGGTGGCGAAGCGTTCCGGATGGTCTTCCGCGCCGCCCGCCGCCGGGCCGGTGGCGGTGGGGAACAGCACGGTGACCGGATCCCAGCGGCGCAGGAAATGGTCCGGCACCACCCGCGCGCCATCCGCCCGTTGCAGCCGATCCAGTTGCGGCGGCACCTGCGCCTCCGATGCCACCGGCCAGGCCAGCAACCCCAGCGCGAGCGTGGCGGCGGCGCCCCGGACGGTCCCGGACGGGCGGTGATGGGTGAAGCGGAGTGTCCGGCGCATCAGGGTGTCCCTTGCGGCTTCATGCCGACGAGTTCGAGGTAGCTTTGCGTCACGTCCGGCGGCGGCCCGTTGGGGCGCGGCGTGATGCCGACCAATGCCGGGCGCAGCACCGTCGGGGTCGCGTCCGGCGGCACGCGCACTTCCAGCACGTAGGCGCCGGCGGCAAGCGGCTGGAGCTGGGCTATGCCTTCGCCGACGACCTTGCCGGACGCTTCGAGCAGCCGGGCGTCCACCCGGTCCGGCTCCGCGCGGACGCCGACGCCGATCGTGGTTGCCTTGGCCAGGGTGAAGGCGAACGCCGCGGCGCCGCCCGGCGCCACCGCCACCGGGCTGCCGAGCCCTTCGCCCTGCGGCACCAGCCTTTCCGCCCACACCGTGGCCGTCCCGCCCAGCGGCCCGTCATCGGCCGAGAACAGGTGCAGCGTCACTGGGCCGGCCGCCACGACGCGGTGCAGCTCGGCACCGGCGGCGAACAGCGCGGGCGCATCCGTCCGCCCGGCCTGTTGCAGCCCCGCCAGCACCGGCGCGGTGGTGCTGACATGCAGCAGCATCGCCGTGTCCGCCGTGAAGGACAGCGCCATCGCCGGGCTGGCGAGGGGCAGCCGCGCCGGCAAGGCGACCGCCTGCGCCGCCGGAGCCGGCCAGGGTGACTGGCCGGGCGCGTCCACCCATACCGCCAGGGCGCCATGTCCGTGCTGGACCACGGCCCGCCCGGCGCCGGACACCGGCACGTTGGTGCCGCGGCCGATCCCATCCGCCGTTACTACCGTCAGGCTGGCGTCGCCGGTCGCGACCAGATGGGCGCCGGCCGCGGCGTCGAACGGCAGGTCGAACGAGCCGGTCGCGCCGAAGAACCGCTTCAACACCGTGCCGGGACGCAACGCGACCGCGTCGGGGCCGGGCTGGGCGGCGACCCGGGCCGGCGCCGGGGTCGTGCCCAGGTTTACCAGCAGCAGGTCCGTCCAGCCGCCTGCCAACGTGCGGCTCACCGCTTCCCCTGCGCCCCACACCGCAACCGGCGTCGTGTCGTGCCAGCCTGCAAAGGCCGCGACGTTTGGTGCGAGGTCGAGCTGCACGGTCTTGCTGCCGCGCGGCAGCTCCACGGGCAGTGCGCTTCCCGCCGGCAAGGTGAGCTGCGCCGCGGCATCTACCGTTTGCGCTGCGGCCAGCCCGGTGTCGAGCCGGGCCACCCGCAGCCGCGCCCCATCGCTTCCGCCCCGCAGGGTTCTCGGGGCACCCGCCAGGGCCACGGCGCTGCCCTGCGCGACTCCGGTGCCCGGGCCGAAATCCGGCTGGTCGGACCCGTTATCCGCCCGCCAAAGCTGCAACCGGCCGTTCCCGGCCGGCATCGCCGGTAGCGCGGAAGTCAGCCCGGCAGGGAGCACCACGGGGACGGTGCTGCCCGGCGGGAATGCCAGCGGCGCCGCCGCCACGCCCACCGGTTGCGGGGCCACGAACCAGAGGTCGGTGCCGGCGACGACGGCGGTGGCGCCGGCCCGTTCCAGCGCATGGCCGGGCCAGCCACCAGCCAGCACGCCGGGTGCCGCGCCCACCGACACGATCCCGGCGGTGTCGATCCGCAGCCGGCCCGCGGCCAGCGCGGCGGGCATGCCATCCACCGCCGCCAGCGTGACCTGCCCCGGCGCTTGGCCGGGTGCCGTCAGCGCGCGGGCGGCCAGGCGGATCGGGTCGTTGCCTCCGTCGATCGTCCATGCTTCCAGCCGCCATGCCGCCTGGGCCGCATCGGCCGGCGCCGCCACGACGGGGCTGCGGCCGGAGTCGATGGCGACCGTGCGCCAACCATCGCCGTCCTGCCGTTCCAGGGCCAGCACGGTTGTGGCCGCAGCCGAGGCCTGGGCCAGCACCAGCGAGCCGGGCTCGGGCGCCGGCAGGGTCAGCACGTGCACGCCGCTGCCGGCCAAGGCCGCGGCCTGCGCCGGTGCCGGGGCGGGCGGCAAGGCCGGGGGCAGGTCCAACCGCAATGCCACGGTCGGCGCGCTTGGCGTGGCGTCCGAATCGTCGCTGCTGCTGTCGGTGTCGGCGGCCGGTGCTGCTGCCGCCTGCGGCTTGGCGTCACCGGCGCCGGTGGTCGCGGCGGTTTGCGCGGCCTGGTCGTCGGCGGCCGGGGCGTCGCCGTTGTCGCTGCTGTCGCTGTCCGTGCCGCTGCTGCTGTCCGTGCTGCTGCTGCTGCTGCTGCTGGATGTGTCGGGCGCCGTGGTCATGTCGGGCGGCGCGGCCGATTGCAGGGCCAGCGTGTAACGCCCCGCCGGCAACAAGCGGGACGCGGCGATGTTCCAATCATCCGCGCGGGCGCCATAGCGGGCCACCGCCTTGCCATCCGCGCCGCGCAGCACCGCCTTCACCGGCAGGGTGCCCCAACTGGTTAGGCTGGCGACGCGGGCCTCGCCCAGGCTGAACGCCACGCTGGCCGGCAGGGTGACGGCGCGTGGCGTGCCGGGCTGCAAATCCGGGCTGCTCAGCCCCACGTTGTAGCCCAGCCGGTCGTTGCGGCCGAGGCTGGTGGCGTCCAACTGGTAGTCGCCGGCCGGCAGCGTCCCCGTCCAGCTTCGCACCACCCGCGCGACCCGGCCGGTGGCGCGGGCGGCGTGCAGGTCGCCGACCATCCCGTCATCGAGCTTCAGGGTCACTTCGGACGGCCCCGCCAGGCTGAACGTCCACACATCCGGCGTCCGCGGCTGGTCCTTGCCGTCCGGTTCGCGCCAGGTGGCGTGCTGCCGCGCCGCGAAGGGCAGGTCGTGCGGGCCGTGGCCGGTGATCTCCACCGGCTTCGTGATCGCGCGCAACCGCGCCACCACCTGCCGCCCAACGGCGTCCGGCGTCACCACCAGCCGGTAATGGCCAGCCCGCAGCACCGGCTCCATGCCATCCAGCGCGCCCGGCGCGACCACCGGCCAGCCATCCGCATCCTCCAGCCGCCCGGTCCAGGCGGTGCCGAGGGACAGCACGTCGAAATGGTAGCGGTCCTCCGGGGCGCCGGCGACCTCCACCGGGAACACCACGCCGCTGCCCGGTGGCAAGGTGGCCCGCACGCTGCCGCCGGGCAGCAAGGCGCCCGCCGTCAGCAGCGGCGCCGTGCTGGCGAGCAGCCCGAGATGGCCGGCCGAGTCCACCGCCCGGACGTCCACGCGGTAACGCCCGGCGCGCAAGGGCGACTGGATCAGCATGTTCTGCCCGGTCCCGTTGCCGTCGGCCTGCGCCAAGGCGGGGATGAACGGCGTCGCCAAGCGTGCGGCCGTGTGCAGGCGCCCAAGCGTTTCCACCCGGAACAGCCCGCCCTCCGGCACGGTCAGCGCGAAGCCGCGCTCTTCCCCGCGGCGCAGGTCCAGGAAGGCTGGCGTGCCCGCCTGCACGGCGGCCACCTGCCCCAGCGGCGGCGGGGCCGGGATGGCGGGCAACGCCGTTTCGGTTTTGCGCCAGGCCAGCGCCACCGTGCGGGCACGGTCCGCCACCGGGATCACCACCGTGGTGCGCCCCGGCTGCCCGGCATCCTGCTGCCCGAACGCGATCGGGCCGACGCCGAGTTCCGTCACGGACAAGCTGCCGCCGGGCGCCACCAGCACGGGCACGGACAGGGTATTGCCGGCGGCGATCGTCGCCAGCAGGGGGCCTTGCACCAGGGGCACCGGCACCGGCCGGATCACCAGCCCGGTCGTGGTGTCCGGCGCCGAGCCGGTATCCAGTTGCAGGAACTGGCCCGGCGCGATCGTTTGCACCCCGAACGGGATCACCGGATCGGACGGCAGCGACCGCACGAGCGGCGGCGGCGTCGCGCCGGGCGTACCCACGATCAGGTCCAGGGCGCCGAACGCGCCGTCCCGCGGCTGCAAGTTCAGGTCGTAGTAATCGGCCGGCTGGTTGGGGAACTGGCCGCGCTGGTGCACCACCGGAACGCCGGTGCTGCTGAACGCCACGTCGCCGCCCGACGGCACCTGCAACAGCAGGGTGGTCGGCCCGCGCAGGTTGAACCGGGCATGCCAGGGTGCGCCCGGGGCCACGCGCGGCGCCGTGCTGGCGATCACGCGCAAGGGCTGGTCGCGCTGCTCGGAGCGTCGCAGCAGCAGGGCAGGGGGGACCTCGTCGCCGCCCATGCCGGTGGTCACGGCCGACACCCACCAAGTGCCGGAACGGCTGACGCTGCGCGCCGAGGACGTGTCCAGCGCACGCAGCGTATAGGCCTGCCCGGCCGCCGCGCGGATTTCCACCAGGCCGTTGCCGGCAGGCCGCTCCACCTGCGCGGTGGGTTCGCGGCTGTTCTTGGCAATGGTTTCTACCGCGCTGCCCAGGCGCAGCTCCGCCGGGGCCGCTGCCGGCAGGTCCAGCCGCAGCAGGCGGGACGCGGGCGGCACGGCGAACACCTCGCTGCCGAACGGCCCGACCGTGCCGCCGGCCCACCCTTCCGCCAGCGTGTCGGACGCGCCGCTGCGGAGCAGGAAGGGCTGGTCGGTCGCCCCGTCGGTCCAGGTGGCCGGGGCGCCGCCATAGGCGACCGCAAGGTAGATCCCCGGCTCGACATGGCCGCTGATCCGCAGGTCGTCCAGCGGGTGGCCCGGTGCGGGCTCCACGCGCAGCCGCTCCGGTTCCAGCGCCGTCAGCTCCCGCCCGTCGCGCCACAGCCGCAGGTCGCCCAGCGAACGGCCCGCCGCCTCGATCCGCACGTTGGGGCCGGCGCCGGGCGGCACCAGCAGCCAGAACGCGCGCTGCTCCGCATCCTTCAGCGTGGTTGCCAGGGGATGGCCGGGGCGCGGCAAGGCCGCCGGCGGCGCCGCATCGTGGAACGGCGTGACGGCCAGGTGCACGTCCCCGGTCGCCCCGGGGGCGGAGAACACGCGCAGCTTGTAGGTGCCGACATCCAGCAGGCGATCCAGCCGGCCGTCCTGCGCCCCCGCCGCACCCGCCGTTTCGGACGGGCCGGTCATCATGTCCACCAACTGCAACCCGGCGCCCGCCGGGCTGTGCGCCGCCACGGTGAAGCGCCCCGGCACGGTGACGTGGAGCAGCGTGTCCGCTTCAACGGCGGCCGGAACGCTGGAAGCTTCCAGCCTCCCGACCGGGGCAGGCGGCGCTTCGCTCGCGGCGGGCACGGCCTGGTCCGGCACGGCGGCCTGCACCGGGGGCGTGCCCGGCGTGACCGGGCCGGACGGCACCGCGGCGGGAACCGGTGTCGCGGGTGACGCTGGTGCCGCCGGCGTCAGCGCCGCCAGCCGGGCGGTCAACTGGCCGGACAGGCACCGCTCCATCGCGCGGGCCGGCACGTTGCACGCGGCGTCCCGCTCCCGCAGCCAGCGCAGCAGGTCGCCGCGCATCGCGTCGCGTTGCTCCGGCTTGCGCGCCAGCGCGTCGCCGTAGGCCACGGCCACCTGGTGGTCGAGCGACAACAGCGCGGGCGACGCGCAAATGGCCTTTTCCGTGGGGGAGCGGGCGCGGCTGCATTCGATGCCCTGCGCCTGTGCCAAGCCGGCAGAAAGACAAACGGCAGCAAACAGGCCAGCCGGCGCCAGTCGGTGTCGCATCGGAGTCTCCCAGGTGCCAAATGATGCCATGAGGTTGCGCTGCCGAGAAGACGTGTTGCGCGCGAAACCCTGCCGCGGTTGAACTCCGCGGATGGAACTTGCCGACGAAAATGCCCTGGTCCTGTTCAGCGGCGGCCAGGACAGCGCCACCTGCCTCGCCTGGGCGCTGAACCGGTTCGCGCGGGTGGAAACGCTCGGCTTCGATTACGGCCAGCGCCATTCGGTGGAGCTGGCGGTGCGCGGCACGGTGCGCCGCGGGCTGGCGGCCATCGACGCAGGCTGGGCGGCGCGGCTGGGGGACGACCACGTGCTCACGCTCGCCACGCTCGGCGCCTTGTCGGACACTGCGTTGACGCGGGAACAGGCGATCACGCTGGACGCGGGCGGCCTGCCCTCGACCTTCGTGCCCGGCCGCAACCTGCTGTTCTTCACCTATGCGGCGGCGCTCGGCTTCCGCCGCGGCCTGCGGCACATCGTCGGCGGCATGTGCGAAACGGATTATTCCGGCTACCCGGATTGCCGCGACGACACGATCAAGGCGCTGCAGGTGGCGCTCAGCCTCGGCATGGAGCGGCGGCTGGTGCTGCACACGCCGCTGATGTGGCGCGACAAGGCGGCCACTTGGCGGCTGGCGGAAGCACTGGGTGGGGCGGCGCTGGTCCGCCTGATCCAGGACGAAACCCATAGCTGCTACCTCGGCGACCGGACGCACCGGCACGAGTGGGGCTATGGCTGCGGCACCTGCCCGGCCTGCGAGCTGCGCGCCGCCGGTTGGGCGAAATACCGCACGAAGGCGGCACGGACGGGGGGACAGGCCGGATGAAGCACCGCTTGGGCGACATGACGTTCCGGGAGTTCGAGCAGCGCCTGCCGGAGAACCCGGTGATGCTGCTGCCGCTCGGCTCGATCGAGGAGCACGGTCCCGCATCCCCGATGGGGGACTACATGCTGACCGAAAAGCTCGCGGATCTCGCAGCCGAGCGGTCGGGCGCGATCATGGCGCCCACCCTGCCGTTCGGTTTCGCCGAGTATTTCCGGCCGGTCCCCGGCGGCGTGCAGTTGCGCGGGGACACGTTCCGGCTGGTGCTGCGCGACGTGGCCGACAACTTTCTCAACCACGGGCTGACCCGGCTGGTGATCCTGAACGGCCACAGCGGCAACGCCCCGCTGATCGACCAGGTCGCCCGCGCGATCCGCGCGGACACCGGGGTGGTCGTGCCGTCGATCAACCTGTGGCGCCTGCAAACCGCCGAGTTATGGCAGGCGGCATACGGCGTGCCGGGCAACCAGGGCTTCGGCCATGGGGCGGAGCCGGTGTCGTCGGTGTACCGCCACTTCTTCCCCCATCTGGTGCGCACCGACCTGGCGGAGCCGCGGGAGGCCGCGCGCAACTTCATGGGCTTTCCCGTGACGGGCATGGCCGGCATCCGCTTCCGCGGCATCGACGTGGCCATGCCGCTGGACGTGACCGACCTCAGCGGCAACGGCATCACGGGCGGCGACCCGACCATGGCCTCCGCACAGGCGGGCGCGATCGTCGCGGAGCACATCGTCGACACCGTGGCCGCCTTTGTCGCGGCCTTCCGCGACGCGGCCAGAGCGGACGAGAAATAGGTTGTCGCCGGCAAGCGCCCATCCCTAGGCTGGATCACCCGGCCAACGCAGGAGTGATCGATGTCGCAAGCCGCCTTGTCCGCGCATGACGCGCTCACCGATGGCCAGCTCGCCATCGTGCGCCGGCGGGCGATCCTGTCCTGCGCCGTCGGCAATTTCTTTGAGCTGTTCGACTTCACCATCTACGGCTTCTTTGCCGTGGCGATAACCCGGGCGTTCTATCCTGCGAGCGTGTCGATGTACGGCACCTATGCCGCGTTCGGCGCGGCATTCCTGATGCGCCCGGTGGGCGCCGTCGTCCTGGGTGCCTATGGCGACCGCATGGGTCGGCGGGCGGCGCTGGTGGTCACCATCGGGCTGATGGCCGGGGCGACCGGCGCGGTGGGGCTGATCCCGACCTACGAGTCGATCGGCATCTGGGCGCCGCTGCTGCTGGTGCTGTGCCGCCTGCTGCAAGGGTTCTCGACCGGCGGCGAGTGGGGCGGCGCCGCCGCGTTCCTTGTCGAATACGCGCCGCCGGGCAAGCGCGGCCTGACCGGAAGCTGGCAGCAGTTCAGCACCCAGATCGGGTCGCTGACCGGCTCGGTGTCCGCGGCCCTGCTCGCGTCCAATCTCAGCCAGGAGGATTTCTACGCCTGGGGCTGGCGCATCCCGTTCCTGTGCGGCTTCCTGCTCGGCCCGATCGGGTACTTCCTGCGCAAGAAGGTGGCGGAAACGCCGGTGTTCGAACGCGTGGTGGAAATGCGCAAGGTGGAACGCTCCCCGCTTTCCGTCGCGGTCCGGGAGTTCGGTCCGCGCATGCTGCAGGCGTTCGGGCTCAGCATCGTGGGCTGCATCGCCAACTTCATCTTCGTGGTCTACCTGGTCGCCTACGCGATCAAGACGCTGCACTTGCCGCCCGGCGCCGCCTTCACCTGCGCCGTCGCATCCGGCATCACCATCGTGGTGCTGACGCCGCTGGTCGGCGCGCTCAGCGACCGGATCGGGCGGCGCCCGCTCATCCTGGCATGCGCGTTGCTCAACCTGTTCTTCGACTACCCGCTGTTCCTGCTCGCCGTGCATGGCGGCACATTCCAAAGCCTGCTGCTGGCGCTGCTGTGCAATGCCGTGTTCCAGGCGCTGTACACGGGCACCATCCCTTCCATCCTGGCCGAGATGTTCCCGACGCGGGTGCGCTACACCGCGCTGTCCGTCAGCTACGGTTTCGCGGTGGTGCTGTTCGGCGGTTTTGCACCCCTGATTTCGACCTGGCTGGTGGACATGACGGGCAACCCGCTCACCCCCGCCTTCTACGTGATGACAGGCGGCTTCCTGAGCGCCATCGCGATCCTCAGCATGAAGGAATACGCCAACGCGCCGCTCGACTAGCGCCGCGGCAGAACTTCGGGACGGTTGTCTACCACTCGCGGCCTCCGGGGCTGCTCGGAGTGTAGCGCAAGCAAGCCGGTGACGACTGCGCCTCCCTCTCCCGCTGGCGGGAGAGGGTCGGGGTGAGGGTGGCGTCGCCCGTTTAGTTTCCGGCTTTCGCCATTGATTGCCGCCTGGTCGGCCACCCTCACCCAGACCTCTCCCGCCAGCGGTAGAGGGTTGAACGGGTGTCCCAAATTCATTCGCTCTGAGGCCGGAGCGTGATTTGGGTCTTGAAACTGTTGGTGCCGAAGTAGGAAAAACCTAACTCAGTGCGTAGGCCCGATGCCTGGCCTGCGGCATTCCGGTTTTTCCTCCACCATCATTCCCTATCGGAGCCCCCATGCGCCCAGTCTGTTCAACGATGTCGTGGGGCGCTGCGGCGTGGTTGCTGCCATGCGCGCCGGCCGGCGCGGTGCCGGACGCCCCCGACGGTCGTGGCGCCATGACCCAGTCCAGAGGCAATTAATGGCTGAGCACGAGCCGGTCTGGCGGGATGCCACGACGGCGGAGGAGATCGCCGCCTTCCACAAGTGGAAGAACGAGGAAGCGCCCCGCGTGATGCTGCGCGGCATCGCCGAGATGGTGTTGTGCGAGTTCCTGGACGTCCAGCACAGCGCGGACGGACGGCATTGGATCGAGTTCCGCCGCCGCCGCGACGCCATCAACCGGCTGCTCAAGGAGCAGGACGACGCGGATGAGCGCCGCGGCACCTTCCGCCGCGCCGCGCTGGAAAAGGTGGCGACGCTGGTGGCCGGGGCGGCGGCCGCCCTCGGCATCGGCTGGCTGTCCAAGCGGACCGGCGTGCAACTTCCAGGAGCGACACCATGACCGAAGCGGCACTGACCATCGGGGGCTGGCTGCGTCGCCGCGGCCTTTGGCTGCTGGCCGGCATGGCCATCGCCTGGCTGGCCGTCAACCTGAACGCCGGCCCGGGCATCCTGGTCACCGGCCAGGAGGAGGCGGAGGGCCCGCAATTCAGCGATCCGCGGACGCTCGACCTGGTGAGCGAGGTGCATCGCCGCCGCGTGTGCCCGGCGCAAACGCAGCGCTGGGTGTGGCGCTGGACCACCTATGGGGGGCGGCGCGCCCAGCAGGCGGTGCCGCTCGCCTCCACCGAGATGCCGTTCCTGGCGGAAGACGGCACCTTCATCCTGACGCTGCGGGCCAGCGACGTGCCCGATGCGGAACATGGCGGCTGGATGTTCCGCTCCGTCACGGCGGAGCGCTGCCCGTTCCTGCCGACCTGGCTCGGCTGGTTCAACGGCGTGTTCGGGCCGCGCATGTTCCGCTCCCCGGACGAGCCGGTGAACTTCGTCGGCGCCCCCCACGGCGGCGTCGCGCCATGACCGGCCCCGCCGTGCTTGGCCACACGGAGGTGATCCACCATCCGGACGGCAGCGTCAGCACGCGGCGCTATGGCCCGGGCCATGTCGTGCCGGGCAGCGTGCGGGTGATCGACGTGCCGGCGGGGGTCACGGTGGTGGTGCGGCACCTCGATGGCGGGCCGGCGGCAGCGGGCGGCCATTCGCCGGGCGCCGAGTCTGCTGCCGGCGCGGATGGATGAGCCTCAGGCGGGGGAAAAATGCAGCCACACCTCCGCGCCGCCTTCCCAGATCAGCTTGCAGGCGACGAACAGCACGATCAGCAGGCCGACCCAGGCCAGCCAGCGGAAGCGTTCCAGCAGCCGGGCGATCAGGCTGGCGGCGACCGCCATCATCACCACCGACACGGCCAGACCGACGATCAGCACGCCGATCCGATGGCCGCGCGCCGCCCCGGCCACAGCCAGCACGTTGTCCAGGCTCATCGACAGATCCGCCAGCAGGATCTGCAGCATGGCGGAGGCGAGGGATTTCGGCGGCGCCACCGTTCCGGCCGGCCGCTGATGCGGCCGCAGCTCCCGATACATGCGCCAGCACACCCACATCAGCAGGACGCCGCCGGCCAGCATCAGCCCGACGATGGCCAGCAACTCCAGCGCCACCAGGGCGAGCAGGATGCGGATAACGGCGGCGGCGGCGATGCCGCCCAGGATCGCCCGGCGTTTCTGCCGCGCCGGCAGACCGGCCACCGCCAGGCCGACCACCACGGCATTGTCGCCGGCGAGCACCAAGTCGATGAACAGCACCTGCGCCAATGCCAACAATTGCGGTAGAAGGTCGGCGTGAAGGAGTGAGTCCATGGTCCCGCGTTACACCCGTCCGGAGATGGCCGCCATCTGGGCGCCCGTGAACCGTTACCGCCTGTGGTTCGCCATCGAGGCCGCCGCCGCCGACGGCATGGCCGCGGTGGGCGCCATTCCGCCCGAGGCCGCCGCCGCCATCCGGGCCAAGGGCGAGCCGATGCTGGCGGCCATGGGCCAGGCCGACCTCGACCGCATCGACGCCATCGAGGCGGAGACGCGCCACGACGTGATCGCGTTCCTCACCTGGCTGGCGGAGGGCGTGGGGCCGGACAGCCGGTTCGTCCACCAGGGCATGACCAGCAGCGACGTGCTGGACACCTGCCTGTCGCTGCAACTGACGCAGGCGGCGGATCTGCTGCTGGCCGATTTGGACGCGGTACTGGCCGCGCTGAAGCGCCGCGCCTTGGAGCACAAGCACACGCTGACCATCGGCCGCAGCCACGGCATCCATGCCGAGCCGACCTCGTTCGGCTTGAAGCTCGCCGGGCACTACGCCGAGTTCGCCCGCAACCGCGCCCGGCTGGTGGCCGCGCGGGCGGAGGTGGCGGTTTGCGCCATCTCGGGCGCCGTCGGCACCTACGCCCACCTGGACCCGCGTGTGGAGGAGCACGTCGCCCGCGCGCTGGGCCTGGCCGTGGAGCCGGTGTCCACCCAGGTGATCGCCCGCGACCGGCACGCGCAGTTCTTCTGCACCCTGGCGGTGATCGCCAGCGGGGTGGAACGCTTGTCGGTGGAAGTGCGGCACCTGCAGCGCAGCGAGGTGCGGGAAGCGGAGGAGTTCTTCCACGCCGGGCAGAAGGGCAGCTCCGCCATGCCGCACAAGCGCAACCCGGTGCTGAGCGAGAACCTGACCGGGCTGGCGCGCATCGTCCGCGCCGCCGCCGTGCCGGCGCTGGAAAACGTGGCGCTGTGGCACGAGCGCGACATCAGCCACAGCAGCGTGGAGCGGGTGATCGGGCCGGACGCGACGCTGGCGCTGGATTTCGCCCTGATGCGCCTGGCCGGCATGATGGAGAAGCTGGTCGTCCACCCGGAGCGGATGGTAGCCAACCTGGAAAGCCTCGGCGGCGTGGTGCATAGCGGCGAGGTGCTGCTGGCCCTGACCCGCGCCGGCATCCTGCGCGAGGACGCCTACCGCATCGTGCAACGCAACGCGATGGCGACGTGGGAGCGGCTGGATGCGCCGGGCGGCCGCTCGTTCCGCGACAATTTGCTGGCCGATCCGGAGGTTGCCGGCCGCATCGCCGCCGCCGCCGTGGACGCCGCGATGGACCCGGCCATGCACTTGCGCGCGGTGGACGGCGTGTTCGACCGGGTGTTCGGGGTGGCCGCCGCGCCTCAGTCGTTGGCGGCGGATTAGCCTCCGTCTGACCACGACCGCGCCCCGGAACCGCCACCTTTGGTGCGTAGTTACGGGGTGCTAGAAAGGAGTCTCCCATGCGCAAAACCTTGTTGGCCTTGACTGCCTTCGCCGGCCTTGTCGGTGCCGGTGCGATCGGGTCGGCATCGGCCGCCACGCGCGGCCTGGAAACCATACCTGCTGCGGAGTTGGTGCAGCCGGTCCAGTTCTACGGCCGTTACTACGACCATCACGACCGCTGGCGCCGGCATGAATGGTATCGCCATCGCCGTTGGGCGGAATACCACCACGGATATCATGGGTTTCACCGCGGGTACGACCGCCGCTGGTAACAGGGTTCGCCCGCGCCCATTTATGCGAGCGTGTGCACTGTCGTGACGTTGCAGCGGCCAGGTCATGCCTGGCCGCTTCTGCTTGCCGCTAACCGGGATGAGCGGTTGGACCGCCCATGGGACCCGCCGGGGGCGTATTGGCCGGACCAGCCTGATATCCTGGCCGGCCGCGACCGGTTAGCCGGCGGCAGTTGGATGGGTCTCAACGGCGCCGGCGTAGTGGCAGCGGTGCTCAACCGGCCCGGCAGCCTCGGCCCGGCGCAAGGCAAGCTCAGCCGCGGCGACCTGCCCCTCCTGGCGCTGACGCACGATACGGCGGCCGCGGCCAGCCGTGCCATCATGGCCTTGGACGGCCGGGACTATCGCAGCTTCAACCTGGTGATGGCCGATCGCCACGGCGTTTATTTCATCCGCAACGACGATTCGGGGACGATGAGCGCCCTCGTGCTGCCGCCCGGCCTGCACATGGTGACCGCACGCGATCCGGATGACCCGGCCAGCGCGCGGGTTGCCCGGCACCTGCCGCGATTCCGCGCCGCGACGGCACCGGAGCCGCCGGACTGGGGCGACTGGGCACGCTTGCTGGCCGACGAGGCAGGCCCGCGCGACGCCGCCCTGAACGTTCCGCCGCAAGACGGTTTCGGCACGGTGTGCGCCTCGCTCCTGGCGATCCCGGAGGCAGGATCGGCAACCTGGTTGTTCGCGCCGGGGCGGCCGGGCGACGCCGCCTTCGCCCAAGCCGCGGGTGGCGAGGGCGCATTGCGGCTGCTATAGGGCGCGTCTCACACAAGGATACGGATGATGGCTCGCCGCCGGCAGCTCTACGAGGGCAAGGCCAAGGTTCTGTTCGAGGGACCGGAGCCGGGCACCTTGGTGCAGTATTTCAAGGACGACGCGTCCTCCGCCAACGGCACGAAGAAGGGCGTCATCACCGGCAAGGGTGTGCTGAACAACCGGATCAGCGAGTACCTGATGACGCGGCTGGGCGAGATCGGCGTGCCCACCCATTTCGTCCGCCGCCTGAACATGCGCGAGCAGTTGATCCGCGAGGTGGAGATCATCCCGCTGCAAGTGGTGGTGCGCAACGTCGCCGCCGGCTCGCTGTCCACCCGGCTCGGCATCCCCGAAGGTACCCGGCTGCCGCGTTCCATCATCGAGTACTATTACAAGAACGACTCGCTGAACGACCCAATGGTGGCCGAGGAGCACATCACCGCCTTCGGCTGGGCCAACACCGCCGATATGGACGACATCGTGGCGCTGACGCTGCGGGTCAACGACTTCCTGTCCGGCTTGTTCCTGGGCGTCGGCATCACCCTGGTCGACTTCAAGGTGGAGTATGGCCGCCTGTGGGAGGACGAGGACATGCGCATCGTCCTGGCCGACGAGGTCAGCCCGGACAATTGCCGCCTGTGGGACAGCAAAACCAACGAGAAGATGGACAAGGACCGCTTCCGCCGCGATCTGGGCCGGGTGGAAGAAGCCTACCAGGAGGTCGCCCGCCGCCTGGGCATCCTGCCGGAAGCCGGCTCACGCGACCTGAAGGGGCCGGAGGCGATGCAATGAAGGTGGTGGTGACCGTCATGCTGAAGGACGGCGTGCTGGACCCGCAAGGCCGCGCGATCGGCCACGCGCTGGGCAATCTGGGCTTCGCCGGCGTGGGCGAAGTCCGTGCGGGCAAGGTGATCGAGGTGGAGGTCGCCGCCACTAACCCGGCCGAGGCGCGGCAAACCGGCGAGGCCATGGCCCGCAAGCTGCTCGCCAACACCGTCATCGAAAGCTTCCGCGTGGACGTTCCGGCGGGATAATGGGGCCTGCCCGTCCGTCAGGGTTCCTCGTCATTCTCGTCCCGACGCGGGTCGAGGGCGCGCCAATCGCGGTCCTCCTCGCTGGACGGGCGGTCGCCGAACGCCGCCAATTCGGTGGCGCTGCGCCAAGCGCCCTGGGGATTGTCGGCAATTTCGGCGTCCTCCCCGAAGGCGAACCAGGCGTCCAGCACCTCGCGCGCCGACAGGCCGGGGGCGCGGCACCGTTCGACACTGTCGCGGACATAGGCGCGGGCGAAGGCGTTGGCCTGCATCAGCGTGGGGAAGCCGGCGACCTCCTCCACCACCTTGTCGTCCGAGGCGCCGGATAGGTCCAGGATGCGCACACGCCACCCGCCTGCGGGTGCGAACAGGTCGCTCATGCCTGGCCGCGCTGGCGCGCACCGTTGCGGCGCAGCAGGAACTCGCGGCCGAGCTTCACCCGCGCGTCGCCGTCATAGGCGACGATGTCCGCCGTGGCGTAGGTTTCCGGCCAATGGTCCGGGATGTAGCTGCCGGTGCCCACCACGTCGATCGGCGCCTGGCAATCCGCCATCACCCGGCATTTGTCCACGTTGAAGCCGGACGACACGACGATGCGGACCTTCGGGAACCCCGCACCATCCAGCGCTTCCCGCATGCGCCAGATCGCCGCCGCCGACACGCCGGAGCCGACCAGGTAGCGCAGCTCCGTTTCGCTGCGGTAGCGCCGGATGGCACCGGGCGAATGCCGCTCCAGCACCGCGTAGCTTTCGCCGGGATCCAGCCCTTCCAGGAAGCGGCCGCCATGGGTGTCCAGGCGGACGGACAGGCGACCGGCCGCCGCCAGTTCCGGGAAGCGGCGGCACACCGCCAAGCCGTCGGTGACTTCGCGGCCGAAATAGTCGGTCAGCACCGTCAGCGGCTCGTCTGGGAAGGTTTCAGCGAACATTTCCGCGGCCCGCACGGTGGAGCCGGCGTAGCCGATCAGCGCGTGCGGCATGGTGCCGGAGCCGTGCGCCTGGCCGAACCAATGCGCCGTCAGCGTGGTGGCCGTGCCGGTGAAGCCGCGCGCGCCCTCGTCTTGCGCAGCCCGGCTGCCGACGCCGGCGGCGTAGCCCATCATGTCCTGCATTTCCGCACCGGCGCAGTGCCGCGCATCCATGGCAAGGAAGGCGACCTGGGGCAGGGCGCTGCACATCTGGTACGCGTTGTGTGCGGCGACGCAGGCCGGCCCCAGTTTTTGCAGCAGGATGGTTTCGCAATTGGACAGATGCTGAAACGGTCCGGAAATGTAGATCAGCGGCTCGCCGGCGCCGACCCAACTGCCTTCGGGGTGGGTGATGTCCAGCTCGACCTCGAACCCCTGTTCCGTTGCCACGGCTTGCAACCAGTCCACCACCAGACGAGGCGCCGAAATTACCGGGCGGCGCAGGAACACCGCGTAGGTGACGCGCTTGTCGCCGAACCTGGCGATGATCTCCCGCGTGCGGTCGAAGTAGGCGTCGGTGCGCGCGTGGATGTCGTCGGAAAGAGTCATGGTCCGCCCCCCGTCCTGTAAAGCTGGCTACTGGGCGGCAAGCGCGGCCGCCGGGGATGGCTGCCGGCGGGCCTTCAACTCCTCGGCCACCAAAAAGGCGAGTTCGAGCGACTGCTCGGCATTCAGCCGCGGGTCGCAGAACGTCTCGTAACGGTCGGCCAAATCGGTTTCCGTCAGGCGGTGGGCGCCGCCGACGCATTCCGTCACCGGGCGGCCGGTCATCTCCACGTGGACGCCGCCCGCCCAACTGCCTTCCGCAGCGTGCACGTCGAAGAAGCCGCGGACTTCCTTGAGGATCGCATCGAAGGAGCGGGTCTTCACCTTGGCGGCGGTGCTGATCGTGTTGCCGTGCATGGCATCGCACAGCCACAGCACGCGGCGCCCCTCCGCCTGCACCGCCCGCAGCAGCGGCGGCAGTTTCTGGCCGACCTGCTCGGCGCCCATGCGGCTGATCAGTGTGATGCGGCCGGGCTCGTCCCTGGGGTTCAGCGTCTCGATCAACTGCAGCAGCTCGGCGACCGGGGTGGTCGGCCCGACCTTGATGCCGATCGGGTTGCGCACGCCGCGCAGGAACTCCACGTGGGCGCCGTCCGGCTGCCGCGTGCGGTCGCCGATCCACAGGAAATGCGCGGAGCAGGCGAACCAGTCGCCGCTGGTGGAGTCCACGCGGGTGAGCGCCTGTTCGTAGGGCAGCAGCAACGCCTCATGGCTGGTGTAGAAGTCGGTTTCGCGGATTTGCGGCGTGCTGGCGCTGGTCACGCCGCAGGCCGCCATGAAGCGCAACGTTTCGTCGATGCGGCCGGCGAGCTCGCCATAGCGTTCCGCCAAGGGCGAGCGGGCGGCGAAGGACAGGTTCCACCGGTGCACCTCGTGCAGGTCGGCATAGCCGCCCGAGGCGAAGGCGCGCAGCAGGTTCAACGTGCCGGCGGATTGGAAGTAGCCGGTTTCCATCCGGGCCGGGTCCGCGGTGCGGTCCTCGGCCGTGAAGGCGGGGCCGTTGATGATGTCGCCGCGGTAGCTGGGCAGGGCGACTCCGTCCAGCGTTTCCGTATCGGCCGAGCGCGGCTTGGCGAACTGCCCGGCCATGCGGCCCAGCTTCACCACGGGGACGCTGGCACCGAAGGTGAGCACCACTGCCATCTGCAGCAACACCCGGAACGTGTCGCGGATGATGACTGCCGTGAAGTCACCGAAGCTTTCGGCGCAATCACCGCCCTGCAACACGAACGCCTTGCCTTCGGCGGCCAGGGCGAGGGCCGCCTTCAGCCGCCGCGCCTCGCCGGCGAAGACGAGGGGCGGATAGCGCTTGAGCCGCGACTCGACGGCGGCAAGCGCCGTTGTATCCGGGTAGCTTGGGCTTTGCCGGATCGGGTGGTTGCGCCAGGATTCAGGCGACCAGTCGCGCATGCGTGTGTCTCTCCTCACGCCGCTTATCCACCAAAAACCCGCCGGCAGCTACAGGTGCGCCAGGCTGGAGGGGTGGCAGCTCCAAGAGCCGGGAACCAGATCGCGCGAGTTCCAAATGCTTTAAGCCCACTATGTCATGGCGACCGAATGCGGCTTGCGTCACCCACTCGCCAGCCAGGCATTGCCCGCTACCACCCCGATGGCGACGACGCCACAGGCCACCAGCCACCAGCGCCGCCGCGCCGCGAACGGCCGGCCAAAGCCCCCCGCCAGTAAGGTCGCCGCGATCACCAAGTCGACCGGCAACTTGTCCTGCGGGGACAGGAACATGCGCGCCAGAACAAGGCCGATGAAGACGAGCAGGAAGGGTTCCAAGGTGCCGTTTTTCACCATCCGAACCTGACTTGGGCCATCGAAGCTCCGGTTGCAGGCGCGGGGCCACGGGATAGCCTGGCGCGAAATGCCGCTTCCAATCTGGATTTGTTCATCAGGTCAGGATCGAGGTACACAAGGCTGCCGTCGTCTGCACCGGTGGCGACGTCGATCAATCCCACTGAGACTACTCGGCGGCTTTGGCTTCCATTCCCGCCACACGCGTCCGCGTCCGCATCGTCACCCACTCCTCCGCCCCGGTCGGATGGATGCCGATCGTCCGGTCGAAATCGGCCTTGGTCGCGCCGGCGTTCATCGCCACCGCGATGCCCTGCATCATTTCCGCCGCGTCGTCGCCCAGCATGTGGGCGCCCACAACCCGTTGCGTGGATTGCTCCACCACCAGCTTCATCAGCGTGCGGGAATGCCGGCCGGTCAGGAGGTGGCGCATGGGGGTGAACCTGGTCAGGTAGATGTCGGCCGGAAACCGGGCGGCGGCGTCCTCCTCCGTCAGCCCGACGGTGGCCATGGGTGGGTGGCTGAACACGGCGGTGGCCACGGCGTTGAAGTTCCAGCCGCGGTGATGCGGGCTGAACAGCCGGTCCGCCAGCATGTGGCCCTCGGCGATCGCCACCGGGGTCAGGTTCATGTGGTTGGACACGTCGCCGATGGCGTAGATGTGCGGATGGTTGGTTTGGTGCCCGGCATCCACCATCACCGCGCCGCCGGGCGTGGTTTCCACCCCGGCTGCGTCCAGCCCCAGGCCACGCGTGTTGGGGCGGCGGCCGACTGCCCAGAACACCAGGTCGGTTTCCCGCACCGTGCCGTCCATCAGGTGGATGTGAAACGTATCGCCCACCTGCTCCACCTTGGCCGGGGCAGTGCCGCAATGCAGCTTCACGCCCTGTGCCGTCAGCGCTTCCGCCAGGCCCTGCCGTAAATCCTGGTCGAAGCCGCGCAGGGGCAGCGGTGGCCGGCACACCAGCTCCACCTCCGCGCCCAGCCCGGCGAAGATGCCGGCGAACTCGACGGCGATGTAGCCGGCACCCACCAACATGATGCGCCGCGGCAGTGCCTTCAGGTGGAAGGCGTCGTCGGACACGATGCCCAACTCGCAGCCGGGCATGTCCGGGCGCAGCGGGTGGCCACCGACGGCGATCACGATCCGCTCGGCGGTGACGTGCTTGCCGCCGACGTCCAGCGTGTGGGCGTCGATGAAGGTAGCGCGGGCGTCGAAGATGGTGCAGCCGGCACCGGTCAGCAGCCGGACGTAGATGCCGTTCAGCCGGGCGATCTCGGCATCCTTGGCGGCGATCAGGGCGCCCCAATCATGTTCGCCCCGTTGCATGTTCCAGCCGAAGCCGCGGCCGTCTTGCGCCGCCATGCCGTAATCGGCCGCCATCACCATCAGCTTCTTCGGCACGCAGCCGACATTGACGCAGGTGCCGCCCCAATGGGTGCTTTCCGCCACCGCGACCCGCGCACCATGCCCGGCCGCGATGCGGGCGCAGCGTACGCCGCCGGAGCCGCCGCCGATCACGAACAGGTCGAAGTCATAGGCCATGGCGCACCCCTTGGTTGGTGGCAGATAACGCGGTTTTCCGCCGCTGTCAGCGTCCGCCCAGCAGGCTCCATTCCGGCGGCGGCCCGGCCTCCGCGACGGCGTCCCAGCCAAAGCGCAGGAACGGCAGCAATGCCTGCGTGGCGGTGACGACCTGCTGCACCAGCGCGGCGCTCCCGACGTCCCGCTTCAACAGCGGGCGCTTTAACACCAGGTGGCGGGACTTGATCGCGGGTATCAGCGCTGGGTCTGTGACATCCTCGAACCCGCGCGGCAGGCGGGTCATGCCATCGCTTGTGTCCAGCACCAGGCCAGCCGCCGCGGCGGCATCCAGGGCGGCACCGAACGCCGCCGGCTCGGCGCGGATTTCCTCACGGATCGCATCCAGTTGCGGCCGCTCCACCTCCCAAAACCCGCCGGCGAAGAAGCATCCCGCGTCGGCAATGTGGAGGTAGGCAACGCCGGCGCTTTCCTTCTTGAAGCCGGGCCGCATCCAGGCGACGCCGGCATGCGTCTTATAGGGCGACTTGTCCTTGCTGAAGCGGACGTCGCGGTTGATGCGGAACAGCGATCGCTTGGCATCGCCAGTTAGCGGCAGGTCAAGCCGGGCGAACTCGGAGGCCACTGCTTCGGCAATGGCCATGGCCGGGCCGCGCACGTCCTTTTCATAGGCACCCCGGTTTGCCTCGAACCAGGATTTCTCCTGGTTCGCAGCCAGGCCGCGTAGGACGGCGAAGGCGGCCGGGCGGAACCCGGCGAACCCGCCGCTGGGCGCGGCAGCCTTACGCGGCGGCCTGATGCGGCACGCCCTTTTCCTTCATCAAGGTTTCCAGCTCGCCGGACTGGAACATCTCCGTCACGATGTCGCAGCCGCCGACGAACTCCCCATCGACGTAAAGCTGCGGGATGGTCGGCCATTGCGAGAACGCCTTGATGCCGTCGCGCAGTCCCGCATCCTCCAGCACGTTCGCGGTTTGGAACGGCACGCCCATGTGGCTGAGGATCTGCACCACCCGGGCAGAGAACCCGCATTGCGGGAACAGCGCGTTGCCCTTCATGAACAGCATCACCCGGTTGTCGGTGATGTCCTTGGTGATGCGGGCGGTCACGGTCGAGTCGCTCATCGTGGTGAACTCCGGTTCAGGGGGCAGAGGTTTGCAGGGCCAGGGCGTGAAGCTCCCCGCCCATGCGGCCGCGCAGGGCGGCGTAGACGAGCTGGTGCTGCTTCACCCGGCTCAGGCCGCGGAAGCTTTCGCTGGTGACGGTGGCGGCATAATGGTCGCCGTCGCCGGCCAGATCCTCCACCGCCACATGCGCGTCCGGCAAGGCAGCACGGATCATTGCCTCGATCTCACTGGCGGCCATGGCCATGGACAGCACCCTCGCGGTTGCAAGATGATATGGTGGCGACGGGGTACGGTGTCAAACCTGCCCCATCCAGGTGGGAAAGAAGCGCTCATGCGCCGCCCGCAACGTGGACAACGCCACGAAGCTGCCGTCCGCCAGGGTGATCCGGTCCCCGGTCGCCGAGCCTAGCCGCTGCACCGGCACGTCCGCCTCGTCCGCTGCCAGCATCAGCGCCGCGGCGTCCGGCACCGCAACGACGTAGCGGCCCTGGTCCTCGCCGAACCACCAGGCATGCACATCCGTGCCCTTCGGCCGGCCGGCCAGGTGCACGCCGGTGTTGCCCGCCAGCGCCATCTCCGCCACCGCGACCAGCAGCCCGCCATCCGAGGCGTCGTGGCAGGCGGCGACCTGCCCGGCGGCGATCTGCGCCCGCACGAAGTCGCCGTTCCGTCGTTCCGCCGCCAAATCCACCGGCGGCGGCGGCCCTTGTTCCAGCCCGGCGACCTCGCGCAACCACAGCGATTGGCCGAGCAGTCCTTTCGTGCGCCCCACCACCACCAGCTCCAGGCCCGGCCGCAACGCCAGGCCGACGGCGCGGGCTGCGTCCGCGATCACGCCCAGGCCGCCGATGGCCGGCGTCGGGAGGATCGCCGCGCCATCCGTCTCGTTGTACAGGCTGACGTTGCCGCTTACGACCGGGAAGTCGAGCGCGGTGCAGGCCGCTGCCATGCCAGCGATCGCGGCGGCGAACTGGCCCATGACGGCTGGCTTTTCCGGGTTGCCGAAATTCATGTTGTCCGTCACCGCCAGCGGGGTGGCGCCGGTCGCGGTGATGTTGCGCCATGCTTCCGCCACCGCCTGCATGCCACCGGCCCGCGGGTCGGCGGCGCAGTAGCGCGGGGTGCAATCGGTGGTCAGTGCCAGGGCCAGGGCGTGGTCCTCGATCCGCACGATGGCGGCGTCCGCGGCGCCCGGCCGCTTGGCGGTTTGGCCGCCGATGGTGCTGTCATACTGGTCCCACACCCAGGCGCGGGAACACAAATCGGGGCAGCCGATCAAAGTCTCCAACGCGTCCAGCACGCCGACCGGGCTGGCCACGGTGCCCAGCGGTGGCTGCGCCGGGGTGTCCTGCGTCGGGCGGTGGTACAGCGGCGCCTGCTCCGCAAGTGGGTCCAGCGGGATGTCCGCTTCGGTGACGCCGGCATGCATCACCACGATGCGCCCGGTGTCGGTCAACTGGCCGACCACGGCGAAATCCAGCTCCCACTTCTCGAAGATTGCCCGCGCCATGTCCTGCCGCTCCGGCCGCAGCACCATCAGCATGCGTTCCTGGCTTTCGGACAGCATCATCTCGTAGGCAGTCATCCCGGTTTCGCGCTGCGGCACCGCATCCAGGTCGAGCCGGATGCCCACGCCACCCTTGCCCGCCATTTCCACCGCGGAGGAGGTGAGGCCGGCCGCGCCCATGTCCTGGATCGCCACGATGGCGTCGGTGGCCATCAGCTCCAGGCACGCCTCGATCAACAGCTTTTCCGTGAACGGGTCGCCGACCTGCACGGTGGGGCGCTTGCTTTCGCTGTCGGCGCCGAACTCGGCGGAGGCCATGGTGGCGCCGTGGATGCCATCCCGCCCGGTGCGACTGCCGACATACACCACCGGGTTGCCGACCCCGGCGGCGGCCGACAGGAAGATGCGGTCCGCCGGGGCGATCCCCACCGTCATGGCGTTGACCAGCGGGTTGCCGTTATAGGCGGGGTGGAAGTTCACCTCGCCCCCAACCGTCGGCACGCCCACGCAGTTGCCGTAGCCGCCGATGCCGCGCACCACGCCGTCCACCACCCGCCGGGTCGCCGGGTGGTCCGGGCTGCCGAAGCGCAGCGCGTTCAGGTTGGCGACCGGCCGCGCCCCCATGGTGAACACGTCGCGCAGGATGCCGCCCACGCCGGTGGCGGCGCCCTGATACGGCTCGATGAAGGAGGGGTGGTTGTGCGACTCCATCTTGAACACCGCGGCCAACCCGTGGCCGATATCCACCACGCCGGCATTTTCGCCGGGGCCGTGGATCACCCAGGGCGCCTTTGTCGGCAGCGTCTTCAGCCATACGCGGGAGGATTTGTAGGAGCAGTGCTCCGACCACATGACGGAGAAGATGCCCAATTCCGTCAGGCTCGGCGTGCGGCCCATGATCGCCAGCACGCGGCCGTATTCGTCGCTGCTGAGGCCGAATTCCGCAGCAAGCGCCTGGTTCACGTCGCGGTTCATGCCGCCAGCGCTTCCACCAGCCCGGCGAACAAGGGGGCGCCGTCCGTGCCGCCCATCAGCGGGTCCACCAAGTCTTCCGGATGCGGCATCAGGCCGAGCACGCGGCGGTTGGCGCTGTACACCCCGGCAATGGCGCGGGCGGAGCCGTTGGGGTTGGCGGCCGGTGCGACCTCGCCCGCCGGCGTGACGTAGCGGAAGGCGACGCGACCCTCGCCTTCCAGCCGATCCAGCGTCGCCTCGTCGGCGGCGTAGTTGCCGTCGCCATGGGCCATGGGCGCGCGGAACACCTGGCCGGCCCCGTAATGCCGGGTGAAGGCGGTGCCGGCCTGCTCCACCCGCAAATGGCAGTCGCGCGACAGGAAGCGCAGAGCGGCGTTGCGCAGCAGGGCGCCCGGCAGCAACTGTGCTTCCGTCAGGACCTGGAAGCCGTTGCAGATGCCCAGCACGTGGCCCCCGCCTGCCGCGAACCGGTGGATCGCCGGCATGATGGGGGAATGCGCCGCCATGGCGCCGCAGCGCAGGTAGTCGCCATGGGAAAACCCACCCGGCAGGATCACCAGGTCGGTGCCCGGCGGCAGGTCCGTGTCCCGGTGCCACAGCGTGGCGGGGCGCTGGCCGGTGGCGCGATGCAGGGCGATGGCAACGTCACGCTCGCGATTGGTGCCGGGGAAAACGACGACGGCGGATTTCACGGACGGGCTTCTCCGGATGGCGGCGTCCCGGGTGTAGCACGTCGTTGTCGAGGTGTTGAGGGTTCGGGTAAGTTCCACTCCGCTGCCAATTGGAGCCGGTCATGGCCGTTACCCTGTCGATCAAGAACGCGCCCGACGATGTCGTTGATAAGCTGCGCAAACGGGCGGTGCGGAACCACCGCTCTCTGCAAGGCGAACTCATGTCTATCCTTGAAGCGGCCGCTTACGCGGAGCATTCGGCCCCGGTTTTAACGCCCAGGGAAGTGGCCGCACTTGCGGAACGGATAGGACCACGATCCCTGTCGTCGGTAGAGATGATCCGCGAAGACCGCGATCGGTAGCTGCAAGCTTGGTCGTCAAGGTTGTCGATGCATCCGCCATTGCCGCTGTGTGTTTTGCGGAGCCTGAACAGCTGGAGATGGTCGCAGCCTTGGAGGACGTAAATCTTCTTGCGCCCGCCTTAATTGATTTCGAGCTTGCGAATATCTGTTGGAAGCGAAGTCGGCGAAATCCGACCGACGCAGATCGATACGTGCAGCAGCTTGCAACCCGACAGTCGCTTTGCATCGAAATCATGCCTGTTGTGTGGGGCGAGGTCGTCAGCCTGGCGCTCGCAACAGGCCTTACCGCCTACGACGCGAGCTATCTCTGGCTCGCCCGCCTTCTCGGCGCTGAGCTGGTCACGCTCGACCGCCGGCTGGCGGCCGCGGCGTCCGCGTGAGCGCCGATGGAGTGCGCGCCCGAGTCCCGCTATGACCTGACGCCATGAAACTCCGCTTCGCCCCTTCGCCCACCGGCTTGCTGCATGTCGGCAACGTCCGCGCCGCGCTCGCCAACTACCTGATGGCCCTGCGGCACGGCGGCACGTTCCTGCTGCGCTTCGACGACACCGATGTCGGGCGCAACCGCCCCGAATTCGCAGCCGCCATCGAGCAGGATCTGCGCTGGCTGGGCCTGCACTGGGACGACACGTTCCGCCAATCCGACCGCCTGGCGGAGTATGAAGCCGCCGCACGCCGGCTGGAAGCGGCCGGGCGGCTGTACCCGTGCTTCGAAAGCGAGGCAGAGTTGCAGGCCAAGCGCGACCAGCGCCTGCGCCGGCGCCTTCCCCCCGTCTACGACCGCGCCATGCTGAAGCTCACCGCCGAGCAACGCGCCGCGGCGGAGGCCGGGGGCAAGACGCCGTACTGGCGGTTCCGCCTGTCCGATGGCGCGGCGGCCTGGCGGGATATGGTGCTGGGCGACAAGCAGGTGCGCCTTGCCACCCTGTCGGACCCGGTGCTGGTGCGCGCGGATGGCACGCCGCTCTACACCTTCACCTCCGTGGTGGACGATTTGGCCACCGGCATCACCCATATCGTGCGCGGCGAGGACCACGTGACCAACACGGCGGTGCAGTTGGACATCTGGACCGCGTTGGGCGGCGATCCGGCGGCGATCCGCTTCGCCCACCTGCCGCTGCTGGTGGGCGACGATGGCGGCAAGCTGTCGAAGCGCACCGGCTCCCTGTCCCTGCGCGGGCTGCGGCAGGACGGGGTGGAGCCGACTGCGGTCACCGCCTACCTGGCACGGCTCGGCACGTCGGACGACCCGGTGCCGTGCGACCTGGCGCAACTCGCCGCCGGGTTCGACCTCGACCGGTATTCCCGCTCCTCGCCGCGCTTCGACATCCGCCAGTTGCTGGGGCTGAACCGCCGGGTGCTGCACGGGCTGGACTTCACCGCGGTGCAGGACCGGCTGCCCCCCGGCGCCACCCCGGCGTTCTGGGACGCGGTGCGCGGCAACCTGGACATGCTGGTGGAGGCGCGCGGCTGGTGGGACGTGGTGGCCGGCCACATCGTGCCGCCGGTGGTGGAGGGGGAAGGCGACTTCCTGCGCGACGCCCTGGCCGCGCTGCCGCCCGAGCCCTGGACCGCCGACGTGTGGACCGTTTGGACGGACGCGTTGAAGGCAGCCACCGGGCGCCGCGGCCGCACCCTGTTCCACCCGCTGCGCCTGGCCTTGACCGGGGAGGAGCGCGGGCCGGAGATGCGCGGCCTGCTGCCGCTGATGGGCCGGGCGCGCACGGCCGAGCGGTTGCAGGTGGCCCAGCCCTGATGGGCAACGTCGCCATGGCGGCGTCCGGCGACGTCACCCACATCATCCAGACCGCTCTGGCGCCCATCTTCCTGCTGACCGGCATCGGCGCCTTGCTGAACGTGTTCAACCAGCGGCTGGTCCGGGTGTCCGACCATGTCGAGCACCTCACCGAGTTGATGGAGGCGACCGAAGACGCGCCCAAGGCTATGCTGCTATACCGCCATCTGGGCCGGCTGAGCCGGCGCCGCCTGGCGCTGGACGCCGCCGTGATCTTCGCCGGGCTGGCGGGCGCGCTGACCTGCGGCGCGGCCTTCACCCTGTTCCTGGTCACCCTGCGGAACGGGGCCGACAGCCTGATCCTGGTGTGGGTGTTCGGCATGGCGCTCAGCTTCACCATCGCCGCCTTGATCGCGTTCATCGTCGACACGGTGTTCGCCTGGCACGGCATCCATCGCGACGGACCCATGCCGCGCACCAAGGCTGCCTGACGGGCGCCTGCCCCCGGCACGATTGTCACCCGCCGCCGGCTGCGCCAGAACTGCCCGGCCATGCCAGTCCTGACGCTTCACAACAGCCTGTCCCGCGGGCGCGAGCCGCTCGTGCCGGTCGATCCGTTCCACGTCCGGATGTATGCCTGCGGGCCGACGGTGTACGACCGCGCCCATATTGGCAACGCCCGGCCGGAGGTGGTGAACGACGTACTGGTGCGCCTGCTGCGCCACCTGTTCCCGCGCGTCACCTACGTCCGCAACATTACGGACGTGGACGACAAGATCAACGCCCGCGCCGCCGCCAGCGGGCAAACCATCGCCGAGGTGACGGAGCGCACCCTGGCGGACTTCCATGCCGACCTGGTGGAATTGGGCGTGGCCCCGCCGGACGTGGAGCCGCGCGCCACCGCCCACGTCGCCGAGATGATCGCCCTGATCGAGCGGCTGATCGCCGCCGGCCACGCCTACCCGGCCGAAGGCCACGTGCTGTTCGCCGTCGCCAGCTATGCGGAGTATGGCCGCCTGTCCGGCCGCAGCCCGGACGAGCTGCTGGCCGGCGCCCGCGTGGACGTGGCGCCGTTCAAGCGCGACCCCGGCGACTTCGTGCTGTGGAAGCCGTCCGGCTCCGAACTGCCGGGCTGGGACAGCCCGTGGGGCCGCGGCCGGCCGGGCTGGCATATCGAGTGCAGCGCGATGGCCTGGCGCTACCTGGGCGAAAGCTTCGACATCCATGCCGGCGGGGCGGACCTGCTGTTCCCGCACCATGAGAACGAGCGGGCGCAATCCTGCTGCGCCTTTCCCGGCAGCGGCTTCGCCCGCATCTGGATCCATAACGGCATGCTGCGGGTGGAAGGGCAGAAGATGTCCAAGTCGCTCGGCAACTTCACCACCGTGCGCGACGTGCTGGACCGCGTGCCGGGGGAGGTGGCGCGGCTGCTGCTGTTGCGCACGCAGTATCGCGCCCCGCTGGACTTCACGGCGCAGGCGCTGGAGGAAAGCCGGCGCGAACTGGACCGGTTCTACCGCGCCCTGGGCGACGGCCCGGTCGATCCGGCGGACCCGCCGGACGCGGTGCTGGACGCGCTGTGCGACGACCTCAACACCCCGCTTGCCATCGCCCATCTGCGCGGGTTCGCCGACGCGGCGTTGGCCGGCGATGCAGGGGCGCGGGCGCGCTTGAAGGCGGGGGCCGCGATGCTCGGGCTGCTCGGCCGCGACCCGGCGGCGTGGTTCCGCGGGGGCATGGACCCCACGGCGGTGGAGGCCGCCATCGCCGAGCGGCTGGCCGCGCGCCGGGCGCGGGACTTCGCGCGGGCCGACGCCATCCGCGCCCGCCTGGCCGAAGGCGGCGTGGTGCTGGAGGACGGACCCGGCGGCACGACCTGGCGCATGGCATAGGATGCAACGCATGACCCGAACGACCCTGGCCGCCTTGCTGCTGCTGTGCGGCACCGCCGCGGCGCAAACGCCCGACACGCCTGCCACCACCGGCTACAAGCACGCCATGGCGGCCATGATGCACGGCATGGAGCAACCCTATTCCGGCGACGCCGACCGCGACTTCGTCACCGGCATGCTGCCGCATCACGGGGGTGCGGTGGACATGGCGCGGGTGGAACTGAAATACGGCCGCGACCCGGCCCTGCTCCGGCTGGCGCGGCAGATCGTCGCTTCCCAAATGCGGGAGCAGGCGTTCATGCGGCGCTGGCTGGCGCAACACCCCGCCCCGTGACCGGCCGCGACGGCGGCGCGCCGCTGGAGCCGATCCCGGGCAGCCCGGTCGTGATCCTGGTGCGCCCGCAACTGGCCGACAACATCGGCAGCGTGGCGCGGGCCATGGGCAATGGCGGCCTGTTCCACCTGCGCCTGGTGGCGCCGCGGGACGGCTGGCCGCAGGAGCGGGCCTGGCGCATGGCATCCGGCGCCGACCGCATCCTGGACGCGGCGAGCGTGCACGCCACGGTGGCGGACGCCGTGGCGGACCTGCACCGGGTGTTCGCGACCTGCCCGCGCCCGCGCCACATCGTCAAACCGGTGCTGACCGCCCGCGCCGCGGCCGAGGCCCTGCACGAGGCCGCCGGGCGGCAATTGCGCTGCGGCATCCTGTTCGGCCCGGAGCGCGCCGGGCTGGACAACGACGACATGGCGGAAGCCGACACGCTGGTGCGCTTCGCGCTGAACCCGGAGTTCATGTCGCTGAACCTGTCCCAGGCGGTGATGGTCATGGCCTACGAATGGTGGACCGCCCGCGACGACACGCCCGGCCGCGTGCTGATGACCCACGAAACCGCCGTCGCCGGCAAGGGCGCGGTGGACGGGCTGATGGCGCACCTGATCGCGGAACTGGACGCCTGTGGCTTCCTGC
Organism: Acetobacteraceae bacterium; assembly: GCA_965199555.1. Classification (GTDB taxonomy): domain Bacteria; phylum Pseudomonadota; class Alphaproteobacteria; order Acetobacterales; family Acetobacteraceae; genus LMUY01. The sequence goes on along the minus strand of CBDASJ010000013.1, from coordinate 151,412 downwards.
GCAACCAGCCGAAGCGCGCCGGCATGGTCCGCAACATCCGCCACCTGTTCCAGCGCGGCGAGGTAACGGAGCAGGAAGTCCGCACGCTACACGGGATCGTTGCCGAACTGTCTACGGGACGTATGCGGCGGGGGCGGGCGGAGGCGCCATTTGATTTAGGTAGGGAGGAAGTGGGTAGCTGTTTGCCTATCGATAAGGGAGAGTTTTGCTAAAAGTAAGTTATCGCGATCTAATGGTCGCGAATGGAGAAATAATATTTTGCAGATCAGCAGTTTTCTGACGCTGAGATAATCCAATTGTGCGTTCGTTCAGCTATTCGCAAGATCATCAGGTATAGAAGGAGCTAATCTTGCCACTCTCCATTGATCTCCAGTTACCCGGCGGGAGCCCACCCGTTCAATTGCGTGCTGGTATGTCGACGATCATCGTCGGCGCGAATGGCAGCGGGAAATCGCGTCTCGCAATGGAATGTGAACGGCAAGTTGGTGCTGCCGCTCACCGCATTTCAGCGCAACGAATGCTCGCGCTTGATCCCTCGATCGAGCAAATCAGCGAGCAAGCGGCTCGTAGTCAATTGCGATACGGAAATATCAATCCAGAAGTATTTGGTGGAGTTCAGCAGACGCGTGAGATAAATCGATGGGGGCAAGCTCAACCGCGTTTTATTCTCAATGACGCCGGATCGTTGATTCAGGTTCTGTTTGCAGAATAGGCAAACATTGGGGTAGCAGTAAACGACGCGGCGGAACGCGGAACTCCCGTGTTAAGTCGCGATACGATGTTACGAAAATTAAAGAAAATATTCCATCGTGTACTACCAACCCGTCGTGTAGCGACTACAGCGGATAGCATCACTGTGATAGCCCATGATGTGACAGGAGAGACAAGCAAGCCGTATAACATAACGCAGATGAGTGACGGGGAAAAGGCTGTTTTCTACACTATTGGGCAAATTCTGGTTGCCAATCCCAACTCTGTATTCATTATGGACGAGCCTGAAATTCATGTGCATCGTTTAATTCTAGGTCGGTTGTGGGACGAGTTGGAAGCGACACGACCGGACTGTGCGTTTCTCCTGATCACGCATGACTTAGAGTTTGCTGCGTCACGGGCGGGTAGAAAGTACGTTGTGCGGAGCTATGCGCCCGAGACGGGCTGGACGATTGAGGACGTGCCGGAGGCGGAAAGCTTTAGTGAGGAACTGATCACACTGATTCTTGGCAGCCGAAAGCCGGTGCTGTTCGTCGAGGGAAAGCAGGGTAGCCTCGACATAGCCTTTTACCGCGCCTGTTATCCGAATTGGACGGTGATCCCGCGAGGTGGATGCGAGAGTGTCATTCACTCAGTCGCGACAATGCGGCGTAATGCGGCCTTCACCCGCATTACTTGCGCCGGTGTGGTCGACGCGGATGCACGCGACACGAGCGACAGGGAGTATCTCGCACGCGTGGGCGTGTCTGTGCTACCTGTCGCCGAGATCGAGAACCTGCTGCTGTTGCCCGCCGTGTCGCGGGTTATTCTGGCGAAAGACGATTTCAGTGGCGCTGTATTGGAGGCTAAACTAGCCGAAGTGAAAGCGGCAGTGTTCGAAGACGCGGCGGTATCAAAGAACGTTAATGAAGTAGTGCTCGGCTACTGCCGCCGGCGCATCGATCAGATGCTAAGAGTCGATCCAAGATCATGTTGTTTTCTGACATAGGCGTCGGAGCATCAGCCTGATTGACGCCCAACGCAGGAAAGCGAGGGCGTTACGGTTCAGGCACTCCCAATCCTTGGCCAAGCGTCGGCAGCGGTTCAGCCAGGCGATCGTGCGTTCGACGATCCAGCGTTTTGGCAGCACGACGAAGCGAGCGACGTCGGATCGCTTGACGATCTCGATGTTGACCTGGCTGCAGACGTGGGCCAACCCGTCCTGAAAGCGTGGTCCCTGGTAGCCACCGTCGGCATAGAGCTTGAGCAGGAACGGGTAGAGCCCGAACAACGAGGCCATCAGCAGCACACCGCCATCACGGTCTTGGATGTCGGCGGCATGTACGATCGCTTGCATCAGCAAGCCTTGCGTATCGACAAGGACGTGGCGCTTCTTGCCTTTGATTTTCTTGCCCGCATCAAAGCCGGGCGGGTCCGAAATCCCCCTTTTTCCGCGCTCTTGACACTTTGACTGTCGATAATGGCCGCAGTCGGGCTCGCTTGGCGCCCTGCCTGCTCGCGGCAGGCGACGTAAAGCGCGTGGTGCAGCCGGTCGAGCGTGCCGTCGTGCTCCCAACGCTTGAAGTAAAAGTTAACCGTGCTGCGCGGCGGCAGGTCCTTGGGGATCGCGGCCCACTGGCACCCGGTGCTCAGCACATACATCAGCCCGTTGACTATCTCGCGCACATCCACCGTCCGCTTGTTGCCACCCCGCTTGGCGCGAGGGATCAGCGGCTTGGTCAGCGACCACTCGGCATCCGTCAGGTCGCTTGGATATCGCAACCTACTACGGTCATACCGACCGCGGTTCTCAACCGTCCACATTCCACTACCCTCGCGACTCGACGCAAAGCGATGGAATCACAACCGACTCACCAGACTCAACATGATCTTGGATCGACACTAAGGCGGATTGACTTTTCGGGTGACAAATCACTCAGCGAGCTTGGCGATAGCTACACCACGCAAACGAGGGCGCTCAACGTCACCGCGATCGCCACGAGGATCCAAGACATAATCGCCGATGCAATTGCCAAGGACGACCTACCTGCACTACTCGCCGTTTACGATCGCAAGAAAACGCTGTTGGCTCTCGCCGCAAGACTACACGGTGACAGTATCAGCGCATTCACCGCCTGGGTCACGCGCGCTATCCAAAGCAAGGACGATGACAGGCTGCGAATTGCGATTGGAGCCGTGCTGCCGACGCCTTCGGCGGCGTAGCATGCGGTATCGTCGGTGGATCAAATTGGCAGCAAGCGTAGGGTGGGGTGCTCTTCCGCACCCCACCACGTCCCTTGCCGCCGCGTTCACGCTCCAAAGAAGCGATGCCCCTCTCAGCCTTACCCGCTTTCCCTCTCACCGAACTCGCCCGCGTTCTCATCGTGGTGCATCCAATCGGCTGGATAATACCCGCGCCTGACCGCCTGCCGAAACGTTGAGTCGGCCAATCACCCGCGCTTTCGCCAGCCCGTGCTTGACCGGGTTGAAGTGCACGTAATCGACGTGGCGGGCGAAATCCTCGGCATCGCGCACCGTGTGTTCCGAGAAGCGGCGCTGCCAAACGCCGCGCTCGCCCTTGGCCACGCGGGAGGCCGAGCGATCTTCGCCTGCCGCCAGCGCCGCCGAGAAGCCGCGCTTGATCAACCCCCATCGCAGGGAATACGCGGCGTCGCCCTCAGGCAGGGTCCAAACGGCATGTATGTGCTCCGGCAACACCACCCAGGCGTCGATCTGAAATGGATGCAGGTGCCGTGTGCGCGCGACGGACTCGCGCAATGCTTAAATCTCGCGGACCAGCAGGTCACTGCGACGATCGGCGAGGGCAAGGGTGAAGAAATAGGTGCCGCCGGGAACGCGGTTGCGGCGGTAGTTGGGCATGTTTACCGCTTGGGTGAGGTGCGGAAGAGCACCCCACCCGACACGCCAGGCCTCGGTAAAACCATCAGAACCGGGTGGTCAGGTCCGTCAGCCAGGCGGGGGACGCGTTGACCAAAACGGTTTCGGCCGACCGGTCGAGCCCCGTCAGGATGAGCAGCGACACCGCGACCGCGCTGCCGCCCAGCAGCAGCTTTCCCGCGTGACCGGCTTGCGCCATGCGCCCGCGCCAGCGGGTGAGCGCGCCCCGGGACAGGACCGACACCAGCAGCAGCGGCGTCGCCGCCCCAAGGCCGAAGGCCAGCATGACGGTCGCCACGGCCGGCAAATCCTGGCCGCGCGCCGCCAGCACGGATGCGGCGCCGAGCGTCGGGCCGACGCACGGGCTCCACACCGCGCCCAGCACCACGCCGACCACGAACTGGCCGCCGATGCCCCGCGGGGACAGGCGCGCCAACAGCCGGTTGCCGGCATCGCCGACGCCGCCGGTTGCCCGGGCGAAGCGCGCCTGCAACGCGCTGCTCAGCAGTACCAGGCCGATGGCCATCAGCAGCACGGCCGAGGCGGTGCGGAACACGCTTCCGTCCAAGCCGATGGCGAAGCCCACCGTGGCGACGAACAGCCCTATGGCGGTGAACGACAGCGCCAACCCGGCCGCCAGCACCAGCGCCCCCGCCCGATGAGCCGCCACCGCGCTGCCCACCACCAGCGGCAGCAACGGCAGCACGCAGGGCGACAGCGTCGAGAGCACCCCCGCCAGAAAGCCGGCGCCGATGCTCCCGGCAGTCATGGGATCAGCCGTTCGCCTTGGCCAGCAGGTCGTGGATCGCCGGGGCGGCCGTTTCGCCCGTGGCGCGGCCTTCTTCCTGGGTGCCGTGATACACGATCATGGTGGACTGCATCTGCACCCCAAGCTTGCGCAGCAGCGGCTTGCTGGTGTCGAAATCCACGTTGAACACCTGCAAATCCTTGAACTCGGGCGTGGCATAGAGCTGCGACAGGATCGGGTGCTGCTTGGCGCAGGTCGGGCACCACGGCGCGGTGATGTCGATCAGGATCGGCTTGCCGGCCCCCTGCGCCGCCGCAAAGGCGCTGTCGCTGTAGGTCGCCTCCGTGGCGGCCTGTGCGGTGGCAAGGCTGGCCCAGGCGAGGCAGGCAGTTGCGACGGCGAACGTGAAACGCATGCGGATCCACTCCCAGTTATCCGCCGGCAGCCTACCCCATTCCGGACGGGGGCCGAAATGCGGATGCGGCTGGGCGGGGCAGGGCGGGCGTGCTTAAACCGGGGCGATGGGGGAGGATTTCATCCGGGGCGGCGCGTTCATGCTCGCCGCGACGCTGCTGTTCTCGGCGTCGGACACGCTGGCGAAATACGTGACGCAAAGCGTCCCGACCGTGGAACTGGCCACCATCCGCTATGCCGTGTTCGTCGCCATGGCGGGTGCGCCGCTGCTGCGCCGCCGGGCGACGTCGATCCGCAGCCGCCGGCCCGGGCTGCAAATCCTGCGCGGCCTGGGCGTGGTGGGCAGCGCGCTCGCCTTCATCCTGTCGCTCGGCAGCCTGCCGGTGGCGGAAGCGACGGCGATCAACTTCATCACCCCGCTGCTGATCACCGTGCTGGCCATTCCCGTGCTGGGGGAAGTGGTGCGCCCGCAGGGCTGGGCGGCGGTGTCGGTGGGCTTCGCCGGCGTGCTGGTGGTGGTACGGCCCGGCATCGGCGGGCTGCACCCGGCGGCGGGGCTGGTGGTGTTGTCGTCGCTGTGCTGGTGCATGGCCATGCTGCTCACCCGGCGCCTGGCGGGCGTCGACCGGACGGGGGTCACGCTGATCTGGACGGCGCTGACGGGCTTCGTGCTGCTGCTGTGCCTGTTGCCGTTCTTTCTTGCACCGCTCACGCTGCGATTGGCTGGGCTGTGCCTGCTGGTCGGGGTGATCGCCTCGTCGGGACAATGGTTCGCATTGCTGGCCTATCGGCACGCCCGCGCGACGGTGCTGGCGCCGCTCAGCTACGCGCAACTGATCTGGTCGTCGGCGTTCGGCTACGCCGTGTTCCGCGCGGTGCCGGACCGGTGGACGCTGGTGGGCGGCGTGATCATCGCCTTGAGCGGGACCTATGTCGTGCACCTGGAGCGGGTGCGGGTGGCGGCGCTGCGGACCGGCGCGGCCTGAGCGGCTAGGGCAGTTGCTTGGCCAGCCGCCGGGCGAGCAGCCAGCCGATGATGCTGGAACAGGGCGCGCCGATGCAGATCAGCAGCAGGCCGGCATACACGCCTTCCAGCATCATCGCGATGCCGATGCCCAGGAACATGCCACCGATCAGGCCCCCGGTGACGCCGGAGGACACGCCCAGCCAGATGATGTCGCCGCGATTGATCATGCCGTGGCAGATGCCGCCGCGCCGCCGGTTTGACAAGGCTGGGTGCCCGGCGTAACCCCCCGCGCACTGCCGGGAACGTGGACAGGCCTCCGGGGCCTGCTCCCGCCGATTGTCGTTCGGACTACCGGTGCAACAACGCCCCAATGCGGGCGACATAGAATGGAGTGCCTTGCGCATGACGAAGCGCGCCGAAAGCAAGTACAAGATCAACCGCCGCTTGGGCGTGAACCTGTGGGGCCGCGCCAAGTCCCCCATCAACAAGCACGATTACGGCCCCGGCCAGCACGGCCAGCGCCGCAAGCAGAAGCCGACCGATTTCGGCATCCAGTTGATGGCGAAGCAGAAGCTGAAGGGCTATTACGGCAACATCGGCGAGAAGCAGTTCCGCAAGTATTACGACGAGGCCGTGCGCCGCAAGGGCGACACCTCCGAGAACCTGATCGAGCTGCTGGAGCGCCGGCTGGACGCGGTGATCTACCGCCTGAAGTTCGCCATCACGCCGTTCGCGTCCCGCCAGTTCGTCAACCACGGCCACGTGCTGGTGAACGGCAAGCGGGTGAATATTCCGTCCTATCTGGTGAAGGACGGCGACACGATCGAGGTGCGGGAAAAGTCCAAGCAACTCGCGGTGCTGCTGGACAGCACGCAAAGCACGGAGCGCGACGTGCCGGAATACCTCGAGGTCGACCACCGCGCCATGAAGGGCCGCTTTGCCCGCGCGCCCAAGCTGTCGGACGTGCCGTACCCGGTGCAGATGGAACCGAACCTCGTGGTCGAGTTCTACTCGCGCTAAGGGCCTAAAATGCCCTCTCCCGCTGGCGGGAGAGGGTTGGGTGAGGGTGGCGCTCCCCGGGTCTGACGGTGCCGCCCACCCTCACCCCGGCCCTCTCCCGCCAGCGGGAGAGGGAGTATCGCATGACCGCAGCCGAAGAGATCGCCCGCCGTCGCACCTTCGCGATCATCTCGCATCCGGATGCCGGCAAGACCACGCTGACGGAGCGCCTGTTGCGCGCGGGCGGCGCCATCCAGCTTGCCGGCAATGTCCGCGCCAAGGGGGAGCGGCGGCGCACCCGGTCCGACTGGATGGGGATCGAGCGGGAGCGCGGCATTTCCGTGGTCACCTCCGTCATGACCTTCGAATACGGTGGTTGCGTGTTCAACCTGCTGGACACGCCGGGCCATGAGGATTTCTCCGAAGACACCTACCGCACGCTGACGGCGGTGGATTCCGCCGTGATGGTCATCGACGCGGCCAAAGGCATCGAGGCGCGCACTCGCAAGCTGTTCGAGATCTGCCGCATGCGCGACATCCCCATCCTGACCTTCGTCAACAAGATGGACCGCGAAGCACGCGACCCGTTCGAGCTGCTGGACGAGGTGAGCAACACCCTGGCGCTGGACACCGCGCCGGTGACTTGGCCGATCGGCCGGGCGGCGACCTTTGCCGGCACGTACGACCTGCGGACGCGGGAAATCCACACCACGGACCCCCTCGCGCAGTCGGACGACCGCATGGTGGCGATGGCGGAGGAGATCGACCTTGCCCGCGCCGCGCTGCCGGAGTTCGAGCGTGACGGCTTCAACGCCGGGCACCTGACGCCGGTGTTCTTCGGCAGCGCCATCAAGGAGATCGGCGTCACCGACCTGCTGGACAGCCTGGTCGCCTTCGGCCCGCCGCCGCGGGCGCAGCCGGCCGACACCCGCACCGTGGACGCCAGCGAGGACAGGCTGACGGCCCTGGTGTTCAAGATCCAGGCGAACATGGACCCGAACCACCGCGACCGCATCGCCTTCGCCCGCGTTTGTTCGGGCAAGCTGCAACGCGGCATGCGGCTGCGACAGGTGCGCACGGGCAAGCTGATCCCGTTGCACGCGCCGCAATTCTTCTTCGCGCGCGACCGGCAGATCGCCGACGAGGCCTATGCCGGCGACGTGGTCGGCATCCCCAACCACGGCACGCTGCGCATCGGCGACACGCTGTCGGAGGAGGAGGACATCAACTTCGTCGGCGTGCCGTATTTCGCGCCGGAAATCCTGCGCCGGGTGCGGCTGGACGACGCGATGAAGGCGAAGAAGCTGCGCCAGGCCTTGCAGGAACTGGCCGAGGAAGGCGTGGTGCAGTTGTTCCGCCCACAGGATGGCAGCCCACCGATCGTAGGCGTGGTCGGCACGTTGCAGTTGGACGTGCTGATCGCCCGGTTGCAAGCCGAGTACGGCGTCGGCATCGGGTTCGAGGCCGTGCCCTATGCCATGGCGCGCTGGGTGAGCGGCGAGAAGCTCGCGATCGACAAGTTCAGCCAGGTGCAGCGCACGGCCATGGCGGACGACGTGGATGGCGACCCGGTGTTCCTCGCCTCCTCCACCTTCAGCCTGCGCCGCGTGGCCGAGCAGAACGAGGGTTTGGCGTTCCGCGACATCAAGGACGTCCGGGCGCAGGCCTAGCTTTCGGCTGCCTCCGCTTCGCGGGCCTGCGCCGGGCCTGCCTCGGCCAGGTTCATGGCGCTGGCGATCAGTGCCGTGTGGCTGAAGGCTTGCGGGAAGTTGCCGGTCATGCGCTTGGCGGCCGGGTCGTATTCCTCGCTCAACAGCCCGACATCGTTGCGGAGCGACAGCAGCCGGTCGAACATTGCCACTGCATCGGCGCGGCGCCCCTGCATGTTCCAATTGTCGACCAGCCAGAACGAGCAGGCCAGGAAGGCGCCCTCGCCCGGCGGCAGGCCGTCCGACTCGCCTTCCGTGTTGTAGCGCAGTACGTAGCCGTCCTTGAGCAGTTCACGCTCGACGGCCGCCGTCGTGCCGAGCACGCGCGGGTCGTCATGTGGCAGGAACCCGACCAGCGGGATCAGCAACAGGCTGGCATCCAACTCCTCGGTGTCGAAATGCTGGGTGAAGCTGTTCTTCCCGGGGTGGAAGCCTCTTTCCAGGATCATGTCGCGGATGGCGTCGCGCGTGGCGGTCCATTCCTCTACCGGCCCTTCCAGGCTGTGATCTTCCGCATCCTTGATCATGCGGTCGAATGCGACCCAGGCCATGACCTTGGAATAGGTGAAGTGCTTGCGACCGCCGCGGGTCTCCCAGATGCCTTCGTCCGGCTGCTGCCAAATCTCCCCGAGGTGCCGGATGACGGAGCATTGCAGCGCCCAGCTTTCCGGCGCGTTGACCAGGCCGCCATTGCGCGCCTGGTGCAGCGCTTCCATGACCTCGCCGAACACGTCGAGCTGTAGTTGCTCGGACGCGGCATTGCCGATCCGCACCGGTGATGCGCCTTGGTAGCCCGGCAGGGTGCTGACTTCCCACTCGGCCAGGCGCCGTTCCCCGGCGATGCCATACATGATCTGCAATTGGTCCGGGCTACCGGCGATGCTGCGGTGTAGCCAATCGCGCCAGGCGCCGGCTTCCTCGAAATACCCGGCGTGCATCAGCGAGAACAGCGTCAGCGTCGCGTCGCGCAGCCAGCAATACCGGTAATCCCAGTTGCGCGTGCCGCCGAGTTGCTCCGGCAGCGAGGTAGTCGCCGCGGCCGCAATGCCGCCGGTGGGATGGTAGGTCAGCGCCTTCAACGCCAGCAGGGAGGTTTTGACCGCGTCCTTGTAGCCGCCCTGGTAGGTGCAGCGCTGCGACCACTCGCTCCAATACCGCTCGGTATCCGCCAGCGCCTTGTCCGCATCCAAGGTCGGCGGCGCCGGCAGGTGGGAGGGTCCATGCCGCAACACGAAGGACACGCGTTCCCCGGCCGCGACGGCGAAGTTCGCCACGGTGCGCATGTCGCGGCCCTCAAGCTCGACGCTGGTGTAGAGCGCCGTCAGTTCGGGGCCGGCGATGGCGACGGTGCCGCTGCCGTCGGGCAGCCGCGTGACCCACGGGACCGAGGCGCCGTAGTCGAAGCGCAGTGCCAGGTCCACGGTCATGTCGACGCGGCCGGTGCGGCCTTCCACGATGCGGACGACGGAGGAATTGGACAGTTCCGGCACCATGAAGTCGATCAGCGCCACGGTGCCGCCGGGTGAGGTGAACACGGTTTCCAGCACCAGGCCACCATCGCGGTAGCTGCGGCTGGCATGCACGTCGGTCCCGGCCGGCGCGATCAGCCAGCGGCCATGCTCCGTGGTGCCGAGCAGGGCGGCGAAGCAGGCGGCGCTGTCGAAACGCGGCCAGCACAGCCAGTCGATGGAGCCGTTCCGGCCGACCAGCGCGGTGGTGTTGCAGTCGCCGATCAGCGCGTAGTCTTCGATCGGCAAGGCTTGGGCGGCGGTCGGCATCGTAGGGTTCTCCCGGCCGCCACCCTACGCCGGGCGAGGCACAACGTTGCACGTGACGCGAATTCCTTGACTTTCGGTGTCCAGTTGCAGATATGCGGCGCTGAGGCGCGGGAATGCGCGCCCGCGCCGTTACGGCGCATCCTGCCGGCGCGCCTTCAACGCCGGCGTTTATTCAAGCGACCGGAACCCCTTGTTGACCGAACCGACACCTGCCCCGGCGGACCAGCCTGCGCAATCTGAGCACGACGCGATCCCCGCCGGCGAGCCGGCCGGTCCGGAGCGCGTTGCTGCGGCCGATGACACCCCGCCTGACCCGATCGAGCCCGCCGAGGCCGAGCAAGAGGCGGAGTTGCCGCTTGAACCCGTCGTGGCAGATGACTTGCAGGTCGCAAGCGACGTCGCCGACGTGGAAGAGGCGCTCCCGCCGACGCGGGCGGTGTTCGCCGATCTCGGCTTGTCCGAGCCCATCCTGCGCGGCATCGCAGAAATGGGCTACCTGCATCCCACGCCGATCCAGGAGCAGGCGATCCCCATGGTCCTGATGGGCCGGGACGTGCTGGGCGTGGCGCAGACCGGGACGGGCAAGACCGCTTCCTTCACCCTGCCGATGATGGACATCCTGGCCGGCAGCCGCGCCCGCGCCCGCATGCCGCGCTCCCTGATCCTGGAGCCGACGCGCGAACTGGCGCTGCAGGTGGCGGAGAACTTCGTCCAGTACGGCAAGCACCTGAAGCTGAACCACGCCCTGCTGATCGGCGGCGAAAGCATGTCCGAGCAGAAGGACGCCCTGATGAAGGGCGTGGACGTGCTGATCGCCACGCCGGGCCGCCTGATCGACTTGTTCGAGCGCGGCGGCTTGCTGATGACCGACACGCGCATCCTGGTGATTGACGAGGCCGATCGGATGCTAGACATGGGCTTCATCCCCGATGTCGAGCGCATCGTGTCGATGTTGCCGCGCACCCGGCAGACGCTGTTCTTCTCCGCCACCATGGCGCCGGAGATCAAGCGGCTAGCGGATGCGTTCTTGCAGAACCCGAAGCAGATCACCGTTTCCCGCCCGGCCTCCGTCGCCACCACCATCGTGGCGGGTTTGGCGCTGGTGCAGGAAACCGACAAGCGGGAAGCGCTGCGCCGGCTGATCCGTTCGGAGCAGGTGCAGAACGCGTTGATCTTCTGCAACCGCAAGATCGAAGTCGATATCCTCTACAAATCGCTCAAGCGGCATGAATTCGACGTCGGCGCCTTGCATGGCGATTTGTCGCAGTCGGAACGGACGGCGACGATGGCGCGGTTCAAGGCCGGCGAGTTGCGCTTGCTGGTGTGTAGCGACGTGGCGGCGCGCGGCGTGGACATCAGCGGGCTGTCGCACGTGTTCAATTTCGACGTACCGCACCATGCGGAGGATTACGTCCACCGCATCGGACGCACCGGCCGCGCCGGGTTGACCGGCCACGCCTTTACCCTGGCGACGCCGGACGATCGGCTCGCCACGGAAGCCATCGAGTCGCTGGTGGGCGCGCCCATTCCGCGTTTGCAGGTTAACGGGCTCGATCCGGTCGAATGGGCGGAAGGCGATGGCCGCAAGCGCCGTGGCCGCGGCCGGACGGCAACCAAGCCGGAGGCCAAACCGCGCCGTGCTGAGCCGAAGGACGCCGCCGCCCCCCGCCGCGCCCGCGCGCCCAAGGCCGAGCCAGTCGCAGCCGAACCGGCGCTCGACGTGCCGGTGGCGGCGCCGCGGCCGCGCCGGGAGCGCCCGGCGCGTGAGCCCGAGCGCGTGCGAGACCGGCTGCCCCGGCGCGAGCCGCGCGGCCGGGACGACGACCTTGGCCCAGCGGTGCAGGGCTTCGGTGATGACGTGCCCGCCTTCATGCTGATACGATCGCCCGCGCGCGCGGGCCAACCGCGCTCTTCGGAGGAGACATCGGCATGAACGTCATGAGTCCCGTTGCTGTGCCCGAGGCCGCCGAAGGCGAGCCGCTGTGCGACACGCCGCCCGGCCCGGCGCCGCAGAACCGCCCGATGGGCCCGTTCTCCTGGGACGACGCCCTGCTGTTGGACGACCAGTTAACCGAGGACGAGCGCGCGATCCGCGACGCCGCCCGGGCCTACTGCCAGGACAAGCTGTTCCCGCGCGTGTTGCTCGCCAACCGGCATGAGACGTTCGATCGTGAGATCATGAACGAGATGGGGGAGATGGGCTTCCTCGGCGCCACGCTGGAAGGCTATGGCTGCGCCGGCGTCGGCTATGTCGCCTATGGCTTGATCGCGCGTGAGGTGGAGCGCGTCGACAGCGGCTACCGCTCCGCGTTCTCCGTGCAATCCTCCCTGGTGATGTATCCGATCTGGGCCTTCGGCTCGGAGGACCAGCGCAAGCGCTTCCTGCCGAAGCTGCAATCCGGCCAGTTCGTCGGTTGCTTCGGCTTGACGGAGCCGGATGCGGGCTCCGACCCCGGTTCCATGCGGACGCGTGCCAAGAGCGTGGATGGCGGCTATTTGGTCAGCGGATCGAAGACCTGGATCACCAATTCGCCATTGGCCGACGTGTTCGTGGTGTGGGCGAAGGACGACAGCGGCACCATCCGCGGCTTCATCCTGGAAAAGGGCATGAAGGGCCTGACCGCGCCGGCGATCGAAGGCAAGTTCAGCCTGCGCGCGTCCAAGACCGGCATGATCATGATGGACGAGGTGTTCGTCCCCGAAGCCAACATGCTGCCCGGCGTGAAGGGCTTGCGCGGCCCATTCTCCTGCCTCAACAACGCCCGCTACGGGATTTCCTGGGGTGCGCTGGGGGCGGCGGAGTTCTGCTGGCACGCCGCGCGCGAGTACACGCTGCAGCGCATGATGTTCGGCCGCCCGCTGGCCGCGACGCAGTTGATCCAGAAGAAGCTGGCTGACATGCAGACGGAAATCACTATGGGGCTGCAAGGCGTGCTGCGCCTGGGCCGCCTGATGGATGAGCACCGCGCCGCGCCGGAAATGATCAGCCTGTGCAAGCGCAACAGTTGTGGCAAGGCATTGGCGATCGCCCGCGAAGCCCGTGACATGCACGGCGGCAACGGCATCGCCGACGAGTATCACGTGATCCGTCACGTCATGAACATGGAAGCCGTCAACACCTATGAGGGCACGCACGACGTGCACGCCTTGATCCTGGGCCGCGCCCAAACCGGCCTGTCCGCGTTCGGCGCCTGAGGCTCCCCCCCGGCAAGACCTCCCGGTCGCGGGGAGGGCAATCAACCCTGCCCGCGACGCCGAAAGAACCCTCTCCCGCTGGCGGGAGAGGGCAGGGTGAGGGTGGCCGGCCGGCCAAAATGAGCGCCGCCTCGAGCGTCGGGCGCCACCCTCACCCCGGCCCTCTCCCGCCAGCGGGAGAGGCAGAACAGACGCCCGCAATTGCCTTGACGGTGAACCGGGTGGGCGCAGATGGCGACGGGGTTGCGGCGCTGGCCGATGGCAGCCCGGTTTACCTGCCCTACACGCTGCCCGGCGAAATCGTCTCGGCGGCCAGCCTGATCCGCCGCGGCCAAGGCTGGGTCGGCACTGCGGAGCTGCTGACGCCGTCGCCGTCGCCGTCCCGCCAGCCTGCCCCGTGCCCGCATTTCGGCGCCTGCGGTGGATGCACGTTGCAGCATTGGCAAGATGCCCCCTACGCCGCGTGGAAGTCGGCGCAGGTGGCCGCTGCGCTGTCCCGGGCCGGGTTCGCCGAATTCCCCGTGGCCCCGATCGCCCGCACGCCGCCGCAGCAGCGTCGCCGCATCGACCTGGCCCTGCGGCGTGACGGCACCGGCTGCGCCGTCGGCCTGCACCGCCACCGCGGCGCCGAGATCATCGACCTGCACACTTGCCTGGTCGTCGAGCCTTGCCTCGTCACCACCATTGCGGCCCTGCGGGCGACCCTGCCGCGCATCGCCGGGCTGCGCCGCGTCGGATCGGCTTTGGCAAACGTGCTGGACAGCGGCATCGACCTGTTGTTGCGCACGGACGCGCCGCTGAGCGCCGCCGACCGCGTGACCCTGACAGCTATGGCGCAGCAGATCGGCGCGTGCCGCATCAGTTGGGCTTTGGGGGATGGCGTGCCGGAAACTGCTTGCCAGCTTGCTCCCGCCACCACGGATTTGGCTGGTGTGGCCGTGTCCGTCCCTCCCGGCGGCTTCCTGCAAGCGTCCCGCGCCGGTGCCGCCGCCATCACGGCCGCGGTGCTGGCAGGATTGCCGGACCGCCGCCCGCCCCGCGCCCCGATCATCGAGTTGTTCGCCGGCTGCGGCACCCTGACCTTCGCGCTTGCCACCCAGGCCCGGGTGATTGCCTTCGAGGGCAACCCGGCGGCGCATGCCGCACTGCGCAGCGCCTCCGCCAACGGCCGGGTCGAGCCGGTGCTGCGGGACCTCGTCCGGCAACCGCTGACGGCCAAGGACATGGCGGGCGCCGCGGCAGTGGTGCTGGACCCGCCCTATGTTGGGGCCGCGGCGCAGATGCCGACGATCGCCGGGTCGGGCGTCGCGCGCGTCATCTACGTCAGTTGTAACCCGGCCGCCCTGGCACGCGACGCACGGGTGCTGCGCGACGCCGGGTATGCCGCGGTGGCGGCCACACCGGTCGACCAGTTCCTGTGGTCGGCCGCCGTGGAAAGCGTGTGCGTGTTCGAGCGGCCGCGCCGCCGGTGACGGACGCAAGGCTGGATCAGTGGCACATGGCGGCGACTTAACTTTGAGTCGGCGCCCGCACTGCCAACATCGGAATGGCGAGATGCACCACAGCAGGAGCCATCCATGTTTATTTCCGACGTGCTGCAAGCCAAGGGCCGCAAGGTCGTCACCATCCGCCCCGACCAGACCGTGCAGGAGGCCGTGGAGCGGCTGGCCGAGCACCGCATCGGCGCCCTGGTGGTCGAAGACCACCTCAAGCCGGTGGGCATCTTCTCCGAACGCGACCTCGTCAACCGCCTGGCGAAGAGCGGCGCGCGCGCCTACGGGTTCGCGGTGCGGGAATGCATGTCGACCCCCGTGGTCAGCGGCAGCCCGGGCGATACGGTGGATTACGCGCTGGCGCTGATGACGCAACGTCGCATCCGGCACCTGCCGATCCTGGTCGCGGAGGAGTTGGTGGGCCTCGTCAGCCTCGGCGACCTGGTCAAGCACCGGTTGGAAGCCAAGGAACTGGAAGCGAGCGTGCTGCTGGACCTGTCCCGCATGCGCGAGTGAGCGGAGCCGCTCGGCTACAGGGCGGTTTTCTTGTCCTGGTGCACGGCGAGCGAGCCGATCGAGTTGCCGCCATCCACTGCCAGCGTGCTTCCGGTGATGTAGGACGCGGCGGGCGAGCACAGGAACAGCACGGCGCTGGCGGCATCCTCCGGGCCGGACGCGCGGCCCAGCGGGATGCCCGCCACGGTCGCCGCCACATGCGCCTCCGTCAACGGGCTGGAGTGGCTGCCGGCGGCGAAGCCCGGCTCCACGGCGTTCACCCGGATGCCATACTCCGCCAGTTCGATCGCGAAGCCCTTGGTCAGGCGGTCCAGCGCCGTCTTGGACACGCAATAGGGCACGACGGAACGGCGCATCTTGCGGGACGCGCCAGAGGAGATGTTGACCACTGCGCCGGGCCGCTTCGCCGCGATCATGAGCTTGGCCACGTGCCGGGTCAGCAGGAACGGCACGCGGAGGTTGAGGTCCATGATGCGGTCCCATTCCGCCGCGTCGATGTCCAACAGGAAGCCGCTGGGGTAAACGCCCGCATTGTTGACCAGGATGTCCGGTGCGCCCCATTCCTGTTCCAGTCGCCGCGCCAGGCCGGCCACGGCGGCATCGTCGGCCAGGTCGGCCACGACGGTGAAGCTGCCGGTGGCAGCCGGCACCGCTGCCAGGGATGCCGCCACGGCTGGATCGCGATCGGTCAAGCAAAGCTTGGCCCCCGCACGCGCAAAGGCGGCGGCGATCCAGCCGCCATAGATGCCGCAGGCCCCGGTGATGACCACGCCCTGTCCGGCAAACGACTCGCTCGACATCGTGGCTCCTCCGGCTATCGATCTAGCCGCCAAGCTCGCGGACCATGGCCAGCAGCTGCGAGATCGCGAACGGCTTGAGGATCGCGCGTTCCCGCGGGCCGAGCGTGCGGCGGCGGATGGCGATGTGCGTTCCGGAGATATAGACGACTCGCAGATCCGCATGCTGCTCCAGCATCTCGGACGCGATCTGGAAGCCGTTCGGCCCGTCCTTGTCCACCGAGCGGTCGGCGACGAGGATGATGCGGCCGGCCGTGGCGGCAAGGGCATCCTTCGCCTGCGTCCCCGTCGCGGTTTCCACCACAGGGTAGCCGGCGTCGCGCAGGCCGTCGGCCAGCAGGCTGCGGAGAGTTAGGTCATCCTCCATCAGGATGATGGTCGCGTTCTGGCTGGTCACCGGGCAAGCTTAGAACCGCCAGGTGTTCGCGCCAACCGCGGCCGTTATCCGGCGGGTCGGTGCCGTTCAGCCCAGGCGGCGATCCCGGCTTATTTGAACAGGCTGAGCAGGGATTGCGGCGACTGGTTGGCGATCGACAAGGCCTGGGTGCCGAGCTGCTGCTTGATCTGCAACGATTGCAACACCGCCGATTCCTTGGACAGGTCGGCATCGACCAGCGCGCCCAGGCCCGAGTTCAGACTGTCGATCTTGTTGCTGTTGAAGGTGATCTGCGAGTCCAGGTAGTTCGAGTCGGATCCCGCCTGGTTGAGCTGGTTGCTCACGCCGGTTTGCGCCGTGTCGAAGCCAGCGCCGATCTGCAACGAGGCCAGCGCCGCGGTCTGCGCGCTGCTCGCCGTCACGGAGGTGAACGTATCCTGGCCCGAGGAGTCGCGGGTGAACGAGGCGCCGATCAGTTGGGCAAGCGTGTTCGGCAGCGTGCTGACATCCTCGGCGCTCAACGTCGCGACGGAGCCCGATTCGTTGCTGATCACCGATTTGGAGCTGGCGGCGACCGAGCCCGATGCCGCACCTAGCAGGGTTTGTCCGTTATAGGTCGAGTTGTCGACGTCGTTGGCGACGGTCTTCACCAGTTCGGTGTACGAGGTGATGTACTGGCTGCGCTGCGTGTCGGAGATGCTTTGGTCGCTGATCTTGACCAGCAGCGCCTTGGCCGAGGTGACCGCGTTGGAGATGCTGGTAAGCGAGGTGAGCGCGGTGGTGACCAGCCCCTTGGCGCTGCCGAGCTGCTGGTTGACGCTGGTCAGCGCGCCCACGTCGGACCGCACCTTCTGCGCCACGGCGAAGGCGCCGCCATCGTCCGTGGCGTCGGCCACGCGATAGCCGGTGGAGACCTGCTTCTGCGTGGTTTGCAGGGCGGAGTTCGTGCTGTTCAGGGATTGCAGGGCAACATAGGCAGCGTTGTTGGTGTTGATCGATCCAACCGACATGGTGTTTTACCTGCTCCAGCCGACCGCCATTCTGCGGACGGCCTGACCGTAACAAACGACCGTGAACGAAAGTTTAACCGCCGGGCGGCCTGCCGAGACAAGTCGCAGCGGCGTTGATAGAACCGGCACGGTTTCAACGAAGGAGCTTTTCGTGACAGACGCCCTCAATCGCCATTCCGACCTGCCCATCGACAAGCTGTTCCTGGAGCGCTGGTCGCCCCGCGCCTTCACCGGGGAGGAGATCGGCGAGTCCGATCTGATGACGCTGTTCGAGGCGGCACGCTGGGCGCCGTCCTCCTACAACTCGCAACCTTGGCGCTTCGTTTACGCGCGCAAGGGAACCCCGCATTTCGACAAGTTCCTCGACCTGCTGGTCCCGTTCAACCAGGGCTGGGCAAAGAACGCGTCGGCGCTGGTGGTGCTGGTGTCGAACTCCTTGATGCTACCGCCGGGCAAGGACAAGCCGGTGCCATCGCACAGCCACTCGCTGGATGCCGGCGCCGCCTGGGCGACCCTGGCGCTGCAAGCCACGCTGCGGGGCTGGCACACGCACGGCATGGTCGGCTTCGACATGGAGCGCGCCTTTACCGAGCTGGACATCCCGCAGGGTTACCGGGTGGAACAGATCTTCGCCATCGGCCGCATCGGCGACAAATCTAGCCTGCCGGAGGCGATGGCGGCGCGGGAAGCGCCGAGCGACCGTATCCCGCTGGCGCAGATTGCCATGGAAGGCGTGTTCAAGGCGGTTTGAGCCGCGAAGCCTCGTCCCAGCCTGGGGCGGGGCGACCCGGCTGCTAGATCGCGCCGTACGTGCCGGCCTTGTACATCAGGTTCGGCACGTCCCGCGCCACCGCCGCCACGATGGCGCCGATGAAGATGGTGTGCGTGCCGGCCTGAACCATCTGCACCACCACGCAGTCGAAGGCGGCCGCCGCGCCCTGAAGCACGGGCACGCCCGAACCGAGTTCCGTCCACTCGGCATGGTCGAAGCGGTCGTCCAGGGAGGCGGCGAAGGCGTTGGCCACCGGCTCCTGCTCGTGTGACAGGAAGCTCACGCCAAAGCGCCCGGCCGACACAATCACGGCCTCCGCGCTGCTGGCGCGGTTGACGCACACCAGCATCTGCGGCGGCTCCGCGCTGACGGAGCAAACCGCCGTAGCGGTCAACCCGCCCCGCGTGCCCTCATGCACGGTGGTGACCACCGTCACGGCACCCGGCACCTGGCGCATGCAGGCGCGGAAGGTGGCCGCGTCGATCATGGTTTCCGGCAAGGCGATGCTTACGCCCGGGCTGGCTTGCGTCGTGTCCATGCCGCCCTTTTGCACGACGGAGGCCGCCCGCGGCAATCCGCCTAATGCGTTGCAGCGGCCCGGTTCTTCACCATGCGGTCGTGCAAGCGGCGGATCGTCTGCGAGCCGGTGGTGGTGAACAGGAAGGGCAGCAGGGCATGGACGGCGCAGGCCAGGCCGCCGCCGATCATCGCCAGCGAGAAGCGCATGGCGACGCCGAAATGCTCGCCATAGGTTTCTCCGACATCGCGCGGGTGGGCGGTGAACGACACGGCCATGGAACGCTCCTGCATTGAGGATGCCATCCTGCCATCGCGGTTGCGGGAATTGGTTGCGTTGTCGCCGTGATCTGCCCTGGTGGGAGGAATACGGTTCCACCTAATTGCGGTGGCGAGGTATTCAGTTGCCATGGATGACATCGACCGACGCATTCTACACTGGGTTCAGCGCGACGCCGCAATGCCGATTGCCGAACTGGCGGAGCGGGTGGGGATATCGACCTCGCCCTGCTGGCGGCGCGTGCAGAAATTACAGGCCGACGGCGTGATCGCCGCCCGCGTCGCCTTGCTGGACCCGAAGCGGGTGAATGTGGGGGTGAACGTCTTCGTCAGCGTCCGCACCAACCAGCACCGCAAGGATTGGGCCGACCGGTTCTATCGCTGTGTCATGACGCTGCCGGAGGTGGTGGGCTTCTACCGCATGGCCGGCCAAGTCGATTACCTGCTGCACATCGTCGTGCCCGATATCGGCGCCTATGACGCGGTCTATACCCGCCTGATCGCCCAAATCGATCTGTATGACGTCAGCGCCGCCTTCGCCATGGAGGTGCTGAAATCGACCACGGCGCTGCCACTGGATTACGCGGGTGGCTGACGGAGCCGTGCCGGGGGTGCGTCCCGCGCCACAGATGCTATACTGCCGCGCCCGGCTGCCCCGCCGGCCTGCCCCCGGGCAGGTTGCCTCCCCTGTCTCCAAGGTCCCGCACTGCATGCCGACGCCGTACTCCGCCGACGACCTTCGCGCCTTGTTCGAGCCCCGCACGCTGACGCGGGGCCGCAGCCTCGTCCTGCTGGGCGCGGTCGAGGTGGCGTTGGCCGGCGACTCCATCACCGCCGCCGTGGCCGATGCCGGGGAGCGCCGCACCGCCCGGTTGACGCCCGGCCCGCGCGCCGGGCGCGTGGGTTTCAGCGCCCGCTGCTCCTGCGGCCAGCCGGCCTGCGCCCACATCGCGGCGGCGGGGCTGGCGGCGCTCGACCGGTTTGCCGTGCTGCGTCGCCCGGTGGCGGCGCTGGACCCGACCGGTGCCGAAACGGCGCCGCCGAAGCGCCTGTTGTTCGACGTGGGCGCCGCCAGCCCGCCGGTCGCCTGCATCGTGTCCACCGTACTGCTGGACGAGCAGACCCGCCGGCTGGAAGGCACCACCCCGGCGCGCATCGCCGCCGACCCCACCGCCCCGGCGGAAGCCAAGGCCGTCGCGGCGCTGCTGGACGGCGCGCGGACGGAGGTCGCGCCGGAGCAGTTGGGGCCGCTGGTCGCCGCGCTGCTGCAATCCGGTCAGGCGCGCTGGGCCGCCACGCGCCTGCTGATGCGGCCCGGTCCGCCCCGCTCGTTCGATGCCGGGGTGCCGCCGCCCTTGCCGCCGCGCTCCGCCGTGCTGCTGGGGCCGGACGGCAACTGGTACGTGGACGCCAGCACCGGCGCCACCGGGCAGGCGCGGTTCAACGCGGTCAGCAAGCCGGCGGGCAAGCCCGCGCGCGGCCGCAAGCGGGAAGCGATCCCGCTGCCGGCGCTGCAAAGCGACCACGTGATCGTCCGTCGCAGCGCCACCCCCGTGCTGCGCCTGCGCAAGCGCCACGGCCCGGACGAGGCCGGCACGCTCACCCTGCTCGACACGCTGACGCTGGATTTCGACTATGCCGGCGAGCATGGCGGCAGCGGCCTGGCGGAAGGCGATGACGGGCGGCAATTCGTCCGCGTCGCCGGCTCGAAAGGCACGGAGTTCGTGCGCCGCGACCCGGAAGAGGAGGAGAAATCCGCCCAACTGCTTGCCGAATACGGCTTCGTCCAGTTGCGGGTGTCCGACGGCAGCACCGGCAAGGGCCGCCGCGTGCACGTCCTGCGCGGCGCCGACGCAGCGGAGCAGTGGCATCGCTTCCTGCTGGAGCGGGTACCGACGCTGCAACAGCAGGGCTGGACGGTTATCGTGGATGCCGGGTTCGGCCCGCGCGTGGCCAAGGTGGTCGGCGGCTTCGACGCCCGGGTCAGCGATGCGGAACGCGGCAGCTTCTCGCTCGATCTGGGCATCGAGGTGGACGGCGTGCGCGTGCCGCTGCTGCCGATCCTGGTGCGGCTGCTGGAGCGCGGCCCGGAGGCCATGCGCACCATGGGCGACGAGCTGGTGACCAGCCTGGAAGACGGCCGCGTCGTGCGCCTGCCGGCCGACCGGGTGCGCAAGCTGCTGGCCGTGGTGGGCGACCTGGTGGAGGCGGCGGCCAACCGCACCGACTCTGCCCTGGTGCTGCCGGACGGCGAGGCCGCCGCCGTGCTGGATTTGGAGGAGCTGCTGACCACGCGCTGGCAGGGTGCGGCGGACGTGGCCGCCACCGTGGAGCGGTTCCGCGACCTGCCCGCCATGGAAGACGTGCCAATTCCCGAAGGCTTCACCGCGACATTGCGCCCCTACCAGCAGCACGGCCTGAACTGGCTGCAGCATTTGCGGCAGCACGGGCTGGGCGGCTTCCTGGCGGACGAGATGGGGCTCGGCAAGACCGCGCAAACCATCGCCCACATCACCGCCGAGCACGCCGCCGGTCGGCTGGACCGCCCGGTGCTGGTGGTGCTGCCGACCAGCCTGGTCGCCAACTGGCAGGCCGAACTGGCCCGGTTCGCGCCGCATCTGGTGGTGGAGGTGCTGCATGGGCAGGGCCGCGAGGCGCGCCGTGCCCGGCTGGACGGCGTCAGCGTCGTCATCACCACCTACGCCGTGCTGGCGCGCGATGCGGAGGCGATGAAGGAGATCGCCTGGCACATCATCGTCCTGGACGAGGCGCAGGCGATCAAGAGCCCGGAAGCCAAAGCCACGCGCGCGGTGTGCCAGTTGGACGCGCGGCACCGCATCTGCCTGTCCGGCACGCCGATCGAGAACAACCTGGACGAGCTGTGGTCGCAGTTCGCCTTCCTCCAGCCCGGGCTGCTGGGGGACCGCCGCTCCTTCGGCAAGCGGTTCCGCTCACCCATCGAGAAGGAAGCCGACCCGCTGCGCCGCAGCCAGCTCAGCCGCCGCATCCGCCCGTTCATCCTGCGCCGCACCAAGGCGGAGGTCGCGTCCGAGCTGCCGCCGAAGGAAACCATCCTGCGCCACATCACCCTGGGCGCCGAGCAGCGAGAGTTCTACGACACCATCCGCGCCACGCTGCACGACACGGTGCGCGACCAGTTGGCGGAGCTGGGGCCGAACCAGGGCCGCTTCGTGGTGCTGAACGCCTTGCTGAAGCTGCGCCAGGCCTGCTGCGACCCGCGGCTGGTGAAGCTGACGGCCGGGCCGAGCGAGGCCGGGTCCGCCAAGCTCGACACGTTGCTGGAGATGATCGGCGGCATGCTGCCCGAAGGGCGGCGCATCCTGCTGTTCAGCCAGTTCACCTCCATGCTGGACCTGATCAAGCCGCGGCTGGTGGAAGCCGGGCACAAATTCGTCGAGCTGCGCGGCGACACGCGGGACCGGGCGGAACCGGTGCGGGCGTTCCAGGCCGGGGAAGTGCCGTTGTTCCTGATCAGCCTGAAGGCCGGCGGCCGCGGCCTGAACCTGACCAGCGCGGACACGGTGATCCATTACGACCCATGGTGGAACCCGGCGGTGGAGGACCAGGCCTCCGACCGCGCCCACCGCATCGGCCAAACCCGCTCCGTGTTCGTTTACAAGCTGATCGCCGCCGACACGGTGGAGGAGCGGATCGTCCAATTGCAGGAACGCAAGGCGGAGTTGGCCAATTTGGCGTTCGATGCCGAGGTGGAGGCTTCGGGGCTGGATTCGGACGATTTGGAGTTCCTGCTCGCGTCGGAAACGCAGCGCCGCGCGGCGTGAGTTGCGGTGGCGGTGGGCTGACGCCCACCGGAGCTCACGCCACGTTGAACAGGCGATCCGCCACCGCCTCCCGCATCTCGGCATCGTGGAAAATGCCGAGGATCGCGGTGCCTTCCGCCTTGGCCGCGCGGATCACGCCGATCACCACGTCCCGGTTGGCGGCGTCCAGGGAGGCGGTGGGTTCGTCCAGCAACAGGATCGGGTGACGCCCGGCGAAGCCCCGCGCCAGGTTCACCCGCTGCTGCTCGCCGCCCGAGAACGTCGCCGGCGGCAGGCCGTGCAGCCGGTCCGGCAGGTTGAACCGCGTCAGCAGCGCCCGGGCCGTGGCCAGGTCGCGGGACGGCACCGCCTCCGCCACGACGCCCAGCGCCGACACCCGCGGCACCACGCGCAGGAATTGGCTGACATAGCCCAGCGTGCGGCGGCGGACCTCCAGCACCGTGCGCGGGTCGGCGGCGGCCATGTCCACCATGGCACCGGCGTGGCGTATCAGGATGCGGCCGGCATTGGCACGGTAGTTGGCGTAGATGCTGCGCATCAGCGTGGACTTGCCGGCGCCGGACGGGCCGTGCAGCGCCACGCACTCGCCCTCGTGCAGGGTCAGCCCCACCCCGTGCAGCACCGGCAGCTCCACCCCGCCTTGCAGATGCAGGGTGAAGTGCTTGCTCAGATCTTCGGTGCGCAGCACGCAGGCGGTCATGCCTGCAACACCGAGCTGACCAGCAACTGGGTGTAGGCGTGCTGCGGATCGTCCAGCACCTGGTCGGTCAGCCCCGCCTCCACCACCCGGCCGCGCTGCATCACCACCATGCGCCCGGCCAGCAGCCGCGCCACGGCGATGTCGTGCGTCACCAGCACCACGGCGATGCCCAGCCGGGCCACCAGGCCGCGGATCAGGTCGAGCAGCCGCGCCTGCACCGATACGTCCAGCCCGCCGGTCGGCTCGTCCATGAACACCAGCCGCGGGTGGGTGACCAGCGTGCGGGCAATCTGCAGGCGCTGCAGCATGCCGCCGGAAAAGGTGCGTGGCAGGTGGTCCACCCGGTCGGCGTCGATCTCCACCTGCCGCAGCCAATCGATCGCGGTGGCGCGGATATCGCCGTAATGCCGGATGCCCGAAGCCATCAGCCGCTCGCCGACATTGCCCCCGGCGGTGACGCCCATGCGCAACGCGCTGCGCGGGTCCTGCCGCACGAACCCCCAATCCGAACGGTGCAGCGCCCGCAGCATCGGCGGCGCCATAGCGTGCAGGTCGTGCTGCGCGCCGGCCGGGTCGGTGTAGGTGACGGTGCCGCAATCGGGCCGCACGGCGCCGGACAGCACTTCCAGCAGGGTCGTCTTGCCGGAGCCGGATTCGCCGACGATCGCCAGCACCTCACCGGGCCAAAGGTCGGCATCCACGCCGTCCAACGCCTGGACGGCGCCGAAGCGCAGCCCGAGCCCGCGTGCCGAAAGCAGGGTCATTCCGCCGCCTTCTGCCGGCGCTGCCGCGCCTGCTCGCACCAATCCGTGTCGGAGCACACGAACATGCGGCTCCCCCGGTCGTCGGTCACCACCTCGTCCAGGTAGCTGTCACCCGACCCGCACAACGCGCAGCGATGCGGCGCGCGGGTGAGGCGGAACGGGTGGTCGTCGAAATCCAGCGAGCGCACGGCGGTGTAGGGCGGGATGGCGTAGATGCGCTTTTCCCGCCCGGCGCCGAACAGTTGCAGCGCCGGCATCATGTCCAGCTTCGGGTTGTCGAAGGCGGGGATCGGGCTGGGCGACATCAGGTAACGCCCGTTCACCATGACGGGGTAGCTGTAGGCGATGGACACGTGGCCGAAGCGGGCGATGTCCTCGTACAGCTTGACGTGCATCAGGCCGTATTCGGCCAGCCCGTGCATCCGCCGCGTTTCCGCCCGACGCGGCTCCAGCGAGGACAGCGGCTCCGGCTGCGGCACCTGGTAGACCAGGATCTGGCCTTCCCGCAGCCGCTGTTCCGGCACGCGGTGCCGGGTCTGGATCACCGTCGCGGCCTCCGTCTGGGTGGTGGTCTGCACGCCGGCGGTGCGGGCGAAAAAGGCGCGGATCGACACCGCGTTGGTGGTATCGTCGGCGCCCTGGTCGATCACCTTCAGCACGTCCGCCGCGCCGAGCACGGAGGCGGTGACCTGGATGCCGCCAGTGCCCCAACCGTAGGGCAGCGGCATTTCCCGGCTGCCGAACGGCACCTGGTGGCCGGGGATCGCCACGCCCTTGAGGATGGCGCGGCGGATCATCCGCTTGGTCTGCTCGTCCAGGTAGGCGAAGTTGTAGCCGTTCATCGCTCAACCCCTGTGCCGGCGAGCCTTCTCCTGCTGGGTGACACAGCTACCGCTTCATGCCGCATCCTGCCCGAAATCGCTCGCCCGCTGGCGGGAGAGGGCAGGGTCAGGGTGGCCGACCGGCGCGTGATCGGCTGCCCAATCCAAGCTGGCAGCGCCACCCTCATCCCGGCCCTCTCCCGCCAGCGGGAGAGGGAGGATTGGCCATGTGCGATTGTTGGAGTCATTCCGCGGCCTCCGCCAGGGTGGCATCCGCGCGCATGCGGCGGATGGTTTCCAGCTCGCTTTGGAAATCCACGTAGTGCGGCAGCTTCAGGTGTTCGACGAAGCCGTTCGCTTCGACGTTGTCGCAATGGTACATCACGAACTCCACGTCCTGCGCGGGGGCGGTGCGGTCCTCGCCCAGCTCCTCCGCGCGCATCGCGCGGTCCACCAGGGCCATCGCCATCGCCTTGCGCTCGGCGTGGCCGAAGCACAGGCCGTAGCCGCGGGTGAACTGCGGCGGCTCGGTTTTCGAGCCGGCGAACTGGTTCACCATCTGGCACTCGGTCACCACCATGTCGCCGATGTCGACGGCGAAGCCGAGTTCCGGCGGCTCGAGCTCCACCGCGACGGTGCCGACGCGGATTTCACCGACAAAGGGATGCGTGCCGCCATAGCCGCGCTGGGTGGAGTAGCCGAGCGCCAGCAGGAACCCCTCGTCGGCGCGCGACAAGGCTTGCAGCCGGGTGGCACGTTCGGCCGGAAAGGCCAGCGGTTCGCGCGTCAGATCCACCGCGTGGCCGGCCGCGCCGTCGCCCTCGACCAGCCCTTCCGCGTGCAGGATGTGGTTGACCGGCGCCAGCCGTTCGGGCGGGGCGGGCGCCACCGCGGCGGCGGGCGGCACCGAACCGCCGGCGGCAAGGGCGAAGTCCAGCAGCCGGTGCGTGTAGTCGTAGGTCGGGCCCAGCACCTGGCCGCCCGGCAGGTCCTTGTAGATCGCGGAGATGCGGCGCATCGCGCCCATGGCGGCGGTGTCCACGGGCAGGCTGGTGGCGAAGCGGGGCAGGGTGGTGCGGTAGGCACGCAGCAGGAAGGCGGCTTCCACCAAGTCGCCCTGCGCCTGCTTGATCGCCAGCGCCGCCAGGCCGCGGTCGTAGATCGAGCCTTCCGCCATCACCCGGTCCACGGCGCGGCCAAGTTGCGCGTCGATCTGGTCGGTGCCCAGCTCCGGCACTGCCGGGTCGCCGCGGCGTTGCTCGGCGAGCCAGCCATGCGCGTTGGCGATCGCCTGTTCGCCGCCCTTGACTGCTACATAGGCCATGTCACGCCACCTCGATCATCAGGGTGCGGGGCAGGGCGGCCAATTGGGCGCCGGCACACAGCACCAGGTCCACGCCGCGCGGAAAAGCGGCGCGGTTCGCCTGCCATTCGGCGACGAAGCCGTCGGGCAGTGTGCCGAGCCGCACCATTTCCGGCTCCCGCAGGCCCGGGCCGCTCAGCCGGAGCAACGGGCCGTCGCGGAAGCTGGCCAATTGCAGGATGACCGTGGCGCTGGTTTCCGGCCCGTCATGGCTGCCCCACTCGAACGAGGCCAGCGGCGGCAGCGTCAGGCACACGGGGAACGTCGCAGCGTCCGGCTCGACCAGCGTCACTCCGCAATGGAAGCGCAGCCAGTCCGCCGCCGGCGCCAGCGCCGCGTCCAGCCAAACCGGCGTATCGGCATCGGCCAGGGTCAGCAGCACGGCGGCCGTTGCGGGGGCCAGCGGCTCCGGCGGGCGCAGGTTCGCGCCGGCGGGCAGGATGCGGCCCGGGTGCGACATCGCGTCCAGCACGGCGCGGAAGCAGGATTGCGCGTCGGCCACCGGGTGGGCGAAACCGGGGCGGTCCACGCCGGCGCGGTTGGCGCCCGTCATGATCGCATGGTCGCCATGGTGAAGAACTGCACCCGCGTGGCGGCGGCCTTGGCGGCGGTGCTCGCCCGGCGTTGCGCCTGGGACTTGGCCAGCGGAGCGATCACGGCTTGCTGGACGTCTTGCCGCGCCGGGTCCTGCAGCACGCCGTCCAGCATGGCAGCCAGTTCGGCTTGGCGCAGGTCGCGACCGGCGACGTAGGCATGGCCGGTGAAGCCCGCATCGGTGCGGACGCTGCACCGTGCCACCGTCATCTCGCCCAAATGGAATGGGGCACCGCTGCCGCCGGTGCGGCCCCGGGTCATGGCCAGGCCGGTTTCCGGCCCGCGCAGGACGGCGTAGCCGGGCAAAGGGGCGCAGGCGGGCAGCAGCGCCTCGATCTCCGCCGTGCTGGCCCGGGCCAGCACGGCCATCCATTTCTGTCGATCGCTGCGTTCGGCCATGGATTCACTCCACGCGGTGATGCGAGTGGCTGTAGCAGACAGACGTCTAGACCTCTAGGCGAAACCACCAACGTGCGGCAAACTGTCACACAGCGCAGGGGAGGCCCGGATGCAGGTGAACCGCGAAAGCCCGGTGCCGATGTGGCACCAGATCGAACTGTCGCTGGCGCGGGATATCCAGGCGGGCCAGTTGGCGCCGGGCGCCCGGTTGCCAGCGGAAGGAGAGATCGCCGCGTCGTTCGGCGTGCATCGCCATACCGCCCGCCGCGCCCTGGCGGCGCTGGCGGAGAAGGGAGCGGTGCGCATACGGCGCGGCCTCGGCACGTTCGTGGAGGATGCCTTGATCGCCTATCCCATCTCCGACCGAACCCGTTTCACCGCCAATCTGCAGCAGCAGAACCGGCTGGCCAGCCACGACCTGCTGGAGGCCCTCGATCAGCCGGCGCCCGGCTTCGTCGCGGAGGCGCTGGAGCTGGCACCCGACGCCCCCGTCACGATGCTGCACACGCTCGGCCGGGCGGACGGCGTGCCGATCAGCGTCGGCGCCAACTACTTCCCGGCGGCGCGATTTCCCGGGCTGGTCGCGGCCTATCGCGAGCTTCGGTCGATCACCGCGGTGCTGGAACGCTTCGGATTGCCGGATTACCTGCGCCGCTCCACCCGCATCGTGGCGGTGCTGCCAACCGAGACGGAGGCCAGCCTGCTCCGTCAGTCACGCCGCGACCCGATCCTCGGCGTGGACAGCGTGGACACCGACACCGCCGGGCAGCCGATCTCGTTCAGTCGCGTGCGGTTCGCCGGAGAGCGTGTGCAGCTCGTCGTTGGGTGAGGTAGCTCACGCGGCGGCCTTGGCCGGTTCTTCGATCGCCTCGCCCAGGCGACGGCTGAGGAAGGCGGTCACCGCGACCTCTTCCGCGGTCAGCCCGGTCTTGGTGCTGTCCAGCACGGCATCCGCCCGTTGCTTCAAGCCTTCCAGCAAGCTGCCATCCAGGTAGCCGTCGAAGATCGCCGGGTGGATGTAGCATTTGCGGCAAACCGACGGCGTGTTGCCCAGCAGCCCGGCCACCGCTTCCACGGCCTGCACCACGTTCTTCTTGTTCTTGGCGTCCGTGTCGTAACGTTCCAACTCGTGCAGCGCCATGGCGGCCAGATTGGTAGCCGCCCAGGTGCGGAAATCCTTGGCGGTGATGTCTTCGCCGCTGATCTCGTGCAGGTAGGCGTTCACGTCGTCGGAACCGATGCCGTGGCGCACGCCGTCATGGTCAACGAATTGGAACAGGTGCTGTCCCGGCAGTTCGCGGCAGCGCTTCACGATGTTCGACAGGCGACGGTCCTGCAGATCGACATGGTGCTCGATGCCGTGCTTGCCGCGGAAATCGAACATGATGCGGCTGCCTTCGACCCTCGCATGGCGGTTGCGCAGCGTGGTCAGGCCGAAGCTCTTGTTGTCGCGGGCGTATTCCTCGTTGCCGACGCGGGCCAGGGTCTTTTCCAGCAGCCGCACCACAGCCGCCAGCACGCGGCGCCGGCTCAGCCCGGTGGTGCTCAGGTCATGGTCCACCCGGGCGCGGATGGTCGGCAGCACCCGCCCGAACAGCAGCATGCGCGTGTATTTCGCCTCGTCCCGCACGGCGCGCCAACGGGGATGGTAGCGGTATTGCTTGCGGCCGCGTGCGTCGCGGCCGGTCGCCTGCAAATGGCCGTTCGGATCGCGGCAAATCCACACGTCCTGGTAGGCCGGCGGCACCGCCAGCTTGCGGATGCGGGTGATCTCCGCCTCGTCGGTGATCAGCGAGCCGTCCGGCAACCGGTAATGGAAGCCGTCTTCGCCCGCCTCGCGGCTGATGCCGGGCTTGCGGTCGGTGACGTAGTGCAGCTTGGCGGCCTTCGCGGCCTGCTTGGCTTCATCGACGTCTTGGGTGGCAATCTGGGTCGTGGCGGCCTCCACGGAACGGGCGTAGGGGGAACAAACCGCCATCCGAGGCGGAGTTGCAGGAGATGCCATGCGCGCCAAGCTTCGTGACACCACGCTGTTCTTCGACGTCGAGGGCGCGGGGCTGGTGCCGGATGGGCCGACCATGCGCGAGCGCCCGGTGGCGATGGTGGTCCATGGCGGCCCGGGCGGCGACCATTCCGGATTCAAGCCGGGCATGTCCCCGCTGGCCGATACGATGCAGTTGGTTTACTTCGACCATCGCGGGCAGGGCCGCTCGGCCGCCGGCGACCCGGCGCGCTACACGCTGGACGAGAACGTCGCCGACATGGAAGCGCTGCGGCAGCATCTCGGCCTCGGCTCGGTGGTCAGCATCGGCACGAGCTATGGCGGCATGGTGGCGATGGCGCATGCCGCCCGCCACCCGGGGGCGGTGGCCAAGCTGATCCTGATCGTCACCGCGTCGCATGGCGGCTTCATGCCCCGCGCGGAAGCCTTCATCCGCGAGCACGGCACGGCGGACCAGCAGCGCGTGTGCGAGCGGCTGTGGGCCGGCACGTTCGACGACGCCGGGCAGATGGCCGAGTACTACGCCGTCATGGGCCCGCTCTACAGCCGTCGCCACAACCCGGACGCGGCGGCGGACACGCGTGGCCGGGCGATTTACGCGCCGGCGCCGCTGAACCGCGCTTTCGGCCCCGGCGGCGTGCTGCGCGGCTTCGACTTGCGGGAGGAGATCGCCACCATCCGCGTGCCCACGCTGGTGCTGGCCGGGCGGCATGACTGGATCTGCCCGCCGGATTTCTCGGAGGAGATCCACCGGCTGATCCCCGGCTCGCAGTTCCGCGTGTTCGAGGAAAGCAGCCACTCGATCCGGGCCGACGAACCGGCGGCATTGAACGAGGCGATCCGCGCGTTCGTTATGGCGTAGCCACGCGCGTCCGCATCGCGGCGGCGCGCAGCAGGCCGGGCCAGCGCTGCGCCGCCGCCACGACGACGCTGCGCACCGCCGGCGACCGGGTCAGCCGGTAGGCACGCTGCGCCAGCCGCACCGGCGGCCCGGCATCCCGTCGCACCGCGCGGTGGTACTCGGCCACACCCTGTGCGGCCAGCACGGCCTGGCACGCCAGCTTGCCCGTGTGCAGGGCGATGGCCATGCCGTCGCCGCAGAAGGAAGGGATCACCGCCGCCTGGTCACCCAGCCGGAACACGCCGGCCTGCTCCGGCCCGCGATGGACGAAGCCATACGGCACGCGGAAGATCGTCAGCGGCCGGTCCCAGGCGGCGCGCGCCCCGTCCAGCCGGCGCGCCAGGTGGCTGTCTTCCGCCGTCAGCGCCGCCAGCAAGGTCGGCCAGTCGCCCGGGTAGCGGCTGCGGTCCACCAGCAGGCAAAGATTGGCGACGCCGCCTTCCACCATCTGCAACCCGGCATAACCGCCGTCGAACAGGACGACCTCGACGTGCCCGGCCAATGCCGCATGCTGCGCGGGTTGCAGGCCGAGATGCAGCTTGAAGCCCAGCAGCGGCTCCGGCGCTGCCCGTGGCGCCCGCGGGAGGCCGCGCACATCGTGCTTGCCGGTCGCCAGCAGCAGCGTCGGTGCGGCGATGTCGCCAGCGTCCGTGTGCAGCAGGCCGGGCGTCGCCATGCGCACCCGCACGCCGCGATGCACCTCCGCCCCGAGCGCGCGGGCGCGGCACAGCAACGCCTCGTCCAGCACCCGGCGCGACAGGCCGGCGGCGGGGAAGGGCAGGCGGCTTTCGGCCACGCGGCCGCGATGCACCAACCGCATGGCGCCGATCGGGGCGGCGCCGCATGCGGCCAGGTCCACGCCGAGCGCGGCGATCTCGGCGAGCGCCTCGCCGCTGAGGAACTCGCCGCAGATCTTGTGGGCCGCCGCCTTTTCCCGCTCCAGCAGCGTGACGCGCTGCCCGGCTGCCGCCAACCGGCAGGCGGCGGACGCCCCGGCCACGCCGCCGCCGGCGACCACGACGGGGTTCAGCGCAGGCGGCCGACGCACAGGCGGAAGGGGAACACCCAGCGGACCTGACCGGGCACGCCGGCGCGGGCCAGCAGGCGCTGCCACTCCGCCCGGCGGAACGCCCGCGCGATCGAGACCGGGCCGTCATTCTGCACGAAGCGGTGCCAGCGCATCGCCCGCGCCAACAGGCGGAAGCCGTGGAACGGCAGAGCGTGGCGGTGCAGATCGTTGACGAACCAACCGTGCCGCGCATGCCGCTCCATCCATTGCAGGAACGCTACGACTTGATCGTCGCTCAAATGGTGGGTGAACAGGGAGCTGACGATGTAATCCGGCTTCGGCTCCGGTACCGCCAGGAGCACGTCCCCAGTCGCCAGGGTCAGATCGAGGCCGGGGGACGCCGCGCGGGCGGTTGCGGCGGCGTCCGGGTTCATGTCGATGCCGCGCAACTGCACGGGGCGGTGCCGGCGGCGTGCCCAACGGGCGACCGCGCGCAGCATGTCGCCGTGGCCGAACGCCACGTCGTAGACCGAGACCGCCTCGCCCTTGCCGCGCCGGCGCATCGCGCGGTCCAGCCAGGCCAGCGTCGGGCGCCGCGCCAGCGTGACGGTGTTCACCTCCGCCAGGTCGCGCAGGCAGGCCGCGTAATCGGCGGCGTCCGTGCAGTCGGTGTCCATCAGCTCGGCTTCGCTGCTGCGCGACGCCAGGGTCACGTGCGCTGGAACCGGAAGGTTTCGGCGCACAGGCCGGGGCCGAACGCCATCGCCATGCCGCGTTGCGGCGCCGTCGTGCCGCGGATCATGCGATCCAGGATGAACATGATGGTGGCGGAGGACATGTTGCCGAAATCCCGCAGCACGCCGCGCGACCAGTCCAGCGCGCCGCGCGGCAGCCGCAGGCCTTGCTCCACGCCGTCCAGCACGGTCCGGCCGCCGGCATGCACCGCCCACAGGTCGATCGACTCCGGCGGCGTGCCGCGCAGCAGTCCGTTGGCATCGCGGTCCAGCTCCGCGCGCAGGGCGGTGGCGATGCGACCGGGCACCTTGCCCGACAGCGACATGTCGAACCCCTGGTCGCCGATGCGCCAGGTGATCAAATCCGCCGAGTCGGGAAGCGTGAGGGAGCGGAAATCAAGCATGCCCATGCCGTCCGGCACCGCCGTCACCAGCGCCGCGCTGGCGCCGTCGCCGAACAGCATGAAGGACAGCACGGTTTCCAAGTCGGCGGTTTCCTGGAGGTGCAGCGTGCACAGCTCCAGGTTGATCACCAGCACGCGCGCGGCGGGTTCGGAGCGCACGATGTGGAACGCGGTGCGCAGGGCGCTGACCCCGGCGTAGCAGCCCATGAAGCCAACCAGCGTGCGTTCGATCCCGGCGGACATGCCCAGCCGGGACGCCAGCATCTGGTCCAGCCCGGGTGCGGTGAAGCCGGTGCAGGAGGCGACGACGATGTGGGTGAAGCGGCCCGGTTCCTCGCCCAGCCCCGCGACGGCCTGCGCTGCTAGATCCACGGCGTGCCGTTCGTAGCGGGCCATGCGGGCGCCGGTGGCGGGGAACCGGCCGCGATTGAGGAAGCCTTCGGCATCCACCTGCGCGGCGCCGGGCAGGCCGGGTTGCAGCACGGAATAGCGGTGTTCGATGGCGGCGCGTTCGGCCATGCGGTCGAATAGCGCGATGGCCTTGTCGTCGTGCAGCAGGGTGCGGGCGAAGGTCACGAAGGCGGCGTGCACATCATGCGGCGGCACGGCCGTAGCGATCCGGTTGATGTGCGGGACGGGCGTCATGCGCAGCGCCGGGCCACCAGCACGGCGTTCAGCCCGCCGAAGGCGAAGGCGTTGGACATGGCGACCGCGACGTCGCCCGGCCGCGCCTGGTTCGGCACGCAATCCAGGTCGCATTCCGGGTCGGGCGTGGTGAACCCGGCGGTGGGCGGCAGCACGCCTTCGCGCAGGGCCAGTGTGGTGGCGATCAGCTCCAGGGCGCCGCCGGCGGTCATGCAATGGCCGATCATGGATTTGGTGGAGGACACCGGCACCCGGTCCAGCCCGTTGCCGAACACGGTGCGCAACGCCGCGGTTTCCGTGCGGTCGTTCAGCCGGGTGCCGGTGCCGTGCGCGTTGACGTAGCCGACCTGTTCCGGCGCGCAGCCGGCATCGGCCAAGGCCGCCTGCATCGCCCGCGCCGCGCCGGCGGCACTGGGTGCGGTGATGTCCGCCGCGTCCGAACCCATGCCGAAGCCCGCGACCTCGATCAACGGGGTGGCCCCGCGGGCGCGTGCATGGTCCTCGGCTTCCAGCACCAGGATGCCCGCGCCTTCGCCGATCACCAGGCCGGAGCGGTCGCGCGAGAACGGGCGGCAGGCATCCGGGCTCAACACGCGCAAGGCTTCCCACCCCTTCATGAAGCCGGGCACAATGGAGGCGTCGCTGCCCCCCGTCACCGCGACGTCGACCGTGCCGGAGCGGATCATGTGCATGGCCTGGCCGATCGCGTGGTTGGCGGACGCACAGGCGCTGGCGATGCAGAAGCATGGGCCGTGGATGCCGAACTCCATGGACACGTGGCTGGCCGGGGCGTTGGGCATGATCCGCGGCACGGTGAACGGGTGCACGCGCGGCAGGCGCTGGCCGTAGAATTCGTCATACACCGCGTCGAAGGTCTGCTGGCCGCCGCCGGTGCCCAGCACGATGGCGGCCCCGGTCATGCCGCCGACGGCGAAGCCCGCTTGGCCGATCGCCTGCCGCGCCGCGATCAGCGC
This sequence comes from Acetobacteraceae bacterium, assembly GCA_965199555.1. Taxonomy (GTDB): domain Bacteria; phylum Pseudomonadota; class Alphaproteobacteria; order Acetobacterales; family Acetobacteraceae; genus LMUY01. Next base: position 117,142 of record CBDASJ010000013.1, on the reverse strand, counting down.
CAGTTGCGATACGCGGTCCAGCATGGCGAGCCGCTTGGCCGCAAAATGCCCGGTCACGTCCAGGCCGCGGATTTCACCCGCCACCCGTGCGGACAGCCGCTCGGTCGGGATGTTGGCGATCGGCCCGGTTCCTACGCGGCCGTCGCGGAGCGCAGCCATGAAGCCCGCCACGTCATGGCCGATCGCGCACACCGCGCCCATCCCGGTCACCACGACCCGGCGGCCGGCCTGGCTCAAACGGCGGGCTCGCGGTCGATCGTGGCCAACACGTGGGACACCAGCTCGCCCACCGTCTCGAACTCGGACCCGCTGCGCTCGGAGATGACAGGGATTTCCACGTGGAAGCGGCTTTCGATGGCGAAGATGGCCTGCACCATGTCCAACGAGGCGATGTCCAGCGCGGCGATCGCCGCCCCCGGCGTCAACCGGTCGCGGTCGACGCCGGTCTCCTTCGCCACGATGTCCAGGATTTCCGCAACGCGCGGATCGTCCGAGGCCCATCCCGCCATTGCGCCTGTCGCCACGTGTCGGCCTCCAGAGGTGACAGCGTAAATGGCGCGCACAGCCGGGGGAACAACCCGGCGGTATTTCCACGTCACGGGAACCCGGCCCCGGCCCGCCTGTTGATTTCGGCATCGCGTATAGGAGTGTGGACATGGACGAGAATCAATTCGAAGGCGCTGCCAAGAACGTCGCTGGCAACGTCAAGAGCGCGTTCGGCAGCGTAACCGGCGACTCGGAGACCCAGGCGTCCGGCGCCATCGACCAGGTGGTCGGCACGGCCCAGAAGGCCTACGGCAAGATCAAGGACCAGGCCGGTGGCGCCGGCTCCGCCTTCGTCGACCAGTTGGATGAAGCCGGGGCGTTCCTGGGCGACACCGTGGCCGAGCGTCCGCTGACTTCGCTTCTCGTGGCCGGCGCGGTTGGCTACGTCCTGGCGATGTTGATGCGTCGATAAGACACTGGCGTCCTTTCCCAGTGGGGAAGGGCGCCTGCACCTTGCGCGCGGCGTCGTGGGATGGCTCACTGCGCCCTCCCAAGGATTTTGATAGCATGGCGAAACGCGCCGTTATCGGCACCGCGTTGGTTCCGATGGAACCTGTTGAAGATGGTCCCCGCACGTTGGCTATCGACATCGGCGGGACGCGGCTCAAGGCCGGTATTCTCGATGCCGCCGGTGTGATGGTCATCGGCCCGCAGCGGGTCAATACGCCAAATCCGCGCGGTCCGGCTGACGTGCTGGCCTGTTTGGTCGCTTTGGTAAGCGGCCTAGGTGACTTCGATCGTATTTCTGTCGGATTTCCCGGCGTTGTGCGTGGTGGCCGAGTGCTCACTGCGCCGAATTTCGGCACCGAAGCGTGGCACCTTTTCCCGTTGGGGCCGGAGCTGACCGCCAGTTTAGGCAAGCCGACGCGCGTTTTGAACGACGCCAGCGTCCAGGGGCTCGGCGTCATCTCCGAAATTGGCCTGGAATGCGTCATCACGCTCGGGACAGGTTTCGGATTCGCGTTGTTCCAGGACGGCTTGCTGGCGCCCCATCTGGAAGTCGGGCAGCACCCGGTGGCGAAGAACAAGACCTACGATCAGTATCTGGGGAATGCGGCCTTGCACAAGGCAGGCCGGACCAAGTGGAACAAGCGGCTGCGCAAGGCGATCGGCTTCCTCGACACCCTAGTGACCTACGACACCCTGCTGATCGGCGGCGGCAATGCCCAGGTGATCGATTTCGACCTGCCGGAGAACGCTCGCGTGGTGCCGAACTCCGCGGGAATCACGGGCGGCGTCCGCCTATGGGGTCCGAAGATGGAGATGTCGTTCAACGAGCAGCTTGTGCTGCAGCGCTCGCCGCCTGTTGGCGTCACGCCGGCGCCGGAACTGCCTTAGCGATGCCGAGGTAGGTCGCTTCGACCCGGCTGTCGGCGGCCAGTGCCGCACTGGCACCTTCAAGCGTCACCCGGCCGTTTTCCAGCACGTAGCCGTAATCCGCCACCTGCAACGCCGCGCGGGCGTTCTGCTCGACCAGCAGGATGGCGCAGGAGCGGGCTCGCAGGTCCGAGATGATGGTGAAGATCTCGCGCACGATCAGCGGGGCCAGCCCGAGGCTTGGCTCATCTAGCATCAGCAGGTCCGGACGGCTCATCAGTGCGCGACCCATGGCCAGCATCTGCCGCTCCCCGCCGGATAACGTGCCGGCCAACTGCCGCCGACGTTCGCGCAGGCGCGGGAACAGCTCGAACACCTCGTCCAACTGGCGGCGCGCGGCGGAGGCACCTTCGTGCCGGAAGCGGAAGCCACCCAGGCGGAGGTTGTCTTCCACGGCAAGGGAGGCGAACAGCTCGCGTTTTTCCGGCACCAGCGACATGCCGGCCCGCACCCGTGCCTCGACCGGGCTGCGGCTGATGTCGCGGCCGCCGAACTGCAGGCTGCCGCGGCCGCCATGCACCCCCATGATCGCGTTCAGCAGCGTGGTCTTGCCGGCGCCATTTGGCCCGATCACCGTGATGATCTGGCCGGCGCCGACTTGGACCGTCACGTCGTGCAGCACGGCGGCCGCCCCGTAGCGGACCTGCAGCCCGCTCGCTTCCAGGATCACGCGACGCTGCCCAGATAGGCCTCGATGACGGCCGGGTTCTGGCCGATGGCGGCGGCAGGGCCTTCCGCCAGCTTGGCGCCGAAATTCATCACCACCAGCCGGTCGGTGAGGTTCATGACGAAATCCATGTCGTGTTCCACCAGCAGCACCGTGACGCCCTGGCCCCGCAAGGTTCGCAACAGCGCCGCAAGCTCCAGCTTCTCGGCATGGCGCAGCCCGGCGGCCGGCTCGTCGAGCAGCAGCAGGACGGGGTCCAGGCACAGGGCGCGGGCGATTTCCACCACGCGCTGCTGCCCCAGCGCCAGGCTGCGCGCCGGCTCGTCCGCCAACGCTGCCAGGCCGACCCGGGCGAGCTGGCGCCGCGCTTCCCCGAACAACCGCGCTTCCTCGGCGCGGTCCAGCCGCAGCAGCGCGGCGATCGCGCCGGCCCGGCCGCGCAAATGGGCGCCGAGGGCCACGTTCTCCAGCACCGACATGGTTCCCACCAGCTTCACGTGCTGGAAGGAGCGTGCCACGCCGAGCCGTGCCACGGCCGGGCCGCCGCGATTGGCCAGCGATGCGCCCAGGAAGGTCACCGTGCCGGCGGTGGGTGGAGCGACCCCGGTCAGCAGGTCGAACGTCGTGCTTTTGCCGGCGCCGTTCGGGCCGATCAGCCCGACGATCTCACCGGCGCGCAAGTCCAGCGACAGGTCCGACACGGCGATCAGGCCACCGAACACCTTGCGCAGCCCGGCCGCTTGCAGCACGGGCTCGCCGGCGGCGGGCAGCGTGCGGCACGGCAGGGCATCGCCGCCGTCCGGCCGGCTGGCGCGCTGGCGGGCAAAGCGATTGGCGATGAGGGGCCACAGCCCGGCAGGTGCCGTTTGCAGCACCAGCACCAGCAGCATGCCGAACACGATCGTCTCGTAATTGCCTTGGCTGCCGAACAGCAGCGGCAGGATGTCCTGCAAGCGGTCGTTCACCACCGTCAGTACCAGGGCCCCCAGCACAGCGCCGGGCATCCGCGCGATGCCGCCCACCACGGCGGTCAGCAGGTATTCGATGCCCTGGTTGACGCCGAACGGCGATGGGCTGACGGAGCGCTGCATGTGCGCGTAGAGCCAGCCGGCCAGCCCGGCCAGCACGGCCGCATAAGCGAAGGCGAGCATCCGCGCGCCGCCGAGCCGCACGCCAAACGACGACGCGGCGGCTGCCCCACCCCGCAGGGCGCGGATCGACCGCCCGACCCGGCTGTCCAGCAGGTTGCGCGTCAGCAGCAGCGCCACGGCGACGGCGATCCATACCACGGGGAAATACGATCGGCTGTCGAGTAGCGCGACGCTGCCGACGCGCAGCGCCGGGACGCCGGAGATGCCGTCATTGCGGCCCAGCACGTCCAGATTGCCGAACACGTAGAACAACGCGACGCTCCAGGCGATGGTGCCGAGCGCCAGATAATGCCCGGACAGCCGCAGCGTCACCGCGCCGATCACCAGTGACGCCAGCCCGCTGGCCACCAATGCGACGGGCAGCGACAGCCAGGGCGACCAGCCGGCCTGCGTGGTCAGCAGGGCCGTGGCATAGGCGCCGAAGCCCATGAACGTGGCCTGCCCGAAGGAGGTGATACCGGCCATGCCCGTCAGCACCACGATGCCGAGCGCGACGATGGCGGAAATGCCGGCGTAATCCGCCAAGGTAAGCCAATAGGACGGCACCCCCGGCAACAGCGGCACGCACAGCCACAGCAGAAGCAGGAGGGGCAGCAAGGCGCGGTTCATGCCAGCCACTTTACCCCACGGGGCAGTTGGGCGCCCATCACTCCTCGTCCTCCGCGACCGGGCTGCGCAGGGAGCGGACCAGCAGCACAGGGAGGATGACGGTGAAGACGATCACCTCTTTGAACGCGCTGGCCCAGAAGGTGGAGAAGCTTTCGATCACCCCCACCAGCACCGCCGCCAAGGCCGCCAGCGGATAGCTGACCAGGCCGCCGACGATCGCTGCGACGAAACCTTTCAGCCCGACCAGGAAGCCGCTGTCGTAATAAATCGTGGTCAGCGGCGCGATAAGGATGCCGCTGACCGCCCCGATCACCCCGGCCAGGCCGAAGGCGATCCGCCCCGACAACCCGGTGGCGATGCCAACCAGGCGCGCGCCCAGCCGGTTCACCGCGGTGGCATGCAGCGCCTTGCCGAACAGGGTGAAGCCGAAGAAGCCGAACAGCCCGGCCATGATCAGCGCGGTGCTGGCCACCACCCAGATCGCCTGGCCTTGCACCGTGACCGGCCCGAGCGACAGCACCAGGTCGGAAAACGGCGTGGCGCGAAACCCTTCCGGGCCGAACAGCACCAGCCCGATGCCGAGCAACGCCAGATGCGTGCCAACCGCCGCGATCAGCAGCGTCAGCACGGAAGCCTCGGCCAAGGGCAGGAACGCCACCTGGTATAGGAAGGGCGCCATGGGGGCCACGATCAGCACCGTCAGCACCGCCTCCGCCGCGACGCCGATATGCCGCCCGGCGAGTAGCAGGGTCAGCCCGATCACCGCCGCCGGCAGCAGCAGCGTCCCGGCCAGCAGGCGCAGCACGGCGCCGCGGTTGGCCTGGTGGCGCATGACCCATAAGCCGGAGATGCAGGACGCGGCGCCCAGCAGGCCCAGCAGCCAGATGCTGCCGGGCAGCTTGCCCGCATCAAGTGCCGCGTAGGTCAGCGCGCCGTAGGCGACGATCTCGCCCTGCGGGATCAGGATGACCCGGGTGACGGAGAACACCAGCACTAGCGACAGCGCCAGCAATGCATAGACGGCACCGTTCACGATGCCGTCCTGCAACAGGATAAGGGCGATGTCCGCGTCCATGGTCGCGGGCGACTAAACCGTCAGGGCAGGAGCTTCCAACCACCGTCCTTGATCGTCACCATCACGCGCGCGCGGGTGTCAAAGCCGTTATGGTCGGTCGGGGTCATGTTCATCACGCCCTGCGTGACGCCCAACTCGTGCGTGCCTTCCATGGCGTCGCGCAAGGCGGAGCGGAATTGCGGCGTGCCCGGCTTGGCGGCCTTGATCGCGATCGGCAGCGCGTATTCCAGCACCAGCCCGGCATCGTAGGCATGGGCGGCGAAGGTGGACAGGCTGTTGGGGCCGTTCGCTGCCTCGTAGTCATGGGTGAAAGCGATCCCCACCTTCTTGCTGGGCACGCTGTCCGGCAGTTGCGACGCCACCAGCACTGGCCCGGCCGGCAGGATCGTGCCCTCCACGTCCTTGCCGCCGACGCGGATGAAGTCGAGGTTGGCCACGCCATGCGTCTGGTAGATGGCGCCGGTGTAGCCCCGCTCGTGCAGGGTCTTCTGCGGCAGCGCGGCCGGTGTGCCGGAGCCGGCGATCAGCACCGCGTCCGGCTTGCTCGCCATCACCTTCAGCACCTGCCCGGTGACGCTGGTGTCGGTGCGGGAAAAGCGCTCCACATCCGTGATCTTGATGTTCTTGGCGGCCATGGCGCGCTGCGACTCGGCCAGCCAGCCGTCGCCATAGGCGTCGTTGAAGCCGATAAAGGCCATCGACTTGACGCCATGCGCGGCCATGTAGTCGGCCACGGCATCCGCCATCAGGCTGTCGTTCTGCGGCGTCTTGAACACCCAGTGCCGGGCGGCGTCCATCGGTTCGATCAGCCGGGAGGAGGCGGCGAGGGAGATCATCGGGATCTTCTGCTCCCCGGCGACGTCCACCATCGCCAGCGAGGCAGGCGTGACGGAGGAGCCGATGATCACGTCCGCGCCGTCCTCGATCAACTTGCGCATGTTGGCCACGGCGCGCGTGGTGTCGGAGGCGTCGTCCAGCACGGTGTATTCCACCGCGTCGCCGCCGATCTGCTTGGGCAGCAGGTTGATGGCGTTGCGTTCCGGAATGCCGAGCGAGGCGGCCGGCCCGGTCATGGACAGCGTCACGCCGACATGGATGGTGTCGGCCCAGGCGGCGGCGGGTGCCACCATCACTGCGCTGGCCAGCAAGGCCGCTCGGATATTTCGGACCACTCTACCCCCTCTGGGAGGCTCGATCGCCTCCACGCTTATTTCGTGGCGCGAAGTGCTACGGCCCGCGTTGTGGAGTGTCAACGCGCCGCCGGGCCGGCGGCAACCTGGACCCGGCGGCGGAGACAGACTATCCCGCCCCCGTTGCGACGATGCCCTGATCCTCGATGGGCGGTCTCCCGCGAGGTGAAGCGATCGTGTCCGTGCAGAATGTCCTTGCCACAATCGTGCAGCGCTGCGTCCGCCATGCCGGGCTCGTCGTGCTCGCCGGCATCCTGCTGGGGGCGGCGGCGACCGGCCTGGCCGTGCAGCGGCTGGGCATCTCCACGGACACCGACGCGCTGTTCGCCAGCTCGCTGCCTTGGCGCCAGCACAAGATCGCCTTCGACCGCGCATTCCCGCAATTCGGCGACGAGATCGTGGCGGTGATCGACGCGCAACTGCCGGAGGAGGCGGAGGCGACCGCGGCCGGGTTGGCCAGCGCCATGGCCGCCGACACCGTGCATGTGCGCGCCGTGTCGCGGCCCGATGCGTCGCCGTTTTTCCGTGCCAACGCCTTCCTGTTCCTGTCCAAGGACGATCTGAGCGGCCTGCTGGACCGCACGATCGACGCGCAGCCTTTCCTGGGGCAACTGGTGGCGGACCCGAGCGCCCGCGGCTTGTTCGCCGCCTTGTCGCTGATCGGCGTGGGGGTGGAGCGCGGGCAGGCGGACACCGCCGGGTTCGCCGGGCCGCTGCGCGCCTTTCACGCGACGCTCGGGTCCGTCCTGGCGGGAACCGCGCAGCCGCTGTCGTGGCAAACGCTGCTGGGCGGGTCGTTGGCGGAAAAGGCCGGGCCGTACCATTTCGTGCTGATCCAGCCGAAGCTCGATTACAGCGCCCTGGAACCCGGCGGCGCGGCCACGCAAGCCCTGCGCGACGCGGCGGCCAAGCTGGAATTCGTGGCATCCGGCAAGGCGCGCGTGCGCATTACCGGCAGCGTGCCGTTGGCGGATGAGGAGTTCGCCACGGTGGCGCAGGGCGCGGTCGCCGGGCTGGTCGGCAGCCTGGTGCTGATCACCCTGTGGCTGTTCCTGGCCGTGCGCTCCTGGCGGCTGATCGTGCCGATCCTGCTCACACTGGTGCTGGGATTGCTGCTGACCACGGGGTTCGCCGCGTTGGCGGTGGGCACGCTGAACCTGATCTCGATCGCCTTTGCCGTGCTATTCGTCGGCATCGCGGTGGATTTCTCCATCCAGTTCAGCGTGCGGTTCCGCGAGATGCGGCTTGCCCGGCCGGATGCGGGGGACGCGCTGGCCGAGACGGCGCGACGCGCCGGCGTGCAGGTGCTGATCGCCGCCACCGCCACCGCCGCCGGGTTCGTCGCCTTCGTCCCCACCTCGTTCAGCGGCGTGGCGCAGCTTGGCTTGATCGCCGGCATCGGCATGGTGTTCGCGTTTATCTGCACGCTGACCTTCCTGCCCGCCGCCTTGGCGCTGCTCCGGCCGCGGCCGGAGCGCGGGGAGGTGGGCTTCGCGCGCCTGCGGCCGGTGGACGCGCTGATCGTGCGGCAGCGGCGGGTGCTGCTGGGCGTGTTCGGCATCCTGGCGGTGGCGGGGGTGGCGGGCATCGCCTTCCTGCAATTCGACGCCGACCCGCTGCACACCAAGGACCCCAGCACGGAAGCGATGGTCACGCTGCGCGACCTGATGGCCAACCCGATCACCAGCCCCTACAGCATCGACGCGCTGGAGCCCGACCTGGCGCAGGCGGTGGCCGTGGCGCACCGCGCGAAGGCGCTGCCGTTGGTGGCCGAGTCGCTGACGCTCGATAGCCTGGTGCCCGGCGACCAGGCCGCCAAGCTCGCGCTGATCGCCGACGCGGCGAACATCCTGGGCCCGACCCTGGCCAGCCGCACCGCGCCCGCGACCGTGACCCCGGCCGATCTGCGGCTGGCCGCCGCCACCGCGGCCACGGGGCTGACCCGGGCGTCGGCAAAGCTGCCGCCGGACGCGCCGCTGGGCCAAATCGCCGCGGATCTGCGCGCCTTGCAGGCGGCGCCGGACGCCACGCTGCTGGCGGCCAACCAGGCGCTCACCCGCTTCCTGCCGCCGCAATTAGACCAGTTACGCCTCGCGCTGGGGGCGCAGCCGGTGACGCTGCAATCCATCCCGGCGGTCATCGCCCGCGATTGGTTGCTGCCGGACGGGCGCGCACGGGTGCAGATCACCCCCAAGCCGGCGGCCAGCGGCGGCCCGGGCCTGACCATGTTCGTGGATCAGGTGAGCGGCGCGATCCCGGACGCGGGCGGCTCCGCCGTGACGATCATAGCCACGGCGCGCACCATCATCGCGGCGTTCCGCAACGCGGCGATCGGCGCCATCGGCATGATCGCGGTGATCCTTTTCGTGTTCCTGCGCCGCCCGCTGGACGTGGCGCTGGTGCTGGCACCGCTGCTGCTGTCGGCATTGCTGACGGTGGTGGTGTGCCTGGTGCTGCCGCTGCCGCTGAACTTCGCCAACATCATCGCCCTGCCGCTGCTGCTGGGCGTGGGCGTGTCGTTCAACATCTACTTCGTGATGAATTGGCGGGCTGGGGAGCCGTCCCGCCTGGTGTCACCCACGGCGCGGGCGGTGATCTTTTCCGCCCTGACGACCGGCACGGCGTTCAGCTCACTGGCTTTGTCGCGCCATCCCGGGACTGCCAGCATGGGCGAACTGCTGCTGATCAGCCTGGGATGCACGCTGCTGTCGACCCTGGTGTTCGTGCCGGCGCTACTGGCCACGTTACGGCCACCGGCCGCGTGACACGCCTTGCCCAAGCTCCCTCTCCCGCCAGCGGAAGAGGGAGCTTTACAGTGGAGCGAGGCGAACGCGCTCGCGCTTCGGAGCGGTCAGGTGTTCATCGCGTCGAAGAAATCCTGGTTGGTCTTGCTGTATTTCAGCTTGTCCAACAGGAAGTCCATCGAGTCGGTGATGCCCATTGGGTTCAGGATGCGGCGCAGCACCCACATCTTCGACAGCATGCCGCGCTCCACCAGCAACTCCTCCTTGCGGGTGCCGCTCTTGGTGATGTCGATCGCCGGGAAGGTGCGCTTGTCCGATAGCTTGCGGTCAAGGATGATCTCGCTGTTGCCGGTGCCCTTGAACTCTTCGAAGATCACCTCGTCCATGCGGCTGCCGGTGTCGATCAACGCGGTGGCGATGATGGTGAGCGAGCCGCCTTCCTCGATGTTGCGAGCGGCGCCGAAGAAGCGCTTCGGCCGCTGCAAGGCGTTGGCGTCCACGCCGCCGGTCAGCACCTTGCCGCTGGACGGCACCACGGTGTTGTAGGCGCGGGCGAGCCGGGTGATGCTGTCCAGCAGGATCACCACGTCCCGCTTGTGCTCGACCAGGCGCTTGGCCTTTTCCAGCACCATCTCGGTGACCTGCACGTGCCGGGTCGCCGGCTCGTCGAAGGTGGAGGCGACGACCTCGCCTTTCACCGAGCGTGACATGTCCGTCACCTCTTCCGGCCGCTCGTCGATCAGCAGCACCAGCAGGAAGACGTCGGGGTGGTTCTCGGCGATGGCGGTGGCCATATTCTGCAGCATCACCGTCTTGCCGGTGCGCGGCGGCGCCACGATCAAGGCGCGCTGGCCCATGCCTATGGGCGAGATCAGGTCGATCACCCGGGGCGTCAGGTCCTTGCCCGGGCCTTTTGCCACCGACTGGAAGTTCTCCACCTCCATCTTCAAGCGGCGATCGGGGTAAAGCGGCGTCAGGTTGTCGAAGTTGATGCGGTGCTTGACCGCGTCCGGCGGCTCGAAATTGATCGTGTTCGGCTTCAGCAGGGCGAAATACCGCTCGCCATCCTTGGGCGCGCGGATCTGCCCTTCCACGCTGTCGCCCGTGCGCAGGCCGAACCGGCGCACCTGGCTGGGACTGATATAGATGTCGTCCGGGCCGGGCAGGTAGTTCGCCTGGGCGCTGCGCAGGAAGCCGAAGCCGTCGGACAGGATTTCCAGCGTGCCTTCGCCGTGGATGGCCTGGTCGTTGTCCGCCAGGTTCTTCAGGATGGCAAACATCATGTCCTGCTTGCGCAGGCTGGACGCGTTCTCGATCTGCAGCGACTCGGCAAACGACAGCAGGTCGGACGGAGATTTTGCCTTGAGTTCGGCAAGATGCATCGGGGGAGCCTCGGGGAGGGTTGGTTCAGCGGGAAGACGACAGCCGTTTTGCGGGTCGATCGGGCGGCAGTGACGCGCGAGGCGACGGACCGGGCTGGTTTGCGGAAGGACGCCGGGCCAGGAAGGCCGGTATCTCTCCAGGGAGGTATGCACGGTTGCCGGGGGCAGTCAACTCGCAGGACCGACCGCCGCCAGCCGCCGAACCTGCGGCATTTTGGCAACGGTGTGACACGTCTTTGGCCAGGCGGTGTAATGGCCTTGTCTGGGACCGGCGGATATTCTACGGCAAGGAACGAAGACGAGGATCAAACCAATGCGGTTTCGCACCACACTAATGGCTACGGCTTTGCTGGGCTTCCCGGTGATCGGGATGTCGAACACGGCGTCGGCACAGGCCATCGACGGCCTCTACATCGGCGCTGGTGCCGGCGGGAACATCCTGCAGAACGAAGCGGTGTCGCGCTCGCGCGCGCCGAGCAACTTCGGTCGTGGCAGTGATTACAAGTTCGATGCCGGCCCGGTGGTCATTGGCAGCGTAGGCTACGGCCTCGGCAACGGCCTGCGCTTCGAATTGCAGGGCGCTTACTACCAGAACAAGATCAACCGCCTCGCGAATGGCGGCCGGACCTTGCCTGGGTTCGCCAACTCGACGCGTGAAACGTCGGCCGGCGGCGACGAATACAAGGAAGCGGTGTTCGCCAACGTCCTGTATGACCTGCCGCTGAACCAGTTCGGCATCAACGCACCGGTGTTCCCGTATGTGGGCGTCGGCTTCGGCTACGTGCACAACCAGTTCAACAACGGCCACATCCAGACGGTCAGCAACGCCACGGGCGGGTCGACGCAGTTCCTGCGCATCACCGGCCAGAACGATAACCTTGGCGTCCAAGGCATCGTCGGTGTTTCCTTCCCGGTTTACCAGTACGTGCCGGGCCTGGCGTTCACGGCGGAATACCGCTTCATGGCGGAGCCGTTCTTCGACCGCACCTATAACGGCCAGTACTATCAGACCGGCATCAACCGCGGTCTGCGGGCTTCCCAGAAGATCCAGGACGACTTCAACCACAGCTTCCTGCTGGGCGTCCGCTACGCCTTCAACACGCCGACCCCGGCCGTTGTGGCACAGCCGACCGCGGTGCCGCAGGCGCAGCCCGCCCGCACCTACCTGGTGTTCTTCGACTGGGATCGTGCGGACCTGACCGACCGCGCCCGGCAGATCGTGTCCGAGGCGGCCCAGGCCAGCACCCGCGTGCAGTTCACGCGGATCGAAGTGCAGGGCAACGCCGACCGCTCCGGCACGCCGGCCTACAACCAGCGCCTGTCGCTGCGTCGTGCGCAGACCGTTGCCGCCGAGCTGGTGCGTGATGGCGTGCCGCGGACCGCGATCGACATTCAGGCGTTCGGCGACACGCGTCCGCTGGTCCCGACCGCGGCCGGCGTGCGCGAGCCGCAGAACCGTCGCGTCGCGATCATCCTGCGCTGATCGCCTAACCTCTACGCCTACGGGAAGCCGGCCAGTTCTCTGGCCGGCTTCTTTGCGTTTGGGGGCTACCGTTGGCAAGCGAGTGTTGCATTTGGCGCATTTCGCCTGCGAACCCTCTCTCACCAGCGAGAAGGGGCGACGTCCTTGTCGCTGAATCAGCCCTTGTGGATCGGGTCGATCCAGGGAACGGTTTCCGGCTTCTCAATCGGCTCGATGTCGAGGTTGACCACCACTGCCTCGTTGTCGCTGCGCACCAGCACGCATTCCAGCACCTCGTCCGGGCTGGCGTTGATCTCCTGATGCGGCACGTAGGGCGGGATGAAGATGAAGTCGCCCGGGCCTGCCTCGGCGGTGTATTCCAGCGCCTCGCCCCAGCGCATCCGCGCCCGGCCCCGCACGACGTAGATGATGCTTTCCAGCTCGCCATGATGGTGGGCGCCGGTCTTGGCATCCGGATGGATGTGCACCGTGCCCGCCCAAATCCGCTGCGCGCCGACCCGGGCGAAATTGATGGCAGCCGCCCGGTTCATGCCCGTGGTTTGCGCCGTGTTGGTGTCGAGGCTGTTGCCGGGGATCACCCGCACGCCGTTGTCGCGCCAGTCGGTCATATGTCGCCCTTCCTGTTCACCGTCACTGGACGGTTGCACCGGGCAACGGTGTAGCGCCGATCGGGCAATCAGGCCATGCGAGGCGCCCCGCAGGATCGGCGGTCGAACAGCCGGCCGGCCCTAATGATCGCCGTCGAAGCCGTACACCTCGGGCAGGATGAATATGGCAGACAGCAGTCCAACCAGTGGGAAGATCGCCACCATCAGCGTCGCATTCGCCTGCCCGACGGCCGCGAACACGGTCGGGAACAGGAAGATCGCCAGGAACGACGGCAGCTTGACAAACATGTAGGCGAAGCCGCTGGCAGTGCCCCGGTATTCCGGCCGCGCCACCACGGTCGGGATCGTCATGCAATTGGAGGCATCCCAGTAATGGCCCCACAGCATCGCCGCGGCGACGTAGGGCAGCAGCCACGTGGTGCCGCTGTACAGCGCCCAGGCGGCCGCCAGCAGCGACACCAGGACGATGGCAAACCCCGCGATGCTGATGCCGCGTTGGCCGATGGTAGGCGTGAGCAGCGGACCGACCCAGCCGGCCAGGGCTGCAATACAATACAGCCCCATGTTGACCAGGTCGGTGCCAAGGATGGAGGACACGCCGACCGTGATGAACAGCACGGGCAGGTAGAAGGCGAAGGTGGAGAACTCGCTGCCCTGGCAGAAGCAGGCGATCCAGCCGTACAGCGTCGCCCGCCACCGCACCGGGTCACGGCGGATGTCGGCCAGGAACGCGGACGGCCGCGGCTTGGGCACCACCACATCCTCGTTCGGAAGCATATCCAGGTTGTCGGAGTACATCGACAGTGACACCTGCTTGGCCTCACGGAAGCGCCCATGGCGGATCAGCCAGACGGCCGTTTCGGGCAGGTCATGCCGCATCAGCAGGATTACCAGCGCCGGCACCGCGCCCAGGCCCAGGGTGATGCGCCAAATCAGCTCGTGGTCGAGATTGGCGACCAGGAAGATCGCGATCACCCCCAGCGTCAGCACCTCGCCCACGGCGAACATGAACTGCCAGCGGTTGCCCATGACCTCGCGCTTGCCCTTCGGCATGGACTCCATGATGTAGGTGTAGCCGTTGGAGATATCGCTTCCGAGCGGCACGCCGAGTGCGAAGCGGACCACGACCAGCCAGCCGACGCTGGTGACGAAGGCCTGCACCAGGGCCAGGATGATGAACATCACCATAGTGGCCAGGAACATCACCCGGCGCCCGATCTTGTCGGACAGCCAGCCACCCAGCAAGGCGCCGACCAGCGCACCGCCCTGCGTGCCGGCCGCCGCCAGCCCGAGCAGCCACGGGTCCGGGTGGTACTGGTCGCGGATGAACACCAGCACGAACGCGATCGAATACAGGTCCCATGCCTCCACCAGGATGGAGGACATCATCAGCCAACCGATGCGATTGCCTTTGGGGTTGTAGTTGCTGACGAGGTGGCGGACCGCGCTGTCCATGGCCGATCGTTGCGACATTGCCATCGACATGGTCAGTCCTCCCCGGGCGCCTGGTTGGCCGCAGCAAAGCTGCAGCCGCTGACCATTTCGCGACGCCCCGACCCTGTCAAGGGGAGTGCGGCCGGGCTTCGGTCAGGCGGGCTGATACTCGGCGAAACGCCGTTGGCGACGGCGCAGCACCGCCCAGAACAGCTTGGACGCCACGGTCGACAAGCGCCCGCGCGGCGGCAAGCCGACGGCTTTCAGGATCATGCCCATGCTGCGTTCGATGTGGCTGTAGCGATAGAAGCCCATCGCCCGTCCCATATACCCGGCGATGCAACGCGCGTGCTGATACGGCACGTCCGGCGGCTCGTTGCCGCAATGGAAGGCGTACGCGAGCTCGTCGTCTTCCGATTCGGTGATGCGCCCGGCGGCGATCTTCAAGCGGCGCAGGACGCTGATCTTTTCCCGTGCCAGGTAACGGCGCATGTGGTCGTAGAACAGCTTGAAGTGGCGGTATTCGTCCGCCGCGATCAGACGGCACACCTGCTTCAGCACCGGCTCGTCCGTCGCATCGGCCAGCGCCGTGTAGTAGGAGGAGGTGCCGGTTTCCACCATGCAGCGCGCGATCAGCTCGCCGGTCTTGGAGCCGCGCACGGATGCGTCGACATCGATCGGCACCTTGTAGCCGTCCCGGTAGCGGTCGAACGCGTCGGCGAAGGTCCAGGACGGATCGCGAGTTCGGCCCATTTACCCAGGGCATCGCCGTGCTGCACTTCCTCGACCGCCCAGTAGTCGGAAGCCTGGCAGAACGCCGGGTCCTCCCGGAACACGCGAGACAGGTACACGGCGTATTCCGTGCCGTTCCGTTCCACCATGGCGGCGGATTTCACCAGCTTGACAATATCCGGGTCGACCTTGGCCGGATCGAACTGATCCCAGGCCACGTCCTCAAGCCGCCAATGCTTCATCGTCCGCTTTCGACTCCGTGTCGCCTGCGCACGATGTCCTTCATTCCGCCATCTGGTGACAAGCCACTGTGACGTGAGTGTGACAGTCGCCCGTGGCGCGTGGCGGGATGGCCACGCTCAGGCGGCAGCGGCCTCGATCATGGCGCGGGCAGACTGCATGCGGTCGGTCGCGGCATCCAGTGCGGGCACGTCCATGCGGTCGGCGGCATTGTACTCCGCCTCCGCCTCCGCCAGCCGCCGCTCGCCCTCGCTGCGAGAAAGCTCGCCAGTGGGAACCGCTTCGTCGGCCAGAACGGTGCAACGTTCCGGCGTGATCTCGGCGAAGCCACCGCTGACGTACAGCCGATCGGTGACCCGGCCGCCCTCATGGATGGCGATGGTGCCGCCACGCAGCAGCACGATCATCGGGGCGTGGTTCGGCTGGACACCCATATCGCCCTCGGACGCGGGGATGACGACCATCTCCACGTCACGCGACAGCAGCAGCTTCTCCGGGCTGACGATCTCGAGGGCGACCGGCATCAGGCCTTCTCCTTCATCCCCTCGGCCTTCTTCACCGCGTCCTCGATGGTGCCGACCATGTAGAACGCCGCTTCCGGCAGGTGGTCATACTCGCCGCGCACGATGCCCTTGAAGGAACGCACGGTGTCGGCGATCGGCACGAACAGGCCCGGCGTGCCGGTGAACACCTCGGCCACGTGGAACGGCTGCGACAGGAAGCGCTGGATCTTGCGGGCACGGGACACGACGAGCTTGTCCTCCTCCGACAACTCGTCCATGCCCAAGATGGCAATGATGTCCTGCAGCGACTTGTAGGTTTGCAGGACGCGTTGCACCTCGCGCGCGGTCTCGTAATGCTCGTCACCGATGATCCGCGCGTCCAGCGAACGGCTGGTGGAGTCCAGCGGGTCGACCGCCGGGTAGATGCCGAGTTCGGCGATCGAGCGGGACAGGGTGGTGGTCGCGTCCAGATGGGCGAAGGACGTGGCGGGCGCCGGGTCGGTCAAGTCGTCGGCCGGCACGTAGATGGCCTGGACGGAGGTGATCGACCCCTTCTTGGTGGAGGTGATCCGCTCCTGCAAGGCGCCCATGTCGGTGGCCAGCGTCGGCTGGTAGCCCACCGCGGAGGGGATGCGGCCCAGCAGCGCGGACACCTCTGCGCCGGCCTGGGTGAAGCGGAAGATGTTGTCTACGAAGAACAGCACGTCCTGGCCTTCCTCGTCGCGGAAATACTCCGCCAGAGATAGGCCGGACAGCGCCACGCGCGCGCGCGCGCCCGGCGGCTCGTTCATCTGGCCATAGACCAACGCGACCTTGGAGCCCTCGGTGGTGTTCTCGCCCAGCTTGATCACGCCGGCGTCGATCATCTCGTGATAAAGGTCGTTGCCTTCGCGGGTGCGCTCGCCCACGCCGGCGAACACGGACACGCCGCCGTGGCCCTTGGCGATGTTGTTGATCAGCTCCTGGATCAGCACCGTCTTGCCCACGCCGGCGCCGCCGAACAGGCCGATCTTGCCGCCCTTCAAATACGGGCACAGCAGATCCACCACCTTGATGCCCGTTACCAGGATTTCGGCGGAGGTCGCCTGGTCCTCGAAGGAGGGGGCCTGGCGGTGGATCGGGTAGGTCATCTTGGCGCTGATCGGGCCGCGTTCGTCGATCGGGTTGCCCAGCACGTTCAGGATGCGCCCCAGTGTTTCCGGACCCACCGGCACGCTGATCGGCGCGCCGGTGTCCAGCACTTCACTGCCGCGGATCAAGCCGTCGGTGCTGTCCATGGCGATGCAGCGCACGGTGCGCTCGCCCAGCTCCTGCGCCACTTCCATCACCAGCGTGCCGGAGGGCGTCTTGGTGGTCAGCGCATTTTGGATGAAGGGCAGCTCACCCTCGAACTGCACGTCCAGCACGGCGCCGAGCACCTGGGTGATCCGGCCTACGTTGTTGCTTGCCATCAGTCAGTCTCCTGTTGGCCAAGGGCTTCGCCCCTGGACCCCACCAGAGGACAGTCGTCCTCTGGACACCTAGGTTAAAGGGCTTCCGCCCCCGAAATGATCTCGATCAGCTCGCGCGTGATGTTGGCTTGGCGCGTGCGGTTGTAGTTCAGCGTCAGCTTGTTGATGGCCTCGCCGGCGTTGCGCGTGGCGTTGTCCATCGCCGTCATGCGCGCGCCGTGTTCGCCGGCGCCGCTTTCCAACTGCGCGCGATACAATTGGATGGCCAGGTTTTTCGGCAGCAGCTTGGCCAGGATGGTTTCCTCATCCGGCTCGAACTCGTAGACGGCCTGGGCGGTGTTCTGCTCCGCCGGCCCGGTTTCCGTCATCAGCGGCGGGATGATCTGCAGCTCGGTCGGCACCTGGCTGATCACCGAAGCGAACCGGTTGTAGACCACGGTGGCAATGTCGAACTCGTCGCGGCCCAGCATCTCCACCGCCCGCATGCCGATCGCCTGCACATCGGCGAAGTCGATCTTCTTCTTCCCGGCGAAGGAGATGTCGCCGACGATGTTGCCGGCCATCTCGCGTCGCAGGTAGTCGCGTCCCTTGCGGCCAACGGTGATGATCTTCACCGTCTTGCCTTCCGACATCAGCCGCCGGGCGAGGTTGCGCGCGGTGCGGCCCACGTTGGTGTTGAACGCGCCGGCCAGGCCGCGATCCGCGGTGATGACGATCAGCAGGTGGACCTGGTCGTTGCCGGTGCCGGCCAGCATGCGCGGCGCCGTGGGGCTGCCCTGCACGCTGGCGGCCAGGGCGGACAGCATCCGCTCCATCCGCTCGGCATACGGGCGCGCCGCTTCCGCCTGTTGCTGTGCGCGGCGCAGCTTGCTGGCCGCCACCATCTTCATGGCGGAAGTGATCTTCCGCGTGGACTTCACGCTGTTGATGCGCGCCCGGAGCGCCTTGAGGCTTGCCATGGAGCGGAGGCCTCAGGCGGCGAAGGACCTGGAGAAGCCCTCCAGGAACGTCTTCAGCTTGGCCTCGGTCTCCGGCTTGATGTCCAGGTCCGTGCGGATGCTGTCCATGATGGACGGTTCACGCGCCCGCATCTCACTCACCATCTGCCGCTCGTAGGCGCCGATCTTGCCCACGTCCACGTTGTCCAGGTAGCCGCGCACGCCGGCATACAGCACCACGGCCTGCACCTCGACCGGCAGCGGGGCGAATTGCGGCTGCTTCAGCAGCTCGGTCAGCCGGGCGCCGCGGGCCAGCAGCTTCTGCGTTGAAGCGTCCAGGTCGGACGCGAACTGCGCGAAGGCCGCCATTTCGCGGTACTGGGCCAGTTCCAGCTTGATCGACCCGGCGACCTTCTTCATCGCCTTGGTTTGTGCGGCGGAGCCGACGCGCGACACCGACAGGCCGACGTTCACCGCCGGGCGGATGCCGCGGAAGAACAGTTCCGACTCCAGGAAGATCTGGCCGTCGGTGATGGAGATCACGTTGGTCGGAATGTAGGCGGACACGTCGCCGGCCTGCGTCTCGATTACCGGCAGCGCGGTCAAGGAGCCCGCGCCGTTCGCGTCCGACATCTTAGCGGCACGCTCCAGCAGGCGGGAGTGCAGGTAGAACACGTCGCCGGGATACGCTTCGCGGCCCGGCGGGCGGCGCAGCAGCAGCGACATCTGCCGGTAGGCGACGGCCTGCTTGGACAGGTCGTCGTAGAAGATCACGGCGTGCATTGCGTTGTCGCGGAAGAACTCGCCCATGGTGGCGCCGGTATAGGGCGCTAGGAACTGCAATGGCGCCGGGTCGGACGCCGTGGCGGCGACGACGATAGTGTATTCCAGCGCGCCATTCTCTTCCAGAGTGCGCACGATCTGCGCTACTGTGGACCGCTTCTGGCCGATCGCGACGTAGATGCAATAAAGCTTCTTGCTTTCGTCCGTGCCGGCGTTGGCCTGCTTCTGGTTGATGATGGTGTCTAGGATCACCGCGGTCTTGCCGATCTGCCGGTCACCGATGATCAACTCGCGCTGGCCGCGGCCCACCGGGATCAGCGCGTCAATCGCCTTCAGCCCGGTCTGCATCGGTTCGTGCACGGATTTGCGCGGGATGATGCCGGGCGCCTTCTGCTCGACCAGCATCTCCTTGACGTCGGTCAACGGGCCCTTGCCGTCGATCGGCTGGCCCAAACCGTCCACCACGCGGCCCAGCAGGCCCTTGCCCACCGGCACGGACACGATACGCTGCGTGCGGCTGACCGTGTCGCCTTCGCGGATCGCCTTGTCGTCGCCGAAGATCACCACGCCGACATTGTCGGTTTCGAGGTTCAGCGCCATGCCGCGCAGCCCGGCGGACGGGAACTCCACCAGCTCGCCGGCCATCACGTTCTGCAACCCGAACACGCGGGCGATGCCGTCGCCGACGCTCAGCACCTGGCCGGTCTCGGCCACGTCCTGCTCGCGGTCGAACGAGGCGATCTGCTGCTTGAGGATCTCACTGATTTCGGCGGGACGGATGTCCATGGTGCTTACGCAGCTCCCTTCATGGCGTACTGCAGGCGCTGCAGCCGGGATTTCAGACTGGTATCGTACAGGCGGGCGCCGACGCGCACGACGAGGCCGCCGAGCAGGGCCGGGTCCACCGACTCCTGGATGTTGACGTTGCCATACCCGGCCTCGATCAGGCGGGCGCGCAATTGCTCGCGCTGCACGTCGGACAGGGGGTGGGCGGAGGCCACGGTTGCGGTCACCACGCCGCGCTTGGCCGCCACCAGGGTGCCGAACGCGGTGACGATGGCGCGCAGCGTGGACAGCCGGCGGTTATTGGCGATGACGCTGACGAAATCGGCCACCGTTTTGCCGAAGCCCTGGTCCGCCATCACCGCCTGCGTCGCCGCGCGGGCCTGGGTGACGTCCACCAGGGGGGAAGACAGCAGCCGGCGGAATGGGGCGCTTTCGTCGATCAGGCGGCCGAGCGCCTGCATCTGGTCGACGACGGCATCCAGCTCGCGCCGGTCATCCGCGAGGTCATAGAGGGCAGCGGCGTAACGGCCCGGCAGGCCGCCGCTTTGTGAGATCGTGCCTTCAGCGGCCACGCAGGGATCCATCCATGGTCTAAGGGGACGTTACAAACGGCTCATCGGCCGGTGGCGGTCGCCTTACCATGCAGGTTTTTGCTGCGCAACACGCCGCCGGCCCGGCTCAGCCGAACAGCTTGGCGTGCCCGTGCGGGGCGGATCGCCGATATTGCTTGGGCACCGCCACCGTGGCCCCCAGCTCTGCCGCGGCGTGCCAGGGCCAACGCGGATCGTACAGGATGCCGCGCGCCAGGGCGACCATGTCCGCCTGCCCCTCGGCCAGCACGGACTCGGCGTGCGCCGCCTCGGTGATCAGCCCCACGGCCATGGTCGGCATCCCCGTCTCCGCCTTGACCCGGGCGGCGAACCCGACCTGGTAGCCCGGGGCGAGCGGGATCGACTGCGCCGGGGATATGCCGCCGCTGGACACGTCCATGAAGTCGCAGCCGCGCGCCTTCAGTTCCGCCGCAAAGGTCACAGTCTGCTCCAAATCCCACCCATGCTCGACCCAGTCGGTCGCCGACACCCGCACCCCCACCGGAATCGGGGCCGGGACGGTGGCTCGCAGGGCCTCGAACACCTCCAGCGGGAACCGCATGCGGTTGGCCAACGGGCCGCCGTACTCGTCGTTGCGCTGGTTGGCGAGCGGCGACAGGAACTGGTGCAGCAGGTAGCCGTGCGCCGCATGCAGTTCGATCGCCTGGAACCCGAGCCAGACGGAGCGCTGCGCCGCACGGACGAAGGCGTCGCGCACCCGCGCCAGGCCAGCCGCGTCCAGCGCCGCCGGGCGTTCGTAGTCCGGCTGGGATGCCACGGCGGACGGCGCGCTGGTCCGCCAGCCCCCCTGCGCCACCGGGACCTGCGCCCCACCGTCCCACGGCGTCTGGCTGGACGCCTTGCGGCCGGCATGGGCGAGCTGGATGCCGACCGGGATCTGCGAGTGCCGGCGGATGGTGGCCAGTACGCCGGCCAGGGCGCGCTCGTTGCTTTCAGAATACAGCCCCAAATCGCCGGCAGTGATCCGCCCTTCCGCCTCCACCGCCGTCGCTTCCACGATCAACAGCCCGGCGCCGGACAGCGCCAGCGAGCCGAGATGGACCACATGCCAGTCCGTGGCGTCCCCGTCCTCCGCCGAATACTGGCACATCGGCGCGATGACGATGCGGTTCGGCAGAGTGAGCCCGGCCAGGTTGATCGGCTGGAACAGGTGGCTGGTCATGTCGGATGGTCTCCCTCGTGCACCGGTGTATCGGACGAAGTTGCATCGCGGCAATCGCCACTCACAGGAACGACACCGGGTCCACGTCCACATCGACCCGAACCCCCCGCGCCACCGGCACCTGCGCCAGCCAGGCACGCAACAGCGGCTGCACCGCCACGTCGCGCCGGGCCTTCAACAGCAGGCGGCGGCGGTGGCGGCCGCGCAAGATGGCGAAGGGGGCGGGCGCCGGGCCGAGCACCACCACGCCGTCCGCACGCGGGGCGGCGCGGCCTAGGTCGCGCGCAGCCGCGTCGGCGGATTGGGCATCGTCGGCAGACACGATCAGCGCGGCAAGCCGTCCATGCGGCGGCCAGCCACCGGGCCGCCGGGCGGCGCTTTCCTGCGCCATGAAGGCGCGCAGGTCGCCGCCCACCAGGGCCTGCATCACCGGGTGCTCCGGGCTGAAGGTTTGCAGCAGCACGCGGCCCGGCGCCTCCGCCCGGCCGGCGCGGCCGGACACCTGGTGCAGCAACTGCACCGTACGTTCCGCCGCCCGCAGGTCGCCGCCGGCCAGGCCGAGGTCGGCGTCCACCACGCCCACCAGCGTCAAATGCGGGAAGTGCCAGCCCTTGGCGACGATCTGCGTGCCGATGATCAAATCCACCTGCCGTGCCTCGATGGCGTGGGCGGCCTGGGCGGCGGCGTTCGGGCCGGGCATGGTGTCGCTGGCCATCACCAGCACCCGGGCGTCGGGGAACATGGCCGCCGCTTCCTCCGTGATGCGCTCCACGCCCGGCCCGATCGGCACCAGGCTGTCCTCCGCCGTGCAAACCGGGCAGATGCGGGGGATCGGCTCGGTGTGGCCGCAATGGTGGCAGGCGAGCTGCTTGCGGGCGCGGTGTTCCACCAGCCAGGCGGTGCAGTTCGGGCACTGCATGCGGTGCCCGCAATGGCGGCACAGCGTCAGCGGGGCGTAGCCGCGGCGGTTGAGGAACAGCATCGCCTGCTCGCCGCGCGCGATGGTGTCCGCCACCGCGGCCACCAGCGGCTCCGCCAGGAAGCGCCCGCGCGGCGGCTGGTGCTCGCGCAGGTCCAGCGTGGCGACGGCGGGCAGGCTGGCGCCACCGTGGCGGGCGTCCAGCGTCAGGTGGCGGTAGCGCCCGGCCTCCACATTGGCCAGCGTTTCCAGGCTGGGCGTGGCGGACACCAGCACCGCAGGGGCGGCCGATAGCCGGGCGCGCACCACCGCCATGTCGCGGGCATGGTAGACCACGCCTTCCTCCTGCTTGAACGCGGTCTCGTGCTCCTCGTCCACCACGATCAGCCCCAGTTCGGGAAATGGCAGGAACAGGGCGGAGCGGGCGCCCACCACCACCGGCGCGCCGCCCTCCGCCACCGCCCGCCAGGTGAGGCGGCGGATGCGGGACGGCAGGTCGGAATGCCACACCGCCGGGGCGGTGCCGAACCGGGCGGTGAACCGCTCCAGCCATTGCGACGACAGTGCGATTTCCGGCAGCAGCACCAGCGCTTGCCGCCCGGCCGCCACGCATGCGGCCACCGCTTCCAGGTATACCTCCGTCTTGCCGGACCCGGTGACGCCGTCCAGCACCGAAACGGAGAACGCCGCCTCCACCACGGCATCGCGCAACGCCGCCGCGGCGGCCGCCTGCGCTGGGGACAAGGCGGGGCCGGGGTGCAGCGGGTCCGGTGCGGTGAAGGGCGGGGCGGCGGGCAGGATCGTGGGCAGCAACTGCCCGGCGGCCGCCATGCCGCGGATCACCGCCGCCGACACGCCTGCGTTGCGCGCCAGCGCCGCCCCCGTGCGCGGCACGCGATCCGCCAGCAGCGCCGCCACGCGCTGCCGGGGTGCGGTCAGCCGGGTGTCCGGCGGCAGGTCCGCCAGGCTCCAGCCGGCCTGCGGCACGGGCGGGGCGAGCGCGTTCACCCGCAGCGCCATCGCCAGCACCTCGCCGGGCGGCGCCAAGGTGTAGGCCGCGACCCAGTCGATGAAGCGGCGTAGGGCCGGCTGCATCGGCGGCGCGTCCAGCACCGTGTCGATGGGCTTCAGCTTCGCGGCCGGCACCCGGTCATCCGGCCCGGCATCCCACACCACGCCCACCTCCGCCCGGCGGTTCAGCGGCACCAGCACCATGTCGCCGGGCTGCACCGCCATCCCGTCGGGCACCGCGTAGTCGAACGGGCCGGCGAACGGGTAGGGCAGCAGCACCGCAACCCGCTTCCGCGCCGCACCGGCCGCCGCTAGGCTCAACTCGGGAAAGCGTGAGGACATGACGCCCTTGGTGGACACCGCAGCATCGTGGATCAAGCCCTTCGCTGGATCGGCGGGATGACGGCGGAGGCCGCCCGCCTGGCCTTTCTGGCCTGGCTGGAAGGCGAGCGGCGCGCATCCGCCCTTACCGTGCGGGAATATGGGCGCGACCTGGCGGATTTTCTCGGCTTCCTCGTGCGGCATCTGGGCGGCGAGCCCGATCTGGCGGCGTTGGCCGCGGTGTCGCAGGCGGATGTACGGGCATGGCTGGCGCTACAGGCGGAACGCGGGCAGGGCAACGCCACGCGGGCGCGCCACCTGGCGGCCGTGCGCTCGTTCTTCCGCTTCCTGTCGCGGCGTCACGGCGTGGCTAACCCGGCACCCGGTCTGCTCGCCACGCCAAAGGCCCGGCGGCCATTGCCGAAGGCGCTGGCGCCGGCCGACGCACGGGGTGTGGCGGAGGATGCCGGCGACGTGTCGGATGACCCCCGCGTCCAGGCGCGCGACGTGGCGTTGTTCACGCTGCTGTATGGCTGCGGCCTGCGCATCGCGGAAGCTCTGGCGCTGGACGTGCGCGACCGGCCGCGGCCCGGCGGCGCGCTGCGCGTGGTGGGGAAGGGAGAAAAGCAGCGCATCCTGCCCGTGCTGCCCGCCGTGCATGCGGCGTTGGACGCGTGGCTCGCGCTGCATCCCCGGGCCGGCGACCCGGCGGCACCCTTGTTCCCCGGCCTGCGCGGCAAGCGGCTCAATCCGGCGGTGGCGCAACGCACCATGCGGCATTACCGGCGGCTGGCCGGGCTGCCGGAGCACGCCACGCCGCATGCGCTGCGCCACTCCTTCGCGACCCACCTGCTGGCCGGTGGGGCGGATTTGCGCTCCATCCAGGACTTGCTCGGCCATGCCAGCCTGTCCACCACGCAGCGCTACACCGCGGTGGACGAGGCCGGGCTGCTGGCGGTGTTCCGCGCCACCCACCCGCACGCGGGATGACGGTGCTGCGCGTGCCGGACCTGGCCCATCTGCCGGCCTATGCGGCGGCGCTGGAGCGGGCGTGGTCGCCCAACACCACACGGGACGTGTGCGCCGAGCAGCTTGCCGCCATCGCGTCAGACCCGGACGGCTTTCTCGCCCGGCTGATCGACCCGGAAGGCGGCACCACCATCACGGCGACGGGCGAAACGGTGCCGCTGCTGCCGGGCACGACGCGCTGGATTTGGGCGGAAGGGTTCTGCGGGGCGATCAACCTGCGCTTCCAGCGCGGCACGACGGAGTTGCCGCCCACCGTGTCCGGCCATGTCGGCTACAGCGTGGTGCCGTGGCGGCAACGCGAGGGACACGGCACAACCGCGCTGCGGCTGATGCTGCCGATCGCGGCGGCGGCGGGCCTGCCCAGCGTGGTGATCACCTGCAACACGGACAATGCCGGCTCGCGCCGCATCATCGAGGCGAATGGTGGCGTGTTCCTGCACGAGGCCGACGACACGTTGGTGCCGGGCGCGCGCAAGCTTGCGTTTCGGATTGCCCTGGGCTGACGCCACGGGAAGCACGTTAACACAACGCTACTTCGCTTCGTGTAGACTAAAGTGGAGCCAAAAACGGTTCAGTGTTCCTCGTCCCAGGAGGCACATCCAATGATAGCGAGTTCGACTTCCACCCCGTTCCAGTTTGCCCCGAAAACTCTGCAGAACCCGTTAACGGCAGAGACCCAAACGGCAGATCAGCCGCTCGTGGCATCGGCAGCGTTGTCGCAGACCGCGATCGACGAGTTCGCGCTTCGCTTCAACGCCGCGATGATCGAGATGCTGGCGGCGCAAGGAAGGTCCGACGCTTCATCGATCGGCAAAAAGCTGAAAGCCTATTCCACCGCGGGTGTCGCACCGGTCAAGGCGGCCTCCCGGTTCGTTTAACCGCCTGACGCAGCAGGCCGACCGCAGCGCACCGGAAAACCGGCATACCGCCAAAACGGCGAACGCGCGCTCGTTGCCCCTATGCGGCGACCAACAGCGGCGGGGAAGCGCTTTCGCAATCGAAATCGCCCAGCACCGCGCGCAAATCCTGCCGGGCAGCGTCGTCCAACGGCGGCTGAAGCAGCACTGCATTGCCGTCACTCTCCGCCACGCGAACGGCGACCACGTGGCGGCCACCCGCCAGCCGCAACGTGCCGGCAGTCCCCGGTGCGGCGTCGGAGCAGGGGCTGAAGCTGGCGGACACCTCCGAGCTGAACACGGCCTGGCCGAACCAGGCATCGCCATCGACCTCCAGCTCCGCCGGGATGGCGATCGGCGGGTGGCGCGTGAACTCACCCGGTTTGATCGTGCCGATGAATTGCAGGAAGGCGGACACTTCCGCGTTCAGGTCGGCGCCGTAACGTGACAGTGTACTTGCCGCGTCGCTGATCGCCTGCAGGTTCCCGGCGCCATTCCGCGTCAGGGTGCCGATGGACGCCAGATTACGCCCGACATTCGCGGCGTTGACCGAGATTTCCCAGATGCTGCACCACATGCTGGTCGACGCATCCTGCTGCAAGGTGACGGAACGGGCGATCGATGCGCTGAGGCGATGGACCTCCTGCGCCGAATTGTCGATGGCGGTGATGGACGTGCGGGCTGCCGCGGTGGTGGAGACGATGCTGGCGATGCGCTCCTGCACCATCGTCGCTTCCTGCGCGCTGCGCTGGGCGAGCAGGCGGATTTCGTTGGCGACCACGGCGAAACCGGATCCGGCTTCGCCGGCGCGCGCCGCCTCGATCGCCGCATTCAACGCCAGCATCTTGGTTTCGCTGGCCACCGATCCGATGATGGCGACCACACCGGCGATCTCGTCGGCGACGCTGTCCAGCTTGTGCATCTGCACGCTGGCGGCGCGGGTTTCCTCCAACGCCGCCTTCGCCCTTTCCTCCGTTTGCGCCGCTTCGTGCCAGGTGCCGATGATCGCCTCGCTGAGCGCCTTGGACGCCACGCTGGCATCCGCGATGCGCGCCACCACCTGCTCGATCTCGCCGGTCATGTCCCGTTCGCCGGCGAGCAGCGCATTCGCGTCGATGGACAACCCGCCGGCCTTGTCCGTCATGCCGGTCGAGGAGTCGGCAACCATCTTGAACACGCCGGCGATGCTGCGGCCGAACCGCTGCACGAACGCGTCGATCTGCGCCTGGTGGTGGTCGGCCGCCGCATGGGCGGCTCCCTGCTGTTCCAGCAGCAGCCGGTTTTCCGCCAGGCTGGCCAGGATCGCCGCCTGCATCGTCCCCAGCGCGCGCAGCAGATCGGCGGTTTCGCTGCGGCCGCGCGGCACCGCGATCGTGGCGGGCGTGCCGGCGGCGATGGTCTGGGCGATCCGCACGGCGGCGCGGATCGGCGGGATGACCGCGCGGATCAGCACCACGGATAGCAGCAGCGTCACCGTCACCGACACGCCGATGGCGAGCCAGGTGTGGCGCGCGGTGTCTGCCAGCACCTCGCCCACCGTGCGACGCAGGTGGTAACCGTCGGCGGCATAGATCTCCACCGCGGTGTCGAAATCCGCTTCCGCCGCGGTGATCGCGTCGGTGCGGGCGCGCCCTTGCAGCCCGGCCAGTTCGCCGAGCGCCTTGTGCAGCGCCGCCGCGGCCTTTTTTCCCGGCGCCGACAGCGCGCGGGTTTCCGCCACCGCGATGCTCTCGACCGCGTCGTGCAAACGGTCCTTGGCCTGTGCTTCGGGGAGCGTCGCGGCAACCAGCAGGTCGTTCTGGGCCGAGCGCAGGTAGCTCATCGCCAGGAACGCGTCGTCGTACAGCCGGACGCTCAGCGAGCCGAGTTGCTGCTCCGCCGCGCGGCTATACAGCCCCAGGCCGCTGGTCATCAGCACGAGGGCGAGGCAGCCCAGCAGGATTTTTATCTGGATCGACACACGGCTGTTCCGAAAGGAGGGTCCTCGACGCCCGGCGGCGGGCAGTCGCTCAATCGACGGTCACGGCCAGGTGCATGCGGGGATGGATCCCGCATTGCACGTCGAAGCTGCCGGGCACGGGGAATTTCATGTTGACGACCTCGCCCGGCGCCTGCTCGGCGCTTTCAAAGGAGAAGCTGGGCGATTTGACGAACACCTGGTGGTTGAACCCGTCATCGTTGGTGAAGCTCACGGTGTCGCCATGTTTGATGTGAACCTCCGCGACGCTAAAGCTGCGATGGGACTGGATCACCGTGACCAGCCCGGCGGCCCCGGCGCGCAGCCATGGGGCTCCGAAGGCCAGCCCTAAGCTGGTAAGTCCCAGGCAGGCCAGTGCGGCACGACGGTTCATCGCGACACGATGTCGCGCTGCATCGGCGCCAGCAGCGCCAAGACGCGGTTTTGCGTGTGGTACGGCACGCCGACGGCCTCCATGGAGTCCTGCAAATCCTCTGCCAAGGCGTTGAACATCGCCTGGTTGACGGCCAGGCCGCGATGCGCCGTGGTCATGTCGTGGCCGCGATAATCGCACGGGCCGCCGGTCACCTGGCAGAGCTGCGCCGCCAGCATCTTCTTGAAACGGTCCATGTTGGTGTCTTCGAACGTCTTGTTCACCCGCGGGTCCGCCAGGAAGCGCACCGTCGCGTCGTCCACGATGCGGTCGATCTCCGCCTGGCCGCCGATATCGTCGAACAAGGCGGCCTCCGCCCAAGGCGCCACGAACAGGGTCGCCGCGAGTGCCAGCATCATCGTCCAACGCGACATCTTCGGTGTCTTTCTCACGGTCAAAACCCAGCCTGCAACGAGACGTAGACGCCGTTCTGGCCATGCTGCCGGGCAACCTCGCCCAGGCCGACATAGGCCACGGTCGTCGACAGGTTCTTGGTAAAGAAATACGCCGCGAACACGTCCACGGCCGGCCCTTCGTGGGAAAACCGCAGATTGTCCGGCCTGGTGCGGATTTCGGCGCCGACGGCGAGCTTGCGGGTGACGAGAAAGGCGGCCGAACCCTCGAACTCGAAGCTGTAGCCGCCGTTGCGGTCGCCGCCGAAGCCGAGCAGGCCGAACTGGTTCGCCTTGGTCAGCCGGACCGTTGCGTCCACCAGCAGGCTTTGCGCCAGGAACAGCTTGGTCGCCGCGACGTAGAAATCCACGCCGCGCGACGACTTCGCGCCGATGGCATGCAGCACGGCCTGGTTGCCGGTCGCCTTGAACTCGGTTCCCGCGGCAATCTGCGGCAGCCAACTGTCCTGGTCATACACCGCGTTGCCGAGCAACCGGACCTTCACCCCGAGGATGTCCTCGTTGAAGGCGTAGCCGTTGCCTATTCCCAGCTTGCCGCCGGTGTTCCCGGTGTCCAGGTACTCATGCGCGTACGACAGCTCGACACGGTCGTACAGGCCGACCGCGACGCCGCCGCTGCCCAGGGAGAAATCCGGCAGCCGGACATAGGTGCCATGGACGTTGCCGCCGATGGCGTCCTGCGTGCCGTAGCCGGTGATGAGCGCCCAAGGCACCAGCCCGCCGCCGCCCGCGCCTTCAAGCTGGCTGACGCCGGCCGTGGCGAGCATGCGCCCGCTTTCTACCGGCTGGCCCGTGGCAGCGGTCGCGATCCCGGCCAGACAAGCGGCCGCCAGGAGGGTTCGGCTGAGGAAGCACATGCCGGCATCGTGAGCGGGCCGGGTGAAAGCGTGGTTAACCGATGATCCCGCCGGCAGGCATGCAGAAGGTTAATCGTTAAGGCTGGTTACCGGCCGCGCGCCAGGCGGCTTTCGTACCATTGCACCAGCCGGGTCAGCGGGAACAGCAGCGCGAAGTAGATCACCGCGACCACCGTATAGACCTCCAGCGGCCGGAACGTGTCCGCGGTGATCAGCGTGCCCTGGTACAGCAGATCCGGCACCGCGATGGTGGACACCAGGGAGGTGTTCTTCAACTGGATGATGGACTGGTTCAGGAATGGCGGCACCATGCGGCGGATCGCCTGCGGCAGCACGACCAGGCGCATGACGTGCCACGGCCGGAGCCCCATGGCCCGCGCGGCATCCCATTGGCCGCGCTCGATCGAAGCGATGCCGCCGCGGAAGATCTCCGCGTAGAATGCTGCCGTGTACAGCGACAGCACCAGCGTCGCCGCCACCACCGCCGGGATCTGGATGTTCACGATGACCGGCAGCGCATAATAGAACCAGATGATCTGCACCAGCAGCGGCGTGCAGCGGAACACTTCCACCAGTGCCACGAGCGGGATGTTGACCAGGCGGGAGCGGGACAAGCGGCCCAGCCCGATCAGCAGCCCAAGTAGCAGGCCGAGCAGCACGGTTCCCACGGTGTAGGCGACCGTCACCTCCACCCCCACGACGAACAGGTGGACGTAGCGCAGCAGGAAGCCGAAGCCCCATTGATAGCCCATCAGGCGACGGTCAGAATGTCAGCCCGGCCGGCAGGTTCTCCCGCTTCACCCCGCTCAGCGCCAGGCCGTCCAGCAGGTCTTCGCGGACCTGCCCGGTGCCGCGATTGAAGTCGATCCAGGCGTTGATGACTTCCAGGAAGCGGGTATCCGGCTCCCGCCGCACGCCGAAATTGCTCGGCAGCGCCACCACCGGGCCGGTCAGCAGTTCGTAGCTGCCCATGGAGGGGTTCTTGGCCAGCGCGGACAGCCCCAGCATGGCGGCCAGGATGATGGCGTCGGCCCGGCCGCCTTGGAAGAACAGCAGCGCGTCGTCCGGGCTTTTCAGCGCCGTGATGTTTGCCTTCGGGCAGTAACGCCGGGCGGCGACCTCGTGCAGGGAGCCGAGGTCGCAGGCCAGCCGGACGTCCGGCTTGTTCAAATCGTCCCAGGTCTTCGGCGTCAGCCCGGCCTTGGCGATGCAGCCGAACGGGTGCGTCATAAAGCTGTGGGCGAAGCCGATCGCCAGGGCGCGTTGCGGCGTGGGGTTGAGGGCGAAGGCCAGATCGACCTTGTTGGCCTGCAAATCCAGCACGGAGGAGCCATAGGTGCCCTCCACATACTCGACCTGTGCGTCGAACACCTTGGCGATGTCGGCGGCCATTTCGGCGCAGGCGCCCTTCCATGTTCCGCTGGCAAGGTCCTTGACGAAGTAGGGCGCCGCGCCGGTCAGGGCGGAGATGCGCAGCGTCTTGGTGCGCTGCACGCGGTCCAGCGCGCTTTCCGTGCCTTGCGCCCGGGCTTCGCCGGTCAGCGCGACGGCGGGGATCAGTCCGGTGGCGGCGGCCAGGCCGCGTCGGGTCAGGCGGTTCATGCGCAGTGTCTCCCTTCAAAGCCCAAGATAGGCCCGGCGCACGCCGTCATCCGCCGCAATGGCGTTTGCCGGGCCGGACATCACGACTCGCCCAGTCTGGAGCACGTAGGCACGGTCGGCCAGTGCCAAGGCCTCGCCCAGCCGCTGCTCCACCAGCAGCACGGTCATGCCCAGTTCCGTGCGGATGCGGGCGATGGCGGCCAGGATGTCGTCCACCAGCCGGGGCGCGATACCCTGGCTCGGCTCGTCCAGCATCAGCAGCCGCGGCTGGGTCATCAGGGCGCGACCGATCGCCAGCATCTGTTGTTCCCCGCCGGACAGCGTGTCCGCCCGTTGCGACAGCCGTTCCTTCAAGCGGGGGAACAGGGTGAAAACGGTGTCCAGCGGGCGGAAGCGGTCTGCCTCGCCGCGCCGGGCGTAGGCGCCCAGCCGGAGATTGTCTTCCACGCTCAGCCGCGGGAACAGCCGGCGGCCTTCCGGCACCAGGCCGATGCCCAGCCGGGTGATACGGTGCGGCGGCATTTGGGTCAGCGCCTGCCCGTCGAAGGTGATGCTGCCGCCGGTGCTCACCTGGCCGGACACGGCGCGCAACAGCGTGCTTTTGCCCGCGCCGTTGGCGCCCACCACCGCCACGATCTCCCCGCGCGCCACCTCCAGCGACACGCCTTGCAGCGCCTTCAGCCCCTTATAGGCGGCCGATACGTCCTGGAGCCGCAGGATGGCGCCGTCAGGCATATTTGTCGCCGAGATAGGCGCGGATCACCGCCGGGTCGCGCACCAGGTCCTTTGGCAGGCCCTGCGTCAGCACGCGGCCCAGGTTCAGCACCACCGCCCGGTCGATCAGCGGCAGCAGGATTTCCATGACGTGCTCGACCATGATCACCGTCACGCCCCCATCGCGCACGTCGCGGATGAGCTGCACGCCGGATTGCGCCTCCGTCGGGGTCAGCCCGGTCAGCATCTCGTCCAGCAGCAGCAGCCGCGGCCGGGTGGCCAGAGCGCGGGCGATCTCCAGCCGGCGCTTTTCCGGCGGGGTCAGCGCGTGGGCGGGATGATCGGCGCGCGCCGTCAGCCCGGCCACGCCCAGCACCCGGTCGGCTTCCGCCATCGCGTCGCGGGCGCGGTTGGTGCGGCTGAACGCGCCGACCATGACGTTTTCCCGCACCGTCATGCTGTCGAAGGACCGCACCACCTGAAAGGTGCGGGCGATGCCGGCGCGGGCGCAGGCGAGCGGCCCGGCGCCGGAAATGCGGCGGCCGTCCAGCCGGATTTCGCCCCGGTCCGGCGCCACCTCGCCGGCGATGGCGTTGAACAGGCTGGTCTTGCCCGCGCCGTTCGGGCCGATCAGCCCCAGGATCTCGCCGGCCGCCACGTCGAAGCTGATGTCCGAGTTGGCCGCCACGCCGCCAAAGGACTTGCTGACGTTGCGGACCTCAAGAAGCGGCGGCATCGGCGCCCCCGGCCCGCTTGCGGATGCCAAGCAGGCTGACCAGGCCGGCCGGCCGTGCCAGCGCCACCACGACGATCAGGCCGCCATAGATCATCAAATCCACCCCGCCGGCGCCGCCCATGTAGGACCGGGTCAGCTCGCTGGTCGGGATCAGCACGGCGGCGCCTACCAGCGGCCCCCACAACGTGCCGACGCCACCCAGCACCGCCGGCAAGGCGATCAGGATGGAGAAGGAGGCGGCGAGCACGCTGTCCGGGTCGATGTAGCCGACATATTGCGCATAGATCGCCCCACCGATGGCGGTGAAGAACCCGCTGATCCCGGCAGCCGCCATCTTGGACGGGAACACCCGCACCGCCAGCGACCGTGCCGCCGTCACGTCGTCCCGCACCGCGCGCCAGGAATAGCCCCAGCGCGAGCCCTCGATCAGCCAGGCCACGATCCAGGTGATCGCTGCGTAGGCCAGCACCACGTAGTGGAACGGCAGCTTCGTCGTGCGGAATTGCAGCGTGAGCCAGCTATCGGCACGGGCCACCGGCACGTAGACGCCGGTGGCGGCGCCGACGAAATCCCAGTTCAGGAACAGCAGGTAGCCGATCTCCGCCACCACCACGGTGGCGATGGCGTAGTAATGGCCAGACAAGCGGAAGCACGGCCACCCTACCAGCAACGCCACGGCCGCCCCGACCGCGCCGGCGGCGAACATGCCGAGCGTCGGCGGGATGCCGGCGTTGACGAACAGCAGGGTGGAGACATAGGCGCCGATGCCGAAATACAGCCCATGCCCCAGCGAGATCTGCCCGCAATAGCCGCCCAGGATGTTCCAGGCCTGCGACAGCCCGGCGTAGAGGATCGTCAGGATGATGAGGTTTTGCGTGTAGACGTCGCGGATCGGCAGCGGCAGCACGGCCAACGCCACCAGGGCGATGACGCCGGTGATCAGTTCGGTGCGGCGGCGGCGGGTGATGCTGTTCATGGGCAAAGGCCCTCACCCGTGGCGTAAGCTCCCTCTCCCGCCAGCGGGAGAGGGGCCCAAATTGGCTGTGCGGCGGCAACTTCCCTCATATCTTCCCGAACAGCCCGCGCGGCCGCACCATCAGCACCAGCAGGTAGACCGCGAACATCCCCACCTGCTTCAGCGACGGTTCCAGCACCTGGGCGGTGACCGCCTCCATCTCGCCGATCAGCACGCCCGCCACCAGCGCCCCGGTCATGCTGCCGAAGCCGCCGAGTGCCACCGTCACGTAGGCGATCAAGGCGAAATTCGCGCCCACCGTGGGGGACACGTAGTAGAAGGTCGCCAGCATGGTGCCGGCGATGCCGACCGTGGCCGCGCCGAGGCCCCAGCCGAGCGCGAAGATGCGGTCGCGGTCGATCCCGATCAGCGCCACGGCGTCCCGGTCCTCCCGCGTGGCTTCCAGGGCGCGGCCGAATTCGGTGCGGCTGATGCCCAGCAAAGCGGCGAATGCCGCCAGGCAAACCAGACTCGACGCGAGTTGCGGCAGCGGGATGTACACGCCCGCCACCGCCACCGTGCGGTTCGCCAGCCAGGACGTGCCGATGCTGCGGAAATCCCCGCCAAAGGCGAACTGCGCGGCGCCGCGGATGAAGATCGCCAAGCCGAAGGTGACGAAGATCTGCACCATGCCGCGGTTGAACTGCACGCCCAGGGCGCGCCCGATCAGCCCGCGATAGATCAGCACGCCCAGCACGAACATGCCCACTGCCACCACCGGCAGTTGGATCAGCGGGTCGAGCCCGGTCGCCGCGTTCAACAGCACCGCCGCGTACATAGCGAGCATCAGCAGCTCGCCATGCGCGAAGTTGACGATGTCCATCAGGCCGAAGATCAGGCTCAGCCCGGCAGCCACCAACGCGTAGATCAGGCCCATCAGCAAGCCGCTGATCGCGATCTGCGCGACCGTCTCCAGCGTCACGGGCGATCGCCGATCGCGGCTACTTGCCGACGTTCCAAACCGGCGCCTGCACGGCCACGTCGAACGGGTAGATCGTGTGGTAGGTGCCGCCGGAAACCTGCTGGATCACCGGCGTCGCTTCCGTGTTCTGCCCGGTGCTGTCGAACTTGACCCCCAGCCACGGCATGATCGTCTGGTCGCCGGGGATGTCCGTCTTGGTCAGCGCGGCGCGGATGTCCTCCGGCTTGGAGGAGCCGGCGCGGTCGATCGCGTCGGCCAGCGTTTGCAGCGCCACGACCTGGCGGGAGGTGTTGTCGTTCAGGTCCTTGTTCGCCTTGGTGCGGAACAGGGCGTTGACGGCCGGGATCGCCGGGCGGGACTTCACCGCGTCCAGCGCGAAGGAGGAGCGGCTCATCACCCCATCCGCCAACGATCCGGCCCCGGTCAGGAAGGATTGTTCGGCAAAGCCCGCGGACTGCGCCAGGATCGGCGGGTGGTAGCCGATCTCGTTATCCGAGCGCAGCAGCAGGATCGCGTCCGAGGTGTAGGAGGACGGCATGACCACGTCGGCGTTGGCCGCCTTCAGTTTCTGCGCTTCCGCCGAAAGCGACGGCGAGTTGGCGCGGTACTTGATGTCGGCCGCCACCGTGATCCCGGCCGCGGCCGCCATCTTCTTCTGCACGTTGGAGCTGTCCGTGCCGAAGATGCTGTCTTCGTAGAACAGTGCCACGGACTTCACCGGGTGCCCGGTCTTCTCGGCCATGGCCTTGAAGAAGTCGAACATGGCGGCGGTGAACATCTCGTCGTGCGGGCTGGTGCGGAAGAACCATTTCAGGCCGCGCTGATTGAGCGACGGGGACGAGTTGTCCATTGCCAGGTACGGCACCTCGTAGCGCTCCGCCACCTGGCTGATCGTGGCGCCGGTGGCGCTGGTATAGCTGCCGATCAGCGCCACGACGTGGTCCTGGGTGATCAGCCGTTCCGCCTCGGCGCGGGCCTTTTGCGGGTCGTTCTGGTGGTCGGCGAAGATGACCTTGATGTGGTCGCCATGCATGTGCGGCAGGCCGCCGCCCTTGCCCAGCAGCATCGGGATCGGCGCGTGCTCGGTGTTGATGATGTCGCTCATGGTGGCGACGGCGGCCTCCGCGTCCACGCCGATCTGCGATGCATTGCCGCTGAGCGGGTAGATCGCACCGATGAGGATGTCCTCGGCGTGGGCGGTGGACAGTCCGGCGGCGGCGAACACGGCCAGTGCGGCCCAGAAACGCTTCATCGGCGAAATCCCTGCTGATTGGTTGCCGAGGAAAGCACGTCACGTGCCAGCTTGCACGCGGGCTTCCAGCGCGGCGAGGTCGGCAGGAGTGTTGACGTTGGCGAACGGGTCGCCGCCGAAGCGAACCGGCCGCATCGCCAGCGTGTCCGCAAAGGCGCGGACGCTGCGCGAACCCGGCTGGCCGAGCCAAGCCCGCAAGGCCGGGGCCGCCGCGGTGGGCCACAGCGCCACCAGGTGATGCCGCCTGCCGCCGCTTTCCGCCACGGCCGGGGCAGGGGCGAGCACGGCGGCAAGCCCCGGCGGGACCAGCGGCGTGTCGCCGGGCACGGTGAGAAGGAATGCCGCGCCGGCCGCCGCGGCCCAGTCCAGCCCGGCAAGCACGCCGCCCAGTGGGCCCTGGCCGGGCACCGGGTCGGGCAGGACGGGAAGCCGCGTGTTGAACCGCGCCGGGTCGCCATTGGCGCTGATGGCGAGGAGCGGGTGGTCGGCTGCCAGGGTTTGGACCAGCCGGTCCAGCATGGAGCGGCCGGCAAGCAGCAGCAGCGGCTTGTCGCCCCCGCCCATGCGGCTGGCGCTGCCGCCGGCCAGGATCAAGGCGGCGGTGGCGCCCGGTGCCGTCACTCTGGCGCCTCGCAACCGGCGAACCAGGCTGCGTAGGGCGTGTTCCGCGCCATGTGCCGGTTGTAGTCCGGGGCGCCGTCCGACCACCAGGCCGGCCCACGCTCCCCCAGGGCGATCTTGGCGGCATCCACACGTTGCCGCGCCGCGTCCCGCGCGTCGCGATCGTCGGCGCGCATGGCGGCGGCTTTGTCGCGCCGGGCCGCCATCAGGTCCCGGGTGAGCTGCTCCCGCCGGGACGGGTCGAGCGCCGGGTTGCTGCAACGCCAAAGGCGGCCGCGAACCACGAAGTAGCGCCCGTCGGGTGTGACAGCATGCTGCATGGTATCGGCCGGTGGAGCATCGGCGACGCTGCGTCGTCAATGGGTGGATCGAGCGACCATCTGCCCGGCGCGACGTTGAAGGCGGCGCAAACGCAGGAGCCACCATGCCAAAAGCAGCGATCTTCGACATCGACGGGACGCTCGTCGACTCCGTCGACCTCCATGCAAGCGCCTGGCAGGAAGCCCTGGTGAAGTTCGGCCACGACGTGACGTTCGAGCAGGCGCGCAGCCAAATCGGCAAGGGGGGCGACCAATTGATCCCCGTGTTCCTTTCCGAAGCCGAGCAGAAGGACCACGGCGAGGATATGGAGGAATGGCGGGGCAAGTTGTTCAAATCGAAGTACCTGCCGCTGGTCAGGCCATTCTCGGCAGTGCCGGAGTTGCTGCGTCGCGTGCACGACGCCGGTCTTCGGATTGCGGCGGCATCCTCTGCCAAGAAAAGCGAGCTCGACGTCTACCTCGACATCGCCGGCATCACCGACCTGGTCGATGTCGCAACGTCCTCCGAGGACGCGGAGCAGTCCAAGCCCGCGCCCGACATCTTCCAGGTTGCCTTGAAGAAGCTGGAACTTGCCGGGGCGCACGCCGTCGCCATCGGCGACACGCCGTATGATGCGGAGGCGGCGGGCAAGGCCGGCATTCGAACCATCGGGATGCTATGCGGCGGCTTCGCCGAGGCGGATTTGCGCCAGGCTGGCTGCGTCGCCGTATATCCTGGACCGGGCGCGCTGCTCGCGTGCTTCGGCGCATCACCACTCGGCGCGTGACCGCCGCGGGATCGGCAGTGAGCAGGCCCGCCGGTCCGCTTCCGCGGACCGTTCGATGGTGCTTGGTTGTGTTTGCACAGTGGGATGCAGGGTTTTGAAGGCGATTCAGATCGACCGCTATGGCGGGCCGGAGGTGGTCACGCTGCGGGACGTGCCGGTGCCGGTGCCCGGGCCGGGCGAGGTGCTGATCCGGCTGGCCTGGTCCGGCATCAACTTCATGGACATCCACACCCGCCAAGGAAAATACGCCGGGTCGCGCACCTACCCGCAAGGGCCCATGCCCACGACGCTGGGGATTGAAGGTGCCGGCACGGTGGAGGCGTTGGGCGAGGGCGTATCCGAGTTCCAGCTCGGCGACCGGGTGGCCTATTGCCTATGCTGGGGCAGCTACGCCGAGTTCGCCGTGGTGCCGGCCTGGCGCGTCGTGCCGGTGCCGGACGCGCTGCCGCTGGACCGGGCGGCGGCGTGCATGTTCCACGGGCTGACCGCGCATTACCTGGCCTATGACCTTGGCCGCTTCGGTCCCGGCGTCACCTGCCTCGTGCATTCCGCTTCGGGCGGCATCGGCCAGTTGCTCGTGCAGCTTGGTGCCAGGTTGGGGGCCACGGTATTCGCCACCACCAGCACGGACGCCAAGGCGGACGTGGCCCGGCAGCGTGGTGCGACGGCCTGCTTCCTGTATGAGGATGGCGGCTTTGCCGACCGGGTGCGCGACGCCACGGGCGGGCGCGGGGTGGACGTGGTGTTCGACGCCATCGGCAAGCCCACGCTGCGCGACAGCATGCGTGCCACCCGCAAGCAGGGGCTTGTCGTGGCCTTCGGCAGCGTCGGCGGCAATGTGGAGGATTTGAACCCGATCGAGCTGGGCGAGGCCGGGTCTCTGTTCCTGACCCGGCCGCGCTTGGCCGACCACCTGCCCGACGCAGCAACGGTGCGCCGCCGGGCGTCCGACATCTTCGGTGCCCTGCTGCACGGCGCGCTGACCCTGGACGTGTCCGCCCGCTACACGCTCCAAACCGTGCAGCAGGCGCACGACGCCCTGGAACAGCGCCGCAGTGTGGGTAAGCCCCTCATGCAGTTAGGGGCAGGTTGACCCGGCGGCCCGCGCGATCAGAACTCCTCCCAAGGCTCCTCCTTCAGCGCCGTGGCCCGGTTCTGGCTGCCGCCGACCAGCTTGACCGCCCGGCGCCCGGGACGCGGAGCGGCTGACGGGGCAGGGCGCTTCTGTGCCGGCACGGCGCGCTTGTCCGCCCCGGCGCCGAGCTCGAACCGATCGGTCAGGTGGACCAGCTCGCTGGTTTCTTGCGCCAGCGAGTGGCTGGCGGCCGTGGTCTGTTCCACCATTGCGGCGTTCTGCTGGGTCACCTGGTCCATCTGGTTGACCGCCGTATTGACCTCCTGCAGCCCGGTCGCCTGCTCCTGGGCGGAGGTCGCGATCCCCGACACGGCCGCGGCCACTTCGCGGACCTGCTCCACGATCCGGGTCAGCGCCTGTCCCGTCTCGCCCACCAGCTTGGCGCCGGAGCTGACCTGCTGTGCCGAGGTTGAGATCAGCGCCTTGATCTCCTTCGCCGCACCGGCGGAGCGCTGCGCCAGCGCCCGCACCTCGCTGGCCACCACGGCGAAGCCGCGCCCGGCATCGCCCGCCCGCGCCGCCTCCACACCGGCGTTCAGCGCCAGTAGGTTGGTTTGGAAGGCGATCTCGTCGATCACGCCGATAATCTGGCCGATCTGGTGCGACGACGTCTCGATCCCCTGCATGGCCGAGACAGCCTGCCGCACCACGTCGCCGGAGCGTTCGGCATCGACCTTGGTTTGCGACACGACTTCCTGGGAGTGCTTGGCGGCTTCCGCCGTCTTGCGCACCGTGGCCGTGATCTCGTCCAGCGCCGCCGCGGTCTCTTCCAGGCTGGCAGCCTGGTTCTCGGTGCGCTTGGACAGGTTGTCGGCGGCCTGGGCGATCTCCTCCGTGCCGGAGCGGATCCCGCCCGTGCTGGCCACGATGCCGCGCACCAAATCCTGCAACGCCGCGATGGTGGCGTTCAGGTCCATGCGCAGTTTCTCGTAGGCATCGGGCAGTGCGGTTTCCAGGCGGAAGGTGAGGTCGCCGGCCGCCAGATGCTCGAGCGCCTTGCCGATGGAGCCGACGACCATCGTCGCGGCTGCCGTTGCACTTGCCTGTTCCGCCTCGGCCCGCACGCGCTCGTCTTCGGCGGCGCGTTGCGACTGTGCCTGGGCCTGCTCCTGTTCCATGGCCTGCGTGCGCAGACCCGCTTCCTTGAACACCTGAACGGTGTCGGCCATGGCACCGACCTCGTTCTTGCTCCCGCGCGACGGGATGCTGACCGAGCAGTCGCCCGCCGCCAGCCGCCGCATCGCGTTCGTGAGAACCTGGAGCGGCTTGAGCGCGCGGAGCGACCACCAGAT
Organism: Acetobacteraceae bacterium; assembly: GCA_965199555.1. Lineage (GTDB taxonomy): Bacteria > Pseudomonadota > Alphaproteobacteria > Acetobacterales > Acetobacteraceae > LMUY01. The sequence goes on along the minus strand of CBDASJ010000013.1, from coordinate 77,458 downwards.
CACGGCGCCACCCAGCAGCAGCCCGCCGGCGCACAGCGTGATCATGAGCAAGGAGAACCCGTGCGCCACGTCGCGCACGTTGGCACCGATGCTCTTGTTCTTGGCCTCCTCCAGATCGATGAACTGGTTGATGCGGGCCAGCCAGGTCACGAAGGCCGGCCGCGCTTCCGCCATGAGGAAGGCGTTGGCGCCCGCGGCATCGCCAGATTGCTGCAGCGCGATCACCTTGGTGATCATCGGCAGGGTCGTGACTTCGATCGCCTTGATCGAGTCGAGGATGCTGCGTTCGTCGGGGGTGACGCCGTTGCCAGTCGCCATCAGATCGTCCAGCGGCTTGGCGGAGCTCGCATATGCGTCCGTCAAGCGCTTGATCGTCGCCAGCACGGTGTCGAGTTCGCCCGGCGTCTTGACCAGCGTGACGTCGCGTATGTTGATCGCCCGATCATGCACGCTGCCACGGAAATTGATGGCGTAACGCTGCTTGACGCTGTTGACGTCGTTGACGGTGGCCAGCGCCGAGTCGATCTGGTTGACCTCCCGTTCCGCAACGGCCGCCAGGCCCATGATCATCAGAAGCATAATGCCGAACCCCAGCATCAGCCGCTGGCGTATATTCATTATCCAAGACATCGGGCGTCCTCCATGCAGCCCGAATTATAAGGATCGATCGGATAACGGATCATTAACCGGGTTATGATAAGGTAAGGATGTGTCACGCGTGCAGCAGCGGCGTCGCGTGGACGGCGGGGACTTACGGGTGCGCGCCGATGCCCAATTCGGGCATCAGCCTCCTTCATCCACGTCCGGGTCGTTGGCCGGGTTGTGATCCGCTTCCAACGCCGCTTCCTCGGCCTCCAACGCCGCCGCTTCCGCCGGGAACACGCCGAACCGTGCCGCGACGTCCGGCGCGTAGCGTAGCAGGTCCGGCCGCAGCTTCAGCAATGAGATGTCCTTCGATTTGCCTTCCAGCATGATGTCGAACTCCATCCCGGTCGCGTCGCGCATGAACCGCGCGAACTCGAACGGGTTGGTGAAGTCGGCGTGTCCGGTCCAGATCGGCGGCCGCAGCGTCTTCACTTTCTTCTTGGTCTTGCGATCGACCTTCACCATCTCCCGCAATTCGGTTCGCGGTGAGGAGAAGTGGATCTTCGGCCGCACCCCGGCAGGCCAGGTCGCCAGGATGCGGCGCAGCACGTCGATCGCGTCCAACTGCTGCGGGTTGAGGCACCAATGGTGCTGGTAGTCGAAGATTAGTCGCACGCCCGTCTGCTCGTGCACCCACAGCACGTCCGCCGCGGAAAAGCGGATGTCGTCGTGTTCCAGCACCAGGCGGCGCTTCACGTGCTCCGGCAGCGTCGGCCAGGTTTTGGCCCAGCGGGCGCGTGAGCCTTCCACGTCGCCATAGGCGCCGCCGACATGCGTCACCATGACCGCGTCTGGCCCCAGCTCCATCCGGTCCAGCATCTCCGCCTGCGACGACAGGTCCCAGATGCTCTTCTCCGTCAGCACCGGGTCGGGGCTGTTGAGCAGCACGTATTGCGAGGGGTGGAACGACAGCCGGATGTCCAGCGCCCGCGCCTTCTTGCCGATGGCGCGCAACTCGGCGTCGCTTTCGGCCACCATGCCGTGGAACTGCGTCAGGTCCGGGTGGGTGGCGTAGGGCGCCAGGTCCGACGACATGCGGTACATGGTGATGCGCCGCTTGGCCAGGTAGTCCAGGATGGTGTCGATGTATTCCAGCGACGTCTTCAGATGCGGGTTTTGCTGCCACCGCCTCGTATCGTTGCTTTTCAGGCCGGGCTGACCCATCACCTTGACGGGGAAGCCCAATCGCAGCGGCGCCGTGCTCATGCCGCGACCGCCTCGGACACGGTGGCCTTGGCGTCGAACCCCAGCCCGGTGACGAAGGCATTCCAGTCCGCCGGCCGCAACGCCCCACCCGTCGCTTGGCGGTGGCCGGAGCCGTACATCTCGTCCGCGCCCGGTGGCCGATGCTCCGCCAGGAAGCCCACCAGGTCGCGGTCCTCGCCCGACCGCACGGCGAAATGCACCCAACCTGGGCGGTAGCCGGTGTTGGCCGCCATGACGATCTTGTCCCGCAGCCGCCCGCGCCATTGCTGGGCGATCAGGGGGTGGATCTGGGTTGGGGACGCGAAGCGGATCAGCGCGACCTCGCCCCGCACCACCGGCCCGATGCGCCGCGCCGCCTCCAACTCGCGCTTCACCTCGGCCCGGGCTGCCAGCACGGCCGCCGCTTCCGGGCGTTCACCCGACAGCACGTCCTTCGGCCCGTCCGCCGCCATCAGCAGCCGCAATGCCGGGGTGGCATCGCCCGATGCGCTGCGGCGCGGGGCGTTCACCAGCGCCGCGGCGTCCCGCAGGGCGGTGATGCCGAACCCGCGCGCCGCCGCCATTTCGGGAAAGCCGGCCTTCTCCGCCATGTCCCCGATCAGCCCCACCGCGGCGAGCCAAAGCCACGGCTCGGCGTCAGCCAGCGCGCCCGCGCACCAGAACGCCAGCAGGGAGGAGGTGGGGATCGGGTCCTGGCCGTAGCCGCTGATCACCGTGGCGCCGGCCGGCGGGGCGCCGGGAATGTGGTGGTCCACCACGACGGTGGGCACGCCGGGCTTGGGCAGGCCGTCCCGCACGCCCAGATCGGTGATGACCAGCCCGCCGGCCGGTTCGTCCGCCAGCTCCGCCCGCATGTCGGGTGACCACGGGCTTTCACCCCGGCCCACGATCCGCGTCCGCACCGTCCACCCCGCCGCAGCGAAGGCGCGTGCGAACAAGGCGGTGGCGGACAGGCCATCCGCATCGTTGTGGCCCAGGATCCAGATCGGCTTGGTTCGGTCGAACACGCGGAGGGCGTCCGCAAAGGCGGAAGCGGTTTTGGTTCGTGCATCGGGTTCGGAGTTCATGCGACTACAAACTGCTGAGTGCCCCACGGGTTTGTCCGCTGGGCCGCAACCGCCAGGTCATAAAACGCCGTGCCGCCGCGATGCGTCCCGGTGATCGGTTGGCGGAACAGCGCATCTGGACCGGCATCACCCGCCGTCGTAGATTTTGACCAGCAGCATGCAAATGCTGCAAAAACGAATATGGGGTCGGAGCCATGTCCGAGGTCATCAGGCCGAGCTTTCACCACGTGACGCTGAAGACGAGCCATCTGCAAGCGATGGTGGACTGGTATGGCAAGGTCATCGGCGCCAAGGTGAACTTCCAGGATGCCAACAACGCGTGGACCACCATCGACGATGCCAACCATCGCGTGGCCTTCCTGTCGGTGCCCGGGCTGGACGATGATCCCGAAAAGGCGCGGCACAACGGCATGCATCACAGCGCCTTTGAATACGCGAGCTTCGCGGACCTGATCTCGACATTCGAGCGCTTGGAGCAGAACGGTATCGTGCCGGCCTTTTGCCTGGACCACGGCTTGACCATTTCGCTCTACTACAAGGATCCGGAAGGGAACTTCGTCGAGTTGCAAAGCGACAATTTCGGCGATTGGGCACGTTCCACGGAGTTCATGCGCACCTCCGAGGATTTCCAATCCAATCCCATCGGCACCTTCTTCGATCCGGCGAAGGTGGCGCAGGCCTTCGCATCCGGCATGCCGTTTTCGGACCTGCAACCGGCGATCCGGTCGGGCAAGTATCTGCCGGACACGATCCCGCAAATGGGCCTTCCGGCGCCGACCGCGAATATCCCGTAGCGCCCGCGACGCTCAAGCCGGAGGCCCGAGCCCATGATCCAGCCCGTCGGCGCCGCACTGGTCGACGCCGCCACCCGTCAGGCCATCGAGCAATTGGTGGCTGAGCACGCCTGGCTGATCGACCATGGCCAGGCGGACCAGATCGCGCTGCTTTACACCGACGATGCCCGCGTGCTCGGCATCGGGCCGGACAAGATCGGGCAGGCTGCGATCCAGACCTGGGCGGCGGAGCGGGCCGCCATGACGGAACGCCGCTCCCGCCACGTGCAATCCAACCTGCGGCTCGCACCCGTATCGGGGGATGAGTGCCGGGGCACGGTGGTACTGACGCTGTACCGCCATGACGGGCCGGGCAAGGCAGCAGCGGTCCCGCTCATGATCGGCGAATACGAGGATGCCTATCGCCGCGGCCCTGACGGCACGTGGCGTTTCGCGGAACGACGCTTGTCCGTCCTGTTCGGCGGCTGAGGTCCGTCCTACCCCGAACCAGGTATCGCCGCGAAGAGAACGAGGCTCGGCGGTGTCAGTGCCAAACCTCGTCCGCGACCTCGATGCAGCGCCGCAGCTTGGCCATTTGCTGCTCGAAGGTGAGCGGGTTGCCGTGCTCCACGCTGGCGAAGCCGCATTGCGGGCTGATCGCCAACTGATCCAGCGGTGCATAGCGGCTGGCTTCCTGGATGCGGGCCACCAGACCTTCCTTCGGCTCCAGCTCCCCCTTCTTGGAGGACACCAGCCCGAGCACGACGCCCTTACCCTCCGGCAAGGCACGCAGCACGTCCAGCGACCCGGCGCGCGGGGTATCGAACTCCATCAGGTACAGCGGGATGCGCAGCTTGCGGAACAAGGTCTCGGCCACGACGTCATAGCCGCCTTCGGCCTGCCAGCGGCCCTGGTTGTTGCCGCGGCATAGGTGCATGGCGATCGTCATGCCGGGCGGGGCAACCGCGATGACGGCGTTCATGACGTCCGCGTACACCTGCATCAGCACCTGCCAATCGTCGCCGCGTTCGCCGAGCTTGGCCTGGATGTTGGCGTCGCCAAACTTCGCCAGCGACGTCTCATCCAACTGCACGTAGGTGCAGCCAGCCTCGTGCAGCGCGGCCAATTCCTGCCGATAGGCTTCCACCAAGTCGGACCAGAACACGTCGAGGTCCGGGTAGACGTCCTGGCTGATATTGGCGCGCCCGGCGCGGTAATGGATGAAGGCAGGGCCCGGCAGCGTGATCTTGACCGTCCTGCTGGTGTTCGCCTTGACGAAGCTGAAATCTGCGGCGTTGGTCGACAGCCCGCTCCACGTAATGCGCCCGGTTACCCGCATCAGCGGCGCCTTGGCCCCGCTTTGCCCGCCCTTGAACGCCCAGGAGCCGGTCGCCTCGTCCATCGTCACGCCGGTGAGGGAATCCGCGGTGAAGTTGTCGGAGTACAGCCCGCGCCGGAACTCGCCGTCGGTCACCACCTCCAATCCGACCTGCTCCTGCATTGCGATGACGTCGCGGATCGCCGCGTCCTCAACCTCGCGCAGGGCAGGAAGGTCGATCTCGCCCCGCACGCATTGCTCCCTTGCGGCGAGCAGGTGGGCGGGGCGCAGCAGGCTTCCCACCTGGTCCGCCCGGAACGGCGGGAAAGCAGTCGAGCCAATGGAGGCCATGACGTCATCCTTCTTCGATAATTTACCCGCTTGAGGGCTTAGATATCCAGGACCAGGCGCGGGCTAAGCGAGCGGGAGCAGCAGACGGTCATCTGGCCGCCGGTCGCCTTCTCCGCGTCGGTTTGGAACTGGTCACGGTGGTCGGGTGAGCCTTCGATAATCCGGGTCAGGCAGGTGCCGCACACCCCGGCCTCGCAGGAAAGCTGCACGTCGATCCCGGCCGCGATCAGGGCATCGGCGATGCTCGTGTCCGCACCCACCTCGACGTCGACCCCGCTGCGCGCGGCCACCACGACGAACGATTCGCCTGCCTGCGGCACGACGCTGAAGCGCTCGACATGGCGGCGCTCCGGGCCGAAGCCCGCCTCGATCGCCGCCGCCTCCATGGCGTCGATGAAGCCGGCCGGGCCGCAGATATAGACGTGGGCGCCGGGGGGCGCCGCCTTCAGCGCCGCGACTGGGCCGCCGCCCTTCGGCTCGTCATCCATGTTCAGGGTGACCGACGCGCCAAACAGACCGGACGCGAGTTCGTCGGCAAAGGCGGCGCGGGACCGGGTGCGGACGCAGTATTGCAGGTCGAACGGCTTGCCCAGCCCGTGCAGCCGGAACGCCATCGCGATCAGCGGCGTGACACCGATGCCGCCGGCCAGCAGTACGGAGAACGGGCTCGTTTCATCGAGGCGGAACGTGTTGCGCGGCGGCCGTATCCGCAGGCGGCTGCCAACCCCGGCCACGCGGTGCATGGCGGCCGAGCCGCCGCGCGATGCCGGCTCCAGCAACACGCCCAGCCGGTAGCGGCCAGTGTCGGTCGGGTCACCGCACAAGGAATACTGCCGGACGAGGCCTTGCCCGAGGTCGACGTCGATATGCGCCCCAGCCTCGCCCACCGGAAGCGGCTGTCCGTCCACCGCCGTCAGTTCAAGCGCGACGATGCCCTCGGCTTCGAACGTTTGCCGGGCGACCTGCGTGTCCAGCCATTCCTCTGCCATCGCCATCAGCCCTGTGTTCCGGCCCGGCTCGGCACCAATGCCGCCGGTAGGCTGGGCCGGGTTTGCGGCTGGAACACGCGTGCCAGGCCGAAGCTCGCCAGGGCGCCGAAAATCAGCGGCAAGGCCGCCGACGCGATGGTCAGCCGCACGGGCAGGCCGGCTTCCAGGGCGAACGCGCCCAGCATGGGGCCGGCGATGGCGCCCAGGCGGGACACGGCGGTGGACCAGCCGACGCCGTAGGTGCGCAGCGCGGTGGGATAAACCATCGCGGAGATCGCGTTCAGCCCGTATTGCACGCCCATGACGCAGAACCCGGCGACGAATGTGACTGCCAGCAACGCTGCACTCCACGGCGCCGCATAGCCGATCAAGCAAACGCCGGGCACGCCGAAGGCGAAGAATAGCGCCACGGTTGCCAGACCACGCCGGTCGATCCAACCGCTCAGCGCCAGGCCGCCGAGGGCACCGCCGATCTGGAAGGAAATCGCGGCGGTGGCGGCCTGGTCCACGCTCAGGTGCAACGCGCCGAGCAGCGTCGGCAGCCAACTGGTGACGCAGTAATACGCCATCAGGATGCTCACCTTGGACGCCCATAGCAGCGGGGTGACGAATGCCAGGCGGCCGAGGAATAGCTCCCGCGGGATGAGGCCGGGCTTCACGCGGGCATTGTCCTCCGCGAAATCGCGCACGACGAAGCGGGTTTCCAGCCCGATCGCGGTGCCGCTGAGGCGGGACGCGAGCCGGCGGGTGCGGGCATCGCCGGGATGCCGCGTCACCAGGAACTTCAGCGATTCCGGCATCCAGACGGTCGAGGCGATGCCGAACACCAGCGGGAAGATGCCGCCGACCACGAACAGGATATGCCACCCGGCGACGGGCACGACCCAGGCCGCCAGCACGCCGGCGAGGGCGGCACCCAGCGAAATGCCCGTGTACATGACCGTGACGACCAGCGCCCGGTGGCGCCGGGGCGCGAACTCCGCCGTCAACGCGATCAGGCAGGGAGCGGCGCCGCCGAGGCCGACGCCGGTGATCACGCGCAACACCAGCAGAGCGTCCAGGGAGTGCACCGCCGCGACGGCCAGGGTCGGCAGGCCCATCAGGAGACAACATAGCAGGATGACCATCTTGCGGCCGCGCCGGTCGGCGATCAGGCCGAACACGGGTGCCCCGACCAGCATGCCGACCAGGCTGGCGCTGAACGCGACTCCTAAGGCGGCCTTGGAGCCGATCGCCCAATCGGTGACGATGTGCGGGGCCGCGTAGGATAGCGCGGCAAGGTCGAAGCCGTCGAATAGGATGATGCAGAACGCCAGCAGGACGAGCGTGACCGTGGTGCCGTTGATGCCGGCCCGGTCGAGTAGTTCCTCCACGTCGATTTCAGTGCGCACCGGGGTGTTTCCTTCTCGCGCGATGTTCTTGGTCGGGTCCACGGAGGACGGGCGTGAACCCGCCCTCCGGATGTCAGCCGATCATTATGCTCCTTCGGTCATGCGGCCTGCTTGGCCGTCTGGTCAACCCGCAGCGAGTCCATGACCCGGCGCGCCCGCACCGCGGCGGTGTCGACCGGCAGAAGGATAGGCTTGAGCGACATAAGGTCGTGGTCGCCCATCATGCGCTGCACGCTCTCGATCATCGGCTTGTCCTGCTCGCCGAAGCCGATGCGGTGCCAATCCCGGATGGCCTGGTCCTCCTGTGGGTCGTCCTGCCGGTAGTTGCGGCTGCTAGCGTAGAAATAATGCGTCGACGTGGCGGTTTCCGGCGTCAGCAGGTGGGAGCCTTCGCGGCGGATGCCCTGCGCTTCCGGCGTGCCGGCCGGCACCACGCCGACATCCAGGCGGTGCAGGCCGGGCGCATCCCAGCGGACGCGGATCCAGTGATCCACCTTGGATTGCGGGTCCGGCAGGCTGCGGGTGAAGGATTTCGGGCCGATGATGCTCGGGATCCAGCGGCGGCTATGGACGGTATTGCCCTCCTGCGTGACCTCGTGCCGCACCCGCAACACGTCGTCGGCGCGGGCGAAGTTGGCATGGACGAACTGCGTATGGCTGAGGTCCAGCAAGTTATCGGCGATCAGCTCATAGTTCGCGCCGATGGTGGTCATGCCGGTGATGGTGCGGTAGCCGGGGTCGGTCACCTGGTCGAACACCGCGATGGTGTCGGGGTTGGCCAGGGCTGCCTCACCCATCCAGATCCACAGGATGCCGTAGCGTTCCACCAGGGGATAGGCCGCGACCCGGGCGGCACGGGGGATCTTGCCGTCCTCATGCGGGTTGACCACGCAGGCACCCGTCGCATCGAACCGCAGGCCGTGATACGGGCATTCGATGCTGCCGTCCTCGCACTTGCGGCCTTCATTCAGGGGCGCGAACCGGTGCGGGCAGCGGTTGCCGATCGCCACCGCGCTGCCGTCCTTGTCCCGGTAAAGCAGCACCGACTCACCCAGCAGGGTCCGACCGAGCAACCCGTCGGTGATTTCGGACGACCAGGCTGCGACATACCAGAGATTGCGGACGAACATGCAAGCCTCCCATCTAGTCTTTGACTCATAGTATCCCGGCCGCCTGCCGCCCTTGGCAAATACCGTTTCGCGACCAGCCTCCATCTGTTATTGCGATACCGTGAACAGCCGGCAGGTCACCTACTTTCTCGCCGTCGTCGATGCGGAAAGCTTCTCGCGGGCCGCGGACGCGCTGCATATCTCCCAATCCGCCCTGAGTACTCGGATCGCCGAGCTGGAACGGTCCAGCAACGTCCGGCTGTTCGAGCGCCGGCCCCACGGCGTGGTCTTGACGCCGGCCGGCCGTAGCCTGTTGCCGCATGCCCGGGCGATCGTGGAGGCGTTCAGCAACGCCCGCCGCTCCCTGGAAGCGGTGGAGCCGGGGCAGGCCGCCAGCGTGCTGATCGGCGTCACGCCCACGATCGGCGCGAGCCTGTTGCCGACATTGTTGAACGTGACGCGGTCGATGCAGTTGGGGTTGGATTGGCACGCCCAGCAGGCCTCCACGCCGCGGCTGCTGGACCTGCTTGCCGCCGGTGAGATCGAGGCGGCGTTGTGCTACGGCACGCTGCCGCTGGCGCAGGCCCGCAGCTATCCGCTCCACACCCAGCCCATGGCGCTGATCGGCACGCGCGCCACCATGGGTGCGGGGAGCGGGGATGTGGCGTTGCCCCGGCTGGCGGAGTACGGGCTGGTGCTGGACCCGCCATCCCATCCCGGCCGCAAGGTCATCGACACGGCCGCGCTGCGCCACCGCGTGCGGTTGCGGGTGGAAGCCGAGATCGAGCCGTTGAACGCAAAGAAGATGCTTGTGTTGGAAGGCGGGCTTTGCACGGTCGCGCCGCTGCACGTCTTTGGCACCGAGATCGACGGCAATCTGTGCGTCGCGCGGCGGATCGTGTCGCCGCAACTGCCGCTTATGCTGCGGCTGCTCGTCCACCACGGCGTCGACGCCCGCCGGGCCGGTACCGTCCGGGCCGCAGTGCAGGCCGCGGTGGCGGAAGCCAAAAGCAGAGGCAAGTTCGATTACCCGGAGCCGGCCTCGCCCGATCTCAAATCATGATGGCTTGCGCCAAGCCTACAGCAGGCCCACCGAGATCCATGGGACCAGCGCCACCAGCACCAGCACCCCGAGCAGCACGCTGAGATAAGGCCATACCTTGCCGATCGCGTCCGCGGGATTGACCCCGCCGATGACGCAGGCGGAGTAGTAGCCGACCCCGAAGGGCGGGGTATAAAGGCCGATGCCCATCGCGATGATAGCGACCATGGCGTAGTGCACCTCGTTGATGCCCAGCAGCCTGGCTTCTGGGAACAGGATGGGGCCGAACAGCACCAGGGCAGGGATGCCTTCCAGGATGCTGCCCGCGACCAGGAACACCACGATCGACGCGGCCATGAACGTCGCACCGCCACCGGGCAGGCCGGCCAGGTCCGCCGCCAGGCTGCGTGCGACCCCGGCCTGGGACAACGACCAGGACACGGTGTTGGCCATGCCGATCACCAGGATGATGACGCCGGACAGTGTTGCCGCCTGCCGCAGCGCTGGCAGCAGCTTGCGGAAATCGGTTCCGCGATACAGCACGGCGCCGCAGACCAGCGCGTACACGATGCCGATTACCGACACCTCCGTGGCGGTGGCGACACCCTCCACGACCGCGGTGCGGATCACGAGCGGCAGCACCAGCGCCGGCAAGGCGACGGCGAAACCCACCAGCTTGGCCCGCGTCGTGGCGCGTTCCGCGGCAACCACGCTGGTGTTGCGGGACCGCACGAACACCAGCCCTGCCAAGGCCACCGCCGCCACGGCAGCCGGCAGCAAACCGCCGGTGAACAAGGCAGCGATCGACACGCTGGACACCGTCCCGATCACGATCAGCACGAGGCTCGGCGGGATGGTTTCCGACATGACGGCCGATGCGTTCAGCAACGCCACCAGCTCCCGCGGGTCGGAGCCACGGCGTCGCATTTCCGGGAACAGCACGGGTGCCACCGCCGCCATGTCGGCGGCCTTCGCACCGGAAATGCCGGACACCAGATACATGGCCGCCAGCAGGACGTAGGACAGGCCACCGCGGCGATTGCCGATCAACATGGCCAGGAACTCGATCATGGCGCGCGCCATGCCCGTCAACTCGAGCAGGGAGCCGAGGAAGACGAACATCGGGATGGCCAGCAGCAGCGGACTGGCCATGCCCGCGTTGACCCGGTCCACCACGATCGCCAGCGGGATGTCGGAGGTGAACCAAAGATAGGCGACCGTCGCCCCGCCGAACGCGAAGGCGATCGGCACGCCGCCGAGGATGAAGGCGCCGAGCACCACGCCGAAGAACAACGCCAGGTTCAGGTTGCCGAACTGGTCGAGTTGCGGTCCGGCATACTCGCCGACGGCAATGGCGGCGGCGAACACGATGACCAGCACCAGCGTGCGCCACCACAGATATCGTTTGGCGAAGCGGACCAGACCGATCAGGAACATGGCGGCGAAGCCGAATACGAGGCTGGCCAACTGGACGCCCAAGGGTATGCTCAGGATCGGCGTCAGGGTGTCCCAGTTGTCGCTGGCGTTCTGGAAGGCCGGCAGGATCAGCGAGCCGACGAGGATGATCGTGACGCCTTCCGCCAGCATGGCAAGCCGGCGCAATCCCGTCGTCTGCACCCGCCCGAACAGCCCCACGAGCTTGAGGTGCTTTTCATCGATGAAGGCGCCGGTCGCTGCCAACATGATGAACCAGCCGGACACGATCGAGAGCACCTCGTCCGACCAGGTGAGCGGCGCCCCGAACACGTAGCGCGCCGTCACCGACGCCGCCAGGATCGCGATCAGCACCACCAGCAGCGCGGCCGCGCCGGTCTCGATCACCTGCTGGACAGTCGACCTGGCGCGGTGGACGGGCAGCGGATCGAGACCGGCGACTATAGAAACCTCTTCCATCGGCCGGCGGCTTCAGCCCAGCTTTCCGACGGCGTCCTCCAGCAACTGCCAGGGCTCGTTGCCGAACACGCCTTTCCAGCGGGCGTAGTAATCGGTCTTGGCCAAGGCGGCGCGGAACTCGGGCTGCGACGGCTCGATGAACTGCATGCCCTGCTTCTCGAACATCGCGCGAAGCGACGCGTTGGCCTCGATGGTGTCCTTGCGCTCGTCCATGATGGCGGTCTTGACGTTCTTCTGGACGATATCCTGCAAATTGGCCGGCAGGCCGTTCCAGGTCCGCGCATTCATGATGGTCCAGAAGCCACCCCAGGCGTGCGACGTCATGGAGCAGTATTTCTGCACCTCCTGCAGCTTTCCCGCGGCGACCGTTGTCAGGGCGTTTTCCTCCCCATCGACCAGCCGTGTTTGCAGGGAGGTGTACAGCTCGCCGAATGGGATCGGAGTCGGCGCTGCGCCCAGTGCCGCGAACAGGGTGCTGAAGATGGGGGTGGGCGGCACCCGGATCTTGACGCCCGCCAGGTCACCCGGCGTCCGGATCGGCTTGGTGCTGGTGGTGATCTGGCGGAACCCGCCATCCGTCATGTTTTCGAAAACGACGGTGTTGCGGACCTTGCCCTCGATCTCCTTGCGCACGCGCGCGCCGAGCGGGCCGTCAAAGGCGCGCCACACCGCGGGATAGTCCGGGAACGCGAAGCCGAGATTGATGATCCCAGCCAACGGCACGGTGGTGGCGAGCTGCGAGCTTGCAAAGGCCATGTGCACGGCCCCGAGCGTCAACTGGTTGAGGATTTCGCCGGCGTTGCCGAGTTGCGCGTCCGGCAGCATCAGGATGTCGATCTTGCCGTCGCTTTCGCGGGCGATGCGCGCCGCCGCTTCCTTCATGCGGATCACCGCCGGGTCGGTGGATGCGGCGTCGGTGGCGAATTTGAGGGAGAACTGCGCGGCGGCCTTGGCGCGTCCCGGCTTGCCCAGGATGGCAGGGGCGGCAAGTGCGCCGACCATCAGGGCCCGCCGGCCCAGCGTTGCCGTGTTCATGCTGGCATTCCCCGTGTTCGTTTCGCCGCGGTGTCCGCGATTATTGGTCCGCATCGTTTGTCTCCCCCGGCCGGTGCTTTGCGCGCCTGGCTAACTCAGCTTGATGTTCACGTTCTTCAACTGCGTGCAATCCAGCATCTCGTCGATGCTTTCTTCCCGGCCCAGCCCGGACTGCTTGAACCCGCCGAACGGCGCGCCCAGGAAATGCGTGCTGGTTTGGTTGACCCAGACGTAGCCGGCCTGCACCGCGGCGGCGGTCCGGTGCGCCGTGCGCAGGTCGTTCGTCCAGATGCTGGCGGTCAGGCCGTATTCGACGCCGTTCACCTCGGCCAGCATGGCCGCCTCGTCGCTCCAGCGGAACACGCTGAGCACCGGGCCGAAGATTTCTTCCCGGGCGATCCGCATGGTGGGCCGCACGTCGGCGAACACGGTCGGTTCGATGAACAGGCCTTGGCCGAGTGCCGGGTCGGACGGGCGGGCGCCGCCGCAAACCAGGCGGGCGCCGTCCTCCTGGCCCCAGGCCACGTAGCGCATCACCTTATCGAACTGCGCCTGGCTGACCAGGCAGCCCATCTGGCTGTCGAACCGGGTCGGCAGGCCCGGGCGGATCTGCCGCACCCGTTCGGCCACCCGCTCCAGCACGGCGTCGTACAGGCTCTCGTGCAGGAAGGCGCGGGAGGTGCTGCCGCAGCTTTGGCCGCACCAGGTGAAGTTCATGCCGCCCACCACGCCGGCCGCCACGCGCTCCGGATCGGCGTCAGGATAGGCGATCAGCGCGTTCTTGCCGCCCAGCTCCAGCGACACCTTCTTCATGGTGTCGGCCGCGCCGCGCAGGATGGCGCGGCCGGTGGGCACCGAGCCGATCAGGCCCACCTTGGCCACGTCCGGATGCGCCACCAGCGCCTCGCCGCATTCCCGCCCGCCCGGTAGCACGTTGAACGTGCCAGGTGGGAACAGCGGCCCCACCAGCTCCGCCAGCCGCAACGAGGATAGCGGCGCCTGCTCCGGCGGCTTGATGATCAGGCTGTTGCCGGACGCGAGCGGGGCGGCGGCGCGCATCACCGCGAACATGAACGGGTGGTTGTAGGCGTTGATCCGCACCACCACGCCGAGCGGCTGGCGCAACGTGTAGTTCAACTGGTCGTCGTCCATCGGGATGGTGGTGCCCTTCATCTCCAGCACCAGCCCGGCGAAGTAGTCCAGGCTCGCCGCCCCGCCCTCGGCATCGCGCACCATTTCGGCCACCGGGTTGCCGCAATCGGCGGCGTCGATCAGCGCCAGTTCCCGGCCGTTGGCCCGGATGATCGTGGCCATCTCGCGCAGGATGCGTGCCCGTTCCAGCGGCTTGACGGCGCGCCAGGCCCGGAACCCCTCAAGCGCCGCGGCCACGGCCTGGTCCACGTCCGCGGCGCCGGCAATGGCGACCCGGCCCAGCGTTTCCGCCGTGGACGGGCTGGTGGTTTCCACCGTTTGGCCGTCGGTGGCGTCGTGCCAGCTGCCGCCGTAATACAGGCCACGCTGCTGCGGCAGGGTGATGCCTTCGCCGCCGATCATGTCCAACGCCATTACCGCCCCCCGCTCGATCCGCCCCGGCCGGCCAGGCGCGATGCGCCCGGCAGCAGGCCCGCCTCCATGGCAGCGTCAGCTCGCCTTGGCTTCACCCTTGGCCTCCCGCGTCAGCGCGGCGACCATGTCCGCGCCGTAGCCCGGCTCCACCCGCACATCCACCACGGCGGGCTGCCCGGCGCGCACCGCCGCCAGCGCCTGCTCCAGGGCCTCGGCCAGCCCGGCGGCGTCCACCACCGGCCCCCAGCCGGCGCAGCCCTGCGCCCGCGCGATCGCCGCGAGGTCGATGTCGGGGCCGCCAATGTGCTGGCCGATCCATTTGTTGACGGGATTGCGCCCGCGCATATGGGCGACCCGCTCCTGGTGCACCTCGTCGTTGTAGAAGCTGCGATTGTTGGCGATCACGGCCAGCAACGGGATGCCGTAGCGGGCCGCGGTCCACAGCGCGGTGCACCCCATCAGGAAATCGCCGTCGCCCAGCACCGCGATCGGCATACGCCCGCTGTCGCGCAGGGCCAGCGCCGCGCCGACCACCATGCCGGGCCCGGAGCCGATGCCGCCGCCGCCATCGTAGCCGAGATAGGAGAGCGGGTCCGTCACGTCCCAAAGCCCACCGGACCAGGACAGCGGATAGCGGACCAGGCAGTTCGACTGTCCCGCCATCGCCTTGGCCAACGCCGCGGCCAGGTCCGGCACGGTCAGCTTGCCGTCCGCCCGCGGCATGGCCGGGGCAGGGAGTGGCGCGGGGTCGAACCAGGGCTCGGCTTGCCCGTCGCCGAGTGCGCACAGCAACTCGGGCACCGCGGCTTCCGGTGCGCACAGCAGCGAGTGATCCGCCGGGGGCAGGCCCTGGTGGTCCATGGACCACCCGTTATGCACCAACTGGTCCATGGACACCTGGATCACCACGGCGTTGCGCGCCCCAGCGGCGGTCAACGTGCCGGACAGGTCGTTCCAATCCAGGCTGAGCACCACGTCCGCCTGCGCCAGCGCCGCCATGGCGCCCTTGCCGGGAAGCATGGTGGCTTCGGCGCAATGCAGGCGATGGCGGTTGGGAAAGGCGGCCGCGTGCTTCAAATCAGTCAGCACGGCGGCGCCCAATCGCTCCGCCAGCCGGATGCGATCGTCCCATGCTGCCGCGGAGCGGCTGACCCGCCCGGCCATGATGAACGGTCGCTTGGCCCCGCGCAGCGCATCCGCCGCAGCCTGCAAGGCCGTCGGATTGGGCGCCGGCGTCGCGGGTGCGCAGTAGCGTGCTACCTCGGGCGGCGGCAGCAACTGCGTTTCCGCTTCCTGCAACGCGGCGTCCAGGTTTACGTATACGGGACCGTAGGGCTGCGTGGTGGCGAGCAGGTTGGCGCGGAGCATCCCCTCCACGGCCGCGGCAGGGCTGGCGGGCTGGTCATCCCATTTTGTGAAATGACGCACCAGCGCGCCCTGGTCGCGCGCCGTGTGCAGCCAATCGATCCAGGGACGCCGCTTGGCGGCGTCCACCGGGCCGGTCGCGCCCAGCACGATCATCGGCACCCGGTCGCACCAGGCGTTATAGATCGCCATGGAGCCGTGCATGAGGCCGACATTGCTATGCAGCACGACCGCCATCGGCCGCTCGTTCACCTTGGCCCAGCCATGTGCCAGGGCGACCGCATGCTCTTCGTGCAGGCACAGCAGCATGCGCGGGTCGCGGTTGCCGAGATGGTTGACCAGGCTGTCGTGCAGGCCGCGGAAGCTGGCGCCAGGGTTCAGCGCCACGTAGGGAATGTTGAGCGCGCGCAGCACATCCGCCACGCAGTCGCTGCCGAACGTCCTGGCGTCGCCGGTTCCGGGCTCCGGCCGCTCCACGCCTTCCGGATCGTTGATCCGGTCGGCCGCATTGTTTGGCGTCACAAGCATCCTGTTTTCCTCCCCAGCAGGCCACCGTTCCCCGGCGGCATCGTTGCTTGCGTGGCAGTCGCCACCGCAAGCCGGCTCAGCCGGTCAGCGCCTTTTAAAACAATCGTTGGGAGCAGATTTCGTGCTCAGGGGACTTCCTCCGGAACGTTTGCTTAATTTGACAGTATGCCCCGTTTTTTTTCCCGTCAATCATCCTAGGCGTTTGGCAAATCTCTTTCTCCACCGGCAGGAAAGGGTTTCGCTGTTGCTTTTCCAACCACGCCAATGAGGAGCGGCCGCAGGCTACAACGCGTCGGCCGTTCTGTTATAAGGCACCATGGACGCCCTGTACCAGATGCCCGGCCACCTTATCCGCCGCGCGCAGCAGATATCGACCGCGCTGTTTTCCGACGAATGTGCCGCCTATGACCTCACCTCCGTGCAATTCGCGGCGCTATACGCCATCGCATCGAACCCGGAGGCCGATGCGACCCGGCTGTCTGCCTTGATCGCGTTCGACCGTTCCACTATCGGCGACGTGCTGGAGCGGATGGAAGCCAAAGGTTGGATCGAGCGCACGCCCAGCCACCAGGATCGCCGGGCCAAGCTGGTGCGGCTGTCCCCGACCGGGCGGCGATTGCTGCGTAAGGTGACGCCCGCGGTGCAGCGGGTGCAGGAACGCCTGTTGGCCCCGCTGCCGGAAGCGGACCGCGACACCTTCGTCCGCCTGCTGGCGCAATTGGCCGAACTGCACAACGATGTCACGCCGGCCCCGTTGCGCAGCGCCGCCGCAGAATAAGGCTAGGCGGCCGCTGCGGCGGCCAGCTTCTCCCGGTAGCTGTCGATCGTGAGCCCCAGCAACCCGTAGCGAACCAGGTAGCCGAGCAGGAAGGCGTTGACGCCCATGGCGAACAACTGTCCCACCTCGCCGGCCACCAGCGCGTCCCGCTCACTGTCCGTCAGCGGCAGGCCGGACACGGCGGCGGCGGGATCAACCCGCATGGCTTCGCGGAACGCCGGGTCGCGCAGGGTTTGGCGGCACAGATGGTTGACCGCGTAGACGCTCATGCTGCGGCCCGCCACATGGCGTAGGAATGACCAAATTGCGCTTGAGGCTCGATCCAACTGGCCGGGCCATCGCCGGCGGCGCCGAGCATGGCGATCCAATCCAGCAACTCCCCGGCGACGTTGCCGGCCGCCTCCATGCGGTCTTCCGTTGCCTCGCTCAACAGCGTCTCGATCGCGCCGTCCCGCATGAAGCCATGCACGCGCTCGGCCCAGGCCGGGTCCGGCACGCCGAAGTTTCGGCCGGGCGCGATGCGCGGACCGAACACCTCCAGCGAGAAGCTGCCGCTTCCCACCACCGCCACCCGCTCCGCGCCGGGAAAGGCCTCGATCGCGGCGCGCACCGACTGCCCCAGGGCGTGCACCCGGCGTGCGGATGGCAGCGGCGTCACGTGGCCGTTGATGAACACGGGGACCACCGGCACCGTCATCCCCGGGGTGAGGAAATGCAGCGGGACGATGAAGGAGTGGTCGACCTCGAACGCTTGCGCCAGCGCCAGGTCGAACCCGTCCGCGATGCCGCAGCGGCGGATATGCGCGGCCAGGCCGGGATGCGACGGCACGGCCCGCATCGGCAGGTTGGGCGGTTCGTCGTTCGGACCCATGAAGGAGTCCGTCACGCCCACAGCCAACATGGGCAGGTTGTCCAGGAAGAACGTGTTCAGGTGATCGGTGTTGAACATGACGATCGCGTCCGGCGCCACGCGGTCCAGCTCCTGCCGCAGCGTCGCGAACAGGCGCCCTGTTTCCGACCCGGCGCCCTCGGCCTGGACCATCTGTGCGAAGATCGGCGTGTGCGGCACGCCGAACGCGCCAACGAATGTTGCCAAGTTCCGAGCTCCTGCTTTCGGTTAGACCATCACGATGCCGCCGTTATTGTCGATGGTGGCGCCCGTCATGAAGCTGGCACCATCCGAGGCCATGAACAGGACCACTTCCGCGTGCTCCTCCGGCTCCGCCAGGCGGCCGACCGGCACCATCTTCGCGTGGTGGTCGAGGTACTCCTGCGTATGGCCCTCCTGCAAACGCGGCACCGCGGTTGGGCCGGGGGCGATCGTGTTCACCAGGATGCCGTAGGAGCTATACTGCTTGGCGATGTGCCGGGTCAGGCCGAGGATGCCGGTCTTGGCCGCCGTGTACTCCGGCCCCAGCCCGGTCGCCACCGACCGCGCGGCGTTGGACGCGAAGTTGATGATGCGGCCGCCGCCCTGCGCCATCATGTGCGGCAGGACGTATTTGCAAAACAGGAACGTGCCCTTCAGGTTGGAATTGATCACCAGGTCCCAGGTTTCTTCCAGTGTCTCGTGTGCAAGCTGCGGCTCGCGGAACGCGCCCGCGCAGTTCACCAGCACGTCCACGCGGCCATACTGGACGACAACCTGTGCCACCGCCGCTTCCACCTGCGCTGCGCTGCTGACGTCGCAGGCCACAGCGATCGCCTTGCCGCCCTGTTCCACGATCGCCTTGGCCACCGGCTCGGCGCGTTCGGCCAGCAAATCCACCACGGCTACCCGTGCCCCGTCGCGCGCGAAGCGTTCCGCAACGCTGGTGCCGATGCCCCGGCCCGCCCCGGTGACGATGACGACCCGGTCACTGGCTTGCGGGGTCCGGGTGGGATGCTTCATTGCGATCTCTCGTTATTAAGTATGCGGCACAATTGCACGGCGCGAGTGTCTGCGCCACGGCCGGGCTTGGCCAGTGTTTTTCTATGAAGCGGTGGACGGTCGTTCGATCATGAACGCAGCGAAGAACGCCGCCAGTTCGGCATGGGCGTCGAGCGGCAGGATGGCGCCGATATACTGATCCGGGCGCACCACGATGGCGCATCCCGTATCCCGATTCACCCCGCGCGCGTCGAAGATGTTTTCGGCTTTCGGGTCCGGACAGAACACCTTTTCGTAGTCGATCAGGCCGAACCGTCCCTTGGCCGGGCGAAGCAGCGGCGGCATCGCGCCGAGCGCGATGTCGCGATGGCTCTGTTGCAGCACTGCGCGCACGTCGAACACAGAGTCCATGTCGGCGCCATGCGGCGTGTAGCGGCTAACCAGCCCGGCCAAGGCCGCGCAGGCCGCGTGCAGCCGGGAGGACGAAGCCGTCGGGTCCGTCCGGTCGGCGAAAAGGAAGATGCGCCACCGTCCATCGGCCTTGACCACGTGGCCCAACTGCACCGGCTTGGCATCCGCCAAACGCAGCGCAGGCGCCGAATGGAACCGCATGCCCGCGACGAAGCCCGTCGCGAGCTCCTGAAACGCGGGGCCGGCCGAGATGACGGACGGCGCATAATGGGTTGCCGTGCCGGCGGTGAAGCGGCCCTGCTTGACGAAGTAGCGCTGGAACTCCGCCGGGTCGATGCCGTCCTCGGTGCCGCCGGCGCGCTTGGGCGCGGCACTGAACATGGCGGCGAACTCGCGGTCGAAGTCGATCAGCTCGGCGGCGACGGCGTGGCGTTCGGCGGAGTAGGTGTCCAGGATCGCCGGCACGCTTTGCCCCCTGAACACGGCAGCGAGCTTCCAACCCAGGTTGAAGCTGTCCTGCATGGATACGTTCATGCCCTGGCCCGCCTTCGGGCTGTGGGTGTGGCAGGCATCGCCGGCGATGAACACGCAGGGTGGGCGGGAGCCGATGTCCGCCTCCGCCAGGTCGTCGAACCGGTCGCACAGCCGCTGGCCGATCTCGTACACCGACCACCAGGCGACCTGCTTCACGTCCAGCGTGTAGGGCCGCAGGATGCGCCCAGCGACGGCGATCAGCCGGTCGACCGTGATGTCATGGTCGCCGATCCGCTCCTCGGCGCCGAGCTTGTCCAGCTCGATATACAAGCGCACCAGGTAGCCGCCTTCGCGGGGGATGATCAGCACGCTGCCGTCCGCGGCGGAATGGATGGCGGATTTCAGCCGGATATCGGGGAAGTCGGTGACCGCCAGCACGTCCATAACGCCCCATGCCTGGTTGGCCGACTCGCCGCGCAACATGCGGCCCAGCGCCTTGCGGACCGCGCTGCGTGCCCCGTCGCAGCCGACCACGGAGCGGGCGCGCACGGTTTCTAGTTGGGTTTGCCGGCCTTCGCCCAGCCGCTCCAGCGTCACGGTGACGGGATGGGTCGGCGCACCGTGCTCGATCTCCAGCTTGGCGACGCGCAGGCCGTAATCCGGCTGCAGCCGGGCCGGGGCGTTGCGCATGGTTTGCAGAAAGAAATCGTGCACCCGCGCCTGGTTCAGGATCACGTGCGGGAACTCCGACAGCCCGTCCTCCGTGTCCTGGATGCGGCCGCCGCGGACCAGGGCCGGCCCGTCCGCCTCGCCCGGCCGCCAGAACGAGGTTTCGTTCACCCAATAGGCTTCGCGCAGCACGCGTTCGCTGAAGCCGAACGCCTCGAACATCTCCATCGTGCGGCAGGCGATGCCGTCGGCCTGGCCGGTCAGCAAGGGGCCGGGCTTCACGTCGATGATCCGGGTGGTGAGGTCCGGGAAGGCGGCCATCTGCGCCGCGAGCGTCAGCCCCGCCGGGCCGCAGCCGATGATCAGCACGTCGACCTCGGCCGGCGCGTCCGGGTGGGACAGAACCGCCGGGTCGCCTGGATGATAGCCGTTCAGGTGAAACTGCATCGGGGACGCTCCTCTCAGGCGGCGCGGCGCTTGGCGGCTTCGGCCTTCCACAGATCCCAGGGACGCTGCACCTGGCCCTCGACCCGGTCCACGCAGGCGCGGCCTTCTTCGGCGGTGAGGAAGGTGACTTCCCCCAGGCTGCTGGCCTGCAACTGGTAGCGTGCGTTCAGCTCGGCATACACCGCGCGGTAGACCGCGAGCTGCACCGTGTTGGCGACGACGGTCGAGCCATGGCCACGCATCAGCGCGATGTCCGTGCCGGCGAACGTTTTTGCCAAGGCGCGGCCCAGCGCGTTGTCGCTGATCAGCAGGTCCGTGGCGTTGCCGCCGGCTTCCCGGATCTCGAACACCGGGGCCGCTTCCCCGATGAAGCCGGCCATGTGGAAGATGGCGCGCAACGGCGCGTTCTTCACCACGCTGAGCGGGACGATGTTGTGGGAATGCGAGTGCACCACCGCCATCACGTCCGGCCGGGCGCGGAACAATTCGCCGTGGATGAAGCGCTCCAGGTAAACCTTGCGCCCGGCGGCGTTGACGGGATTGCCGTCCAGGTCGAACTCCACGATGTCAGCCGCGGTCACGTTGCCCGGCGCCATGTTGCGGGCCAACAGGAAGCGGTCCGGGCGCTTGTCGTGGCGGACGCTGACATGGCCGAACGCATCCACCACGCCCTGGTCGAACAGGATGTGGTTGGCCGCCACCAGGTCGGCGATCAGGGCCGGGTCGGGCGCCTGGCTCGTGGCGGCGGTGTCGGGGGCGTGGACGGCGATGCGATCGGACGGGCACATGGTGTTTTTCTCCCTAGGGCGTTCGGCGGACCGAAGCGCAGCCTGCACGAAGGTGGTGCGGCCCTGCGGCCGTCGCTGCCAGCCTGCGGCTGCTTCGACAGCATACGGTGCATGCAGCCGCACCGCCAGCGGCGATCTGCCTGCCGATCGCGGGCGCACCGCCGGCAGCTATCTTCAAGTCGCGAGCGCAGCCCACCCACTTGGCCGTGCTACATTGGGCGTCGGTGGCAAAAAATGGTATAGTGGGCCGGCTGGAGCGCCGCGCACTCACGCCGCGGCGCCGGGGAGGTTGATCATGCATCGTGGGCATACCGGAACGGTCTGGAGGGCCTTTGCCCGCGGGGACGGCGTGCCATGACGGAGCAGGTTTTCCGCGTCATCTACATGAGTGAATGCATCCTGCCGTCCGGCAACCCGGACTATGCCGATGCGATCGACCAGTTGCTGAAGGTATCCCGCGCCTGGAACGACGACCACGAACTCACCGGGGCGCTGTTGTTCAGCTCCGGCTACTTCGCGCAGGTGCTGGAAGGGCCGGAGCACGAGGTAAGGCAGATCATCGGGCAGATCGTTTGCGATCCGCGCCACCGGGGCCTGCGGCTGATCGAGCGCGGCATGGTTCCGGCCCGCGTCTTCGGCAACTGGTCGATGGCCTATACGGACGGGGAAGGGCAGCTCGACCTGTCGATGATGGACGTGATCGGGCTGCCGAACGAGTCCCAGGGTGCCGCCATCCTGCGCATGCTCCGCCACATCGTGACGCCGGACAAACCGTTCGCGGGCGGCCCGACGGGGCAATCAAGTGAAGTCTCCTGATCGGGTGACGCGTCGGGCACGTTCGGGCCTGGCCATCTTGGCAGCCGGCGTGCGCCCGGCTATTGCGCGTCTATGTCAAAAAGATTCATTACTGACGTGATCCAACGCTCCACCGACATGACGGGTGTCGCTTCCACCCAGTTGGCCGGCCACATCATCGAAGCGATCCGGACGGAGATCGTGTCGAGCGGCCGGTTCAGCCTTCCGGAGTTCGGCTCCTTCACCGTGCGCGAAACGCCGAAGCGCAGCGCGCTCAACCCGAAGACGGGGGAGAAGGTGGCGGTGAAGGCGGGGGCGACCGTGCGGTTCAAGGCCGCGCCCGCGCTGCGCACCGACGCGCTGGCCGGGCTCAAGAAGGCCAAGCGCAAGAAGGCGAAGGCGTAGCGCGCGGTCGTTCAGCCGACCACCACCGGGATGGGCGACGCCGCATCGCGGATGGTGATCGGCGTGGTTCCGGCCGGGTCGCCGTCGGCCTGGGCATGGACGGCCGCCTCGCCGAGGATTTCCACCGCGCTGGCCGTTCGGATGCGCACGCCCGGCATGCGCGGCAACAGGTTCAGCGGCAGGGCGGCGCCATACATCATCGCCGCCAGTGGGCCGTGGCGCTCGAACACCGCCACGCTGAAACCCGGGCGGCAGGCATCGGCGTCGGGCGCCAGGGTGAAGCGGCCGGCATACAGGCGGCCCTTGCTGACGATCACGCTCGCCGCGTCCACGGCTTCGCCATCCAGCCGCAGTTGCAGCCGGGGGAATGGGTAGCGGCGGATTTCCCGCAGCGTTTGCGCGACATACGCGCCCTTGCCCAGCAGGCGCTTCAGCCGCGGCGTCATGGCGTGGACCACCTGCGCATCCAGCCCCACGCCCAGCATCTGCACGAACAGCCGCGTGTCCGCCGGCCCCTGCGCCACGCCGGGCCACAGCAGGCGGGTGCGGCCGAATGCCAAGGCCGCGGCGACGGCGCGGGGTGCGAACGGAAGGCGCAGCTCGTGCGCCAAAACGTTTGCCGTGCCCAGCGGGATCACGCCCAGCCTGGCGCACCCGCCGGCCATGCCGTTCGCCACCTCCGCGATCGTGCCGTCGCCGCCGGCTGCCACCACCAGCCCGGCGCCGGCCTGCACCGCCGCCCGCGCCAGCCCCTTCGCGTGCCCGGCGTGCCGGGTTTCTGCCAGTTCCAGGCGCATGCCGCTGGCCGACAGCACGTCCAGCACCCGCCACAGCGCGGCGGCACGGCGGCGACCCGCGGTGGGGTTGAAGATGACGATCACGTTGGAGGTCTACAACTCGGGGCCGACGCCGCGTCGAGGAAAATGGGTGCTGCCGAGTTGGCAGGCCCGGCGGCGGCATGCTACCGGCCAGGCGAATGGCCGGATGCCTCCCGTGTTGAAAAGACTGCTCCGCAGCGCCGCGGTGCAGGCGGTCACCGCGCGGCTGGTCGGCCTGTATCTCGACCTGGCGTTGCGCACCACGCGGTGGACGCTGGTGGGAGAGCAGCATGCCGCGGCAGCCACCGCCGGGCAGGCGAGCATCGCGGCGTTCTGGCACGAGCGGCTGCCGCTGCTGCCGGCGCTGTGGTTCATCATGCGGCGGCGCGGCGCCCGCGGTACCCCGCGCGTGCTGGTCAGCAAGCACCGGGACGGGCGGTTCATCGGCGCGGTCGTGCGGCGGTTCGGGGTGCGGGTGGTGCACGGCTCCTCCTCCAAGGACGGCACGTCGCGGGACGTGTCGGAAAAGGGCGGCGCCGCCAGCGTGCGCGTGCTGTTGGCCGAGTTGGACGCCGGCGAGCACGTGCTGATCACCCCGGACGGTCCCCGCGGCCCACGTCGCCGGGCGGCGGCGGGGGTGGCGCAGATCGCCGGCTTGTCGGGCGCGCCGGTGCTGCCGGTCGGCGCCCAAACCAGCCGGCGGTGGGTGCTGCCCACCTGGGACGGCATGCTCGTCCCGCTGCCGTTCGGCCGCGGCGTGATCGTGTGCGGCCCGCCGCTTTCGGTGCCGCGTGAGGGTTGGGACGCGTTCCTCCCCACCATCGAGGCCGCGCTCAACGACGTGGCGGACCAGGCGGACCGGCTGTGCCAGCGGTAGGCGGTGGCCAGGCCGGGGGGCTGCTGGCGGTGGCCTGGCACGCGGCGGCCACGCTGTCGGCGCCCGGCTTGCGGCTGATGCTGCGGCGGCGCGTGCGGCGCGGCAAGGAACTGCCGGCGCGCTTGGCCGAACGCCGGGGCATCGACCCGACGCCGCGGCCGGCTGGCCGGCTGGTGTGGCTGCACGCCGCCAGCGTGGGGGAAACCGTGTCGGCGCTGCCGGTGATCGAGCATTTGCGCGCCAGTTCCGTCACCGTGCTGGTCACCACGGGCACGGTCGCCTCCGCCACCCTGCTGGAGCAGCGCTGCCCCGGCGTGCTGCATCGCTTCGTGCCGTTGGACGTGCCGCAATGGGCGGCGCGTTTCCTCCAGCATTGGCAGCCCAACGCGGCGGCTTTCCTGGAAAGCGAAATCTGGCCCAACCTGCTCGCCGCCAGCCACCGGCGCGGGGTGAAGCTGATGCTGCTGAACGGACGCTTATCCGCGCGCAGCCATGCGGGATGGGCGCGTGTTCCCGGCTTCGCGCGGCGCTTGTTCGGCCTGTTCGACGTCGCGTGGGCGCAGTCGGAGGCCGATGCGGGCCGCTTGCGCGCCTTGGGCGCCCGCGCGGTGCAGTCGCCCGGCAACCTGAAATTCGCCGCCCCGCCCTTGCCGGTGGACGCGGCGGCGCTGGCCCGGCTGGGCGAGCAGTTGGGTGACCGGCCACGCTGGCTGGCCGCCTGCACCCACCCCGGCGAGGAAGCCATCGCCGCCGCCGTGCACCACCGCCTGGCCGCCGCGCATCCGGGCCTGCTGACCGTGGTGGCGCCGCGCCATCCGGACCGCGGCCCGGCGGTGGCGGCCGAGTTGCAGGCGGCGCGGCGCGGCGCGGGTGACCCGCCGCCGGCGGGCGGCATCTGGGTGGCCGACGGGCTGGGCGAGATGGGGTTGCTGTACCGGCTGGTGCCGACCGTTTTCGTGGGCAAGAGCCTGGTGGCCGATGGCGGCGGGCAAAATCCGCTGGAGCCGGCGCGCTTCGGCTGCGCCCTGGCGTGCGGACCGTCCATGGCGAACCAGGCGGAGGCGGCGGCGTTGCTCGCCAGATCCGGCGGCCTGGCCGAGGTTGCCGACGAGGCCGCGCTGGCCGATTGGGTCGATGCGGCGCTGCGGAACCCGGCGGCGCGATCGGCGGCCGGGCAGGCGGCGCAGGCAGTTGCCAGCGCGGATGCCGACCTGCCACGTCGCGCGGCGGACGCGCTGCTGGCGTTGGCCGGCTGATGCGCGCGCCCGGCTTTTGGCAGCACGACGGCGTCCTCGCCCGGCTGCTGGCCCCGCTCAGCGGCCCGGTGGCGGACCTTACGGCCCGTCGCATGGCGCAGCCCGGATGGCGGGCACCGGTTCCCGTGGTGTGCTGCGGCAATGTCGGCGTGGGCGGCGCGGGCAAGACCACGCTGGCGCTCGACCTCGGGCAGCGGCTGGCCCGGCGCGGCGCCCGCGTCGCCTTTTTGACCCGCGGCTACCGCGGCCGGGCGCAGATTGCCGCCCGCGTGACGCTGGGGCACGAGGCGCGGGACGTGGGCGACGAGGCGCTGTTGCTGGCGGCGGTCGCCCCCACCTTCGTGGGCGCCGACCGCGTGGCCAGCGCCAAGGCCGCCGTGCAGGCCGGGGCGACCGTGCTGGTGATGGATGACGGGCTGCAGAACCCCGGCCTGGTGAAGGATCTGTCGTTCCTGGTGGTCGATGGCATCGCCGGGTTCGGCAACGGCCGCGTGCTGCCGGCCGGGCCGCTGCGCGAACCGGTGTCGGCCTGCGCCCGGCGCTGCAACGCCGCCGTGCTGGTCGGCGCGGAAGGGCCGGCGATCGGCACCCACCTGCCGGCCCGCCTGCCGGTGCTGCGCGCGCGGTTGCAGCCGCAGGCCCCCGGCCTGGCCGGCCGCCGCGTCCTGGCCTTCGCCGGCATCGGCCGGCCGTCCAAGTTCTTCGCCACGGTGGCCGAGGCCGGGGCGGAGATCGTCGGGCAGCGCGGCTTTCCGGACCACCATTTCTTCCATCCGGCGGAGCTGCGGCGGCTGCATCGTCGTGCTGCCAAGCTGGGCGCGGTGCTGGTGACCACGCCCAAGGACGCCGTTCGCTTGCCGCCCGAGTGGCGCAGCGGCGTGCAGGTTGCCGGCGTGTCGCTCGCCTGGGCCGACGAGACGCAGATCGAGCGGCTGCTGGGGGAGGTAGCGTAGGCCGCGGTGTAGTGCGGCCTGCGGACGCAGACGGCGTTGTTGCGCTAAGGCAGTGCCTCGCCAGCACTCCCCGGGTGATGCTGCATGCGAGCGAGAAAGGCGCGTGTCGTCAGTACGTCGATGTCGGCATCCAGGTTCTGGTTCCGCACCACGGCTGGCACCCGGCCGTTTTCGTACAGCACGATGACGGCCTTGTCGGTGCCGGCGACCTTCTCGGCCAGCCACTCGACGACCGCCGTTTCGCCACCACTGCGCAGCGTGTAGCCAGGCTGCGTTTCCAACACGGCGGCGTAGAGCCGTCCCGTCTCGGTCTCCTCGATCCGCACCGGCTGGTTGCTGCCGGGCTGGCCACCCTGCGCCATCCAGTCGCGCAACGCGATGGCCGCTGGCTTCGACAGGTCGCGCGTGACTTCCCGTGCCACCATGTCGACGACCACCACGGCGGCTCCGACCTCGTGCAGCAGGTGGAGCAATCCGGCCTGCGACAGGTGGATCAGCGGCGCCGCGTCCGGCACGACGATGTCCGGTTTATCGATCGGCGGCGGCGTCAGGTCGCCCATCACCGCTACCAGCCGTTCACCCGGGTCCACATGGCCACCACCTCCTCGCCGCCATCCACCACGTAATAGCGGTCATGCGCCGCCGCGGTCATGCAGGCGTGGTTCGGGGCAACCCGCAGCTTGGCGCCGACCGGCAGGTCCGGGAACGGCAGCGACGGATCGCAATCCACCACCCCATGCTCCTGGTAGGCGTGGCGGATCACGGTGCCACCCAGGCTCGGCGTGCCGGCCAGGTCCAGCACCAGGCCGAAGCCGTAATCCACTGGGGCCGCCTCGGTGCTGTGATCCTTGGACAGGGCCAGGCCGCCGGCGTCCAGCAACAGCCGGCGCTCGTCCGGACGGCGGCCGATCACGCTGGACAGCACCGTCAGCGCGATGCCGTCCAACCCGTGGCTGCCCACCTGCATCTGGAACAGGTCGCCGAACATGTAGACGCCGGCCCGGACCTCCGTCACCCCGTCCAAGTTCTGCGCGTGCAGGGCGGTGGGGGTGCTGCCCATCGACACGATGCCGACGTCGTGGCCGGCCGCCCGCAGCCGGTTGGCGGCGAACACGATGCCGCCTTGTTCCGCGTCCGCCACCGTCGCGAGCTGTTCGGCGGTCCGGGCGGCGTAGCTGTGGCCGGCATGGGTCATCACCCCGGCCAGGCTGCGCCCCAGGATCGCTGCCAGCTCCTCCAGCATCGGGCTGTCCGGCGCGACCCCGCCGCGGTGCTCGCCCGTGTCCACCTCGATCAGGGCGCGCACCGGCACTGGGGAGGCGGCGATCAGCCCGGCCATGGCCGGGTCGTCGGTGATCACGGCGATGTCGCCGCCGGCTGCGTTCAGCTTCGCCACCTGCGCCAGCTTCTGCGGCGTGAGTCCGACGGCGTAGAGCTGGTCGAACACGCCGTGCCCCACGAAATACTCCGCCTCCGCCAAGCGTGGACACGGTGATGCCGCCGGGTTGCCCGGCCAGGGCCAGCCGGGCCACGTCGATCGATTTCGCCGTCTTCATGTGCGGCCGCAGCCCGACGCCGTGCCGGCCCACAGCCTGCGCCATCCCGTCGAGGTTGCGTTGCAGGATCCCGCGATCCAGCACCAGGCACGGGGTCGGCAGGTCCGCCAAGCGCATGGGCAGGCTCAGAACCGCTCGACCCAGGGGCGTATCGCGATTTCGTCCGTCCAGGCGGAGCGCGGTTGGTCCAGCATCGCCGCCATGGTTGCGGCGATCGCGTCCGGGTCCAGGTGGCTGTCCGGCGCGGTTTCCGGCCGGGTCGCCGCCCGGATCATGCCGTCCACCACGATGTGCAGGACGTGGATGCCTTGTGGGTGCAGCTCCCGTGCCATGGATTGCGCCAGGCCACGCAGGGCGAACTTGCCCATGGCGAACGGTGCCGATTGCGGGAAACCCTTCACCCCGGCGGACGCGCCGGTCAGCATGATGCAGCCGCCGCCGGCTGCCAGCATGCCCTTCGCCGCCTGCTGCGCCACCAGGAAGGCGCCGAACGCCGTCACTTCCAGCGACCGGCGCACCGCTTCCGGGTCCAGCTCCACCAACGGGCCGCGGGCGCGTTGGCTGGCGTTGAACAGCACGATGCCGGGTGCCCTGACCGCGGCGAACAGCTTGGCCACTGCTTCTGGTTGGGACGCGTCGCAGGCATGCAACGTGGCGCCGGTTTCCGCCGCCAGCCCGGCCAGCTTGCCGGTGTCGCGCGCGGCCAGCGCGACCGTGTGCCCGCGCTTGGCCAGCAGCCGCGCGAAGGAGGCGGACAGGCCCGGCCCGACGCCGACGATCAAGGCGTCCGCCGTCATGGCGTGAACTCCACTGCGGCCGCGCCGGCGTGGGCGAACTCCACCTGCACCTGGGCGGAAGGGCCGACGAAATCCTTGCCGGTCCACGAGCCGCAGGTGACGTATTGCCCGGCGCGCAACCCGCCCGCCCAATGCGCCCCGGTATCGGCCAGCCACTGCACCAGGCGGATCATGTCACCGGCCGGATTGGCGGTGGCGGTCTTCACTTCCCCGCCGTCCACCAGCACCCGCACGGTTTCGCGCGAGAAATCGATGCCCTGCCAGTCCGCGGCCTGGGCGCCGAAAACAAACCCGCCATGGGTGTTGAAATCCGCCAGCAAGGTCAGCTTGTCCTGCCCGTCCGGGTCGGTGAAGCGGGAGTCCAGGATTTCGATGGCCGGCAGGCAGCACGCGATGGCGGCGAGCACCTCCGCGCGGCCATATGGCTCCGCCCGCGGCGGCAGGTCGGCACCCAGGCGGAAGCAGATTTCCGCCTCCACCCCGCGCAGGGCGGCGTTGCTGCCGTGCACATGGCCCGGCCCGGGGTGGATCCCGCTGGCCGGCATGGGGGCGCAGGTGCAGGGGGCGTCCGGCCCGGAAGCCCCAACCTTCCAGCCGCCGATGCCGCCCAGTTCCGCCATTACCCGGCGTTGCACCGCATAGGCCGTGGCCTCGTCGGCCGGCAGGAGGACGCGCGGCAACGCGTTCAGCTTCTGCGTCGGATCGCGCCACGCGCTCAGCAGCAGCGCGGCGGTGTCGGCGTGTCGGTCCATGCGGGCACCCTCGGGGCAGCGGAAGCGGCGATTTACGCACCGCCGCCCCCACTTGCCAATCGGCAGCCACCCCGCGACAAGCGGCTGACGGCGGCACGGGATGGTTCGGCAAGGGTGATGCAGCGGCATTCAGACTGGCGCAACCTGCCGGCAAGCGTGCGGGGCGCCACGCTCGCCTTGGGCAATTTCGACGGCGTGCACCGGGGCCATGCCCATCTGCTGGCCAGCGCCCACGCCGCCCGGCCGGACGCGCCGCTGGCCGCCCTGACGTTCGAGCCGCATCCGCGCGAGCTGTTCCGCCCGGACGACCCGCCGTTCCGCTTGAGCTTGCCGTCCGCCCGGGCGGAGGCGCTGGGTGCGCTGGGGGTGCAGCACGTGGTGGAGGTGACGTTCGACCGGGCATTCAGCCTGCTGAGCGGCGAGCAGTTCATTTCCGAGGTGCTGCACGGCGCGCTCGGCGCCGTCCACCTGGCATGCGGGCCGGATTTCGCCTTCGGCCACCGCCGTGGCGGCGACGTGACGTTGTTGGCCGCCCGGGCGGAGTCGCTGGGCATGGGGCTGACCATCGTGCCGCCGCTGGCCGACGCGGCCGGCCCGATCAGCTCCACCCGCATCCGCCGGGTGTTGCAGGACGGCTACCCGGAGCGGGCCACCGACGACCTCGGGCGGCCCTGGAGCATCCGCGGCACGGTGTCGCATGGCGACGCGCGTGGGCGCACGATCGGCTTCCCCACCGCGAACATCGCTTTGGGCAGTCAGTTGGAGCCGGCGCGGGGCGTGTATGCCGTCACCGTGCCGATCGACGGGATGACCGTCGCCGGCGTAGCCAATATCGGCCGCCGCCCTACGGTGGCCGAGGGCGCGATCAGCCGGGTGGAGGCGCACCTGTTCGACTTCGACGGCGATCTGTATGAGCGGGAGCTGGACGTGTCCCTGCACGCCTTCCTGCGCGCGGAACGCCGCTTCGCCGGTCTGGACGAGTTGCGTTCGCAGATCGCCCTGGATGCTGCGGAGGCCCGACGGCTGCTCGGCGCATAATCCCGGAGTTGAAGGGTGGCGGGTCGGAGCCATCTAGATGGCTCCGGTGTCATTTGCATCTGTCGCCGGCGGGCCTAGTGTGCGGCCCGAAGAATGCGTGCGGGGCGGCTTCGCCCTGCCTGGAGGGATCCATGGGTGGTTTGAGCATTTGGCACTGGATGATCGTTCTGGTCGTCGTCCTGTTGCTGTTCGGCAGCGGCAAGGTCAGCAACCTGATGGGCGATTTCGCCAAGGGCATTAAGTCGTTCAAGAAGAACATGGCGGAGGACGATGCCTCCATGGAGGCATCCGCCGACCGCCCGGCCGGCACCATCGCGGCCCCGGGCGCGACCACGACGGCCAACCATGCGACCACCACAGTCCGCGAGACCACCGTCAACCACAGTTGAGGCTTGATCTCCCTCTCCCGCCAGCGGGAGAGGGTTTGCGGTGGCAGGTTTCAAATACGACAGTCTTCGACCTGCGCTGTCCGCGGTTGCGCGGCGGTGTCAGTTGGGTCATTCTTCAATTGCCCGAACCACCCGTGCGGGAGAGAGCGGACTAGTCCGCCGCCGAAGGCGCAACCGGCCCCCGGAAACGCTCAGGCACAAAGGACCGCACGGCGCCAGGGTCTCTGGAAAGCCGGCCCAGCGCTCAGGGCCGCACCGACGGAGTAAGGGTGCGCATGCCGCGCCTGAATCTCTCAGGTACCGTGACAGAGGGGGGTCGCTCCTGCAGGCAATGTCGCCGGCGGGCGGCCTTTCTGTGCGGAGCCTGCCGGCTTGTCCGAAATCATCCCGAGCGACCTCTCAGATCCCGACGCCGACATCCTGCGCTTTACGCCGTTGGACGCGCTGCATCGGCGGCTCGGCGGCCGCATGGTGCCGTTCGCTGGCTACGAACTGCCGGTGCACTACCCATCCGGCGTTATGGCGGAGCATACGCAATGCCGCGAGCGGGCGGCGCTGTTCGACGTGTCCCACATGGGCCAGATCAGCCTGCACGGCGCGGATGCGGCCGCGGCGCTGGAAACGCTGGTGCCGGGCGACATGCTGGGCATCAAGCCCGGGCGCCAGCGCTACACCCTGTTCCTGGACGAGGCCGGCGGCATCCTGGATGATCTCATGGTCGCCAACCACGGCGATCGCTTGCTGCTGATCGTCAATGCCAGCCGCAAGGCCGCCGACGCCCAGCACCTGGCCACCCGCATTCCCGCCATTGCGGCGGAGCGGCATGACGACCGCGCGCTGCTAGCCTTGCAAGGGCCGGCCGCCGTCACCGCCATGGCCCGGCTGTCCCCCGAGGCTGCGGCTTTGGGGTTCATGCAGGTTGCCGCGCTCACCATCGCCGGCATCCCGGTTTGGATCAGCCGCTCCGGCTACACCGGGGAGGACGGGTTCGAAATCTCCGTTCCCGCCGCCGATGCGGAAGCGTTCGCGGAGCGCCTGCTGGCGGAGCCGGAGGTCGCCCCGGCCGGGCTGGGCGCGCGCGACAGCCTGCGGCTGGAAGCGGGGCTGTGCCTGTATGGCAACGACATCGACGAGCTGACCACGCCGGTCGAGGCGAACCTCAACTGGACCGTCGCGAAACGCCGGCGGGACACCAAGGACTTCCCCGGCGCCGTACCGATCCTCGACCAGTTGGCGCACGGCCCGACCCGGCTGCGCGTCGGCCTGCGGCCGGAGGGTCGGGCGCCGGCCCGGTCGGGCACGGTGATCGCCGCCGCGGACGGCACCGCCGCCGGCACCGTCACCTCCGGCGGCTTCGGCCCCAGCGCGGCGAGCCCGGTCGCCATGGGATATGTCCGCCGCGACCTGGCCACGGAAGGCCAGGCGCTGAACCTGCTGGTGCGGGGCAAGGCGCTGCCGGCCCGCGTCACCGCCTTGCCATTCGTCCCCCACCGCTACGCACGCTGAAGGAGTCCGCACATGATCCGTTACACCAAGGACCACGAGTGGGTCCGCCTGGACGGCAGCGTCGTCACCGTCGGCATCACCACCCACGCGCAGGATGCGCTGGGTGACCTAGTGTTCGTGGAATTGCCCGAACCGGGCCGTGAAGTCGCGGAAGCCGAGGCCGTGGCCGTCGTCGAGTCGGTGAAGGCGGCGAGCGACGTGTATGCCCCGCTGTCCGGCCGCGTCACCGAGGTGAACGCCGCGCTGACGGACGACCCGGCCCTGGCCAACCGCGACCCGGCCGGGGAAGGCTGGTTCTTCAAACTGGAGTTGGCGGACACCGCGGCGTTCGACGCCCTGCTGGACCAGGCCGGCTATGACGCGCTGGTGGCGGAGACGGCATGATGGACGTGCTCGCCGAACTCGCCGCGCTGGAAGACAGCTTCGTCGCCCGCCACGTGGCGCCCGCGCCGGCGGACATCGCCACCATGCTCCACCGCGTCGGCGCCGAAAGTCTGGCGGCGCTGGCGGCGCAGACGGTGCCCGGCGACATCCGCACCCCGCCCATGCAAGGCCTGCCCGACGCGATCGGGGAAGTGGCCGTCATCGAGGAACTGCGCGGGCTGGCCGGGCAGAACCAGCGGCTGCGCTCGCTGATCGGCCAGGGCTACCATGGCACCTACGTTCCGCCGGTGATCGCGCGCAACGTGCTGGAGAACCCCGGCTGGTACACCGCCTACACGCCATACCAGGCGGAACTGGCGCAGGGCCGGCTGGAAGCGCTGCTGAACTTCCAGACCATGGTCTGCGACCTGACCGGCATGCCGATCGCCAATGCGTCCCTGCTGGACGAGGCGACGGCGGCGGCGGAGGCGGTGGCAATGGCGCACGCGTCGTCCCGCACCAAGACGGGGACGATCGCGGTGTGCAGCGACCTGCACCCGCAAACGACGGCGGTGCTGGCGACGCGGGCGCATCCGCTCGGCTGGTCGCTGGCGTCCTTCGCCCCCGGCGACGTGGCGGCGATCGGAGCGGCGCAGCCTTTCGCGGTGGTGTTGCAATATCCCGGCACGTCCGGCGCCGTGCGCGACCTGCATGCGGAGATCGCGGCGGCGCATGAGGCCGGGGCGCTGGCGATCGTGTGCGCCGACCTGCTGAGCCTGGTGCTGCTGACGCCACCCGGCGCGATGGGGGCGGACGTGGTGGTCGGCTCGTCGCAGCGCTTCGGCGTGCCGATGGGCTTCGGCGGCCCGCACGCGGCGTTCTTCGCCACGCAGGACAAGTTCAAGCGGGTGATGCCCGGGCGCCTGGTGGGTGTGTCGCAGGACGCCGCCGGGCAGCCGGCCATGCGCCTGGCGCTGCAAACCCGCGAGCAGCACATCCGCCGCGAAAAGGCCACCAGCAACATCTGCACCGCGCAGGTGCTGTTGGCGGTGATGGCCGGCATGTACGCCGTGTGGCACGGGCCGGAAGGGCTGACGCGAATCGCCCGCCGGGTGAACCTGCAGGCGCGGGCGCTGGCCGATGTGGCACGGCGCGCCGGCCTGAAACTGCGGCATGACAGCTTCTTCGACACGGTTGCGCTGGAAGTGGCGGACGCGGACGGGCTGATGGCCCGTGCGGTGGCTGCCGGGTTCAACCTGCGCCGGCTGGACGCAACGGGCGTCGCGATCGCGCTGGACGAGACGGTCACGGCAGGCGAACTCGAAGCCTTGGCCGGCGTGCTGGGTGCGCCGCTGGGCGGTGCCCCGGCGGCGATTCCGGCGGCGGTGCTGCGCAGCGGCCCGGTGCTGGCACAGGCGGTGTTCGGCGCCCATCGCTCCGAGCATGAGATGCTGCGCTACTTGAAGCGTCTGGAAGACAAGGACGTGGCGCTGAACCGCTCCATGATCCCGCTCGGCTCCTGCACGATGAAGCTGAACGCCACGGCGGAGATGGTGGCAGTGACGCTGCCGGGCTTTGCGGACATCCACCCCTTCGCCCCGGCGGAGCAGACCACCGGCTTCAACACGCTGGTGCAGCGCCTGGCCGGCTGGCTGGCGGCGGCGACCGGCTTCGCGGCAGTGTCGTTGCAGCCGAACGCCGGCTCGCAGGGGGAGTATGCCGGGCTGCTGGCGATCCGCGCCTTTCATGCCGCCAACGGGCAGGGCACCCGCGACGTGTGCCTGATCCCGTCCTCGGCGCACGGCACCAACCCGGCCAGCGCGGCGATGGCGGGGTTGCGCGTGGTGGTGGTCGGCTGCGACCGCGACGGCAACGTGGACCTGGCGGATTTGCGGGCCAAGGCGACGCTGCATGCCGACCGGCTGGCAGCACTGATGGTGACCTATCCGTCGACCCACGGCGTGTTCGAAGGCGAAATCCGCGCGATCTGCGCCACGATCCACGAGCATGGCGGCCAGGTTTACATGGACGGGGCCAACATGAACGCCCAGTTGGGGCTGACCAGCCCGGCGGCGATCGGCGCCGACGTGTGCCACCTGAACCTGCACAAGACGTTCTGCATCCCGCATGGTGGCGGCGGCCCAGGCGTGGGGCCGATCGGCGTGGCGGCGCATTTGGCTGCCCACTTGCCCAATCACCCGCTGCGTGCGGATGCCGGCCCGGCCGGCGGCTTCGGGCCAGTGAGTGCCGCACCGTTCGGCTCGGCGCTGATCCTGCCGATCTCCTACGCCTATATTCGAATGATGGGCGCGGCCGGGCTGACCCGCGCGTCCGAGGTGGCGATCCTGAACGCCAACTACGTGGCGGCACGGCTGCGCGAAGCCTACCCGGTGCTGTATGCCGGGCAGGGCGGCCGAGTGGCGCATGAGTGCATCATCGACTGCCGCGGCTTCCAGGCGGAGGCCGGCGTGATGGTGGAGGACATCGCCAAGCGCTTGCAGGATTACGGCTTCCACGCGCCGACCATGTCCTGGCCGGTCGCGGGCACGCTGATGATCGAGCCGACCGAAAGCGAGCCGCTGGCCGAACTGGACCGGTTCTGCGACGCCATGCTGGCCATCCGCGCCGAGATCACGGCGATCGGCGAGGGCCGGATGGACCGGGCTGACAACGTGCTGAAGAACGCGCCGCACACGGCCGCCGAGGTGATGGCGGAAACCTGGCAGCACGCCTACGGCCGGGCGGAGGCGGCATTTCCGCTGCCGTGGGTGCAGGCGCAGAAATACTGGCCGCCCGTCAAGCGCGTGGACAACGTGTATGGGGATCGCAACCTAATCTGCACCTGCGCCCCGCTGGACGCCTATGCCATAGCTGCGGAGTAGGTTGCTTCTTCTCCCTCTCCCTTTGGAGAGGGCCGAAGTGAGGGTTATGCGCAGGCGTCCTCTTCGGGCGGCACCCTCACCCAACCCTCTCCCAAAGGGAGAGGGCTTAAGGCAAGGAGAGGGCCGGGCGGCGTTACTTTACGGAGACGAAGCGGAGCTGGAAGCCGTTATCGGCTTGTTGGACCAGGTCGACATTCTTGCGTGCGGCCCACACCACCACCTGCTGGTGCAGCGGCAAGAAGGCGGCATCGTCCTTGAGGATCTGCGACGCCGCCAGGATTTCAGCTTGCCGCTTCGCCGGCGTGGTTTCCACCGCAATCTGGTCCAGCAGCGCGTCGAACTTCGGGTTCGAATATCCACCATCGTTGAAGATGCCGCGCGTGCCGTTGCGCGAGCCGGCCAGGTTGAACAGCGAGTTCAGCGCGTCATAGGTGTTAGGCGTCCAGCCCAGCATGAAGAAGCTGGTGTGGTAGTCCGGATTGCTGATCTCGGCGAAATACTTCAACCGGGTGACCGCGCTCAACGTCACCCGAACGCCGATGCGCGCCAGCATGGCGGTGACCGCCTGACAGATCCCCTCGTCGTTAATGTAGCGGTCGTTCGGGCAATCGAGCGTGACGCCGAACCCGTCCGGGTAGCCGGCTTCCGCCAGAAGCTTCTTCGCGGCGGTCGGATCGTACGGATAGCGCACATCCGAAGCCTCGGTCCAACCGTTAACGCCGGGCCCATACATCAGCCCGGTCGGATGGGACTGGCCGCGCATCACCCGCGCCTGGATCGCCTTGATGTCGACAGCCTCGTTGAAGGCTTGGCGGACCCGCACGTCCTTGAACGGGTTCTTGCCCTTCACGTCGGACTTCAGCAGCTCGTCCCGGGTCTGGTCGAACCCCAGGAACACCGTCCGCAGCTCCGGCGTCTCCAAAACCTTCAGGTCGGCATTGGCTTGCAGGCGTGGGACATCCTGCGGCGGCACGGTGTACATCATGTCGACGTCGCCGGAGAGCAGCGCAGCGACGCGCGTGGCGGCGTTGCCGATGACGTCGAACTCGACCTTGTCGACGTTGCCCGTCCTCTTGTCCCACCAATCGGGGAAGGCGTGCATGGTGGTGCGCCGGTCGGGCTCGCGGTCGTCCAGGACGAACGGGCCGGTGCCGTTCTCGTGCCGGGTGGCGAAGTTCTCGTCCTTTTTGGTCAGGTCCATGGCCTGTTCGGCATGGTTCGCTTCGCACCACTTCTTGGACATGATCGCCCAACTGGTGATCTCTTCCAGGAAGATCGGGTCCGGCACCTTGGTCAGGAAGTCGACCGTGAAGTCGTCGACCTTCTTCACGCTGGTCACGGCCTGCATGTAGCCGTTCAACTGGCTACCCGGCGCGACCACCCGGTTGTAGCTGAACACCACGTCGTCGGCGGTGAAGGGCGAGCCGTCATGGAACTTGACGCCGTGGCGGAGATGGAAGCGCCAGGTGGTGTCGTTCGGCTGTTCCCAGCTTTCCGCAAGGGCCGCTTCGACCTTCAGGTTCTTGTCCCGCCGGACCAGCGGATCGTAGAAGTTCTGCGTGAAGGTCAGCAGGAACGTTTCGCTGCGGGTGTAAGGGTCCATGGAGTTGGCATCGCCGTCATTCGCCCAGCGAAAGGTGGCGGCAGAGGCGGGCAGGGCGGAGATGCCGAGCGCCGCGGCAAGGCAAGCGGCGGCCAGGCGAGTGGTCGAGGCCATTGCAAACGTCTCCATCATTGTTGAGGGGCAGCCTATGCGGCGGCGCGCGCAGAGGGAAGCGAGCGATCGACGATCGGGCTTCTGTTTTCGTAACCGGCCGCGAAGCCCATTCCGGGCCAGCCTGGAACCCACCCCAACCTTGTTCAGGAAAGGGTGGGGCGGCGCTCAAGCGGCGCGGCGGACCAAGGCGCTGGGCAGACCGGCGATCGCGCGATCGATGATCGCGGCGTCGGCCTCGGCGGACAGGGTGGTGGCAATGACGTCCTGCGCCGCGCGGGCGGCGATGTCGGCGGCAGCCACGCGCACGTCGGTCACTGCGGCCTTCTCGGCTGCGGCGATGCGCTCCATCGCCATCTGCTCGCGGCGCTTGCCGGCCGCTTCGGCATCGCTGCGGGATTGCTCGGCCACGCGGACGGCTTCGGCATGGGCGGACTGGATCAGCGCTCGTGCCTCGTTCAGCGCCGCTTCCCGCTTCGTCTGCGCGTCGGCGAGCATGCTTTCGGCATCCTTGCGGAGACGGCTGGCTTCCTCCAACTCGGACCGGATGGTAGCGGCATGCTTATCCAGCATGCTGGCAAGGGCACGCCAGATTTTCGATCCGAAGATGACGAAGAAGATGACGAACGCGACCGCAACCCACGACCGCGGCTCGGCAAAGAACTCGTGCATGGCGTCGTCCTCAGTGTGCCGCGGTGGGCAGCAGGCCGCCCACGGCGCGGTCGACCACCGCATGATCCGGGGCGTTCCCGGTCAGGCGGGTGACGACAGCGGTCGCGGTTTCTCCGGCAACCTGTCGCAACGCGCCCATCGCGGCGTTGCGCGCCGCCCCAATCCGGGTTTCCGCCTCGCTGAGCTGCGCATCGAGCGCGGCGTTGGCCGCGGCGGCCTGGCTGGCCGCCTCTGCCTTGGCCTGCTGCGTTGCTGTGGCGATCGCCGCCTGGCTTTCCGAGCGGGCGCGCCTTGTGGCTTCCGTCACTTCGGCCACGGCGGCGTCGGCCTGCGTCTTGGCGGCGCGGGCCGTGTCCAGATCCGTGCCGATCCGGGTGCGCCGGTCCTCCACCACGCTTGAAACCTTCGGCAGCGCCCACCGCGATAGCAGTATGTAGAGCAGGGCGAAGATGATCACGCCCCACACCACCTGGCTGACCGTCAGGGGCGATTTGAAGTTCAGCTGCGGCATGCCCTCCTTTTCCGGCCCGGCGGCCATCAGGAAGAGGGCGATGCCGGCCAGATGGAGGCGGCGCATCGCGGAGGCCGGTGCGATCAGGTGAACAGGATCAGGAACGAGATCAGCAGGGCGAACAACGCGACCGCTTCCGTCAGGGCGAAGCCCAGGATGCCGAGGCCGAACACCTGGTCCCGGGCAGACGGGTTGCGCGCCACGCTGGTGACCAGCGCCGAGAAGATGTTGCCAATGCCGATGCCCACGCCAGCGAGCGCGATCACGGCGATACCAGCCCCGAGGGCCTTTGCGGCGGCGACGTCCATAGTGCGAGTCCTTTTGTGTTGAGGTGGGTGGTCTGTTCGACGGCTAGTGCAGGTGCACCGCGTCGTGCAGGTAGATGCAGGTCAGGATGGCGAACACGTAGGCCTGCAAGAAGGCCACCAGCAATTCGAACCCGACCAGCAGGACGTTGATCGCCAGCGGGCCGACCGCCCCGATCGTGCCCAGCACGCCCGCGGCCGACAGCATCAGGATGAACGTGGCGAACACCTCGAACATCACGTGGCCGGCGACCATGTTGGCGAACAAACGAATGGACAGGCTGACCGGCCGCGACAGGTAGGAGATGATCTCCACCGGAATGATCAGCGGCGCCAGCAGCTTGGGTGCCCCCGGCGGAAAGAAGTATTCGGTGAAGAAGTGGTGGCCGTTTTCCCGGATCGCGACGACAGTCACGAACACGATCACCATGATGGCCAAGGCGCCGGTGACGGCGATGTGGCTGGTGTAGGTGAAGGCGAAGGGCAGCAGGCCGAGCAAGTTGCCCATCAGCACGAAGAAGAACAGCGTGAAGATGAACGGGAAAAAGCGTCGACCTTCCTCGCCGATCTGGTCGACGCACATCTTCTCGATAAAGCCGTAGCTGATTTCCGCCAGGGATTGCAGGCGGTCCGGCACAACGGAGCGCTTGCGCATGCCGTAAACCAGCATGAACAGGACGAGCAGGCCGGCCGCGACCATCCAGGCGTTGGACTGGGTGAAGTTGACCGACTTGCCGATGAGGCCCCAGCCGTGGTGCAGCCTGAACTGCCCGAGGGCGTCGATCGATGGTGCCGAAGCCTCAGCCACTAGCCCGTCCCTTCTTCGGCGCCATCAAGCGCCACACGTTTGCCACTCCGGCCGCGCCGCCCAGCAGGACACCGATCACCAGCATCAGCGGTGACGTGTGCAGCCACCGGTCCAACGCCCAGCCGATCCCCACGCCCACGATCAGGGCGGACAGCAACTCCACCCCAACTCGGGTGCCGACGCCCCAGGGCGACGGACCAACCGATCGGGCGGGCCCACCGACCGGTGCCCGTCGACCGCTGGCGGTGTTCAGCCGGCGTTCAAAATCATCATCCATTCCGCTCTCCGCGCCCGCATAGACGGGCTGTCAGAAGGCGGGGGCTTGCTAACCGCGGGTTACAGGGGTGTCAAGAACGGCAACGGCAAATCGGCGGGCGACGGTTTGGCCATCGGGATGGCAGTTACCTGAAGCGGCTAGACCTAGCCTGCCTCCGCCGGCAGCGACTCCCGAAACCCGCCGGACTGGCGCTGCCACAGCCGGGCATACGCGCCGCCGGCGGCCAGCAGCGCCGCGTGGGTGCCTTGTTCGACGATGCGGCCGCCATCCAGCACCACCACGCGATCCATCCGCGCCAGGGTGGACAGCCGGTGCGCGATGGCGATCACCGTGCGGCCTTCCATCAGCCCCTCCAACTGCTCCTGGATCGCGTTCTCCACCTCCGAATCCAGCGCGCTGGTCGCCTCGTCCAGCACCAGGATGGGCGCATCTTTCAGGATCACCCGGGCGATGGCGACGCGCTGGCGTTGGCCGCCGGACAGCTTCACGCCGCGCTCGCCGACATGCGCGTCGTAGCCGCGGCGGTCGCTCCAATCCTGCAGCGTTTCGATGAACGCGTCGGCATGGGCACGCCGCGCGGCGTCCACCACCTCCGCGTCCGTCGCGTCCGGCCGACCGTAGCGGATGTTGTCGCGGATCGACCGGTGCAGCAGGGACGTGTCCTGCGTCACCATGCCGATCTCGCCGCGCA
The DNA here is from genome assembly GCA_965199555.1 of Acetobacteraceae bacterium. GTDB lineage: Bacteria > Pseudomonadota > Alphaproteobacteria > Acetobacterales > Acetobacteraceae > LMUY01. Next base: position 36,378 of record CBDASJ010000013.1, on the reverse strand, counting down.
GGCTTTCCTGCGTCACGCCGGCGATGTCCTGGCCATCGATCAGGATGCGGCCGGATTCGGGCGTGTAGAAGCCGAGCAGCAGGTTCACCAGCGTCGACTTGCCGGCTCCGGACTGCCCGACCAGGCCGATCCGCTCGCCGGGCCGGATGTCTAGGTCGACGGCATGCAGCACGCCGCGATCGGTGCCGTAGCCGAAGCGCAGCCGCTCGAACCGGATGGCACCGTCCGACACGATCAGGCGGCGGGCGCCAGGCGCGTCCGGCTGCTGGCGCGGCACCGCGATGGAGCGGGTGGCGTCCTGCACGACGCCGACATTCTCGAAGATGGACGTGACGTTGTCCGACACCCACCCGGCGATGTTGGAAAGCTGCCAGGCAAGCGGCAGCGCCATGGCAACCGTGCCGACGCTGACGATGCCGCGGGTCCACAGCCATACGGCCAGCGTCCCCGTGCCCACCACCATACAGGCATTGAGGCAATGCAGCGACAGCACGAACAGGGTGATCAGGCGGAACTGGTTGCGATAGGCGAGTGTGTGCTCGTCCAGCGCGTCCTGGACATGCGCGTCTTCGTCCCGCGCGCGGGCAAACAGTTTGACGGTCAGGATGTTGGTGTAGCTGTCCACCACTCGCCCGGTCAGGCCGGATCGCAGTTCCGACACCCGACGGGACCGGTTGCGCGCCCGCGGCACGAAGAAGCGCAGCAGCACCACGTAGCACACGAACCAGGCCGCGATCGGCAGCGCCAGGATCGCGTCCGCCTGGGCCAGCAGCAGCATGGCGCTGCCGCCATACACGATGATGTACCAAACGGCGTTGGTGGTGCCGACCACGCTTTCGCGCAGCGCCGGCCCCACCTGCATCACCCGGTTGGCGATCCGCCCGGCGAAGTCGTTTTGGAAGAAGGTCCAGCTTTGCCGCACCACATGCCAGTGGCTTTGCCAGCGCACCATGTTGGTCATGCCCGGCGCGATCGCCTGGTTGGTCACCAGGTTGCGCAGCAGCATCGCGGCCGGCCGGCCGATCAGCATGGTGGCGGCCATGCCGAGCAACTGCCAATGCGCCTGCGCCCACAGCTCGGCGGGGGAGAAACGGCTGACCAGCGACACCACGCGCCCGACGAACACCGGCAGCACGCTGTCCACCAGCGCGGTCAGCATGCCGACGCCGAACAGCGCCACGACCAGCCCGCGCGATTGGCGAATGAAATGCCAATAGAATGCCGCCAGCCCTTCCGGCGGCTCGCCCGGCGGCGGGGAGGCGGTCGGGCTGATGATGCGTTCGAACCAGGTGAGCATCCATCCGCTTCCGCCGCCGGGACGGCGCGGTCAAGCCACCGTCGCGTGACAAGGCGGGCGGCATCCCGGATAACAGCCTGATCGCAACGGAGTCGCATGCATGAGCCCGGTCGATCAGGCGCTCGACACCCTTGTGGGCTGGTTCCGCGTCCTGCTGGGCGCGTTCCTGGCGATCTTCGGGGTGATCGAAGGCTTCCTCCGCCAGCTCCTCCTTCAGCTCGGCATACCGGGGCGGTTGCAGGGCACGATCATCCTCCTGGTCGCCGTGCTGTTCATTGTCGGCGTGGTCCGGCTGTTCGGCGGCCTGTTCCGCATCCTGTTGCTGGTATTCCTGATCCTGCTCATCCTCCACGTGCTGGCGCCGATCCTGGGGATCTAGGCCGGAACCTATCCGCGGGGACAACGAACTTGGGGCGCCAAGCGACGTAGTCAGGTCACCTGATCCGGCGACCGCCGGCTCTGTGGCCGCGCACCGCGGTGCGGCCACACAAAGCAAGGCGAACATCATGTCCGGTTTATCTGCCCGCGAGAACGGCGTTGCCTTGCACGCGCAAGCCGCCGCCAAGCGCCCCTTCAACAGCGCCAACCTGCACCGGCTGATCGCGGCGAGTAAGCTCGTGCGCAAGCTGTCCATCGGCGTGCTGGCGCGGTTGGAACTGGGAATCCTGAAGGGCCACAAAGACCACGAGGTAATGGCAGCGATCCGCTCCGCCCGGCGCGAGCGGGAGTCCCTGCTGAGCGGCAACGAGGCCTTCACGGTGTATTCGCTGGCTCGGTCGCAACGCGCTCTGGATGCCGAGATGGCGGAGGTGGGCGTGTACCAAGGCGTGTCCGCCCGGTTGATCAGCCTGGCCAGCGGCGGCGAACCGCTGCATCTGTTCGACACCTACGCCGGATTGCCGGACCCGAACGCGGCCGAGCACAAGCGGATGCGGAAAGGCCACTACGCGGCGTCGCTAGCGTCCGTGCAGTCTTTCCTCGCCGACCGCCAGAACGTCAGCTACTATCCAGGCCTGTTTCCCGACACGGCCGAGCCCTGTGCCGACCGGCGGTTTTCCTTCGTCCACCTGGATGTGGACCTGAAATCCAGCACGCTGGCCTGCCTGGAGTTCTTCTACCCGCGCATGGTGCCCGGCGGCATCATCCTGTCGCACGACTACTCCTACCTGGACGGCGTGCGGGACGCATTTGCCGAGTTCCTGGCCGGCCGCCGGGAACGTCCGATCGAGCTGGCGACGTCCCAGGCGATGCTGGTGAAGCAGGGCTGACACATCGCGGCAAGGCGTTCGCGGGAGCGGGACGGCTTCCGAAAGTGGCGTGCCGTCGATAGGCTGGTGCCATGTCCGCGGCTGCGAACGAGGATCTGTTCCGAAGCGCCAACCTCCGCGTGCGCCCATGCCGGGCGCACGCGTCGGCGTGTTGCGTGGTGACCTTCGACTCCTTCACCGACAGCCGGACGCTGGAGCGACCGGGCTTTGGCGAGGCATTCTTCCATTCCCGCGGCATCGACGCGATCCACGTGATCGCCCGCGACAACGATTGGTATCAGTACCCGGAGATGGAGGCGGCGATGCATCAGTTGCGCGCCGTCACCTCCGGCTACAGCCGGGTCGTCACCTACGGGTCGAGCATGGGCGGCTATGCCGCGATCCGGCTGGCCGGGCTGGCCGGGGCGCAGTGTGCCCTGGCGATGTCGCCGCAATATTCCATCGATCCGGCCATCGTGCAGTTCGAGCGCCGGTGGGAGCAGGGCGCCCGGTTCCAGCCGGTATGGGAACGACGCCTGCCGCTTCCAAAGCTTGCCGAAGCATACATCGTGTATGATCCCAACGATCTGGACGGCTGGCACGCCGCCTTGTTCCAGCGCGATTTCACCTTTACCCCGGTGCCGCTGATGCAGGCTGGCCATACCGTGAGCGGCTTCCTGCAGGAAGTTGGGCTGCTGCAGGATTTGGTGCTGTCGGTATGCGCCGGGACTTTCGACGCCGCGGCCACGATCGCGGAGGCCTGGCATCGGCGGGAACGGTCGCCCCAGCATTTCGTCGCCCGTGCCGAACAGTCGCGCGTGCCGGCCGAGCGCCTAGCCTTGTTCGCGGAAGCGGTCCGCATGGCGCCGCAGCATGTTGGCTGCATTTCCAGCCTTGCCATGGAGTTGAGCCGCGCCGGGCGCTTCGCGGAGGCGCTGAAATGGCACCGGGCGGCCCTGGCATTCGATCCAACCCATCCCGGTCGGCTGACGCTTTACAGCATCGTGTTGCAAAAGAGCGGCGACCATGCGGCGGCGTTGGCCGTGATGGAGGCGATCGCCGCCAGGCCGGACGGCGCCGCGTTCGACGCCGACCGGCTGCAAGCCCTGCGTAACCGCGTGCGTGCGGACGATCGGGCGAAGCTGCGAAGGGCGGCTTGGCGCCGGCGTCTGCGGGGCATCGTGCGCCAGCCGACTTGACCGGGCCCAGCGGGCCGCCGGATCATTGGCTTGTCGTGCCAGGGCGGGTGGGGTAACACCCCGCCCTCATGGCCGCAGGGTGGCGGGCGTGGTGAAATTGGTAGACACGCCAGATTTAGGTTCTGGTGGCGCAAGCCGTGGGGGTTCAAGTCCCTCCGCCCGCATCCGCCGCCCGGCGCCAGCAGCCATTTGGACCACCGCTGGTTTCTTCCAGCAGGACTTTGAGGAACACCCGTCCCCATGCAGGTTACCGAAACCCTCTCCGAAGGGTTGATGCGCGGCTTCACCGTGGTCGTGCCATCCACCGCCATCGAGGACCGGCGGTCCGCCAAGCTGGTGGAGATCGGCCGTCAGTTGAAGCTGCCCGGCTTCCGCCCCGGCAAGGTTCCGGACAAGGTCCTGCGCCAGCGCTACGGCACCGCCGTGATGGCCGAGGTGCTGGAAGACAGCGTCAACGAGGCGACGCAGCAGGTGCTGTCCGACCGTGGGATGCGCGCCGCCACGCAGCCCAAGATCGACGTCAAGAGCATGCCGGAACCGGCCGACCCGAAGGACCTGGAGTTCACTGTCGAGGTGGAGCTGCTGCCGGAGATCACCCCGCCGGACTTCGCGGCTTTGGCTCTCACCCGCCTGAAGGCGGAGCCGGATGCCGAGGCGGTGGACAAGGCGTTGGCCGACATCGCCGGGCGGCAGCGCACGCTGGAGCCGGTCGAGGAAGCGCGCCCGGCGGTGAAGGGTGAAACGCTGACGGTGGATTACACTGGCCGCGTCGACGGCGTGGCGTTTCCCGGCGGCGCCGGCACGGACGTCGATATCGAGGTCGCCGGCCCCAACTTCATTCCCGGCTTCACCGAGCAGTTGGAAGGGATGGCTCCGGGCGAAACCAAGACCATCGACGTCACCTTCCCGGATGATTACGGCACCAAGGACTTGGCCGGCAAGGCGGCCCAGTTCGAGATTGTCGCCAAGGCGCTGAAGATCGGCAACGTCCCGCCGGTTGACGAGGCGCTGGCCGAGAAGATGGGCTTCGACACCCTGGACGACCTCCGCGCCGCGATCTCCCGGCAGATGCAGCGCGAGTTCGACCAGATCAGCCGGATGCGCATCAAGCGCGACCTGCTCGACCGCTTGTCCAAGCAGGCCGAGTTCCCAGTCCCGGCCAGCATGGTGGAGGGCGAGTTCAACCAGATCTGGACGCGCGTGGAAGCCGACATCAAGGCCGGGCGCCAGGATGACGAGGACAAGGGCAAGGACGAGGAGACGCTGAAGGGCGAATACCGGGGCATCGCCGAGCGCCGAGTGCGGCTGGGCCTGTTGCTGTCCGAGGTCGGGCGCAGCCAGGGCGTGCGCGTGTCCCCGGAGGAGATGACCCGGGCGATGCGCATGGAGGCCGCCAAATACGGCGCCCAGGAAGCCATGGTGATGGAGTTCTTCCGCAAGACTCCCCAGGCGGCGGAGAACCTGCGCGGCCCGATCTTCGAGGACAAGGTCGTCGACTACATCCTCGACCAGGCCCAGGTGGACGACCGCGTGGTCAGCGCCGAGGAACTGGCCGCCGAACCGCCCGAACCTGCCGCCTGAGCAGGCGCGCCCTCCCGGGCTCGGACTGGAAGCCGGCCGCTGACACTCTATTTACATTCGACTGTCACCATACGATTTGGTGCACCTCCTGCTGATCGAGGAAGTTAGTCCATGAGGGATCGCCATCCCGTCGAGACGTTCAATTCGCTCGTGCCCATGGTGGTGGAGCAGTCGGCGCGGGGTGAACGGGCGTACGACATCTATTCCCGCCTGCTCAAGGAACGGATCATCTTCCTGACCGGCCCGGTGTATGACGAGATGAGCGCCCTGGTGTGCGCCCAGCTACTGTTCCTGGAAAGCGAGAACCCGGGGAAGGACATTTCCTTCTACATCAACAGCCCCGGCGGCGTGGTGTCGGCCGGGCTGGCGATCTACGACACCATGCAGTACGTCCGCAGCCAGGTCAGTACGGTCTGCATCGGCCAGGCCGCGTCCATGGGTAGCCTGCTGCTGTGCGCCGGGGCCAAGGACAAGCGGTATGCGCTGCCCAACGCCCGGATCATGGTGCACCAGCCGTCCGGTGGCGCGCAGGGCCAGGCCGCCGATATCGAGATCCAGGCACGCGAGATCCTGGCGCTGCGGCATCGGTTGAACGAGATCTATGTGCGCCACACCGGCCAGCCACTGGAAGTGATCGAGCGCAAGCTGGAGCGCGACAGCTTCATGTCCGCCGAGGAAGCGCGGGATTTCGGCCTGGTGGACACGGTCGTGGAGAACCGGCCGGTTCCCGTGGATCCCACCAAAAGCTGAGGCGCCAGGGCGGGCGGCGTCGAGTCGCCCACCCTTGTTTCCCCTCGCGGGCGGGGGCTAAGCTTCCAGAAGCACCCCGGTTGATCCCGGGGACGGAGTGTTCATGAGCAAGACCAGCGATTCCAAGAACACCCTCTATTGCTCGTTCTGCGGCAAGTCCCAGCATGAGGTCCGCAAGCTCATCGCCGGTCCCACGGTGTTCATCTGCGATGAATGCGTCGAACTGTGCATGGACATCATCCGCGAGGAGCACAAGACCCACCTCGTGAAGTCTCGCGACGGGGTGCCGACGCCGAAGGAGATTTGCAAGGTCCTGGACGATTACGTGATCGGCCAGGCCCATGCCAAGAAGGTCCTGTCGGTCGCCGTGCACAACCATTACAAGCGGTTGGCGCACGGGGCCAAGAACAACGACATCGAGATCGCCAAGTCCAACATCCTGCTGCTGGGCCCCACCGGCTCCGGCAAGACCCTGCTGGCGCAGACCTTGGCGCGCATCCTGGACGTGCCGTTCACCATGGCGGACGCGACCACGCTGACGGAGGCCGGCTATGTCGGCGAGGATGTCGAAAACATCATCCTCAAACTGTTGCAGGCGGCGGACTACAACGTGGAACGGGCGCAGCGCGGCATCGTCTATATCGACGAGGTCGATAAGATCAGCCGCAAGTCCGACAACCCGTCCATCACCCGGGACGTCAGCGGCGAGGGTGTGCAGCAAGCGCTGTTGAAGATCATGGAAGGTACGGTTGCGTCCGTGCCGCCGCAGGGCGGCCGCAAGCACCCCCAGCAGGAATTCCTTCAGGTCGACACCACCAACATCCTGTTCATCTGCGGCGGCGCGTTCGCCGGGTTGGAGAAGATCATCGGTGCGCGCGGCAAGGGCAGCGGCATCGGCTACGGATCGGACGTACGCTCACCGGATGAACGCCGGGCCGGCGCCATCCTGCGGGAGGTCGAACCGGAGGACTTGCTGCGCTTCGGCCTGATCCCGGAGTTCATCGGCCGGTTGCCGGTGGTGGCGACGCTGGAAGACCTCGACGAAGTGGCGCTGATCGAGATCTTGACCAAGCCGAAGAACGCCCTGGTCAAGCAGTATGGCCGCCTGTTCGAGATGGAAGGCGTCAAGCTCGGCTTCACCGACGACGCGTTGCGGTCAGTTGCCACCCGTGCCATCGCGCGCAAGACAGGCGCCCGCGGCCTCCGGTCGATTATGGAGGCGATCCTGCTGTCCACCATGTTCGACCTGCCAGGGCTGGACGGGGTGGAGGAGGTCATCGTCAACCGCGAGGTTGCGGAAGGCCGGGCCAACCCGCTGTTCACCTATGGTAAGGAACGCGCCGAAGGCGCGTGATCGCGCCGGCGGTTCCTGCCAGGCCATTTCAAGGCCTTGGCGGGAATGGTCCTGATGCCGATATCCCACGGCGTGGAGGGGTTTTCACCTCTTCCTAGGCAGGGGCGTGCCAGAATGGGCGCCTCGCTTCCGACTGTCCACTAGGAGGTCTGTATGTCCGAATCGGAGAAGACGCGCGGCCCGGCGCGAGACGAGGCCCTCGCGGTGCTGCCGCTGCGCGACATCGTGGTCTTTCCGCACATGATCGTGCCGCTGTTTGTCGGCCGGGAGAAGTCCGTCCGCGCGTTGGAGGCGGTGATGAAGGAGGACAAGCAAATCCTCCTGGTCGCGCAGAAGAACGCCGCGCAGGACGACCCCTCCGCAGAGGATATTTTCCGCGTCGGCACTGTGTCGACCATCCTGCAACTGCTGAAACTGCCGGACGGCACGGTGAAGGTCCTGGTGGAGGGCGGCAGCCGCGCCCGCATCACCTCCTTCAAAGAGACGGACGCCTATTTCGAGGCCTTCACCGAGGCGATGCCGGACGAGGAGTCCGATAAGTCGGAACTGGAAGCGCTCGGCCGCACGGTGATCAGCCAGTTCGAGCAGTATATCAAGTTAAACAAGAAGATAGCGCCCGAGGTGCTGGTTTCGTTGAACGGCATCGATGAGCCGACCAAGCTCGCCGACACCATCGCGAGCCACCTGAACCTGAAGATCGCCGAGAAGCAGGAACTGCTGGAAACCGCCCCGGTGGGTGAGCGGCTGGAACGCGTATTCGGGCACATGGAGTCCGAGATCGGCGTGCTGCAGGTGGAGAAGCGCATCCGCAACCGCGTCAAGCGGCAGATGGAGAAGACGCAGCGCGAGTACTACCTGAACGAGCAGCTCAAGGCGATCCAGAAGGAGTTGGGCGAGGGCGAGGACGGCAAGGACGAGGCCGCCGAACTCGAGGAGCGCATCAAGAAGACCAAATTCACCAAGGAGGCGCGTGAAAAAGCGCTGGCGGAGCTGAAGAAGCTGCGCACCATGAGCCCGATGAGCGCCGAAGCGACGGTGGTGCGCAACTACCTCGATTGGATGCTCTCCATTCCCTGGAAGAAGCGCTCCAAGAGCCGCAACGACGTTGAGATCGCCAAGAAGGTGCTGGACGACGACCATTATGGCCTGGAGAAGGTCAAGGAGCGCATCCTGGAATACCTCGCCGTCCAGGGGCGCTCACCGAAAATCCGCGGGCCGATCCTGTGCCTGGTCGGGCCGCCCGGCGTGGGCAAGACCTCGCTCGGCAAGTCCATCGCCAAGGCGACCGGCCGCAACTTCGTCCGCATGTCGCTGGGCGGCGTGCGCGACGAGGCGGAGGTGCGCGGCCACCGGCGGACCTATATCGGCTCCATGCCGGGTAAAGTCATCCAGGGCATGAAGAAGGCGAAGTCATCCAACCCGCTGTTCCTGCTCGATGAGATCGACAAGCTGGGTGCCGACTGGCGGGGTGATCCGTCCTCCGCGCTGCTGGAGGTGCTGGACCCGGAGCAGAATGGTACCTTCGCCGACCACTACCTTGAAGTGGATTACGACCTGTCGGACGTGATGTTCATCACCACGGCCAACAGCTTGCGCATGCCGCAGCCTTTGCTGGACCGCATGGAGATCATCCGCATCCCCGGCTACACCGAGGATGAGAAGGTCGAGATCGCCAAGCGCCATTTGGTCGCCAAGCAGGGTGAGGCGAACGGGCTGAAGCCGGAGGAGTGGTCCATCCACGACGACGCGTTGCATGACCTGATCCGCTACTACACCCGGGAAGCCGGCGTGCGGTCGCTGGAGCGGGAGATCGCCAAGCTGGCGCGCAAGGCGGTGATGGAGATTGTCACCAAGAAGGCGAAGAAGGTGGCCATCACCCGCAAGAACCTCGACAAGTTCGCCGGCGTGCGGGTGTTCCGCTATGGCGAGACGGAGGACGAGGACATGGTCGGCGTCGTGACCGGCCTGGCCTGGACCGAGGTCGGCGGCGAGATCCTCACCATCGAAAGCGTGCTGCTGCCGGGCAAGGGCAACCTGAAATACACCGGCAAGCTAGGTGACGTGATGCAGGAAAGCGTGTCGGCGGCGCTGAGTTACGTGCGCAGCCGGTCCACCAGCTTCGGCATCAAGCCGACGCTGTTCGAGAAGCGGGACATCCACGTCCACGTGCCGGAAGGCGCCACGCCCAAGGACGGTCCGTCCGCCGGTGTTGCCATGGCGACCAGCCTGGTCAGCGTGATGACCGGCATCCCGATCCGACGCGACGTCGCGATGACGGGGGAGATCACGTTGCGTGGCCGAGTCCTGCCGATCGGCGGCTTGAAGGAGAAGATGCTGGCGGCGCTGCGCTCCGGCATCACCACCGTGTTCATCCCGAAGGACAACGAGAAGGACCTCGCGGACATCCCGGACAGCGTCAAGAAGCACATCAAGGTCATTCCGGTGGCCCATGTGGACGATGTTATTGCCCGCGCCTTGTCCCGCAAGCCGGAACCGATCGAGTGGGAGGAGCCGCCTGAGCCGGTGGCGCCGCCCGTCGCCGGAGCCGTCGCCTCGCTGCCACATTGACGACGCGACCCGGCGTGGCCGCCTAGGCTGCGCCGGGCCGTCCCCTCGGTTTCGGATCGAAGTCGGGTTGTCTGCCGGCCATTCCGCTTGGTATCTGCGGCAAGCTGGGCAAATCCGTGGCGGAGCAGGGGATCGGTGGGCGCGACCATGAACAAGCTTGAACTTATCGCCGCAGTCTCCGAACAGGCCGGTTTTGCCAAGGCCGACGCCACTAAGGCCGTGGAGGCCGTGTTCTCGGCCATCGCGGCGGCGTTGAAGGACAAGCAGGACGTCCGGGTGAGCGGCTTCGGCAGCTTCGTCGTGTCGGGCCGTAAGGCAAGCAAAGGCCGTGACCCGCGCACGGGCGTCGAGATCGACATCCCGGAATCGGCTTCCGTCCGGTTCAAGCCGGGCAAGGGTCTGAAGGACGCCGTCAGCTTGTAGTCCGCGGGGGTGGATCGGGCCTTGGCGCCCGGCTATGTCCTGCTTGGGGGCGGTTAGCTCAGCGGTAGAGCGTCTCGTTTACACCGAGAGGGTCGGCGGTTCGAAACCGTCACCGCCCACCAGCCGACGCGGCGGCGTTGCCTGGGTTGACGGCCCGGCACCACGCCTCTAAACGCTGCCGCCTGCTGCGGGTGTAGCTCAGTTGGTTAGAGCGCCGGCCTGTCACGCCGGAGGTCGCGGGTTCGAGCCCCGTCACTCGCGCCAGCAGTCAGGTATCGCAATGGTGTGGGTTGCCGGCTGGCGGATACGAGCCGGTTTGGCTATGGTGCGATGCACCCGAGGCCACACGCGCCTTGCAGAGGAAGACATCCCATGCAGTCGGTCGACACGCTGCTGCTCAACTACTACCCGATCCTGATTTTCCTGCTGATCGCCGGAGTGGTGGCGGTCGTCATGGTCGGCGGCTCTCGCCTGGCCGCGCCGCAGCGTCCGTATCCCGAGAAGCTGTCGGCCTATGAATGCGGGTTCGAGGCGTTCGACGACGCGCGACGCCGCTTCGATGTTCGGTTCTACCTGGTGGCCATCCTGTTCATCATCTTCGACCTGGAAGTCGCCTTCCTGTTCCCTTGGGCGGTCACGCTTGGTGACATCGGCGTGTTCGGCTTCCTATCCATGATGGGGTTCCTTGGCGTTCTCACAGTCGGCTTCATCTACGAGTGGAACAAGGGCGCGCTGGAGTGGGAGTGACACGATGAGCGTGACGACGGCGCCGGAGAATCTGGCCTGGAACCGGGATGCGCTCGGTCCCGGCCCGGAGCAGGAAGCCGTGATCAAGGGCATCACAGGCGAGATGACCGACAAGGGCTTCGTGGTCGCCAATTTGGACAAGGTAGTGAACTGGGCCCGTACCGGCAGCCTATGGCCCATGACCTTTGGCCTGGCCTGCTGCGCCGTGGAGATGATCCACGCGTACATGCCGCGCTTCGACCTGGACCGCTTCGGCGTGATTCCCCGCGCCAGTCCGCGGCAGAGCGACGTGATGATCGTCGCCGGCACGCTGACCAACAAGATGGCTCCGGCCTTGCGCAAGGTCTACGACCAGATGAGCGAGCCGCGCTGGGTGATCTCCATGGGCTCATGCGCCAATGGCGGTGGCTACTACCATTACAGCTACGCGGTGGTGCGTGGCTGCGACCATGTCGTGCCGGTGGACGTCTATGTTCCAGGCTGTCCGCCGACGGCGGAGGCGCTGGTCTACGGCATCATGCAGTTGCAGAAGAAGATCCGCCGCACCGGGACCATCCTGCGTGGCTGAGGTGATGGAAAGCCCGGCCGGCGCGCTGGACAAGCTGATGCACGGCGTGGCGTTGGTGCCCGGCGTCACGCGCGCGACGGTGGAGCTTGGTGAGCTGGTGGTTCACACCGGCGTCGACACGTTATTGCCCCTGCTCACCGCTTTGCGCGACCACCCGGACTTCGCATGCGAGCAGTTGATGGACCTTTGTGGCGTGGATTGGCCGGAGCGGCCGCAGCGCTTCGACGTCGTCTACAACCTGCTGTCCGTGGCGTTGAACCACCGCGTCCGCGTGATCGTGCAGACGGACGCCACTACGCCGGTGCCTTCGGTGCACGAGATTTGGCCCTGTGCGACCTGGTGGGAGCGTGAGGCCTGGGATCTGTTCGGCATCCTGTTCAGCGGCCAGCCGGATTTGCGCCGCATCCTCACGGATTACGGTTTCAGCGGCCACCCATTGCGCAAGGACTTCCCGCTGACCGGGTTCGTCGAAGTCCGCTATGACGAGGAGCAGAAGCGCGTGGTGAACGTGCCGGTGAGCCTGACGCAGGACTTTCGCAACTTCGACTTCATTTCCCCGTGGGAAGGCATGGTGACCTTGCCGGGCGACGAAAAGGCGCAGGCCGCGCGGGCTGGCAAGGTTGGGGATACTCCGGTATGAGTCTCTCGATCGACGCCAAGCCCGCGGTGGACGTAGCCGCCACCGAGCGGCCGGAGTTCCCGGAAACCATGCTGCCGGATGGCCCGCGGCGGCTGCAAACGGTTGAGATCGACAGCCACTCGATCAATTTCGGCCCGCAACACCCGGCCGCCCATGGCGTGCTGCGCCTCATCCTGGAAATGGATGGGGAAGTAGTGGAGCGCGCCGATCCGCATATCGGTCTGCTGCATCGCGGCACCGAGAAGCTGATCGAGCACAAGACCTACATGCAGGCCGTGCCGTATTTCGATCGGCTCGACTACGTGTCGCCCATGTGCATGGAGCACACCTTTGCCCTGGCGACGGAAAAGCTGCTGGGCATTACCGCGCCCGAACGCGCGCAGTGGATCCGCGTACTGTTCGCCGAGATCACCCGCGTCCTCAACCATCTGCTGAACGTCACCACCTATGCGCTGGACGTCGGCGCGCTCACCCCATCGTTGTGGGGGTTCGAGGAGCGCGAGAAGCTGATGGAGTTCTACGAGGCGGCGTCGGGCGCGCGGCTGCATTCCAACTACTTCCGCCCCGGCGGCGTGTCGAAGGATTTGCCGGCCGGGTTGGAGGAGAAGATCGCGGCTTGGGCCGACACCTTCCCGAAGTTCATAGACGACGTGGAGTCGCTGCTGACCTCCAACCGTATCTGGAAGCAGCGCACGGTCGATATCGGCGTGATGACGCCGGAGATGGCGCTCGCCTGGGGGTTCACCGGGCCGAGCCTGCGCGCCTCCGGCGTGCCGTGGGACCTCCGACGTTCCCAGCCCTATGACAAGTATGCGGAGGTCGAATTTGCCGTGCCGGTCGCGCGCAACGGCGATTGCTATGACCGCTACCTCGTCCGCATGGCGGAGATGCGGGAAAGCGTATCCATCATCAAGCAGTGCCTGGCCAAGATGAAGCCGGGCCCGGTGAAGGTGCAGGACCGCAAGTTCACGCCGCCGAAGCGGGCGGAAATGAAGCGGTCGATGGAAGCGCTGATCCACCACTTCAAGCTGTACACCGAAGGCTACCACGTGCCCGCCGGCGCAACCTACACGGCGACGGAAAGTCCCAAGGGTGAGTTCGGCGTATATTTGGTGTCGGACGGCAGCAACCGGCCGTACCGGTGCAAGATCCGGCCAACTGGGTTCGCCCATCTCCAGGCAACTGAAGTGATGGCGCGCCGGCACATGCTGGCAGACGCGGTGGCGATCATCGGCTCGATCGACATCGTCTTTGGTGAGGTGGACCGGTAGATGGCGGAAAACGTTGGGGATGGCTCGACGGGCGAGAACCCGGGCGTCCCGCAGCCGACCCATTTTGAGTTCGACGAGCAGAGCCATACCGCGATCGACGCCCATTGCGCGAAATACCCGCCCGGCCGGCAGGCCAGTGCGGTGATTGCCGCGCTGTATGAGGTGCAGAAGCAGATGGGTCGGCAGACCGGCAGCGCCTGGGTGCCACGCGTCGCGATGGACGCTGTCGCCGCCCGTCTGGCTATGGCGCCGATCCGCGTCTACGAGGTGGCGACCTTCTACCTCATGTTCAACACGACGCCGATCGGCCGCTATCACCTGCAGGTCTGCGTCACCACGCCCTGTTGGCTCCGCGGTTCCGACCAGGTGGAAGCCGCATGCCGCAAGGTCACGGGGATCAAGGGCTGGCACGAAACCAGCGCTGACGGGATGTTCACCATGAGCGAGGTGGAGTGCCTGGGCGGCTGCGTGAACGCGCCGATCTTGCAGGTGGATGACGATTTCTACGAGGACATGGACGGCCCGGCGGTCGAACAGCTTCTCGCCGCCTTGGCCCGCGGTGAGCGTCCGAAGCCCGGCAGCGTCACGGGCCGGCAGACGTCCGCCCCGGCGGGCGGTCCGACTACGCTGTTGACGGTCACGGAGTAGCCAACGGTGCTCGACGACAAGGACCGCATCTTCACCAACCTTTACGGCATCCACGATTGGGGGCTGGAAGGGGCGCGCAAGCGGGGCGATTGGGACGGCACCGCCGCCCTCATTGCCCGCGGGCGCGATGCCATTGTGGATGAGATGAAGGCGTCCGGCCTGCGCGGCCGCGGCGGGGCGGGCTTCCCGACCGGCATGAAGTGGTCGTTCATGCCCAAGAGCTCCGATGGCCGCCCCAGCTACCTGGTGATCAACGCCGACGAGTCCGAGCCGGGTACGTGCAAGGACCGCGACATCATGCGGCATGACCCACACAAGCTGGTGGAAGGCGCGTTGATCGCGTCCTTCGCCATGGGGGCGCACGCCTGCTACATCTACATACGCGGCGAGTACTTCAACGAGGCGGTCAACCTGCAGGCCGCGATCGACCAGGCTTACGCCGCCGGGCTGATCGGCAAGAACGCTTGCGGGTCCGGCTGGGATTTCGAGCTATTCCTGCATCGCGGCGCGGGCGCCTATATCTGCGGCGAAGAAACCGCCCTGCTGGAGTCTCTGGAAGGCAAGAAGGGGATGCCGCGGTTGAAGCCGCCATTTCCCGCGGCTGTCGGGCTGTATGGCTGCCCCACTACCGTGAACAACGTCGAAACCATCGCAGTCGTGCCGACCATCCTGCGCCGGGGCGGGGCTTGGTTCAGCGCGCTGGGGCGACCCAAGAACGCCGGCACCAAAGTCTTCTGCATCTCCGGCCACGTGAACAAGCCGTGCAACGTGGAGGAAGAACTCGGCATACCCTTGAAGGAGCTGATCGACACCTATTGTGGCGGGGTCCGTGGCGGCTGGGACAATCTGCTGGCGGTCATTCCTGGTGGCTCCTCCGTGCCGCTTCTGCCGAAAAGCATCTGCGACACCGTGCTGATGGATTTCGATAGCCTGCGCGACGTGAAGTCCGGTCTGGGCACCGCCGCCGTTATCGTCATGGACAAGTCCACCGACGTGATCGCCGCCATCGCCAAGCTGGCGCATTTCTACAAGCACGAGAGCTGTGGCCAGTGCACCCCCTGCCGCGAAGGCACCGGCTGGATGATGCGGGTGATGAACCGCATGGTGCAGGGCAGGGCGGAGATCGACGAGATCGACACGCTGGAGCAGGTGACCCGCCAGGTCGAGGGCCACACGATCTGCGCCCTGGGCGACGCGGCGGCCTGGCCCATCCAAGGCCTGATCCGGCATTTCCGTCCCCTGATGGAGGAGCGGATCGCCGCCTACAAGCGTGGCAGGGTGCCGGCCTTGGCGATGGCGGCCGAATGACCGAGCGCCGTGTTGCCGATATTGCCGAGCCTATCACCGCGACCGATGCCGACCTGCGCGGCAGCCGCTTCACGGACGTGAACCTTGCCGGTGCCAAGTTCCACCGGGCCGATTTGTCTCGCGCGGCGCTGTCGGATGTTACCATGACCCACGCCGTGTTCCACGCGGCGAACCTGGAAGGCGCCCGGTTCGAGGACGCCTCGCTCGCCGGCGCCACGCTGGTCGACGCAAATCTCGCCGGGCTTGCCATCAACGACTGCAACATCGCCGGGCTGCGGATCGACGGGGTCGACATCGCCGCATTGCTGGCAGCCAACGGGAAGAGCTGACCCATGGTTAAACTCACCGTCGACGGCCGCGAGGTCGACATCGCCAACGGTTCCTCCGTGCTGCAAGCCTGCGAGGCGGCTGGGGTCGAGATACCCCGCTTCTGCTACCATGAACGCTTGTCGGTTGCCGGCAACTGCCGCATGTGCCTGGTCGAGGTCGAAAAGGCGCCCAAGCCGATCGCCTCCTGCTCCTACCCGGCCGCCGAAGGCATGGTGGTGAAGACGGACACGCCCATGGTGCGCAACGGTCGCCGCGGCGTGATGGAATTCCTGCTCATCAACCACCCGCTGGATTGCCCGATCTGCGACCAGGGCGGCGAGTGCGACCTGCAGGACCAGGCGTATTCCTACGGGCAGGACCATTCGCGCTATCACGAGAACAAGCGCGCGGTGAAGGACAAGTACCTCGGCCCGCTGGTCAAAACCATCATGACCCGCTGCATCCAATGCACGCGCTGCGTCCGTTTCGCGACGGAGGTGGCTGGCGTGCCGGAACTGGGCGCCACGGCGCGCGGTGAGAACATGGAGATCACCACCTACGTCGAAAAGGCGCTGACCTCCGAGTTGTCCGGCAACCTGATCGACATCTGCCCGGTGGGTGCGCTCACCTCCAAGCCGTATGCCTTCGTCGCCCGGCCGTGGGAGCTGCGCAAGACCGACAGCGTCGACGTGCTGGACGCGGTGGGCGCGGCGATCCGGGTGGACGCCCGCGGCTCCGAGGTGCTGCGCATTCTGCCGCGCCCGAACGACGAGGTGAACGAGGAATGGCTGGGCGACAAGTCCCGCTTCTCCTTCGACGGCTTCAAGCGGCGGCGGCTGGACCGGCCCTGGATCCGCCAGAACGGCAAGTTGCGAGCCGCAACGTGGCCTGAGGCGTTCGACGCGATCGCTGCCCGGTTGAATGGCCTGCCCGGCGACCGCGTGGGCGCTATCGCCGGCGATCTGTGCGATGCGGAAAGCATGCTGGCGCTGAAGGATCTGATGGCCGAGCTGGGCTCCGCCAATATGGATTGCCGGCAGGATGGCGCGCACATCGACGCTAGCCGGCGCGACTTCTACGTGTTCAACAGCGGCATCGCCGGCATCGACGAAGCCGACGCGTTGCTGATCATCGGCAGCAACCCGCGCCATGAGGCGCCCGTGCTGAACGCCCGCATCCGCAAGCGGCAGCAGGCCGGCGCGTTCCCGGTCGGCGTCATCGGCCCGCATGCCGACCTGACCTACCGCGCCGAATGGCTGGGCGACGGCCCGTCCGCCATTGCCGCGCTGCCCGAGGCGTTCGCCACCGCGCTGGCCGAGGCCAAGCGACCCATGATCATCGTCGGCCAGGGCGCGCTGGCCCGTCCGGATGGCTCGGCCATTCTGGCCGCGGCGTGGAAGCTGGCCAGCCAGGTCGGCGCGCTTGGCGCGGACTGGCACGGCTTCAACGTCCTGCATACCGCCGCGGCGCGCGTGGGGGCGTTGGACCTCGGCTTCCTGCCCGGCGCCGGCGCCAAGACGCTGGACGCGATGATGGGCGGCGGGGTGGACCTGTTGTGGCTGCTCGGCGCCGACGAGTTCGACACCAGCCGCATCGGTGCCGACACCTTCGTCGTGTACCAGGGCCACCATGGCGACCGCGGGGCTGCCCGCGCGGACGTGATCCTGCCCGGCTGCACCTATGTGGAAAAACCCGGCACCTACGTGAACACCGAGGGCAGAGTGCAGCGCGGCGGCAAGGCGGTGTTCGCGCCGGGTGAGGCGAAGGAGGATTGGGCGATCCTGCGCGCCTTCTCCGCCGCCATCGACAAGCCGCTGCCCTACGACGATTTGGACGCGCTGCGGGCGCGACTGGAGCAGGTCAACCCAGTGTTCGGCCGCGTCGGCTTCCTGCCACGCTTCGGCGCCAGCGACCTGTCGGCGCCCGGCGGCGACCCGGCGGCCGTGGGCGAGGCCGGATTCATTCCCGCCATCGCCGACTACTATCAAACCAACCCGATCAGCCGGGCCAGCGCCGTGATGGCCGAGTGCTCGCAAACCTACGCGCCGGTTCCGGCTATGGCGGCGGAATGAGCATGGCCGCTTTCTTCGCGTCTGGCCCGGGCCAGGTGCTGATCACCCTGGTCGAGTCGCTGCTGCTGCTGGTGCCGCTGCTGCTGTGCGTCGCCTACCTGACCGTGGCGGAGCGCAAGGTGCTGGGCGCCATGCAGTTGCGGAAGGGGCCGAACGTCGTCGGCTTCTGGGGCTTGCTGCAAGCCTTTGCCGACGCGCTGAAGATGTTCATGAAGGAGCAGATCATCCCCACGGGGGCGAACCGCGTCTTGTTCGTGCTGGCCCCCATGCTGACGATGATCTTGGCGCTGATCGCCTGGGCAGTCATCCCGCTCACTGATGGCTGGGCGATCTCCGACATCAACGTCGGCATCCTGTACCTGTTCGCGATCTCCTCCCTCAGCGTCTACGGCATCATCATCGCCGGGTGGGCATCCAACTCGAAATACGCCTTCCTGGGCGCGTTGCGCTCCGCGGCGCAGATGGTCAGCTACGAGGTGTCGATCGGCTTCGTGATGGTGACGGTGCTGCTATGCGCCGGCACGCTGAACCTGACCGGCATCGTGCGGGCGCAAACCACGGTTTGGTTCGTCGTGCCGCTGTTCCCGATGTTCGTGGTATACTTCATCTCCGCGCTGGCGGAAACCAACCGCGCGCCGTTCGACGTGGCGGAAGGGGAAAGCGAGATCGTCGCGGGGTTCATGGTGGAGTACAGCGGCATCTCCTGGGCGCTGTTCTTCCTGGGCGAATACGCCAACATGATCCTGCAATCGGCGCTGATGACCATCTTGTTCCTGGGTGGCTGGCTGCCGATCATCCCGCTGGCGCCGTTCACCTGGATTCCCGGGCCGATCTGGTTCATCGGCAAGATCCTCGCCTGCCTTTTTCTGTTCATCTGGGTGCGTGCCACCTTCCCGCGCTTCCGCTACGACCAGTTGATGCGGCTGGGGTGGAAGGTGTTCCTGCCCTTGTCGCTGGTGTGGCTGGTGCTGACGGCGGGCGTGCTGGTGTTCATGGGCTGGCTGCCACATTCGGCTTGATGTAAGCCGCACGCACCGAGAGGGTCTTCATCATGGCGTTTCTGGACCGCACGGCGCGTTCCTTCCTGCTCAGCGAGTTGCTGTCCGGCATGGGGCTCACGCTCCGGTATTTCTTCAAGCCGAAGGTCACCATCAACTACCCCTACGAGCGCAACCCGTACTCCCCGCGCTTCAAGGGGGAACACGCCTTGCGCCGCTACCCGAATGGGGAAGAACGGTGCATCGCCTGCAAGCTGTGTGAGGCCGTGTGCCCGGCGCTGGCCATCACCATTGAGGCCGAGCCGCGGGAGGACGGGTCCCGCCGCACCACCCGCTACGACATCGACATGACCAAGTGCATCTACTGCGGCTTGTGCGAGGAGGCCTGCCCGGTGGACGCCATCGTCGAAGGCCCGAACATCGAGTTCTCCACCGAAACGCGGGAAGAGCTCATGTACAACAAGGACAAGCTGCTTGCGAACGGGGATCGGTGGGAGCCGGAACTGGCCAAGCGGCTCGAATTGGACGCGCCCTATCGATGATCGCCGCGATTGCGTTCTACATCTTCGCCGCGGTGCTGATCGCGTCGGCGGCGCTGGTGGTCAGCAGCCGTAACCCGGTGCATTCCGTGCTGTTCCTGATCCTGGCCTTCTTCAATGCCGCCGGGTTGTTCCTGCTGGCAGGGGCCGAGTTCCTGGCGATGATCCTGGTCATCGTTTATGTCGGCGCCGTTGCGGTGTTGTTCCTGTTCGTCGTGATGATGCTGGACGTGAACTTCGACCAGATGCGCGAGGGCGTACAGCGTTACGCGCCCATCGGCGCCGCAGTGGGGGCCGTGCTGTTCCTGGAACTGCTGGTAACCGTCGCCGGCTGGCATTTCGTGCCGACCACAACACTGCACCTCAACTCCGCCACACCCGCCGGGATTTCCAACACCGCGGCGCTGGGGCAACTGATCTACACCAACTACATTTTCCTGTTCCAATCGGCCGGGCTGATTCTGCTGGTGGCGATGATCGGCGCCATCGTGCTGACGCATCGCGAGCGCGGTGGCGCGTCCAAGCGGCAGAACATCACGCAGCAGCAGTCCCGCACGGTCGCTAGCACGTTGGAGATGATGACGGTGTCGCTCGGCGCCGGGTCGCGCAACACCGGCATCCTGCGCCCGCTCCCGCCGCCGGCGCGCGCGCTGGAAGACGAGCACGGCAAGCCGGCGCACGCCCATCCGGGAGAGCATTGAGGTGGCAGTCAGCGTCGGACACTACCTGGTCGTTGGTGCGGTGCTGCTGCTGCTCGGCGTGTTCGGGATTTTCCTGAACCGCAAGAACATCATCGTTATCATGATGTCGATCGAGCTGATCCTACTGGCGGTCAACATCAACCTGGTCGCGTTCTCCGCCTCCTTGGGTGACCTGGCTGGCCAGGTGTTCGCCATGTTCGTATTGACGGTGGCGGCGGCGGAGGCGGCGATCGGGTTGGCGATCGTGGTGGTGTATTTCCGCAACCGCGGCTCGATCCAGGTCGAAGACGTGACGATGATGAAGGGCTGAGATGATCTACGCCACCGCCATCCTCAGCCCGCTGGTCGGCTGCCTGCTTGCCGGCATCTTCGGCCGTTCCCTGGGTGATCGCTTCGCCTTCACCGTCACCATCGGCTTCATGCTGCTGGCCGCGGTGTGTGCCGAAGCGTCCCTGACGCAGGTCCTGTTCGCCGAGCCGCAGCCGGAACCAGTGGTGCTGGCCACTTGGTTCGACATTGGCGGATTCCGGCTGGATTGGGCGCTGCGGCGGGACACGCTGTCCTCCGTGATGGTCGCCATGGTCGCGCCGGTCGCCACGCTGATCCACGTCTACAGCGT
Source organism: Acetobacteraceae bacterium (assembly GCA_965199555.1). Taxonomy (GTDB): domain Bacteria; phylum Pseudomonadota; class Alphaproteobacteria; order Acetobacterales; family Acetobacteraceae; genus LMUY01. Next base: position 15,539 of record CBDASJ010000013.1, on the reverse strand, counting down.
CGGCTACATGGCGCATGAGCGGCGGTCGTTCCGCTTCTTCGCCTACCTGTCCCTGTTCACCTTCGCCATGCTGATGCTGGTGAGCGCCAACAACCTGGTGCAGCTGTTCTTCGGCTGGGAAGGCGTGGGCCTCGCCAGCTACCTGCTGATCGGCTACTGGTACGACCGCCCGAGCGCCAATCGCGCGGCCATGAAGGCGTTCATCGTCAACCGTGTCGGCGACCTGTTCTTCGCGGTGGGCATTGCCCTGGTGTTCTCGCTGTTCGGCTCGGTTGAGTTCCCGGTGATCTTTGCCAACATCGCCCAGCACAACGACGCGCTGTACCACGTGCTCGGCCATACCTGGCGCGCCTACGAGGTGATCGGCTTCCTGCTGTTCATTGGCGCCATGGGCAAGTCGGCGCAGATCGGCCTGCATACGTGGCTGCCGGATGCGATGGAGGGACCCACGCCGGTGTCCGCGCTGATCCACGCCGCCACCATGGTGACGGCCGGCGTGTTCCTGATGGCGCGCATGTCCTGGATCATGGAATCCGCCCATGGCGCGCTGACCTTCGTGATGTTCATCGGCGCCACCACCTGCATCTTCGCCGCGACCGTCGCCTGCGTGCAGACCGACATCAAGCGGGTGATCGCCTATTCGACCTGTTCCCAGCTTGGCTACATGTTCATGGCGGCCGGGGCCGGCGCCTACCAGGCTTCGATCTTCCATCTCATCACCCACGCGTTCTTCAAGGCGCTGCTGTTCCTTTGCGCCGGCTCGGTGATCCACGCCATGAGCGACGAACAGGACATGCGCAAGATGGGCGGCATCTGGCGCATGGTCCCGGTGACGTATGTCTGCATGTGGCTCGGCAGCCTGGCGATCGCCGGCGTGCCGTTCTTCGCCGGCTATTGGTCCAAGGATGCCATCCTGGAAGCGGCCTACGCGTCCCACACGGCCATGGGCGAGTATGGCTTCATCATGGGCGTGCTCGCAGCGTTCCTGACGGCGTTTTATTCCTGGCGCCTGATCATCATGACGTTCCATGGCACGCCGCGGGCGGATCGCCACACCATGGAGCACGTGCACGAAAGCACACCCTGGATGACGGTGCCGCTGATGATCCTGGCAGTGGGCGCCGTGTTCAGCGGCTGGGCGCTGCATGACTGGTTCATCGGTGAGGCGCAGGTCGAGTTTTGGGCCGGATCGATCCATGCCGGGGTGAACAACCGCATCCTGCTCGATATGGAGCACGTGCCGCTGTTCATCTCTTTGCTGCCGACCATTACCGGGGTGCTGGGGATCGGGCTCGCCTACGTGATGTACATGCTGGCGCCGGGCCTGCCGATGCGGCTGGCGGCGACGTTCCAGCCGATCTACCAGTTCCTGCTGCACAAATGGTATTTCGACGAGTTGTACGACTTCCTGTTCGTGCGCCCGGCGCAGCGTCTGGCCCGGCTGCTATGGCATGTCGGCGACGAGAAGCTGATCGACGGCATGCCGAACGGCGCCGCCGCTTTGGCAGCGGGCGGGTCGGCCCGGGTGGTGAAGATCCAAACCGGGTCGATCGCCGTCTACGCGTTCACCATGCTGATCGGCCTGGTGGCGCTCATCAGCATCTTCCTCCTGTTCCGGTGAGCGCAGCACAGTGACCGTGACCAACGCCGCCGGCTTTCCCATCCTGTCCCTGCTGACCTGGCTGCCGCTGGTTGGCTGCCTGGTGCTGATGACCATCCGCGGCGAGGAAGCCGTGGTCGCCCGTAATGCCCGCTGGGCGGCGCTGTGGACCAGTCTGGTGATCTTCGGCATCAGCCTGAAGCTGTGGTGGGATTTCGATCCGGCACAAGCCGGGTTCCAGTTCAACGAGAGCCTGGATTGGCTACCGCAATTCAAGGTCGGCTACCGCATGGGCGTCGACGGCATCAGCGTGCTGTTCGTGCTGCTATCCACCGCGCTGACGCCGATCTGCATCTTGGCGAGCTGGGACGCGGTGAAGGTTCGGGTTCGCGAGTACATGATCGCGTTCCTGGTGCTGGAAACCATGATGGTCGGCGCCTTTGCCGCGACCGACTTCATCGTGTTCTACATGTTTTTCGAGGGCCTGCTGATCCCGATGTACATCATCATTGGGGTATGGGGCGGGCCGCGCCGGGTCTACGCGTCGTTCAAGTTTTTCCTCTACACACTGGCCGGCTCGGTGCTGATGCTGCTGGCGCTGCTGGCGATGTGGTTCCAGGCCGGCACCACCGACATGGCGGTGCTGCTGCACACCTCGTTCTCGCCGCACATGCAGATGTGGCTGTTCGTGGCGTTCCTGGCGTCGTTCGCGGTGAAGGTGCCGATGTGGCCGGTGCATACCTGGCTGCCGGACGCCCATGTGGAGGCGCCGACGGCCGGCTCCGTCATTCTGGCCGGCGTGCTGTTGAAGATGGGCGGCTACGGCTTCCTGCGCTTCTCCGTGCCGATGTTGCCGCAGGCCTCGCAGGCCTTCGCGCCGCTGATGTTCACGCTTGGCGTGGTGGCCGTCATCTACACCAGCCTGGTGGCACTGGCGCAGACGGACATGAAGAAGCTGATCGCCTATTCGTCCGTGGCTCATATGGGGCTGGTGGTGATCGGCACCTTCACCTTCAACATCCAGGGCATCGAGGGCGCGATCCTGCAGATGCTGAGCCACGGCATCGTGTCCGCCGCCCTGTTCCTCTGCGTCGGTGTGATCTACGACCGCATCCACACGCGGGAGATCGCGCGGTATGGCGGGCTCGGCGACCGCATGCCCGCCTACGCCTTCGTGTTCCTGTTCTTCACCATGGCCAGCATGGGATTGCCAGGGACCTCCGGCTTCATTGGTGAGTTCATGGTGCTGGTGGGTGCCTTCAAGGTGAATTTCTGGGTGTCCCTGCTAGGTAGCACGGGCATGATCCTGGGCGCCGCTTATGCGCTGTGGCTGTACCGCCGCATCATCTTCGGCAGCATCACGCGGGACGATCTGCGCTCGATCCTCGACCTGTCGGCGCGCGAGGTGGCAATCTTCGTGCCGCTGGTGATCCTAACGGTGTGGATGGGCGTGTATCCCAGCAGCTTCACGCAGTTCTTCGACGCAAGCGTCGGCGCCATGGTGGACGGCCATGTTGCCGCACTGGCCTCTACCACCAAGCTGGCAGGGCTCGCCCCATGATCAACCAGAGCTGGTCCCTGGCCGCACCGGAGATCGTCCTTTCACTGTGCGCGATGGCAATCCTGGTGTTCGGCGTGTTGTGGAAGAAGGGCAATCCGTCACTCGCCTGCGCCATGCTCGGGCTGGGTGCGCTGTTGCTGGCGGCCATGATGGCGGTGTCGGCCCCACTGGGCGTCGCCTATTACGGGCTGTTCGCGGTCGACCACTTCGCCGTGTTCGTCAAGCTGCTGATCCTGGCGGGGGCGGCGCTCAGCCTGGTGCTGTCGATCGACTACAACGTAAAGGCCGGCATCGACCGCTTCGAGTTCCCGGTGCTGATCCTGCTGTGCAGCGTCGGCATGATGATCATGGCGTCGGCGACCAACCTGATGTCGCTGTATATCGGTCTCGAGCTGCAATCGCTTGCGATCTACGTCATGGCCGCCTTCAACCGTGACGACCTCCGCTCCTCCGAGGCCGGGCTGAAGTATTTCGTGCTTGGCGCATTGGCGTCCGGGCTGCTGCTGTATGGCATCTCGCTGGCCTATGGCTTCAACGGCTCGATGGATTTCGCCCAGCTACGCGCCGGCTTGTCGGGCGAGCACCCGGCGGCCGGGCTGGTGGTCGGCGTGGTGTTCATCGTCGCAGGGCTGGCGTTCAAGATCAGCGCCGTGCCGTTCCACATGTGGACGCCGGACGTGTATGAAGGCGCCCCCACGCCGGTGACTGCGTTCATGAGCACCGCGCCAAAGGTTGCCGCCATCGCATTGCTGCTGCGCGCGTTGGAGGTGCCTTTCGGTCACCTGGGCCAGTCCTGGACACAGTTGATCGTGCTGATCTCCATCGCGTCCATGCTGCTCGGCTCCCTGGCGGCGATCGGGCAGACCTCGATCAAGCGGCTGATGGCGTATTCCTCCATCGGCCATATGGGCTACGCGCTGATTGGCCTCGCCGTGAACTCGCAGGCCGGCATCCAGGGCGTGCTGGTCTACATGGTCACCTACGTGTTCATGTCCGCCGGTGTGTTCGCCTGCCTGATCGCCATGCGGCGCCGCGGCCTGCCGCTGGAGAAGATTGCGGATCTGTCCGGCCTGGCCCGGACCGACCCGATGCTGGCACTCGCCTTCGCCATCTTCATGTTCTCGATGGCTGGCATCCCGCCATTCAGCGGCTTCTTCGGCAAGCTGTACGTCTTCTATGCGGCCGTGCAAGGCGGCTACTGGACGCTGGCGGTGATCGGCGTGCTGACCAGCGTTGTCGGCGCCTACTATTACCTGCGCGTCATCAAGGTGATGTATTTCGATGACTCCCAGCCCGCCTTCGACGCGCGGTCGCCCTCGCTGTCCTTCGTGGCCGCGGTGGGCGCGCTGGTGACCACGTTGTTCTTCGTATTCCCCGCACCGATCGTGAGCGCGGCGCAGGCGGCGGCGGCGGTGCTGTTCGGATAACCTAGCCATGCTGCTCGTCATCGAGGCCGGCAACACCAACATCGTCTTCGCCATCCATGATGGGGATGCCTGGCGGGGCATTTGGCGCATCCGTACCGACGCCCAGCGCACGTCCGACGAATACGCCGTTTGGCTGCTTACCTTGCTGGAACACCGGGACCTCAAAGCGGCCCAGGTCAGCCGGGCCGTGATCGGCACGGTGGTTCCGGCCGCCCTCTACCACCTTCGGCGCCTTTGCCGGGACTGGTTCGAGGTCGAGCCGCTGGTGGCACGGTCCAGCTTGGATTGGGGATTCGAGATCAAGGTCGACAGCCCGGCCGAGGTCGGCGCCGACCGGCTGCTGAACGCATTGGCGGCGCATCAGCGTTATGCCGGGCCGCTGATCGTCATAGACTTCGGAACCGCCACGACGTTCGACGTGGTGGACGAGGACGGCGGCTATATCGGCGGCGTCATCGCGCCCGGCATCAACCTGTCGCTCGAGGCGCTGCATCAAGCCGCCGCCCGACTGCCGCGCATCGGCATCGGCCGGCCGCAGGCGGTGATCGGTCGCGCCACCGTGCCGGCCATGCAATCGGGCGTCTACTGGGGCTATATCGGCATGATCGAGGGGCTGGTCACCCGCATCCGGGCCGAGTTCGAGCGTCCGATGAAGGTGCTCGCCACCGGCGGCCTGGCGCCCCTGTTTTCCGAAGGCACGACGATCATCGGCCAGATCGACCCCGACCTGACCCTGGACGGGTTGCGGCTGTTGGCGGAGCGCAACCCCGCCCCCACATTGCCGAAAGACCGTACGCGACCCATAGAAAGCGATTGATTTGCATGAAATGAACAACGATTTCGCCTTCCTGCCGCTGGGCGGGACGGGCGAGATCGGGATGAACCTCAACCTTTACCGCTGCAACGGCCGCTGGCTGGCCATCGATTGCGGCATCGGCTTCGGCGGGTCGGAGAACCCGGAGGTCGAGATCATGGTCCCCGACCCCGCCTTCATCGTTGAACGCCGGGCTGAGTTGTTGGGCCTGGTGATCACCCACGCGCATGAGGACCACCTCGGCGCCGTGGCCCATCTGTGGCGGCAGTTGCGATGCCCGATTTTCGCCACCCCATTTGCCGCAGCCGTGCTGCGCCGCAAGCTGGGTGAGGCGCAACTGGCGGGCGAGGCCAAGATCACCGTCGTGAAGTCGGGTGGCCGCTTCGAACTCGGATCGTTCGACCTCCAGTTCATGCCGGTGACGCACTCCGTGCCGGAAGCGCAGGCGCTGGTGATCCGCACGCCGTATGGCACGGTGCTGCACACCGGCGACTTCAAGCTGGACCCGAACCCGCTGGTTGGCCCGGCCACCGACGAGGAGGCGTTTCGCGCCCTGGGTGACGAGGGCGTGCTGGCCATGGTGTGCGACAGCACCAACGCCATGGTCGAAGGCCATTCCGGCTCCGAAGGGGACGTGCGAACCAGTCTTGCCGCGCTGATTCGCCCGATCCGCGGCCGGGTGGCCGTGACCTGCTTCGCCAGCAACGTGGCCCGGGTGGAAAGCGTGGCACTTGCCGCCCGCAACGCCGGGCGGTCTGTGGCGCTGGTGGGCCGGTCGCTGCGCAACCTGGAAGCGGCGGCGCGCGACACTGGCTACCTCCAGGCCGTGCCGGACTTCGTGCCGGAGGATGCGGTGGACACCGTGCCGGACGACAATCTGCTGATCCTGGTGACAGGCAGCCAGGGCGAGCCACGGAGCGCGCTGGCCCGCATCGCCAACGACACCCACCGCAACGTGGCCCTGGGCGAAGGCGACACGGTGATCTTCTCGTCCCGCGTGATCCCCGGCAACGAGCGTGCGATCGGCGCGGTGCACGACAATTTGGTGCGGCGCGGCGTGCGCCTGATGACGGCCGACGACCACATGGTGCACGTGTCCGGCCACCCGGCCCGGGACGAGCTGCGCCGGCTCTACGCGCTGGTGCGCCCGACCTACGCCGTGCCGGTGCATGGCGAGTGGCGGCATTTGTCCGCGCACGCCGCTTTGGCCAAGGAGGCCGGCGCCACGCCGATCATGCTGGAAGACGGTGACGTCCTCAGCCTGGCAGGTAACCGGCCGGAGGTGACGGATTCGGCGCCGGTTGGTCGGCTGGTGTTGGACGGCAACCGCCTGGTGCCGCTGACCGGCGGTGTAATGGCAGCGCGGCGCCGGATGCTGTTCAACGGCGTGGTCATCGCCAGTGTTGCAGTGGACGGCGACGGCATGCTGCGCGGTGCCCCGGTGGTCAGCGCCCCGGGCCTGTTCGAGCCGGACGATGCGGAAAGCCAGCGGGTGGGGCGGGAGTTCGCCAACGCCTTTGCCGACCTTCCGTCGGCGTTGCGCCGGGACGACGCGGGCCTGGCGGATGCGGCCCGGGCGGCGTTGCGCCGGGCGCTCGGCCGGGCGTTGCAAAAACGGCCGCTGGTGGACGTGCATCTGCTGAGGGTCTGATGGGCTGGTTCACCGCCTGCGTGCTGTATGTGCTGATCTGGTGGACCGTCCTGTTCGCCGTGCTGCCGTTCTGGACGCGGCCGGTCAGTGATGCAGACCAGGAAAATGGTGGCTGGCGCGGTGCCCCGGAGCGGCCTTTGCTGCTACGCAAGCTGCTGGCCACTTCTCTGGTAGCCGCGGTCATCTGGCTCGGCGGGGTAGCGCTGATCCAAAGCCCCTACCTCAGCTTTCGCGAGATGTCGAAGTCTATGCCGGAAAACTAGGCAAATAAGCAGACTTTGCTACTATTTGCCCTCAAATCCGCCAAGTGCTGTTCCAAAGCCAGAAATAGCTGCCGAGAGCCTGGCGTATTTAATGGTATTTTAGGGGAGCTTGCTCAATCATCACGGCAGGCTGAGGCTCTTGTCCTCGACCTGCCGTGTGACTGGCATTTCCTCCCTAAACTTGGCCCGCTGTGCTCTTCGGCACGCGGGCCTTTTTAGAGGCTAGCGGCTGACAGTCGCTCTGTCACCTCGATTCGCGGCGTTAACGCTTATTTCGCGGATATTTCTTGCGCTCTATCATTGTGCGGCGCAGCATTCTTTCACTCTGCGGGCCGGCTTGACCGGGTACTCTCATACAACAGCATGCTGTAGCCGCCCTGCTGGAACTGCGTCACTTCCCGCATGCCGATCCCGCCGAGCACCGTGCGCGACCCGATGTTGCTGTCCCGAGCCACGGCCACGATCCGGGTCAGGCCGACGCGGTCATGGCCATCGCGTAATACCGCCGCCGCTGCTTCCCGAGCCAGGCCGCGGCCGCGCACGGCCGGGTCGAAGGCGAAGCGCAACGCGATGCCCCGTGCGTCCGGCCGTTCATGCAGCCCGGTGACGCCGAGCAGGGCGCCGTCTGCATCCCGCGCCGTCCACATTCCCACGTCATGCGACGCCCAAAACGCCAATTCACCGATCAGCTCCTCCGCCGTCTGGGTGGCGGAGCGCACTCCGCCCAGCATGGTCGCCCAAACCAGCGGGTTCGCCTTGAACGCCACCAACTCCGGCAAATCCTGCGGCCGGTATGGCGCCAGCCACAGCCGCCCAGTGCGAAGCGGGTGCACCCGGCGGTCGACCTTACCGGGCGAGTGGCCGGTACTTGATGCGGTGTGGGTCGGTGCTGCCTTCGCCGAGCCGGCGGCGCTTGTCTTCCTCATAGGCCTGGAAGTTGCCCTCGAACCATTCGACGTGGCTATCGCCTTCGAAGGCCAGGATATGCGTCGCCAGCCGGTCCAGGAACCACCGATCGTGGCTGATGATCACCGCGCAGCCGGCAAACTCCGCCAGCGCTTCCTCCAGCGCGCGCAGCGTGTCCACGTCCAGATCGTTGGTCGGCTCGTCCAGCAGGATGACGTTGCTTTCGCTCTTGAGCATCTTGGCCAGGTGGACGCGGTTGCGCTCGCCACCGGACAGCACGCCGACCCGCTTCTGCTGGTCCGAGCCCTTGAAGTTGAACGCCCCCACATAGGCGCGGGACTGCACGGCCCGCTTGCCCAGGTAGATCACGTCCGTGCCGCCGCTGATCTCCTCCCAAACGGTCTTGCTGCCGTCCAGGCTGTCGCGGGACTGGTCGACATAGCCGAGCTTCACCGTTTCGCCGACTACCAGCGTGCCGGCGTCCGGCTTCTCCTGCTCCGTGATCATGCGGAACAGCGTGGTCTTGCCGGCGCCGTTCGGCCCGATCACGCCGACAATGCCGCCCGGCGGCAGCTTGAAGCTCAGCTCGTCGATCAGCAGGTGGTTGCCATAGGCCTTGCGCACGGTTTCCGCCGTGATGACGGTGCCGCCCAGGCGCGGGCCGGGCGGGATGACGATCTCCGCCGTGCCGCCGGCCAGCTCGGCCGACTTGGCCAGCATCTGCTCGTATTTCTCGATGCGGGCGCGGCTCTTGGTTTGGCGCGCGCGGGGGGAGGACTGAATCCATTCCTGCTCGGCCGCCAGGGCGCGCTGGCGGGAGCTTTCTTCCTTCTCCTCCTGCTTCAGCCGCTTGCGCTTCTGTTCCAGCCAGGAGGAGTAGTTGCCCTCGAACGGATAGCCGCGACCGCGCTCGATCTCCAGGATCCAGTTGGTGACGTTGTCCAGGAAGTAGCGGTCATGGGTGACGATCATCACCGTGCCGACATACTCGCGCAGCGTCTTTTCCAGCCAGGCGACGCTTTCCGCGTCCAAATGGTTGGTCGGCTCGTCCAGCAACAGCAGCTCGGGCTTGTCCAACAGCAGGCGGCACAGCGCCACGCGACGGCGTTCGCCACCCGACAGCTTGGTGACCGGGCTGTCCGGCGGCGGGCAACGCAGCGCGTCCAACGCGATCTCGATCCGGCGGTCGAGTTCCCAGCCATCCTCGGCGTCGATCTTCTCCTGCAACTCCGCTTGTTCGGCGAGCAGGGCGTTCATCTTGTCGTCGTCCATCGGCTCGTTGAATTCTTCGCTGATGGCGTTGAACCGATCGAGCGCGGCCTTCAGCGGGCCGAACGCCTCCATGACGTTCTCCGCCACCGTCTTGTCGGGGTCGAGGTGCGGCTCCTGCTCCAGGTAGCCGACGCGCACGCCCTCGGCGGCCCAGGCCTCGCCGCCGTATTCGGTTTCGCGCCCGGCCATGATCTTCAGCAGGGTGGACTTGCCGGCGCCGTTCACGCCGAGCACGCCGATCTTCACGCCGGGCAGGAAGGACAGGGTGATGCCCTTGAACACTTCGCGTCCGCCGGGATAGGCCTTGGTGAGGTCCTTCATGACGTAGGCGTATTGGTAGGCGGCCATGGCGGTCTCCTTCGGTCAGGCGGCGGAGCGATGGTTTAGGAGCGTGGGGTGCGAACGGCAACCGACGGTACTCGCGGCAGGCTCTTGCGGCAGGCAGCTTCGTGCTTGGCGGGCGTTCTCGTGTTGACCAGCCTTGCCCGGCCTGCCGTGGCGGAGCCGGACAATGCGGCCGCCAACGCCATCGTGTCCGCCGTCGCGGCGGGGGCGACGGACATCAGCACGATGGGGGAGGGGGGCGAGGGCAGTCAGCTCACCTGGGCAAGCTGGACCGAAGGAACGCCCGACCAATGGCTCACGCGGCTGGTGCTGATCTCGCGCGGCGCCCATGGCGCCGCGATCACCTGGGGTGTGGCACGGCCGGACGGCTACGGGGCGGTGCTGCGGCGTACGCCCTGGCAGTGGCGTGGCCACCCGGTCCTGATCCTGCAGTACCAGTTCGGCGCGGCCTATACCCGCATGGAGCTTTACGCGGCCAAGCCGGATGGGACGGCCAACCTGCTGGGCCGGCTGGACGGGGCGCTGATCGCCGTCGAACGCAGCGGTGCCGCGAAACCCTGCGCGCGCTCGACGACGCGACCCTGCGTGGCCGCCAACGCTGTTTCGGCTGGAACGGCGCCGCGGCCAAGCTGGCCGCGATCGCCTGCCATCCCGCCCGGACAGCAAGCTTCCCGCCGTGACAAGGCGCCGCTTCTGCCGCTCCGCGCGATGAGGCGCTGGGCCGAGGCGGTTCTCGTCGGACTCATGCTCGGGTTGGCGGCCGCACCGTTCGTTGCCCTGTTCCCCGAGCCGCCGGCGTTCGGCCGCGGTGCCGTCGGCATCGTGGCGGTCGTGGCCGTCCTGGCCGCCGTCGGCATCGCCTCACGCGCGGCGCGGTCGCGGCGGCGGCGTATCCTGCGCTGGGCTGCGGCGCTGCTGGCGATCACCGTGGTCTCGGTGGTTGTCCGGATCCTGCTGGCGCGCACCGTCGCGGCCGATATCCCCACCTTGGACATCCTGCCCCGGCTGTTCGGCCTGGAAGGCGAGGATATCGACGATGCGTTCCTGTTCGAGGGCTGGCTGGAGCTCTGGCTGGGGTGCGCCGTCGCGGCCGCGCTGGTGGTCCGCGTGCGTCGCGCTGCCCGCCCACTCCGCGCCATCGTGCCGGACTCGCCCTGGGAGGTGACGCCGCCCGTGGCATCGCCGCCGTGGAACGCCGCCACGGTGCTGCTTTGGCTCGTCGGCTGGGTGGTGCTCGCCGTCGCGGTGCTGGACGGCCATCGGACGACGGCGTTCCTCCAACAAGCCGTCCACGTCACCGGCACGGTTGCCGACGCACAGCCGCACCCGACGGTCCGGTTCACCACCCTGGACGGCGCCGTCATCGAGTTCACGCAGAACGGTTCCGTGTCGCGTCCGCCGGGCGCGCCCTTGCCCGTCGCCTATCTCGCGGCCAACCCGTCCGGCTCGGCGCGGGCGGATACGTTCTGGGCCAATTGGAGCGACCTGCTCGGCCTGCTTTGGATCGGCGGCGGCTTCACGCTGTTCCCGTTCTACGGCCTGCGCGCTGCGTTTCGCGGGGGCAGGTGGTGATTTCAGGTAAGGCCCTCCGTTTACCCATGCAGTTCGGCTATGGTGCGGCCATGGGCGATCCAGGCGACACAGGCGAGCAGCTCTTGGCAGCAGCGTGCAGTCGCGGCCGGCGCATCGCGGTCCTGCTACTGACCGTCATCCTCGGTGGCGGCGCTGCCGCAGCGCCAGACAGCTTCTGCGAGTATGACCTGGTCAACGTCCCGTCCGCTCCGCGCTTCGCCGACTACTCGGTGGCGTTGCGCCGCCTGGCGCGCCCGGCAGCGCCGCAGCTCGTTTCCCGCGAGGCTCGGCTGTTCCGCACCGTGATCCGGGACGCCGCCGCGGCAGGGCCTAATTTCGCCGGGCACTACACCGTCGCGGTGTGGGGATGCGGTGCGTCCTGCACCAGTGCCGCCATCGTCGATGCGGTGTCGGGCCGCGTGGTCTTCCCGGACACCATGACAGACATCGCCGCGAGCCACGTTGCAGGCAGGAACGCCGACGGCACCGAGCCGACCTTCTACAGCCTGCGCTTCCGCCCCGACAGCCGGTTGCTGGCCGTGCTGGGCGCGCCGGGCGAGAACGAAGCCCGCGACGGCGTGTCGTTCTTCCTTTGGGACGGAGCCACCTTGAAGCCGCTGCGCTTCGTGTCGCGCGATGCGCTGTGTGGATCGCGCGGTTGACGTCGGCCGGCCAGGTGTTGCCGCGTTGGACACGACCGGCCTGTCTCGTCTTGGCATGGAGCATCCTCCACGCGGCGACAGCCCTCGCCGAGCCGCCGCCGCAAACCGTCATCAAGTCCATCGACCTGTCCCAACCGTTCCGCACGCGCTCGGCTTGGCAGTTCACCGCCACGCAGGCGCCGCCGATCGCCGACACCTTCGGATCAGCCGGTGACGAGGTGCCCGGGGCCATCACGCTCTGCCTGCGCAAATCCGCCACCGCGCCGTGCGACACGCGGCTGCAAGGCAAGCTGTTCGACACCTCGGACAACACCGTATTTTCCGAACGCCACTACCTGGACAAGGCGGAGATTGTCCGTCCCCATGGCCGGCCGGTGCTGCTGGTGGCGACCTCCAGCCTGCACAGCGGCGACGGCGATCAGCTCGTGCTGACGCAGGCGCTGGCGTTCCAAGCCGGCGCGGACCGCTTCAGGCTCGCCTACCAGCACTCCACCGGGACGAACAACAACCAGGAGGTGCGCTACCTCGACGCCGGGCCTTTGGCGGGGGACATCATCTCCGTCGACCAGGCGGAAGGCGCGCCGTTCGGCTACTGGGTCGTCGTCAACGCCCTTGCTGCCGGCGGCGGCTACCGGCAGGTGCTGCGATACCGCAGTGCCACGGCCTACGGCGACGGCAACCCGTTGCCGGTGATCGACTCGGAGATGCCGAACATCCTGCAGCGCCTCGGCTTGTGGAAACCCGGCGCGCGGTTGCCGCTTCCCGCCACGGCCTGTCCGAAGCCCCATCTGATTCGCCGGGAACTCTGGTGCGAATGAGGCCAGGCAGGATGGGCACCATGCGCCCGCTTGTCTAGGATCGTCGCATGTCCCTGACCCCACCCAGCCTGGCCGACATCGTCGCTTTGGCCGAACGCGCCCTGGCCGCGATCCCCGAGCGCTTCACCCGGCATGCCCGGCGGATCGGCATCGTCGTGGAGGAGATGGCGGACGACAAGCTGCTGGACGATCTGGGCCTGGAAAGCGGCTACGACCTCACCGGCCTCTATCGCGGCACGCCCATGAAGCTGGCGGGGGAGGCCGGGCCGGCGCACGAGCCGGACATGATCCTGCTGTATCGCGAACCCATCCTGCTGGAATGGATCGAAACCGGCGAGGATCTGTATCGCCTGGTGCACAACGTGCTGGTGCACGAACTCGCCCACCATTTCGGCTTCACCGATGCAGACATCGAGGCCTTGGAGCAGGAGTGACTCTCAGGAGCCGCTGAACCAGTTGTATCCCTGGTCTTCCCAGTAGCCGCCCGGGTAGTCGTTGGTCACGAACATCGACATGATGTGCTTGGGATTCTTGAAGCCGAGCTTGGTCGGCACCCGAACCTTGATCGGGAAGCCGTATTCCGGCGGCAGCGGCGCCGTGCCGTAATCCAGCGCGATGATGGTTTGCGGATGCAGCGCGGAAGCCATGTCCAGGCTGGTGTAGTAGCGATCGGCGCACTTGAAGCCGACATAGCGCGCGCGGGTATCGGCGCCGACCCGCTCCAGGAAGCTGCGGAATGGCACGCCGCTCCATTGGCCGATGGCGCTCCATCCTTCCACGCAGATGTGGCGCGTGATCTGGCTCGCCTGCGGCAGGGTGCGCAGGCGGGCGAGCGGCCAGGGCGTCTTGTCCTGCACCAGGCCCGACACCTCCAGCGCCCACTCACCGCCATCGACTTCCGGCACGTCATCCACCGGGTAGAAGGCGTTGAACGGGAACGGCTTGGTGATCTGGCTGGCATCATAGGTCGGCGCCAAGCGGTTCGGGTCGAACAGCAGGGCCTGCACCCGGTCGTTGAACCGCGCCATCGCCCACAGCACCTTGTCCACGGCGTCGCCGTCCTGGAGGTTGCAGCCGGCCAGCATGGTCAGCGCGCCCAGCGACAAACCGCTGCGCAAAACCAGGCGACGTTCCACCGCGCGGATTGCCCTACGATGCTCGTCCATTTGGATCGCCGGACGTCGCGGGGGACGCCTCACGGCGCGTCCGCCATGGCCCGGCCCGTGATCATGGCCGGCAGGGTGCGCGGCACGAGGATCACCAGCAGCAGGTGGATCGCCGTGAAGCCGACGATCCCGCTCATGGCGGCGAAATGCACGCGCCGGACGATTTCATAGCCACCCAGCAGGTCAGCCAGCGCTGCCAATTGGATCGGCTTCCACAACGCCAATCCGGAAACGACCGCGATCACGCCCATCAGCAAAACGAACGCGTATAGCAATCGCTGCACAGCATTGTAGCTGCCGATGCGGTGCACCAGCCGGAACCGCAGCGCGGCGATGAAATCGCGGCCGATCTCACCGGGCCGCAACGGCCACATCGTATGGCGGAAATGCCGGCTCAGCAGCCCGTATGCGAAGTAAACCAGCCCATTGCACACCAGCAGCCACATCGCCGCCAAATGCCAGGCGATGAAGCCGCCCAGCCAGCCCCCCAACGTCGCCCAGGCCGGAAAGCGAAAGCCGAACAGCGGCGAGGCGTCGTAGATGCCCCAGCCGCTCATCACCATGCAGACGATGGCAAAGGCGTTCACCCAGTGCGTCACCCGCACGACCAATGGATGGACAATGGTCGTGCGGCCCGGCCTTGCGTCGGAAGGAATCTGCATCAGCCTCACATCGGCGGGACGAGCCCGTCCTTGCCTACGTTGACGCCCCCAGCCGTAACCGTCCCGTCCGCCGCGCGCGTGCCGTTGACGATGACATGGGCGCCCGGGACGATCACGTTGCGGTCGGCCAACTCAAGCGACACGATGGGCACGTCGTCGGGAATGACGATCGTCTTCTCTCCGGAGCCATAGTCCACCGTCATGGTATGGCCGTTGGTGCCTTCCAGCTTGCCGACCGAGCCATTGGTCATGCTGGTGCTGGGGCCGAGGTCCCAGGCGTAGCTGCCCTGGCCGGCGCCCTTCATGCTGGGCGGGAACACGGTGACTTCCAGTGCGCGCAGCGTGCCGTCCGGCTGCGGCGCGGCGGCCGCGCCGATGTAGCTGCCGGCCTGCACGTCGCCGATCTTCGACTTGATCACCGATATGACGCGGAACGTCGCCGGCAGCACCACGTGCGTCTTGGCCCCGGCGCGGGTGGTCAGGTCCAGCCCGTCCGTCGTGACGGCGTCGACCGTGCCGCGGATGCGGGCCGGGCCCGGCGCTGGGGTCTGCGCGCTGGCGGCGCCCGCTGCCAGGGTCAGGCTGCCCAACAAGGCGAGCGACAGGTGTTTGTTCATGAGTGACCTCGATGCTGTTCGGCCGGCACGGCGTGTTCAAGCCAACCGGCCGTCAGGGTTCTCAACGCCCGGCCGGCACGATCAATCGCGCGTCGCCGGGAATATTTCTAGCGCGCTAACCGCCGCTGATCCCCGAGATGATCTTCTGGCACACCTGGCGGGCTTCCGATTCCGGCTCGCGACGCTGCATCATGGTGTTGACG
>CBDASJ010000012.1:0-260498 GCA_965199555.1 Acetobacteraceae bacterium | reverse complement strand
CGGGCACGCCCACCAGCACCAGGGCGCAGGCGTCCATCACGCAGCCCAGCGCCGACAGCCAGGATTGGTTGTGATGCTGGGACCGGTAGTACGCCAGCATGGGATAGGACAGGTGGCTTTCCAGCAGCTCGGAGGCCCACACCTCCCATTCCCGCAACAGCACGTTCAACTGCTCCAGCCCGCCGCCCTCGGCATGGCGGCACAGCATCATCGCCGCGGTCGGCGGCGACCCGGCGCGTCCGTCGAGCTGGATGACATGCGCTTCCCGGCGCGAAAAGAACTGGTACAGCACGGGCAGGTAGCCGATCACCACGGCGATGAAGCCGATCCCGGTGCCCGCCTCCAGCACGGACAGCGCGCGGGCCAGGGGGCTGTGCGGGACGATGTCGCCGTAGCCGAGCGTGAAGAAGGTCACGCCGCTCATGTAAACCTGCTCGGAAAACGCCGACCCGCTGCCGGGCATGCCGATCGGCGGCTGGAGCGCCCAGACCAGCGTGCCAAAGGCGGTGATCAACGCCCCCGCCCACAAGGCAAACAGGCACAACATGGACAGCGGCCCGTACAGGCCGAGGAAATGCTCCCGGCGGGTGGGCGAGGCGATGCGGACCGAAAGGCCCGACCATAGTCGCCAGCTCGACCGGAAATACACCCGCATGAACCGCAGGTGGCGCCGCACCCGGCGGGGCAGCAGCATCACCTCGAACGCGTCCTGCATGACGAGCAGCAATCCGACAAAGGCGAGGAGGGCGCCAAAGACCTTCATGTCAGTCCGATGCAGGAGGGGCAGCCACCTGGCTGCCTTTGGCAGATTGCGCTCCGGTGTGGCAGCACAAGGGCAGAGAACGCTAGGCCGGCTCCATTGCCACGATCTGCGCCGCCATGGCGTGCGTCACACGGCGACCGGCGGCCAGCGCGGCCAGGTCCAACCGTGCCGCGGCGGCACGCAGGGCGGCAGGCTCCCGCGGCAGGCGCCGGAGCAGCCAGTCCTGCAAAGCGGCCGGCACGGTCAGTTGCCGGGACGCGAGCTGGCTGGCGAACAAGGCACGCAGCATGTCGTCCCCCGGGCGGCCCAGCTCCACGGCCACCGTCGCCCGCAACCGGCTCGCCAGGTCGGGCAAGCTGGTGGGCCAGCGGGCCGGCGCCGCCCGGGCGGCCAGCAGCACCGGCAGATGCGCTTCCGCCGCGGCGTTCAGCAGGTGCAGCAAAGGCTGCTCCGCCGCCGCGTCCGCCCCGTCCACGGCGATCCCGCCGGAGTCCGGCAGGCGCAGCAGCCCCCGCAGCTCCGGCCCGAACAGCACCGCCGCGCCACAGCGTTCGGCCCACACGTGCAGCAGATGCGTCTTGCCGCAACTGGCCTCGCCCCACAGCGCCAGCCGGCCGAACGGCCACGGCGCGTCCAGCCAGGCCAGGGCGGCGCCGTTGCTGGGGTCCGGCATGAAGTCCACGGCGGCATACGCCACGTCGTGCGCGAACGGCAGCGCGAGCTGGGCCGGCTGCATCACGCTTCCCCGACCGGCGGGTCCGAGTACAGCGGGCTGCCCAGGTAGCGCCGCAGCCAGAACCGCGCCAGCACGCCGATCATGGCCGCGACCGGCACCGCCAGCAGCACGCCAAGGAAGCCGAACACCGCCCCGCCGGCGAACAGCGCGAAGATCACCCAAACGGCATGCAGCTCCACCCGGTCGCCCAGGAAGCGCGGGTAGATGACGTAGCCTTCCAGCAACTGCCCGGTGACGAACACCACCGCCACCTCCGCCACCCCGGTCCAGGTGGGGAACTGCGCCAGCGCCAGCCCGATGGACGTGACGCCCCCGGTGATCGACCCGACATAGGGGATAAAGGACAGCAGGCCCGCCGTCAGCCCGACGATCAGCCCCAGGTCGAGCCCGACCAGTTGCAGCGCCAGCGCGTAATACGCCGCCAGCAGCACGCAGCACAGCGCCTGGCCCCGCAGCCAGGCGGATAGGATGCGGTCCATCTCGGTCGCCTGCTGCCGCATCACCCCTGCATAGCGCCGCGGCAGCCAGCCATCCACGCGCCGGACCACCGCCGGCCAGTCCCGCAGCAGGTAGAACGCGACCACCGGCGTGACCACCAGCAGCGACAGGACGTTGAACAAGGCAAAGCCGCCGCCGACGATCCGGCTCAGCGCGCTGGCCAGGAAGCCCAGCATGGCGCCCGCCTGGCCGCTGACCAGGTCGCGCAGCTTGCCGTCGACGTATTCCTCGCCCAACCGCTCCTGCAGATGGACGATCACCTGGCCGGCCCAGATGCGGAGGTCGTCCACATAGGCCGGCACGCGGGAGATCAGGATGCCGACCTGCGCCAGGATCAGCGGGTACAGCAGCAGGGCGAACAGCAGGCCCAGCGCCACCAGCCCCACCACCAGCAGCGTCGCGGCAAGGCTGCGGCCCATCCCGGCGCGCGTCAGCCGCCCGGCCAGCGGATCCAGGAAATACGCGATGCCCGCCGCCGCGACGAACGGCAGCAGGATGGACGCGAACAACTGCACCGCCGCCAGCGCGGCAAAGCCCAGGCCGCATAACAGCGCGATGCGCTGCGCCCGGGTGGCGTGCGGCGGCTCCGGCGGGGCGGCGGGCGGGGCCGGCAGCTCCGGCAGGCGCGGGGCGACGCGGGTGCTCGCGTGGCTCATGCCCGCACCCGCCAAGTTCCGCCGCCAGGGCTTCGCGCTCTCGTCATGCCGGCGATAATAGCCTATCCACCGGGGCGGCTACAGCATTCCGCGAGGTTGCCCGGGAAATGACGACCTATCGCGACGCCGGGGTGGACATCGCGGCCGGCGATGCGCTGGTGGAGCGCATCAAGCCGGTGGCGGCTGCCACCACCCGCCCCGGGGTGATGGGCGGATTGGGCGGGTTCGGCGCGCTGTTCGACCTGAAAGCCGCCGGGTTCCGCGACCCGGTGCTGGTGTCGACCACCGACGGCGTGGGCACCAAGCTCAAGATCGCGATCGACACCGGGCAGCACGACACCGTCGGCATCGACCTGGTGGCGATGTGCGTGAACGACCTGGTGGTGCAGGGTGCCGAGCCGCTGGTGTTCCTCGACTACTTCGCCACCGGCGCGCTGGACGTGGACCAGGCGGCCCGCGTGGTCGCCGGCATCGGCCGCGGCTGCGAATTGGCGGGTTGCGCGCTGGTCGGTGGCGAAACCGCGGAGATGCCCGGCCTGTACCGTGGCGGCGACTACGACCTGGCCGGCTTCGCCGTGGGCGCGGCGGAACGGGGCAGCCTGCTGCCGTTCGGGGTGGCGCCCGGCCAAACCGTGCTCGGCCTGGCAAGTTCGGGCGTGCATTCCAACGGCTTTTCCCTGGTGCGGCGCATCGTTGCAGGCGGCAACGCCGGCTGGGGCGACCCGGCGCCGTTCGCATCCGGCCGCACCCTGGCGGAAGCGCTGATGGAGCCGACCCGCATCTACGTGAAGTCGGTGCTAGCGCTGCACCGCGCCGGGTTGCTGCGCGGGGCGGCGCACATCACCGGGGGCGGCCTGCCCGGCAACCTGCCGCGCGCCCTGCCCGACGGCGTGGACGCCGTGCTGGACGCCCGGTGGCCGCGGCCGCCGGTTATGGGTTGGCTGGCGGAGCGCGGCGGCGTCGCCGAGGACGAGATGCTGCGGGTGTTCAACTGCGGCATCGGCATGGCCTTGATCGTCGAGGACGCCGCGGCCGCCACCGCCTTGCTGGAGGAGCACGGCGAAACCGTGTTCACCATCGGCAGGACCGAGCCCGGCAGCGGGCCGGCCAGCGTCACCATCCGGTGACCCGCCCCCGTGTGGCCGTGCTGGCCAGCGGGCGCGGCAGCAACATGGTCGCCCTGCTGGAAGCGGCAGCCGAGCCGGATTTCCCCGCGACGATCGGCCTGGTTCTGTCCAACCAGCCCGCCGCGCCCGCCCTAGACTGGTCGCGGCAGCATGGCGTGACGGCGGTGGCGGTCGACCACCGGGCGTTCGGCCGCGACCGGGAAGCGCATGAGCGGGCGATCGACGCGGTGCTGGCCGAGCACGGCATCGGGATCGTGTGCCTGGCGGGCTACATGCGGCTGCTTACGCCCTGGCTGGTGGCGCGGTGGGCCGGGCGCATGCTGAACATCCACCCGTCGCTGCTGCCCGCCTTCCCTGGGCTGCACACGCACGAGCGCGCCTTGGCCGCAGGGTGCCGGGTGCATGGCTGCACCGTGCACCTGGTGACGGACGTGATGGATGACGGGCCGATCCTGGCCCAGGCCGCGGTGCCGGTGCTGCCTGGCGACACGCCGGACGGCCTGGCCGCCCGCGTGCTGGCGCAGGAGCACCGCCTGTATCCCGCGGCCTTGGCAGCGCATGTGGAGGCAGGCCGGGCGGCCACGCCGGATGCCGGCGCGGCCCTGATCAACCCCTTGCCAGTGCGGGCGAACCCGCCCTAGAACCGCGCATCACACCCGTTCCAAAGGCCGCCCCATGGCAACCACTGCGACGCCAACAACCACGAAGACGATCGCAGAACCCGGTCCGGCCGCCATCGACGCGTTTGTCGCCGACCGTCAAGCGTTCTGGGGCAGCTTCACCAACTTCGTGACCATGGCCGCCATTGCGGTGGTCGTGCTGTTGATCCTGATGGCGTTCTTCCTGGGCTAACCGCGCCGGTCGACGCGTCCGCTCAGTGGACGAGCGTCGGGATCATCTCGTGTTCCACGATAGCCGCCAGCGCCAGGTTGCGGTCTTCCGCCACCGCCATAGGTGATCCGTCCGCCGCGTGGATGGCGAACATGGCCGCCCCGTTCAGCATGACGGGCTTCACGTAGGCCAACTGCGAAACGCCCAGTTGCTGCAACTGGTCCGGGGTGATCTGACGCACGTCGATGCGGGTTTCGCGCTGCGCCGTGGTGATGTCTGCTGAGTCGATCATGATGTGCTCCTGGCACCGGCCCCCGCGATCGGCAGGCCGAATTGGTCACGTTGCGCCGAGGCCCTTCGCCCCGGCTGGACTGGTCAGGCCTTGTCTGCCTTGCTCTGCACGAAGCGCTGTTCGGCATCCACCACGCGCGCGCCGCTGGGACGCGTGATCGGGATCGTCTTCACCCGGGCTTCCGGCTGCGGCCGCGAAAGCTCGATATGCAGCAGCCCGCTGTCGAGCCAGGCACCCTTCACCTCGATCCCCTCCGCCATGATGAAGGCACGCTGGAACTGGCGCGCGGCGATGCCGCGATGCAGGAACACCCGTCCCTGTGAGTCGTCAGTTTGCCGGCCGCGGATCACCAACTGGTTATCTTCCTGCGTAATCTGCAGGTCTTCCATGGTGAAGCCGGCAACGGCCAGGGTGATCCGCAGCGTGGTGCCGCTGATCTGTTCGATATTGTAGGGTGGATAGCCGTCTGACGGCGATTTGGACGCACGCTCCAGCATCTGCTCGAGCTGGTCGAACCCGACGAAGAGCGGGGACGCGAACACGCGGGTTGACGACATCGGAGCCTCCTCCATCGAGCGAGACAATGGCGAGGCCCGTTATGGCACCCCGACAGCGCATGATCTTGGTTCGAACCGCCGCGGTTGCAAGGGCGGCCGCGTGGCCCGGCACACGTTGAATGGCCGGGCGCAGGCGGCTACATGCGCTCGACCATGCTCCCGCCCTCCGACACGCTGCCCATCCTGATCGCACCCCATGCCGCGTTGCGCACCAAGGCGCGCCGGGTGGCACCGGCGGATGCCGACGCGGTAAAGGCGCTGGTGCCCCGCATGTTCGAGGCGATGTACAAGGCGCCAGGCATCGGGCTTGCGGCGCCGCAGGTCGGCGTAGGCTTGCGGGTCGTCGTGATCGACCTGATGCCGGACAACGCGCCGCACCCGCTGACGCTGGTCAACCCGCAGATCGTCGCGGCGGACGAGGCGTTGGCCACGCGAGAAGAAGGCTGCCTGTCCGTGCCGAACCAGTATGCCGACGTCACGCGCCCGGCGCGGGTGACCGTCCGCTACCACGATCTGGACGGGGTGCAACAACAGGTTGAGGGCGAGGGGTTGCTCGCCGCCTGCCTGCAGCACGAGCTGGACCATTTGGACGGTATCCTGTTCGTCGACCACCTGTCCGCGCTGAAGCGCAACATGCTGATGCGGCGCCTGGCCAAGGAAATGAAGCAGAAGGCGGCGGATTGATGCGCCTGGCCTTCATGGGCAGCCCGGATTTCGCGGTGCCGGCCCTACAGGCCCTGCATGCGGCAGGTCACGACATCGCCGCCGTCTACACGCAACCGCCCCGACCCTCCGGCCGCGGCCACGCCGTCACGCGCTGCGCCGTGCAGCAGGCGGCGGAGGCGATGGGCCTGCCGGTGCGCTACCCGGTCTCGCTCAAGCGCGATCCGGACGCGCAGGCGGCGTTCGCGGCGCTGGGGTTGGACGCGGCGGTGGTGGCCGCCTACGGCCTGATCCTGCCGCAGGCGATGCTGGACGCGCCGCGCCTCGGCTGCCTGAACATCCATGCCAGCCTGCTGCCGCGCTGGCGCGGGGCGGCGCCCATCCAGGCGGCGGTGCTGGCAGGCGACGCGGAGGCGGGCGTCACCATCATGCAGATGGACTCCGGGCTAGACACCGGCGCCATGCTGTTGAAGGCCGCCGTGCCGGTCGGCGCCCGCGACACCGCCGCCTCGCTGCACGACACGCTGGCCCAACTGGGCGCCGGGCTAGTGCTGCGCGCCCTGGCGGACGCGCCGAACGCGGTGCCGCAACCGCCCGGTGGTGCAAGCTACGCCCCGAAGCTGTCCCGCGCCGACAGCCCCTTGGACTGGACCCGCTCGGCCGAGGAGCTGGACCGGCGCGTGCGGGCGCTGACGCCCTGGCCGGGCACGACCTGCCGGGTGCTTGGCGAGGTGCTGAAGGTGCTGGACGCGGAGCCGGCACCCGGCGAGGCCGCGCCGGGCACCGTGCTACCCGGCTTGACGGTGGCTTGCGGCGCCGGCGCGTTGCGCCTGCTGCGCGTGCAGCGGCCCGGCCGCGCGCCCGTCGCGGCGGATGCCTTTCTGCGCGGCACGCCGATCCCCGTCGGCACGATCCTACCCACGTGACGCCCGCCCCACCTCGCATAGGAATTCCCTCTCCCGCTGGCGGGAGAGGGTTAGGGTGAGGGTGGCCGACCAGCGCGCGATCGGCTGCCAGTCAGAGTTCCAGACGGGCGGCACCACCCTCACCCCGCCCGTCTCCCGCCAGCGGGAGAGGGAGTTTGGCCAAATGCGACCGCTCTGCTCCGGGGACCGGCGGAACTTCGCTCTGCTGGTGGAGTACGACGGCACCGAGTTCGCCGGTTGGCAGCGTCAGGATGGGGTGCTGACCGTACAGCAGGTGTTGGAAGACGCGGCTGCCAAGCTGGCCGGGTGTGCCGTGGCAAGCGTCGTCGCCGGGCGCACCGATGCCGGCGTGCACGCCGCCGGGCAGGTCGCCATGCTGCCGCTGCCGGCTCGCTTCGCGGCGGACCGGGTGCGCGAAGCGTTGAACTTCCACATGAAGCCCCATCCCGTCGTGGTGCTGGCCGCGGGGCCAGCGCCCGATGGCTGGAACCCGCGGTTTTCCGCCATCCGCCGGCATTACGAGTATCGCATCCTCAACCGCCGCGCCCGGCCCGGCCTGGCGTTGCACCGGGTGTGGCACGTGCCCCACACGCTGGACGCCGCGGCGATGGCGCAGGGCGCACACCTCCTGCTGGGGAGGCACGACTTCACCTCGTTCCGCGCCGCCGCGTGCCAGGCCAACAGCCCGCTCCGCACGCTGGACCGGCTGGACGTCCGCCGCGACGGCGACACGGTCGTGATAACGGCAGAAGCGCGGTCGTTCCTGCACCACCAGGTCCGCAACATGGTGGGCAGCCTGGCACAGGTGGGGCGCGGCCGCTGGCCGGCGGAGCGGATGGGCCAGGTGCTGGCCGCCCGCGACCGGGCCGCCGCCGGGCCGACCGCGCCGGCGGCCGGGCTGTGCCTGCAAGCCGTGGCTTACGAGGCGGGCACGCCGTTCAGCATGTAATCGGCTACCTGCGGCACCAGGATCAGCACGGCCGTCGCGACGTTGACGATCGCCACCATGGCTGCGGCACGCAAGCGGCTCAGCGACAGGGCATGCCGCGCCAGGAACCAGTTCAGCCACAAGCCATAGCCGAACAGCACGGCGACGCCGGTGCCAGCGGCGGCCTCGTCGCTGAGGCCGAAGCCCATCAGGATCGCCATCAGCATGAGCACGAACGCCAGCACCACGGGCGCCGCCCATTGGCACCAGCAGAATGCCGTGGCGAAGCGTCGCCACTGCGCCGCCCGGCCCCATCGCCGCGCGACCTCGAACGACAGCACCAGCGGCCCGAGCAGACCCACCGAAACCCCCGCCAGGTCGGTGACCGCCAGGCGGTTGCGGCCCAGCAGCCCCAGCAGGATGCCGACCAGCAGGAAAGCCAGCAGCGGCGCCAATGCGGCCAACACGGCCTGCGGCGTGTCGCCGAACTGGCGCAGCCCTTCCGCCCGGCCGCGGGCGACCAGCATAATCCCCAGCAGCACGTGGGCGACAGGCTGTCGCGGCGGCCCCGGTGGCTTCATGGCACGAAGGCGCGCAGCACGGCGCCGTAGATGTCGGTCAACTGGCGCAAATCCGCCAGGGGAACATGCTCGTCCGTCATGTGCATGGTAGCGCCGACCAGGCCGAATTCGGCCACCGGACAGTAGCGCGCGATGAACCGCGCGTCCGACGTGCCGCCGCCGGTGTCCAGCCGCGGGGACAGCCCGGTGACCGACTGGATCGCAGCGGCCAGCCGGCCGGTTTCCGCGCCCGGCGTCGTCAGGAAGGCTTCGCCGCTGACCGCCACGTCCAGGGTGAATTGCGCCGCATGACGGGCGAGCACCGTCCGCAGCCAGGCTTCCAGCGACGCCCCGGTATGGCGGTCGTTGAAGCGGATGTTCAGCCGGGCCGACGCGGTGGCGGGCACAAGGTTGGTCGCGGTGTTGCCGACATCGACGCTGGTCACCTGGAGGGTGGAGGGTTCGAACCAGTCCGTGCCCTCGTCCACCCGCGCCGACGCGATGTCCGCCAGGGCGCGCACCAGCCGGTGCACGGGGTTGTCCACCCGGGCCGGATACGCGACGTGGCCCTGCACGCCCGTGACGACGATGCGCGCGTTCAGGCTGCCGCGACGGCCGATCTTGATCACCTCGCCCAGCGCGGCAGGATTGGTCGGCTCCCCCACCAGGCAGAAATCCGGCACGTGGCCGTGCTGCGCCATCCATTGGAGCACCCGCACGGTGCCGCCGGTCGCCGGCCCTTCCTCGTCCCCGGTGATCAGCAGGCTGACGGAGCCGGCGCCGGGCGGCTGTTCGGCCACCGCCGCCAGGAACGCCGCCACCGCGCCCTTCATGTCGCACGCGCCGCGGCCATACAGCGCATCATCCCGCAAGTCCGCGCCGAACGGGTCGGCGGCCCAGGGCGCGGTGCCGGGCGGGACCACGTCCGTGTGGCCAGCAAAGCAGAAATGCGGCCCGGCCGTGCCGCGCCGGGCAAACAAATTGGGCGTGCCGTCGAAATCCAGCCGGTGCACGGTGAAGCCCAGCCGCTCCGCCGCATCCGCCACCACATGGAGCGCGCCGGCATCGGCGGGGGTGACCGAAGCGCAGCGGATCAGCGCCTGGGCAAGGGAAACCGGGTCGAGCACGGTGGCGTGGCTAGTCCCGCAGCAGCTCGTTGATGGACGTCTTCGACCGGGTTTGCGCATCGACGCGCTTGACGATCACCGCGCAATACAGCGACGGCCCCGGCGTGCCGTCCGGCAGCGGCCGGCCGGGCATCGTGCCGGGCACCACCACGGAATAGGCCGGCACGCGCCCGACGAACACCTCGCCCGTGGCGCGGTCCACGATGCGGGTGGAGGCGCCCAGGAACACGCCCATGGACAGCACGCTGCCGCGCTCCACCACCACGCCCTCGGCCACTTCGGAGCGGGCGCCGATGAAGCACTCATCCTCGATCACCACGGGCGCGGCCTGCAACGGCTCCAGCACGCCGCCGATGCCGGCGCCGCCGGAGATGTGGCACTTGCGGCCGATCTGCGCGCAGGAGCCGACGGTGGCCCAGGTATCGACCATGGTGTCCGCCCCGACATGGGCGCCGACGTTGACGAAGCTCGGCATCAGCACCACGCCCGGCGCGATATAGGCGGAGCGCCGCACCACCGAGCCCGGCACCGCGCGGAACCCGGCCTCGCGGAACCGGTTGGCGCCCCAGCCCGCCGTTTTCAGCGGCACCTTGTCCCAGGCGCCGCCTTCCATCGCCGCGGAGTCACGCAGGCGGAACGACAGCAGCACCGCCTTTTTCAGCCATTCATGCAGCGTCCAGCCGCCTTCGCCCGGGCTCACCACGCGCAGCCGCCCTTCGTCCAACCCGTCCAGCGCCGCCTCCACGGCGTCCCGTGCGGCGCCGGCGGTCGCGGCGGACAGGGTGTCGCGCCGGTCCCACAACGCCTCGATACTGGTGCGTAGGCTGGTGTCGTCCATGGTCTCGAAACGCCTTCAAAGCGGGTGCGGCGGACCATGCGCAGCCCCCTTCCCGGTGTCAAACCACCGTGTGGCCGACCGGCGGGCCGATACTAACGCCCCGTTTACCGGACCCATGCAGGATGGCAGGCGTAACAATGGGGCTGACGCATGAGCGAGTTGGCTGCGAGCCTGGTCGACGCGGACACCATCGCTGCGCCCCCCGACCGTGCACGCTCCGGGGCGGACGTGCTGCGCGGTGCCCTGCTGGACAGCCGGCAACGCTGGCGCGACCTGGTGTGCATGGCCACCGACTTCGCGTTTGAAACCGACGCGGCCGGGCGGCTGACCTTCGTGGCGCCGGCGATGGTGCTTGGCTGGTCCTCCAGCGACCTGCTGGCGCAACCGGCGACGAGCCTGCTCGCCGCCCCGGCCGACGGGTTCAACCCCTTCAACGCCGGCCCGGCCTATCGCGACCGGCGCGCCTGGGTGAAGCGGGCGGCAGGCGGCACGGCCTGCTTCAGCTTCACCGCCGCCCCCTTGGTGGAGGCCGGCATGCCCGCCGGCATGCGCGGGGTCGCGCGCGACATCTCGGTGGAGCATGCCCGCGAGTCCCAGGTCGCCGGTGCGCTCCGCCGGGGCGAGGTGGTGGAGCACATCCTGTGGCAGATGCGGCAGGAAGTGCTCGCCCCCCGCATGATGGAGGCGGTGCTGGAAGGCCTGTCCGCCGCCCTGGGCGCCGCGGGCGTGGCGGTGGTCGACCTGCTGGCACCGGCCGACGGCGACATCCTGCTGCACCATTGCGGCACGATCGCGCCCGGCGTGGTGGCCGCCGCGGCCGCCGCCCTCCAGGTCGACACGCCGGACGCGCTGATGACGGTGGCGGAAGGCCACCCCATCATCGCCTGCCCCAGCTACACGCGGTTCGGCCAGCGCGCCGGCCTGTGCGTTTGGCGCATGCCGGAAGCAGCCGGCTGGACGGAAGAGGACGGGCTGCTCGCGTCCTCCGTCACCACGGTGGTCCGCGTGGTGCTGGAACACGACGCCATCCAGCGCGAACTGGCCCGGCAAGCGCGGACCGACCCGCTGACCGGACTGCTGAACCGCCGCGCCTTCCTGGAAGAGGTGAACCGCCGCATCGACCGGCTGGACCGCGAGCAATTGCCGGGCACGCTGATGTTCGTCGACCTGGACAACTTCAAGCGCGTCAACGACGAGTGCGGTCACGAGGCCGGCGACCAGGCGCTGATCCACGCCGCGGCCCTGCTGCGCGCCACCGTGCGGCCGGCCGACCTGGTGGCGCGGCTGGGAGGCGACGAGTTCGCGCTTTGGCTCGACGGCTCCGACGAGCTGACCGCGGCCGAACGGGCGGAACGGCTGCGGCTGGAGGGCCCCGCCTCGTTCGCCGCGGTGCTGCCGCCGGAGGCCCCGGTGGTGTCGACCTCCATCGGCATCGCCGCCCGCCACGCAAGCGGCGCCGAAACGCTGGAAGAGGTGATGCGCCGGGCGGACAGCGCGATGTACGACGTCAAACGGGCCGGCCGCGGCCATTGGCGGGTCGCGCGCGACCTGCTGTTCCCGTAGGAACCACGCGTGGGCACCGATACGGTCGCTCGGGCGCTGCTTGACCTGGATTTGCGGGTCAAGCTGGCTGCCAGCCCGACGACGCCACCCGACATCCTGTCCTACCTGGCGCGCGACGACGCGATCACCGTGCGGGCAGCCGTGGCGTTGAACCCGTCGGTGAGCGCCACGGCGGACCAGCGCCTGGCCGGGGATGGCGACGAACGCGTGCGCCTGCTGGTCGCCCGCAAGCTCGCCACGTCCTTGACCGCGCCGGCCGAGGCGGCGCTGCGCGCCCGCACGCTGGGCATCCTGTCCACGCTGGTGCAGGACGAGGCGGTCCGCATCCGCACCGCCATCGCGGTGATCGTGGCCGAGCTGCCGGACCTGCCGCGGGACTTCCTGCTGGCCCTGGCCAACGACTCGGCGGCGTCGGTCAGCGAGCCGGTGCTGCGCTTGTCGCCCCTGCTGTCCACGGAAGACCTGCTCAACCTGCTGGACACGCCGCCGCACGAAACGGCGGCCGCGTCGATCGCCTGCCGCGCCAACCTGCCGGACGAGGTGGCCGACGCGATCGCCGCCTCGGCCGACAGCGCGGCGATCCAGGCCCTGCTGAGCAACCAGGCCGCGTCCATCAAGGAAAGCGCGCTGGACGTGATCATCGCGCGTGCCGAACACGAACCCGGCTGGCACGAGCCGCTGGTGCGCCGGCCGCGCTTGTCCGACCACGCGGCGCGCGCCTTGTCGGAGATCGTGGCCGCCCACCTGCTCAAGGTCCTGGTCGAACGGACCGACATCTCGCCGAAGGTGGTCAGCGAAATCCAGCAGCGGCTGGAGCAGCAACTGACCCGGCAGCCGGCGCCGGCACCCCGGGTCAGCGACGAAACGCTCATGGAGGAAGCGCGCGCGCTGGACACCATGGGCGAGCTGACGGAGGCCGCCCTGCTGGCCGCCCTGCGCGGCGGCGACACCCGGCGCGCCAGCACCATGCTGGCCGTGGCCGCGGCGGTGCCGCTGACGGTGATGGACCGGGCGGCGGCGCTGCGCAGTGCCAAGGCGCTGATCAGCCTGGTGTGGAAGGCCGGGTTCTCCATGCGGGTGGCCGGGCCGGTGCAGACGGTGATCGGCCAGCTTGGCCCCGAAGCGTCCATGCTGCCTTCCGCATCCGGCGGCTACCCGCTGACGCCGGAGGAGCTCGGTTGGCAGTTGGACTTCCTGGGGTGCCGCCGCGGCTGATCGCATCGCCCTTGGCGAATGGCCGCCGATGGGCAGATAGTGGTGGCACGATCAGCCAGGATAACCGCGATGACGACCAAATTCGGCCTTGCCCAGCCAGTCCGCCGCGTCGAGGACCCGCGCCTGCTCATGGGCGGCGGGCGCTACACCGACGACATCGCGCTGCCGGGCATGCTGTGGGGCGCCGTGCTGCGCTCGCCGCACGCGGCGGCCCGCCTGGGCGCGATCGACTCCGCGGCTGCCGCTGCGCTGCCCGGCGTGGTGGCGATCTACACCCATGCGGACCTGGCGGCGGACGGCATCGGCGGCCTGCCCTGCGCCATCCCGCTGAAGAACCGGGACGGCAGCCCGCGGGTCGACCCGCCGCACCCGGTGCTGGCTGACGGCGCGGTACGCCATGTCGGCGACCCCGTCGCCTTCGTGATCGCCGAAACGCAGAAGGCCGCCCGCGACGGGGCGGAGGCGATCACTGTGGAATACGACGTGCTGCCGTCCGCGACCGACCTGGCGACAGCCACCGCGGCCGGGCAACCGGCGGTGTGGCCGGAAGCGCCGAACAATGTCTGTTTCGATTGGGAAACCGGTGACAAGGCGCGCGTGGACGCGCTGTTCGTCGAGGCGGCACACGTCACCCGCCTGACGGTGGTGAACAACCGCGTTGTGGTCAACAGCATGGAAGCACGTGCGGCGTTGGCCGAATACGCGGATGGTCGCTGGACGCTGCACACCAACACGCAGGGCGGCTGGGTGATCAAGTCCTTGCTCGGCAAGTTCGTGTTCAACGTCCCAGAGGAGCAGTTCCGCGTCGTCACCCCCGATGTCGGCGGCGGCTTCGGCATGAAGCTGTTCCTGTATGCCGAACACGCCCTCACCTGCTACGCCGCCCGCAAGCTGGGCC
This sequence comes from Acetobacteraceae bacterium, assembly GCA_965199555.1. Taxonomy (GTDB): domain Bacteria; phylum Pseudomonadota; class Alphaproteobacteria; order Acetobacterales; family Acetobacteraceae; genus LMUY01. The sequence goes on along the minus strand of CBDASJ010000012.1, from coordinate 246,320 downwards.
GCCCGGTTAAATGGGTGAGCGAACGGTCCGAAGCGTTCCTGTCGGACACGCAGGGCCGCGACAACATCACCGAGTCCGAACTGGCGCTCGACAAGGAGGGCAGGTTCCTGGCTCTGCGCACCCGCAACCTGGCCGGGATGGGCGCCTATCTGTCGACCTTCGCGCCGATGATCCCGACCATGGCCGGGACCAAGGTGCTGGCCAGCGTCTATGGCTTCCAGGCGATCTACGCCAACGTGATCGGCGTGTTCACCAACACCGTCCCGGTGGACGCGTATCGCGGCGCCGGCCGGCCGGAAAGCAACTACCTGGTGGAGCGGCTGGTCGACGCCGCCGCCGCCGAGATCGGCATGGACCGCGTGGCATTGCGCCGCCTGAACATGGTGAAGCCGGAAGCCATGCCGTACGTCTCCGCCATGAAGCAGGCCTATGACAGCGGCGACTTCAACCGCGTGCTGGACACGGCGGTGGCGAAGATGGACTGGAACGGCTTCGAAGCCCGGCAGGCCGCCAGCACCGCCCAGGGCAAGAAGCGCGGCATCGGCATGGCCTACTACATGGAAGCGACCGGCGGCTCCCCCACGGAGCGGGCGGAGATCCGCTTTGCCGAGGACGGCTTCGTGGACGTGTATGTCGGCACGCAATCCACCGGCCAAGGGCACGAGACCGCCTATGTGATGCTGACGGCCGACCAGCTCGGCATCGACGGCGACAAGATCCGAATCCGCCAAGGCGACACCGACACCATCCCGACCGGCGGCGGCACCGGCGGCGCGCGCAGCCTGTACTCCGAGGGCCAGGCGATCCTGGTCACCGCAGCCAGCGTCATCGAGAAGGGCAAGCAGGCGGCGTCCGAAGCCCTGGAAGCCGCGGTGGCGGACATCGAGTTCAGCGGCGGCCGCTTCAGCGTGGTGGGCACCGACCGGGGCATGGACATCCTCAGCCTGGCCGCCGCCCAACGCAGCCGCGCCGCCGGCGGCGAAACGGCGACCACCTTGGACGCGGCGGAGGTCGCCGAGATCAAGAGCCACACCTTCCCGAATGGCTGCCACATGGCGGAGGTCGAAGTCGATCCCGACACCGGCATGGTGGACGTGAAGCGCTACATCGTGTGCGACGACGTGGGCAAGGCGATCAACCCGATGATCGTCCGCGGCCAGGTGCATGGCGGCGTGGCGCAGGGCTTCGGCCAGGCGGTGCTGGAACGCACGGCGTACGACCCGTCCTCCGGCCAGCTCCTGTCCGGCAGCCTGATGGACTACGCTCTGCCGCGCGCCAACGACCTGCCGGATATCGAGGTCGAACTGGTGGAAGTGCCCTGCGGGACCAACCCGCTCGGCGTGAAGGGCGCCGGTGAGGCCGGGGCGGTCGGCAGCCCGCCGGCGGTGATGAACGCGATCGTGCACGCCCTATCCAGCGCGGGCGTGACCGCGATCGACATGCCCGCCACGCCGGAAAAGGTGTGGAAGGCGCTGCAAATGGCCGCCTAGCCCTCTTGCGTCCCGGCCCGCGGCGATGCGGGCCGGGCGCTTGAACGCGTCGCGATTATCGTTCGTCGATCGGGAAGGACGAGATCACATCCGGCGCGGCGGCGGCAGAGCCATCGAGAGGCTAGCCGCAGTCCTCACGGCATACGGCTTGCTCCAGTTCCTTCTCGACCCGGTCAGGCCGCGGCCCTCACCTGGTCCAGCATGCCCTTTTGCTCGCCAGTCACCTTGCCGATGATCTTGCGGAAGGCCGCGGGCAGGCGGGGGTCGATGTCCTCCTTCTCGATGATGCCTTCGTAGGTGCGGGCGCAGGCCATGAACTTGAGGTAGCTCTTAGTGAGCTCAGACTTCAGCCCCTCGGCCTTCGACACCAGCACCTCGACGATGTTCGCCTGCTTGGCATAGGCATCGAGCTCCGGGCCGAAATCCAGCTTCGCCAGCCGCACGGCCGGGAAGCTTGGATAATCCTTCTTGAAGTCCTGCCACGCCTTGCGCACGACCTGGTTCTTGGCGGCCTCCGGGGTGACCATCTTCATGAAGCGGGGATGTCGGCGACCATCGCGGAGTCGGTGCGCGCCGCCTTCTGGGCCATCTGCCGGTAGGCTTCCTTGATGGCGTCGACCCGGATGAAGCAGGTGTCGGCCTCCTCGCGCGCCTTGGCGATCCTGTCGACAGCCTCGTCCAGTTGCACGGCGGACGCCACGTAGTCCTTCAGCAGCGGAAGCAGCTTGCCGTTGAACAGCCTTGACTTGCCGACTGCCTTGATCGCCTTGTCGAACGCCTCGACATTCGCCACCAGCACGCGTCCCATGCTCATCATTCCGGTCATTGCTTCTCTCCACCACATCCGGCCGATCGCCGTGGAAGGGTGTTTAGGGAGCGCTGCCCGCAGGGTCCCGAAACCCCAACGAAATCTGAAATCGCGCCGAACAAGGCCGATCGCGCGTGCGATCGTTATGGGGAGGCTCAGGTAGTGGCGAGTGCCTGCGTGCTTGCGGCCGCGGCGCAGACGGTGAAGGCCTCCAGGAACCGGTCCAGGTCACGCTTCTGGCGCAGGAACCAAAGTGCCTGCGGGCCGCCCGACGCCCAGCTCGGCTGCACGCGCTGCAGGTGGGCGAAGATGCTCGTCGCTTCCTCGATGCGCCCGAGCTCGACCGCGGCCACGATGATGGAGCGCAGGCACGGGGCGTAGTCCGGCAGCACGGCGACCGCGTGGTGCAGCTCCACCAGCGCTTCCTCCGTCCGCCCGGCGATCAGCAGCGCCCGGCCGAGCACGGCCCGCGACCGCGGCGGGCAGAACGGGTCCAGCTCGATCGTCCGTTGCAGGGCTGCCACCCCGTCCGCCGGCTCGCCCGCGGCCGCGAGCACCTCGGCACACACGGTGCGCGTGTCCGTCGCCGAAAGGCTGCTGAGCGTCAGCGACCGCCGGGCCGTGTCCACGGCCTCCTCCCACAAGCCGCAATGCAACAGGGCGAAGGACAGGGAAGCCAGGCACAGCGCCGAGCGCGGCTCCAGCTCGACGGCGCGGCGCGCGATCGCCAGGGCCATTTGGCGCTGCGTCGCCAGGTCGTCCTCGCACCAGCCATGGGTCAGGACGCGCAGCACCGTGAGCGCGTGGTAGCCATGGGCGACCGCGAGGTCCGGCGCCATTGCGATGGCGCGCGCAAAGCAATCCTGCGCTTCGGCGGTGTTGGCTTCGCCACCGCGCCGGTGGTATTCGCGACCCAACAGGATCAGCTCGTGCGGCCCCGTTGTGCGGGCGGCATCCGCCTGGCGCGGTGCAGCGCTTCCGCCATCAAGTGGATCTCGATGCGGGCACGGAGCACCTCCAGGGCCTCCCGGCGGGCGGCAGCCGGCGGGAGCGGCACCTGGTCGGCCCAAACCACCCGGCTCGTTGCCATCTCGTCCAGCGTCAAGGAAAGCAGCGGCTCACACCCGGCCTCGAGCAGCACGCCGGACAGCCGGTACGGCTTGCCGGCCGGGTCGGACGGGCGGGTCACCACCGTGGCGATCTCGGATCGTGACAGGGCCGCCAGCAGTTCCGCGCCCAGGGTCCTGGCCAGGTGCTTCGCCTTGTTTCCGTCGACGGCCAGCTCGATCGGGCCGACGACCAGCAGCTCCCGAGCCGTCGCACCCCGGCCTGGCTCACCGCCGGCCGTCGGTGCCGCGACGGGCGGCGCAGGGGCAGCCACCGCCCGGCCAACGGTCGCAGCCAGCATGTAACCCCGGCGCGGCAGGGTGCGCAGCAATGCCGGTCCGCGGTCGCCGAAGGCTTGGCGCAGTTCGCTCACGCATTGGGTCAGACTGTCATCGGTCACGGCCAGGCCGGCCACAGCGCCTCCAGCAGCTCGTCCGCTTCAGCAGCTCCTCGGGCCGTTCCAGCAGGAGGAGAAGCAGCTCGTAGCTCCGCGGCCGCAACGGCAGGTCCGTGCCGTCCAGGCGCTGCAGCACGCCCCGGCGATGGTCCAGGCGGAAGTCGTCGAACTGGTATCCTTCCGGCGACCCCATGCCGCCCGCCATTTGCAAGACGCCAGACATCCGAACGACTTCCGAAGAATCCCCGAAGGCCGATATGCCACGACTCCAGCCATCGTCTAAGCTTGGTGATTTCCATGGCCCCTTGCGTCCGAGCGGGACCGCCAATTCGGCATCATTGTTGCGGCAGCGCCGCCTGTGCTTTGATCGTTTCGGTGTCCAGGACGATCGGGAAAGGGTGGGCGGCGATGCAGAACCCATGGCGGCGGTGAACCTGGTTCGCCCCGAACACGGCGGATGAGCGAAACGGAGATCACGCACTCCGCCGCCAGTGCCGGTCCTTTCCGGTCCTGGGCCGCGACGCATCGCGGAACCGTGCGCAGCCATAACGAGGACGGCTACGTCAACCGGCCCGATTTGGGGCTGTGGGCGGTGGCGGACGGTGCGGGCGGGCACGATGCCGGCGCCTTCGCGTCCGCCCAGGTGGTGGAGGCTTTGCAGGGCGTGCCCGCGGGCCTGACGGCCGGGGAAATCCTGATCGAGGTACGCCGTCGCCTCAACCGGACCCATTCGGAGCTGCGTGCCGAAGGGGAAGCGCGGGGGCCCGGTGCCGTTATCGCCACTACGGTGGTCGTGGTCATGGCGCGGGACGACCATTATGCGTGCCTGTGGGCCGGCGATTCACGCGCCTACCTGCTGCGGGGCGGCGTGCTGACCCAGGTCACGCGCGACCACAGCCTGGTGCAGGGCCTGGTCGAGGCCGGCGCCATCGCCGCGGAGGACGCCGCGGGCCACCCGCACGCCAACGTCATCACCCGCGCGATCGGCGCCGATCTGGACGTGTTCGAGCTGGAGCGCTGCTCGGGCAAGCTGCTGCCGGGCGACCGATTCATGCTGTGCAGCGATGGGCTGTGCAAAACCCTGGCCGCCGCCGAGATCACGGCGCTGCTGGCCGCCGACGAGGATGCGATGGCGGAACGGCTGATCCTGGCGGCCTTGGCGGCCGCGGTGGACGACAACGTCACCGCGGTGACGGTTGAAATCGTGTCGCGATGACCGTGCCCGACCTGGTGTTCGCGCTGGCGGACGAGGACGACCCGGCGCTGCGCGAGGTGATCTACAGCAATTTCGCCGCCCACTCGGCGTCCAAGGACCTCGCCGCCGATTTTCGCCTACTCACCATCCGGTTGGAGCGCGACGGCGTCTTGCTCGGTGGCCTGATGGGGCGCACCGGGCGGGGATGGCTGTCGGTGGATTTGCTGGCGCTGCCCTTGGCGGAGCACGGCTCGGGGCTGGGCAGCCGCCTCCTGGCGATGGCGGAGGAGGAGGCCGTGCGGCGCGGCTGCCGCAACGCCCTGCTTTACACCGTGCAGTTCCAGGCACCGGGCTTCTACCAGAAACTCGGCTACCAGGAGTTCGGGCGCTTGCCGCATGACGACCCCCGCCTGACGCGCATCTGGTTTTGCAAGCGGCTGCCATGACGGAATGGACGCTTTCGCTGGAGGTCGACCCGCCGGCTGGGATACGGGATGCCGTCCTGGTGCCGCTGATCGCGCATAATGTGGCGGCGGCGGGGGAGCACGGCTTCGCGCCGCTGGCGGTGACGGTGCGCGGTCCGGATGGCGCGGTGGTCGGCGGCCTGTATGGCTACGTCCTGTACCAATACCTGTTCGTGGAGCTTCTGGCGCTCGGCCCCGCACGCGGCGCCGGGCTAGGGCGGCAGGTGATGGCACTGGCCGAAGCGGAAGCGCGACGGCGCGGCTGCATCGGCATCTGGCTGGACACGTTCACCTTCCAGGCGCCCGGCTTCTACGCCAAGCTGGGGTTCGAGGAGTTCGGCCGCATCGCGGATTACCCGCCCGGCCACGCCCGTCTGTTCCTGCTCAAACGACTAGAATAGGGCTGTCCTCAGCCGCGCAACGCCACCAGGCGGGTTTCGCCGATGCCGAGCGTGTCGAAGTTTTTCACCCCGGTTGCGGCCAAGGCGCGCGGCGGTGCGTCGATCGGCTCATCCGTCAACTGGAACGTGCCGAAATGCATGCCGATGGACTGCCGCGCGCCCAAGTCGCGATGCGCCTGCGCCGCTTCCGCCGGGTTCATGTGCACGGGCGCCATCAGCCAGCGCGGCTCGTAGGCGCCGATCGGCAGCAAGGCCAGATCGGGCGAACCCAGGCGGTCGGCGATGTCGCGCCAATGCGGCCCCGTGCCGGAATCGCCGGCGAACAGCAGGTGGCCGTCCGCACCCTGCAAGTCGAAGCCGCACCACAGCGTGCGGTTGCCGTCGCGCAGGCCGCGGCGGGAGAAATGCCGGGCCGGCGTCGCCGTCACGCGCAGGGGCCCGGCATCGGCCGTGTCCCACCAATCCAGCGCCGCCACCGTCGTGAAGCCGGCGTGGCGCAGGATCGGTTCGTTGCCGGCGCCCGTGATGGCGTGCCGCGTGCCGCGCGCGGCCAGCGACCGCAGCGACGGCAGGTCCATGTGGTCGTAGTGGTTGTGCGACACCAGCACCAAATCCACTGGCGGCAAATCCTCCAGCGCCAGGCCCGGCGGGTGCGCGCGGCGTGGCCCGGCCCAGCGCAGCGGGGAGCAGCGCTCGCTGAACACCGGGTCGGTGAGGACAACCAGGCCGGGGAAACGCAGCAGGAAGCTGGCATGTCCGATGAAGCTGACCGCCACGGTCCCGGGCGGCACGGTGGCCGGTGGCGGCGCGAAGCGCGGAAGCGGCGGTTGCGGCCCCCATTTCGTCCGGCCGCTTTCCCATCGCCAGCGCAGGACCTGAACCAGGCCGCGCCGGTCCGTCGTTTCCCCCGGCAAGGCCGGATTGAAGAAGCGCTCGCCGTCGAAATGGTCCGAGGCCCGTGCCGTCACGGCTTGGCCAGTTCGGCCCGGATGTCGGTGCCGGTCGCATCGGGCGTGAAATGCATGGTGACCTCGGCGCGCTTGGCGCAGGCGATCAGCGTCCAAACCTCCGTCCAGGGCTTCGGCGGGCTGCCAGTGGCGGGCAGGGTGCCCGGCGGCTGACCGTCGAGCCCCACGAAGCGGGTGTTCAGCACGCCGCCCTCGTCACAGCCGGGCGGCATGTCGCCCATCCCGGCCGCGGCATACTGCACGCTGTCCTGTTGCAGGCGCGGGTCGGTGATGGTGCTGCCGGGCAGCAGCGGCAGGGTTTGCAACGTGCCATCCGGCTGCACCGAGGTCAGGGCGTTCAGCAGCCGCGTCGTGCCGCAACCGGATTCCTGCACCGACTCCTTCCAGGTGCCGGCCGTCACCTTGCCGGCGCCGTTCGCCTGCACCGGCTGGAGGATGCCGATCTCCCCCGTGGTGGCGTAGTTGGCACTGGGGCAAGCCGGCATGCCGGGTCCGTCGCTGGCATGGGCAGCCTGGAGCAAGGCGGCACGATGCTCCGGCGTCACCAAAAGCTGCGACAGCGCGGGCGGAAGCGGCGGCGCAGCGGCGCGGGCGGCGGAAGCGGTCGCGAGTGCTACCAGCAGGCAAAGCCATCCGGACCGCATCCAATTGTCTCCCGTCGGCGAAACACCACTACCTGGCCACAAGGCATTGCATTCGTGACGGTTCCGTCAACGGACTGCCCGCGGCGGTGTCAGGGCCTGCAGTCGGGGTTGGCCGGGAGGAACGCTTCCGCTGCCGGGATGGTTTGCACCGGGGTATAGTAGTCCCACGGCCCCTTGCTTTCCGCCGCTGCCTTGACGCGGTACAGCGTGACGTCGTCCATCAGCCGACCATCCGCGCGCAGGGTCGCCGGGTGGCCGAAATAGTCCACCGGGGCGGCGCGCATCGCCCGGTTGACGGCGACGGCCTCCACCGTGCCGGTTTGCTTCACGGCTTGCAGGTAGTGCAGCACGGCGACGTAGACGCCCGCCTGTTCCTTGGTCGGCATGGCATGCATCTCCGCCATGAACCGCTTGGCAAAGGCGCGGGACTGGTCGGACTGGTCCCAATAGAAACCGCTCGTCAGTTCCAGCCCTTGCACGGTGGCCAGCCCCAGCGAATGGATGTCCGTCAGGTAGATCAGGAAGCCGCCCAGCGTGGGCTTGCCGTTCACGCCCAGGCCAAACTCGTGCGCCTGCTTGATCAGGTTCACCAGGTCGCCGCCCACCGAAGCGAAGGCGACCACGTCCGCACCCGAAGCCTGCGCCTGAAGCAGTTGCGAGGAATAGTCGGTGGCGCCGATGGCGTGCTTGGCCTCGCCGACCACCTTGCCGCCGCCCGCCGTCACCACGGACGTGGCGTCCCGCTGCAACGCGGCCCCGAACGCCATGTCGACCGTGATGAAGAACCAGCTCTTGCCGCCATGCTCCAACATGGCGCGCGCCGTGCCGGTGGTCAGCGCGTGGGTGTCGTCCGTCCAATGGCTGCTGACGGGGGAGCACAATTTGGAAGTGAACTCGCTGACTGCGGCGCCGGTGATCATCACGGTGCGGTTCTTGTCACGGGCAAGCTGCTGCACGGCCAGCGCGATCGGGGTGACGGGCAGGTCCACCACGGCGCCCACCCCGTCCGTGTCGAACCAGCGGCGGGCGACCGTGGACGCGACGTCCGGCTTGTTCAGCGTGTCGGCGTGGACGATCTCGATCTTGTGGCCGTCGATGCTGCCCCCGGCATCCGCCGCCGCCATCCGTGCCGCCGCGACGGACCCAGGGCCGCCCGCATCGGCATACGGGCCGCTTTCGTCCGACAGCACGCCCACCCGGATCGTGTCCGGCAACTGCGCCAGCGCCGGCGTGGCGAGGGCGGACAGCAGCAGGCAAGGCAGCAGCAGGTGCTTCATGGATTGTTCCCGTGTTTGGCCAGGTCGGCGGTGAACCATATCGACCTCCGGCTCCGTTGCCGAGCCCGTCCGTCACCGTGACGGTTGACACGGCTCCGCTGGCTGGCTGGCATGCAACCATGCCCGACGCCGCATTGCCCTCCCCGCCCGCCGGCATGAGCCGGGCCCGGGCCCGCGCCGTGGCCCTGGTGGTCGCCGGCGCGTTCTTCATGGAGTTCCTGGACGGCACGGTCATCGCCACGGCGCTGCCCGCCATGGCGCAGGATTTCGGTCGCCCGGTGGTGACGCTTTCCGTGGGCATCAGCGCCTATCTCCTGGCGCTGGCGGTGTTCATCCCGCTGAGCGGCTGGGTGGCGGACCGGCTCGGCACGCGCGACGTGTTCACCGCCGCGATCGCCCTGTTCACCGCCGCCTCGATGCTGTGCGGCTTGTGCGATGGGTTGTGGAGCTTCGTCGCGGCGCGCGTGCTGCAAGGCATCGGCGGGGCGATGATGGTCCCGGTCGGCCGCCTGGCCGTGCTGCGCACCACGGAAAAATCCGCCTTGGTCGGCGCCATCGCCCTGCTGACCTGGCCGGCGCTGGCCGCGCCCGTGCTGGGACCGCCGGTGGGCGGCCTGCTCACCACCTACGCCTCGTGGCGCTGGATCTTCTTCCTGAACGTCCCGCTCGGCCTCGCGGCCATCGCGCTGTCCTTCCGCCTGATGCCGAACCTGCGGGAAGCGGCGCGGCGGCGGTTCGACCGCGTCGGCTTCGTGCTCAGCGGGCTGGCGCTGTCGCTGTTCATGGAAGGGCTGGAGCTGGCGAGCGGCACCGGCCCGGGCTGGATGGCGCCGCTGTTGCTGCTGGCCGGGCTGGCACTCGGCGCCGCGGCGGTGCGCCACGGGCTGCGCACCGCCGAGCCGCTGCTGGACCTGGGCGTGATGCGCATCGCCGCCTTTCGCGTGGTGATCACGGGGGGCACGGTGTTCCGCGTCACCATCAACACGGTGCCGTTCCTGCTGCCGCTGCTGTTCCAGGTCGGGTTCGGGTTGGATGCGTTCCAGTCGGGGCTGCTGGTGCTGGCCACGTTCCTCGGCAACATCGGCATGAAGCCGTTCACCACCGCCATCATGCGGCGATCGGGATTCCGCGGCAGCGCCCTGGGCGCCGGGCTGCTGGCAAGCGCCACGATGCTGGTGTGCGCCGTGCTCACGCCCGCGACGCCGCTGCCGGTGCTGCTGCCGGTCCTGTTCGTCAGCGGATTGACGCGGTCGATGCAGTTCACCGTGCTGAACACGCTGGGCTTCGCCGACATCCCGCCGCCGCGGATGAGCGGGGCGTCCACCCTGGCCAGCGTCGCGCAGCAGATGTCCGTCGGCATGGGTGTGGCGCTGGGCGCCGCGATGCTGCACCTGGTGGCATCGCGCCATGGCGGCCCGCCGGTGCTGGCAGACTTCCACCTGGTGTTCGCCGCGCTGGCGGTGCTGATGCTGGCCGGGTTGCCGCCCTTCATCCGCCTGCCGCGCGACGTCGGGGCGGAGGTGAGCGGCCACCGCCCCGCGTAAGGCTTGTATTCCGCGCGCCGCCCCCGGCCAACCCGGCGCGCATCAGGCCGGGCGCCGCGCCTTCAGGGCCGCGCCCAGCGTGCCGTCATCCAGCACGTCCAACGCGCCGCCGATCGGCACGCCATGGCCCACGCGGGTGACCGCCACGCCGGTGGGCTGCAGCCGCTCCGCCAGCCAATGCGCCGTGCTGGCGCCTTCCACGGTGGCGCCCAGGGCGAGGATCACCTCCGCCACCCCGCCCTCCGCCACCCGGGCGAGCAGGGGGCGCAGGTTGAGGTCGTCCGGGCCGACGCCGCCCAACGCGGACAGCGTTCCGCCGAGCACGTGGTACAGGCCGCGATGCACCGACGCGCGTTCCAGCGCCCAAAGGTCGCCCACGCCTTCCACCACGCACACCAGGCTGCGGTCGCGCCCGGCATCGGTGCAGATCGCGCACGGGTCCCGGCTGTCGAGGTTGCCGCATTGGCTGCACGGGGCGACCGCGGCCGCCGCTTCCGCCAAGGCGGCGGCCAGCGGCAGCATGCGGGTTTGCGGCTGCTGCAACAGGCGCAGCACGGCGCGCCGGGCACTGCGCGGCCCGAAGCCGGGCAGCTTGGCAAGCAGGCCGATCAAGCGGTCGATTTCAGGGGAGCTGACGGGCGGCACGGCGGTGTTCTACCGAATGGCGGCGCGGATGACGATGTTACCAAGCAGACACCGGGGCTTTGCCCTGAACCCCACCAGAGGACGAGTCGTCCTCTGGACACCTGCACGGGAGGATCGAATGGCGAGCTACCGACTGCACTACTTCCCCGAGTCTGGGAACAGCTACAAGCTGGCGCTGATGCTCACCCTGTGCGGCCAGGCATTCGAGCCGGTTTGGACGGATTTCGGCGGCGGCGTCACCTGGACGCGGGAGTGGCGCGAGGCCGTCAATCCGATGGGCGAAATCCCAGTGTTGGAAGAAGACGGAACGAGCCTGACGCAGACCGCGCCGATCCTGCTGCACCTTGCGGCGCGATATGGGCGGTTTGCGGGCGCGGACGAGCGGGAGGCGTTCGAGATCCTGCGCTGGCTGTTCTGGGACAACCAGAAGCTATCGGGCTTCATGGCGGCCTACCGCTACCGCCGCGCCTTCCAGCCGCCCGCCAACCCGGCCGTGCTCGCCTACATGAAGGCGCGGGTGGACGACTTCCTCGGCATCCTGGAACAGCACCTGCAACTTCGCGCCTTTGTCGTGGCCGAGCGCCCGACGATCGTCGACCTGTCCATGTGCGGCTACCTGCTCTTCCCGAAGGAGGAAAGCGGCTACGACCTGCCGGCGAGCCATCCCGCCATCGGCGCTTGGCTGGGGCGGATCAAGGCGTTGCCGGGCTGGCAGGCACCGTACCAGCTCCTGCCCGGGCAGCATCTGCGGCGCTACGTCTGATCAGGCGGGGCGGACGTTCCAAGGGTATGGCGCCACCCCCGGCAGCACGCCCGTCAAGCTGCTGCGGTAGGCCGTCTTGGTGAAGCTGATGCCCAGCGGGATCGTCGCCACCTCGTTCATCGCCAGGCGGGAGATTTCGGCGGCGATGCGCTTCTGCGACGCGGGGTCGGACGCGGCGAGCCAGTCCTGCGTCAGCTCCTCCGCCTTGTCGCTGGACCACCAGCCGAACCAGCCGGCCTTGCCCTGGCCGCGCACCAGGGTGGAGGTCGCCGGGGAAGAATAGGCGCCGGACGAGCCGAAAGTGTGGAAGACGCTCCAGCCGCCTTTCTCCACCGGCTCCATGCTGGCACGGCGCTGCACCACCGTGCCCCAATCCATCGATTGCAGGTCCACGTTGAAGCCGATCTTCTTCATCAGATCCGCGGTGACGGCGCATAGCGGCTCGATGGACGGGAAGTCGCTGGGGCTGAGCAGGACCACGCGTTGCCCGGCATAGGCGGTGGCCTTCAGCGCGGCCTGCGCCGCCTTGAGGTCACCCTTCATCAGGGTGCCGTCGTCGTCCGTCTCGTAGACCGTGCCGCAGGGGAACTCGCTGCGGCAGGTCCGCCACAGCGACTGATCGTCCCCGAAGGTGGCGCGCATGTAGTCTTCCTGGTTGACGCCCAGCAGCACGGCGCGGCGGATCGCCACGTCGTTGAAGGGCGGCTGCAGGCAGTTCAGCCGCATCAGCGACTCGTTGCCCTGCGGGTTGGCAACGGCCAGGTGGATCGCCCGATCGGAGGCGAGCGTCGGCAGCAGGTCGCTCAGCGGCTGTTCCCACCAATCGATCTCGTTGTTGCGCAGCGCCGCGGCGGCGGTGGCCGGGTCCGGGATGATCGACCACTCGACGCGTTGGAAATACGCCACCTTGCCGCCCGTCCCCCAGTCCGGCGCTTCCTTGCGGGGGTTGTAGCGGTCGAACTTCTCATACGCGACGCGGCTGCCGGAATTGTATTCCCCCGGCAGGAAGCGGTACGGGCCGGAGCCGACCATCTCCGTCACCTGCGTCGTGGCCTCGGTCTTGGCCAGTCGCTCCGGCATCATCACGGCCACCGAAGCGTCCGGCTTGCCGAGCCCCGTCGCCAGCAGCGGGAACGGCCGGCTCAGCTTCAGCTCGATCGTGCGGTCGTCCGGAGCGTTCCATTCCTCCACCACCTTGGCGATCAGTTGGCCGAACGGGTCCCGCTTGCACCAGCGCTGGATGCTGGCCACGCAGTCCACGCCCCGCACCGGGCTGCCGTCGTGGAAGAACAGCCCGTCCCGCAGTCGGATGCGCCACGTGCGGCCATCGGGCGAGATGTCGTGCCCCTCGGCCATCTGCGGCCTGGGCTGGCCGTCCGCCGGGTTGGAGTAGAGCGTGTCGAACACGTAGTAGCCATGGTTGGCGGTCACGATGGCGGTGGTGAACACCGGGTCCAGCGCCGTCAGGTTCGCCTGCGGCACGAAGCGCAAGGTGGACGCCTTGGATGGCTGCGCGACCGCCGGCGCCGCCAGCAGGGAAGCGGCGGCGGAAGTCAGCAAGGTGCGGCGGCGCATGGCCCGTGCTCCGTTTGTGTCAGGTCCGGACCGGACCCTACGCCCGCTCGACGCCCCAGAACAACACGTTGCCGCAGCGGACGAAGTTCTTCAGCGAGGTGCGGAACGCCCAAGGCTGCTTCCATTGGCCGAGCGGCAGGAAGGGCGGATTGGCAATCGCTTCCATCTGCATGGCGCGGCACGTCGCCTGCTGCGCCGGGAGGTCCGGGTCCGCGAGCCACTGCTCCCGCAACTGCGTCATCTTCGGGTTGTCGTACCAGCCCAGCCAGCCCTTGCGCCCGATCGCCTGCAACGGGAAGGAGCTGCCCGGGTTGGTCACCGTCAACCCGGCCCAAGTGGTGCAGAACGCATTCCAGCCGCCCTGCTCCGGCGGGTCCTGCTTCACCCGGCGGGCCACCAGCGTGCCCCAGTCGGACACCTGGAAGTCCACGTTCAGCCCCAACTGCGTCCACAGCGCCTGCGTCACCTGCGCGATCGCCATCAGGGCCGGCATGTCGGAAGCGGCCATGAAGGTGATCTTCTCGCCGTTGTAGCCGGCCGCCTTGATCGCCGCCTGCGCCGCCTTGATGTCCTTGGCCGGGCCCAGCGCGTCCAGCCCGACCTTGCTGGCCAGGGGCGAGCCGTCGACGAAGAAACCCACCGGCACGACGCCCAGCTCCGTCTGGTCGCCGACGGCCGCCTGCACGCAATCCCCCTGGTTGGTCGCGGCCAGGATGGCGCGCAGCACGGCCGGCTTGTCGAACGGGGGATGCAGGTGGTTGACCACGACCATCGCCAGCACGCCCAGCTTGTCGTAGGAGGCGACCTCCACACCCGGCATCTTCTTCAGGCTGCCCACCAGGTCGATCAACGGCTGCTCAACCCAATCCACCTCGTTGCGCTGCAACGCCGCCGCGGCGGTGGCCGGGTCCGGCTGGACGATCCATTCGACGCGGTCGAACTTGGCGACCTTGCCGCCGGCGAACCATTGCGGCGCTTCCTGCCGGGGCTTGTAGCCTTCGAAGCGGGCATAGGCGGCGAAGTTGCCGGCGTCCCACTCCTTCGGCAGGAAGCGGAACGGGCCGCTGCCGGTGTAGTCCGTCACCATGGTGCTGGCCGGGGTCTTGGCCACGTGCTCCGGCATGACGACGCAGCCGGTGGCGCCCAGCGCATACAGCATCTGCTGGAACGGAGTCTTCAACCGGATGCGGAAGGTCTTGTCCCCGGTCGCCGTCATCTCGTTCATCTGCTGCAGCAGTTGCGTGCCGAAGGGGTTGCGCTGCGCCCAGCGGTTGATGGAGGTCGTGCAGTCCACGCCGCGCACCGCCTCCCCGTCATGGAAGGCCAGGCCGTCCCGCAGTGTGAAATCCCAGGTGAGCCCGTCATCGGACACGGTCTGCCCAGCGCACATCTGCGGCTGCGACTGCAAGGCATCGTCGATCCCGTACAGCGTGTCCCACACCATGTAGCCGTGGTTGATGGCGACGGTGGCGGTGGTCCAGATCGGGTCGGGGTTGGCGAGGTTGGCTTGCGGCACGAAGCGCAAGGTTTTCGCGGGCTGCGACACCGCCGGGCGCGGCAACCCGGCCGCCGCCGCCATCGCCACGCCGCCGCCCAGCAAACTCCGTCGACGCATGACCTGCCCTCCTGGTATTGCCCAGCGCTGCTCATACAAATATCGGGCCACGAGGCCACACGGTCGCCGGGCTAGTCCAGGACGCGCAGCTCCTCAAACGAGACCATGACGTGCTCGCGGAAGGCGGGCCTGGTGGCGAGGGCATCGTAGTAGCGCCGCAAGGCCGGGCGGGGCGGCCGTTCGATCGAGATGTCGAAGTAGCGATACAGCACATGCCCGAACTGGATGTCGGCCAAGGTGAAGGCGGCCCCGGCGAGGAACGCGTTGCGGGAAAGCTGCGCCTCGGCGATGTCGAGGACCGCGTCCAGCCTGGCGACGGCGCGCCCGATCGCTGCCGGGTCCTGGGCAGCGGGGGCCGTGCGGACCACCGCCCAGAAGATCGGGGCCGTGAAGCCCAGGGCGACGTTGATCTTCGACCACTCGGCCCATTTGTCGATTTGGGCGCGGGCGGGCGGCGACGCCGGCCAGAACGCCGCCGGGCCGTAGCTGGTGGCCAGGTAGCGAAGGATCGCTCCGGTTTCCCAAAGCGGTTCGCCGTCGCCATCCCGCAGCACAGGCACCGTGCCGTTGGGGTTCATGGCCAGGAACTCGGGCGTGTCGGTGCCGCCGTAGCGGTGCCCGGCGTCATGGCGCCGATACGGCAGGCCAAGTTCGCCGATGCACCACATCAGCGCCTGGACGTTGGACGATGTCTTGCGCCCCCACACGGTCAGCATCGACTTCACCTCCTCGCGGCAGTGCCGGAAATCAGCGGCGGCGCCGCAACGCTAGCGCGAATGAAGCGCTGCAACGAGTTGCATGGCACCATCCAGACCGAAAATGGTAAAGCAGGCGTCGGGCGTCCTGAGCCGGGCGATGGCCGATCTGGGCTCCGACTGGGATGCGGCCATGCGCCGCGGCGAGTACGGCCGGGCGTGGGATGTGAGCGATGCGGTGCGCGCGAACAACGACCCGGCGCACCGCGACGACCCGGCGCTGCCCTACCACCTGCGCTGGGTTTGGGACGGGCGGCCGTTCGACGGGCGGCATGTCCTGGTCCGCTGCTATCACGGCCTGGGCGACACGCTGCAATTCCTCCGCTACCTGCCGCCGCTGCGGCAGCGCGCCGCTTCCGTCACGCTGGAGGTGCAGCCGGAGTTGCTGCCGCTGGCGCGGAGCGTGTCGGGCATCGACCGTCTGGTCGGCTTCGACCCGGCGCATCCGCTGCCGCCGGCCGAATGCGACATCGAGATCATGGAACTCGCCGCCGCGCTACGGATCAAGCCCGCGGTTCTGCCACCGCCCTATCTGTGCGCGGCGGCAGGCCCGGCCGCGCCAGAGCCGCTGTTTGGGCTGTGCTGGCAGGCCGGCGGGTGGGATGGCGCACGCTCCGTGCCGGCCGAACTGTTTGCCCCGCTGACGCAGCGGCGCTGCGTCACGCTGTGCCCCGGCCCCACCCGCCTTCCCGTCGCCAACCCTGCCGGCTGCCCGGCGACGGTCGGGGAAACCGCCGGGCTGGTCGCGTCGCTCCGCCTGGTGATCACGGTGGACACGATGGTGGCCCACTTGGCCGGCGCGCTGAACGTGCCGACCTGGCTACTGCTGAAGCACACGGCGGATTGGCGGTGGATGGCGGACCGCGCTGACTCGCCCTGGTATCCTTCGATGCGGCTTTACCGGCAGCCGGCGCCGGGCGACTGGGGCAGCGTGCTGGCGGACGTCGCCCGCGACCTGGCCGGGTCGTAGATGCGGTCCAGCACCTGGGCGACCTCCACGAAGCGCCAGGCGTCCGCATCGAACCCTTCGCCCGCTGCCAGGCGCACTGCCCAATCCACCGCCGCCTTGCCGCCCCAGGGGTCCGGCGGCATCGCCAAGATTTCCGTCGCGGTGCCGGAATACCGTTCCGCGGTGAAGTCGTAGAACGAGCCGTCGAGGTTCCGCAGCGTCGCGCCGCCTGCCGAGCCGTGGAACGCAGCCGAGATGATGGCGTCGCGGCCGGCATGCAGCCGCCACGAACAACTGAGCTGGACCGCCGTGCCCGTCGCCAGTTCCAGCAAGGCGACGGCGTGGTCCTCCACCTGGCCCGGCCGCTCCGCCAAACGGTGGCCGCCGGAGAAGAGCTGCGCCGACACCGCCGACACCGCCGGAAAGCCGAGCGTCCACAGCGCCAAATCCACCAGGTGGACGCCGAGGTCGATCACGCACCCGCCTCCGGATTGCTGCGGGTCGTAGAACCACGGCTTGTCCGGCCCGTAGGCATTGTGGAACACCAAATCCACCGCATGGATGCGGCCGAGCGCGCCGGCCGCCACCAACTCGCGGATGTGCCGCATGCCGTCGATGTGCCGGTAGGACAGATCGACGCCGAGCAAGCGGCCAGCCTGTTCCGCGGCGGCGACGACGGCCGCGGTTTCGCCTTCGTTTCGGCCAAGCGGCTTCTGGCAGAACACGGCGACGCCCCGCTGGAGCGCGGCGATGGACTGCCCGGCATGCCCCGCGCTCGGCGTGGCGATCACCAGCCCGTCCAGCCCGAGGTCCAGCAGCGCGTCGAGCGTGTCCGCTTGCTGGATGGTCGGTGCCAGGCGGCGCGCCTCTGCCGCTTGTTCGGGCGCGGGGTCGAGGAAGCCCGCGGCCTCGACCTGGCCACCGTCCAGCATCGCCGCCATGCGGTGGCGGCCGATCCAGCCAAGGCCGAGGAAGCCGAGCCGGACGCGCCGGCTCACAGCATCACCAGGGCTTTCAGGAAGCCGTCCGGCCGGTCCCGCGTTGCGTCGAGCGCGGTGCCCAGCTCCTCCAGCGCGTAGCTGTGGGTGTACAACGGATCGGGGTCGAGCCGGCCGCTGCCAACGGCGTCCGCGGCCGCGTGCATGCCGTCCAGGTAGATCGCCGGGTCACGCTCATGCGCGTTGATCACATCCAGCCCGCGCCAGTTCCACATCTGCATGTTGACCTGGCGCGGGCCGTCCTGGTGGTAGCCGGCGATCACCAGCCGGCCCCGTTCCCCGGTCAGCTCGCCGGCGAGGTCCAGCGGCCATTGCTTGCCCACGGCCTCGATGACGCGCTCGCACAGCGCCCCATCGGTCAGCCGCCGCACCTGGTCGATGATGGCGTAATGGTCGTCCATGGCGATGGTTTCGGCGGCCCCCATGCGGCGCGCCACCGCCAAGGAAAACGGCCGCCGCGAAATGGCGATGACGCGCGCCCCGGCATCCGTGGCCAGGCGCGTGAGCAGCGCGCCCAGGAAGCCGATGCCGACGATGGCCACCGTTTGCCCGGCCGTCACCTGGCTGCGACGGAAGATGTTGAGCGCGCAGCCCAGCGGCTCCCCCGGGAACGGCCGGGCGGCGAGGCCCTCGGTCAGCTTGACGACGCTGTCCGCCGCCGCCAGGTCGTACTCGGCATAGGCGTGCTGGCCCAGCGTGGCGACCGGCTCCCCCGGGGCGAAGCCCGTCACGCCCGGCCCGATCGCGTCGACGGTGCCCCAGCCTTCGTGCCCCAGCGCGCCCGGTTCCGTCGGGAAGGTCATCCAGTCCGGCCCGGCCCAAGGGCCGAGATTGGACGCGCAAACCCCGCACCCCGCCAACCGCACGCGAAGCTGCCCGGCGCCCGGCTCCGGCACCGGCACGCGGACGATCTCCACCCGGCCAGGACCGGTGAGGATGGCCGCCCGCATCATCGCTGCAACGCCAGTTCACCCACGGCGGCGTGCCGTCGCGCGATGGCCTGGCGCAACGCTTGTTCCAGGGTTTCCGCTCGGTGCGCCGCGGAATGGCGCTGCAGGACGGCCGTTCGTGCCGCGTGCCCCATGGCCCGCCGTCGCGCTTCGGGCAGGTCCAACGCGGCCAGCACGTCATCCGCCGTTTGCACCAGCGTGATCTCCGTGTCAGGCACCAGGACCGTGTCGATGCCGTCCCAAACATCGGACAGGATGGGCGTCCCGCAGGCCGCGGCCTCGAACAAGCGGATGCTCGGGCTGAACCCGGCCGCGACCATGTCGGCGCGCGTGACGTTCAGGGTGAACCCGCTGGCGCCGTAGAAGGCCGGGTGGTCGGCGGGCGGCACGTGGTGCAGGCGCTCGACATTGGCGGGCCATTCGATGCTGTCGGGGTAAAGCGGGCCGGCAACGGCGAACCGGCGCTGCGGTGCCCGCCGCGCGGCGTCCAGCAACAGCCGTTCCAGCACCGGCTGCCGGTCATCGCTGTAGGTGCCGAGGTAGGACAGATCCCACCGTCGAGCCGTTTCCACCGGCTGGTAGACCGCCGGGTCGACGGAGCAGTACAAGGCCCGCGCCGCCGGGGAGCCGTGACGGCGTTCCAGCCGGTCCAGGGTGGGGCCGCCCGTGAAGGACAGGTACAGGTCGTAACGCGCGATTTGTTCGGCCGCCAGGTAGGCGTTGTCCCCGCGGTCCAGCGCCGCCATCGTGACGGGCGTGTCGATGTCGTAGAACGCGACCGGCCCGCGCGCGGTCTGCATCGCCCAATCACCGACCGCGATGCCCTCCGGAACGTAGGAACCGACGATAACCGCGTCCGCTGCCGCGACCGTCGGGGCCCAACCGCGCAACTGAGGCAAATCCCCGTAGAGTTCCAACTGGCAATAGGCCGGGTCGACTAGATCGCGATGCTCCGCGTACCACGGCATGTCGCGTTCCAGGAACACCACCCGGTGGCCGCGCGCGGCAAAGGCCTGCAACAAGGCGCGAAACGTGACGGCATGGCCGTTGCCCCAGGCCGAGGACAGGCTCAGCCCGAGCACGACGACGCTCAGCCGGTCGCTCACGCCGCGACCCCACGGCGCGCCGCCAAGGCGGAGCGCAGCAACCCGTCCACCTCCGCCGCGCGCTGCGCGTAGGTGTGGTCGCGCAACACGCGCTGCCGGGCCGCCGCGCCGATCGCGCCGGCATGGGCGGGGGTGAGCGCTTGCAGGTGCTGCGCCACGTCCTGCCCGTCGCGGGCGACGAGGATCTCTTCCCCCGGCTTCAGGAACAGGTCGATGCCGTCCCATGCATCGGTGATCAGGCAGGCGCCGGCGCCCGCTGCCTCGAACACGCGCGTCGCCGGGGAGAAGCCGATTTGCGCCATGCTGTCGCGCGCCACGTTCAGCACGGCGAGGGCCGAACAATTGAACGCGTTGTGGTCCACCGTGCCGACATGCCCGACCCGCGTGATGTTCGCCGCCATCGGCTTGTCGTCCCACCCGCTGCCGCCGAGAAGGAACCGGCGCTCCGGCAGCACCGCGCCCGCGTGCAGGAAGAACTGTTCGATCCGCGCTTCACGGTCTGGCAGGCGGTTGGCGAGCAGGGACAGGTCGGCGGCGAACCGAGCCGCCGCAGCCACGGGGTGGTGCGTGGCCGGGTCCAGCGCGTTGTAGATCGGCACGCAACGCGGCGCGCCGATGGCGTGGTAGCCGGCCACCACGGGCGGGCCGCCGCCATAGGTGAAAACATAGTCGAGGTCCGGCAGGATCTGCCGCAGCCTGTGGTCCGGGGCCGGGCGGAGCTCCGCCAAGGTCGCCGGCGCATCCACGTCCCAGAAAATGCGGATCGCGTCCGGCCGGGCGAGCGCGAACACGTCCAGCAGCTCCGTATCGAACACGCCCACGCCACTGGCCTTCACGACCACGTCGGCATCGGCGGCCTGCGCCATGACGTCGCGGCAGGCTTCGGGCGTGGCCCCGTAGACGACGACGCGCGCCCAGTCGGGTGGGTCGATATCACGATGCGCTTGCCGGTCGAACGCGTCCGGCTCGAAGAAGGTGACGCCGTAGCCACGCTTCGCCAACTCCCCCAGCATACCGCGGTAATACGTCGCGGCACCGTTCCAGTAGGCGGATAGCAGGCTGGAGCCGTAGAACGCGATCTTCACCCGGCACTCCCCACTCGCATCGTGTCCCGATCTCCCAGTTGCGTCATGATGCCGAGCAATTCATCGACACGATGGGCGCAGGTGTGACGGTTCTGGATCGTGCGCAAGCCGTGCGCGGCTAGCGCGCGTCGCAAGTCGGCGTCGTTCCGCACATCCTTGAGCCTGGCGGTCATCGTAGGACCGTCCTTCGCCACGAGGAAGTCCTCGCCGGGCGTGAACAGCCCTTCGCTGTCGGACCAAGGTGCGCTCAGCAACGGAATGCCGCAAGCCAGCGCCTCGAACACCCGGATGGTGGGAATGCCCGGGAGCTGCTGGGCGTAGAATCGCCGTGGCACGTGGATCGTCGCCAGGTGGTTCGCGAACACCGCAGGCGCGGCAGCGTTCGCCAGCCAGCCGCGATAGGAAACGCCATACTCGTTCACCAAGGCGAGGGCGTCCGGCGGATATCGCACACCATGGATCGTCAGCGGCAGTTCGGCCGTTCGCGCCGGCGCCAGCAGGAAGCTCTCGATCTCCCGCGTGCGCTCGCCGTCGCCCCAATTGCCGATCCACACCAGGCCCTCGCGCCGCGTCTCGTGTGCCGGAGGCTGGAACAGTCGCGTGTCGGCCGCCTCGTGCCACACGAACACGCGGTCACCCCAGCCCCAGCCGCGATACGTCTCGGCCAAGGTTTCACCAAAGGCCAGGATGCCGTCATACGCATCCAATGCATAAGCGCGCATGGCGTCAGGATCGCTGACGGCGCGGTGATGCGTGTCGTGGAACAGCAGCGTGAACCGGCCGCCGGCGGCGCGTACCCGGCCCACCCCGGCGACCAAAGCCGGCTCGTTCCATTCGTGCACGATCACCAGGTCCGCGCCGTTGCAGGCCTCCGCCAGATCCAGGTCCGGCCCAAAGGGGTGCGAGGTCAGCTCGGGGTAGGCCTCGTGATACGGGAGCAACCCGGCCTCGCCATGCTCCGCCAGCAGGTTGGCCAGGCTCCAGGCGCCTTCCGGCTCGTATGCCGTCACGTGGTGGCCGCGTGCCAGCAACTCGCGCAACACGCCGCGCAGGAAATGCGCGTTGCCGTGGTTCCAGCAGGAGGCGAGGGAGTGCGTGAAGTAGACGACCCTCACGTCAGCCGATCCAGCCCGTACACCGCCAGGGTTCCGGCGACCATCGCTTCCGGCGTGAATTGCGCCGCCCGCGCCCGAGCCAACGCACCCAGGCGGCTGGCCTCGACCGGGTCGTCCAGCAACCCATCCAGCACGGCGGCGACGGAGGCCGCGTCGTGGGCCGGGACGAACACCGCCGCGTCCGACCATAGTTCGCGGAACGTGGTGATGTCGGACAGCACCAACGCGCAGCCCGCCTGGGCAGCCTCCAACACGGCAAGGCCGAACGGCTCGTACAGCGCCAGGGACACGAACACGGCCGCCTGGCACAAAGCCGCCTGCATCGCTGCCGGGTCCAGCACGCCCAGGCTTTCCACCGCATCGAGCGCCACGCTGGCGCCGTCCGGCCCGTGCGGCGCCCCGGCGGCATACACGGCGCCGCGCATTAGGTTGGCGGCACGGTCCAGGGTCTGCACGTTCTTCCCGGCGTCCCACAACCGGCCGGCGGTCAGCACGAAGGCATCCTTGGCCCCGCCCATGCATGCCAAGGAGGAGCGGCCGTTCGGAACGACGATCGGCGACACGTGGAACCGCGCGGCGGTCGCATCGGCGAACGACCGGCTGGGCGCGATCAAGCGGTCGCACGCCGTGTAGCCGCGCGCGAGGATGTCGCGGCGCCAAGCCAGATGCGGCGGCAGATCCTCCTCGTGCACCGCGTCCCACCAGGTGGCGAGGCAGGAATGGCAAACCCCCACCACCGGCGCCCGCAACCCGCCGCCGGCGGCTAAGGCCGGGCTGTTCAGGTGGATCAGCGTCGCCCGGCAATCCCCCGCAACCTGGGACAGAACGGATCCGGCGGCGAGGATGGCGTCCTCATCCTCGGCCAGCCAATCCAGCGGGAGGCCGGTATCGATCACCGCCACGCCGGACGGCACGATTTGTTCACGCCGCGGCGACGGGCCAACCACCGCCAACGTCACCTCGTGGCCGGAGTCCCGCAGCCCGGCGGCCAAGTCTGTCGCATAGCCCCAAACACCACCAACCGCATCCGCCGTCATCAGGATGCGGGCCTGCCCCGGCGTCAAGCCGCGACGTTCTGCGCTGACCCGAGCCCCACCACGCGCTGCGACGTCAGCCATCGCGCGAGGTCCGCCACGCCGTCCTGCCACTCACGCGGCCGCCCCAAACGCAAGGCGGTGCGGGCCGCGTTGGTGTCCGCCACGAAGTAGCGTTGGTCGCCGGGTCGCCAATCATGGAAGTTCACTCGCACGGGGCTGCCGATCACCCGCTCAATATGGCCGATCAGTTGCAGCAGGCTGACGGCGTTGGACGGCCCGCCGCCGATGTTGAACGCCCGGCCGGACACGGCATCGATGGAGTGCCACGCCGCCAGGTAGGCGTCCACCGCGTCGGACACGTGCAGGATATCCCGCACCTGCTGGCCGTCGCCATAGATGCTGATGTCCCGCGAGGCCAGGGCGCGGATCAGGAAATGCGCCACCCAGCCCTGGTCCTCGGTCCCCATCTGCCGCGGGCCGTAGATGCAGCTCATCCGCATCACGCAGGTCGGCAGGCCGAAGCTCCGCGCGTAATCGAGCACATACTGGTCGGCGGCGCCCTTGGAGCAGCCATAGGGCGTGTGGAATTCCAACGGCCGGGTTTCGTCGACGCCACGCTCCCGCAGGGCGTCATCCGCCGGCAGATAGGCCTTGTCGCGCAGCCGCAGCGGGATATCGGCCAGGTCGCCGTACACCTTGTTGGTGCTGGCGAACACCAGCGGGATGCGCCGGCCTTGGCGCCGCACCGCTTCCAGCAGGTTGATGGCGCCGCCGACATTGACCTCGAAATCCTCCACCGGGTCGGTGAAGCTGGTCGTCACCGCGACCTGGGCCGCCATGTGGAACACGGCCTCCACGCCGGCGGCGGCGCGTTCCACGGTCGCGCGATCACGGATGTCGCCCACGGTACAATCGATGCGGTCGCCGTGCCGCGAGGTCAGCCAATCCAAATTGCGCTGCACGCCGGGCCGCGCCAGGCTGTCCAGGATGCGGACGGAATGGCCCTGGCTCGCCAGTCGGTCCACAATGTTGCAGCCGACGAAGCCCGCGCCACCGGTCACCAGGATGGGCGCCGATGAAGCGGTCACGCCACCAGCCCTCGCAGCTCAAGTTCGCGGCGCGCTTCGCCGACGCGGTCGTCGACCTCCTGCCGGGCGACCCATTCCGCCAACGCGGTGAGCCCTTCGCCGAAATCCTGCTGCGGCGCGTAGCCCAGGATGCGCCGTGCCTTGCCCAGGTCCGGGATGCAGTGGCGGATGTCGCCGGCCCGCATCTGCCCGATTATCTCCGGTGCCAGGCCGGGATAGCCCATCGACGCCGCCTGGAGGCGCGCGACTTGCTCGATCGTGCGGTCCTCGCCGCTGGCGATGTTGAACACCTCGCCATTCGCGGCCGGCTTGTCCAATGCGAGCAGAAAGGCGCGGGCGATGTCGGACACGTGCACGAAGTCGCGCCGCTGCTGCCCGTCCTCGAAGATCATCGGCCGCCGCCCGCTGGCGATGCGTGACGCGAAGATGGCGAGCACCCCGGTATAGGGGTTGGACAGCGCCTGCCCGGGGCCGTACACATTCCACAAGCGCAACGCCACGCCCTGCATGCCGTATTGCCGCGTCAGTGTCAGGGTCAGCCGCTCCTGCACGAACTTGCCGATGGCATAGACGGAAGCCAGCGCCCCTTTCTTGTCTTCCGGCGTGGGGACCGGGACCAGCGGCTCCCCGGTGGCAGCGTCCACCGGATCCCAGGACCCGGTCGGGCCGCGTTCCGGCCGCACCACGTCGTCGCGCACGCTGCCATCGGGGCTGCGGTAGCGGCCTTCGCCATAGATGCTCATGGACGACGCGACCACAACGCGCCGCACCGGGTTCTCGATCAACTGCTGGAACAGCACGGCCGTGCCGAGCTCGTTGACGGAGGTATAGCGCTCGACGGCATACATGCTCTGCCCGACGCCGACCTCGGCCGCGAGGTGCACGACCTCATCCACGCCGCGCAACGCCTGCTTGACCGCGGCCGCATCGCGGATGTCGCCGACCACGAGCTCCGCGTCTGGATCGAGCTCGTCCGGACGGATCTGCTGGGGATGGACCTGTTGCAACAGGGAGTCGAGGATGCGGACGCGGTCGCCTCGTTCGATCAGGGCACGCGCCACGTGACGCCCGATGAAGCCGGCGCCCCCGGTGATCAGAACAGTCTTTGACATCCGTGAGTTCCTCGCCCGATGGTCCAGAGATATACGATTGCCCCCGGGCTGGTCACGTCATCTGCCTTCTCCAAACCCATCGCGCCTAACAACCGACCTGCTCGCACGTTCCCGGCAGGAGAACAGAAAAACATCGAAATGGCCCGCCACACGCTTTCTCATACGATACAACCGCAATGACAACGACGCTGTTCCTGGTCCGGCATGGGACGCACGGCGTGATCGGCCGCACGCTGTGCGGGCGCATGCCCGGCATCGCGCTGGCCCCTGAAGGCCGGCGCGAAGCGGAGGGCGTGGCACGCCACCTGGCGCAATACGGCATCGGCACGCTGTATGCCAGCCCGCGCCAGCGCGCAGGGGAGACCGCCGCCATCATCGGCACCGCCCTGGGCCTGGTGCCCCAGCGGGCCGAGGCGCTAGACGAGATCGATTTCGGGAGCTGGACCGGCCGGGAGTTTGCCGAGCTTCGGAACGATCCGGCGTGGGACCGTTGGAACGGGGCACGCAGCCACCACCGGCCGCCAGGAGGAGAGGCCATGCTGGACGTGCAGACCCGCATCGCGACGTGGCTGTCCCATACGTTCGTGTCGCAGCCGGACGGCGCGGCCGTCGCCGCGGTCAGCCATGCCGACGTCATCAAGGCGGCCTTGTGCCACGCGCTCGGCCTGTCGCTGGACCATCACGACCGGTTCGAGGTCAGCCCGGGATCTGTCAGCACGATCGTCGGCGGCGCGTGGGGGATGAAGGTGCACAGCCTGAACGAGGTTTTCGCATGAGCCAATGGTCGCAGGATGAAATCCGCCGGCGGCTGGCCGGGTTGGGGGATTGGTTCCACAACATCGATCTGGGCGGCGTCCGCACCGCACCCGACCACTTCCTGTTCGACTACCCCAACGTGAAATGGGAAAGCTTCCGCCACGCCATCCCGGCCGACCTGTCCGGGCGCAGCGTGCTGGATATCGGCTGCAACGGCGGGTTCTACTCGCTGGAAATGAAGCGGCGGGGCGCGGACCGGGTAGTCGGCATCGACTCGGACGAACGCTACCTCGCCCAGGCGCGGTTCGCCGCCGAGGTGTCGGGGCTGGAGATCGAGTTCCGCAACCATTCCGTCTACGACGTGGCCCGGCTGGGCGAGCGGTTCGACGTGGTGCTGTTCATGGGCGTGCTTTACCACCTTCGCCATCCGCTGCTGGCGCTGGACCTGATCCGCACGCATGTCGCCAAGGACCTGCTGGTGTTCCAAAGCATGCAGCGCGGCGCCAACGACGCAGCCCCGGTGCAGCCGGATTACGACTTCGCCGAAACGGCGCATTTCGACGCGGCGGCCTACCCCAAGATGCATTTCATCGAACATCGCTACGCCAACGACCCGACCAATTGGTGGGCGCCCAACGCCGCCTGCGTGCAGGCCATGCTGCGCAGCGCCGGGTTCGAGATCCTCGAGCGGCCGGAAGACGAGGTCTATGTCTGCCGCTGCACCCCGGCCGCCATCTCAGCCGCCGACCGCCTGGAGGTCGTCACCGCCCAGCCGTAGCCCCGTCATTTCCCGCTGACGGCGGCCGCCTCCTCGAACGCGTCGGGGGCTTCCGCCTGGCGGGGCGGCGGCGGGGCGGGGGTGTCGGCCCGGCCGGGCGCGTACCGCCGGGTCATGGCGGCACAGAACTCGGCAAACTCGGCCGGCTCCTGCGGCGGGGCGGAATGGTGCGGCCACACCGCCCGGTGTTCGGGCGTGAAGCAGAACGTCACGGTCACCCGGAAATCCTCCAACGCCTGCATCTGGCGGTCGAACCATGCCAGCGCGCCCGGGCGGAAGGAATCCGCCCAGCTCAGCCCGGTACGCAGGTAGGTGACGCCGAAATCCTTCATGCGGCGCACGGCGTCGTCCAGCCGATGGTCCTCAAAATGGAACCATTGGCACAGCCCCAGCTCCGGCGCGAACTCGTGGAAGGTGCGCGCCGCGAGCTTGGGGCGGCCGTGCTCGTCCACCAGGCCCATGTGGAAGTGCCGGTAGTACGACGACCCCTCGGCTTCCCGATGCCGGGTGGTGGCGGGCCAGGCGGATGGCAGGTCGAACAGGCTGTACCAGTGGATGCGAGGGGCGCGGCCGCGCAGCAGCTCGAAGCTGCGGCGCAGTCCCCAGCTTTGCACTTCCTCCGCCCCGAAGGTGGACACGCCCACCTCGGACACCCAGACCGGCAGGTCCGTGCTGTCGCCGATGAGCTTCAGCTTCTCGGGCCACTCGTCGATCAACCAGTGGTTCCAGTCGAGCGGGAAGCCGTGCACCGCCACGGCGTCCAGATGCGACAAGGCGCCATGCTCGGACAAGCGGGTCAGGAAGCCCGGATCGATCGGCGACATCCCGCCCAGCACGCGCGGCAGGCCCGGCGCTTCCGCCGCGATGGCTTGCCCGGCCAGCGAGGTCATGCGCGCGAAGATCGCCCAGTCCGGGTCCGACTCCGAGTCCCAGTGGGACTTGTTGTTCGGCTCGTTCCAGATCATCGCCGCTTCCATCATCGCGTGGTCCCCCTGCTGCCGGCTGCGCGTCACTGGAGCGCGCCAGCAACGAAGCCGCGTGGTGCGGTTGCGGAAGCGGCACGTCAAGCCGGGGAAGCCCGCCGCGGCGGGGAATGGGTTTACAATCGACGGCGTGCGGCCGATTCGTGGCGGAATGACAGCCGCCATGCAGCCCGACCCGACCGGCACCGAGCCCGCCGAGGACGCCGGGGTGTCGCCCACCTGGAAACGGACGCTGACGGTGATGATCGGCATCCAGCTCGGCATGAACGTGGGGTTCACCGTGCTGAGCCCCATCATGCCGTTCTTCCTGCCGGTGCTGGGCGTGCACGACCCCGCGGCGATCGACGTTTGGGCGGGCGGGCTGGCCTCCGTCACGCCGTTCATCGCCGCCTTCGTGTCACCGTTCTGGGGCAGGGTGGCGGACCGACGAGGGCGCAAGCTGATGGTGCTGCGCTCCTGCTTCGCGATCTGCCTGTTCATGGCGTTGATGAGCGTGGTGCAAACGCCGTGGCAGCTGCTCGGGCTGCGGGCGCTGATGGGGGCGTTCGCCGGGTTCAACGCCGCCGCCATCACCCTGATTGCCAGCCAGGTGCCGCCGGGGCGCATCGGCTACGCGCTTGGCTGGCTCAGCACCGGCCAGTTGGTGGGCACGTTGATCGGGCCGCTGGTGGGCGGCGCCATCGCCGACCTGACCGGCAGCTACCGCGCGCCCTTCATGTTCACTTCCGTCGTGTGCCTGGTGTGCGGCGTGGCCGCGCTGCGGCTGGTGCGGGAAAACTACAAGCCGCCGGCGGCCGGCAGCCGCGCGCTGTCCCCGGGGCGGAGCTTCGCCATCCTGTCGCGTTCGCCCGGGTTGCTGCCGTTGTTCGTGGTCTTGCTGCTCGCCCAGTTCGCGGTGCAGGCGGTGCAGCCAGTGGTGACGCTTTACGTGGCGCACCTGACCGGCCCGCGGCCGGACCTGGCGACGCTGGGCGGCATCGCCTTTTCCATCACGGGCGTGGCGGACCTGATCGCGTCGCCCTTCCTTGGGCGGCGGAGCGACGTCATCGGCTACCGCCGGGTGCTGCTGATCTGCCTAGGCGGGGCGGCGCTGGCCAGTGCACCGCAGGCCTTCGTGGGCAGCTACTGGGCCTTTGTCGTGGCGCGCTTCGGGCTCGGGCTGTTCGTGGGCGGCATCCTGCCGACGGCCAACGCCCTGGTGGGCCGGCTGGCCGCGCCCGGCGATCGCGGCCTGGTCTACGGCGTCACCGCGTCCGCGATGTTCCTCGGCGGCTCGGTGGGCCCGCTTTCCGGCGGGCTGATCGCGGCCACGGCCGGCCTCAACTGGGTGTTCCTGGTGACCGCCACGCTGCTGACGATCAACCTGGTGTGGGTGTTCATGAAGGTGCCGGAGCTTCGCCCGTAGCCTGGCGGCCGCGCCCCGTGCGGGACACGGCCGTTGTTTCTCAGGCCTCCTGCGCCACCGGGTTGCGCAGCGTGCCGACGCCGGTGATCTCCACCTCGACGGTGTCGCCCGGCTTCATCCACAGCGGCGGCGTGCGGTACGCTCCGACGCCTCCCGTCGTGCCGGTGATGATCACGTCGCCGGGCATCAGCTCCGTGAAGGTGGAGCAGTACTGGATCAGCTTCGGGATGGTGAACACCAGGTCGTCGATCGTGGCCCGCTGCACCTCTTCCCCGTTCAACCGGGTCACCAGGCTGGCGGAGGCGACGTCGCCCACCTCGTCTGGCGTCACCAGATAGGGGCCGAAGCCACCTGTCGCCGGGAAGTTCTTGCCCGGGCCAAACTGGGTGCTGTGGCGCTGCCACTCACGGATCGAGCCGTCATTGTAGCAGCTATAGCCGGCGACCACCGACATCGCGTCCGCTTCCGTCACGTGGCGGCATTTCTTGCCAACGACGACGGCCAGCTCGCCCTCGAAATCCAGCGTCTCCGACACCTTGGGGCGCAGGATGGGCTGGCCGTGGCCGACCTGGCTGTTGGCCCAGCGGGTGAAGATGGTCGGCTGCTTCGGCGGCTCGCGGCCCCCTTCCAGGATATGGGTCAGGTAATTCAGGCCGATGCAGATGATCTTCTCCGGGTCGGGGATCACCGGCAGGAACGTCACCGCGGACAGCGCATGCCGCGGCTGGCCGGAGGTGGCGGCGCCGAGCTGGGCAAGCTGCGGCAGCGCGGCGCGCAGGCTGGGCGCCTTGCTGCCGAGGTCCACGACGGAGTCGCCGTCCACGACGCCCCAGGACGCCTTGTTCTCAAACTCGAAGCTCATCAAGCGCATGCGTGTCTCCTCTTGATCATTCGTAACCGGTGGGACGCCTCGCGTGGGTGCGTATCGGCAGCTCGGTATGCAGACGCGGCATAACCCTGCACGAGCGGCAGCACAACGCATAGGCCGGGGCGTTCTCGGCATGGCACCGGCGATTGTCGGCGGCGGCTGCCTGGTTCATGATCGTCGGCCGTCGGGTCGCGCCGGGCCGGCCCAGGGACGCTCCGCCCTCGGCCACCCCCATCCTTATCGAGCCCGCTTGGAGACGCCGCATGCACAGCTTCCCGGTCACGCGCACCACGACCCCCAAGGCACGCCCGGCCGACGACACGCTCCGCTTCGGCGAGGTGTTCACCGACCACATGTTCATGATGGAGTACGAGACGGACCGGGGCTGGCATAACGGCCGCATCGTTCCCTACGCGCCCTTCACGATGGACCCGGCCTGCTGCGTGCTGCACTACGCGCAGGCGGTGTTCGACGGGCTGAAGGCGTTTCGCGGCGCCGATGGCCAGGTGCGCATCTTCCGCGGCGACAAGCATGCCGCCCGGCTGAACCGATCCTGCGACCTGCTGTGCATCCCGCCGCTCGACCCGGTGGTGGTGGAGCAGTCCATCCGCGCCCTGGTGGAGGTGGACCAGGCCTGGGTGCCGTCCAAGCGCGGCACGGCGCTTTATATCCGGCCGACGGTGATCGCGACCGAGACCTTCCTGGGGGTGCACCCGTCGCACCGCTATTTGTACTACGTGATCCTCAGCCCGGTCGGCGCCTACTACAAGGAGGGGCTCAACCCGGTGAAGATCCTGGCCACCGACCAGCACGTGCGGGCGGTGCCGGGCGGCCTGGGCGCGGCCAAGACGGCGGGCAACTACGCCGCCAGCCTGTATGCGGCGCGCGAAGCGGAAAAGCAGGGCTACACCCAGGTGCTGTGGCTGGACGGCCGCCGGCGGGAGTTCCTGGACGAGGTGGGCACCATGAACATCATGCTGCGCCTGGGCGACACCGTGGTCACGCCGCCGCTGACCAACGGCACCATCCTGGATGGCATCACCCGCGACTCCGTCCTGCAATTGCTGCGCGATTGGGGCGTGCCGGCAGAGGAACGGGCGATCTCCATCCACGAGGTGGTCGAGGCCCACAAGCAAGGCCGGCTGACCGAGATGTGGGGCACCGGCACCGCCGCGGTGGTGTCGCCGGTGGGCGAACTCGGCTACGGCGACACCCGGATGACGATCAACGGCGGCGCGATCGGCGACCTGACCCAGCGGTTGTACGACGCGATCACCGCAATCCAATACGGCACCACCAACGACCCGCATGCCTGGACGGCGGCGATCCCCAAGGCGGAGTAAGGCAGTCTCCGCGGCACGCGCCGTTAACCCCTGGTTAAACGTTTCGGTTCAACCTCGAAGCAGATGGTGGGTAGCTGAGGGCGTGGGTCCATGGCACGGGTGGCAGCATTGGCCTTTCTGCTAAGCGTCGCGATGTTGACCCCTGCCGCTGCCGACAAGGATCACGTGTCCGACTGGCTGGTCGAAGGCCGTCCCAAGATGGTTGAAGCCGTCACCGCCGTGAAACTGGCCATGCTGTGCCAAAGGCTGCCCGCCCGCCTGGACCGCCCGGCGTTCGAGGACGTCATGGCCCGGCGCGTCGGCGCCACCGCCCCCTGGGACCGATCCTACGCGGTAGCCGCGATCAGTGAGGGGGAAGCCCTGGCCTTGGCAGACTTCAAATACGCCGCGATGACGACCTGCATGAACCTGAAGGCGAACGACGTGTCCCGGGCGGCAGACGTCTTGGCCGGGCGGGCGACGTTGCGCGTTTCGGCGTCCGGGCACTGACGGCCGGCACCGCCAAAGCATGTCCGCGGCGGGATTCGAACCCACGGCCCCAGGATTCATACCACTTCGGCTTTCGCCGCCGCCCACCGGGCGTTCGTGGTCTGGACTGTCCCTTCACCCTAGGCCGAAGCCCTTAGGCGCCACCCATCCAGTCTCTACACCTTCCCGGCCTTTCGGCACGGGCTTGGCTCGGGATCGGCAAGGTGCACGCGCACCGTAGCGTTCCCCGACTTTGAGCGGTTCCGCCGCACCGTTTCCATGCGCGACGCCCAATTACGGCTAATCAGGAATCCTGTGCTCTATCCTGCTGAGCTACGCGGACACACGCATGCTCTGTAGCGCTCCCAGTGCCCCCTGCCAAGATCGCTCAGGATCGCCCAAGGAAGCCGTCGAGCGCGCCAACCTCCTGCCTTGGCCCGGCCGCGTCCTGCGCCAGCCGCTCGTAGAACGCGGCCATGGCGGTGTAGAGGTCGCGCGCCGCCACGTCCTCGCCAGCGAACGCCGCGATTTCCTGCATCTCGGCGACCCAGCGATACGCCTTCGGATACATGTCCGGCACGGAACGGGTGGCGAATTTCAGCAGGTCCGGCTGGCTGGCGGCGAGCTCGGCCGCCAGCGCCGGGGCGGCGCCGAACCGGGTGGCCGCCAGCATCATCGCGGCGGCCAGCGCCGTCAGGCCCTTGGTGATCCCGGCATAGCTCATCTTCAGCCCGGACGCCGCACCGACGGGGCCGTGCAGGTCGCTCACCCGCACGCCATGCTGGGCCAGCACATCCAGCGCGGCCGCGTCCGGACCGGAGGTGTAGAGCACCGGCCCGGGCGTGCCCGGCTTCGGCGGCCCGCCGATGATACCGGCATCCACGAACCGGGCGCCGGTCGTGCCCAGCTCGGCCGCGACCGCCTGCACCGTTTGCGGACTGACGGCGTTGCAGTCGGCGTAAAGCGGCTTGCGCGCCGCATCGCGCAGCATGGGCACCAGCGACCGCGCCAACCCCAGCGCTTCCCCGGGCGGCACGATGGACAGGATGATCTCGGCCTCGCCGACCTGCCGCATATCGACACCCCGCATGCCGGATGCGTCCGCGCGGTGGACACTCGCCGGGCTGCGGCCAGCCAACACGGTCCAAACCTCCGCCCCGCCCTCCACCAGGCGCGCGCCGATCCCGGCGCCCATGGCACCCGGTGCGATCACGGCAATGATGGGCATGGCGATACCTCCTATTCGGAAACGCGGCGAGTCTCGTCAGCGGAAGCCAAACGCTCGTTCGGCAAACGATGGTGGAACAAGCGCTCCACACGCTTCCGCTTACCGCTGCGGTAGCGGGGAGTCAGCTACCACACGCTGGCACGCCGCTTACCGCAGGCGGCGCATGCCCGGTTCGCTGCTTCAGCTTTGCTGGTCCCCGTGTGGGGCGATTGGATCGCGGGGACGAAGGAAACGCGGAGCACGGCGAAGCGCTACGCGTACGCCTTCTGCGCAGTCGGCAGTGGAACGGCCATCCCGGCCAGTTCCGCAGTTGCAATCCACTCCGCAATGGCCCCGAGCACGTTGGCTTGTGCCTCCTCCGGAGTCTCACCATCGGAAATACAACCCGGCAGATCGGGCACATACGCAGCAAACCCGCCACCATCTGCGGCGGTGAGGTGTTGTACGATCACCAAATAATCAGATGGAGTCATTGCTTGCTCCTACTGCCCGGAGGAACTTTACCAAACCGCGTATATAGACCGGTTTGACCGGACGGTTATAGGGGATCGTCAGGATTGTCGGCTGTGAACGGTGGTGGACCTTGTAATGGCCACCGCCCCCAGTCGGCGGGTCACATGCAACTTCATGTTGGCGGCAGATGACTCTGATGTCCTTTATGGTCCAGTCCCCGGCCGGGTTCCTTTGCATACGATCGAGCAGGTCATTCATTCTGGAACACTGGTGCATCCGCCGCTAACAACAAAGCCGCTAGGCTCTTGGAGACGGGCTTTTGCAGATCCGTAGCTGGTAGATAAACAGACTTGTACAGCAATTAGGCGCACAACCGGCTGTTACCGATATGGTGGAGCCAAGGGGAGTCGAACCCCTGACCTCCTGAATGCCATTCAGGCGCTCTACCAACTGAGCTATGGCCCCATCCCGCAGTGCGGAGGCCGCGTCTTACGCTGCCGTCACGCGGACATCAACCCGGCATCGTCAGGCCAGGTTGGGGTGCACGGTGAAGGCGGCCTCCGTCTTGGCGCGGATTTCGTCCACGCTCACATCCGGCGCCTTGTCCACCAGCGTCAGGCCGGGGCGGGCCACGTCGAACACCGCGAGGTCGGACACGATCAGGTTCACCACCCCGGCGCCGGTCAGCGGCAGGCTGCAGGCCTTGAGGATCTTGGGCGTGCCGTCCTTGGCCGCGTGTTCCATCAGCACCACGACGCGCCGCACGCCGGCGACCAGGTCCATGGCACCGCCCATGCCCTTCACCATCTTGCCCGGGATCATCCAGTTCGCCAGGTCGCCGTTCTCGGCCACCTGCAAGGCGCCCAGGATCGACAAGGCGATGTGGCCGCCGCGCACCATGCCGAAGGATTGCGCGCTGTCGAAGAAGGAGGTGGTGGGCAGCTTGGTCACTGTCTGCTTGCCGGCGTTGATCAGGTCCGCGTCCTCCTCCCCCTCATACGGGAAGGGACCCATGCCCAGCATGCCGTTCTCGCTTTGCAGCTGGATCGACACACCGTCGGGGATGTGGTTGGCCACCAGCGTCGGGATGCCAATGCCGAGGTTGACGTAGAAGCCGTCCTGCAATTCGCGGGCGGCGCGGGCGGCCATCTGGTCGCGGGTCCATGCCATGCTCGTTCTCCCCTTCAGGCCGCGCGCTTGCGGACGGTGCGCTGCTCGATCCGTTTGTCCACACCGGGCACCGCCACCATGCGCTGCACGAAGATGCCGGGGGTGACGATGGCGTCGGCGTCCAGCGCCCCCAGTTCCACCATCTCCTCCACCTGTGCCACCGTCACGGTGCCGGCGGTCGCCATGATCGGGTTGAAGTTGCGCGCCGTCATCCGGTAGACGAGGTTGCCTTCCGGGTCGCCCTTCCAGGCGTGGACGATCGCCAGGTCCGCCACCAGGCCGGTTTCCATGATGTAGTCGCGGCCGTTGAACTGCCGCACGTCCTTGCCTTCGGCGATCTGCGTGCCGGCGCCGGTCGCGGTGTAGAAGGCAGGGATGCCGGCGCCGCCAGCGCGGATGCGTTCGGCCAGCGTGCCCTGCGGGTTGAACTCGATCTCCAGCTCACCGGCCAGGTATTGCCGGGCGAAGGTGGCGTTTTCCCCGACATAGGAGCTGATCATCTTGCGGATTTGCCGGGTGACCAACAGCAGCCCCAGCCCGGCATCGTCCACGCCGGCATTGTTGGAGATGACGGTGAGGTCCTTCACCCCCGACTCGCGGATCGCCTCGATCAGCACGGACGGGATGCCGCACAGGCCGAACCCCCCGGACATGATCGTCATCCCGTCGTGCAGCAGCCCCGCCAAAGCATCCTTCGCCGTCTCGAACCGTTTGTTGAGTGCCATGCGCCCCATCCCCTCGCTGCCGGCAGGCTGCCATCCCGGCGGCGGGAGGGCAATCTGGCAGCGAACACGTATGGTGGCGTAGGCGGCCCCCTGTCGAAGGACATGACCATGAAGATCCTCGTGCTCGGCGCCGGCGTGGTCGGCACCACGACGGCCTATTACCTGCGGGACGCCGGCCACGAGGTGACGGTGCTGGACCGCCAGCCCGCGGCGGGCATGGAAACCAGCTTCGCCAATGCCGGGCAGGTGTCGCCGGGCTATTCGGCGCCGTGGGCCGGGCCGGGGGTGCCGCTGAAGGCGATCAAGTGGATGATGATGACGCATCGCCCGCTGGTGATCCGCCCACTGCTGGAGCCATTCATGTGGCGCTGGATGGGGCTGATGCTGCGCAACTGCACCGAGGCCGCGTACCACGTGAACAAGGCCCGCATGGTCCGCCTGGCGGAGTATTCGCGCGACTGCCTGCTGGCGCTGCGGGCGGACACCAGCCTGCGCTACGACGACCGGCAGCAGGGCACGCTGCAACTGTTCCGCACGCAAAAGCAGTTGGACCACATCCCCGAGGACACCGCGGTGCTGGACGAGGGCGGCGTCCGCTACGAGGTGCTGGACCACGCCGGCTGCGTCGCGGCCGAGCCGGCGCTGGCCCATGCCACCGGCCGCTTCCTGGGCGGCCTGCGGCTGCCCGGCGACGAAACCGGCGACGCGCACCAGTTCACCCAACGCCTGGCCGCGCTGGCCGCGGAGCGTGGCGTGGTGTTCCGCTACGGCGTCGACGTGGAGGGGGTGGAGCAGGAAGGCGGCCGGGTTGCCGCGGTGGTGGCCGGCGGCGAGCGCCATCCGGTCGACCAACTGGTCGTGGCGCTGGGCAGCTATTCTCGCAAGCTGCTGGCGCCGCTGAGCGTGGACATCCCGGTCTACCCGGTGAAGGGCTATTCCATCACGGTCCCGATCGAGTCCGAGGCGGGCGCCCCGGTGTCCACCGTGATGGACGAAACCTACAAGGTGGCGATCACCCGCCTGGGCGACCGCATCCGCGTCGGCGGCACGGCCGAATTGGCCGGGTTCAGCGCGCTGCTGTCCGAACCGCGCCGGGCGACGCTGGCCTACTCGGTGAGCAATCTGTTCCCGCAAGGCGGCGACGTGAAGAAAGCGAGCTTCTGGACCGGCCTGCGCCCGATGACGCCGGACGGCACGCCGATCATCGGCCCGACCCGGCTGCCCAACCTATGGCTGAACACCGGCCACGGCACGCTGGGCTGGACCATGTCCTGCGGCTCGGCCCGGGTGCTGGCGGACCTGGTGTCGGGCAAGCAGCCGGACATCGAGCACGAAGATCTGGCAATCGCGCGCTACGCAGCGTGATCGCATCTGGCGCACCGGGTCTGGTCTTCTGGCCGGCTTACCCTTCCGCCAGCACCTCCCGGCTGGCGCGGATGCGGTCGACGCGGCGGCCGTCCATGGATTGGACTTCGAACAGCCAGCCGGCGAACACCACCTTGTCGCCGACACGTGGCACGCGGCGCAGCAGGGCCAGCAGCAAGCCAGCCGTGGTGTGGTAGCTGCCTTCGGCTGGCAGGTCGGGCAGCGCCAGGCGTGACTTCAACTCGTCCACCGGCATCATGCCGTCCACCACCAGGCTGCCCGGCGTGTTCTGCGCGTCCGCCGCCAGGTCCGGCCGGGTGTCGTTGGCGTCGCCCACGATGGCTTCCAGCACGTCGGCGGCGGTGACCACGCCTTCGAAGCTGCCGTACTCGTCCATCACCAGCGCCAAGCCCAGCGGATCTGCCTTCAGCCGCTCCAACGCGTCCAGGGCGGAGGTCGTGTCCGGCACCACCATCGGCTGGCGCAGCACGTCCATCACGGCCAGTTCCTTGCCGGCGAGCAGTTGGTCCAGCAGGTCCTTCGCCTGCACCACGCCCACCACGTTGTCGACGGTGCCGTCCACCACGATCAGCCGGTTGTACGAGGAAGTGCGCAGTGCCTGCACCACGTCGCGCCGCGGGTCGGTCCGGTCCAGGAAGGAGATTTCGTTGCGCGGCGTCATCAGCGCGCGCACCGGCTTGTCCGCCAGGCGCATCAGCCGCTCGATCATCTCGCGCTCGCCCACTTCCAGCACGCCCACTTGGGCGCCTTCCGCCAGCACCGCCTTCAACTCCTCCTCCGTGACGGCATGGGAGGCCGGGCGGCCGCTGCCGAACAGCCGGAGGATGAGGCTGGTGGACAAGCCCAGCAGCCAGATCACCGGGCCGGCGACCCGGCTCAACACGCGCAACGGCCGGGCGATGCGGGCGGCCACATACTCGGGCTGCCGCAGGGCAAGCTGCTTGGGCACCAACTCGCCCAGCACCAGCGTCAGGTAGGTGGTGGCCAGCACCACGATCAGCAGCGACAGCTCGCCCGCGAACGGGGCGACCGTCGGGCTGGCGGCCAGCACCGGTTCCAACCGGGCGGCCAGCCGCGCGCCGCCGAACGTGCCGGTCAGGATGCCCACCAGCGTCATGCCGACCTGCACCGTCGGCAGGAAGCGCTGCGGGTCGTCCGATAGGCTGAGCGCGATGGCGGCGCCGCGGTCGCCCTTGCGCTCCAGCACCATCAGCCGGGCACGGCGTACGGACACCAGCGCCATCTCGCTGAGTGCGAACAGGGCGTTGAAGAGGATAAGGAGAAAGGCGATGCCGATTTCGGTGGCGGGTTCCATGGGCCACGGTATAGCCGCGCGCGCTTGCCACCGAAACGTGTTCGCACAGGCCGCCGGCGCTTGTGTCCGTCGCTCGCCGGGGGTGGCAGAGTGCCGGCCATGAATCGCCGCCTTCCGCTGCTCGCATGGCTGCTCGGCCTGGCCGGGCTGATCCCCTTCGCCGCATGCGGCGTGCTCGCGGTCGCCCCGGACGGGGACCGCGCCGGCTTTGCCCTGGTGGCCTACGGCGCCGTGGTGCTGGCGTTCCTAGGCGGGGTGCATTGGGGTTTCGCGCTGGAAGACCCGGCCCGGCGCGGTGAGCGAGGCCGGCTCAGCCTCGGCGTGCTGCCGTCACTGGCCGGTTGGGTCGCTTTGCTGCTGGCGGTTGCGGTCAACGTGGTGTCAGGCCTGGGCCTGCTGATCGTCGGCTTCGCGGCGACCGCGGTGATCGAGGCGCGCGCCGCCAAGGCGGGGCTGATGCCGCCCGGCTATTTGAAGCTGCGTTACGGGCTGACCGGGGTTGTCGAGACCGTGCTGATCCTGGTCGCACTGATCTGTCTGGCCGGCGGCCACATCCAACTCTGACCGGCTCTTTCAATTTCGTTAATTTATCTCTTTTCTTGGAACGCGGCTTGGGTTAACGTCGTTGCAGAAGCGGAGGCCAATGATGACAGAACAGTTAAGCGCCACGATTATTCCGTTCCCGGTGCGGGTCCGCCCGGTTTCGGTCGAGCCGGCAACGGCATCCTTCGAGGGTGCGCCGGCCGCCTTGCCGTTCGTGCAAGCGCGGCCTGCGGCCAAGCAGGCGAATGACCTGTCCCAGTCGTCCCGTCGGCTCAGCCTGGCGCTGGCCGACCTGCAGGCGGCGCTGGCCGACCAGAAGGACGCGACGCAGCGGTGGAAGCGGGCGATCGAGGATCTCGCCGCCAAGATGCGCGTGCTGGGCGACACCCGCGTCCAAGCGAAGATCAGCTAGCAGCCGGGCGTCGCCGTACGCCCGGGCGGACGTGCCGGAACGGCAGGTCCGCCGGGTCGGCGGTCACCGGGCCGGGCGCGGCCGCGACCAGGATGCGGTTCGCAACCGGCGAGAAATCCGCCCGGAAATGCACCGAGGATTTCAACGCGATGATCGGCAGCGTGGACGGTTCTAGCCCGACATGGCGCAGGATTGCTTGGTCGTAGGCCTGGATCTTCCGGCTGGCGATCATCACCCGGATGCCGTGCTCGACCTCGATCAGCGCGCAAGGGCCGAGCCGGGCGATGTTGCCCGCGCTCATCGGTCCCGTCAGCGCGAACGTGCCGTCCGCCAGCGTCAACACGGTGGCGCGCACCGGCAGCGGCGCACCATCGGACCGGCCGCCCAGCACCAGGTCCAGCGCGGCGCCTTGCCCGGCGGCATGACAGGCGGCCGCGCTGTCCGCATCGTTGATGACGCAGACCACGGCGCCGTGCGCGCGCTGCCGGATCAACTCGGCCAGTAGCCCCGTGGTGTCGCCGTGGCCGCCCCCGCCCGGATTGTCTTGCGTGTCGGCGATCACCACCGGCCCGGCATTTTCCGACCGCGCAAGCGCCACCGCCTCCGCCGCCGGCAGCACCGACCCGGCGAACTCCGCTTCCCGCGCCGCCAGTTCGCGGGATAACCCGTCGGCCGCCGCATCGGCCGCGGCCTGGTCCTCGGCATAGGCGACGATGGCCGGGCCGCAATCCGCGAAATCGGCGTAAGGGAACCCGAAGCACCAGGCGAGCTCCACCGCGCCGGTTTGCGCCTCGATGGCCGCGCGCCGCTCCATCACCGCCGCCATGGGGCCGTCCATCGTGCATTGGCTGGTGATCGGCATCCAGTAGTCGAGCTGCCGGAAGGCGCGGGCGAACGGCGCGCCGCGCGCGATCCGCTGGCGCAACAACCCGACCGCCCGGTCGCCGACCTGCTTCATGTCGACATGCGGATACGTGCGATACGGCACGATCACGTCCGCCGTTTGCGCCATCAGCGCCGTCATGTTGGCATGCGGGTCCAGCGTGATGGCGATCGGCACCGCGCCGACGATGGCGCGCACGCGGCGCAGCAGCTCGCCTTCCGCATCCGGCGCGCCTTCCGCCAGGGCGGCGCCGTGCAGGTCCAGGAAGATGCCGTCGAGCGGCCCCGCTTCGGCGACCCGCGCGCATAGCAGCGCGGCGATGCGCTCGAACGCTTCGGCCTGCACCGGGCCGGCCGGCGTGGCCAGGCACCACAGCAGCGGCACGACGCTGTCGCCGCCGGCCTCGATGGCCGCGATGGCACCCGCCGCGGCGGCGGCGCTGCCGCGGATCGCGTCCAGCAGCGGCGGCCCTTGCACCAGGCCCGGGTAGCCGCCCGGGTGCAGGAAGTCGGCGTAGCGCGTCGGCATGGGGGCGAAGGAATGGCTTTCGTGCAGGAAGCCGCCGACGGCGATGCGCATGGTCTCACTCCTAAGTGACTGTTTCATAAGTCAGGATAAAAATGGGCGGGCCGCCCAAACGGGCAAACCCGCCCGGTGAACTCAGCTACTGATTTGGGTGCTGCGAATGCACTCTTTCCCAGGCTTTGCGATTTTCCGGGATGACCGCTCCGAACACAACCAACGCTACAAAGCCAAGCGCTATCCAAAACATAATGGATTTAACTACTTCAACAAACGCACTGCCACGCTGCCGATTACTAATCCAAACCTCACCTTTTCCAGGAAAGTAGTAGGCGAGGTAGTTCATTACCTGCCCGGGCATTCGGAAGAAAAACCATACCACATGCTTGCTCCAACCTCAGCCCTTCCACGAGCTGCGTTTGACCACCGGCGCCCTGGCGTCGGGCGGTTGGAAGCGTGGAAGTCGAAGCGACACACGCCCTGCCTATTTCCGCAACGACGAACGAGTTGCCCCATCCACCGCTGGAACTAGGTTCCGGGTGTTGTATTCAGCAGGCCACCCGACATAGGGGGCCGCTTCGACTTCAATGCGCTTCCACACGCATCATTGTGGTAGCACAACTGAGGTTAGCCGACTAGGGTCAATCATAAGGCTCTGTTATAAAACACTTTTGTGTTGACAAACCGATTGGGTGTGGTAAGGCTATTTACCATTAGAGGCAGCTTATCAGCGCGCCATGTTCGCGGTTTGTTCAATTGTACGAAACTGATTTGAGCGACGATCAATGGGCGCTGGTGAAGCGCTATCTGCCGGGTGCGAAAACCGGTGGGCGACCGCGCACGACAGATGAACGGGCGGCCTTGAACGGCATACTGTATATGCTGAAGGCAGGCTGCCAATGGCGACAATTACCGCGCGACTTTCCACCCTGGCAGACCGTGTTTCGGTATTTCGCCGAATGGCGACGACGGGGCATCTACCGTAAGGTGAATGCGGCCCTGTATACGTTGGTCCGAACGCTTGAAGGGCGCACACCTACTCCCAGCGCGTTGGTGATCGACACGCAATCAGTGAAAACCGGCAAATACGCTCCAGTTGAAACTCGTGGTTATGACGGCGGTAAAAAGGTCAAGGGCCGCAAGCGGATCCTGACAGTCGATACCTTTGGCTTGATGGTTGATGCCAGTGTGCTACCTGCAAATACTCATGATACGAAATGCGCCGTCTACGGCCTGGGTCGAGCCTGCAAGAAGCTCAAGAAAGTCGTGGCGACTGTCGAAACCATCTTTGCTGATAAGGGCTTCCAAGGTTCGCTCCTGTCTGGCTGGGTGAAGGCCAACATCGGAGCGAGCATGGAGGTAACTGCCAACCTGACCAAAGCTGGCGCTCCGTTCGTGCCTGCCAAAAAGCGCTGGGTGGTCGAGAGAACCTTCTCTTGGCTGTATGACTATCGTCGCTTGGTTGTTGACCACGAACGCACCGTAAGGAACAGCTTGGCGATGATCCGGTTAGCCTCAATAAGGTTGATGTTGCGGCGCCTGCATCCTATTTTCAAACCAGACTGGTGTTAGTGTCGATCCAAGATCATGTTGAGTCTGGTGAGTCGGTTGTGATTCCATCGCTTTGCGTCGAGTCGCGAGGGTAGTGGAATGTGGACGGTTGAGAACCGCGGTCGGTATGACCGTAGTAGGTTGCGATATCCAAGCGACCTGACGGATGCCGAGTGGTCGCTGACCAAGCCGCTGATCCCTCGCGCCAAGCGGGGTGGCAACAAGCGGACGGTGGATGTGCGCGAGATAGTCAACGGGCTGATGTATGTGCTGAGCACCGGGTGCCAGTGGGCCGCGATCCCCAAGGACCTGCCGCCGCGCAGCACGGTTAACTTTTACTTCAAGCGTTGGGAGCACGACGGCACGCTCGACCGGCTGCACCACGCGCTTTACGTCGCCTGCCGCGAGCAGGCAGGGCGCCAAGCGAGCCCGACTGCGGCCATTATCGACAGTCAAAGTGTCAAGAGCGCGGAAAAAGGGGGATTTCGGACCCGCCCGGCTTTGATGCGGGCAAGAAAATCAAAGGCAAGAAGCGCCACGTCCTTGTCGATACGCAAGGCTTGCTGATGCAAGCGATCGTACATGCCGCCGACATCCAAGACCGTGATGGCGGTGTGCTGCTGATGGCCTCGTTGTTCGGGCTCTACCCGTTCCTGCTCAAGCTCTATGCCGACGGTGGCTACCAGGGACCACGCTTTCAGGACGGGTTGGCCCACGTCTGCAGCCAGGTCAACATCGAGATCGTCAAGCGATCCGACGTCGCTCGCTTCGTCGTGCTGCCAAAACGCTGGATCGTCGAACGCACGATCGCCTGGCTGAACCGCTGCCGACGCTTGGCCAAGGATTGGGAGTGCCTGAACCGTAACGCCCTCGCTTTCCTGCGTTGGGCGTCAATCAGGCTGATGCTCCGACGCCTATGTCAGAAAACAACATGATCTTGGATCGACTCTTAGAACTCTAAATTTGAGGAGCGTAAATGACAGACAAGAAAGCTGAACCTCCTATCTCTCCACCTCAGCCCGCACCTAAGCCACTTCCACCAGTGACCGTTGCCGTTCAAGGCCGCCCATATGTGGTTAACGATCATCAGTTGCCTGAGATAAAGAAGGGTCAGATCAAGCTAAACGAAAATAAGCAGTGAAGTACAGGGCCGCACCCATCATTACAGCTGCGATTGGTGCGGCCACGCTTAAAGTAACTGCTCTGTTCAGAATAGCTGCTAGCCTTGTGCTTGCTTCATCGCCTTTGGAATGCGACCCGGCTAAGGTGGTTATAGCCCAAAGTTTAGTTGCACGAGCGTCCCGAGAAAGTACGTTGGGTTTAAATGCTTCGGTAATGTCGATCCCAACTGCGCTGAGCCCTGTGGCGCGTATCCCGATGGCTGCATAAATTGCAGATATGATCCACAAGACTAAAGCCGTGAAAGAAGATCCTAAAACGACATTAAATCCTAAGTTCTCAACAAGCTTATCATCTGAGAAGGCGTAGAATATACCCGCCGTTGACGCGCTTGCCAAACTAATTGATTGAGTCAAAATTGTTCCACAACGAACAATTATTTGCCTCGCGCCATCAAGTTGCGACTTAAGGCTTTCTTTGCTCAACTCGTAAATTACATCTATTGAGAACGCGTCGACGTAGCCAAGATCTCCCGACTTTATATTCAAGTCGGGTAACGCGAGTTTCTCATCAGGCACAATGTGCTCCTGCAATATCATTTAGAGTTATCCACAGCTTTCTGTGGAAAAGATGCGTGCGAATCGACAGTCAAGTGTTAAATGGGCTTGCGCCGGTCACGACCCCATATCTAGCGTGGCCTTGCGGCCTGAGCACTACATGGCGCTTGCAGAGTTTTGAGGTGCATGTAGTGTTCTAGGTGACCGTCAATGGAGTCGGGTTGCAGCCCAACCCATGGTAGTCCGTAAAGTCGGCCCAAGCTGCCTTCGGTAAGTCTACGCACTCG
Source organism: Acetobacteraceae bacterium (assembly GCA_965199555.1). Lineage (GTDB taxonomy): Bacteria > Pseudomonadota > Alphaproteobacteria > Acetobacterales > Acetobacteraceae > LMUY01. The sequence continues at coordinate 202,480 of CBDASJ010000012.1, read as the reverse complement.
CCCCGAGTTTGGGCACCTGGATACAGCAGGTCAAGGGTTGCTTGGGCACTACATCTAGCTAGCGAGGCTCAAGCCATGCCTATTGACCGTCAAGTACAATGCATCAAGGTTTCAAATGCTCTAATGCGAGAAAATATCACCCATATAGGTGGTGGACAGACCATCTTGGGCAGTTGGCAAGAAGCCGAGCCTATTGCCATAGTACAGTTACAACGAGGCACTCACACGTATTACACCATGGAAAATAATAGGCGAGCTAACGTCCGAGTAGCGACTCCGGCGGGACGAAAGCCCTATCTGACGACTTCGCCAGACGATTATAAACCCAACAACCTACTTTCACTGCCCGATTGCTCGTAGGAGGGAAAATGGCTCTGTATCAGGATTCAAAGTTAGTTTCTCAAAAAATCGATGCGGCGTTTGATAAGATTTTCAAACCCGGTGACACACCGGATCTGTCCGGTATTTACAAGTGCCAACAGTGTGGTGTCGAAGTTGTTGCTGAAGAAGCTAGAACATTACCTCCGACGCGAGAATGCAAAGACCATCACCCCAATGGCAAAGTCGGAAAGACTAGTTGGAAGCTCGTAGTGTTTGCTCAACATGCAGGTGACTAGCCCACTTCAATAGGTTTGCCACGGAGCTTTAGAACATTATCCAAAACGCTTGGCTCCGTGGACCACCCCCAAAGAAGTGGAGCTATCGCGGCTAAGCCGCTAACAATTCTCTGAAGTTCTCTAGCCTCGAAATTCTGCTGTAAAAATTCTGCGACCTTTTGAACATCAGCGTTCATTGTGATTATCATTGTATTGCTCACTGAGTAAACTCCACAAAGGCAGGCAGTGCGCCTAACCCACTGATATAGTTTACCTTTATGGCGTTTTCTCAATACTTATGAAACAGTCACTCAAGGGGCTGGCTCGTCGGGGTCGCATGACACGCGTGCCGTGGCGAAGCTGCTGAACACGCCATCCGGCAGGCTCAACCGGCGGTCCCGCACCACGGCCACCGCCGGTTCCACCAGCCACAGCCGGGGCGCCTGGCGAACCAGCATCGCCTGCGCCTCCGCCAGCGCGCCCGGCCGGTCGGTGCTGGCCAGAAGCGCCGCCAAAGCCGGGACGTCCGCCTGGTAGGCGGCAAGGTCCAGCCACGGATCGCCGGTTTGCAGCAGTTGGAACCCCGCCGCCTGATAGGCACCGGCGGCGACACGGCTGGTCCACTCCGCCTCGGCCACGGTGTCCGCCGTCAGTTCCACGCCGACATGGTCGAGCATGAGGCGCATTCGGGCCGCCAAGCGCTGCCACCGGGCGCCCGGCAGCACCAGGCAGGATAGCCGCAGCCGCACGCCGCTTGCGTCCGGCCGCAAGCCCGCCGCGGTGAAGTAACTGGATGCCTGGCGCGGATCGTACTCCGGCAGGCCCGCCGCGGCATCGCCCCCCGGGCTTGTCGCCACCCGGCCTTGCCCCGACCACAAATCCCGCAGGATGGCCGCGCGGTCGATGGCGCAGGCCAGCCCCGCCCGGACGCGCACATCGTCCAGCGGCGGGCTGGCCTGGTTCAGCCGCAGCCCGACGATGGTCCCGGACGGCTGGCTGCCCACGGCCAGCGCCGGGCGGGGCGGCCCGCCTCCTTGCACCGCCGCGGCCGCGGCGTCGCCGACCAGCAGGATGTCGCGCCGGTCCCCCAGCGCCGTCCAGGCCGCCGGATCGGGTATGACGGGGCAGGCGATTTCCGCAAGCGGCGGCTTCTCCCCCGCGAACCACGCGAACCGGATCAGCCGCCAGCGTTCCCCCATCCAGAACGGCCCGGTGCCAACCGGCAAAACCTCCCGCGGGTCGACGGCAAAGCCCGGCCGGTCATGCACGTGCTGCGGCACGATCGGCGCGGACCCCGCATCCATCTGCCGCAGGAACGGCTCGAACGGCGCGGCCAGGGTCATCACCACGGTTCGCGCATCCGCCGCCCGCACGGCGGTCACGCGGCCCAGCCCGAGCCGGGGTTGCAGTTGGCGGTGGAAGCGGTCGATGGAAAACACCACGTCGTCCGCCGTCAACGCGCCGCTGTCGTGCCACACCAGGCCCGGCCGCAGGTGGAAAACGTAGGTCAGCCCGTCCGCCGAGATGTCCCAGCCTGCCGCCAGTTCGGGCTGGGGCACGCCATGGCCGTCGAAGCGGCACAGCCCGCCATAGATCTTGCTGCCGACCAGCCGGGTTTCCAGCCGGTCCGACAGGCCGGGGATCAACCGCTCCGGCTCCGCCAGCAAGGGGCAGACGAGGTGCATGGAGCCGGCGGCGCGTGCCGGGAGCGACGCGGCGCCGGCGGCCAACAGCAGCGCACGTCGGGGCAGTCTCATTGCCGCGGACGCTAGCCCGTTTCGGGGCGTGGCGAAACGCACTAGCCTCCGGTGCAGAACGGAGGACCACTGGTTGAAGGCATTCTGGGACCCGGCGCAGCTATCCCATGCACCGAAATTCTTTCTGCAGCGCGGTCAGGTCCGCAGCCATTTCGAGGTGCCGGCCCGTGCCCTGTCCCTGCTGGAAGGGTGCAAGGCGATGGGGCTGGAGGTGACGACGCCCCCGCCGGCCGAGCGCGCCGCGATCGAGGCGGTTCATCCGGCGCCCTATCTGGACTGGCTGGCCAACGCGGCGGCGGAATGGGCGGCGATGCCGGATGCCGGGCAGGAGGTGGTCGCCAACATGCACCCGGCGCCGGAAATGCTGGCCACCACGGCGCGGCCGTCCGACTCGGTGATCGCCCGCGCCGGCTGGTACTCCGCCGACACCGCCTGCCCCATCGGGCCGGGGAGCTGGGAATCGATCCACGCCGCCGCCGCCTGCGCGCTGGCCGCCGCGGACGACACAGCCCGCAACCACGACAGCTACGCGCTGTGCCGGCCACCGGGGCACCATGCCTATGCCGCGCGGGCGGGCGGCCATTGCTACCTGAACAACGCGGCGATCGCGGTGCAGCGGCTGATGGAGCACGGCGCACGGCGGGTGGCGGTGCTGGACATCGACAGCCATCACGGCAACGGCACGCAGGGCATCTTCTGGACGCGGGACGACGTGCTGTTCACCTCGGTGCACGGCGACCCATCCGGCTATTACCCGTGGTATGTCGGCCATGCCGATGAGCTGGGGGGCGGCGCCGGCGCCGGCTTCAACCGCAACTTCCCGCTGGCCGCCGGCACGGGGGACCTCGGCTGGCTGGCCGCACTGGACGCGGCCCTGCGCGTGATCGAGCGGTTCGGCGCCGACGCGCTGGTAGTGTCGCTGGGGTTCGACGCGTCGCGCGACGAGCCGCTGAACTTCCTTTCGGTGTCCGCCAGCGGGTTCGCCCGCGCCGGCGCCGCCATCGGCCGGCTGGCACTGCCCGCCACCTTCATCCAGGAAGGCGGCTACGACGTCGACCGGCTCGGCTCCCTGCTGGAAACGTTCCTGACCGCCTTCTGCGGATGAGCATCGCCCGCGTTCAATCCTTCGCCTTTTCCGGGATTGAGGCGGTGCCGGTGGAGGTGCAGGTCCAGGTGTCCAGCGGCTTGCCGGCCTTCTTGGTGGTGGGCCTGCCGGACAAGGCAGTGGGCGAGGCGCGGGAGCGGGTGCGCGCGGCGTTGACGGCGATGGGCCTGGCCTTGCCGCCGCGCCGGGTGCTGATCAACCTGGCCCCGGCCGACCTGCTGAAGGAAGGCAGCCATTTCGACCTGCCGATCGCGCTCTGCGTGCTGGCCGCGATGGACGTGCTGCCGCGGGAGGATCTGGCGGGGTTCGCCGCGCTCGGCGAGTTGTCGCTGGACGGCACGCTGAACCCGGTGACGGGCGTGCTGCCGGCGGCGATCGGCGCGTCCAGCCGCGGCCTGGGCCTGATCTGCCCGGCATCGCAAGGCGGCGAGGCGGCCTGGGCCGGCCAGGTGGAGGTGCTCGCCCTGCCAGACCTGCTGTGCGCGGTGAACCATTTCCGCGGCACGCAGGTGATGACCCCACCCGCGCCGGCGGGCGTGGCAGAGGCGGCGGCCGGCCCCGATTTGGCCGAGGTGAAGGGCATGGAAGCCGCCAAGCGCGCGATCGAGGTCGCGGCGGCTGGCGGCCACAATTTACTGCTGATCGGCCCACCGGGCGCCGGCAAGTCCATGCTGGCCAGCCGCCTGCCCGGCCTGCTGCCGGACCTGACCCCGGCCGAAGCGTTGCAGGTCAGCACCATCCATTCCGTTGCCGGGCTGCTGATGGGCGGATTGATGGTGAAGCGCCCGCCGTATCGGGAGCCGCATCATTCCGCCAGCCCGGCGGCTTTGACCGGCGGAGGCCAACGGGCAAAGCCTGGCGAGGTGAGCCTGGCGCATCGCGGCGTTCTGTTCCTGGACGAGTTGCCGGAGTTTCCCCGCCCGGCCCTGGAAGCGCTGCGCACGCCGCTGGAAACCGGCCGCACCACCGTCGCCCGCGCGTCCGCCCACGTCACCTACCCGGCGCGATTCCAGTTGGTGGCGGCGATGAACCCTTGCCGCTGCGGCCATCTCGGCGACGCCGCGCGGGAATGCAGCAAGGCGCCCCGGTGCGGCGAGGAGTACCTCAGCCGCATCAGCGGCCCGCTGCTGGACCGCATCGACATGACGGTGCAGGTGCAGCCGATCGCACCCGCCGAACTCAGCCGCGCCCCGCCCGGGGAGCCGAGCGCCGCGGTGGCGGCCCGGGTCGCCGCCGCGCGGCACATCCAACACGGGCGTGGTTCGCTGAACGCGGAGTCGGACGGCGGCGGGATCGCCATGGAGCCGGATGCGCGCAGCTTCGCCGAACAGGCGGCGGAAAAGCTCCGTTTGTCGGCCCGCGGCTTCACCCGCGTGCTGCGGGTCGGGCGCACGATCGCCGATCTGGCCCGGGTAGAACGTATCCGGCGCGCCGACATTGCGGAAGCGCTGGCGTTCCGGCACCGGGTGCCGGGGCGGCCATGATCCGGGCCGGGTGGCGCCTGCAGGGCGGGGCGGAGGCAGTGACGTGACGGAACAAGCCATACCCGGCAGGAATGCCAGCCTGGGCAACCTGCAACAGATCATCGCCCGGTTGACGGAGGGCGTGATCATTATCGAGCCCTCCGGCACGATCTGCTGGGCGGACGACACGGCGCTGGCCCTGCATGGCGCCGCCACGCTGGCGGATCTGGGCGGCACGGTCGCCGGCTACGCCAGCCAGTTCGCGCTGACCGGCCGCGGCGGCCAGCCGCTCCGCGCCGACGACTACCCGATGCACCGCCTGCTGGAAGGCGAGATGATCGACCGGGAACTGGTCGACGTCACCCGCCGCTCCGACGGGCGGCACTGGGTGCACGAGGTCCGCACCTTGGTCCTGGCCGACGGGGATGAGCAGTCCGAATGCTTCGTGGTCATCCTGGATGACGAAACGGAGCGGTTCAACGCCGAGGAACGGTTCGAGCGGGCGTTCGGCGCCAACCCCGCCCCCGCGATCATCGCCCGGCTGGCGGACATGCGCTTCGTCAAGGTCAACCACGGCTTCCTGGAACTGACCGGCTACAAGCGGACCGCCCTGATCGGCCATTCCATGCACGAGATCGACGTCCTGCGCGGTGCCGAAAAGCGCGCCCTGGCGGTGGAGCGCCTCCACGCCGGGGAAACCATCCCGCAGATGGAGGGGTGCCTGCTGCTGCCGAACGGGCGGGAAAGGACCGTGCTGCTGGGCGGCCAGCCGCTGGAGATCGGCGACGAGGCCTGCATGCTGTTCACCTTCGCCGACCTCAACGCCCGGCAGGAAGCGCAGGACGCGCTGCGGCAAAGCGAGCAACGCTTCGCCAAGGCCTTCGACATGGCGCCTTGCCCGATGACGATGCTGGCCCTCGACGGCCTGCGCATCCTGGACGTCAACGCCGCCTTCACCGCCGCCACGGGCTGGCGGCGCGAGGAGGTGATCGGCCGGCGCGAGGAAGAGATCGAGATGTGGCGGCAAGGCGAGCCGCGCGACCATCTGGAGCGCAAGATCAGGCAGGCCGGCCGCGTGCACGGCGTGGACATCCAGTTGCGGTCGAAGAACGGCGTGGTCCGCGACTTCCTGCTGTCCGCCGAAACGGTGGAGATCCACGGGGAACACTGCCTGCTGAGCGTCATGCTGGACATCACCGAGCGCAAGCAGACCGAGACAGAGTTGCTGGCCGCGGTGCAATCCGCCATGCAGGACACGTCCTGGCTCAGCCAGAAGATCGTGGAGAACCTGGCAACGATCAACCAGGCGAAGGGCAGCGGAACGACGCCGACGGAGTTGGCCGCCTTGCCGGCGCGGGCGCGCGAAGTGCTGGGCCTGATGGCGCAGGGGCTGCCGGACGAGGCGATCGCCAGCCAGTTGGGCATCGCGCGCAACACGCTGCGCAACCATATCGCTGCCATCTATGCCAAGCTTGGTGTCCACAAGCGAAGCGCGGTGGTCGTCTGGGCCAGGGAACGCGGCCTCGTCGCACTGCCGAAACCCTCACAGCCGCGAACGAAACAGAAAGTAACAGACCCGGACTAGTCTTGCGCCCAGCAACTATAGTCTGTCTGCACTACCGTGAAATGTCCGAGAAACGTCCTGGTTAGACTGGACGGTCCACAAAGTCGCCCTTATTTCGGAATAGTTGCCATCATCGCACGTCGCGATGGCCGGAAACCGGGAGGGGGCAGTGATGGAGATCAGCCGTGACGCCTGTCGTGCGGGTCTGACTGCGCCGGAGGCGATCCTGCTGGCAGAGGACGCATACAAGGCAGGCCGGATCAAGACCGCGGAATGCTATGTGATCGTGGCCTACGCCATCCTCGACGCGAACGCCGCACGATACGCGGCCACGATCCACGACGCGCCGGCCGCCGACGCCTAAGCGGGGTCACTCCGCGTCGGCCTGAACCTTTCGAACCGTCGCCTTGCGGGCTTTTGCCGGGGCTGGGCGGGGGGCCGGGGCGGCGCCGCCATCGCGCCGGGCAAAGCGGATGGCCTGGAACAGCAGCCATCCGGCCGGCCCGAAGAAGAACACCAGCGGCAACACCGGCACCAGCAGGATGCGCGGCATGCGATCCTCCAGGAACCGCTCTACCACGGCAACGCCGACCAGCAGGTCGAACGCCAGGTAGTGCAGCCACCCGGCCAGCGCGGCGACCGGTTGGCGGAACATCGCCCCCACCCCAGCCAAGGACGTGAAGTCAATCTGCGGGCCGCCCCAATGGGCGACCAGCAGCACGGCATACGCCGTTGCCAGCAGCAGCGGCACCAGGGTGCCGCAGAACCGGAACAGCGCCCGGCGCCATCCGAACACGGCCGCCAGCACCAGCACGATCCACCCCACGACCGCGCCGAAATTGGCGATGCGGAACACCGCCTCCAGCGAGCCCATCTCAGCGTCGCGGCTTGAGGAAGCCGACCAGCCGCTCCGCCTCCGCCACGATCGGGTCGGCCAAGGCGGCGGCGCGGTCCGCCCCTTCGCCGAGCCGGCGATCCACCGTGGCGGGATCAGCCAGCCAGCGCCGCGTTTCCGCCGCCAGCGGCGCCAGCTTGGCCACCAGCAGCTCCGCCAGCGCTTCCTTGAACGGCCCGAAGCCCTTGCCGCCATGGTCGCGCAGCACGCTAGTATGGTCGGTGTCGGTCAAGGCGGCATAGATGCCCACCAGGTTGCGCGCTTCCGGCCGGTTCTCCAGGCCGCGCGGGTCCTCCGGCAGCGGCTCCGGGTCGGTCTTGGCGCGGCGGATCTTCAGCGCGATCGTGTCGGCGTCATCCGTCAGGTTGATGCGGCTTTGGTCCGAGGGGTCGGACTTGCTCATCTTCTTGGCGCCGTCCCGCAAGGACATCACCCGCGCGGCAGGCCCCAGGATCAGCGGCTCGATGGGCGGGAAGAACTCCACCGCGTAATCATGGTTGAACTTCTGGGCGATGTCGTTCGCCAGCTCCAGGTGCTGCCGCTGGTCGTCGCCCACCGGCACCCGCGTCGCGTGATAGGCCAAGATGTCGGCTGCCATCAGGTTGGGGTAGGCGAACAGGCCGACGGACACGTTCTCCCGGTCCTTGCCGGCCTTGTCCTTGAACTGCGTCATCCGGTTCAGCCAGCCCATGCGGGCCACGCAGTTGAAGATCCAGGCGAGCCGGGCATGCGCCGCCACGGCGGATTGGTTGAACAGCACCGAGCGGTCGTTCAACCCCATGGCGAGCAGGGTGGCCGCCATCTCCCGCGTGGCGTCCGCCAGCGTGGCCGGGTCCTGCCAGGCGGTGATGGCGTGCAGGTCCACCACGCAATACAGGCAGTCATGCCCATCCTGGAGCGCCACCCAATGGCGCAGCGCGCCGAGGTAATTGCCCAAAGTCGGCACGCCGGAAGGCTGGATGCCGGAAAAGATGCGTTCCATGCCCGGTGTTCTCCCCGTGGCCGGCGGGGCGGTCAAGATCGGGTGGGGAGCCTTGTGCCGCAGCCGTGCCGCCACGCAGGATGCGGCGTTTGAAGTTTCGAGGTTGAATGAGTCACCAGACCTTGCTGCACCGTGCCGTCCGGCCGCTGGTCCGCCCGCTGGCCCGGCTGGGCCTGCGCCCCAATCACCTCAGCGCCCTTCGCCTGGTGACGGCCATGGGGGCGGCCTGGGGCTTTGCCGTCGGTTCGCGCCGCGCCCTCGCAGTCGGCTCCGCCTTGTTCACCGGCTCCGCCCTACTGGACCGCGCCGATGGCGAGCTGGCCCGGCAGACCAACCGGTTCACCCCGTTGGGCCACCGGCTGGACCTGGTCGGCGACTGCGCGGCGGATGCGCTGGGGTTCGTGGCGTTGGGCTTCGGGGCGCGCAGGACGGCGCTGGGGCGGCTGGCTCCGGCGCTGGGGCTCAGCGCGGGGGCGTCGGTCGTGGCGCTGTTCCTGCAACTCAACTCGGGCCGGCGGCGGCCCACCGCGGCGGTGCGGCCGGTTGACCCCGACGACGCCATGCTGCTGGTGCCCGTGCTGCTGCTTTGGCTGGGCGCGGTGCCGGTGGTGGCGCTCGCCGGGACGCTCACGCCCGCCGCGGCGGCCTATGCCCGGGCGCGCCGGCTGACGCTGTGATGCGCGCCTATTCCGCCGCCCGGATCTGCGGCGCACCGGCGAGCTGCGTCGCCACCAACTGGGCAAACCGGCCGCCGCGGGCGACCAGCGCGTCGAAGCGGCCCCGCTCCACGACGTCCCCGCCGTCGAAGACGAGGATTTCGTCGGCGTCCCGCACGGTGGAAAGCCGGTGCGCGATGATAAAGGTCGTGCGTCCTTCCATCAGCGTCGCCATGGCGCGGGACACGCGCGCTTCCGTGGCCGCGTCCAGGGCGCTGGTCGCCTCGTCCAGGATCAGGATCGGCGGGTTCTTCAGCAGCGCGCGGGCGATCGCCAGGCGCTGGCGCTGGCCGCCGGACAGGGTGGCGCCGCGCTCGCCCACCATCGTCTCGTAGCCCTGCGGCTGCCGGGCGATGAAGTCGTGCGCGTCCGCCATGCGGCAGGCCTGCTCGACCTCGGCGTCCGTGGCGTCCGGGCTGCCGATGCGCAGGTTTTCCCGGATGGACCGGTTGAACAGCAGGCTTTCCTGGAACACCACCCCGATGGTTTGCCGCAGGCTTTCCAGCGTGACGTGCCGGATGTCCTGCCCGTCGATTGCCACCCGCCCGGCCGTCGGGTCCCACAAGCGCTGCAACAGGTTCATCGCCGTGCTCTTGCCGGCGCCGGTGGTGCCGACCAGCGCCACCACCGTGCCGGGCTGCGCCACGAACGACACGTCCCGCAGGATCGCCGGGCCGCCCGGATAGGCGAAGGACACCGCCTCGAACGCGACCTCCCCCTTCGGCGCTTCCAACTCCACCGCGTCCGGCTGCTCGGCCACGGAGGTCTTGGCATCCAGCACGCCGAAATATTCTTCCAGCCCGGGCATTTGCAGGAACAAGCGGGACGCGAACTGCATCGCCGACTCCAGCCGGCTGATCAGCAGGTTGGCGAACCCCATGAACGTCACGATTTCCGCCACGGAGGCCTGGCCCGCCACGTGCAGGACCGTCCCGATCAGCACGATGACGATCACCGCGATGGTGGACGCGCCGCGGGTCAGCACGTTGACCACCGCCCACCAGTTCAGCACGGGGAACTGGTGCGCGATCACCTGGTCGGCGATCTGGCCGAACCGGCGCGTTTCCGCCGCCAGCCGGGTGAAGGACTGCACCACCATGACGTTGGCCAGCGCATCCTGCGCGGTGCCGGCCAGGCTCGACTGGAACGACTCGGCGCGCCGCTGCCCTTCCTCCGTGCGGTTGACCACCAGCACGGTGACGGCACAGAACAGGATCACCAGTGTGATCAGCACCACGGACAACTGCCAGTTCAGCAGCAGCGTCAATGGCAGCAGCACCAGCAGCGCCACGTAGGTGGCAAGCTGCTCGCGAAAGAAGGTCAGCCACACCGAGAACATGGAGTCCACGCCGCCGAGCATGACCTTCATCAGGCGGCCGGAATGCGCTTCGCCGTGGAAGGACAGCGGCAGCGACAGCACGTGGCCGAAGAAGCGGCTCATCGCCTGTAGCCGGTTGCGGTGCGCCATGCGCTCGGCATGCACGACGGTAAGGATGTTGCCGCCTATCGCGACCGCGGCAATGACAATCCACACCCCGATCAGCATCGCGGCGCGCTGCCACAGCACGGCATGCGGCATGGTATCGGACGCCGACAGCAGCCCGATCACCCGCCCGAACAACACCGGGTCGAGGAATTGCAGCCCGGCCAGCACGATGTTGGCCAGGCCAAGGTAAACCGCCAGGCGCTTGTCGGCACCCAGCATGGAAAGCACGCGGCGATAGGCTTGGAGAATGCGCATGCGATCGTCCGTGGCCAGAGGGCGGCTGACGCCATCTAGCCCGACGATCTTGGCGGGATCAGGGCAGCGCGAACAAATTGTGGCGGCAGGTCAAACGGGCTCCGCCTCGAACAAACGCGTCGGGCGAACGAACTCGTCCTGGGCTGCGACGGTCAGCAACTCGCGGGACCCTGCGTCCAGGCTGCGGCGCAGCACCCCGAACGTGGCGCTGGTGGCGGCCGCCAGCGCGCGCGGCGTGCTGCCGGTTTGCAGCCGATGCAGCAGGAACAGCGCGGCGATGGTGTCGCCAGTGCCGTTGGCGGCCAACGGCAGGCGCGGCGTCCGCAGCCGCCACGCGCCCAGCCCGTCCAGCGCCAGCAGGTCGATCGAGTCCGCAGGCGTGTCGCCCACCGCCAGGCTGGTCACCAGCACGCAGGCGCCGGGCCGCATCGTGCCGCGCAGCAGGCCGGCCGCCTGCTTGGCGTTCGGCAGGGTGGCGATCGACTGGCCGGTCAGTTGCTCCAGCTCGAACTGGTTGGGGGTGGCGATGTCCGCGTCCGGCAATAGCCGCTCCCGCAGCAGGGCGGGGATGCCCGGATGGACGTAGATGCCCGGCCCCGCGTCGCCGATCACCGGGTCGCAGCAATACAGGGCCACCGGGCTGGCCTGGCGCACCAGGCGGACGGCGTCCAGCACCGCTTCCGCCACCGACGGGTCACCCAGGTAGCCGCTCAGCACCGCTCGGCATTGACCGAACACGCCGCGGGCCGCGATGCCGGCCACCACGTCGCGGACATGCTGTCCGGTGAAGCCCTGGCCGGTCCGGCTGCCGTAGCCAGGGTGGTTGGAGAACTGCACGGTGTTGACCGGCCAAACCTCCACCCCCAGGCGCTGCAGCGGGAACACCGCGGCACTGTTGCCGACATGGCCGTAGGCGACGGCGGATTGGATCGAAAGGATGGCGCCTTGCACGGGCCAGGCTAGCCATCGCCGGCGGCGCGCGGCAAGACCCGGCGGCAAACCCGCCCCGGCTGGTGGCGTTCCGCCCCCAGGCTCAGCAACCCCACAGGACACCCCGGCCATGTTCTCGCGCCTTTGGATAACGCCAAGCGTGGTGGCGTGCCTGCTGCTGGCGGCGCCCGTGTCGATGCCCGTGGCGGCACAGCCGGCCGCGGTGGCCAAGCCCTCGAACCGCAGCGCGATGATGGAGCGGCGGATCACCTCGCTGCACGGCCAGTTGAAGATCACCCCGGCGGAACAGAAGCCGTTCGATGACTTCGCCCAGGTGATGCGCGACAACGCGCAACGCATGGACGCCCTTGTGCAGAAGCGCCAAGCGTCCTTTGCCAGCGGAAGCGCGGTGGAACAGATGCAAGGCTACAGCGAGATGGCGCAGGCGCATGCCGAAGACATGCAGCACCTGACCACGGCGTTCGCCACCCTGTATGACGCGCTGTCGCCGGACCAGAAGAAGGCGGCGGACCAAAGCTTCCGCCAGTTCGCCACCGCCCGGCGCGGGATGGCCGGCTGAACCGGTGTTGCCGTGACAAGGGGGCGGCCGTATAGCAGCCGCTTCGCCCCGCCGGTCGGCATCGGCATGGGTCATCCAGGAGCAACGCCATGAAATCCGGCATCCACCCCGACTACCACGACATCAAGATCATCATGACCGACGGGACGGAGTTCACCACCCGGTCGACCATGGGGAAGGCCGGCGACACGCTGCGGCTGGACATCGACTCGAAGTCGCACCCAGCCTGGACCGGCGTGCAGCGCATGATGGACACGGGTGGCCAGGTGGCCAAGTTCAACAAGCGCTTCGCCGGGCTCGGCACCCGCAAATAGCCCAGCAACACGGTTGCGTGATCGAAAAGGCCGCCCTTGAAATCAGGGGCGGCCTTTTCCTATTTCGGGTCTGTTCGCGGCGCCCAATCGGGGTTGCGAAGCCTGAACCGGGCCGGCTCGCATGAGCGGCCTCCATCAACCTTGCTCCTGTAGGAGGTTTTTATGACGTTGGACTTCTCCCCCCTTTTCCGCACGGCCATCGGCTTCGATCGCATGGCGCGCCTGATGGACACCGCGCAGGACGCCGCCGCCGCGCCGGCCTATCCGCCCTACAACATCGCCAAGACGGGCGATGACAGCTACCGGTTGACCATGGCCGTCGCCGGGTTTGGTGAAGGCGATCTGGACCTCACCGTGAAGGAGAACCAGCTCGTCGTGTCCGGCAAGCTGGGCGATGATGCGGCGGGCGAGCTGCTGTATCGCGGCATCGCCGGGCGCGCGTTCGAGCGCCGGTTCGCCCTGGCCGACCACATCGTGGTCGAAGGTGCCGACCTGCGCAACGGCCTGCTGCACGTGGCGCTGAAGCGTGTGGTGCCGGAAGCGCTGAAGCCTCGGCGCATCGCGATCGGCGGCGCGGCCGGGCCGCAGACGACCATCGCCAACGATAGCCAGGGCGTCGCCCAGGCTGCCTAGGCCGAGACAGTAGGAGGGGGCTGGGCAACCAGCCCCCTTTCTCTTGCGCGATTACTTGCGGAAGAAGCTGTCAGCCACGCCGCGATGGCCGTGTTTCTGCTCGATCGCCGCTTCCGCCCGACCGATCTCCGCCTGCAACTCGGCAATGTACTCCCGCAGCTCGGCGACCCCGAGCGGGTCGAGTGGGATCGACGTCACCCGGCGGGGCTTCGGCAGCTCTTCCTCGTCCCACATGAATGCCAGTCCTGCGAAGATAGGATGGTAGGGTGGCGCAAGCGCCCTTGACCAGCAAGGTTTCGGCCCCCCATATCGCCCGAGTGTTGGCTGCTGGGCGCGCCTCCGTGATGGACCGCCGCGCCGCGCCCGGAGAACGAACCATGAGCCTGCCTCTGATGCCGAAGGCCACCGCCGTGTGGCTGATCGACAAGACTGCCCTCACCTTCACGCAGATTGCGGATTTCTGCGGCATGCACCCGCTGGAAGTGCAGGCGATCGCCGATGGAGAAGTGGCGCAGGGTATCGTCGGCTATGACCCCGTGGCGAACAACCAGGTCACGACGGCGGAAATCACCCGCTGCGAGGCCGACGACAGCGCACGGTTGAAGCTGTTGCCGCCTGCCAATCCACCGCCGAAGAAGGGCCGCGGCGCCCGCTACACCCCCGTCGCCAAGCGCAACGATCGCCCGGATGCCATCGCGTTCGTGCTGCGCAACTTCCCCCAGCTTTCCGAGGCGCAGATCGTCAAGCTGCTCGGCACCACCAAGGAGACCATCCAGAAGGTGCGGGAACGCAGCCACTGGAACAGCACGAACATCAAGCCGCGCGATCCGGTCATCCTGGGCCTGTGCAGCCAAACCGACCTGAACGGCATGGTGAACGCCGCCAACGACCGCCTGATCCGCGAAGGCAAGACGGTGCCAGTCCCCTTGCGTATCGAGGCCGACGAGGCCGCGTAGAGACACCGCAACGGCCTGCGCCTGCCCCGGCTGACGGGACAAGGCGCAGGCCGGCAGCGCGGCCGTTACTCGCTCGCGCTCAGGCGTTCCATCTCGTCCTTCAACTTCAGCTTCTGGCCTTTCAATCGCATCAGCGCGTCCTGGTCCGGTCGGGGGCGGTGATCCTCCTCCGATACCTTCGCGTCCAACGCAGTGTGGCGCTCTTTCAAGCTGTCGATGCGGGTTTGCAGGCTCATGAGTCCTCCGTTTGATGGGAAGCACGTGGCGCAAGGGGCGCCATCGTCGAGCCTAGCGCGCCTCGTTTGGGGAAAGCCAGTTTTACCGTCATGCCGCAGCGCAGCGCGTGGCCAGATATAATCGATCGTGCTAAGCCGCCAACATGCTGACCGACCGAGATTCCTTGTTGCGCAAGCTGCACGAGTTGCGCAGCGAACACCGGGACCTCGACACGGTGATCGCCCGCCTGGCCGATGGCGGACTTGACCAACTGCAGTTGCAGCGCCTGAAAAAGCGCAAGCTGTTGTTGAAGGACGAGGTGGCGTGGCTGGAAAGCCGGCTGATCCCGGACAACATCGCCTGATGGACCAGCCGCGCGTCGGCGTGATCATGGGCAGCCAGTCCGATTGGACCACGCTGCGCCACGCCGCCGAGACCTTGCAAAGCCTCGGCATACCGCACGAGGTGCGGATCGTTTCCGCCCACCGCACCCCGGACCGGCTGTCGGAGTATGCCAAGCAGGCGAGCGGCCGCGGCCTGGCGGTGATCATCGCCGGGGCGGGCGGCGCGGCCCATCTGCCCGGCATGTGCGCCGCCTGGACGACGCTGCCCGTGTTGGGGGTGCCGGTGGAAAGCAGCATGCTCAAAGGCATGGACAGCCTGCTGTCCATCGTCCAGATGCCCGCCGGCATCCCGGTCGGTACGCTGGCGATCGGCCGGGCTGGGGCGGTGAATGCCGCCCTGCTGGCCGCTGCCATCCTTGCACTGTCGGACGCCCCGCTTGCGGCACGCTTGACCGCCCACCGGGCCGCGCAAACCGCTGCCGTCGCGGACCAGCCCGCCGACCTGCCAGGCTGACGATGGACGGCGCGCTCCCGCCAAACGCCACCATCGGCATTGTCGGCGGCGGCCAACTCGGCCGCATGTCGGCCATGGCCGCGGCCCGGCTGGGCTATCGCTGCCACATCCTGACGCCGGAGGAGGACAGCCCGGCTTCCCAGGTCTCGTCCCGCACCTTCCTGGGCGATTACGAGGACCCGGCGCTGCTCCGCGCCTTCGCACTTTCGGTCGACGTGATCACCTTCGAGTTCGAGAACGTCAGCGCCGAAGGGTTGGAGCTGCTGGCGTCGCTGCGCCCGGTGCGCCCGTCCCCGGCCGTGCTGCGCATCAGCCAGGACCGCGTCGCCGAAAAAGCGTTCCTCAACGAGGCCGGGATCGCCACCGCCCCCTGGCGGGAAATCAAGAATCGCGCGGCCTTGCACGCCGCCGTGGCCCATTTCGGGTTGCCCGGCGTGCTGAAAACGACGCGCGGCGGCTACGACGGTAAGGGCCAGGCCGTGCTGCGCAGCGTCGGCGAGCTCAACACCGTTTGGCAGGAAATGGAGCCGAAGCCGCTGATCCTGGAGGGCCTGGTCGCGTTCGAACGCGAGATCAGCGTCATCGTGGCGCGCGGGCTGGATGGCGGCGCGGTGGCGTTCGACCCGGTGGAGAACCGGCATCGCAACGGCATCCTGGACATGACCGTGGCGCCCGCCCCGATCCCGGACCAAACCGGCGCCCGCGCCACGGACATCGCCTTGCAGGTGGCGGAGGCGCTGGCGCTGGTCGGCGTGCTGGCGGTCGAAATGTTCGTCACGGCCGATGGGGACGTGCTGGTCAACGAGATCGCGCCCCGGCCACATAATTCCGGCCATTGGACGATCGACGCCTGCCCCGCCAGCCAGTTCGAGCTGCACGTCCGCGCCGTCGCCGGGTTGCCGCTGCCGCCGGCGGTGCGCCATTCCGACGCGGTGATGAAGAACCTGGTGGGGCCGGAAGAAACGGCGCAATGGCCCGCCATCCTCGCCGCCCCGGGCCTGGTGCCGCATCTGTACGGCAAGGCGGAAGCCCGGCCGGGGCGCAAGATGGGCCACGTCACCACCCTGTTCCCCCTGGGACGCCACGCGGCGCAGCCTGCCGGCGAGATTTGACGGCACGGCGCGGCTGGCCCTACACGCCCGGCCCCCCTCATTGGCCAGGCGTCCCGTGACAACCATTCTCGGCATCGATTTCGGCACCACGAACAGCGTCGTTGCCGCCCTGGACACCGAAACCGGCCAGGTCCGCAACCACTGCTTCGCCATCGGCGGCGCGTCGTTCGACGTGTTCCGCACCGTGCTGTGCTTCTGGGCGGAGCAGTCGGCCGCCCGCACGACCGTGCGGCACGCCGCCGGCCCGGCCGCCATCGCCGCCTATTTGGAGGAGCCGCTGGACAGCCGCCTGGTGATGTCCATGAAGACCTACCTGGCCAGCCGCAGCTTCACCAGCACCAGCCTGTTCGGCCGCCCGCTGACGCTGGAACAACTGGTCGGCCTGTTCCTGCGGGAATTGTTCGGCGCCGCCGGGCTGGACCCGGCCGGGCTGGCCGTGGTCGCCGGCCGGCCGGTGCGGTTCGCCGGCGAGCAGGCGGACGACGCGCTGGGCGAAACCCGTTTGCGCGCCGCCTTCGCCGATGCCGGCTTCCCAGGCATTGACGTGGCGCTGGAGCCGGAAGCCGCCGGATACCGGTTCACCCGTGCGCTGAACGGCGCGGCGACGGTGCTGGTGGGCGATTTCGGCGGCGGCACCAGCGACTTCTCCGTGCTCCGCTTCGACCCGGCGCGGGCGGAGCCGATCACCGCGCTCGGGCGCGCCGGGGTGGGCATCGCCGGCGATTCGTTCGACGCCCGCATCCTGGACCGCGTGGTCGCCCCCATGCTCGGCAAGGGCAGCAGCTATACGCCCTGGAACACGGCGCTGCCCGTGCCGGCCGAGTGGTACAGCGCCTTTGCCCGCTGGCATCGCCTGTCCATGATGCGCAGCCCACGCACCATGCGCGACATCGCCGAGGTACGGCGCACGGCGGAACACCCGGCCCGGCTGGACCATCTGGTCAGCCTGATCGAGGACGAACAAGGCTACGCGCTGTATCGCGCCGTGTCGGACACCAAAGCGGCCTTGTCCGCGGCGGAGCACGCCACGCTGCAGTTCAGCCACGCCGGCTTCACCGTCGACCGGGTGATCGCGCGAACCGAGTTCGAAGGCTGGATCGCCGCCGACCTGGCGCGGCTGGACGCGGCGGTCGGCGAGGCACTGGCGGCCTCGGGCGTCACGGACGCCGCCATCGACCGCGTGTTCCTGACCGGCGGCACCGCCTTCGTGCCGGCGGTGCGCGCATTGTTCGAGCGGCGGTTCGGCACCGACCGCGTGTCCGGCGGGGGCGAGTTCGTGTCCGTGGCCGAAGGGCTGGCGCTGATCGGCGCCGAGCGGCAGGGGCTACTCCGGCCCGGTGCCCAGCAAGGCGGCGCGCAGCGCGGCTGACGGCGGGTGCTCACCGATGAAGCCGGCCAGCACGCGCTCGCCCAGATCGGGGTTGGCGTAGTCGCCGATGTCGCGGCCGTTCGCCAGCACGCGAAAGCCTTTCGGCGTGAAGATGAAGGTCGACGTGTCGCCCACCGCAACGGCCGGCGCCGCGGCCACCAGGCGCTCGAAATCCCCTTCGTCGGCAGGGTTGCAGCCGCCATTGCCGCAATTGGTCTTTTCGCCCTCGCGGTATTCCTTCTGGATGTCCGCCTTGGACCCGGCATGCAGGAATGTCAGCGTCAGCACCCGCGGGCTGGATGATTTCAGGATCTGCCCCGCATCGTGGCTGGGCGCGGCCAGGTACAGCGCGGCCACGTAGATCTTGACGCTGAAAATGGTCAGCGTGCGGACGCCGATGCCGTTCAGCCGCAGCGTCTGGCCATCGGCGGTATAGGTGTCCGGCACCGTCACGCCGTCCATGCTGGCGGCAACCGCCTGCGTCGCGAACAGCAATCCGACCAGCACGGGCACCAGTTTCCGCAACATCCGCCAAGCCCCTCGTTCCGATTGCGTGCCGAAGCTAGCACGAAGGGCCGTTGCGAGCCACGGCGGCGGCCGGGGTTCAGCGCACCAGGTTGGACGGCTCCCGCCCGGCCAGCACGGCATCGATCCCGTCCAGCACCATCGCGCCCATGGCGTCGCGCGTGACGCCGGTGGCGCTGCCCAGATGCGGCAGCAGCACGACGTTCTCCAGCGTGGTGTAGCCCGGGTTCAAGGCGGGCTCACCCTCGTACACGTCCAGCCCGGCGGCGGCGACATGGCCGCTTTGCAGCGCGGCGATCAATGCCGCGTCGTCCACCAGCGTGCCGCGGCCGGCATTGGCCACCACCGCGCCGCGCGGCAGCCGCGCGATCCGTTCGGCGTTCAGCCAATGCATCGTGGCCGGGCCACCGGGCGCGTTCAGCGACAGCAACTCGCTGGCCGCCAGAAAGCTGTCGTCGTTGTCGTGGTAGATGGCGCCCCGCTCCAGCTCCGGCGGCAAGCGCGCCACGTCGCGATAATGCACCACCATCGCTAGCCCTTGCGCCAGCGTCGCCAGCTCGCGGCCGATGCGGCCCATGCCGAAGATGCCGAGCGGCCGGCCGACCACCCCGGCGCCGAGCAACTGCGTCGGCGCCCATCCGGACCAGGCGCCGCTGCGAACCAGCCGCTCCCCTTCGCCGGCGCGCCGCGCGGCGGCCAGCAACAGCAGCAGCGCGCATTCGGCGGTGGCGACGGACAGCACGTCCGGCGTGTTCACCACGGCGATCCCGCGCGCCCGGGCGGCGGCGACGTCAATATGATCGAACCCGACGCTGAACGTGCCGATCACCTTCACCGTGGCCGGCAGCGCCGCCACGACACTGGCATCCAGCCGCTCCGCCGGGCAGCACAGCACCGCTTGCGCGCCGTCCGCCAGGGCGACGATGTCGGCGCCGGAGCGCGGGGAATCCTCCGCATTCAACCGGGCGTCATAGTCGCGGGTCGCCCGCGCTTCCACGGCGGGCGGCAAGCGGCGGGTGACGAACAGGATCGGTTTGGCCATCGTTTGCGGCTTTCGGCTTTTCGGTATCTTGGCCGTTCCGGCGGCCTTGCGCCAGTTGCCGCACCGTCACCGGACCCGCCCGTCAGTTTTTGACGGACGGTGCCCAGCGATGCCGGCTCAGGCCGTGAGGCTCGTGCTCGACTGGGCCGTGGCGGACGAGCCGTAGGATTGCAGCGTCTGCTGCAAGGTGGATTGCAGCCGGTCCAGCACGGATTGCAGGCTGACGGGCGTGTTGGCGCTGGCGGTTGCGCCAGTCGCCGCCGTGCTGGCGGCGGTGGTCGTGGCGGCGCCGTTGCCGTTCGACAGCAGGTCTTGCAGGCGATCGGCCAAATGGCGGATCGAGGGACCGCCCGGGTGCGGCGGCGCGGTCGGGTCGGTCGCGCCCACCGGGTCCGCCGCCGTGGCCGGGTCCTTCGCGGTGGTGCTCGCCGTCTGCTGCCCGCCGGACTGGGCGCTGATCAGGATGGATTGCAGTTCGGCCGCGAACTTCTGCAAGCCGGCGCTGGCGGTGCCGTCCGTCGCACCGGCGGTTGCGCCGGCGCTTGTCGCGGTGGTGCTGCTGGTGCTGTCCGAAGCAAGCGGATCGGCACTTGCCGTCGACGTCGACGAGGACGCCGCGGCGGGCCGGTGATGGTGGTGGCCGTAGCCGTAAACCTGGTTCGCCGAAGTGGCGCCGATGGCGGATGTGCTCATTGCGACCTCCATGAGGTGGAACGGATCAGATGCTGCAAACCCGGTTGCAGCGTCCGTGCCAGCCCAAAAGCCGCAGATTTCCGCCGTTTCGCAGAACGTCCCGCCGGAAGCCGCCCGGCAGGAATTGCCGCCCCCGGTAAAACCCGCCTACGGGAACAGGCCCCGCAGGCGCTTGCCGGCGCGGACCTTTTCCACGCCGATCGCCATGGCGGCGGTGCGGTTGGACACCCCGCGGGCCACGGCACGCGCCCGCACTTGGGCAAAAGCGCCGTCCAGCAGGTGTTCCAGGCGGTTGTTCACCTCCGCCTCGGACCAGAACAGGCGTTGCAGGTCCTGCACCCACTCGAAGTAGCTGACGATCACGCCGCCGGAGTTGCACAGGATGTCCGGGATGACGAACACCTCGTCCCGCCGCGCGTCCAGGATGGCGTCGGCGTCCGGCGTGGTGGGGCCGTTGGCGCCTTCCGCCAGGATGCGGCATTGCAGCCGGGCGGCGTTGTCGGCGGTGATCACCCGTTCCAGTGCCGCCGGCACCAGGATGTCACAGCGCTGCTCCAGCAGCTCGGCGCCGCCGATCACGCCCTGCTGGCTGAACCCAGCCAGCACGCCATGGGCGGCAACATGCGCCTCGATCGCGTCCAGTGGCAGGCCGGCCGGGTCGAACAAGGCGGCGGTGTGGTCGCTGACGCCGGTGATCGTCACGCCGAACCGCCGGGCGAGTGTGTAGGCGGACACGCTGCCGACATTGCCGAAGCCCTGAACAATCGCCGTGCTGTCGCGCGTCGCCAAACCAACCGCTTCGCAGGCACGGTGCACGAGGTGCGCCACGCCGCGCCCGGTGGCTTCGCGCCGCCCTTCGGTGCCGCCCAGGCTGACCGGCTTGCCCGTGACGATCTCGCTGACGGCGTGGCCTTCGTGCATGGAATAGGTGTCCATGAACCACGCCATGACCTGCTCGTTTGTCCCCATGTCCGGCGCCATGACGTCGGTTTGCGGGCTGACGAAGGGGATCATCTCCTGCATGTAGCGGCGGGACACCACTTCCAACTCACGCCGGGACAGGGTGGGCGGGTCGCACGCCACCCCGCCCTTGGCGCCGCCATAAGGCAGGCCGGCCAAGGCGCATTTCCAGCTCATCCAGATCGCCAGCGCCGCCACCTCGCCGATGTCGAGCTTGGAGGAGAACCGCGTGCCGCCCTTGGTTGGGCCGAGCGTCAGGTGGTGCTGCACGCGGTAACCCTGGAACACCTCGGTGCGGCCGTCATCCATGTGGACGGGCACGGACACGACGATCGCCCGCTTCGGGTATAGCAGGCGGTCCCGCTCGTCGTGCGGGATTTCCAGATGGTCCGCGACCATGCCGAACTGGGTGCGGGCCATGTCGAACACCGGCCCGGTATAGATGGTCATGCTGCGCTACTCCGCGATCACGACGCCCTTTGCCGTGTCCGCATGGAACTCGCCAATGAAGTTGTAGCGGCCCGGCGCCAGGGCCGGCAGCCGCACCGTGCCTTCGCGGCCGCCGGCGATCACCTTTTCCACCCGCAAATCCGTGCTGTCGAATTCCTCGGCGGTGCTGTCCTGGTTCTTCA
The DNA here is from genome assembly GCA_965199555.1 of Acetobacteraceae bacterium. GTDB lineage: Bacteria > Pseudomonadota > Alphaproteobacteria > Acetobacterales > Acetobacteraceae > LMUY01. Next base: position 180,841 of record CBDASJ010000012.1, on the reverse strand, counting down.
CCAGCAATTGCGTCCGGGTGTTGGCCTTCACGTGGATTTCGGCGGGTTGGAAGACGTGGTCCTTCAGCACCACCGTTTGCGGGTCGTCCGCCCAGGCCGCCGCCGGCACGGCCAGTGCCAAGGCGAGCGGCAGCAGGATGCGGCCTGGGCTCACCCGCCCTTGGCCTTGCTCGGGTAGGTAAAGGTCCAGCTCGTTGTGATCGGCGACCACCAGGCGGGCACACCGGTCGCCTTGTCGACATGGCGGATGAAGCCGTTTTCGGACGGGGGGTCGATCACGTAGGTCAGCTTGTACTGCCCCGGGCCGTCCATGGTCGTGTTGTTGGCGTAATGCGGCCCGTCGGCGGCCTGCATCGCCGCCAGCGTGCCGGTGTGCTTCCACGGCGTGCCGACCTTCTCCACCGTGTAGTGGATGGTCAGGTAAGGGATCCAGCTATCCTCGGGGAAGCCGTGCTTCTCGCCCTTGGCCGCGTGGACGTCGACTTCCAGGTGGATCGCCTTCGGGTCCATGGCGGCGCCCTTCGGCATGTGATCCATCTGGATGCCTTCGAGGTAGGCGGGCGAGATCTGCAGCCCTTCCTTTTCCACCGGCTCGCCGACATAGAACTCCGCGGCACTCGCCAGCGCCGGCGTCAGCAAGGACGTGGCAAGGGCCAAGGCCAAAATCTTGCTCATGAATGGGTCTCCGTTGCGAGTGGGTCTCAGTTGCACCTGACGTTCGGGAACGTCAAGCGGGGAAGCCGGGGCATTCAGGGCCATCGCATGCAACGCATCGAGAACCCTCTCCCGTTGGCGGGAGAAGGCCGGGTGAGGGTGGCCGCAATGCGGCGCTCCGCTGCGAAATGTCCGTTCAACCGGGCGGCGCCACCCTCACCCCGGCCCTCTCCTGCCAGCGGGAGAGGGAGGTTCGCGGGTCCGACGGCACGCCGGGTCACCGCCGGCCGCGGCGTTGGCCTTTTGCCTTGCGCTTGTCCGGGTCGTAACCGCCCCCGCCTGGGCCCAGCGGTTCCGGCGTGCGGTCCCGCTTGGGCGCGCCGATGCGCTGCGGCATCGGCGGCGGTGCCAAACCGAGTTGCAACGCTTCCAGCCGCTTGATCTCGTCGCGGATACGGGCCGCTTCCTCGAACTCCAAATCGGCGGCAGCGGCGCGCATGCGCTTTTCCAAATCGGCGATGGAATGGGTGAGGTCCTTGCCCACCATGTTGGTGACGGCCGCGTCCTTCACCGGCGCTACGGTGACGTAATCCTGCTCGAACACGCTGGCCAGCGCTTCGCCGATCTGCTTGCGCACGCTGGTCGGGGTGATGCCGTGCGCCGCGTTCCACGCCGCCTGCTTGGCCCGGCGGCGTGATGTTTCTTCCAGCGCGTTGCGCAGGCTGTCCGTCATCACGTCGGCGTATAGGATCACCCGGCCGTCCACATTGCGCGCGGCGCGGCCGATGGTCTGCGTCAGGCTGGTTTCGGAGCGGAGGAACCCTTCCTTGTCCGCGTCCAGGATGGCGACCAGCGCGCATTCCGGGATGTCCAGCCCTTCGCGCAGCAGGTTGATGCCGATCAGCGCGTCGAACACGCCCAGCCGCAGGTCGCGGATGATCTCGATGCGCTCCAGCGTGTCCACGTCGCTGTGCAGGTAGCGGACCTTGATGCCGTGCTCGGTCAGGTAGTCGGTGAGGTCCTCCGCCATGCGCTTGGTCAGCGTGGTCACCAGCGTGCGGGCGCCGGCGGCCATCGTGGCGCGGATTTCCGCCAGCAGATCGTCCACCTGGTGCTCCACCGGGCGGATTTCGCACACCGGGTCGATCAGCCCGGTGGGGCGGATCACCTGCTCGGCGAACACGCCCTGCACGCGCTCCAGCTCCCACGGGCCGGGCGTCGCGCTGACGAAGATGGTTTGCGGGCGGAAATGCTCCCACTCCTCGAACTTGAGGGGGCGGTTGTCGATGCAGGACGGCAGGCGGAAGCCGAACTCCGCCAGGACGGATTTGCGCACGTTGTCGCCGCGTTCCATGCCGCCGATCTGCGGCACGGTGACGTGGCTTTCGTCTACGATCAGCATGGCGTTTTCCGGCAGGTATTCGAACAAGGTGGGCGGCGGCTCGCCCGGCTTGCGGCCGGACAGGAAGCGGCTGTAGTTCTCGATCGACTTGCAGGAGCCGGTGGTCTCGATCATCTCCAGGTCGAAGGTGGTGCGCTGCTGCAACCGCTCCGCCTCCAGCAGCCGGCCTTCCTTGACGAACCAGTCCAGCCGGTCCTTCAGCTCTTCCTTGATGTCGCGCACCGCCTGGGTCAGCGTCGGGCGCGGCGTGACGTAGTGGCTGTTGGCGTAGATGTGGATCTCCGTCAGCACGCCGGTGACCTCCCCGGTCAGCGGGTCGAACTCGCTGATCGACTCGATCTCGTCCCCGAACAGGCCGACGCGCCAGGCGCGGTCCTCGTAATGCGACGGGAAGATGTCCACCGTGTCGCCGCGCAGGCGGAACGTGCCGCGTTGGAACGCGGTGTCGTTGCGGCGGTATTGCTGCTCGGCCAGGGCGCGGGCCAGCGTGTCGCGGGCGATCTTGCCCCCCACCTCCAGCTTGACCACCATGCGCGAGTAGGTTTCCACCGACCCGATGCCGTAGATGCAGGACACGGAAGCGACGATCACCACGTCGTTGCGTTCCAGCAGGCTTTGCGTCGCCGCATGGCGCATGCGGTCGATCGCCTCGTTGATCTGGCTGTCCTTTTCCACGTAGGTGTCGGTGCGCGGGACGTAGGCTTCCGGCTGGTAGTAGTCGTAGTAGCTGACGAAATACTCCACGGCGTTGTCGGGGAAGAACTGCTTCATCTCCCCATAAAGCTGCGCCGCCAGCGTCTTGTTGGGCGCAAGGATCAGCGTCGGGCGCTGCGCGTGCTCGATCAGCTTGGCCATGGTGAAGGTCTTGCCGGAGCCGGTGACGCCCAGCAGCACCTGATCGCGCTCGTCCGTCTGGATGCCGGCCCACAGGTCGCGGATGGCGGTGGGCTGGTCGCCGGCCGGCTCGTAGTCGCTTTTCACCGCCAGCCGCCGCGTGGCCGGCTTGGCCGGCTGGCGCTGCGGCTTGAACTTAACCGTGCCGACCAGCGCCGCCCGGTTGGACGCGCCGCGCGCCTTGCCGGACGGCCGGGCGGGCGGCTTGACGATGGCTTCGGACATCCGGCACTCCCTCTGCGTCGGCGCTAGAGATGGCGACGGGCGCCCCCGCCGTCGAGCCTCGATGTGTCTTCGGAGGATGCAATCTGTCCCGCGTGCTGGCCGGCTGATGCTGTTCTACGAGCCGCTATTCCTTTTCCTGTTTTTCCCGATCGTGCTCGTGGCGTTCCTGGCGGTGCGCCGCCGGGCGCGCGGGCGGGCGGCGGTGCTGCTGGCCGCCAGCCTCGTCTTCTATCTATGGAGCGAGCCGCTATTCGTGCCGGTCGTGCTGGCAACCTGCGTGGCGGACTACGTGCTGGCGCGGGCGGTGGCGCGCGGCAGCCGGGCGGCGCTGGTGCTCGGCGTGCTGGTGAATATCGGCATGCTGGCGTACTACAAATACACCGGCTTCACCGTCGACAATCTGGACGTCTTGCTGGTGGCGGCCGGATTGCGGCCCTGGCACGTGGCGCAGGTCGCCTTGCCGGTCGGCGTGTCGTTCATCGTGTTCGAGAAGATCACCTATCTGGTGGACATCGCCCGCGGCCGCAGCCGGCCGGCGCCGGGCTTCGCCACCTACCTGCTCTACGTCTTCCTGTTCCCGAAGCTGCTGGCCGGACCGATCATCAAGTACCACGAGCTGGAGGCCCAATTGCTGGCGGCCGGCCGCGAACGGGTCGATGACCTGCTGGTCGGGTTCCGCCGCTTCATGCTGGGCGTGGTGAAGAAGACGGTGCTGGCCGACACGCTCGCCTCCGGTGCGGACATGGCGTTCGCCGCCAACCCGGCGCAGCTCGGCTGGGGCGACGCCTGGGGCGGCGTGCTGTTCTTCACCTTCCAGATCTACATCGATTTCAGCGCCTATTCCGACATGGCGATCGGGCTGGCGCGCATGTTCGGCTTCCGGCTGAACGAGAACTTCAACAAGCCCTATATCTCCTGCAGCATCACCGAGTTCTGGCGGCGCTGGCACATCTCCCTGTCCACCTGGATCCGCGACTACCTTTACATCCCGCTGGGCGGCAACCGGGTGGCGCCGTGGCGGCGGGCGGTGAATCTGTGGGTCTGCTTCCTTGCCAGCGGCCTGTGGCACGGCGCCGCGTGGACCTACGTGCTGTGGGGCGCGTACAACGGCGTCTTCCTGGTGATCGAGCGGCTGTTCCTGCTGCGCTGGCTGGACCGCATGCCGCGCCTGGCGGCCAACGCGATCACCTTTGCGATCACGCTGGCGGGCTGGCTGCTGTTCCGTGCCACCTCGCTGGGCCAGGCCGGGTCGTTCCTGTCCGTTATGGCGCAGCCCGCCCGCCCCAGCCTGGTGGTGGGCATGTGGTGGAACCCGGCCATGCGCGCCGCGCTGGGGGCGGCCCTGCTGGTGTCGTTCCTGCCGCGCGTACCGGGTTTCGACCGGCTGGCCGGCGGCGTGCTGGCCGCCCCGGCGGGGCGGGCGATCGTGGACCTGCTGCTGTCGCTGCTGTTCGTGTTCGCCCTTGCCAAGGCCCTGGCCGACCCGTTCAAGCCGTTCCTGTATTTCCGCTTCTAGGCGTGCGCGGCACCCTGATCCCGCTTGGCCTGGGTGCGGCGGCGATGGCGTTGGGCGCCATCCTGCTGGCGGCGAACCTCCTGGTGATGGCGACGGGCCGGTCGCCGATCAAGCTGGTGCCCGGGCTGACCGGCGTCACCGCACCCGACCCCGTCCCGCTGTCGCTGGACGCCATGCTGGGCGGGCAAACCGAGGCCGCCTACGCCCAGGCGGTGGGCCGCGCCGTGCCGCTATATCCCGCCGCGGTCCGGCTGCGGAACCAGGTCGCCTACTCGCTGTTCGGCTTCTCCCCCAACCCGACCCTTCTGGTGGGCCGGGACGATACCGTGATCGAACGGGCCTATGCCGACGAGTATTGCGCCCGCGACCTGGCCCGCTGGCGGCCCGGTGCGGCGGCGTGGGCCGAACAGATCAAGGCGATGCAGGACGAGCAGGCGCGTCGCGGCAAGGCCTTCCTGTACGTGCTTACGCCGTCCAAGGTCGCGCTATACCCGGCCTTGTTGCCACAGGGGTTCAACTGCCCGTCCAAACCGGCAGACCGGGCCGGGCTGGTGCCGGAATGGACCGCGATGCTGCGCGCGACCGGCGTCCACATGGTCGACGCGGTGGCGGTGCTGCGCGACGCGGACGGCTCGTATCCCTTCCAACTGTTCCCGCCCGGCGGCACGCATTGGAACGCGGTGGGCGAGGCCCTGGCGGAGCAAGCCGTGCTGTCCGCGCTGGCTCGGGCGCTGCCCGGGCGCGGTTTGGCGCCCCTGCCCTTCACCTGGCACATGCGGCCGCACCCGTTGCGCGACACCGACGACGAGGACCTCGCGCGCCTGATGAACCTGTTCGTCCCCGCGGCGAACGGCCCGGTCCCCGTGGCAACGCCCGAACCGGCCACGGCCCCCGCGTCCTGCGCCCCACTCCGCATCGTCATCATCGGCAGCAGCTTCAGCCATGCGACACTGCGCGCCTTGCACGCCCTACCTTGTCCGCCCGACGCCACCGAATACGAGTATTGGCACACCGCCACGTTGCGTTGGGACGGCGGCGGGCTGGACAAGCACCCCGGCGTCGACCCGGCGCAGCGGGATGCCGCGATCTTGTCGGCAGACCTGATCCTTTTCGAGGAGAACGAGCAAGCGCTGAGCCAACCCTCCCTCTATGGGCAGGCGTTGTCCGCGTTCCTGCAAGCGCCCGCGGCGTCGGTCGACTGAAAGCCTGCATTTAGTTCCATTGTTGGAACAACTGCTCATGGTGCGTTGTGATCGACCTGACCCAAGCACTCCGTTTGACATCAGCACGAAACCTAAGCGTAATGAAACCGACGCACGGTCCACGGATGATCAAGGAGCGCCGCAATGGCCAAGAAGCCCAAAGAGCCGGAAATCCCGAAGAACCTCGCCGCAGTCCTCAAAGATAAGGACCTTCTCAGCAGGTTCGAGAAGTTCTCCAAGTCAGAACACAGCCTGGAGAATTTCACGTTCTTGACGCTGAAGTCCTGGAATGCCCAAAACTTCTACAAGGTGTATCTGTCGAAGTCGGCAAAATACGAACTCAATCTTCCGAACGCCTTGATGGACAAGGCGCGCGAGCTTGGAGAAAAGAAGGCGTGGGACGATCGGGCCTGGAAGAAAATATATGAGGACGCGCAGACTATTATCACCAAGCTCGTGTCCGGCGACAGTTTCAGGCGCTTCACGAAACTCATAGAAGAAGGGAAGATCTGACACCATCGGATCGAGCGCATCATTCGATCCGCCTGCCGATACGTCTCGTATCGAAACCGCTGGATTGGTTTTCGGCTGAAGGGCGGCGCGCGGCGCGTCGCCTGGCGCCGACCATGCCGCGCCGGTTCAACTCCATCCTTTCAACGAGCCTGCTAATCCGATAGGGTCCCTTTCAATCAAGGCGAGCCGGGGGGATCACGTATCCGCCCGGCGGTAGAACCAGATCGAGGACCGCCATGGACGTGCAAGCGTCGTGTGAGACCGCTCTTCCCGCCGTACGGCCGCATTTCCATGGCAGGCCGCCAATGCGCACCGGCGTAGGGCGCACCTAAGAACCCATGAAGACGTGCTTTGCGGCCCTCCGCGCCCGGCTCAGCCCGCTCCGGCGGTGGGACCGGCAAATGAACAGCACCCCTCCGAAAGGCAACGCCCATGGATGAAGCCCAGCAGAAGCTGATCGATGCCGGCAAGATCCTCCATCGGCTGGGCTTCGGCGACATGACACGCGGCCACCTGTCGGTGCGGGTGCCGGACCGGCCGGACCGATTCTACATGAAGGCGCACAGCATCGGCTTCGACGAGATCACGGAAGGCAACATCCTGACCGTGGACCTGGACGGCAAGGTCGTGTCCGGCACCGCGCGGCTGCACAGCGAGGTGTTCATCCACAGCGAAATCTTCCGCGCCCGGCCCGACGTGGCGGCGGTGATCCATGCCCACCCCACCAACACCATCGCACTGTCCGCGCTGAAGACGCCGATCCGGCCGCTCAGCCAAGGCGGGGCGGTGTTCGTCGACTGCCTGCCGGTCTACACCGACACGATCGACCTGATCCGCCGCCCGGACCAGGGGCGCGGCGTGGCGGCGGCGCTGGGGCCGCACCAGGCCGTGCTGATGCGCCACCACGGCGTCGCGATGGCGGCGCGCTCGCTGGAAGAAGCGGTGATCCTGCTGGTGATGCTGGAAACCGCCGCCGAGATCCAGTTGAAGGCGATGGCGGCCGGCGAGCTGGCGGCGGAGTTCCCGCCGGACGACGTGCAGGTGCTGAAGCAGAAGCTGCAAAGCCACGAGCAGTTCGTGGTCAACTTCAACTACCTGCTGCGAAGCGTGTGCGGATGACGCGGCGATGAGCGAAGCCGGCACGCTGGACATCAGGTCGGCCATCGACGGGCAAGGGCGCAGCGCCTTTGCCACGTTGATCCTGCTCACCTGCTCCGCCGTCATGGTGGTGGAGGGCTACGACGCCCAGGTGGTCGCCTATGCCGCCCCGGCCATCATCCGCGCCTGGCATATCGACCGGTCCGCCTTCGGGCCGGTTTTCGGGGCGTCGCTGTTCGGCTACATGGTGGGCGCCACGGTGCTGAGCGGCGCGAGCGACCGGTTCGGCCGCCGGCGGGTGATCGCCGCGAGCAACCTGGTTTTCGCGTTGTTCACGCTCGCCTCCGCCTTCGCTACCACCATCACCGGTCTGCTGTCGTTCCGTTTCCTGGCCGGGCTGGGGCTGGGCTGCTCCATCCCCGCCACCATCGCGCTCGCGGTGGAGTTCGCGCCGGAACAGCGGCGGTCGTTCCGCGTCAGCCTGCTGTTCGTCGGCTACACGGTGGGCGCGGCGCTGGGCGGGGTCGTGGCCGCCGCGCTGATGACGTGGTTCGGCTGGCAAAGCGCCTTCCTCCTGGGCGCCGGCTTGTCGGCCGCCTTGGGCCTTGCCGCGCTGGCACTGCTGCCCGAATCCGTGCGCTTCCTCGCCGCACGCGGCACGCAGCCGGGCCAGATCGCCGCCATCATGCGGCGGCTGCGCCCGGATCTCGGCATCACCCCGGCAACCCGGTTCGTCCTGGCGGAGGAAGCGGCGCCGAAGGGCATGCCCGTGACGCAGCTTTTCAGCGACGGGCGCGCCTGGATCACGGTCCTGCTGTGGGCGGCCTTCGTCACCAGCCTGGGAAGCCATTACTTCCTGACGAGCTGGATCCCGACGGTGCTGGATGCCGGCGGCATCCCGCTGGCCCACGCCGTGGTCGCCGGGTCGCTGATCCAGGCGGGCGGCGGGCTCGGCAGCCTCCTGCTCGGCCGCCTGGTGGACCGGCTGGGCATGCTGTCGATCGCCGCGGCGCTGCTGCTGTCAACGCCGCTGGTGGTGCTGATCGGCGCCGCCGGGTGGTCGGAGCCGGTGCTGATGGCCCTGGTGTTCCTGGCCGGCATGTTCCTGCTGGGCGGGCAGATCGGCCTGAACGCGCTGGCCAGCACCATCTACCCGACGACCGCGCGGTCGAGCGGCGCGGGCTGGGCGCTGGGGATCGGGCGTCTCGGCTCCATCATGGGGCCGGTGATCGGCGGCTGGCTGATCGGCGCCGGCCTGTCGACGCCCGCCTTGTTCGTGTGTGCGGCGATCCCGGCCGCCTTATCGGGGATGTTCGTTGTCCTGCTCGCCCGCGCCTCGTCCCGGCCGGCGCCGGTTCGCTTCCAGCTTGCCAAACGTCCCGGCTCTTATTAGATAGGGACCCTAACGATCAGCAGCCTGCGTCGACGCTGATGAAGAGCTGCCCGAGCAGACGGAGGAACCAAGCAATGCCCGATCAACATCCCGCCGCCATCGACGCGAGCGGGTCCGGTTCGAACCGGACCGAGTTCTACGGCCGCATGAAGAACCAGTCGCTCGCGCCGCTGTGGGAGGTGCTGAAGGGCCTCGTCCCGCCACAGCCGCGGCCGACCCCGCAGCCGCATATCTGGCACTACGACGACGTGAGGCCGTTCCTGATCGAAGCCGGACGCCTGTTGACGGCGGAGGAAGCGGAGCGCCGCGTTCTGGTGCTCGAGAACCCGGCCTTCCCCGGCAAGTCGCGCGCCACTGCGACGTTGTACGCGGGCATCCAGGTTGTCATGGACGGGGAGGTCGCACCCGCGCATCGGCACACGGCGTCGGCACTGCGCTTCGTGCTGGAAAGCAGCGGCGGGTTCACCGCCGTGGCCGGGGAAAAGGCGACCATGCGGGTGGGCGATTTCGTGATCACGCCGTCCTGGGCCTGGCACGACCACGGCAACGCGTCCGGCGCGCCCATCATGTGGATGGACATCCTCGACCTGCCGATGGTGAATTTCTTCGAAGGCGGGTTCTCCGAACATCACAACGACCAGGCGCAAAGCATAGGCCGGCCCGAGGGCGACTCGCTGGCGCGCTACGGCGGCGGCCTGCTGCCGCTGGAAAGCACCGGGCCGTTCGGCAAGACGTCGCCCATCTTCAGCTACCCGTTCGAGCGGACGCGCGCCGCACTGGCCGCGGTGGCGGCGTCCGGCACGGTGGACCCGCATTGGGCCGTGTCGCTGCGCTACAGCAACCCGGAAGACGGCGGCTGGGCGATGCCCACCATCTCCTCCTGGATGACGCACATCCCGGCGGGGACGTCGACGCAGTCCATGCGCTCGACCGACGGCATCATCGTCGCCGTCGCGGAAGGCCACGGCGTGGCACGCGTGGGCGACCAGCGGCTACGCTTCGGCCCGCGGGACGTGTTCGTGCTGCCGAATTGGACCACCCGCTCCTTCGAGGCGGAGGGCGATTGCTTCCTGTTCTGCTCGTCCGACCGGGTGGCGCAGGAAAAGTTGGGCCTGTGGCGCGAGGAGCGCATGACGGCGTGAAGGCCGCGCCGGACGAGGCGACGCCGCCGCCGCTGCGTCAACTGCTCGGCTTCCAACTCCGGCGCGCGCACATGCTGTTCGCCTTGCATTGGCAACTCAGTTTTCGGGACCAGCCGGTTTCGATCACGCCGGTGCAGGGCGGCATGCTGCTGGTGATCAACCATCGCCCGGGCCTGTCGCAAGCGGCGCTGGCCCGGTTGATGGATGTGGAAGGTCCCACCCTGGTGCAGGCGATCGACCGGCTGGAGGAAAGCGGCCTGGTGGAGCGGATCCGGCGGGTGGATGACCGCCGGTCCTATTCGCTGCACATCACGCCGGCGGGCCGCACCGCGTTGGCAGCGGTGGAGAACTTCGTGCCGCATCGCGAGTCCGAGCTGCTCACTGACTTAACTGAGCAGGAACGGGCGACCCTGCTCGACCTTCTCCAGCGCGTCGTGCAGCGCGGCCACCTCGTCACCGACCAACTCGCGGTGCGGTCGGCCTCGGCACGGGCGCAGGCGGCATCCCGCCGCGGCTGAACAAGAAGGGGCGACCTCCATGAGGCTGTGCATTTTCGACGACAACCGGTACGGCGTGGTGCTGGGCGACACGGTGCATGACGTGACGCCGATGCTGGACCACCTGCCGCAATACCGCCCGCCCTTTCCGCGATTCGACCCGGTGGTCGCGGCGTTCGACGAGCTGTTGCCGTTGCTGCGGGAAGCCGCGCCGCGCGCGCCGGGCAAGCCGGTGTCCGACGTCGTCTTCCACGCGCCCGTGGGCAATCCCGGCAAGGTCGTCGCGGCGCCGGTCAACTACCAGGCGCATCTGGATGAGGCGATCGCGGACCCCGTGACGTTCTCCAGCGCCCACGTGAACCGCATCCAGGAAAGCGGGTTGTTCCTGAAAGCCACCAGCTCCATCGTCGGCCCTTCGGCCGGGGTGTCGCTGCGCTTTCCGGACCGCCGCAACGACCACGAGATCGAACTCGTCGCGGTCATCGGCAAGGCTGGGTCGAACATCTCCGAGGCGCAGGCGCTGGACCACGTCGCCGGCTACACGCTGGGGCTGGACATGACGGTGCGCGGCAAGGAGGAGCGGAGCTTCCGCAAGTCCATCGACAGCTACACCGTGCTCGGCCCGTGGCTCGTCACCGCGGACGAGTTCGGCGACCCGTCCGACATCGGCCTCTCGATCGCGGTCAACGGCGAAATGCGGCAGAACGCGCGGACCAAGGCCCTGGTCCTGTCGGTGCCCGCGCTGATCGCCTTTGCTTCCCGCTTCTACACGCTGCTGCCGGGGGACATCCTCATGACGGGCACGCCAGAGGGGGTGGGGCCGGTGGCGCCGGGCGACGTGCTGACCGCGTTCGTGGAGCGGGTCGGCACCGTCGACGTGGCGGTCAGGGCCGCCTGAACGAAAGCAGAAGCGGGACAATCCGCGTCCACAGGGGTGGGAAACATGCCGGAAGCACAACAAACACCGGTGCTGGTGATCGGCGGCGGCATCGGCGGCCTCGCCGTGGCGCTGGCACTCGCGCAGAAAGGGCGCCGCGTCCACGTCATCGAGCGGGCGGCTGCGTTCGGTGAGATCGGCGCCGGGCTGCAACTCGCCCCGAATGCGCTGCGCTCGCTGGACCGTATGGGGCTGCTGGACGCGGTCAGCCGCGACGCCGTGTTCCCCCGGCAGCTCGTGATGCAGGACGCGATCAGCGGGGAACGGATCACCTCCGTGGCGATCGGCGACGGCTTCCGCGAACGCTATGGCTATCCCTACGCCGTGATGCACCGCTCGGACCTGCACGCGCAATTGCTACAGGCCTGCCGCGACAGCCCGGCGGTGTCGCTGGAAACCAACCGCTCCGTCGTGGAGATCACCGATCTGGGCGACGTGGCGCGGGCGGTTTGCGCCGATGGGTCAAGCTACGACGCGGAGCTGCTGATCGGCGCCGATGGGCTGCATTCCAAGGTGCGGCAACTGTTGGGCGACGACCAGCCGCCGATCTGCCAGGAATATGTGGCGTTCCGCGGCACCGTGCCCCGCCACGCCGCGACGGAACTCACCGAGGACAGCATGGTCGGCTGGGCCGGCCCCGAAATGCACCTGATCCAGTATCCGGTGCGGCGCGGCGACCTGCTGAACCAGGTCGCGGTGTTCCGCTCACCCAACTTCCAGCCCGATCGGGACGATTGGGGCACGTTCGAGGAGCTGACTGCCAAGTTCTCCGGCATGCATCCCCTGGTCCGCGCATCCTTGGAAACGATCGGGCGGGACCGCCGCTGGACCATGTACGACCGGCCGCCGCTCGACAATTGGGTCCGTGGCCGCATCGTGCTGGTCGGCGACGCGGCGCACCCCATGCTGCAATACCTCGCCCAGGGGGCGTGCCAGGCGTTGGAGGATGCGGTGTGCCTGGCGGAGATGCTGGCCCGGTCGGACAGCATCGAAGGCGGGTTGGCCGCCTTCCAGGCGTCGCGCCGCGCCCACACCGCCCGCGTGCAACTCACCGCGCGGTTCTTCGGCGAGGTGTGCCACGCCGGCGGCATCGCGGCGCTGTTCCGCAACGCGATGTTCCGCCGCCGGGCGGTGGACGACTACGCGGCGCTGGATTGGCTGTATGCGCACGACCCGGTGAAAACCGACGGTGCGGAGGATTCGCGGTTCGTGTCCTGGCTGCAAGGGCGTGAAACCGGGGCGGCTGAGGCGACCCGCTACCCTGGCGCGTGACACCGGCGCCGTCGCGGCGACCGGAATGGAAAAGGAGGAGTTCGATCGTGCCGAAGCTCATGTCATGGATTGGCGGCGCCGCCGTCGCGCTGGGCGTCGCTGCCGCAGCGCACGCGGACCCTTTGTCGGTCATCAAGATCGGCGTGCTCAACGACATGAGCGGACCGTATGCCGATCTGTCCGGCAAGGGCTCCGTCGTCGCGGCACAACTCGCGGCGGAGGATTTCGCCCGCGAAGCCGGGCCGGGCGCGCCCAAGGTCGAGATCCTGGCGGCCGACCACCAGAACAAGGCCGATATCGGCGCGAACATCACCCGGGCCTGGGTGGACCGGGACGGCGTGGCCGCGGTGGTGGACGTGCCGAACTCCGCCGTCGGATTGGCGGTCAACCAGATCATGCGGGAAAAGGACCGCGCCTTCCTCGCCTCCAGCACGGCGACCTCGGACCTCACCGGGTCGCAATGCGCGCCGACCACGGTGCAATGGACGTTCGACACCTGGGCGCTAGCGCATGGCACGGTGCGCGCCGTCATGGGGGAAGGCGGGCGGAGCTGGTTCTTTATCGGCTCCGACTATGCGCTCGGCGCTTCCCTGGTCCGCGACGCGACGGCGGTGATCAAGGCCAATGGCGGACAGGTGCTCGGCGACGTGCGGGCGCCGCTCGGCACGTCCGACCTGTCCAGCTACCTGCTGCAGGCGCAGGCCTCGGGTGCCCAGGTGGTGGCGACCGCGAATGGCGGCGAAGACGTGGTGAACACGGTGAAGCAAGCGGCCGAATTCGGGGTCGGCGGCAAACAGAAGATGGCGGGGCTGCTGGTGTTCCTGACCGACGTGCGGTCGATGGGGCTGCAAACGGCGCAGGGCCTGCTGCTGACCGAAGCGTTCTACTGGAACCTGAACGACAAGACGCGGGCCTGGAGCGCGCGCTTCGCCGCCCGTGACGGCGGCGCCATGCCGACCATGAACCATGCCGGCGTGTATTCCGAAACCCTGGCCTACCTGCGGGCCGCGGCGGCCGAGGGATCGATCTCCGGCCGCAAGGTCGTGGCACGCATGGAAGCGGCGCCGATCGACGACCCGCTGTTCGGCCCGACCACGATCCGGCGGGACGGCCGCGCGGTCCACGCGATGTACCTGTTCCGCGTGAAAACGCCGGCGCAGTCTACCGGCCCGTTTGACTTGTATGACGTGGCGGAGACCATCCCGGCCAGCGAAGCGTTCCGTCCCATGGACGAGGGCGGCTGTTCCCTGGTGGCGAAGTAACGGCACCCCACCACGCAACGAAATCCGCCTGGTGCTCAGGCGGACTTGCGCAGTTCCGGCTCCCACGCCGCTGTGGCAAGCGGGATCACCGGTCGGGCCGCACGGGCGGCCCCTGCCGCCTCGCCGTCCCCGCTGGATGTGTCCAAGCGCGCCAAGGAGCTCGACAGCGCCGACATCCGCCTGCGGCTTTCGAACACCAGCGCCTTGATGTCGCGCGCCGCCGCGGCCGATTGCTGCGCCAGCGCGCGGACCTCGGACGCCACCACGGCAAAGCCCCGTCCGGCCTCGCCGGCCCGGGCGGCCTCCACCGCGGCGTTCAAGGCGAGGATGTTGGTTTGGAACGCGATGGCGTCGATGTTGCCGACAATCTCGGCGATCGTTTCGCCGGATTGCAGCACGTCTTTGGTCGCGGTCGCCATTTCGATCACCGCGGTGCGCCGGCCCGACACGTCCGGCCCGCACATCAGGATGCGCATCACCTGGCCGTTCAGGTCGCGCATCACGGAGAACACGGCGTCCAGGTGTACCACGCCGCCGTCGGTCTTGGGCCAGGCAATTTCCCGCCGGATGCTGCCGTTTGCCATCAACGATGTTCGGTCGTCACCTTGCAGCAAATGGTCAAGCTGGGTGGCGCTGCCCGCCGTCAACGCACCCCACCGCCCCAGCGCCTCGTTCACCGTGGCGATCTTGCCGGAAATGGTCCACTCCGCCAGCGCGTTGGATTGCCCGATGGCTTGCAGCCGCACGGTGTGTTCCCGCGCGCGGTGCTTGGTTTCGTCGATGTTCGCCTGGATGGAGATATACCGCTCCACCCTGCCGTCGGCGTCGTGCACGGGATTGATCGCAAGGCTGATCCAGTACGGCACGCCCGCCTTCGTGTAGTTCAGGATTTCGTCCTGGAACGCTTCGCCGCGGGCAAGCGTGTCGCGGATGCGCTGGACGGTTGCCGGGTCGGTATGGGGGCCTTGCAGCACTTCGCCCGGGCCGCGGCCCATGACCTCGGCCGCGGAATATCCCGTCAGCTGCTCGAAGCCGGGATTGACGTATTCGATGCGGCGGCTTGCATCCGTGATCATGACGGAGTTGCCGGTGCCGTCCGCCACCAGCGAGAGCTGGCGCATGGCTTGGCGTTGTTCGACTTCCGCGGTGATGTCGGTCGCGAACTTCACCACCTTGAACGGCTTGCCGTTCAGATCGAAGATCGGGTTGTAGGAGGCCTGGATCCAAACGTCCTGGCCGTTCCGCCCGATGCGGCGGAACTCCTGCGCGACGTATTCGCCGCGGCTCAACCTTGCCCAAAACGCGGCGTAGCTTGGATCGGCGGCCTCGTCCGGGTCGACGAACATGCGGTGGTGTTGGCCGATCACCTCCTCCGCGGTGTATTCCATCACCTGCAGGAAGTTCTCGTTCGCCGCGAGGATCTCGCCCGTCAGCGAAAATTCGATCACCGCCTGCGACTTGCGGATCGCCGCCATCTGCCCGGCGTAGTCAGCGGTTTGCAGCTTCGTGGCCGTGATGTCGGACGCGTATTTCACGACTTTCCACGGCGTTCCGTTGGGATGCAGGATCGGGTTGTAGGACGCCTGCAGCCACACTTCGCGGCCGGACTTGGTCACGCGCTTGAACTCGGCGGAGAAATATTCACCCTTCTCCAGGCGCTGCCAGAACGTGCGGTACTCCTCGCTGTCCCGCGTCGCGCCGTCGACGAACAGGGCGTGGTGCTTGCCCACCACCTCGGCAAGCTCGTAGCCCATCAGGTTCAGGAAGTTCGCGTTGGCCGACAGGATCGTTCCTTCCAAATCGAATTCGATCACCGCCTGCGAGCGGCCGATCGCGTGGATTTGGCCCTCGTCATCGGCCGCCTTCAGCTTCGCCGCAGTGATGTCCGTGGCGTATTTGATGACCTTGTACGGCTTGCCGGCGCCGTCGAGGATCGGGTTGTAGGATCCCTGGATCCAAATGGAGCGGCCATCCTTGGCGACGCGGCGATACTCCGCGACGGAGAAGCGCCCCGCGGCCAACCCGCGCCAGAACTCCGCATAGGCGGCGTCCTGGTCGGCCGGATCGACGAAGATGCGATGGTGCCGGCCGACGATTTCCCCAAGCGTGTAGCCCATAACCTTCAGGAAGTTGTCGTTGGCCCAGATGATCGTCCCGTCCGTGCCGAACTCGATCACGGCCAGGGAACGGCTGATGGCATCGCATTTGGCCTCGAGCTCGATCATCCGTGCCGCATGTCGTCTGCGGCTGGGGAGAAAGCCACCAAGCATGTTGCCTCCGGCGGACGCTGAGCGCGATGTGAGTATCGGACCGGAATAGCAGAGAAAGTTTGCTAACTTATTATCGTGCGAGTTGGCGGTTTACATCATTGCATTAATTTCAAGCAGAGGATCGGGTACGACGCGACTTCTCCCTCGCCGACCGATCATGGTGGCTATCACCTGGCTCGGCGGGCGGCGCGCCTGCGAAGCGCGTCCCAATCCTCGGCCGCAACGTCCCCGGCGGGAGTCAGCCACGACCCGCCCACCGCGACCACGTTGGGCTGCGCCAGCCACTCAGCGGCGTTCTCTTCCGTGATGCCGCCGGTCGGGCAGAAGCGGGCCTGCGGGAACGGGCCGGCCAGCGCGCGCAGCCCGGCGATGCCGCCGGCGGTGCTGGCCGGAAAGAACTTAACCGTGTCGAACCCGCGCGCCATCGCCGCCATCAGTTCGGACGCGGTGGCGATGCCGGGCATGAACGGGATGTCGGCCGCCGCGGCGGCATCAAGCAGGTCCGGCGTCGCCCCAGGGCTGAGGGCGAACCGCGCGCCGATGTCCACGGCGCGGCCCAGATCGGCTGGGGTCAGCACCGTGCCGATGCCCACGGCGGCCTCCGGCACGTCGCGCATGATCGCCTCGGCGCCTGCCAGGCCATGCGGCGTGCGCAGCGTGATTTCCAGCAGCCGCACCCCGCCCGCCACCAGCGCCCGGGCCAAGGGCACGGCATCCTCCAGGCGGTGCAGAGTGATGACGGGGATGACGCGGCCCAAATCCAGCAGGGCCGCGAGCCGTTCGGCACGGGATGCGGCAAGCATCGTTACGACTCCTTGGCAGGCGCCATGGCGGCGGCGGGGATGATGGCGCCGGGATATCCGACCACCCGGCCGGCCAGCGCGTGCCCGGCGCGGGCGGCGCGGTCCGGCGGGTCGCCGCGCAGCCGCCCGGCCAGGTAGGCGGCGGCGAAGCTGTCCCCGGCGGCCGTGGTGTCCACCACGCGGTCCACCGGCCCGGCCTGGATCACCTGCTCGAAGCCGCCATGCAGCACGCGGCAAGCGGGCGACGCCAGCTTGAGCACGATCTCCGTCGCCGGGGCATGGCGCAGCAACGCCGCCTCGCCCCCGTCCGGGTCCAGCAAGGCGAGGTCCTCCACGGACGCCATGACGATGTCCGCCAGCGCGTACATCCGGGCGTACAGCGCGCGGGCCACGGCGAGGTCCGGCCAGCCGCGCGGACGGAAATTCGTGTCGAACACCACGGACGCGCCGCGTGCCCGCGCCTCGGCAAGCACCCGGAACAGCGTGGCCCGCGCGCCATCGCCGTAGATCGACAGCGTGATGCCGGATAGGTAGATCGCGTCGAAGACGGCAAGCCGGGCCGGGTCAAGGTGGTCGAACAGGTGGCGGGCCGCCGCGCTGTCCCGCCAATACAGGAAGCGCCGTTCGCCATTCGGGTCGGTTTGGATGATGTACAAGCCGGGCAGCCGCCCCGGCAGGCGGTGCACCAGGCCGGTGCCAACGCCTTCCGCCTGCCAGCAGGCCAGCATCTCGTCGCTCCAGGGGTCGTCGCCCAGCGCGGTCACGTAATCCACCGCGACGCCGAGCCGGGCCAGGTACACCGCGGTGTTCAGCGTGTCGCCGCCATGGCTGCGGCGCAGCAGCCCGTCCGCCTGCTCGCGCAGTTCCACCATGCATTCGCCGATGCAGGCCACGCGTCGCGTCACGGCGGAGGCGCCATGGCTCAGGGCAGCGGCTTCACGCCGTCCTTCTCCGCCTGCACGGACACGGCGGTCAACGAGCCGCCCGGGCCGGGCACGGCCCGCACCGTCACCGCGGCGCCCGGCACCAGCAGGTTGCGGTCACCAGGCACCAGGCCGACCACGCGCACGTCCGGCCCGACCTCGACCGTCTGCTCCCCGCCAGGGTAGCGCAGGTGCAGGGTGCGGCCGTCGGGCGCATCCGCAATGCCGTCGACCGTGGCGTTGGTCATGCTTTGCTCGGGCTGGTCCATCGGGCGGTTGCCCTCGCCGGTGCCGCGCAGGGCTTCCGGGAAGATATGCACCTCTTGCGCGTGCAGCTTGCCGTCCCGCCCCCGCACGGCCGCCGAGCCGACGAACTCGCCCGGCTTGATGTCGGCCAGCCGGCGCTCCGTGACGGCACCAACCGGCAGGCCCGGCGGGATGGTGGCCGTCACCGTCTCGTCGTCCGTGCGCACCGTGAGCGCCGTGCCGGAAAAGCCGACCACGGTACCGTGGAGCCGCGTTGGGGTTTGCGCCAGGGCCGGGCCGGCTGGGAGCAGGAGCCAGGCCAGTGTGCCCGCCCGCAGCAACCGGCGCGCGCCACAGTTTGCAAGAGGCTCACGCATCCGTGGGCTGCGGGCCGTCATAGCCTTCGATCACCGTGACGTCCCCCGTCGACACGTCTCGGCGCAGCAGGATGGCGGCGGCGTATTCCGGCGAGCGGTAGCAGGCCAGCGCCGTGGCATAATCGGCGAACTCGATGACCACCCGGCGGGCGCGCATGTGCCCTTCCACGGTCTCGGACTGGCCGCCGCGCACCAGGAACCGGGCGCCATACTTGCGGAACGCGACGGCGTTTGCCTGCACATAGGCCTTGTAGGCCTCCGGGTCCTGCACATCCACCATCGCCAGCCAGTAGCCCTTCGCCATGGTCCGCGCCCCTTCAATGGCCGTAAACGAGGTCCGGCAGCCACATGGCGATGCCGGGCAGGAAGGACAGGATCACCACGCCCACCGCCATCAGCAGGACAAAGGGCAGCGTGCCGCGGATGATCGGCCCCAGCCCGATATCCGGCGCGATCCGGTTGATGACGAAAATGTTGAGCCCCACTGGCGGGTGGATCAGCCCCATCTCCATCACCACGGCCATCACCACGCCGAACCACACCAGGTCGAACCCGGCGGCCCGCAGCGGCGGCAGGATGATGGGCGCCGTCATCAGGATGATGGACACGGGCGGCAGGAAGAACCCCAGCATCACCACCATGACCAGGATCGCCGCCAGCAGCAACCAGCGCGACAGATGCAGCCCGACGATCCAGCCCGCCGCGCCCTGGCTGATGTGCAGGTAGCTCATCACGTAGCTGTACAGCAGGCTCATGCCGATGATCATCAGCAGCATGCCGCTTTCACCCAGCGTGCCGGCGAAGATCGGCGCCAGGTCGCGGAGGCGCCAGGCACCGTAGATCAGCGCGATCAGCAGCAGGGCGAGCACGGCGCCCAGCCCGGCCGTTTCCGACGGGGTGGCGATGCCGCCATACAAGGCAACCATCACGCCACCCAGCAGCAGCAGGAACGGCAGGACGCGGGGCAGCGCCCGAAACCGGTCCCGCATGGAATAGCTGTCGGCGCGCAGGATTTCGCTGCGCGCGCCGCCCGCCTCCGCCACCCGCGCCGCCTGCGCGTATTCCAGCCGCCAGTTCACCACGGCCCAGCCGGCGAACAACACCACCAGCAGCACGCCCGGCCCGAGCCCGGCCAGGAACAGCCGGCCTAGCGACTGCTCCGACGCCACGGCATACAGGATCAGCACGATGGAGGGCGGCAGCAGGATGCCCAAGGTGCCGCCCGCCGCCACCAGCCCGGCGGCGAAGCCCGGTGAGTAGCCGCGGCGCCGCATCTCCGGAATGCCGGACGAGCCGATGGCGGAGCACGTGGCCGGGCTGGAGCCCGCCATGGCCGCGAACAGGCCGCACGCCAGCACCACCGCCACGCCCAGCCCGCCGGGCACCCGGTGCAGCCAGGTGTGCAGCGCGTCGTACAAATCCTTGCCGGCGCGCGACTTGCCGATCGCCGCGCCCTTCAGGATGAACAGCGGGATGGTCAGCAGGGTGATCGAGGCGAGTTCCTCGTAGACGTTCTGCGCGACCGTATCCAGCGACGCAGCCGGCATGAACACCATCATGAAGATGGTCGCCACGCCGCCCAGGGCGAAGGCGATGGGGATGCCGGAAAACAACGCCACCAGCGTGGCGCCGCCGTATAGCAGGCCTAGGGCGCCGGTGCCCATCTAGCCCGCCGCCGGCAACGGGGCTTTGCCCCGAGCCCCACCAGAGGACAGTCGTCCTCTGGACACCTGCATGGGAGGGGTAAAGGGGATGACCATCCCCTTTCGGGTGCAGGGCAGAGCCCTGCAAAGGAAGCGACCCAAGTAATTCCGCATCCCGCTAGGCCAGGTGCGCAGGCGCGGCTTCCGCGTGGCGGCTGCCCAGCACCTGCAACAGCAACTGCACCGACAACAGCGCCATCCCCGCCGTCATGCAGCCATACGGAATCCACAGCGGCGGCCCCCAGGCGGACGGCGTGGTCTGCCCTTCCTCCCAGGCTTCGGCCAGCAACTGCCAACTTTTCCAGGCGAAGAAGCCGACGAACAGGAGGGAGCAGACATCCGCCAGCAGCCGCCGCGCCCGGTCCAGCGCCGGCGGCAACACGTGGGCCAGGGCGTCGATGCCGACATGTCCCCGCCGCGCCTGCGTCCAGGCCGCCGAGCCGAAGGTGGCGCCGATCAACAGGAAGGTGGACAGCTCGTCCTGCCAGTCGCTGGGGATGCTGAGAAAATAGCGCCCGATCACCTCCCAGGTCAGCACCCCGCCGGCCACGGCGATGGCAAGGGCGGACAGCACCGCCAGCAGGCCGTTCAGCCCGGTGACCAGCGATTGCACCAGGCCGAGCAGCCCGGCGCGCGGGACGTCGGCGATCGCGGCAGGGGCGGCTGCCGTCAAGCCACCGCCTCAGCCAGCTTCAACAGGTTCGCGCAGGAGGCATTGCGCGCGGCGAAGTCCTTCCACGCCGTGTCCTGCGCCACCGCCTTCCACTTGGCGATGTCGTCGGCCGTCATGTCGACCACCTTCACGCCGGCCTTGCCGTAGATCTCCGCCAGCGCCTGATCGTCCGCCTTCGCGGCGTCCAGCGCGAACGGCTCCTGCGCCAGCCCGACTTCGGTGATCGCCGCCTGCTGCTCCGGCGTCAGGCTGTCGAACACCTGCTTGGACATCAGCAGCGGCTCGAACATGAACCAGAACGACCCGCCGCGGGCGGAGGTGACGTTCTTCGCGATCTCCTGCAAGCGGAAGCTGATCAGGCTGGTCGAGGAGGTGACCGCCGCGTCCAGCGAGCCGGTCTGCATAGCGGCATAGGTTTCGTCCGACGTGACGGAGCTGATGATGCCGCCCGACGCCTTCAGCATCAGGTCCATCTCGCGCGAGCCGCCGCGGATCTTGAGCCCCTTGGTGTCGTCCGGCTTGACCACCGCGCCGGCGCGCGACGCCACGCCGCCGCCCTGCCACACCCAGGTGATGATCTTGACGCCGCGCTTGTCCAGCAGCGCTTCCAGCTCCTGCCCGATCGGCGCCTTTTTCCAGGCGAGGCCCTGGGCGTAGCTCGTGACCAGGCAGGGCATTAGCCCGATATTGACCTCTGGCACTTCGCCGCCGGCATAGGCCAGCGGGTACAGCGTCATGTCCAGCGCACCGCGGCGCAGAGCGGAGAACTGGGCGACCGTCTTCATCAGGGAGGAGCCGGGATAGATCTCGAATGACAAGGAGCCGCCGGTCTTTTCCTGCACGGCGGCGGCGAAGCGGCGCACCATGCGGTCGCGGAAATCCCCCTGGTCGATCGTGCCGCCGGGGAATTGGTGGCTGATCTTGATGACCCGGGCATCCGCCGCCCGGGCCCCCACGCTGCGGAGGAGCGCGGGTGCGGCGAGCATGCCGAGGGCTGCGCGACGGGAAATGGGCATTGGCGACGTCCCTGCGTTATAACGTTGTTGCAGCCAGGCTAGCCGACGCCCGGTGCAGCAACAAGCGGCGCCGTCAAAGGCAGTCGGTACGGCCCACGGCCACGCAGTCCTGGCGTGCGACCCAGTGCTGCACCAGGGGGAACAGCCAAACCGCCAGCAACCCGGCCAGGACCAGCGCAGCCAGCAGCAGCACGGAAAGCCAAGGCGACTGGCGTGGCGGCTCGGGCATCGCGGCCAGCTACCACGCGCGACAGCCTGCCGCTACAAGGGCAAGGCGCCGGGCCACAATGGGAGGGGCGGAATGCCGGGTTTGTATTTCGAGGAGTTCAGCGAAGGGCAGGTGTTCGAGCACCCGTGGACGCGCACCGTCACCGAAGCGGACAACGTGCTGTTCTCCACCATGACCATGAACCCGGCCAAGCTGCATCTGGACGCCGCCTACGCCGCCACCACCGAGTTCGGCCAGCCCATCGTCAACAGCCTGTTCACCCTGGGGCTGATGGTCGGCATGAGCGTCAACGACACCACCTACGGCACGACGGTGGCCAATCTCGGCATGGAGGAGGTCCGCTTCCCCAAGCCGGTGTTCCACGGCGACACGGTGCACGTCCGCACCACCGTGCTGGCCAAGCGCCCGAGCCGGTCGCGGCCGGGCCAGGGCATCGTCGAGTTCCGCCACGAAACGCTCAACCAGCGCGACGAGGTGGTCGCGAGCTGCCGCCGGTCGGCCCTGATGCTGGGCAAGCCGCAGCCGGCATAGGGCCGACCGGGTCGCAGAACACGGGGGTAGCGCCGGGTTGCAGCCGGATGCCGGCGGCGCACAGGCTGTCGTGCAGCGCCGCCGCGTCCATCCGCAGGTAGCGGACCAGCAGCCCCACGTAGACGCCCACGAAGATCGGCCCGTGCCCATCCGACAACCCGTCCTGCGTGCTGGTCATGGCGTGGGCGAGTTCGTGCAGCAGGCACCAGCAGGGGGTTTGCGGTGGCAGCCGTATTCGCAGGCGGTTGGCGTCGGCCACGCGCGTCCGCGCCTGCGCCGGCAGCGCTTGCACCCGCGGCGGGTAAAGCAGCCCCATCTCCGACCAGATCGCGTCGACGGTGCCCTGCGCCGCGGCGAATGGCACCGTGCCCGGGTGGCAGGGCGCGACGACGCGGTCCTCCCAGGCGTAAACGCGGGCGCGCTGCCCGTCCCGCCCCGCCGTCACCGCAGCCGCAAGCCTCCGCCATCCCCCACGGGGCGGCGCAGGTTCACCCGCTCACCCGCCGCTTCGCCGGCGCGGAAGGCGGAATTGCGCCGCAGCCTCAGCCCCGGCAGCGAGCGCAGCCGCACCTTGCGGGCCTGGAAGGCGTCCTCGACCACGCGGTGCCGCACCAGCATCAGCGCCGTTCCCGCCGGCCGCTGCGCCGCGACGCTGGCTTCACGGGCCGCATGCAGCACCTCCAGCCTGGCGGCGACCCGCATGGCCATGCCGCCCTGGAAACTGGTGGACGCCCGGCGCAACGCGGTGCCGGCCAGGCCGCCGTGGCCGGCCCTGAAACCGGATAGCTCGGTGCCGATCGCGCGCCCGATCACGGCGAACAGGTAGGCCGCCAGCGCCGTGTCGGTTTCGAAGCCGAAGAACACGTAATGGGTTTCCGCCTCGCCGCGGGCCAGCCACACCTTGCAGTCGCAGAACCGTGCCAAGGCGGGAACGCAGGCGTCGATCGGGCGCCGCCGCCGGCCGCCGATCGCCACCTCCACTTGCACGCACGGCTCCTGCCGGACGTCCACCTCCTCCATGGTGAGGGCGTAGCGCTCCAGCAGCCGCCCGACCATTTCGGCCGCGGCCATGGCCTCCGCCTCGGTGCAGCCGCGGGCCACGGTGCGGTCGGCCAGCGCCTTGATCCGCAGCTTGACCCGGGCGAGTTCGTCGTTCTGGCTCACGGCGGCGGGGTTCTCATGGTCGCCGGCCGGCTATACCCGGGCGGCGCCGATCCAGCCAGCGTTTCGGGCGTTGAAGGGGCCTCGCAGGGGGAACCACCATGACCAACATGTTCAACCTCGACCGCTTCGTCCAGGCGCAGGAGCACGTGATGGCCGACGTGCAGGCCGAGCTGCGGGCCGGGCGCAAGCAGACGCATTGGATGTGGTTCGTGTTCCCGCAGATCGCCGGGCTGGGGCATAGCGCGACGGCGCGGCATTACGCCATCGCCTCGCGCGAGGAGGCCGTCGCCTATCTGGCGCATCCCGTGCTGGGCCCGCGGCTGGTGGCATGCACCGAGTTGGCCAACGCGGTGACCAGCCGCTCCGCCAACCAAGTGTTCGGCAGCCCGGACGACCTCAAGTTCCGCTCGTCCGTGACGCTGTTCGCGCTGGTCCAAGCGGGCAACCCGGTCTTCCAGGCGGCGCTCGACCGCTACTTCGGCGGCCAGCCAGACCCGGCGACGGTGCAACTGCTCCGCTAATGCGGCGCGGGGGGCTGCTGCACCAGGGCGGTGAGTTGATCGGGCCGCAGCGGTGCGGACAGGAATTTAAGCCCCACCGCGTCGTTGGACAGGACGTCCAGCCCCAGGATGCGGCCGGGATCCAGGTTCTGCTTCGGGTAAAACTCGTCGCGCACCTGCTTTGCCAGTGCCGGCGTGGTCCCCGCCCACTTAGCATAGGCGTCCAACGCGGCAGGGTTGGAATACATCCACTCCACCGTCTCACGATACGCCTGCATGTAGCGAGCGATCTCGTCCGCCTTGTGCGCCAGCGACCCGGCGTTGGCGATCATCACGCGAACCGACTGGTTGGCGAACTCCGGCACGTCGCTGCCGCGTGCGACGATGCGGGTCCGACCCGCCTGCGCCGCCTCAACCCCAAAGGGCGGGGACGCCCAGCCAATATCGACCTGGCCGGACATGACCTGCGTGAAGGTGGCAGGCGGGCTGCCGGTGGCGACCGGCGTCATGGTGACCTTGAACGTCCGCATCAGGCCGCGCACCACGAGGTCGGTCGATGACCCGGTCGTCGAGTAGGCGATGGTCCTGCCGGCCGCATCCGCCGGGGAATGGACCGGTGAATCCGCACGGACGTACCAGTACAGGTCGTGCGCGCCATCCATCGAGTTGCCGATGATACGCACCGGAGCGCCTTTGCCGAACGCGCCGAGCACGCCATACGTGCCGACGCCGATGCCGATGTCCACGCTGCCGGAGATCACCGCCTGCTGCGTTTGCCCACCACCTTCGGTGTACAGCAACGTCAGCACCAGCCCGTGCTTCTTGAAGAAGCCGGCATCCTGGCCGAGTTCGGACACGGCGTTTTCCCAGTTGCCGCGCTGGCCGATCGCCAGCTTCAGCGTGTCTTCCGCACGCGCCGTCGGCGCCAGCAGCCATGCGGCCAAGCCTGCCGCCAGGCCCAATGCGACGCGGCGACGCGGATGGGCGGATGTGGACGCAGCGCGCGGCCCGGGCGTGTCGGCGATGTTCTTGTCCACGGAAGCCTCCGTCCTGTCGAATTGACCGTATCACCCCCATTCATCCTGGCGTCAAACGAAGCCGGGTGCCAGACAAGCCGCACGAGATAAACAACGGGGAACGACGGGGATGATCCTGCACGGCTACTTCCGCAGCGCGGCCAGTTGGCGCGTGCGCATCGCCTTCAACCTGAAGGGCGTCGCGGCGCAAGAGGTCTACCATCACCTGCGCCGTGGCGAGCAGCGTGCGCCGGGCTACCTGCAACTTAACCCGCAGGGCCTGGTACCGGCCCTGGAACTCGGCGAAGGCGGCGGCACGCTGACGCAATCGCTGGCGATCCTGGAATGGCTGGAGGAAACCCATCCGCAGCCGCCGCTGCTGCACGGCGACGCCGCCATGCGCGCCCGCATCCGCGCCTTTGCCCTGGTGCTCGCGGCCGACACGCACCCGTTGCAGAACCTGGGGGTGCTGAACCAACTGCGCGGGCTGGGCGTGGCGGAGGATGCCGTGACGGGGTGGGCGGCGCGCGTGAACGACACCGGCCTGGCCGCGTGCGAAGCGTTGCTGGCGGACGCGCCGGGCCCGTTCTGCTTCGGCAACGCGCCCAGCCTGGCGGATGTATGCCTGGTGCCGCAGATGGGCAATGCCCGGCGCTTCGGCGTGGACGTTGCCCGCTTTCCGCGCCTGTTGCAGCGGGAAGCGGCGTGCACGGCGCTGCCCGCCTTCGCAGACGCCACGCCCGACCGGCAGCCTGACGCGGACTAAGGCGGCTCCTGCGCCGGGGCGCGAATGCTAGCCGTCACCAGCCGCCGATGCTAACCGGATCGAGGCAGAGCGGAGGCACGTCATGCAGAACAGCGAACAGATCTGGCAGATCGTCGACGAGAAGCGCGACGACTACATCGCCTTGTCCGACCGGGTTTGGGGCATGCCGGAGCTGGCCTATGGCGAGCACCGCAGCGTGGCCGAGCACCTGGCGATGCTGCAAACCGAGGGCTTTCGCATCACCCGCGACGTCGCCGGCATCCCCACGGCGGTGATGGCCGAAGCCGGCGAGGACGGCCCGGTGATCGCCATCCTCGGCGAGTACGACGCGCTGCCCGGGCTGAGCCAGCAGGCGGGCATTGCCGAGCCCAAGCCCGTCGAAGGGGATGGCGGCGTCGGCCATGGCTGCGGCCACAACCTGCTGGGCGCGGCCGCCATGCTCGCCGCGTCCTCCGTCAAGGACTGGCTGGCGGCACAGGGCGTGAAGGGCCGCGTGCGCTATTACGGCTGCCCGGCGGAGGAAGGCGGCGCCGCCAAAGGGTTCATGGTGCGGGCCGGCGCCTTCAAGGACGTCGACATCGCCATTTCCTGGCACCCGGCCAGCCTGTCGGGCGTCAACAAGCCGGTCAGCCTGGCCAACACCCGCATCGACTTCACCTTCATCGGCCGCGCCAGCCACGCCGCCGCGGCGCCGCATCTCGGGCGTAGCGCACTGGACGCGGTGGAGCTGATGAGCGTCGGCGTGAACTACCTTCGCGAGCACATGCCCAGCACGGCGCGGGTGCACTCCGCCTACCTGGACGCGGGCGGCATCGCGCCCAACGTCGTGCAGGCCCGGGCCAAGGTGCGCTACCTGATCCGCGCCGCCGACCTGGCCGACCTCACGCCCCTGGTGCAACGCGTCCGCAAAATCGCCGACGGCGCGGCGCTGATGACGGAAACGGCCGTGACCACGCAGGTGGTCAGCGCGGTCAGCAACCTGATGGGCAACGATCCGCTGGAAAAGCTGATGGACGACAACTTCCAGCGCTTGGGTCCGCCGGTGTGGGACGAGGCGGACCGCGCCTATGCCGAGCAAATCCGCGCCACGCTGAGCCCCGCCGAGATCGCCTCCGCCTTTGACCGGCACGGCGTCACCCCGCGGCTGGACATGCCCCTGTGCGACTTCATCGTCCCGCTTGCCGGCAAGGGGCGTGGCGGCAACGGCAGCACGGACGTGGGCGATGTCAGTTGGGTGGTGCCGACGGTGCAGGCCCGTGGCGCCACTTGCGCCGTCGGCACTCCGTTCCACGCCTGGCAACTGACCGCACAAGGCAAGAGCCCGGCAGCGCATAAGGGCCTGGTGCACGTTGCCAAGGTGATGGCGGGCACCGCGGTGGACGCCTTGCAGAACCCGGCGCTGATCGCAGCTGCCAAGGCCGACCTGGCCGAGCGGACACGCGCCACGCCTTACACCTGCCCGCTCCCACCGGATGTGGAGCCGCCCATCAAGGCGATGAGCCTAGGGGTCTAAGCGGGAAGCTTCAAACGATTACCCGGCCTTGCGCCGGGTTCGCACGACAGAAGATGGCACGGCCGCCGCTGCTTCCTTCACGCTTTTCTTGCCGCCTTTGATCGGCAGCTTTAAAGCCTGCTGCTGCGCTTCGGCAGTGCGCGCGGTCTTGGTTTTCGCGCTGGTTACCGGACCGGCCTTGCGGCTGGCTGCGGCAGGTTGCGAAGAAGCCTCGGCAGACTGGCCAAGGCTCTTACGTAGCGCCGCCATCAGGTCAACCACGTTGCTTTGGCGGATTGCCGGCGCCGCCTCCTCCGTTACACCTTGGCCTTGCAACTTGGCGTCGATCACGGCGCGCAGCCGCGTCTCGTAGCGGTCTTCCACATCGGCCGGGTCGTAACGGCCAAGCTGGCGCGTGATAAGCTGCTTTGCCAATTGCACCATCTCGGGGTCGGTCGGCCCCTGCAAGGCCTGGCCGAACACCTCGGACGCGGAGTTCAGGTCCCGCTCCTCCAACAAGGTATGCACGGCCAGGCCACCCGGCACGGCCGCAATCAATACCGCGCGTTCGCGGCGCGCGATCGTCACGCGGGACAGGGCAACCTGCCCCGTATCCGCGATGGCGCTGTGCAGCACGCGATACACGTCGTCGGCGCCACTGCCATCGGGCGCCATGTAGTAGCTGGCATCGAAATACACCGGATCGATGCTGCCGCTGGCGACGAACTTGTCGACCCGCATCACCGTCGAGGTTTCGGTGCGTGCTGCATCGAAATCCGCCTCGTCCATGAGCAGGTAGCGGTGCTTCTCGAACTCGTAGCCCTTCACCAGGTCGCCACGCCGCAACTCGGCACCCGTATCGGCATCCTGGGTGATCATGCGGACCCGGTTGCCGGTGTCCGGGTTGATCATGTGGAAGGTCAGCGCTTCCCTTGAATGGCGGGCGTTGAACAACGCGACCGGACAGGACACGAGGGCCAAGCGCAAATGGCCGCGCCAGATGGGACGTTGCGACATCAGGCTGGCCGCGCGGGCGAAGAAGTGTATGGCATGACGGTCGAAAGCCACCGCCACGGCGCCGGTTGAGTGCCGCATGACGCGAAGTTGCACCACCGCGAAGACGCCAGGCGAAGGTCGCCACGTAGCCCGTTCGATCGCCTGGCTTTGTGCCGACAGCCGAACGACTACACGATTTGGCGAGTGCCCGGCTTCGGACGTGACGCCAGCGTGGGCTACTTCACCAGGCGCTCGACCATCCTGACGAGCGTTTCCGGCCGGTAAGGCTTGCCGAGCACGGTCACCCGGTGGCTCTCGATCCAGCCCGGTGTCAGCACGTCCGGCCGGGCGGTCGATATCACCACGGGCAGATCGGCGTATCTTTCCCGCACATGCGCCACTAGGTCGATGCCGTTGAGCTCGCCGGGCATATGCACGTCCGTGACCAGCGCGGTAAAATGCCCCGGGCGCTCGGCAAGCTCTTTGATCGCCCCGGCGGCATCCACCTTCGCCAACACGTCGAACCCGGCGTCGCGCAGCGTGTCTTCGAGCACCATCAGGATCAAAGGCTCATCATCCACTAGCAAGACGCACATAGACATATCCTCGGCCGCCGGATGACGATCAAGTTATAAGTCTCGGAAATGACGTCTGGTGCGCACGGACGACTGCACGCTTCCGCGATGAGCTTGTCGCATTGCCCGGCCGTCGTGCACCCAGAGTCTAGGGAGCGATGCCCTCGGGCGCCACGCCATGTTTGTCCAGGGCCTGGCGCACCAGGCCGTTCCGCTTCGCCGCCTCCATCCAGTTGGTTACGTAGGCAAGCGCCTCGGGCCGGCCTTTCGGCACCGCGACGGCGACGAGGGTCTGCTGGAAGAACCCGGTCGCGATGCGCGAGCCCGGCACTTGCGGCAGCATCGACTGCAACGTGTCGGCCGACAAGGCAAACGCATCGGCCTGGCCGGACCGCATCCGCTCCAGCGCTTCGGCAACGGTGGCCACCGGCACCGGCTGGATTGCCTTCAGCGTGCGGGCGGAAGCGCGAAACGTGGTGGTGCCGGCAATGGCCACGACCCGCAGGCCGGCACGGTCAACCTCCGCCACGTCGGTGATGCCGGACGCGCGACTGACCAGGTACGTGCTTTCGATCTGGTAGTAGCCCGGGCCGAACGCGACGAGCCCGCGACGGAACTCATCCACCGGCATGAAGCTGACGTCGACCGTTTCCGCCTGGATTGCTTCCACCGCGGCCCCAGTGTTGGGAAAAAGGGTGATATCGGCCGGGACGCCCACCGTCCGCGCCAGGTCGGCGCCCAACTCGGCGGTCACGCCATCCGCCGTCCCGTCCGGCCGCCGCAGCACGAACAACATGCCGGCCACCGGCGCCTCGACGAGCCCGAGGCGAAGGCGCCCGGTAGGCGCCACCGGGGTCAATCGGCCGCACCCGGCATCAACCGGGCGGTTTGCGGATATGTCTGGCATGGTGCCACCCGTCGGATCATCTGCGCGCGCGCCGTCGCGCTCGGTAGCATGGCATCGCGGGGTTGGCGCGGGAAGTCCTGTCACCGCGCAGGCTAACGCGATCGTCAACGCCGGCCCGGAACCGGTTGGAGTTCCTCGCCCTTACTGGCTGGCTAGGAACGGCGTGCACAGGGCCAACGTCACAGCACGGCCGACTTTTTCGGAAGGGATCAAGGAAATGCGGGCGCTCTGCTGGCACGGCAAAGGCGACATCCGGTGCGACACGGTGCCGGACCCAAAAATTGAAGACGCACGCGACGTCATCATCAAGGTTACGAGCTGCGCCATCTGCGGCTCCGACCTGCATCTGATGGACGGGCAGATGCCCACCATGGAGAGCGGCGATGTCCTCGGCCACGAATTCATGGGGGAGGTTGTCGAGGTCGGCTCACCGGATCATAAGTGGAAGAAGGGTGACAGGATCGTTGTCCCCTTCAACATCAACTGCGGCGAATGCCGGATGTGCCGCATGGAAAACTGGTCGTGCTGCGAGCGGTCGAACCGCAACGCGGCAATGGCAGCCAAGGTGTTCGGCCACACCACAGCCGGGCTGTTCGGGTATTCCCATCTGACCGGCGGCTACTGGGGCGGCCAGGCCGAATATGTCCGCGTTCCCATGGCCGACGTAGCGCCGATGCGCGCGCCCGAGGGCTTGACGGACGACCAGTTGCTGTTCCTGACCGACATCCTGCCCACGGGCTGGCAGGCTGCCGAGCATTGCGAGATCAAGGGTGGCGAAACCATCGCCATCTGGGGCGCCGGCCCGGTCGGGCTGTTCGCCATCAAGTCCGCGATCCTGATGGGCGCGGAACGGGTGATCGTGATCGAGGACGTGCCCGAGCGGATCGCACTGGCAAAACAGGCGGGTGCCACGGACATCATCACCTTGAGCCAGGAGGACGTGCTGGCGCGTCTGGACGAGATGACGCACGGCCAAGGGCCGGATGCCGTGATCGACTGCGTCGGCATGGAAGCGACCGCCGGCGGCCACGGTTTCATGGGCGCGTTGAGTGCCGTGCAGGAGAAGCTGACCAGCACGCAGCGCCCCTACGCGCTGGAGCAGATGATTACCGCCGTGCGCCCGTGCGGCATCGTGTCCGTGCCCGGCGTCTACGGTGGCCCGGTACCGGTGAACATGGGCTCGATCGTGCAGAAGGGGTTGACCATGAAAAGCGGCCAGACCCACGTCAAGCGCTACCTGGAACCACTCACGAAGCTGATCCAGGACGGCAAGATCGACCCGAGCTTCCTGATCACGCATCGCAGCAAAGACCTAGCGGACGGGCCTGACTTGTACAAGACCTTCCGCGACAAGAAGGACGGCTGCGTCAAGGTTGTGTTCAACCTCAACTAGCCACCCCTGCCGACACTGAGGCTAACCCCATGGCCTCAGTGTCAAAGGCGTTGTGCCCATCTCCGGGGCACCTGAACGAAGGAGCGTGTATGTCGGCAAGTTCGAACTACGTCCGTTACACGGACAGTGTTGAAGATGTTTCCGCCGATGAAAACACGACGGTGGACGACATCATCGCCACCATGATTTCAGAAAGCCGCAAGGTCGCCGATCGTGATGGCCGCACGGTGCGAGCGTCCCACGCCAAGAGCACGAGCCTGGTCAAGGGCACGGTGGAAGTGCTCGTCAACCTGCCGCCGCAACTGCGGCAGGGCCTGTTCGCGGAACCACGCAGCTACCCAGTGCTCATGCGGTTCGCGCAGGGTCCGGGTGAGGTGCTGTCCGACAGCGTATCGACGCATCGCGGCATCGGCTTGAAGGTGCTGGGAGTGGATGGCGCCAAGCTGCCCGGCCACACCGCAGCCTCGCAGGATTTCGTGTTCGCCACAGGGCCGGCCTTCGCTCAGTCCACGGCGAAGACGTTCCTGACCGCCATCAAGGGCATCGAGAAAGGCGTCGGCATGCCGGAAGGCGTCAAGCAGGCCGTGTCCAGCACTGCGCGGGCAGCCAATGCCGCATTGAACGCGGTAGGAGGTGACAGCGCCACGTTCGGCTTCTTCGGTCACACCAAGCGCAATCCGCTCGCCGACGCCTATTTCAGCCAGGCGGCCCTGCGTTACGGCGACTACGTGGCGAAGATGGGAGTGTTCCCGGTCTCGCCTGATCTGGTCGCCTTGATCGACCAGACGGTGGACACTGGCGCCGATCCGGATGCGTTCCGCCACGCCGCCGTGGATCATCTGCGGTCGCATGGCGCGACGTTCGAGTTTCGCGTGCAGCTCTGCACGGACTTGACGGCGATGCCGGTCGAGGATGCCGCCGTCGTTTGGCCGGAGGACCAGAGCCCCTACGTGGCAGTGGCGCGGATCGATATCCCGGCACAGGACGCCTACAGCCCGGCGCGGCAAGCGTTCTTCGACAATGCGTTGTCGTTCCAGCCGGCACACTCGCTTGCCGCGCATCGCCCGTTGGGCTCACTGATGCGGGCGCGCTTGGCGACCTACCAGGCCTTGGTCGCGTACCGCCAGGGCCAGAACCACGAACAACAGGTCGAGCCGACCGAGCTGTCCCAGATCCCCGACTGAAGCCGATGCAGAAAGGAATGGACCGATGAGCCCGATCATGCTGTCACGGATGCTGGGCTGGTTCAGCCTGGCGCTTGGCGCGATGGAGGTCAGCCTGCCCGGCTTCCTGTCGCGTCGGCTTGGCCTCGCGGGCGGGGCCTGGCTCGTGCGCGCCTTCGGCATGCGGGAAGTCGCGGCGGGGCTGATCGTGCTGGCCAAGCCCGACCACCCGATCGGCCCATCGGCCCGTGTGGCGGGGGACATACTCGATATCGGTTTGCTGACACAGGCCCTGGTGCCGAGCAACCCGCGCCGAGGCACGACGCGAATTGCTTTGGCGATGGTGCTGGGCGTTACGGCGCTTGACGTGCTGTGTGCGGCCAGCCTCGCCCGGGCAAGCGCCCGGCGGCGGCAAACCGCGCAGCGCACCCTGGTCGCCACCAGCGAACACACGACAGCGTAGGGGTTGAGTTAGATGCGGACAGATTTAGTGGCGGCTGCAGCCGCCTTGGCTTTGCTGCTTGGCAGCCCGGTCCAAGCCGCGACCGCGCCCCAATTGCACCAGGTTGCCAGCTTTCCCCACGAGGTGACGGGTGTCAGCGTCTCGCCGACCGGCCGCATCTTCGTCAACTTCCCGCGTTGGACCGATGATGCGCCGATCTCAGTCGCGGAAGTGCTGCCCGGCGGTCAGTTGAAGCCGTATCCGAACGAGGCGTGGAACGCTTGGCGCAATGCCCGTGCCAACGAGATGTCGGTCGATGACCACTTCGTTTGCGTGCAGTCCGTGGTAGCCGACAATCACGGGGCGCTGTGGGTGCTAGACCCCGGCGCACCGGGCAACGAGAAGATCCTGCCCGGCGCACCCAAGCTCGTGCGGATCGACCTGGCAACGAATGCCGTCACCAAGGTGATCCACTTTGCCGACAACGTTGCCTTGCAGGGCACCTATCTCAACGACGTGCGCTTCAGCCCGGACGGCAAGACCGCGTATATTACGGATTCAGGCACGCGAGGGGCGATCATCGTCGTGGACCTGGACGCCGGCTCCGCCTTTCGCGCGCTCGATGGCGACGCCAGAACGCAGATGGAGAAGGACGTCGTCGTCAAGGTGGACGGCAAGCCCCTTACCCGGCCAGACGGGCGTCAACCGGCCTTCGCCGCCGATGGCATCGCTTTGTCCAACGACGGGCAGACATTGTATTGGCAGGCGCTGACCGGGCGGACCCTGTATTCCATCCCCACTGCCAAGCTGGCTGCTGGCACACCTGCGGCCGACGTCGCGGCCGCGGTGCAGAAGGTCGGCATCACGACGGTGGCGGACGGGTTGTGGATGAGCAAGGCGAACCGGCTCTACATCACGTCGCCGGGCACGAACTCGGTGAACCAGTTTCATGATGGCAAGAGTGAGCCGGTCGTGACCGACAAGCGGCTGCGTTGGCCGGATACCATGTCGGAAGGTCTGGACGGCACCCTGTATGTCACGGCGTCGCACATCCAGGACACCAGTTGGTTCAAGCCTGGCGCACCCGCCTCCGTCGCAACGGCCTTGTTCTCCTTCAAACCCTCGCCCTGATCGGACAGTGAGCGGCTCGGCGTACGATCGACACCTTCCCAGTGAGGCCCTCGTGACATCCAGCCGGTTCACCGCGGGTGGCGGCCGGGCCGATGCGCCGGCCGTCTTCTACGACGTGCTGGAACCTGTCGGCGGCGCCAGCCGGCCGCCGATCATGATGATGCACGGGGGCGGCCATACCGGCGCGTGCTACCAGGCCACCGTGGACGGCCGGCCTGGCTGGGCGCCGTATTTCGCAGCGCGCGGCCACCGCGTGTTCGTGCCGGATTGGCCCGGCCACGGACGCAGCGGCAGCGTGCCGCTCGACCGGCTGGATGGCGCGCTGGTCCATTCGGGGCTGGCGGACGTGCTGTGCGCGATCGGCGAGCCGGCGATCCTGTTCTCGCATTCCATGAGCGGGACGTTTGGCTGGAAGCTGCTGGAAAGCCACGGCACCAGCGTGCGGAAGCTTGTCGCGGTGGCGCCGGCACCGCCGGGCAACATCCAGGCACCCGCCACCACCCACGGCCGCGGTCCGGACTTCGTCGATGTGGAGCAACCGTCCGGCACCGTCCGGCTGAGGTTGGACGCGCCGTTCTTCCCACCCGCATTCTTCGTCGACAAGAAGCTGATCGGTGATGGGACGCAGTTCCCCGCCGATCTGCGGGAAGCCTACCGTGCCTCACTGCAGCCGGTGTCGCCCCGCTTGATCCTGGAACGCATGAACGTCGATGCGAGGCAGCTCCGCGTGACGGACTTCACCCACTACGCCGGCAAGCCGGTGCTGGTGGTGATCGCCACGCACGACCTCGATCACGACGAGCCGAGTGACCGGCCCATCGCCGATTGGCTGCATGCCCATGGCGCGGACGTGCAGTTCCTCGACCTCGGGGCGCGGGGCATCAAAGGCAACGGCCACATGATGATGATGGAGCGCAACAGCGACCAGGTCGCGGCCGTCCTCGCGGAGTGGCTTGACGGCTAGAAGGCGACAGCCACTCTGGGGCAAGCCGGGCGGGCAAGGCGGTGCGGTGAGCCGGCTTGCGGTTGGATCATCCGTGACGAACAATGCAGGCTGGGCGCCGGCTGGACGATACAGCGGCGCCGTGCGTCCCATTCAATGGAGGATCATGCCCATGCCTCGCATCGCCCGCGCCACTCGCGGCTTCCGGTGGATTCCCGTCCTGGGGTTGCTGGCCGGCTCCGTATCGGGGTGCGTCGGCACCGGCTACCCCTACCAGCCGGCGGCTTATGCCGAGCCGGCACGTTACTCACTCCCAGCGGACGTGCTCTTTGCCTTTGATAGCGCGACGCTGCGGCCGGAAGCCTATGCAGCGCTGCAACAAACCCTCGGGACGGTGCGCCAGGCGATTCCGTATCCGGCGATCCGGGTGGAAGGCAACACCGACAGCATCGGCTCGGCGGCCTACAACAACCAGCTTTCGGTGCGGCGGGCGCACGCGGTGGCGCAATGGCTTGTGGGGCAGGGCATCCCGCCGGCCGCCATCAGTGAAGCGGGCAATGGGGAAAGCCGCCCGATCGCACCGAATACGCTGCCGAACGGGCAGGACAACCCGCAGGGCCGGGCGCTGAACCGCCGCGTGGACCTGGTCGCAACACCGTCCTGATCTCGGCTGAACCGGCACCGTGATCCGGTGCCGGGCAGGGGCCGACCCTCACCCGCCGCGCGGCGGCCGGGCGAGGCCCAAATGGTCCCGCAGCGTCGTGCCCTCGTACTCCGAACGGAACAACCCGCGCGCCTGCAGGACCGGGACCACGGCGTCGACGAACGCTTCCAGCGGGCCGGGATAATACGGGCACGACACGACGAACCCGTCCGCAGCCCCGGCCCGGAACCAGGTTTCCAGGTCGTCTGCGATCATCTCCCCGGTGCCGTGCACCACCCGGTGGCCGGAACTGGCCGCGGCGAAGTCGCGCAGCTCCCGCAGGGTCATGCGCTGCCGCCGGGCCAACGCGGCGAGCGTCACCGCGTGGCCTTGCATCATGCCGGATGGCGGCAGCTCGGGCACCGGCCCATCCAGGTCATAGCCGGACAAGTCATGGCCCAGCCGATCCGACAGCACCCTCATCGCCGCTTCCGGATCGGCCAAGGCGGCCAGTTCGGCGATGGTGGCCTTGGCGTCCGCTTCCGTCCGGCCCACCACCGCCGACACACCGGGCAGGATGCGGATGGCGTCCGCCGGCCGGCCATGGGCCACGCAGCGGGCGCGCAGGTCGCGGGCAAACGCCACCGCCTCGTCGATGTCCTGCTGCACGGTGAACACCACCTCCGCCGTGGCGGCCGCGAAGTCCCGTCCCGCTTCGGACGCGCCGGCTTGCAGGATCACGGGGTGGCCCTGCGGCGGCCGCGTGATGTTGAGCGGGCCGCGAACGTCGTAGAACTGGCCGTGGTGATCCAGCACGTGCATCCCGGCCGGGTCGACGAAGCGTCCGGATGCCTTGTCGGCCAGGCGCGCGCCGTCATCCCAACTGTCCCACAGGCCCTTGACCACCGCCAGGTACTCGGCCGCCATGGCATAGCGCAGCGCGTGCGGCGGATGCGGCGTGCGGCCGAAATTGGGTGCCGCCTCCGGGCTGGAGCCGGTGACGACGTTCCACGCCGCCCGCCCGCCGCTCAAATGGTCGACCGACGCCAGGGCGCGGGCGACGTTGTACGGCTCGGAGTAAGTGGTGGACACGGTCGCGCCCAACCCGATCCGGCGCGTCCCCATCGCCAGCGCCGCCAGCAAGGTGAGCGGCTCGAATCGCAGCATCATGCCGGGATGCGCGTCGAGCCCGGTGTTGAGCGCGTCGGCCAGGAACAGGAAGTCGAACTTCGCCCGCTCCGCCGTGGCGGCCAGACCCTGAAGCAAAGGCAGGTTCTCGGAGCCGGATTGCGCGTCCGGCATGCGCCAGCCCGCCACGTGGCCGCCGGCACCGAGCATGATCAGGCCGAGATGCATCTGCTTCATGCGTGGCGTGCCCGTTCCTCGGCCATCGTGGTGACCAGCAATTGCGGCGCCCGCAGCGCCATGAGGTCCAGCGCCTGGGCATGCAACGCCGGCGTCTTGGCGGCGCAGGCCTCGGCCACCACGCGGACGCTGGCGCCGTCATCCACGGCGGCCAGCGCAGTCATCAGCACGCAGCAATCCGTGGACACGCCGCACAGCACCACGGTTGCCGCCGCGCCCAATCGTTCCCGAACCGCCGGCAGCCATTTGGCGAAGGTGTGGCTGGCCACGCTGGGCCGGCCGGTCCAGGCGGCGTCCAGTTCCCACAGCCCGGCACGGGCCGGGTCGAGCGCGAACGGCCAGCGCCGGTAATACGGCACCCAACTGCCCTCGGGCCGGGCTGGCGGGACAAAGCGGGTGAACAGGGCGCGCTCGCCGAACAACGCCACCAACTCCGCCACGGCGGGCGCCGCGTCCGCCAGGCTGGGCGTGAACCACGGGCTGTCCGGGTGGGAAAACGCCGGCTGCAGATCGATCACCAGGAGCCATTCGGTCATGCCGGCACCACGTCGCGCTGCACGCCCGGCAGCGAGCGGGCCAGGAACGCTTGCACGCGCGCGTCCTGCGGGTGGGATAGCACGGCGTCCGGCGATCCGGACTCGGCCACGGTCCCATCCACCATGATGGCGACCCTGTCGGCGACCTCGCGTGCGAACGCCACCTGGTGCGTCACCACCAGCACCGTCATGCCGCCCGTTGCCAGGTCCCGGATCACCGCCAGCACCTCGCCCACCAGGTGCGGATCGAGGGCGGAGGTCGGCTCGTCAAACAGCATCAGCTCCGGCTCCATGGCCAAGGCGCGGGCGATGGCCACGCGCTGCTGCTGGCCGCCGGAAAGCTGCCGTGGGTAGGCCGCCTCTTTGCCCGCGAGGCCCATGCGGGCGAGCAGTACCCGCGCCCGCTCGGTCGCGGCGCCGTGCTCCTGCCCGCGCACGCGGATCGGGGCGTCCGCGACGTTGCGGAGCACGGTCATGTGCGGAAACAGGTTGAAGCCCTGGAACACCATGCCGACCCGGGCGCGCTGGCGGGCCAGCGCCGGTTCGCGCAGCCGGACATGGGCGTCGCCGCGGCGTTCCGTGCCGATCGCCACGCCGCCCAAGGTGATCAACCCGCGATCCCATGGCTCCAGCGCGTCGATGCAGCGCAGAAGCGTGCTCTTACCGGCGCCCGACGGGCCCAGCAGGCACATCACTTCGCCCCGGCTCACCCGCAGGTCGACACCCTTCAGCACCGGAACGCCGCCGCGCGCCTTCCACACCCCGGCGACATGGAGGAAGGACGGCGTCACGCGGGCGCCCGGCCCGGCGTTTCGGCGCCGCGGGCGAAGCGGCGTTCCACGAACATCTGCGCCACCGACAGGATCCCGACCATGAACAGGTACCACAAGGCAGCGACGATCAGCAGCGGCACGGTTTCGAACGTGCGCGAATAGATGTTCTCGACCGACTGCATCAGTTCCGGCAGCGCCACCACACTGGCGATTGAAGTGTATTTCAGCATGCCGATCACCTGGTTGCCGGTGGGCGGCACGATGGCCCGCATTGCCTGCGGCAGCAGCACCACGCGAAAGGTTTGCCCGGGCCGGTGGCCCAGGGCGCGGGAGGCGTCGATCTGCCCCGGGTCGACTGAAAGCAGCCCGGCCCGCACGATCTCCGCCATGTAGGCCGCCTCGTTGAGGCCGAGCCCCAGCAGCGCAGCGGTGAAGGAGGAGATGGCGGCGGTGGAGGACACCGACGCGAATTTCGGGCCGCCGAACGGGATGCCAAGCGACAGCAGGGGGAACAGGGCGGCCAGGTTGTACCAGAACACCAGTTGCACCAGCACCGGCACGCCGCGGAAGAACCAGATGAAAGCGCGCGCGCAGGCCGGCAGCACCGGGTCCGTCGCCAGCCGCGCCAGTGCCAGCCCGGCCCCCACCACGATCCCGGCCACCATGACCACGGCCGTCAGCTCCACCGTGGTCACCACGCCGTGCAGCACGTCCGGGTTGAACAGGTACTGGCCGACGATGGACCATTGGAAGCCGGGATTGGTCAGCAGTTGGAAGATCACCCAAGCGCTGCAAACCGCCGCGACCGCGCCGGCAACCCAGCGGCCGGGCCGGGAGCCTGGCAGGATGGCCGGAGCGGCGACGGCGGACAGTGAACTGCGCCTATAAGGGTGGCGGCGGGGAGCGGATTTGTTCGACGCTCAGCGCGCCGTCCGGCACGCCGAACTCGTTCAACAGCGCGAGGTAGCTGCCATCCGCGGCGGCGCTGGCGAGCGCCTGGCGCAGCGCGTCGGCCAGGGCGGCATTGTCCTTGGCCACGACGATGCCGGACAGCAGCCTTACGCCCGGCAGCGTGCCCTCCGCCATGGCCAGCTTGGCGTTGGTCTTGGCGATGTAGATCCCGACCGCCCGGTCGGTCAGGAAACCGTCGCCGCGCCC
Source organism: Acetobacteraceae bacterium (assembly GCA_965199555.1). GTDB lineage: Bacteria > Pseudomonadota > Alphaproteobacteria > Acetobacterales > Acetobacteraceae > LMUY01. Next base: position 141,100 of record CBDASJ010000012.1, on the reverse strand, counting down.
GTTGGCCACCGCGAGGTAGGTGTCGGCGCTGTCCGGAAAGGTCAGCGTGGTGATCGCCGGCTGCCCGGCCGTAACGCAGCCGGCGGAAAGCTGGGCGGCCATGGCGACCTGGGCGCTGCCCTGGGTCACGGCCAAGGTGTGGCCGCATAGATGGTTGGCGTCCAGCCCGGCCGCGCTGCCCTGCCGCACCAGCAGGCCATAGCCGGAAACATAGTAGTCCACGAAGCCGGCCACCTTGGCACGCTCGGCCGTGTGGCCGATCTCGTCCACGCCGATGTCATAGCGTCCGGCGGCGACACCCGGGACGATGGACGGGAACTTGATGTCGTCGAACTCCGCACGCAGGCCCAGCTTGGCGGCCAGCAGCTTGACCAGCCGGATGTCGATGCCGTCGGGCCCCGCCCCGGGCGAAGCGAACGCAAAGGGCGGCCATTGCAGGGAGGTCGCGACCCGCAGCACGCCCGACGCGCGCGTGGCGTCCGGCAAAGCGGCCCGGGCGGCATCCACCACTGTTTGGGCCGCGGCGGGGGTGGGGCCGGCGAGCGTCAGGGCCAGCCCGAACAAGGCGCCCGCCACATGGATCGCGCGACGTGGGGTGCGAAGGCGGGGGAGCATCATGGCGGCTGCTGTCCTGGTATGGTCCACGCGGAAATGGCACGTGACCCTGGGAGTTCCAATGCCTCCCACCTACGCCGCCGGTGGCTAATCCGCCTCGACGGCGACGATGCGGTACAGCATCTCCTCGCCATCCAAGCGGGACACCTGCACGATTTCGCCCGGGCGGACGATCTGGGCGGCGAAGCTGTAAAGCGGGTCATCCTCGCTGCCCAGGTGGCGGAGCGCCCAGCCATCCTCGATCTTGACCAACTCCCCCGTGCGCGTCGGGTGCCCCGGGCGTTCCCGCGAGGTGACCCATGGTTCGGTCCCGGTTTCCCAGGCCACGGCGTCCAGATGCCCCTGGGCGGTCAGGGCCACGCTGAGGTGCATACGGTCCAACACATTACCTTCGGCGAAACCGGGACCCTGCGCAAGCACCATCGTCACGTTCACCATCGATCTTCCTCGCCTTGGTCCACCGGGCGTAACGCCGGCATCCGGCCCGGCGTTGCCGCGCTAGATTGCGACGCGGACGCCGAGTTCCACCACGCGGTCGCTCGGGATGCGAAAGAAGACGGTAGCCGGGACGGCGTTGCGGATCATCACCAGGAACAGCCAAAGCCGCCACAACGGCAGCTTCGGCACCTGGGCGCGCACCAAGACCTCGCGGCCGAGGAAGTAGCTCGCCTGCATCGCATCGTACTCGACGCCCTGGGTGACCATCTCCTCCAGCGCGCGGGGGATGTTCGGGCTTTCCATGAAGCCGTAGCTCAGGATCACGCGGTGGATGCCCGGTGCCAGCTCCGTCACCTTGGTCCGGTCCTCCGGCTTGACCTCCGGCACGTCCAGGTTGCTGACGGTGACGAACAGCACCCGCTCATGCAGCACCTTGTTGTGCTTGAGGTTGTGCAGCAACGCCGCCGGCACGTAGTCCGGCGTCCCGGTCAGGAACACGGCCAAGCCGGGCACGCGCAAGGTGCGCGATTGCGGCAAGCGCTTCAGGAAGGAGGCGAGCGGCAGGCTATCCTGCTTCCAGCGCGCCAGCATCAGGTCCCGCCCGCGCTTCCACGACGTCATCAGCGCCATCAGGCATACGCCGATCACCAGCGGGACCCAGCCGCCTTCCGGCACCTTCAGCAGGTTCGCGGCGAAGAACACCGCGTCCACCGCGAAGAAACCGCCGAACACGAGCACCGCGACGGGCCGCGACCAGCCGAAGCGGCGGCGGAAGGCGAAGGCCGCCAGGATGCAGGTGCACAGGAACGTGCCGGTCACCGCGATGCCGTAGGCGGAGGTCAAGGCATCGCTGCTGCGGAACGCCAGCACCAGCAGCATCACGCCGATGAACAAGGCGGTGTTCACCTGCGGCACGTAGATCTGCCCTTCCGCCGTGGTGCTGGTGTGGGTCACCGTCATGCGCGGCAGGAAGTTCATCTGCATGCATTGCCGGGCGATGGAATAGGCGCCGGAGATCAGCGCCTGGCTGGCGATCACCGTGGCGGCGGTGGCCAGCACGACCAATGGCAGCCGAAGCTCCGGCGGCGCCATCAGGAAGAACGGGTTGGCGATGGCACTCGGGTGGTCGAGGATCAGCGCGCCCTGGCCGAAGTAGTTCAGTACCAGGCAGGGCAGGACGAAGCCCATCCAGGCCCGGCGGATCGGCGCGGCGCCGAAATGCCCCATATCGGCATACAGCGCCTCCGCCCCCGTCACGGCCAGCACCACGGAGCCGAGTGCCACGAAGGCGAGCCAGCCGTGGCGGAAGCAGAACAGCACCAGGTAGTGCGGCGACAAGGCATACAGCACGTGCGGCTCGGCCACGATCTCGTGCAGGCCCATCACCCCCAGCACGGCGAACCAGACGGCCATGACCGGGCCGAACACCCGTCCCACCTTGCCCGTGCCGCGGTATTGCATGGCGAACAGGCCGACGATGATGGCGCAGGAGATGGGCACGACATAGGGCTGCAAGTGGGGCGCAGACACCTCCAACCCTTCCACCGCCGACAGGACGGACACCGCGGGGGTGATGATGCCGTCGCCGAAGAACAGGCAGGCGCCGATGATGCCGACGACCGCCAAGGCGGCCCGGCCACGACCGTCCGACGCGGCCCGCTGCGCCAGCGCCATCAGCGCCAGGATGCCGCCCTCGCCCTTGTTGTCGGCGCGCATGACGAGGAGCACGTATTTCAGCGTCACGACGATGATCAACGCCCAGAAGATCAACGACAGGATGCCCAGCACCTCGATCTGGGTCACGCCCTGCGAGGTGAAGTGGTCCAGGCTGGCCTTGAACGCGTAAAGCGGGCTGGTGCCGATGTCGCCGTAGACGATGCCCAGGACCGCCAGCAACGCGCTGGCTTGGACGGGGGCACGCACGCCACTCTGGGCGCTGGCAACCATGCTCATTCAACGACTCCAATCGGCCTTGCGATGCAGCGACGTGCTGAACGGCACGAGAACGCCGCGGCCGGTGCTCTGCAGCAGCTAAGCCAGACGTTACGGCATGTTTCAAGCAGGCGGGCTGTCGGCGCCGCCAGCCGTGATCAGCCGGGTTGCGGGCGGCCGCCGAAGATGGCGGTGCCGACGCGCACATGGGTGGCGCCTTCGCGGATGGCAGCCTCGTAGTCGCCGGACATGCCCATGGAAACGACGGGAAGGCTGTGCCGCGCCGCGCGGTCGGCCAGCCAGGCGAAATGACGGCTGGGATCGCCCTCGGCTGGCGGGATGCACATGAGCCCGGCCAGACGATCGCCGAACCGCGCCTGGCAATCGCGGATGAAGCCGTCGGCATCCTCCGGCGCGATGCCCGCCTTTTGCGGCTCGCGGCCGACATTCACCTGGACAAGCAGGCGGGGCAGGCTTTCCCCACGCGTCTGCGCCGCGGCCAAGGCATCTGCCAGGCGGGGCCGGTCCAGCGTTTCGATGACGTCGGCAACGGCCAGGGCATCCCGCACCTTGTTGGTTTGCAGCGGCCCGATCAGGTGCAGGCGCAAGCCGCCGTGCAGCGGCCGCAGGCCGGGAAACTTGCCCGCCGCTTCCTGCACGCGGTTCTCGCCAAACACGAACTGGTTGGCAGCGAGGGCGTCCTGCACGGCTTCCACGCCATGCGTCTTGGACACGGCCACGAGCGTGACGCTTCCGGGGCGGCGGCCGGCTGCGCAAGTAGCTCGCTCGATTTTCCCGCGAACGTGATCCAGCCGCTCGCGAAGGAAGGCGTCATTTTGCATCGCAATAAAACTCCATAATGCGACCCGGCAAAGCGCTGGCGGGTGCGTTGCCTGCGTTCAAACCGACGCTGCCCAACGCCCTTGTGGCAGTGTGGCCACAGTGTTTCGCGATTGCCATGCCACCGTGCTGCGAACGATTGCGAGATTGTGAACGGCGAAGCAATACTCTGCCCAGGTCTGGCTGCCCCCGCCCTTCTGGGCACGCATCGTTTCCAAATGGAGCGAGGCGTGACTGGGAACGGGGCGGGGCCTGCAACGGTGCCGGATGTCCGGCAATACAAGGAGGGTTAAATGCGCAAGCTCCTGCTGGCCACTGTGGCCGCACTGGGCGCCTCGATGGGGATGGCAAGCTATGCCGATGCCCAGATCGTGGACAACACGGACGGCCAGACATTCCCGACCCCGGGGACGGTCACGGTCCGCTTGAACGGCCGCTACCGCTTCTATGGCGCCGTGGCTGACTACGGCAACGCCCGCCAGGTCGCCAACGCGGCCCCCGCCTCCTCGGCGAGCGTTTCGCCCACGACGGTGACGACCAACACGACCAATGCCGGCATCAACAAGCTGTCGAACTACGGCATCATCAGCTATGCCCGTTTGTATCCGGGCTTCGACGGCGTCGCCGCGAACGGCCTGAAATACGGTGCGTCGTTGGAAATCCGGGCGGAAAGCGGGTCAGGTGCCGGTGGCGGCACCTACGGCTCGATCTCGGGCCAGAGCTTCCGCCGTGGCGAGCTGTACTTCCGTCGTGAATGGGGCTATATCGGCACCAACAACTTCGGCACCCTGCGCCTCGGCGCGTCCGACACGCCTACCTCGCTTTATCTGACCGGCAACTTCGAAAACTTCGATGACGGCGGCCTGAACGGCGACCTTCCGGACATCCTGCCCGGTATCGACCAGCTCGCCTATCCGTTCGCCGACGTAGGCAACCACTACACGACCAACAAGATCGTGTACTTGTCGCCGCAATTCTACGGCGTCGATTTCGGCCTGTCCTACGAGCCGAACACCGGCAGCATCGACGCACCGGCGAGCGGCTGCAGCTCCACCACCATCGGCACGTTCATCCAGGGCGGCAACGGCGTAGCCTCTGTCGGCTGCGACGCGCTGGCTTCGACGAGCACGGGCGACTACGCCCGCCGCAAGAACACCTATGAAGGCCTCGTCCGCTACCGCGGCACGTTCGGCCCCGTGGGCATCGCGGCGACGGCGTCCTATGACGGCTCCGGCCGGGTGCAGGACAGCGGCATCGTCGGGTCGACCACCAACCCGAAGCGTTACAAGCTTGAGGACCTCAGCCTGGGCGATTTCGGCCTGGTCGTGACCTATGGCGGCCTGTCCGTCGGCGGCAACTACCAGTTCGGCCGCTACAACGTGCCGGGCGGCGGCGGCTTCGGCGGCCTGGTGGCCAAGGGCCAGCCGAACAGCAGCGCGATGATCGTCGGCGCAAGCTACACGATCGGGCCGGTGATCTTCGGTGGGCACTATCTGCGGTCCTTCTCGGAAGGTGACCAGACCACAGCGACCGGCCGCAATGCGAACGGCGTGCAGACCGTGTTCACCAACACAGTGGTGGCAGGCGGCCAACGCCTAGAGCAAGGTGCGGCGGCGGGTGCGACCTACACGCTGGCGCCCGGCGTGTCGCTCTACGCGTCCTACATCTGGGAACACCGTCGTCAGAACGGCTATAACTTCCTGACCGGTGCTTCCAACAATGCGGCGGGCAACAGCACCAACGCGCAAGTCTTCGCGCTGGGCACGTCCTTCGCCTGGTAAGCTTCACCGAAGCAAACTGAACGCGGGCGGCAGAGCAATCTGCCGCCCGTTTTCATTTGGCCGCTGCCTTTGAAGTCCTTGGCGGTGGCAGGAACACACGGTAGAGAGGGCGGCCGCATCGGTGCGGTGGTTCCTCGCAGGCGGTTCATGTTCACTCGTCGCAACGCTCGCCTTCTTCCGCTGCTGGCTGTCGTGGCGCTCGCCGCGTGCGGCGGCAACGAGAACATCCGGCCCGTTGCCGACAACGAATACAACGACTACCGCACGCAGGGTGACCGCGGGAAGCTGGGCGGCGATGCCGGCCTGGTGTTCGGGATCGGCAAGGGCGCCAACGCCGGGCGCGACCAGGACGGCGCGGCGCTGGGTGTGAACGCCTATCTGTGGCGCGGCGCCCTGGACACGCTGGCGTTCATGCCGTTGGCCTCGGCAGACCCGTTCGGCGGCGTCATCATCACGGATTGGTACCAGCCGCCGGCCGCCGCTGGCGAGCGGTTCAAGGCCACCGCCTACATCCTCGGCCGGCAGCTTCGCGCCGACGGGGTTCGCGTGTCGATCTTCCGGCAGGTGCAGCAGAACGGCCAGTGGGTGGATGCGGCCGTGAGCCGGACGACCACGGGCGAGATCGAGAACAAGGTGCTGGCGCGGGCGCGCGAGCTGAGGGCGCAAACCGCCAGCCAGTGACGCCGGTCGCCACGCCCCCACGGGTGTGAGCCACGAATGCAAGACTCTTCCTCGGACTCCATCGCCGGGCGTGCGGCGGGGTATGATTTCGCGACGATCGAGGCGCGCTGGCAGCAGCGCTGGGACGCAAGCGGTGCATTTCGCGCCGAGGATGTGCCCACCGACGGCAAGCCGAAATACTACGTGCTGGAGATGTTTCCCTATCCAAGCGGCAACATCCACATGGGGCACGTGCGGAACTACACGCTGGGTGACGTGGTCGCCCGCTACAAGCGCGCCTGTGGGTTCAACGTCCTGCACCCGATGGGGTGGGACGCGTTCGGCCTGCCGGCGGAAAATGCCGCCCGTGAGCGGAAGGTGCATCCGGCCGAGTGGACCTGGCGCAACATCGCGGCCATGCGGGCCGAGTTGCAGCGTATGGGGCTGTCGATCGACTGGTCCCGCGAGTTCGCCACCTGCGACCCGGCGTATTACGGCCAGCAGCAGAAGCTGTTCCTCGACCTGTTTCGCCTGGGCCTGGTCGACCGCCGGCTGAGTTGGGTCAACTGGGACCCGGTGGACGCCACCGTGCTAGCCAACGAACAGGTGGTGGACGGCCGGGGTTGGCGATCCGGCGCGCCGGTGGAAAAGCGCCAGTTGGCGCAGTGGTTCTTCCGCATCACCAAGTTTGCGCCGGAGCTGCTCGACGCGTTGCCCGGCCTGGACCGGTGGCCGGACCGGGTGCGGGCCATGCAGTCCAAATGGATCGGCCGCAGCGAAGGCGCCAAGGTTCGGTTTGCGCTGCACCACCCCGTGGCCGAGATGGACGAGGTCGAGGTCTACACCACGCGGCCCGACACACTGTTCGGCATGTCCTTCCTGGCCGTGGCGCCGGAACATCCGCTGGCGGCGGCTGCGGCGGCGGCTGACCCGGCCGCTGCCGCGTTCGTTGCGGAATGCCGCGCCCTGGGAACCAGCGAGGCCGCGATCGAGACCGCCGAAAAGCGCGGATATGACACCGGCTTCCGGGTGCGCCACCCGTTCGATGACCGCACCGTGCCGGTGTGGATCGCCAATTTCGTGCTGATGGAATACGGCACGGGGGCGATCTTCGGTTGCCCGTGCGGCGACCAGCGCGACCTGGACTTCGCACGCAAATACGGCTTGCCGGTCGTCCCCGTCGTCCTGCCACCGGGCGAAGATGCAGCGTCCTTCCGCATCGACGCGAAGGCCTATGACGGGCCGGGACGAATGGTCAACTCCGACTTCCTCGATGGACTGCCGAACACCGAAGCCTTGACGGTGGTCATCCGCCGCCTGGCGGAGTCCGGCCAGGGTGAGGGCGTGACGAACTGGCGCATGCGCGATTGGGGTGTCAGCCGGCAGCGTTATTGGGGTTGCCCGATCCCGGTGGTGCATTGCCCGACATGCGGCGTGGTCCCGGTGCCAGACGCGGATTTGCCGGTCGTGCTGCCAGAGGATGTGGACTTCGAGCTGCCCGGCAACCCGCTGGACCGCCACGATACCTGGCGCGTTGTGGCCTGCCCGTGCTGCGGCGGCAGGGCCGAGCGCGAAACCGACACGTTGGACACGTTCGTCGACAGCTCGTGGTATTTCGCCCGCTTCTGCAGCCCGAACGCGGCGGAGCCGGTGGCTGCCGCGGCCGCTGCCCATTGGCTGCCGGTCGACCAATATGTGGGCGGCATCGACCACGCGATCCTGCACCTGTTGTATGCGCGCTTCTTCACCCGGGCGATGCATGCGGCCGAGGTGGTGCAGTTGGACGAGCCGTTCGCCGGGTTGTTCACCCAGGGTATGGTGACGCATGAGAGCTACCGTGCAGCCGATGGGCGGTGGCTTTACCCCACCGAGGTCGAACGCCAGCCGGACGGCTCCGTTCGGGAGCGGGCGACGGGTGGCACCGTCACCGTTACCGCCATCGACAAGATGTCCAAGTCGCGGCGCAACACGATCGACCCGCAGGACATCATCGGGCGGTATGGCGCAGACACCGCACGGTGGTTCGTGTTGTCGGATAACCCGCCCGAGCGCGACATGGAATGGACCGAAACCGGGATCGCCGGTGCCCATCGATTCACCCAGCGGGTGTTCCGCCTGACGCAAGCCATTACTGAAGTGGAGCCTGACGTCAGCGCCCCCGTGACCGCGACGCCGCTGATCCGGACGGTTCACCGCACCATTGCAAGCGTGACGGCCGCCCTGAACCAGTTCGGGTTCAATGTCGCCGTAGCCCGGTTGTACGAGTTGCTGAACGCGATCGCCGAAGGGCAGCGTGCCTTGGCGCTGGGCAATACTGCTGGCAGCGCGGAGTTGCGGCACGCACTCGATGTGTTCGCCCGCCTGGTGGCGCCGATGATGCCGCACATGGCCTGCGAAATCCTGGCCCGCCTGCACCCGGAGGCGGAGCAGCCCGACCTGACATGGCCGGTGGCGGACCCGGCCATGGTGGCGGAAACGATGATGACGATTGCCGTGCAGGTTGGCGGCAAGCTGCGCGGCACGATCGAGGTGCCTGTCGACTCGCCCGAAGTGGAGGTGGTGCAGGCTGCCCGAGAGGAAGCGAACGTCGCACGCCTGCTGGCGGGCAAGGCGATCGTAAAGCAGGTCTATGTGCCTCGCCGCATCGTCAGCTTCGTGGTGAAGGACCAGCCGGCGTGACCGGCGTGGCGCCAGGGCTGGCGCGGCGAAGCCTGGTCGTCGGTATGGCAGCCGCTGTTTCGGCGTGCGGCTTCCATCCCGTCTATGCGGTGCGCAACGGCACCAGCCCGGCGCAGCACGCGTTGGGCTTGATCGACGTGGCGCTCCTGCCGGATCGGGCCGGCCAGTTGCTGCGGCAAGCCTTGCAGCAGCGCTTGGCGAACCCGGGTGAGGCGCTCGCCAAGCGCTACGAGCTATCGGTTGCCTACGGGATCACCTCCGACAGCATCGCGGTGCAGCAGGACTCGACCACGTCGCGGATCCGCCAGACAGGGACGGCCAACTGGACGCTGAAAATGCTGGACCCATCGAATACGCTGGTGACGAGCGGCACGGCGCGGACGCTCGACGGGGTGAACGTCATCGACCAGCAGTATTTCGAGGCGGACCTGGCGAGCGAAGCGGCCCTGCGGCGGATCGCCGACGCCATTGCCAGTCAGATAACCCTGCAACTCGCATCCTATTTTTCGCGGCACGAAGCGGCCGGCTGAGCGGTGAAGATCGCCGGCCACCAAGTCCCAGCCGTCCTCAAGGAGCCAGCGCCGTATGCGGGCCTGTTGTTCCACGGCGAGGACACAGGCCGGATCCGTGACCACGTGGCGGCGGCAACACGGGCAGTGTTGGGGGTGGCGACAGATCCGTTCCGTTCCAGCGTGTTGACGCGGGAGGAGCATTCCCGCCTTCGCGACGAGGTGACAAGTCTGTCGTTGAGCGGCGGGCGCCGGGTCATCCGCGTGCAAGACGCGACGGACACCTTAGCGGCGGTGTTGGAAGGCTTGTCGGGCCACCGTGCCGACGCGCTCATCCTGGTGGAGGGCGCGTCGCTGACAGCCCGCTCCAAGCTCCGCCTCATGGCAGAAAAGCATCCGCAGTGGGGGGTGATCGGCTGCTACCCCGAAAGCGGCAATGCCCTGGCCAGTGAAATCAAGCGCGTGCTGGGAGGCGCCGGGCTGCAGGTGGAGCCGAGTGCCCTGGCGTTCCTGACCCAGGAACTCGCCGGTGACAGCGGCCGGCGCAAGGGAGAGCTGGAGAAGCTGTGTTTGTTCGCCGCCGACACCGGCGTTGTCACGATCGAAATGGCGCAGGATTGCTGTTCCGTCGGTCTGGACGCGACGCTGGGGGCGGCCGTCTCGGCAGCGCTTGCCGGCCAAGTGGCGCGCTGCGACTGCCTGATGGAGGAGTTGGGCCGGGACGGGGCTAGCGGGCCGGGGGTGCTCGCCGTGTTGGCCAACCAGGTGCAGCGCATCATGAAGGTTCGCTTGCTGATGGATGGCGGACGCAGCGCAGATGAAGCTGTGCGGGGCTTGCAGCCGCCCGTGTTCCCGCGCCAACTGTCCGGCTTCATGCAGGAGGTGCAGCGGTGGAATGTCGGGCGCCTGGAAGCGCTCGGCCGGGCGATCCGGGATGCCGATGTCGCCTGCAAGCGGGCTGCCTCACCCGATCTGGCGATTGCCGCCCGGGTGCTGAGTGTCATTGCGAGCCGCGCTTCGCAAGGTTGACGCGGCCGGCGGCAGTTAGCCTCGGCTGAGGCGGGCGATAACGTGGTCCAATTGGTCTAGCGTTTGGTAGCGCAGGGTAATCGCCCCACCCCGCCCGTTGAAGCTGATCGCCACGTTGAGGCCGAGCTGTTCGGCAAGATCGGCTTCCAGCGCGCGCAGGTCGGCTGATCCGCCATCCAAGACGCCGGATTGTCGGGTCGTCGGCCGTTCTGGTCGCGGCCGTGGCGTCGCCATGGCTTCAGCCTGCCGGACGTTCAGCCCCAGGCTGAGCATCCGGTCGGCCGCGGCACCTGGATCGGGGCAGGCAAGGGCGGCCCGGGCATGGCCGGCCGTCAACGTGCCGGCCCGCACGTGGTCGATCACGTGCGGCGGCAGGCCGAGCAGCCGGAGCAGGTTGGCGACGTGGCTGCGGGATTTGCCGATGGCGGTGCCGAGTTCTTCCTGCGTGAGGCCGAACTCGTCGATCAGGCGGCGGAAACCCTCCGCCTCTTCGATCGGGTTCAGGTCCTTGCGTTGCAGGTTCTCAACCAAGGCTGCCGCGCTGGCGTCGGTGTCTGCCATCGTCCGGATGAAGCACGGCACGATGGCGAGCCCGGCCAGTCGGGCTGCACGCCATCGCCGCTCCCCAGCGACGATTTGGAAATGCCCGGGCTTGGCGGCATCGGGCCGAACCAGGATGGGCTGCAGAACGCCTTGCGTCCGAATCGAGTCCACGAGTTCGCCCAGATCGGCGTCGTTGATCGGGCCGCGTGGCTGGAATGGGCTGGGTGTCAGGACGTCCGTCGCCACCATGCCGATCGCGGCCGGGCTAGCAGCGGCCGCCGTGTTTTCCCCCAGCAGGGCGGCAAGGCCGCGGCCGAGGCGTGGAGCTGCATCCTTCATGCGTCGGCCGCCACTGCCGGGGAGAGCGACAACCGCTGGCTCAGTTCAGCGGCCATTCTGGAGTAGGCGAGCGCGCCGGCTGACTTGGCATCGTAGAGCATGACCGGCTTACCGTGGCTGGGTGCTTCGGACACGCGCACGCTACGCGGGATGACGGTTTCGTAGACGCGCCGCCCGAAGAAACTGCGCGCGTCCGCGGCTACGAGTTCAGACAGGTTGTTGCGCCGGTCGTACATCGTCAGGACGATGCCATCGATGGCAGCCCGCTGGTTGAATGCAGCGCGCACCCGATCCACCGTTTGTGACAGTTGGCTCAGCCCTTCGAGGGCGAAGAACTCACATTGCAAGGGGACGAGGATCGACGTGGCGGCCACCAGGCCGTTCAAGGTCAGCAGGCCGAGGCTGGGCGGACAGTCGATGATGACGACGGAGAAGTCACGGATTTCCGCCAAGGCTTCCTGCAAGCGAAACTCTCGGCCGGGCTGGGCGACCAATTCGATTTCGGCGCCCGCTAAATCGCTTTCCGCAGGCATGATGAACAGCCGAGCAACCTCGGTGCGCCGGATGCACTCGGCGAGTGGATTACGGCCCGTGATGTTGCTGTAGCAGCCCGGCGCGCGCTCGGTCCGGGGGATGTCCAGGCCGGTGGAGGCGTTGCCCTGCGGATCGAGGTCGACGATCAGCACGCGCTGGCCGCCTAGCGCGAGCGCGGTGCCCAGGTTCAGGGCGGTGGTTGTCTTGCCCACGCCGCCTTTTTGGTTTGCCAATGCGATGATGTGGGGCGCTGCGCCAGGTGCCGAAGTGCTCACAGCGGCGTCTTAGCCGAGCCGAGTTACCTTGACGAGGGTCGATGGGGGTCGGTCGGTTGGCAGCAGGCGCACGTCGAACGACGGATCATCGGGTAGATCGGCGATTTCTGCTGACGCGCCAGGCCCTTTCAGGAACAACCCGCATCCGCCGGGCGCGATGAAAGGTCGTGCGAGTGGGATGAGGTCGGCAACGGACGCGAGGGCACGGGCGGTTACACACTCGGCCGGGGCAAGTGCCGTCGCCTCGATACGGGTCGGATGGACCGCACCGGGCAAATCGAGTTCCGCCAATGCAGTGGTCAGGAACGCTGCTTTGCGCCGGTCAGCCTCAATGAGCTCGATTGCGATGCCATTGTAGATGGCGAGCGGAATTGCCGGAAAGCCCTGTCCTGACCCTAGATCAATTAACCTAGAGAGACCCGCCGGAAGGTAAGGAATCAGGCAGAGGCAATCACCGATGTGGTCGTGGAGCGCAGCAGCGGATTTATCACGGGCAGAGGTCAGGTTAAGCGCCGCACCCCAGCGCTGGAGCAGGGCAACATACCGATCCATCTGTGTTTCACGTGAAACACTCACGGCACCGCGCCGGTCCGGAGCACTGGAGCGGGTGAAGGGAATCGAACCCTCGTATGCAGCTTGGGAAGCTGCCGTTCTACCATTGAACTACACCCGCGATCACGCCCGGCCCTTATAGAAACTGCGCGTTGACGGCGCAACCGGGGGTAGATAGGTTAAACTCCCTCGTGATTTGTCCGGCCGGATTGCGGCGAGGTAAAACAAGCGCGCTAAAGAGGCCTTGCGTCGATGTGTCAGCACCTTGGCGCCTGGTTTCGACGGTTGGCGTATTGTCCCACGCTGCTGCTTCAGATTGAAGCGTCGAAAAGGCCGCTGAAATGAGCCATGAATATCGTACCGCCACCCGCCTGGTGCAGGCCGGCGTTGCCCGCACGCCCATGGGTGAGACCAGCGAGGCGCTGTTTCTCACCTCCGGCTTCACCTACGACAGCGCCGAGGCGGCAGAGGCCGCGTTCAATGGCTCGAACCCGCACTATCAGTATTCCCGCTTCGGCAACCCGACCGTCACCATGCTGGAAGATCGGCTAGCTGCGGTAGAAGGCTCCGAGGCGTGCCGTGTCACAGCCACCGGCATGGCCGCTATTCATGCCGCAATGCTAAGCCACTTGAAAACCGGTGATCGCGTCGTGGCGTCGCGCGCTTTGTTCGGCTCCTGCCACTGGATCGTGTCGTCGCTGCTGCCGCGCTATGGCATTGCCACGGAATTCGTTGATGGGGCGGACCTTCAACAATGGCAGGAAGCCTTGGGCCGCCCGGCGACCATGGTGTTAGTGGAAAGCCCGTCCAACCCGATGCTGGAGGTGATTGACCTGCCAGCGGTGTGCCGCCTGGCCCATGCGGCCGGCGCCCTTGTCGTCGTCGACAACGTATTCGCCACGCCTTTGCTGCAGCAACCGTTGCGCATGGGGGCCGACATCGTCGTCTACTCCTGCACCAAGCACATCGATGGACAAGGCCGGACCCTGGGCGGTGCGGTGCTCGGCAGCCGGTCATGGATCGAGACGGTCTTGCAGCCCTTCATCCGCAACACCGGCCCCAGCCTCTCCCCCTTCAATGCATGGGTCCTCCTCAAAGGTCTGGAAACACTGCAAGTTCGGGTCGAGGCAGGATGCGCCCGGGCGGCGGCCGTCGCTGACTTCCTTGGTCGTCACGGGCAAATCAGTCGCGTACTGTACCCAGCACGCACGGACCATCCGCAGCACGCCCTTGCCATGTCGCAGATGTCAGCTGGCGGGACGCTGGTGACGTTCGAGTTGGCGGGCGGCAAGCCGGCGGCGTTTGCGTTCATGAACGCCCTCCGCCTGATCGCAATCAGCAACAACCTCGGCGATACGAAATCCCTCGCCACCCACCCGGCGACCACCACGCACATGCGGATCGGGGCGGCCGAACGGGCGAGGCTAGGCATCACCGACGGCGTCGTCCGCTTGTCCGTCGGGTTGGAGGATGCGGCCGACCTTTGCGCCGACCTCGCCCTCGGGCTGGCGGCCGTCGACGCGATCGCAACGCACCGCCAGGCCGCGGAGTGATGCCAGCCGACTACACGGCCACCACGCGGTCGATCCTCGTCGCGGTGCAGCCCTCCTACCTTGCCGACCAATCTGAACCGGAGGAGCGCCGCTTCGTCTGGGCCTACCACGTGCGGATCCACAATGTCGGGCGGGAAACCGTGCAGCTGATCAGCCGCACCTGGCTCATCACCGACGGGCGCGGCCGCACCATCACCGTGGAAGGCCCGGGCGTGGTAGGCGAGCAGCCGTCGCTCGAGCCCGGTGAAAGCTTTGAATACACTTCGGGCACGCCGCTGGAAACGTCGAGCGGCTTTATGGAAGGCCATTACCACATGGTCGTGTCTGGCACCGGTGAAGGCTTCGATGTGGCCATTCCCGCGTTCAGCCTGGACTCGCCACAGGGCAAACCCCGGGTCCACTAGTCAGGACAGACTAATTTGGTTGACGAACCGCCCCATCCGAAGCCCACGCAAGCCGAAGCGGAGGCGGCCGTGCGCACCCTGCTCCGTTGGGCCGGCGACGACCCGGCCCGCGAAGGCCTGCGTGACACACCGGGGCGGGTTGCCCGCTCCTATCTCGAGCTCTTCGCCGGCTATGGCGTGGACGCGGCCGCGTTGCTCGAGCGGACCTTCGAAGAAGTAGAGGGGTATGACGAGATCATTCTCCTGCGTGACATCCGGCTGGAAAGCTACTGCGAACACCACATGGTGCCGATCATCGGCCAGGCGCACGTCGCATACCTGCCCGACCGACGCGTGGTGGGCATCAGCAAGCTCGCCCGGGTGGTGGACGCGTTCAGCAAACGTCTTCAGATCCAGGAGAAGTTGACGGTCCAGATTGCCAACACGATCAACACCGTCCTGCAACCAAAGGGCGTGGCGGTGGTGATCGAAGCCGGCCACCAATGCATGACAACGCGCGGCGTCCACAAGCCCGGCGTCGGCATGGTGACGAGTTGCATGCTCGGCGCGTTTCGGACCGATCCTGACACGCGGCGAGAGGTGCTGGCGATGATCGGCAATCGCGCGCCGACCCAGCTCGGTGGCTGAGATGGCGCGCCACGTCGCCCGCCTTGCCGCCATCGGGCTCGCCCTCTTCACAGTGCCCCAACTGGCGCACGCGGCGGAAAGCGCAGCGGTCCATACCAACCGGGTTACCGCCACATTGGTCACCGACACCGACGCAGTGCAGCCGGGCGTGCCGTTCCATGCCGGCCTGCATCTGCAACTGGCGCCCGGCTGGCACACCTACTGGAAAAATCCCGGCGATGCCGGCGTGGCGCCCGAGCTGACGTTCGAACTGCCCTCCGGCAGCGTCGCTGGCCCCATCGCATGGCCAGCGCCTAGCCGTGTCGCCGAGGGCGATCTGACCACCTTCGCCTACCGCAACGACGTCCTGTTGGCGGTGCAGATCACCCCGGGCACGGCCACGCTGCCGCTGAAAGCGCACGCCTCCTGGCTGGTGTGCCGCGATATCTGCGTGCCGGAAGAGGCCGATTTCGCCTTCAGCCTTCCAGCAGGCCCTGCCAGTGCGTCCGCGCAGGTGCCGCTATTCGCTGGGGCCGCGGCACGCCTGCCAAGGCAGGCACCCTTCCACACTGCCATCGCGGCCGACGGCACAATGCGGCTGTCTGGAACAGGCATCCCGGCCGACATCGCCGCGGCCGAGTTTTTCCCGGCAAAGGAAGGCGCGACGGAAACGGCCGGGGCGCAAAGGCCGACGCGCCATGATGACGGCGACCTCACCTTCCACGTCGCTTTGGGCGCCGCGGTCCAAGATAATCCCGGTCCGCTCGAAGGCGTGCTGACGTTCACGGACGCTGCCGGAGCAATCACAGCGTTCGACGTGACCGCGACGCCAGGTGGGACAGTCGCGCCGCAGCAGAGTTCCTCACTCGTCGCGCTGCTGCTTGCGGCACTCGCCGGTGGCCTGTTGCTGAACCTGATGCCGTGCGTGTTCCCCGTCCTCGCGATGAAGGCGATGGCAATGGCGCGGCTGTCGGGTGCGGACCGGCGCACGATCCGCAACGAGGCGGGCAGTTACGTCCTCGGCGTCATTGCGGCTTTCGTCGCACTTGGCGCAGCCCTGCTCGCCTTCCGCAGTGCCGGACAAGCCGTCGGATGGGGCTTCCAACTCCAGTCACCGGTGTTCGTCACGCTGGTGACATGGGTCTTGTTCGCGACCGGGCTGAACATGTCGGGCGTGTTCGCCGTGGGTGAAAGCATGGTGGGCGCCGGGCAGTCACTGGTGTCCCGGCGCGGCCATGTTGGGAGCATGTTCACCGGCTTGCTGGCCGTCGTCGTCGCAACGCCTTGCACGGCCGCTTTCATGGGCGCGGCGCTTGCCGGCGCTTCAGTTGCGCCGCCGGCGGTGGCCTTGTCGATCTTTGCCACAATGGGCCTCGGCCTCGCTTTGCCATATCTGGCACTCGTGCTGCTGCCCGGTTTAGCGACGGCGCTGCCGCGGCCCGGCGCCTGGATGGTAACCCTGCGCCAAGCCCTTGCCTTCCCGATGTATGGCGCAGCCGCGTGGCTGGTCTGGGTCGTCAGCCAGCAAAGCGGCCCCGGCGGCGTGCTTACCGCTAGCGCGGGGCTGGTGGGCGTTGGCTTTTCAGCCTGGGCGTTCGGCGTCGCCCAGCGCGCCGGTGGCCGTAGCCGTCACATCGCTGCGGTTGCTGCGCTGGCCGGCGGCGTCGCCGTGGTCGCCCTCCTCACCGTCCCCGCCGCCCCAGCCACGCCCAGCGAGCCGTTCAGCCCGGCACGCCTGGCGGAACTTCAAGGCGAAGGACGCCCGGTGTTCGTCAACATGACTGCCGCATGGTGCCTGTCCTGCCTGGTGAACGAACGGCTGGCGCTTTCCCCCGCACCGGTCCGCGCGGCATTCCGACAGGCCCATATCGCCTATCTGAAGGGCGACTGGACGCGGCGCGATCCAGCGATTTCCGCCTTTCTGCGGGACCACGATCGCGACGGCGTGCCACTCTACATCTTCTACCCGCCGGGGCGGTCGCCGGTGATCCTGCCGCAAGTCTTGAGTGAAAGCACCCTGCTCGCCGAGGTGGCGAAGCTCCGCAGCTAACCGCCTGCCAGTCGCCTCAGCGGTGTAGGGACTGTCCGGACGGCGGCGGCGGCAACCGCGTAGGCGCCGACAGATCCTCGGTCTGCACCGGCGGCGGCGGGGGCGCACGGCCGGCCGTGCCCTGCAACCAATCCCGCAACGAGCGCTTCACCTGGAACTCAAATTCGACGTTCATGTCGTTCATCATCTGCACGGTGAAATCATACAGCACCGCGCGGGAGTCCTCCCCCGTATCGGTGCTGGTGCGACGCCGGGCCACGCGCGCTTCGGCAAAACCGGCTCGCTCCCCACCCTGCCCGGCGAACACGTCCAGGTGCACCGCCATCAGCCCCTCGATCCCGCCATCGACCCGTTTGAGACTGGCCTGGTCGATGACGAACACAGCGCGGCCGGCACTTCCCGCCGCAACCAGGCGGTCATTCGCCATCTGCTTCAACGCGTCACTCGGCCGCAGCGGTGATACCCCTTCCACCGAGTTGCCGGTGGCCGGGGGCGAACGGTCGTCCACTTCGATGTTGGCCACATTGAGCCGGATGGGCGTGAGGTAGGTGTAACTCGGCAATGCAAAATTCCGCGGCGGTTCACTGTCGCCGCAGGCGGCGGCGAGCAACGGCAGCAACAGAACGGACCGACGCGCGATCATACACTCTCCTGGATGGATGGACGGCGCTGTACCCTGCCACGCATGGCGGCGACGTCAATCAGGGGCGGCGGTTCCGCGCACGTCCTCCCGGGCAAAGCGGAAATCCAGGTTGCAGAACTCGCAGGTCATGACGATGTCGCCCGCCACTGCCATGTGGTCGAGGTCGTCCGGGCCGAAACCATCCAAAATGCCTGCCAAGCGCGAGCGGGAGCACCGGCAGCCATAGGCCAATGCCCGCGGCCGGTCGGCGGCCACCCCTTCGGCGCTGAACAGCCGCCAGATCAACTGTTCGGATGGCAGCGCGTCGTCCAGCAACTCCGCATCCGTCACCGTCGCCGCCAGGATCGTCGCTGCCCGCCATGCCTCGTCCGCGTCCTCCGGTTCGGGAGCGTCCATCCCGCCTTCAGCCGCCACCCGCTCCATGATCAGGGCGGAGGCACGCCAGCCTGCCTCGGTACGGGCGCAGGCTAGTCGCAGGGCGCATTGCAGTTGCTCGCTGGTTTCGAAGTAGTGCAGCGCCATGTCGGCCAAGCTGTCGCCCTCGATCGCGACGATGCCTTGGTGCCTCTCCCGGTCAGGCCCCTGGTCGACTGTGAAGGCCAGGTAGCCATGGCCCAGCAGCGTCGCGGCCGTGGGCTGATCCGTTGCTGCCAGGGCCGTGGCCAGCCTGTCCGGCTCCGCACGCGCATAGCCACGCAACGCACCGGCCTGCGTGCAATCGGCCAGAAGCATCGGAACTGGGCCGTCGCCCTTCGCCTGCAAACTGAAGGAGCCTTGGAACTTCAACGCCGTGGCCAAGGCGGCCGCCAAGGCAAGGGCCTCACCGGATAGCTTGGTGACCGACGGGTGGTTGTCGTGCCGGGCCAGCAACGCCTCGGCAAGTGGGCCGAGCCGCACCAGCCGGCCCCGCACGGGCCGCCCCGGCAAGTGGAAGGGGGTGACCCCGCGCGGCACGACGATGTCGGGCACATCCGGACGGGTGCCGTCTAGAAAGGCTGGCATGGCGCTCATCGCGTGAAGATAGGGTGTCCGCGCACGCTCCACCACTGCGGAACCATCGTTGCGCCACCCTCGTTAGCCCAATGAATGGCAAGGATGGCCCTGATGGAAACCGATGATACCGCAAAGCTGTGGGACCTGATCAAGACGGTCGAGATCGCAATGCTGGTGACGGAAGATGGCGAGCACCTGCGCAGCCGGCCGATGGCAATGTCACAGAAGAGCTTCGACGGGACGTTGTGGTTCTTCACCTCCGCAAGCTCCCACAAGGTGACGGAAGTCGCGGAGGACCACAGGGTCAACCTCTCCTTCGCCCATCCCGGCAAGCAGGATTACGTATCGGTGTCCGGCCGAGCCAGCCTGGTGCAAGACCGAACCGCGATCGACGAGCATTGGAGCGAGGCGACCCGAGTGTGGTTTCCGAAGGGCAAGGACGATCCCAACCTTGCCATGCTGAAGGTTACGGTGCAGCAGGCAGAGTATTGGGATGCGCCGTCATCGGCGATGTTGCACGCCTATGGCTACGTGAAAGCAGTGGCGACGGGCAAAGCGCCGGAGCCTGGTGGACACGGGACGGTCAAGCTGAGCTGAGCCGCCTCCCTAGGGTTGCAGGCTAGGTCGACTGGGCTATTTCGGCCTCGAGAGCCTGCAACTCCAGGTCCAACGCCGCAATGTCACCGTCGAGCGTGGCAAGCGCGCTTATCGCAGTGGCACGACAACGATCTCGTCCCATGTCTGTGTCAGTTGATCCCCGAACACCTGCAAGACAATCGACGTAGGCGTCGCGAATACCGATCGCATCGGGGCCAAACGGCGAAAAGAGTTCCCGGACCCTCGCGTCAACCCACCCGGGGGTGGCCGGCGTCTCCTCCGTCAGAGAAGAACGACTCATCGAACGGCCCCCAACGCCCACGCCAAGACGCCCTTTTGCGCATGCAGGCGGTTTTCCGCCCCGTCGAACACCACGGATTGTGGGCCGTCGATGACCTCGGCCGTGACCTCCTCCCCACGATGCGCCGGCAAGCAGTGCATGAACAGTGCGTCCGCAGCAGCATTCCGCATCAGCCGACTATCAACCCGAAACGGTGCCAACATGTTGTGCCGATTGGAGTTCGGGTCGTCTGCCATGCTGACCCAAGTGTCCGTCACCACGCACCTCGCTCCGTCAACCGCGGCATCCGGATCATCGCCGACGGAGATACTGGCGCCCTGAGCCCTGGCCCAGGCGACCAGTTCGGCAGAAGGCTGCAATTCCGCCGGACAGGCGATGCGCAACGCAAATCCAAACCGCACCGCCGCCTCAATCCAGGAACAGGCGACATTGTTGCCGTCTCCCACCCATGCGACGACCTGCCCGGCGATCGGCCCGCGATGCTCCTCGAACGTCAGGATATCGGCCATCAGCTGACACGGATGGCTTTTGTCGGTCAGCCCGTTGATCACCGGCACGGTCGCGTTGGCCGCCAACTCAGCCAGTTTCCCGGCATCGTCCGTCCGCAGCATGATGGCATCGACATAGCGCGACAGCACCCGCGCGGTATCGCCAACCGTTTCACCGCGCCCCAGCTGCGTATCACCGCTTTGCAGCACCACCACGTGACCGCCGAGTTGCTGCATCGCGACTTCGAATGACACCCGCGTTCGCGTGGACGGCTTCTCAAAAATCATCGCCAGGGTTCGCCCGGCAAGCGGGCGGGAGGACGGTCCCCCCGCCTGCTTGAACCCTCGGGACACGTCCAGCATCTGCCGTAGCACGGCTGGCTCGAAATCCTTCAGGTCAAGGAAGTGACGCGGCGCGTCCGCCTGGGGAGCTTGGCCGTCCTCCGTCCACAGCTTGCGCGCCGCCCCACTCACTTCGCCGCCACCTGCGCGGCGGACGGGCGACACCGCCGGGCGCCGCGTCGCACCATGTCCAAAGCGGCCGTGATGTCGGCGTCGGTCACCACCAGCGGCGGTACCAGGCGCACCACGTTGTCCCCGGCGCCGACCGTCAGCAAGCCTTCCGCCAGGAACGCCGCCTGCACCTCGGTGTTCGGCACGCGGCATTTCAGACCCACGATCAAGCCCGCGCCACGCACGTCAGAGAACACCTCCGGCTCCTCCCGCACCACTTGTTCCAGGGCATGCCACAGCACCCGGCCCTTGCGGTCCACGTCCTCCAGGAAGCCTGGGGCGAGCATCACGTCCAGCACGGCATTGGCCGCGGCACAGGCAAGCGGGTTGCCGCCGAACGTGGTGCCATGGGTGCCCGGCACCAAGTGGCGGGCCACCGCCTCCTTCGCCAGCACGGCCCCCATCGGAAAGCCACCCGCGATGCCCTTGGCAACGGACATGACATCCGGCTGGATCCCCGCCCACTCATGGGCGAACAGCTTGCCAGTGCGGCCCATGCCGCATTGCACCTCGTCCAGCCCCAGCAGCAGGCCATACTCGTCGCAGGCGGCCCGCAACTCCCGCAGGAAGCGCAGTGAGGCCGGACGCACCCCGCCTTCCCCCTGCACCGGTTCCACCAGGATGCCCGCGGTTTCCGGCCCGATCGCATCACGCACGGCGTTCATGTTCTCGAACGGGACGTGGTCGAAGCCCTGCACCGCCGGGCCGAAACCCTGGAGGTATTTGGCATTCCCGGTCGCGGCCAGCATCGCCAGCGTGCGTCCATGGAACGCGCCGTCGAAGCAGATGACCCGGAACCGTTCGCTGCGGCCGGTCTCCGCCATGGCACGGCGCATCATCTTCACCATGCCCTCGTTCGCCTCGGCGCCCGAGTTGCAGAAGAACACGCTGTCGGCGAACGTCGCCTCGGTCAGCCGTGCGGCCAGCCGCTCGGCGCCCGGCACGCGGTAAAGGTTGGAAACGTGCATCACCTTGCCCGCCTGCTCGGCGATGGCAGCGACGAGGTGGGGGTTGTTGTGCCCTAGGGAGGAGGTTGCGATACCCGCCCCGAAATCCAGGAATCGTCGTCCATCGCCCGTGTACAGCCAGGCGCCCTCGCCCCGCTCAAAGGCGAGGTCGGCGCGGTTGTAGGTGGGCATCAGGGCGGCAATCATGACGACGGGTTCACCTCGGGTGATCCCCACGCGCCAGCCGCGACCCTTCGTGGCCAATCGCGAGGGGAAGGAAGGAGCATGAAACGCCCGGCGACGCGAAGTCAAACAGTTAAAAGGATCTGCTTCCGTCGATCACGGCGCTACCCGGCCGCCGCCGGCGCCTCGGCACCGGCGAAATGCTCGGGCCATTTCCGCTGCACGACGGGGCCGTCGTCGCGATAAGCGTAGCAGGTGTTCAGCATCGGCGGCCGGCGACTGGATGCGTTGCCGCCACGCCGTGCCCGCAACGGATACAAGGTCTGGAACGCCACCGTTGCCATCGGCTGCAACAACTCGCGCAGATGTGTGCAGCCATGGGTGCCGCCGACCCGCTCCGCCACCGCGCGCATGAAGCCGCGGCCGATCTGGATGCCGACCAACTTGGCGTAGTTCGGGGCGATGTCCGGGCAGATGCCATAAGGGCTGTGGTCGGTCACCGCTTCGAACCCGACGATCGTCAGGTTTTCGTCGACCGTCATGCGCATGGCCATGCCGTGCAGCGGCTCGCCCGGCGCGATCCATGGCCGGTCGTCCGTGGCAAAGCCGTAGCTCTTGGTGTCGGTCAGGCGCGCTTCGATGTCGAACAACCCGTCATCGCGGCTGAAGCCTTGCAACTCGATCCGGCGGGTGTGGATGGCTTCGCGCCCGGCGACAGGCTGGCTCAAGGGCATGGCGCCACTCCTCATACTGCATCGCAGCATATAGGGCGGCTGGGACGGTTAAAGCAGCCTGCTCAAACGAACCGCGCCAGCCGCACCGCCGTGTGGCCCCGGCTCGGCCGCAGGCTCGGCATCACCAGCATGCACTGGTCATACGGGGTGCGGATTTCCGTTGTGCCGTCCATCGCGATCAGGGTGTTCCGTTGCGGGATGATCTGGCCGCCGCGGAACTCCCGCACAAAGGCGAACGAGCCGGTCACGGCCGTCACCGCCACCGTCACCTCCGCCACGCGCCCTTGTGTCGCCGCAGCGCTGCCGGGCTGCATCCCCGTGCAATGCAGCAGCCCGTCCAGGCACGCCCGGGCGCAGCCGACCGCCCGTTGCTCCCAATGCTGCCCCGCCTCCACCAGTATCGCGCAGGCTGGGCCGGGATCGGTGAACCGCGGGTAGTCGATCAGCCGCGGCCCGCTCACGTGGCCGGCATCGGCGATCACCATGCCCGGGGTGCCGACCGCACACCCCAGCGCCCGACCTTTCCCCGTCGGACCGCTCAGGATCAGCGGGTCGGACGGCCATAGCATGGAGTGGATGTCCAGCAGCACGTCCACGCCGTCGATCAGGGGGCGCATGGCGCGGGCGCGGTCCAGCTCAATCGAGCGTCGCGGCCCATCCAGGAGCGCCGGGTCCCACAGGCGGTTCAGGTCCTCCTCCACAAAGCGGGAGGCCGTGGGGTGCGCCGGGTCGAATTGTTCGAAGGCGGCGAGGTTGGCGAAGCCCAGCGTCAACCGGCCGGACTCGGGTGCCAGGCCGGTGCGCAAAACCTGGTCCAGCACGATGGCCCCGGCCAGCTCGTTGCCGTGCATCAGGGCCGTCACGGCGACGTGCGGGCCGGGCCGGCCGGAATCCAGCGTGGTGAACCCGGGCACGCCCGTGTTGCCCGCCAACCAGGGCGAGATGTCCGGCGGCGACACCTCGATCGCGAAATGCGGCAGCGTTCCTGGCCCGGCGGCCTCCGTCATGCGGCTTGCTGGGCCGCCAGCCGTGCCAGGAAGGCATCGCATGCGTCCAACTGGCTGGCCGCGATCCACTCATCGGGCGTATGCGCCTGCGCGATGTCGCCGGGGCCGCAAACGATGGAGGCGATGCCGGCCTCCTGGTACAGCCCGGCCTCCGTGCCGTAGCTGACATAGCCCATGCTGTTGGCGCCCGTCAGTTGCCGCACCAGCCCGGCCAGCGCGTGGTCCGGGTCGAGCGACAAGCCCGGCAGCCAGTCGGTGACCGTGACGGTGAACCCGGTGCGGGGGTCCACCGCGTGCATGGCCGGCTCGATCGCACTGGCAAGCTGGGCCTGGAGGCGGTTCACCGCGTCCTGCTGGTCGTCCCCGGGCACGACGCGCCATTCCATGCGGAAGCTGGCATGCTCCGGGATGATGTTGAGCACGGTGCCGCCGGACAGCAGCCCGACATGCACGGTGGTGTAGGGCGGCTCGAACCCCGGCACGAACGGCCCTTCCGCCGCGATGCGCCGCTGCTCCGCCGCCACCCAGGCCACCGCCTCCGCCGCCGCATACACCGCGTTCACCCCCCGCGCCGGCACGGAGGAATGGCCGGCAAGGCCCCGCACCGTCACGGTGGCGGCCAGCCGGCCCTTGTGGCCCAGCACCGGCTGCATGCCCGTCGGCTCGCCCACGATGCACACCGACGGCGTTTCGCCCGACTCCGCTAGGTCGACGATCAGGCGGCGGGCGCCGCCGCAATCCACCTCCTCGTCATACGAGATGAACAGGTGGATCGGGCGGCGCAGCGGGGTCGCCAGGAAGCCGGGCACCGCCGCCAGGCAGCAGGCGACGAAGCCCTTCATGTCGGCCGCGCCGCGCGCCGTGAGCTTGCCGTTTGCCGCCCGCAAGCGGAACGGGTCGCCGGTCCAGGCCTGGCCATCCACCGGCACCGTGTCGACATGGCCGGACAGCGCGACGCCACCCGCGCCGCGCGGGCCGATCACGGCATGCAAATTGGCCCGCTCACCGCTTGGGTCGTGGCTGAGGCGGTATGGCACGCCCAACTGGTCGAGGTAGCCCCGCACCCAGTCGATCAACGGCAGGTTGGAGTTGCGTGACGTCGTGTCGAACGACACCAGCCGTTCCAGGATTTCGGTGCTGCTCATGCGGGGTGCGGCGGGCATGCGGGGCATCCTATACGGGTAGCAGCCGGCGGCAACTCGGTCCGTTAGGAGGCCTGGGCCAGCGCCTCTTCCGCTTCCAGCCACGCCAGTTCTGCCCCATCCGTTTCCCGGGCGATCGCGGCCAGGCGGGTGTTGGCGGCCGTGACCTCGGCCGCGCGGCCGGGCGCATAGACCGCCGGGTCGGCCAGCCGGGCTTCCAGCGTCGCCCGCTCGGCTGACAGCCGGGCCAGAGTGGCTTCCGCCTCACGGGCCTGCTTGCGCAGCGGGGCGGATTGCACCCGGGCCTGCGCCCGGTCCCGCCGGTCGTCGCGCCGGGTCGGGGCTTCGGCGCGCACCGGCCGGGCGCGCTCCACCAGCAGGCCGCGGTAATCGTCCAAGTCGCCGTCATAGGATTTCGCCGTGCCGTCCGCCACCAGCCACAAACGATCCGCTACCAACTCCACCAGATGCGGGTCATGGGTGATAAGCAGCACGGCGCCCCCGAACTCCGCCAGCGCGCGAACCAGCGCGTCGCGGGCGTCGATGTCCAAATGGTTGGTCGGCTCGTCCAGGATCAGCAATTGCGGCGCATCGCGGGTGGCCAATGCCAGCAGCAGCCGCGCCCGTTCGCCGCCCGATAATTGGGCGGTGGGGGTTTCGGCCCGGTCGGCGTCCAGGCCGAACCGCGCCAGTTGCGCCCGCACCGCCGGGGGCAGCGCGTGGGGCATGGCGCGTGCCATGTGGTCGACCGGCGTTTCGCCGGGGATCAGTTCTTCCGCCTGGTGCTGGGCGAAGTAGCCCACCCGCAGCTTTGGGTTGCGGCGGATTTCCCCCGCCAGCGGCGCCAGCCGTCCGGCGAACAGCTTGGCCAGCGTGCTCTTGCCGTTGCCGTTGGCGCCCAGCAGGGCGATGCGGTCCTCCATGTCCACGCGCAGGTTAACGCCGCGCAACACCACGCGCCCGTCATACCCGGCGTCGACCCGGTCCAGTTGCAGGATCGGCGGCGAAAGCATCTGCGGTTCGGGAAAGGCAAAGCGGGTGGCGCTGTCCTCCACCACCGCCTCGATCACGGGCAGCCGCTCTAGCGCCTTGAGCCGGGATTGCGCCTGGCGCGCCTTGGTGGCCTTGGCGCGGAACCGGTCGACGAAGGCCTGCATGTGGGCGCGCTGGGCGGCGATGCGTTCGGCGGCGCGGGCTTGTTGCATCGCCTGCTCGGTGCGGATGCGCACGAACTCGGTATAACCGCCGGGTGTGAGCGACAGTCGCCGCCCGTCCAGATGCACGATGGCCTCCACGGCCCGGTCCAGCAGGCCGCGGTCGTGGCTGACGATCAGGCAAGCGCCGGGGAAGCGGGCGATCCAGCCTTCCAGCCACATCGTCGCTTCGAGGTCGAGGTGGTTGGTCGGCTCGTCCAGCAGCAGCAGGTCGGGTGCGGCGAACAAGGCGGTCGCCAGGGCCACCCGCATGCGCCAGCCGCCGCTGAACTCGGCCACCGCGCGGGCCTGAGCGGCCGTGTCGAAGCCAAGCCCAGCTAGGATCGACGCGGCGCGTGCCGGCGCAGCGTCGGCTCCGATCGTGCGCAGGCGTTCATGGATTTCCGCCTGCCGGCCTGCGGTAGCCGTGTCGGCCTCTGCCAACAAGGCCAGACGCTCTGAGTCACCTTGCAGCACGGTATCCAGCAGCGTGTCGGGTCCAGACGGCGCTTCCTGCCGCACCTGGGCCATTCGCGCCCCAGCTGCCAGGTGGACGGAGCCGCCGTCCAGCGCCAACTCGCCGGAAATCGCCCGCAACAGGGTCGATTTGCCCGCTCCGTTGCGGCCGACCAGCCCGATGCGCCGGCCGGCATCCACCCGCAAGGAGGCATGATCCAACAGCGGCCGGCCGCCGATCCGAAGGGACGCGTCGTCGATGATCAGCAGGCTCATGCCGCCACCTTAACGCGCCCGTGGAAGCCGGCTAGCGCGGCGGTCCCTTCAGGACGCGCAGCACCGCATCCACCGTCAGCCCATAAACGACGTGCCCGATGAAGCCGCGGCCATGCGCCTGCCACGGATACTTGGTCGGCGGGCCGGACAAGCCCAGGCGCGCGGAGGCCCACTCGTCCTCCACTGCCCAGGTGGTGACGCCGAACGCGAAGCCGCGACCGGCCGTCAACCAGATGAGCCGGTCCCGCAGCGCACCGAGCAGGGCGGCGGGGACGATGCCGATGGCATATTTCACGCCCAGGCCGACGCTGTTCTCTTCCGGGTGGGTGAGTTCCACACCCACGGTCTTGGCAGCCCGGGCGGCGATTGTGTGCGCGGCGTCTAGCCCCTCCGGCCGGGCGGCCACGGTGGCGTCGCGGGTCGTCTGGCTTTCCCGGGCTGCGAGGTATTTGTCCACCTCGTGCAAGGCCCACACGCCGGCCGCGCCTGCGATCGCCCCTCGCACCAGCCCGCCCAGAAAACTGTCGCCCGCCCGATCCGTCATGTGCCGAACTCCCCTGTCGCCACGCCCAACGTGCCCCGAAGCAGCCCGGTTCCGGCCTTGCCCGGCCTCTGCCCGCGGGTTAAAGCCGCTGAAATCGAACAAGGCGGCCCGACATGGCGCTAGAGCGCACGTTTTCCATCATCAAGCCGGATGCCACGCGGCGGAACATCACCGGCAAGGTGCTGGCGACCCTGGAAGGCGCCGGGCTGCGCGTCGTGGCGCAGAAGCGCATCCGCATGACGAAGCAACAGGCGGAGGCGTTTTACGGCGTCCACAAGGAGCGGCCGTTCTTTGCCGGGCTAGTCGGCTTCATGACGTCCGGCCCGGTCGTGGTGCAGGTGCTGGAAGGCGAGGACGCCATCGCGCTGAACCGCAAGACGATGGGAGCCACCGACCCGAAGAAGGCCGAACCCGGCACCGTGCGCGCGCTGTTCGCCGAGGACATCGAGGCGAACACGGTGCACGGCTCCGACTCGCCGGAAACCGCGAAGGAGGAGATCGCCTTCTTCTTCCCCGACGCCGAGATCGTCGGCTGAGCCGCGCGCACCCACATCGCTGGGCCGCGCTGCTGGCGGTGGCGGCCGTGGCGGCCTGCGCGGCCCCAGCCGCGCAGCAGGCAGGGGCGCCGACGCCGGCCGCACCCGACGGAATTGACGGCCGCTACCGCGGCATCGCCCGCCTGACGCGTGCGACGGTGCGCGGCTGCCCGCGCAGCGGTGCCCGCGTCGTGACGATCGAGGGCAACGCGCTGTCGCTCAATTACCGTGGCCCGTCGACGTCATACGCGCTGGCGGCCGTGGTCGGGCCGGACGGCAGCATCCACGGCAGCGATGGGCGCGGCACCATCGAAGGGCAGATCAGCGGCCGCCACATGGACGTGACCGTGTCGTCGCAGTACTGCGAAACACGATACGCACTGGACCGGATCTAGGCATCCTCGGCCGGCGGTTCGCCAAGGTCGATGTCGGCGTAGATTTCAGAAAGCGGAACATCCAGGCCGATCTCCGGCATCCGCAACATGCCGTTTGCGACGACCATCTCCGTGACCCAGTCCTGGCCTTTGCGGCTGAACACGACAGCCCCGACATGGGTTTGCTGCAAGATCACGTAGCGCTGCACGGAGGGGGTAGCGCGATACTCCGCATTCTTGACGATCAGGTCGTCATGCGTGGTTCCATTGCTCAGCACTTCGAAGATAACGACCGGGTCGGCCACGACCGTGGTTCTTGGTGACACCGGCGTGCGAACGACGAATGCCTCGGGATAGCGGATGCGGCCGGCAACTTCGATCTTCAGGTCGCTGCCATAAGGTTGGCATGGCTTGCCCCGAAGCCTGCTGCCGAGTGCGATGATGAGGTTGCGCTGGATCGCCGCATGGGCGGCGGTTCCCCCGGCCATGGCAACCGGCTGTGTTCCGTCAAACTCATATCGCCGCTCCTGCCGTTCCTCCCAGGCAAGGAACTGCGAAACCGTCATCGGCTTCTGGAGGACCGCGCTCATGTCGCCACCCCTGTCGTGTTCGGTGGCAGCATAGCGCGCACGGCTGCCGGTGGCACCGACAAAGCAGTTTCGGCGCACGGACGATCCCGCTATAGGCCGAACGTATCGAGACCCTCGGCAAGAGCGGTCCGCCGTTCGGAGGGATGCCGACCATGGCCCACGCTATGATGCCGCCTGCTGCCAAGACGCCGTTCTATCGCTCGCTCTACGCCCAGGTGCTGGTGGGCATCGTGCTGGCGGTCATCGTCGGCAATTTCTTCCCGGACTTCGCGATCGACATGAAGCCGCTGGGCGACGGCTTCATCAAGCTCATCAAGATGATGATCGCGTTGGTGGTGTTCTGCACCGTGGTGTCCGGCATCTCCTCCATGGGTAGCATGAAGAAGGTGGGCCGGGTCGGCGGCAAGGCGCTGCTGTATTTTGAGGTCGTGTCCACCTTCGCCCTGCTGCTCGGCATGGCGATCGGCAACATCCTGCAACCCGGCGCCGGCTTCAACGCCGACCCGGCCAAGCTCGATACAAAGGCGATCGCCCAATACGCCGGCGCGGCGCAGCACCAGAGCATCCCGGACTTCCTGCTCAACATCATCCCCAACACCTTCATCGACGCCTTTGCCAAGGGCGACATCCTGCCGGTGGTTCTGGTGTCGATCCTGTTCGGCTACGCCCTGTCCGTGTTGGGGGAGCGTGCGCGCCCGATGCGCCTGGCGATCGACAGCGCCACCGGCGTGGTGTTCGCGGTGGTGAACCTGCTGATGCGCCTGGCCCCCATCGGCGCGTTCGGCGCCATGGCCTTCACCGTCGGGAAATACGGCATCTGGGCGCTTGGGCCGCTGCTGAAGCTGGTGGGCGTGTTCTACCTGACGAGCGTGCTGTTCGTCGTCGTGATCCTGGGCATCATCTCCGCCCTGGCCGGGTTCAACGTGTTCAAGCTGCTGAACTACATCAAGGCGGAGATCCTGCTGACGCTCGGCACCTCCTCCTCCGACCCGGCGCTGCCGACGCTGATGGAGAAGCTGGAGCGCGCAGGCTGCTCGCGCCCGGTGGTCGGCCTGGTGGTGCCCACCGGCTATGTGTTCAACACGGACGGCACCAGCATCTACATGACGCTGGCCGCCTTGTTCGTGGCGCAGGCCACCAACACGCCGCTCAGCTACGAACAGCAACTGGCCTTGTTCGCGGTGGCGATCCTGACCTCCAAGGGCGCCAGCGGCGTCACCGGCGCCGGGTTCATCGCCCTGGTGGCGACGCTGGGGGTGGTGCCCTCCATCCCGCTGGCCGGCATGGCGCTGATCCTGGGTATCGACCGCTTCATGAGCGAGGCGCGCGCCCTGGTGAATATGATAGGCAACGCGGTCGCCACCGTGGTGATGGCGGCCATGGAAGGCGAACTGGACCGCGACCGGCTCCGCATGGCGCTGAACGGGCAGTTGGAACAGGACCCGTCCACCCTGCCGGCCGCCGCCGTCGCGGCCGGCGAGTAGCGCCGGCTACAGCCGGAGGGCGGAGGCGTCCGGTTCCAACCCGTGCAACGCGTCCAGGATCGCAGGCACGAACGATCCTGGGCCGGCGGCCCGGCTGGCCGCGACCTCCCCCGCCGCGCCCAGCAGGATCAGCGCGTGCTCCGTGGCCAGCAGCGCGTCGGGCTGGACGGCCAGGCAGGCCGCGGCCAGTGCCCCGGCGACGCAGCCCATGCCGCTCACCTGCGCCATCAGCGGGTGGCCCCGATGCACGGCCTGCACCCGGGTGCCGTCCGTCACCCAGTCCACCGCCCCGGTGATGGCCACGACGGCGCCGACCTCCCGCGCCAGGTGGCGGGCCGGCTCCAGCGCGTCCGCCGCCCGGTGCGTCGCGTCCGTGCCGCGCCCCCCCGCACCAGCCCCGGCCAAGGCCAGGATTTCCGACGCGTTGCCCTTGATCAGCCGCGGTCCAGCGGCCAGCAACATCGCGGCGGCAGCGCTGCGCGCCGGGATCGCCCCGGCCGCAACCGGGTCCAGCACCCATGGCACGCCCGCCCGCGCCGCCCCCGCCGTCGCGGCCAAGGCGGCCTCCAACCGGGCAGGCGTGTGCATGCCTAGATTAACCAGCAGCGCGTCGGCCGCCGCTGCCACTGCCTCCATCTCCGCCACCGCTTCCGCCATCAGCGGCGACGCGCCGAGGCAGAGCAGGGCGTTGGCGGTGAGGTTGGCCGCGACCGGGTTGGTCAAGCAATGCACCAGCGGCCGCCGGGCGCGCAGCGCGGCCAGCGTGGCGCCGGGCGTGGAAAGGGGGTCAGGAGCCATGGCCCGTCCATATCCGGTTCGGCGCGGGAGGACGAGACAGCGCGGCTTGCCTGAACCCACCGCGGCGGCGAGGGTGACCCGAACCCACGACCGGCCGAGCCCCGCATGACCTTTTCCGCCCTGGATTCCCAGCTTCTCGGCCCGCTTTTCACCACGGACGCGATGAGCGCCTGCTTTTCCGACGAGGCACGGCTGGCCGCCATGCTGGCGGCGGAGGCGGCGTTGGCGCGGGCACAGGCTTCGCTCGGCCTGGTCCCCGCCGGCCTAGCGGATGCGGTGGCAGCCATCACCGGGCTGGACGCGACGGCGTTGGGCCGCAGCACGGCAGTGGCCGGCGTGCCCACCATCCCCTTCGTCAAGGCGGTGCAGGCGCAATTGCCGCCGGCGCTGGAACGCGCCTTCCACAAGGGCGCCACCACGCAGGACATCCTGGACACGGCGTTGGTGCTGCAGATGCGCGAGGCGCTGCGCCTGGTCCAGGCCGAGCTGGCGGCCATCCTGGACGGGCTGTGCAAGCTGGCGCTGGCGCATCGCGCAACGCCGTGCGTCGGCCGCACCTATGGCCAGCACGCCGCGCCGTTGACCTTCGGCTTCAAGGTCGCGGTGTGGCTGGCGGGCGTGGCGGAAGCGGCGGCGGGGTTGCCCCGCCTGTGCGAACGGCTGCTGGTCGCGTCTCTGGCCGGGCCGGTCGGCACGCTGGCCGGGCTGGGGGCGCACGGCCCGGCGGTGCAGGACGCCTTCGCGCGGGAGCTCGGGCTCGGCACCAGCCCGATCGCCTGGCACGTGCGGCGCGCCCGGGTGGCGGAGGCCGGATGCTGGCTGGCCGAGCTGATCGGCACCCTGGCCAAGCTGGCGACCGACGTGGCCAGCCTCGCTTCCACTGAAATCGGCGAGGTGGCCGAACCGTTCGTGCCCGGCCGCGGCGGTTCCTCCGCCATGCCGCACAAGCGCAACCCGGTGTCCTCCACCGTGATCCTGGCCGCCCACGCCGCCGCGCCCGCCCACGCCGCGACCCTGCTGACCGCGATGGCGGCGGCGCATGAACGCCCGGCCGGGCTGTGGCATGCGGAATGGCACGCGCTGCCCAGCCTGTTCGGCCTGGCGTCCGGTGCCCTGCGGGAGGCGCGGGCCCTGGCGCACGGGCTGGAGGTGGATGCCGGCCGCATGCGCGCCAACATCGACCTGACCCGCGGCCTGCTGTTTGCCGACGCGGCTGCCGCCCGGCTGGGAAGCGCCCTGGGCCGCGAAGCCGCGCACGGGCTGATCGAGCACGCGGCGGCGGAAGTGCGCCGCCGCGGGGATGCGTTGCCGGCGGTGCTGGCACGTGACCCGGCGGTGGCGGCAAGCGGGGTCGACCTGTCCGCCGCGTTCGACCTCGGCCCGGCGGTGGCCGCGGCCGGTCCCTGGGTGGACCGGGCCGTGGCCGAAGCGCGCACCGCCCAGGCACCGCTGCTGGACGTTGACCTTGCGGGTGCCGCCGCCCACCCTTCCCAGTAACAAGGGGTGAGCACGCCATGAAGACATCAGGCATTCGGCAGCATCGCCATGGTGGCCCGGAAGAGCTGCGATGGGAGGAATACGACCTGCCGCCGCTCGGCCAAGGCCAGGTGGTGCTGCGCCACACCGCAATTGGGCTGAACTTCATCGACGTGTACCAGCGGACCGGCCTGTATCCGCAAACCATGCCGTTCACCCCCGGCTCCGAAGGCGCCGGCGTGGTGGAGGAGGTGGGGCCGGGCGTGACCGGCCTAGCGGTAGGCGACCGGGTCGCCTATGCCGGCGTGCTCGGCGCCTATGCCGAACGCCGGGTGATCGCGGCGGACCGGTTGGTGAAGCTGCCGGACGCGATCGCGGACCAGACGGCGGCGGCCATGATGCTGCAAGGCATGACCGTGCAGTACCTGATCCGCCGCACCTACCGCGTGGCGGCCGGCGACACGATCCTGATCCACGCCGCGGCCGGCGGCATCGGCCTGATCCTCTGCCAATGGGCAAACTCGCTGGGTGCCACCGTGATCGGCACCGTGTCGTCCCGCGAAAAGGCGGAGCTGGCGCGGGCGCATGGCTGCACCCACCCGGTGGTCACCGGCGAGGCGGATTTCGTTGCCGCCGTGAAGGAGCTGACGGGCGGCAAGGGCCTGCCGGTGGTGTATGACAGCGTGGGGCGCGACACGTTCTTCAAGTCGCTCGACTGCCTGCGCCCGCTGGGCACGCTGGTGCTGTTCGGCCAGTCCTCCGGCGCGGTGCCGCCGATCGACCCCAACATCCTGCAGCGCGGCTCCTACTTCCTGACACGGCCGTCGCTCGGCGCTTTCGTCGCGTCGCGCGCGGATTTGGAAGCCACGGCGGCGGAGTTGATGTCCGTGGTGGCGTCGGGCGCGGTGAAGATCGTGGTCGGCCAGACCTATCCGCTGCGCGAGGCCGCCCGGGCGCACACCGAGCTGGAAGCGCGGCGCACCACCGGGTCCAGCGTGCTGACGGTTTGACGGACGGCGCGATGTCGGAGCCGCGCGTCAAGGCGAAGCTTTGGGTCCAGATGGCGTTGCGCCTCGGCTCCGGCGCGGGGCGGCCGGGTGCTGTCCTGCGCAGCGGCGATGCCGACGCGGGCGGCATCCTGGTCGTGCTGCGCGGCCGGGAAGGGCTGGTGGTGCTGTCCCAGGTCCGGGCTGGGGGCGACGAGGCGGCGTGGCTACGGGGCACCGGTGCCCTGCCCGTCGATGAAGCAGCCGCCGACGCCTACGTGGCCCGTCAGGTCCGCTTCGACCCAGACCTTTGGGTGCTGGAGTTCGAAGCGCCCGACTACCTGCCGCCTTTCTCCGGCAAGGTCGTCTCGTGAAGTTCCCTTCATCTCGATCACTGTTGCTTGATTGCCCAGGGTGCTGTGGCAGCTAAGCCACAGCGGGAGGGAATCAGCCACACTCCTCTCCTCTTCCGAAATTCCAATGGTAATGTGCGTTCACCAACAGCCGACGGACCGAGCCCGGACGAGGCGGCTGGCTACGCGGAAGCGTAGGTTTGTTTTGAGGAGAGAAAGAATGAAGTTCCGCAATGCGGTTTTGGCAGCGACCGTGTTGGCCGCTCCGGTCGCGGTTCACGCACAGCCCGTCGATGGGCTGTATATCGGCGCCGGTGCCGGCGGGAACATTCTCCAGACCGAGACGGTCAAGCGCATCTCGCGCGGCCCGGCGAATTTCGGCCATGGCAGCGACTACCGCTTCGATGCCGGCCCGGTGGTGATCGCCAGCGTCGGTTACGGCCTCGGCAACGGCCTGCGCCTCGAACTGCAGGGCGCCTTCTACGATAACAAGATCAACCGTCTGAAGAATGGCGGCGCGGGTGGCGGCGTGCAGACTTCCGCGGGTGGCGACGAGTACAAGGAAGGCGTGTTCGCCAACGTCCTGTATGACATCCCGCTGAACTCCTTCGGGTTCAACTCACCGGTGTTCCCGTATGTCGGCGCCGGCGTCGGTTACGTGCACAACCAGTTCAGCAACGAGCACGTCGCGGTCGCCAACAACGGCAACGTGACGCAGTTCCTGCGCAGCACTGGCCAGAACGACAACCTGGGCGTCCAGGGCATCGTCGGCGTGTCCTTCCCGCTGTACCAGTACGTTCCCGGCCTGGCGCTCACGGCGGAATACCGCTTCATGAGCGAGATCGGCGGCCGGTCGTATAAGGACCAGTATTTCGCACCGCGCGTGGCGATCGGCACCAAGCAGAAGTTCGCCACCGACGACTTCAACCACAGCTTCCTGCTCGGCGTTCGCTACGCCTTCAACACGCCGACGCCGGCGCCTGTCGTGCAGCCGAACCCGGTGCCGGTGGCGCAGCCTGCCCGTACCTACCTGGTGTTCTTCGATTGGGACCGTGCGGACCTGACCGACCGCGCCCGGCAGATCGTGTCCGAGGCGGCCCAGGCCAGCACCCGCGTGCAGTTCACGCGGATCGAAGTGCAGGGCAACGCCGACCGCTCCGGCACGCCGGCCTACAACCAGCGCCTGTCGCTGCGTCGTGCGCAGACCGTCGCCGCCGAGTTGGTGCGTGATGGCGTGCCGCGCACCGCGATCGACATCCAGGCGTTCGGCGACACGCGTCCGCTGGTCCCGACCGCGGCTGGCGTGCGCGAGCCGCAGAACCGTCGGGTCGCGATCATCCTGCGCTGATCGCCTGAGCCTTCGCCCACGATGGATCTTCCAGGGTTCGTCGTGGGGCCTGCCCAAGGGAGCCGGTCCAGTCATCTGGCCGGCTTCTTTGCATTTCCGGCGACACCGTTGCTGGTTGCCCGGTAAGAGAACGTAGAACCTCCGCTTGAACGAAGCCGTTCGACCGGACAGCGCGCTAGGAGAATGGCTATGAGTTGGCTCCGGACCCCCTTGCTGGCAGCGACGATGCTGTCCGCGCCATGCGCCGTGTTCGCCCAGCCTATCCAGGGGCTCTATATCGGCGCCGGTGCCGGCGGCAACTACCTCCAACAGGAGCGGGTGCTCGCCTCGCCGGGCCTCGGGCTACGCGCCAAGGACCTGGCCACGGATGTCGGCGGCGTGGGCGTCGGCAGCATCGGCTGGGGGTTCGGCAACGGCCTGCGGCTGGAGGTGGAGGGCAATGTCCGCCACAACCGGGTCCGCCAGATCAACGGTTTCACCGGCGCCGTCGGGCCGACGGCCTCGGGGGGCGACCAATACGCGTTCGGCGCGATGGCCAACGCCCTGTTCGACATGGATATCGGATTCAACTGGATCTACCCGTATTTCGGCCTCGGCGCGGGTTTCGCCGACACGCATTTGGATGCCGTCCACTCCTACGGCGTGCCGGGGCCGATCCGCCTGGGCGCACAGGGCTGGTCCGACAACTTCGCCTACCAGGGCATCTTCGGCCTGTCCTTCCCGCTTGCCGCCGTTCCTGGGCTGTCGCTCACCGCGGAATACCGCTTCTACGGGGTGCTCGACGCGCCGTCCTTCCACGCCAGCGACAACGTGGCCGTGCAATCGGGCAACGGCGCGGTGCATGCCGGCCGCGGCAACTTCAACCTGAACAGCGACTACAACCACAGCCTGCTCCTGGGCGTGCGCTACGCCTTCGACACGGCGCCCCCTCCAGCGCCTGCCGTGCAACCCGCGCCAGCGGCGGCGGTGACCCCGGCGCGCACCTACCTGGTGTTCTTCGATTGGGACCGAGCCGATTTGACGGACCGTGCCCGGCAGATCGTCGCCGAGGCGGCGCAGGCCAGCACCCACGTGCAAACCACCCGGATCGAGGTCCAGGGCAACGCCGACCGTTCCGGCACCCCGGCCTACAACCAGCGCCTGTCGCTGCGCCGGGCGCAGACGGTGGCCGCCGAGCTCGTGCGGGTCGGCGTGCCGCGGACGGCCATCGACATCCAGGCCTTCGGCGACACCCGGCCGCTGGTGCAAACGGCGGCCGGCGTGCGGGAGCCGCAGAACCGCCGCGTGGCGATCATCCTCCGCTGAGGCCTCTCCGTTCCCTTTCCTGGTAACGGGAAAGGGAACGAGCCGTCGTGCTTGCAGCCGTCCCGATGGTCCGCCCTTTGCATTGCGCAGCCCGGGAGCCTCGACCATCATGGCATCATGACAGCCCTGCCCGATCCGTTCGCAAGCTACGATCCAGGCGGGTATTTCTGTGAGCTGACCGCGCGCGGCGGCGATGGCGGCGTCATCGGCCGCATCCGCGATCGGGTCTCGGCCATCGGGCTGGAAACCTTGCGCGCCCGGGCGGCAGGGGCCGAGCACGACCTGATCAACCTCGGCATCACCTTCACCGTGTACTCCGAAGCCGAGGCGATCGACCGCATCCTGCCGTTCGATTGCCTGCCGCGGATCATCACCGCCGCGGAATGGCGGCATATCGAGGCCGGGGTGAAACAGCGCGTGCGCGCGTTGAACTGCTTCCTGCACGACATCTACCACGAGCGCCGGGTGTTGCGGGAACGTGTCATCCCGGCGGCACTCGTCCTAAGCAACCCGAACTACCGGCCGGAGATGGAAGGTTTCCCCATCCGCTTCGGCACCTACGTCCATATATGCGGCGTCGACATCGTGCGCGACCGCCACGGCACCTTCTGCGTGCTGGAAGACAACGCCCGCACGCCGTCCGGCGTGTCCTACGTGGTCGAAAACCGCCACCTGATGCGGCGCACCTTTCCCGACATCATGGCGGGCATGCGGCTGCACCCGGTGGACGATTACGGCCGCCGCCTGCGTGCCGCGATGGGAGAGATCGCGCCCGAAAGCGTGGCCGACCCGCAAATCGTCCTGCTGTCGCCCGGCATCTACAATTCCGCTTATTTCGAGCACGTCTTCCTGGCGCGCGAGATGGGCGTCCCGCTGGTGGAAGGGCCCGACCTGCTGGTCGAGGCGGAGCGTGTGTTCATGCGCACCACCGGCGGTCTGCGGCCGGTGCACACCATCTACCGCCGCATCAGCGACGAGTTCCTGGACCCGACGGTGTTCCGCGCCGACAGCCTGCTGGGCGTCCCGGGGCTAATCGGCGCGTGGCGGGCCGGCAACGTGACGCTGGCGAACGCCGTCGGCACGGGCGTGGCGGACGACAAGGCGGTGTACGCCTACATGCCGCGCATCATCCGCTTCTATCTCGGGGAAGACGCGATCCTGCCGAACGTGAAAACCCATATCTGTGGCGAGCCGGAGGGGCTGGCATTCACCCTGGCGAACCTGGCCGACCTCGTGGTCAAGCCGGTGGGAGAATCCGGCGGCTACGGCATCACCATCGGCCCGCGCTCCAGCAAGGCGGAGCTGGAGGTGGCCCGCGCCGCCCTGGTGGCCGACCCGGCGAACTGGATCAGCCAGCCGCTGATCGACCTGTCCGTCGCCCCCACGCTCACGCCGGGTGGGCTGCGGCCGCGGCACCTCGACCTACGCCCGTTCGCGATCACCGGGCGCGACACCTGGGTGCTGCCCGGCGGCTTGTCGCGCGTGGCGATGAAGGAGGGCAGCCTGATTGTGAACTCGTCCCAGGGTGGCGGATCGAAGGACACCTGGGTGCTCGCCGACGCATGAGCGGCATCCGCAACGACACCGTCTTGCTCGCGCGCTATGCCGAGGGCCTGTTCTGGATGGCCCGCTACGTCGAACGGGTCGAGAACCTGGCCCGGCTGATCGACGTTACGCAGACCTTCGAAAGCCCCGGGCTCGAAGACGAGGCGTGGGGCACCCTGCTGCGCATCAACGCCGACGCCGACCGGTATCGCGATGCCGGGGGAACGCTGGACCCGGAAGGCATCAAGCGCTTCTACCTGCTCGACCGCACCAACCACACCTCCGTTCCCGCCGCGATCGAGGCGGCGCGTACCAACGCCCGCACCCTGCGCCCGCTCATCAGCACCGAGATGTGGATGCAGATGAACGTGTTCCATCGCGACGTGCTGGCCATCGACCCGGACCAACTGCGCGGCGACCACCTCACCCGGCTATGTGCCCGGCTGAAGGAAGGCGTGCAGGCGCATACCGGCATCACGGAAGGCACGTTCTTTCGCGACCAGGGCTGGAATTTCTACATGCTCGGCCGGTTGATCGAGCGCGCCGACCAGACCACCCGGCTGCTCGACATCAAGTACCACCTGCTGAACTTGCAGGGCGGGGAGGAGCGACGGCTTGCCGAGCTGACCCAATGGAGCGCCGTGTTGCGGGCGGCGGCCGGCTATCACGCGTTCCGCCGCGTGGCCCCCGCCGGGTTCGAGGCGGCGGACGTGGTGACCTTCCTGCTGTCGGACCAGTCCTTCCCGCGCAGCGTGTCGTTGTGCGTCAGCCAGGTGGAATGGCACCTGATGCAGTTGCGCAGCCGCTACAGCCTACGTGGCACCGTGGCGCCGTTGGAGCGGATTGAGGAGGTGCGGGCCGCACTCTCCTCCAACTCGGCCAGCCAGCTCATCACGGACGGCCTCAATGCATTCCTGGACGCGCTCCAGCGCGACCTGATCCTGCTGGCCGGTGAGATCGGGTTCGCCTTTTTCCGCGATTGGCGCCCGGAACCGCAGGAAGCGCCCGGCAACCGCGCCCCCATCAGCGCCGCTGCTGCGCCGCCGATCCCGTGACGGCGTCCAGCGCTTCGCTCATGGTAGCGAAGCGGCCGATGTCGCGCCCGTCGCGCGATCGCCACACACTGATCGCGTGCCCCTGCCGCACCGCGCCCCAGGTGGCCCAGCGGGCATCGCCCGCATAGATGCTGGCGAACTCGCCCACTTCCGGCGGGTCGTCATGCCGTCGGTTGTGGATCGCCAGGCGCATGCCGTGGTTGCGTGCCTCCAGCCGCGCCAAGGCGATGCGGTCGGCCGTGGTGAAGCGGCTTTGCGGACGGCGGAACTGAATGATCGTTGCGGTCGGGACGCTATCGTTGTCAGACATCGAGCGCTCACCCATCCTGGCGAAGGCCACCTAGGACGGCGCATATCACGGCAACGTGATATCACCAAGTTCTTTGTCAACATAGCTGGATCGGAAAACTTCCATGGAGCTTCTGTCGATCACGGCAGGCGACTTGCAGGTCGCGTATCGCGATGTCGGTCCCCGTGCCGGGCCGTGCGTGGTGCTCCTGCACGGCTTTCCCTACGACATCCACGCGTATGACGCTGTGGCGCCAGCGCTGGTGGAAGCAGGCTTTCGCGTGGTGGTGCCGTTCCTGCGCGGCTATGGCGGCACGGTGTTCCTGTCGGCGCAAACGCCCCGGTCCGGTGAGCAGGCGATGCTGGGGCGCGACCTGCTCGCCCTGATGGACGCGCTTGAACTGCCGGACGCCATCGTTGCCGGGTATGATTGGGGCGGCCGTGCGGCCTGCATCGTCGCGGCGCTGTGGCCGGGGCGGGTGCGCGGTCTGGTCAGTTGCGGCGGCTACAACATCCAGTCCATCGCCACCGCCGGCGAGCCGGCTGCGCCGGAGCAGGAACACCGGCTTTGGTACCAGTACTACTTCCATTCCGGGCGCGGCCAGGCTGGTTTGGCCGCGGACCGCCGGGCGCTGTGCCGGTTGCTATGGCGGCTCTGGTCGCCATCCTGGCAGTTCGACGAGGCAGTTTTCGCCCGCAGCGCCGCGGCGTTCGACAACCCGGATTTCGTTTCGGTGGTGATCCACTCCTACCGCCACCGCTTCGGCCTGGTGCCCGGCGACCCGGCGGTCGCGGATGTGGAAGCCCGACTCGCCGCCCAGCCACCCATCACCGTCCCGACGATCGTCCTGCACGGCGCCGATGACGGCGTATCCCCACCGGAACACTCCGCCGGCCACGCCCGGCACTTCAGCGGGCCTTACGAGCGCCGGGTTGTGCCGGGCGCCGGGCACAACCTGCCGCAGGAAGTGCCCGCAGCGATGATCGCTGCCATCCGCAGCCTCGGCGGCTGACCGCGGTCAGACGATCTCCTCGTACCAGGTCCGCCCGTCCCGCTCGATCAGCGCGATGGCGGAGCTGGGGCCCCAACTGCCGGCCGGATACAGCCGCGGCGGCTCTCGCGATTCGTCCCACGCCTCGATGATCGGCTCGACCCAGTTCCAGGCTTCCTCCACCTCGTCGCGCCGCATGAACAGGGTCGGGTTGCCGCGCACGCTGTCCATCAGCAGCCGCTCATAGGCGTCCGGATAGCGGGTGGCGAAGGCCTTTTCGAAGCTGATGTCCAACTGCGTCGGGCTGAGGTGCAGGCCGCCGGGCTCCGGGCTCTTGGTCATCAATTCCAGCTTCATGCCCTCTTCCGGCTGCAAGCGGATGATCAGCTTGTTGGGCGTCAGGCTGGCTGCTTCCCGGCTGAACACGTTGTAGGGCGCGTCGCGGAACTGCACCACGATCTCGCTCACCTTCTGCGGCAGCCGCTTGCCGCTGCGCAGGTAGAACGGCACGTTGTGCCACCGCCAATTCTGGATTTCCGCCTTCAACGCCACGAAGGTCTCGGTCCGGCTGGTCCGGCCCTCGCCCAGATCCGCCAGGTAGCCCGGCACCGCCTTGCCTTCCACCGCACCCTGGCTGTACTGGCCGCGCACCGTCACGTGGGCCACCTCGTGCGGCGCGATCGGCTTCAGCGAACGCAGCACCTTCAGCTTCTCGTCCCGCACCGCATCCGCGTCCAGGCTGGTC
This sequence comes from Acetobacteraceae bacterium, assembly GCA_965199555.1. Lineage (GTDB taxonomy): Bacteria > Pseudomonadota > Alphaproteobacteria > Acetobacterales > Acetobacteraceae > LMUY01. The sequence goes on along the minus strand of CBDASJ010000012.1, from coordinate 99,869 downwards.
GGCGGCTCCATCGCCAGCAGGCAAAGCAGTTGCATGAGGTGGTTCTGCACCATGTCCCGCAATGCGCCGGAGCGGTCGTAGTAATCACCGCGCCCTTCCACCCCCACCGTCTCGCCGACGGTGATCTGCACGTGGTCGATCACGTCGGCGTTCCACAGCCGCTCGAACACCACGTTGGCGAAGCGCAGCGCCAGCAGGTTCTGCACCGTCTCCTTGCCCAGATAGTGGTCGATGCGGAAGGTCTGCGCTTCGGTGAACACCTCGCCCACCACGTCGTTGATCTCACGGGCGGAAGCCAGGTCATGCCCGATCGGCTTTTCCAGCACCACGCGGCTGTTCTGCGTCACCAGCCCGGCTTTCTGCAGGTTCTTGCAGATCGGGCCATACAGATCGGGCGAGGTCGCCAGGTAGAACACGCGGATGCGGTCCGGCGCCTGGTTCAGCAACTCCGCCAGCGCCGCCAGGCCGCCCGGCTTGGCCGCGTCGCCGCGGGCGTAATGCACCAGGCCAGTGAACTTCTCCGCCAGCGACTTGTCCAAATCCGCCTTGGCGACGTGCTTGCCGATGGCATCGCGGGCCTGGGCGCGGAAGCTGGCATCATCGAATTCGGAGCGGGCGGCACCGATGATGCGGGCCGCGTCGGGGATTTGGCCGTCCCGCAGCCGGTTGTACAGGGCGGGCAGCAGCTTGCGCAGGGTCAAATCCCCCGTCGCCCCGAACACGATGCAGTCGAACGGGTCGACCGGCTTGATCGCCATGGATGCTGCCTTCCGTTTGAAGCGCCGCACTGTGGGACGGCGCGGCCATGCCGTCCATCCTTTGGCCCGGCACGCCGATCCGCCTATGCTGCGGGTGCGAAGCGCCATGGGAGAGCGGTGGGATGATCGAGGCAACCTTGATTGCGGGCGACGGCATCGGCCCGGAAGTCGTCCAATCCGTCGTCGCCGTGCTGGACGCGCTCGGCTCGCCGTTCACCTGGGACAAGCAGCCGGGCGGGATGGAGGCGGTCGCGTCCGCCGGCGATCCGCTGCCGCAGGCCACGCTGGACAGCATCCGCCGAACCCGCCTGGCGCTGAAAGGGCCGCTGACCACGCCGGTCGGCGGCGGCTTCCGCTCCGTCAACGTGCGCTTGCGGGAGGAATTCCACCTTTACGCCAACGTCCGCCCGGCGCGCACCTTGATACCGGGCGGCCGTTACGACGATGTCGACCTGGTGATCATCCGCGAGAACCTCGAAGGGTTCTACGTCGCGTTCGAGCATTACATCCCGGTCGGCGACGACGACCACGGCGTCGCCATCTCCTCCGGCATCAACACCCGCAGCGGGGCGCAGCGCATCCTCCGCTACGCCTTCGAATACGCGCTGCGGAACGGGCGCAAGAAGGTGACGGCCGTGCACAAGGCCAACGTGCTGAAGGCGCTGACCGGGCTGTTCCTGGAGGAAGCGCGCACCATGGCCAAGGAGTACGAAGGCCGCGTGGCAATGGACGACCGCATCGTCGACGCCTGCGCCATGCAACTGGTGCTGAACCCCTGGCAGTTCGACGTGATCGTCACCACCAACCTGTTCGGCGACATCCTGTCTGACGAGGCGGCCGGGTTGGTGGGCGGGCTGGGCATGGCGCCGGGCGCCAACATCGGCACGACGGCCGCGATCTTCGAGGCGGTGCACGGCTCCGCCCCGGACATCGCCGGCAAGGGCATCGCCAACCCCACCTCCCTGCTGCTGGCCGCCGCGCTGATGCTGGAGCATGTCGGGCTACAGCGGGAAAAGCAGCGGCTGGAAGCGGCCGTGTCGGCGGTGCTGAACCAGGACGGCGTCCGCACCGGCGATTTGGGCGGCAAGGCCACCACCGCCGCCTTCACCGAGGCCGTGATCCGGCGGCTGGCGGCATGACGGCCGGGCCTTGAGCGGCATCGCCCCCGGTGACACTCTTCACCGCCCGCGGAGAATCCGGATGCCGTCCCTAAAGAAGCTGCTGCTGGCCGCCCCCTTCGCCCTGCTCGCCACGCCGGCAATGGCGCAGCATTGGGCCACGGTGTGGTCCGGCTCCGACCAGGGGCCTTACCCGTCCGGCAACGCGTCCGCCCAGCCGGACCTGTCGTTCGCCTTCCCCCATCCGGAAAGCGGCTCCCACGAGCAAAGCTTCCGCCTGATCATCAAGCCGGATCTTTGGTCGCGGCAGATGCGGTTCCGCTTTTCCAACGCGTTCGGCACCAAGCCGGTGACGTTCGACACGGTGTTCGCCGGGTTGCAGATGAGCGGCGCCGCGGTGGCGGCGGGAACCAACCGGCCGATCACCTTCGCCGGCAAGAAGACCGTGACGGTCGCGCCCGGCGCGCAGGTCTGGTCGGACGCGGTGGGCCTGCCGTTCGTCCACGATCCCGCCAGTGCCGAGTTGGCCGGCCGCAAGCTGGCCGTGACGTTCCACATTCCCGGGGATAGCGGCCCGATGACCTGGCATGCCAAGGCGATGACCACCTCGTTTGTCACCGCCCCGGATGCGGGTGCGATCGGCGAGCTGGAGGATGACAGCGCGTATCCGAGCAGCACGACCTCCTGGTTCTTTCTGGATGCGGCGGACGCCATGGCCCCCGGTGACACCCGGGTCGTGGTCTGCTTCGGCGACAGCATCACCGACGGCACGGCTTCCACGCTGAACGGCGATGACCGCTGGACGGACGTGCTGTCCCGCCGGCTGCACGGCGTGGCCGGGCAGCGCGTGGCGGTGGTCAACGCGGGGATCGGCGGCAACCAGGTGCAGGGGCCGCCCGAGTACAGTCCGGACCGCCCGTTCGCCGGCGGCCCGTCCGCCGCCGCCCGGCTGGACCGCGACCTGCTCGGCCTGTCCGGCGTCACCGACGTGATCTGGCTGGAAGGCATCAACGACCTGGGCGCTGCCAACGCGCCGGCGGCCAACGTGGCGAACGCGATACGCGGCACGGTCGACCGCATCCGGGCCAGGATCAAGGGCGCCAAGGTGTTCGGTGCCACGCTCACCAGCAGCCGCGGCAGCAGCCTGGCGGGATACGGCTCGGCCGACACCGACAACCGGCGCCACGCGTTGAACGAGCTGATCCACAAGCCGGGGCTGTTCGATGCGGTGATCGACTTCGACGCGGCCACGCTGGACCCGCGCACGGGTGAGCTGCGGCCCGAGTTCGTCCCGCCTTCCACCACCGGCGGCGCCGGGGACAAGCTGCATCCGAACCGCGCGGGCTACCTGGCGATGGGCAACGCGGTTGAGCTGCGGCTGCTGACGCCCGCCCAGCCCTCCCGCCCGCTCAGGCCGCGCCCGGCCGCCACCTCGCCCGACGCGACAGGGACGCCCGCGCAATGAGCGGCAGCTACGACTCCTATGTCGGCAACAGCGAAACGCGCACCGACACGGTGTTGCCCTATCTGGTGCGCGGCCTGGCGGCGACGCTGGACATGCCCACGCCCACGGAGGTCCTGCCGCCGCTGTGGCATTGGGCGCTGTTCGCCGACTGGGCGCCGGCCAGTGCGCTGGGGCCGGACGGCCACCCGAAGCGCGGCGGCTTCCTGCCGCCGGTGCACGATCTGCCCCGCCGCATGTGGGCCGGCGGCCGCCTCCAATTCCACGCACCGATCCATGTCGGTGAAGTGCTCACGCGCGTCAGCACGATCCTGTCCGTGACGGAAAAGGCCGGCGGCTCCGGCCGGCTGGTGTTCGTGACGGTGCGGCACGACATCGACGGCCCTTCCGGCCGGGCCATCACGGAGGAGCAGGACATCGTGTATCGCGGCGCGGACGGCGAGGCAGTGAAGCCCGGCGACCCAGCGCCGCCGATCGACGCCGCCGCGGCGCGGCAGGTGTTGCCGGACCCGGTGCTGCTGTTCCGCTATTCCGCGCTCACCGGCAACGGCCACCGCATCCACTACGACGCCGACTACGTGCGGGGGGAGGAGGGCTATCCCGGCCTAATCGTGCACGGGCCGTTGCAGGCGACCTGGATGGCGATGCTGGCGGCCGAGTTGGCGCCGCTGCGGCGGTTCGCCTTTCGCGGCCGCCGCCCGGCCTTTGCCGGCACGCCGCTGCAGGTGGAGGCATGGAAGGGCCTGGACGGTTATCGCCTGCGCACCCGCGACGCCAGTGGCGCCATCTGCATGACCGCCGAAGCCGGAGGATGATCTTGGCCTTCCTGACCGAACCGGTGCCGGAACGCGGCGTGCTGCACCCGGTCCGCCCGGGGATCAGCCGCATCGTCGCCGACAATCCCGGCCGCATGACCTATCACGGCACCAACACCTATCTGATCGAGGATGCCGATGGCGTCACCGTGCTGGACCCCGGCCCGGACCAGCCGGCCCATGTCGCGGACATCCTGCGCTTGTCGCCCGGCCCCATCGTGCGCATCCTGCTCAGCCACACCCATCGCGACCATCTGGGCGCGGTCGCGGGGTTGAAGGCGGAAACCGGCGTGCCGGTGCATGGCTGGCATCGCAGCGACACGGACGGCTTCACCCCGGACATCCCGCTGCATGACGGCGACAGGGTGGCGGGGATGCAGGCCCTGTTCACGCCGGGCCATGCCGCCGACCACCTCTGCTTCGCCCGGCCCGACGGCATCCTGTTCAGCGCCGACCACGTGATGAGCTGGTCATCCAGCGTGGTCAGCCCGCCCGGCGGCGACATGGCGGCGTATTTCAGCAGCCTGCAACGCCTGCTGGCCCGGCCGTCCGACACGCTCTACCTCCCCGGCCACGGGCCGCCCTTGCCGGACCCGCACCCGTATGTCGCAGCGCTGCTGGACCATCGGGTCGCCCGCGAACAGGCGATCGCCAAGGCGCTGCTGGACGGGCCGCGCAGTGCCACCGGCCTGGTGGACGCGTTGTATTCCAAGATCGACCCCATCCTGAAGATGGCCGCCGAGCGCAACGTCCTCGCCCATCTGATGAAGCTGGAGCGCGAGGGCCGGGCCGCCCGCCGGGGCGACGAGTGGCGGACCGCCTGAGCCGGGGCAGCCTGCTCGAAACCAACCAGGCATTCTACGACGGCTTATGGGTGGACGCCCGGCTGATCGGGCCGGAGCGGTTCAACACCTGGCCCCTCGTGCAGGGGCTGTGCCCGCCCGGCGCCCGCTGCCTGGAGGTGGGCGCGGGTTTGCGGCCCCGCCTGCCGATCCCGGGCACGGTGTTCGTCGACATCAGCCTGCCGGCGCTGCACCCGCTGCGGCGTGCGGGTGGGTGGGCGGTGGCCGGGTTGGCAACGGCGCTGCCGCTGCCGGATGCGTGCTTCGACGTGGTCGGCGCGATGGACATCGTGGAGCACGTGGCGGATGACGACGCCGTGTTCGCGGAACTGTCGCGCGTGGCGGCACCCGGCGCCGTCCTGCTGTTGTCCGTGCCGCTGCACCAGGACGCTTGGAGCGGGTTCGACGATCTGGTCGGCCATCACCGGCGCTACGACCCCGCCGCGCTGCTGGCCCGGCTGGCCGCGCACGGCTTCGCGGTGGAACGCAGCGCCGCCGCCGGCATGCGGCCCCGGTCTTCCCGGCTGCTCGGTGTCGGCATGTGGTTCCTGCGCCACCAGCACCGCCGTGCGATGTGGTGGTACAACCGCGTGTTCATGCCGCTGGGCCTGCGCCGGGCCCCGGTCCTTGCGCTGCATGACGGCACGGTCGACCCGGCGGAGCTGGCCGGCATCCTGCTGGTGTGCCGACGCCTGCCGGCAGGCCGAGAACGATGACCTCTCGTCCAAACCTTAAAAGGTGAACGCGAGCAGAACCGCAAAACTGACATCGAGCAATCACCGATTAAACCGGACCAGCGATGATAGGGTCCTGCCCGCCCGAGGCGTTTATTGGAGCCGATCGATGTCAACCAAGTCCTTCCTGAACCGGGACTCCAACGATGCTGTTGCTGTCGAATCGGGCGACATCGCGGTTCCGTCCACCCCGCGCTTCCAACGCCACCTGGTTCCGGCCCTCGCATCGGGCGGCTTGCTGGCTGCTTTGCTGGGAGTGTGGCTGGCGCTGCATTCGGGTTAGCTCTTCGTGCCGTAGCGCCACGGGTCCGCCAGGAAATTGCCCAGCGGCGTGTAACAGGCGTATGCCACCTGCTTTGACCCAGGGGGCTCTACGACATGGACCACGTCACCCAGCTTGGATCCGCCCACGGCCCGGCCTTGTCCCGCCCGGCGCGCCTGCGATCCCTGCTGATGTCGCCCGGCCTGGCCTTCATCATGGAAGCGCATAGCGGCTTGTCGGCCAAGGTGGTGGAGGAGGCCGGGTTCGCCGGCATCTGGGCGTCCGGCCTGTCGATCTCCGCCATGCTCGGGTTGCGCGACAACAACGAGGCGTCGTGGACCCAGGTGCTGGACGTTTTGGAGTTCATGGCGGACGCCACCACGCTGCCGATCCTGGTCGATGGCGACACCGGCTACGGCAACTTCAACAACGTGCGCCGGCTGGTGCGCAAGCTGGGGGAGCGCGGCATCGCCGGCGTGTGCCTGGAAGACAAGCTGTTCCCGAAAACCAACTCCTTCCTGGGCGACCGCCAGCCGCTGGCCGACACGGCGGAGTTCTGCGGCCGGCTGCGGGCGGGCAAGGACGCGCAGACCGACCCGGATTTCTGCCTCGTCGCCCGCACGGAGGCGCTGATCTCCGGCCATTCCATGGACGAGGCGTTGCGCCGGGCGGAAGCGTACCACGCGGCCGGCGCCGACGCGATCCTGGTGCACTCCAAGAAGCCGGACGCCGGCGAGATCGTCGGCTTCATGAGGCGATGGGACGGGCGCTGCCCGGTCGTCATCGTGCCGACCATCTACTACGCCACCCCGTCCGACACCTTCCGCGAGGCCGGCGTGTCCATGGTCATCTGGGCCAACCACCTGGTGCGCGCGTCCATTTCCGCCATGCGGGAAACCGCGCGCGCCATCGTCGCCAGCGAGTCGCTGATGGAGGTTGAGGACCGCGTCACCTCCGTGCGCGACATCTTCCGCCTGACCGGCAATGACGAGCTGGAAGCCGCCAACCAACGCTACCTTCCGGTCACGCGCAACGTCCGCGGCATCGTGCTGGCCGCCTCGCAGGGCGACGGGCTCGCCTCGGAAACGGCGAACCAGCCGAAATGCATGCTGGACGTGCGCGGCAAGCCGTTGCTGCACCGCCTGCTGGCCACGCTGGGGGAAAGCGGCGTGTTCGACGTGGCCGTGGTCCGCGGCTACCGCGCCGAAGCCATCCCGGCCGACGGCATCACCGTGCTGGACAATCCGGCCTATGCCGAAACCGGGGAAGCCGCGTCGCTGGCTTGCGCGCTGCCGCGTCTGCACGGCGAAACCGTGCTGGTGTACGGCGACGTGCTGTTCCGCCGCTACATCCTGGACGGGCTGCTTGACTCAACCGCCGACATCACCGTCGTGCTCGACTCCACCCGGCGCGCCGCCGCCAACGCCCGCGACCTGATGGCGGCCAGCCGGCGCGACACGGCCGAGTATCTGGACGACCAATCCGCCCTGCTTACCGGCGTGGGCGTGCCGCATGCGGAGGCGTCCGGGGAATGGATCGGGCTGGTGCACCTCAGTGCCCGCGGCGCCGAGCTGGTGCGCGCGGAATTGGCGGCGATGGCGGCGGATGGCAGCCTGCCCCGCGCCGACATCGCCACGCTGCTGGAACGGCTGATGCGGCACACGCCGGTCGCGGTGCACTACATCGGCGGGCATTGGCTGGACGTCGACACCCATGCCGACCTGGCCGCGGCGCGGAACTTCTCCTGATGATCGGTGCGGACTCGTTCATCCAGGCGGCGCGTCGGGATTTCTACACCGGGGTGCCGTGCAGCTTCCTCACGCCGCTGATCAACCGCACCGTCAGCGACCCGTCGCTGCATTACGTCGGCGCGGCCAGCGAGGGCGAGGCGGTGGCGATCGCGGCCGGCGCCTGGCTGGCCGGGAAACAGACCGCGGTGATGTGCCAGAACTCCGGCCTGGGCAACGCCGTGAACCCGCTGACCTCGCTGAACCAGCCGTTCCGCATCCCGACCCTGCTGATCGTCACTTGGCGCGGCCAGCCCGGCCTGAAGGACGAACCGCAGCACGCGCTGATGGGGCGGATCACGCAAAACCTGCTCGACGTGATCGAGGTGCCGCACGCGCGCTTCCCGGACGACCCCGCCGCCATCGCGCCGGCGTTGGACGAGGCGCGGGCGGTGATGGACCGCACCAGCCTGCCCTTCGCCTTCGTCATGGAAAAGGACAGCGTGGCGGACGAGGTCTTGGACCAGCCCGCCCGGACGCTGCCCGCGCCCGGTCGCCGCGTGGACCTGCAGGAAGGCGGCGAGCGGCCCACCCGGCTGGCGCTGCTGGAACGGGTGCTGGCCGACGTGCCGGCGACCGCGCCGATCATCGTCACCACGGGCAAGGCCGGGCGGGAATTGTTCACCCTGGCCGATCGGGAACAGCACCTGTACCAGGTCGGCTCGATGGGCTGCGCCAGCCCGATGGGGCTGGGCGTCGCCGCCATCACCGGGCAGCGCACGGTGGTGCTGGACGGCGACGGCGCGGCGCTGATGAAGCTGGGCAGCCTGGCGACCATCGGCGCCTACCAGCCGACCGGCCTGTTGCACGTGCTGCTGGACAACGGCGTGCATGACTCGACCGGCGGCCAGGCGACCGTGTCGCCCGGCGTCGATTTCGCCAATGTGGCGCTGGCCTGCGGCTACGCGGCGGCGTTCGTGTGCGACAGCGTGGCCGGGTTCGCCGCGGCGTTCAGCCAGGCCTTGGCGATGCCCGGCCCTTGCCTGGTGCACGCCCGCATCCGCCCCGGCTCTCTGGAAAAACTGGGCCGCCCCACGATCGCCCCGCACGAGGTCGCGCAACGCTTCCGCGGTTTCCTCCGCCAGGCCACGCCTGTTTGACGCCTTGAGCCCTCCCAGAGGGCGGGCCGATCGCATTTGGCACAGCCTGCTCAAACCCTCTCCCGCTGGCGGGAGAGGGTGGCCGACCCGGTGCATTCAGTTGCGAAAGCTGGAATCTAAACGGGTGACGCCACCCTCACCCCGACCCTCTCCCGCCAGCGGGAGAGGGAAAGAGTGCCCTTCTACGAACGCCCGCACGGCGTCCAGCGCCCGGTGCATCTCCGCCGCACCGATCGCGCCGATGCAGCCGATGCGGAAGCTGGGCTCGGCCGTCAGCTTGCCGGGGTAGATCACCACGCCGTGCGCGTGCAGGAAATCGTAGAACGCCTGGAACTCGAACCAGCCGCCCGGCGGGATGCGGAAGGTGACGATCACCGGCGCCTGCAACGCCGCCGGCAGGAACGGCGTGAAGCCGAGCGCCTGCATGCCGTCCCGCAACAGCGCGCAGTTTTGCGAATACCGGGCATGCCGGGCCGCGATCCCGCCCTCCGCCGCAAGCTGGTCCAGGGCGGCGGCCAGGGCCGCGACCACCTGAACCGGCGGCGTGAACCGCCATTGCCCGTTGCCCTCGAAGCCGCGCCATTGGTCGTGCAGATCCAGGCTGACGCTGCTGGCATTGCCTTTGGACGCAGCCAAATGCCCGGTCTCGGCAATGGCGTAGGACAGGCCGGGCACGCCTTCCAACCCCTTGTTCGCGGAGCCGACCAGGGCGCTGAAACGGATGCGGGCGCCGTCGATCGGGATGGCCCCGAATGAGCTCATGGCGTCGATGATGAAGCGGCGGCCCGCGGCCTCCACCACGGACGCGACCTCTGCCAGTGGGTTCAGTAGGCCGCTGGTGGTTTCGCAATGCACCAGCGCCACGTCCGTCACCGCCGGGTCGGCCGCCAATGCCGCTGCCACCGCGTCGGGCGCGATCGGCTGGTCTTCCGGCGCTTCCAGCACCACGACCTGGCGCCCGAGCCGCCGCGCCATGGCGACCATGCGGTGGCCATAGGCACCGTTCACCAGCACCAGCAGGCGCCCGTCGCGCGGCACCAGCGTTTGGATCGTCGCTTCCACCGCAAAGGTGCCGCTGCCGGGGAGCGGGACGGCCACATGGGTGTCCGCCACGCCGGCCAGCGCGGCCAGCCGGGAGCGCACGCCCTCGCTGAGTGCCACGAAATCCGCTTCCCGCGAGCCCCAATCCCGTCCCAACGCCGCCCGCGTGGCGTCCGACGTGGTCAGCGGCCCGGGGGTCAGCAGCAAGGGTGCGGCGGCGTGCATGGGATCGTTGTAGCGCGCCGCCAGTACGGAGGCTAATCAGGACCGGCAACAAAGGCGCTGTGCATGAAACTCGGAGCGATCATCGGCGGCCTGTGCGGCCTGGCGCTGGCGGCCTGGCTGCTGGCCAGCTACGGCGTGGTCCGCATCCTGGACCTGCTGGGGCATGCCGGCGTGTTCGGCATCGCCGCCGTGATCGCCTTTCACCTCGTGCAGATGCTGTTTTCCGGCGCCGCCTGGTGGGTGATCGCCGGGCGCACCGTGCCGCGGCCGCGGCTGGGCGAGTTCCTCGTCCTACGCTGGATCCGGGAAGGGGTGAACAACCTGCTGCCGGTGGCGCAGATCGGTGGGGAGTTCGTGGCGTCCCGCCTGCTGGCCCGGCGGGGCGTGCCGCTCGCTTCCGCGATCGCCGGGGCCGTCGCCGACCTGACGATGGAGATGCTGACGCAGATCGCCTTCACCCTGCTGGGCCTGTTCCTGCTGCTGCACAGCGTGGGCGACGGCGGCATCGCCAACATCGTCATCGGCGGCCTGGTCGCGGCGGCGGCGGTCGCGGCCGTGTTCCTGGGCGCGCAATGGCTGGGCCTGGCGATGCTGATCGAGAAGGGGCTGGTGCGGTTGGGCAAGGCGTTCGGCTGGTCCGGCACGGCCAACGTGTCGGGGCTGCACGACGCGCTGATCGCCTGCTACCGCGCCCCAAGCCGCCTCGGCCTGGCCGCCACCTGGCACATCATCTCCTGGCTGTTGGGCGGGATCGAGGTTTGCTTGGCCTTGCATTTTCTTGGCCAGGACGTCGGCATCGGCCCCGGGCTGGTGATCGAAAGCCTGGGCCAGGCGCTGAAGGCGGTGGGCTTCGCGGTGCCGGGCGCGCTCGGCGTGCAGGAAGGCGGCTACATCGTGGTGTGCCAGTTGTTCGGCCTGACGCCGGAGCTGGCGATCGCCTTGTCGCTGATGAAGCGCCTGCGGGAGGTCGTGCTCGGTGTGCCCGCCCTGGTCGCTTGGCAGCGCCGGGAAGGGGCGCAGCCGAGCGACCCGTCGCGCAAGCTGGAAGGCGCGCTGCCGTGAGCGGCGGGTCGTGGACGCACCGTGCCGCGCAGCCCTTGGTGCGGCCGCTGATCGGCACCTGGGTGCGGCCGAACCACCTGACCACGCTGCGTCTGGTGTTCGGCGTGGCGGCCTGCCTGTGCCTCGCCTGGGGCAGCCGGTCGGTGGATGCCTGGGGCGGCGGGCTTTGGCTGGTATCCGCGTTTCTGGACCGTGCGGATGGTGAGCTGGCGCGGCTCGGCGACCTGCGCAGCCCGGGTGGCCACACCTACGACTACTGGGTGGACAATTTGGTCAACGCCCTGTTCTTCGTCGCCATCGGCGTGGGCCTGCGGCATGGCTGGCTGGCCGGGTGGGCCGTGCCGCTCGGGCTGCTGACCGGACTATCCCTGTTCGCGTGCGGCGTGTTTTCCGAGGCGCTGGAGCGGGGCAGCCCGCCCGACACGCGTGCCTATAGCGGGCGCTGGGGGTTCGACCCGGACGACGCGCTGTACCTGATGGCGCCGCTCGCCTGGCTTGGGTGGCTCGCCCCCATCCTCATCGCCGCGGCGGTGGGTGCGACGGCGATGATGCTGCTGACGGGCATCCGCCTGCTGCGGTTGAAACACGTTTCTGCCCAGGCGTAAGTCCGCCGGGCCAGCGCGGCATGGGCCTTGCGAGCCAGCGGCTGAAATGACGCGGCATCCGTCCGCGATCGGGGGTTGAGCATGCGAGTCCACATCCAAAACCTGCCCACCATGTTCGGCATGCCGATCACGGTGGCGGAATGGGACGCGGCGATTGCCCGCTCCGGCGCAGCCCATGAGATGACGATGGGCGAAACGCCGGAAGCCTATGCCGCCGCCATCCCGCATGCGGAAGCGCTGGTGGTGAGCACGCGCAACACGCGGGACCTGTTTCCGGCGAACGCGCCGAACCTACGGGCGATCTTCTGCACCTCCGCCGGGTTGGACTCCGTGCCGTTCAACGACCTGCCGCCAGGTGTGCCGGTGCTGAACAACAGCGGCGTGCACGGCCCCAAGGCAGGCGAGTACGGCATCATGGCGATCTTGATGCTTGCCAGCTCGATCCCGGCCTTGGTCATGGCCAAGCAGGAGCAGACCTGGAAGCGCATCACCGGCAGCGTGCTGGCGGGCCGCCGGGTCACGGTGCTGGGGCTGGGCAGCCTGGGCGGGGCAGTGGCGCAACGGGCCAGCCAGTTCGGCATGCGCGTGACGGGCGTCCGCACCGTCGCCGAGCCGCATCCCGATTGCGAGCGCGTTGTCGCCACGGCCGAGCTGGACGATTTGTTGCCGGACACGGAGTTCCTGGTGATCGCCTGCCCGTTGACGGAGCAAACCCGCAACATCATCGACCGTCGCCGCATCGGGTTGCTGCCGCGCGGCGCCGGCGTGGTAAACATCGGCCGCGGCCCGCTGCTGGACCAGGACGCGCTATGCGACCGGCTGGACGACGGCACGTTGGGCGGCGCGGTGCTGGACGTCTTCGTGCCGGAACCGGTGCCACCCGGCCATCGCCTGTGGACCACCAAGAACCTGGTGATGACGCCGCATGTGTCGTGCGACGACGCGCTGACCTACAACGCGCGGAGCCTGGATACTTTCTTGGAAAACATGGTGGCGTTGGAAGCCGGTCGGCCGTTGCCGAACCTGTTCCTGCCTGAACGCGGCTATTGAATGCAGCAGGCGGGGCGAAGAATTTGCCCCGCCTACACGCAAGTCAGCTCGCCTTGCCGGCGGCCTTCTCGTGCTTGGCCGCAAGCTTGGCCGCCTTTTCGCCCATCTGGCTGCCCATCTCGTCCGACTTGTAGATGTCCGACACGATGGACTTCAGTTTGGTCTCGTGGTCCTTCTTGCCGAGTGCCCGGGCATAAGCGGCTGCGGAGCCGAACCCGGCGATGCCGTAATGCGACATGCGCTGATACTGCGCGATGATGGCGATATCTTCCAGCTCGCCGTCTTCCGGCGCTTCCTTGACGCCGTGCTTCAGCGCTTCCTTCACCAGGCCTTCCATGCCCTTGCAGTGCTCGGTCTCCACCTCGCTGCCTGCCTCGCTCAGCAACGCCTTCAGCGTCTCATTGTGGCGGCCGATGCCCTGGACCGACTCGGTCAGGAACGCCTTGAGCTTCGGGTCGCTAGCCTTACCGGACAGGGTGGTCAGCGCGCGGGACATCTGCTCGTTGGCCGACCAAAGGTCCTTGATCTCGTCGGTATAGGTGTCTGTCAGGCTCTCGGGAGCGGGCATGTCGTGTTTCCTGGTTGTTGCCGTTGTCCCCGAACGTGGCCACCACCGGATCGTTAGTTGCCGGGCGCTAACATTTTCGTGCCACTGGCGCCTACAGGCGGGCGTCCGCCGAATCGGTCATCATCGGCGTCAAGCGATCGGACCGGGTGAGCGGGTCCATGGTGCCGAGCACCAGCAGCACCAGCAGCCAGAACAGTCCGGCCACCGCGAAGATGTGCATCAGCGCGGAGCCGTGGCGGATGCGCATGAACACCACGGCGACCACGCCGGCCGCCACCAGGCCGAACAGCGAGGCGGAGGCGGGGATGTGCAGCAGCAGCGCCGTGCCGATCTGCGCCAGCAGCAAGAGCATCAGCACGCCCCAGGCCAGCACCAACGGCCGCAGCGCGTTCACCGCGCCACCAGGTAGATCAGCGGGTAAAGCGTCAGCCAAACGATGTCGACGAAGCTCCAGTACAGGCCGACGACCTCCACCGGCGTGCTCCAGCTTCGGCTGAAATCGCCGCGCCGGGCGCGCCAGGCGATCCACAGCACCAGGCCGATGCCGATCAGCATGTGCACGGCGTGCAGCACGGTCGCCACGTAGTAGATGGAGTAGAAGATCTGCGCCCCGCCGCTATCGGGGCCGGTGAGGCGGAACTGCGCGCCGGGGACCAGGCCGTCGCCGACATCCTTGTACCATTCCACGCATTTCAGCACCAGGAATCCGGTGCCGAGCGCCACGGTGGCGAAACACGCCTGGATCAGGCGGCGCACCTGGCCCTGCTGGATCAGCAGCAGCCCGGCAGTGAAGGTGAAGCTGCTGGTGAGCAGCAGGCCGGTGTTGATCGACCCGATCAGCAGGTTGGCGTGCCGCGTCGCCAGGCGGAAACCGGACGGATGCTGGTAGCCGCAATACACCCAGGTGAACACCAGCGCTCCGAAGAACAGGATTTCCTGCGCCAGGAACAGCCACATGCCGGACATGGCGGTTTCCGCCTGGTGCTCGGCATCCGAGTATTGGAAGTGCGTGTGTGCCTCATGCGGCACGGACGCGATCCTCCGGCCGAGGATAGTTGTAGGGCGGCTCGGTGATGACCGGCACCACGGTGAAGTTCTCCGTCCGCGGCGGCGATTGCGTTTGCCATTCCAGCCCGGTGGAGTTCCACGGGTTTGCCGGCGCCCGCTCGCCGCGCACCAGCGAGTAGGTGAGGTAGACCAGCGGCATGACATAGGCCAAGGCCAGGACGGTGGCGCCGGCGGACGACATCACGTTCAGCACCTGGAACTCCGGCGGGTATTCGGCATAGCGCCGCGGCATGCCCAGGTAGCCGAGGATGAACTGCGGGAAGAAGGTGAGGTTGAAGCCGAAGAAGATCATGAACGCCGCTACCCGCGCCCAGATCTCCGGATACAGCCGCCCGGTGATCTTCGGCCACCAGTAATGCAGCCCGGCAAAGAAGGCGGACACCATGCCGCCCACCATGATGTAGTGGAAGTGCGCCACCACGAAGTACGTCTGCGTCAGGTGCACGTCCGCGCCCAGGGCGGCCACGAACAGCCCGGTCAGCCCGCCCATGGTGAACAGCCCGAGGAAGCCCAGAGCATACAGCATGGGCGCGTCGAACCGGATGTAGCCCTTGTGCAGCGTGCCCAGCCAGTTGAACACCTTGATCGCCGACGGCACGGAAACCAGGAAGCTGAGCAGGGAAAAGGTGATCGCCGAGTAAACCGACGTGCCGGCCACGAACATGTGGTGGCCCCACACGAAGAAGCTGATCACCGCGATGGCCACCGAAGACCAGGCGATGAACTTGTAGCCGAAGATGCCCTTCTGGCTGAACGTGGTGAGCACCTCGCTCATCACGCCGAAGCCCGGCAGGATCATGATGTAGACCGCAGGGTGCGAGTAGAACCAGAACAGGTGCTGGAACAGCAGCGGGTCGCCGCCGAGCCGCCGGTCGAAGATGCCGACGTGGAACACCGTCTCGAACGCCAGCAGGATCAGCGTCATCGCCAGCACCGGCGTCGCCAGCACGTAGATCACGCTGGTGGCGTAAAGCGACCACAGCATCAGCGGCAGCCGGTACCAGCCCATGCCCGGCGCGCGCAGCCGGTGGATGGACACGATGAAGTTCAGCCCGGTCGCGATGGACGAGAAGCCGGTGATGAAGATGCCGATGGCGACGGCGATGATGTGGCCGTGGGCGTAGTCGGTGGAAAGCGGGGTGTAGAACGTCCACCCCGTGTCCAGCCCGCCGGCGAACAGCGAATAGGTGGCGAAGGCACCGCCGATCATGAACAGGTACCAACTGATCAGGTTCAGCTTGGGAAAGGCGAGGTCCCGCGCACCCAGCATCAGCGGCACGATGAAGTTGCCCAGCGTCACCGGAATGGCCGGCACCAGGAAGAACCACACCATCACCACGCCATGCATGGTGAACAGCCGGTTGTACATCTCGCGCGACACGATCAGGCCGTGCGGCGTCAGCAGGTTCAGGCGCATCAGCCCGGCCGCCGCGCCGCCCACGAAGAAGAACAGGGTGATGGACGCGAAATACAGCAGGGCGATCCGCTTGTGGTCTGTGGTCAGCAGCCACGACCGGATGGTGTTCTCCTCCGTCAGGTAGCTGACGCGGGCGGAATCGACGGTGATGCTCAACTCCGGTCCTCCGCTGCAAGCGACTTGATGAAGGCGATCAACTTGACCAGGTCCTCCTCGCCGATCTGCCCGGCAAAGGATGGCATGATCGGCGGATAGCTGGCGACCACCTGGCTGGCCGGCATCAGGATGCTGTCGCGGATGTATTTGTCATCGGCGAACACCGTCGTCCCGTCCGACAGCGGCACCGGGCTGCCGTAAACCCCGTTTAGGCTAGGCGCGCGCACCGTGCCGCCGCCGCCGATATGCCCGGCCTGGTGGCAACCGCTGCACCCATACCGGGTGAACAGCTCCCGCCCGGCCGATGCCAGCGTGTCGTCGCCGGCGTTCTGTTCCAGCCAGCGCTCGTAATCGGGCGGCGTCATCGCCACCACCTCGCCGATCAT
Source organism: Acetobacteraceae bacterium (assembly GCA_965199555.1). Taxonomy (GTDB): domain Bacteria; phylum Pseudomonadota; class Alphaproteobacteria; order Acetobacterales; family Acetobacteraceae; genus LMUY01. The sequence goes on along the minus strand of CBDASJ010000012.1, from coordinate 83,413 downwards.
CGCCGCGTGGTCGGTGCCGCAGAACTGGGTGCAGAACAGGTGGTAGCTGCCGGGCGTCTGCGCGTTGAACCAAAGCTGCTCGTAGCGCCCCGGCAGCACGTCGTGCTTGATGCGGAAGGCCGGGATGGAGAAGTCGTGGATCACGTCCTCGGACGTCATTACCAGTTGCACCGGGCGGCCGACCGGCAGGTGCAGCGCGTTGATCTCCCGCTGGCCGCCGGCATGCTCCACCTTCCACATCCATTGCTTGCCGATCACGTAGATCTTCAGGGCGTCGGCCGGCGGCGTGTAAAGGCGCACGTAGAGGTCGGCCCCCCACACGAACAGCCCGAAGAAGATGACCAGGGTGGCCGTCGTCCAGCCGATCTCGATCCGCCAGGATTTCGGGGCGATGTCGCCGCGCTGTTCCGAACTGCCGGCGCGGTAGCGGATGACGTAGGTCCAGATCAACCCGAACACCAGCGCCAGCACGGCCAGCGACATCAGCAGCAGCGAGGCGAGCAGGAAATCCGTCTCGCTGGCGTTCACGGACGCGCCGGGCAGCGACAGGTTCATGCCGGCCGTCCCCGTCCGTGGCGGTGCAGCGCCAGCAGCACGCCCCCGATCGTCAGCACCGTCAGGCCGCCGGCCAGTTGCAGCAGCTTCAGGACCGCCAGCGTGTAGCGCCCGGTGGTGGGATCGAAGTGGAAGCACAGCAGCAGCACCGGGGAGGCCGCGGCCGCCACCGCACCGTCCCGGGCGCGCAGAAGCGCCCCGCGGAGGTCCGCCGCCGGAAAGCCGACGCCCAGCGCGTAGGAGGACACGGTGCCTTCCGGCGTCAGCACCACCATGCCGGTGGGATGCAGGAACTGCTGGAGGTCCGCGTCCCACCGGCTGCGGAACCCGACCACCTCGGCCACCGCGGTCGCGTCGCCGGTCAGGAAATGCCAGCCGGCCGCGGCACCGGGCACCGGATAGCGCGCCAGATCCTCCGTACGCGCTGCCGCTGCGTCGGCCGGCCCTTCATGCGGGTCGATGCTGATGTCGATCACGCCATACTCCCCCGGCGTGTCCAGCCCGGTCTGCGCCAGCGCGTTCAGCGCGTCGTCCCGCACCACGCCGCACAGGCTTGGGCAATGGAAGTAGCCGAGCAGCAGCACCGCCGGCCGGCCGCCCAGCAGGCTGCGAAGGTCGACGGTGCGGCCGGCATGGTCGGTGAACCGGGCATCGAGCGGCAGCGCCGCGCCGGGATGTTGGTCGAATGCGAGACCGGACAGGTCCGGCGGTGGCGCCGCGCGGCACGGCATGGCGGTGATCGCCAGCAGGAGCAGCAGCCACCTCATCGTCCCGTCCCCGCCGGCGCCCGGGCCTGGCCGGGCCAGTCCGGAATCCCCGTGGCCGCCAGCCGGCGCATGGCGTCGGCGATCGGCTGGTGCACGGTGCCGCTGGCCCGGTCCACCCACCACACGCCGTTGAGCTGCTGCAACTGCCGCGTGCGGAACGCCGTCATGTCGGCCGCCGGGCTTGGTTGCAGTTGTGGGTCGGGGAACGGCGGCAGGCTGCCGGTGCGCACCACTTGCGGGTCGCGCGCGCCGGGATAAAGCCAACCGGTCAGTGCGCCGACCATCGCCAGCACCGCCAGCACGCCGGCCCCGCCCAGCAGCATCGGGCGAAAGCCGACATCGTGCGCCTCGTGCCGGGCGGGCGGCAGGTTTTCCGGCTCAGACATGCCGGGCCACCAGGGCGGTGGTCTTGCGCCAGGACGCCAGGCCGCCGGCGCAGCCCGCCACCGCCAGCATGCAGGCGGCATCGATCCAGGACACGCCGTGCGGCCAGGTGGGCAAGACCAGCCACCAGGACCGCACCCCCTCCGTCACCAGCAGCAGCGCCGTGACACCGGTCAACACCACCCGGCTGCTTTGCAGGGGCCGAAACAGCAGCAGACCGAAGGGCAGCAGGAAATGCCCGACGGCGACCAGCAGCGCCACGCCGCCCCAGAACCCGGTGGACCGAACGACATACCACGGCGCGTCGCTGGCCAGGTCCGACTCCCAAACGATCAGCAACTGCATGAAGTCGAGGTAGGTCCAAAGCACGACGGTGCCGAGCAGCAGCCGCCCCAGATCGCGCAGCACCATCGGCTCCGCGCCCTTGGCGCTGGTGAGGATGGCGGCGGAAAAGCCGGTCAGCCCGGCCCCGGCCAGTGCGAGCATCCCGTAGATGCTGGAATTGAACTTCGGGTCCAGCGACATGGTGAGGTCGATCGTCGCGAAGGTGAACGTCGCCGCCAATAGGATCAGCCCAGCCGGCGCCACCGCCCCCAAATTGCGCGACCGCAGCACCAGCCAGCCCAGGCCGAACCAACTGACTAGGTAGACGGCGAGCCGCCCGGCCGCGAAAGGCACGTTCAGGTAGAACGCATTGTCCAGCGTGATGTCCGGCCGCGCCCATGGATACAGCGTCGGCGCCAGCAGCAGCAGCGGCAGCAAGGCCGGCAACAGCAGCGGCAGGCTCGCCACGCCCAGGCGCAGGCCTGGGCCGATCGCCTCCCCCCAGCGCCCGCCGGTCAGCGCGTGGATCATCAGCAGCGCCATGCTGCCGATCGGCCAGGCCAGCCACGCGCTCACCGCCGCCACCCAGCCCAGCGCGAACGCCGCCGGGTTCAGCAGCCAGCCCAGCGCGGCCAGAACCAGCCCGAGCAGCCCGGCAAGCGCCCAGCGCCGGCTCATGGCGCCTGCGCCAGTTCGGCCCGCTGCTCCGCCGTCAAATCCGCCGCGCTGGCTTCCTCGCTGAGTTGCAGGGCGCGGATATAGGCCGCGATCGCCCATCGGTCGGACGGCGGCACGCGCTGGGCGAAGGAATACATGGCGCCATAGCCGTTGGTGATCACGTCGAAGAAGTGCTGCGTGTCGGCCTGGCGCAACCGCGCGATGTGGTAGGATGGCGGTGGCGAGAACCCGCGCTGCACGATCATGCCGCGGCCATCGCCCAGCTCCGAGTGGCAGGGCGTGCAGAACTGGCGGAACCGGTCCTGCCCGCGCTCGATCACGGCCAGGCTCAGCGGCGGCGGCGCTGCCGGCTTTTCCGCGAACTGCGCCGTGCCAGCGGGGGTTTGCGCCGGGTCGGCGGTATGGGGGTCGCCGGCGTTGCGCTCGTAGGCGTTGCGCTTGGGCTGGTGGATCATGTCGTCGCACCCGGCCAGCAGCAGCATGGCAAGCACTAGGGCGCGCCTCAACCCGGCAACTCCTCGACCGTCACCGGATGCAGCGCCCGCAGCGCGTCGGATGCGCGGGCGGCGTCGGCGCGGATCGCCACGAACCAGCCGTCGCGGCTGGCGGCGCGGAACCGGTCGCTTTCGTCGATCGGGTCGTACAAATGCGGCAGGCGGTTGGCCACCAGATAGCCGACGAAGCCGCCGACCATGGCGAACATCACGCCGGTTTCGAACGCGAACGGGACGTAGGCCGGCCAGAACAGGTCCGGCCGGCCGCCCACGTCGATGCGGTAGCCACGCGTCGTGGCGTAGGCCTGCATCGCGAACGAGCCGAACGCCCCGAGCAGCCCGAACAGCAGCATCAGCGGCGGCACCGGGGAACGGTCATCCTCATCCGGCGGCATCGCGCAATAGCTCTCGGCCGCCAGCCCGACCGCCTGCAAGCGACGCACCGCCGTCAGCATCGCCTGCCGGTCCGCGAAGCTGGCAAGGATCATCCCCGCTGCTCCTCGATCAACTCGCGCATCTCGAACATCGACACCATGGGGAACAGCCGGATGAACAGGAGGAACCCGGTGGCAAACAACCCGATCGTGCCGGCGAACAGCGCATAGTCCCAGAAGGATGGGTGATAGATGCCCCAGGCCGACGGCAACTCGGTATGGCCAAGGCTGGTCACCACGATGCCGAACCGCTCGAACCACATGCCGACCACGACGCCGAAGCTCACCAGCAGCACCAGGATCTGGTTGAGGCGGAAGGCGCGCCACCAGAACAGTTGCGGCACCAGGCAGTTCAGCAGCAGCGTCAGGTAGTAGACGGACGCGTGCGGCCCGACCAGCCGGTTGTGGAACCAGCTCAGCTCCGCCTTGTCGCCGCCGTAGAAGGTGGAAAACGCGTCCATGCCGTAGGCGTAGGCAACGCACAGGCTGCTCACCAGCAGCAGCCGGCACAGCACGTCGATATGCCGCCCGGTGATGAACGCCTCGAACCGGAACAGCCGGCGCAGCGGCAGCACCAGGAGCAGCACGGTGGCGAAGCCGGACAGGATGGCGCCGAACACGAAGAAGGGCGGGAACTGTGTGGAATGCCAGCCCGGCGTTTCGCCACCGGCGAAGTCCAGCCCCACCACGCTGTGCACGGACACCACCATCGGCGCCATGATCGCGGCCATGGTGGCGTAGGTGGAGCGGTAATGCCGCCATTGCTTGCCGGAGCCACGGAACCCCATCGCCAGCACGCCATAGCCCACCTGCGCCAGGCGGCCCTTGGCACGGTCCCGCATGCTGGCCAGGTCCGGCAGGATGCCGATGAGCCAGAACAGGATGGAGGACGTGACGTAGGCCAGGATCGCGATGAAGTCCCACAGCAGCGGGCTCTTGAACTGCGGCCACAACGTCATCGTGTTGGGATACGGGAACAGCCAATAAAAGAACCACGGCCGGCCGAGATGCAGGATCGGGTAGATGCCGGCGCACACCGCGGCGAACAGCGTCATCGTTTCGGCGATGCGCGACAAGGAGGTGCGCCAGTGCGACCCCACCAGGAAGAACAGCGCGGAAATGAACGTGCCGCCGGACGCGATGCCGATCCACCAAACGTAGTTCATGATGGCGAAGCCCCAGACCGTGGGCCAATTGTTGCCCCAGACCTGGATGCCGTTCAGCAGCACCCATCCCACGGCGACCACGCCCAGCCCCAGCATCCCCAGGCTCGGCAGCAGCGCCAGCCACCACCAAAGCGGGGTGTCGGGCCGCAGCACGGCGGCGCTCACCGTGTCGGTCATGCTGCCGGCGGTTTCGGCCGGGTCCACCACCGGGTCGAACGCGCTGGGGGCTGGCGCCGGCAGCGGGCGCCCGATCGCCATGCTCACGTCGCGTCGCCCTTGTTGAGCACCCGCGCCTCGTAGGTGACGCGCGGGTTGGTGTGCCGGTCGTCCAGCAGCGCGTAGTCCAGCGGGCTTTGCTTGCGGGCGACCACCGGGCTGCCGGCATCGGCCAGGTCGCCGAAGGTGAAGGCCCGGGTGGGGCAGGCGGCCTGGCAGGCGGTGGTCACCTGCTCCGGCGTGCCGTCGCGGTCATGGGCGATGCGGGCTTCGGCGATGCGCTGCACGCAGAAGGTGCATTTCTCCATCACGCCGCGGGCGCGCACCGTCACGTCCGGGTTGCGCGCCTCGGGCGGGCGGTGTTCCTCGCGGGCATACGGGCCGTAATTGAACCGGCGCACCTTATACGGGCAGTTGTTGGAGCAGAACCGCGTGCCGACGCAGCGGTTGTACACCATGGTGTTCAACCCTTCCTGGTCGTGCACCGTGGCGCCGACCGGACACACCACCTCGCACGGGGCGGCCTCGCAATGCATGCACAGCATCGGCTGGAAGAAGCTGTCCGGCGCGTCCGGCGACCCCTCGTAGTAGCGGTCGATCCGCAGCCAATGCATTTCCCGCTCGTCCATGACGTTCTGCTTGCCGACCACGGGGATGTTGTTTTCCGCCTGGCAGGCGATCACGCAGGCGTTGCAGCCGATGCAGGCGTTGAGGTCGATGCTCATCCCCCAGGCGACGGTTCCGCCAGGGCGGCGGTCGTACAGCTCCGGCGTGTGTTCGTCCGGCTTGGCGAAATGCGGGTCGCGGGTGAACTCCGCCAGCGTCGCGTGCCGCACCACGTCGCCGGGGCCGACCGCCAGCACATCGTGATGGTCCGTGCTGGCCAAGCTCAACTGGCGGCCGGTCGGCTGCAGCGTCACCGGCCCGGTTGCGTCCCGCAGCGGGTAGTAGTCGACCCCCACGCCGGTGCCGACCGCGCCCACCGCCCGGCGTCCGCCGCCCAGCGACGCGGTGATCACGTCGGGCGACTGGCCGGGCAGGATCCAGATCGGCGCCCGCACCGCCGCCTCCCCGATGCGGAGCGTGACCTCCGCCCCGTTGACCAGCTTGTGCTGCGCGGCGAGCGCGGGTGCCAGGAGCAAGGGGTTGTCCCACACCAGCTTGGTCAGCGGACGCGGCAGCTCCTGCAGCCAAGCGTTGTTGGCGTGGCGGCCGTCGCCGAGATGCGGGTCCGGGCGGAACAGCACGCTCAGCCCGGGTGAACCCGCCGTCACGGTCGCGGCGGGCGGGCGGGCGGTGAGGTCGAGTGCCGGGTTGGCGGTGCCGGGCACGACGCCGCTCGCCAGCGCCGCGGTCCAACTGGCGTCGTCCGGCAGGCGATCGGCCCAGGTCGCGCGCACCGCCTTCAGCGGATCCACCCAATCCGACCCGGTGAGCAGGCCGAGCAACTGCACCGGGTCCCGGCCGCCGAACAGCGGCAGCGCCTGCGGCTGCATGATAACGGCGGTGCCGTCATGCCCGCGCGCATCGCCCCAGGTTTCGAACGGGTGGGCCTGCGGGATGTGCCAGTTGGCGGCAAGCGCCGTCTCGTCCGCGTAGGGCGCCATGACGATGCTGCGCTTCACCCGGCCCAACGCCGCCGCGAAGCCAGGCTGGGTGAAGGCCGGGTTGCTGTCGATCACCACCAGCGTATCGACCTGCCCGGCCTGCATCGCGCCCAGCAGTTCCGCCATGCCCGGCCCGCCGGCCGCGCGAACGAGCGGGCTGTCGATCAGCGTGGCCGGCGCGCCCAGCGCCGCGTTGATCGACGCGACCTTCGCGTGCAGCTCGGCCGCAAGGTTCGGCCCGGCATGCACCAGGGCGCGGCCGTGATGGCTTTGCAGGTCGGCCCAGGCCGGTGCGAGCCAGGCCGGTCCGGCGGCGGGGTTGCCGGCCGCCATGGCGTCGATCGCCGCCCGGATTTCCCCCGGGGTGGCGACGATGCGGTGGTCCGCCGCGGCGCCCACCAGCGTCGGCGTGGGTTCCGCCGCGTACACCCGGCTCATCGGCCCGCGCACTGGGTTGCGGCGGCTGGCAAAGGCGCGGGCATAGGCCAGATGGCCCGGCGCCGCGCTCAGCAGGTCGCTATCCAGCGCCAGCAGCACGTCGGCCTGGTCCAAGCGCGGCACGCTCGCCACCGGCCGGCCATATGCCGCCGCCAGCCCGTTCGCTTCCGCATCGCGCCCGGTGGGTTCCCATTGCGCCCATTGCGCCGCCGGATAGCGCGCCAACACCGCGTCCACGGCGCGGCCCAGCGTGGGGGAGGCCACGCTGCCGGTCAGGATCCAGCAGCGCGCGCCGCCGCTAGCCGCGAGTTCGGCGCGCAACGCCGCCAGCTCGGCTTCCAGCGCCTGCCGGCTGGCCGGATTGCCGCGCTTCAGGATCGATCCGGACCGGTCCGGGTCATAGAAATCCAGGATGGTCGCCTGCGCGAACGGGTCGGTGGCGCCCAGGCTGGACGGGTGGTCGGGGTTGCCTTCCACCTTCAACGGCCGGCCCATCTGGTGCTCGACCGTGATGCCGATCGCCGTGCCGCCGGCGAGGCTGGCCGTGGCGTAGACGTTGGGCAGCCCGGCCACCACCTCCGGCGGCGCCACCACCGCGGGGATCAACTGGGTGTCGGGCGTGCTGGGGTCGCACCCGGCCAGCGCCATGCTCGCCCCCATCAGCGCCAGCATGCTGCGGCGGCTTTGCGGCCGGGACAGGGCGGCGGCCAGGCCGGGGAACTCCTGCGCCGCGCGGGCCGGATCGTCGTCCAGCAAGGTGCGCCATTGCCGCTTGTCGCCGCGCGGGCGGCCGGTCGTCAGCGGTGGCATATCGAACAATCCGTCAGGTTGCGGGCGCCGAGATGGTAATGCTGCACCATCGCGTCGGGTGACGGCATGGTGGCCGGGCGCACCCATTCGGTGTTGAAGATCTCACTCTCCGGACGAAGCTGCGGGCCGGGGTTGCGGTGGCAATCCAGGCAGAACTGCATGGTCAGCGTCGCCGCCTTCGCCGTCAGCGCCATGGCGTCCATCTGCCCGTGACAGGAGGAGCATCCGACGCCCTTGGCCACATGGATGCTGTGGTTGAAGTACACGTAGTCCGGCAGGTCGTTCACCCGATTCCAGGCGATCGGCGTGTTGTTGGCCAGGCTGTCCCGCACCGGCGCCAGCAGCGCCGCGTTGGTCCAAATCTGCGAATGGCAGGTCATGCAGGTATAGGTCGGCGGCATCCCGGCCTTGGCCGACACCTCCACGGAGGAATGGCATTGCAGGCACTGGATGCCCAGCCCGGCGACATGGTGCTGGTGGCTGAACGGCACCGGCTGGTCGATGGTGTAGCCCACCCGCCGGGCATAGTCGGTCCTGGGGTAACCCCACCACCAGGTCACGCCGCCCGCGACCAGCAGCGCGACCGCGATCAAGGCGGCCTTGGCAGCGACGTTGGCGCGCGGACGGAAAATCGCAGCCATTAAACCGTCGCACCCCCCGCCCTACAACAGGAGCAAAGCCGGCGGGCACGCGCCCCGCAAGACTTGGACACGCAACGAAGTCCTACGGACGGCAATTCGGCGACCGAGCGCGGCAAAGAAGCCACGCGGCGGCTCGCCATCGATAGGCGGCGGGAGCCTCCGGCGCGCTAGGACGGCGGTGGCGCGCGGGGCGCCACGATGGGCTGGGTCTTGTCCGCGGGGGATGGCTGCAACGCGGCGTCCGGCTTGGCATACCAGGCCGGCACCGTGGCCGGCAGGTCGGACCGCGCCGCCTCGACCTCGCTGTCCCGGTGCTGCTGGTACAGCGTCCGGTAGGTGGCGTATGGGTCAAGCGCCGTTTTGTCGATCGCGTCCGTTTCCGTCAGCAGGCGGGAGCGGCCGTCCACCGCGCCGGCGACGAAATGCACCACGCCGAACGTGGCACTGCCGCCGAAGCTCACCCAGGTCAGCGGGTCCAGCGCGGAGTTCGTGCCGTAGCCGACGGCGTCGCGCGGGTTGCTCGGCCCCAGCACCGGCAGGAACAGGAACGGGCCGTCCGGCACGCCCCACACCGCCAAGGTCAACCCGGCATCCGTGTCATGGTCCGGGAAGCCCCAGCCGGTCGCCACGTCGAACACGCCGCCGGCGCCGACCGTCGTGTTGATCAGCAGGCGCATGAAGGTGTTGCCGGCCTTGCGCGGATGGCCTTGCAGCACGTCGTTGGCGAATTGCGCCGGGTTGCCGAGGTTGGAGAGAGTGTTGTGCACGTGGTCGCGCACGGTGCCGGGCACGGCCTGGCGGTAGCCGCTCGCCACCGGGTGCAGCACGTTGCGGTCCAGCGCGCTGTTCACGGCGTAGAACGTCCGGTTGGTCGGCTCCAACGGGTCGTTGCGTTCGTTGTAATCGGCCAACTCGTCTGGCTGGCTGGCCGGCGGCCGGGGGGCACATCCCGCCACCAGCAGGATGGCCGTTGCGAGCGCGGGCATCATGGAGCGCAGGCGCATGGTGTCCTTGTGTGTTATCGCCAGCGATCATCCGGGCGGCGTGCGGTGCAGCATACATGACGCGCCGCCGGGCTGACAAACGCCATGCCCATCATCCACCCGGCGGGTTAGCCGGAGGTTAGGATCGCCCGGCGCGGGACAGCCGGTCCAGCATCGCGTCGTTCAGCAGGTCGCCGATGCGCTCCACGGTGATGTCGGCCGGCGGATTGGCCGCCAGCACCTGCGCGTCGAAGGCGAACTGGCCTTGCCGCGGGAACACCGTGGTGACCCGGTCGCTCCAGACCTTCTTGAAGGCCGTCAGCAGGCGGATCTTGTCGTCGACCACCACGTAATGCGCCGCGGGGAAGCGCCGCTCGATCGCCGCGACCTCCTCGTCCTTGTGCACGCAGATCATCACCTGCTCGGCGAACGCCCCGGCCAGGCCGGACCGTGCCAGCTTGCGGGGCTGGAACACGGCGTCGCCATCCGTGAGTGCGACGACCTGGCCCAGCCGCCGCAAAGCGGCCACGACGTCGAGCGCGCCGGGGTAAAGCTGCTTGTCATACGGGTAGTCGATCACGAACAGCGACAGCCAGATCGCCGCGGCGTCGTCCGGCCGTTCCAGCCGGTATTGCTGGAACGCCCCCAGGTAGTCGCGATAGCCCAGCGTATGGAACAAATGCTCCTGGATCGCCCAATAGCGGTCCCTGGCGGCGGCGCCGGACTGCGTCTCGAGATATGCCTTCAACTCGTCCTGAAAGCCGTCATTGTCGAGCAGCGTGTTGTCCACGTCGACCAGGAACACCAAGGGGCTGGAAGCCACGCCGTCCACTCCATCGATCGACCGGACAAGATAGCGCTTCCCGGCCGCGACCCGTCAACTCACGGCGCGGCGGCAGGCGTGCCCATGGGGCCGAGATAGTCCATCTTGCCGATCGGCACGCCCTGTTGGCGCAGCAGGTCGTATGCGGTGGTGACGTGGAAGAAGAAGTTCGGCAGGGCGAACTGCGTCAGGTAGTCACTGCCGACGAACGACACCGGCTGGCGCAGCGGCAGGGTGATCGTGCGCCCTTCCGCGCCATCGATGAGCGCGGGCCGGAAGCCTTCGACGTAGGCGATCGTCTTGGCGATGCGCGCCTGCAACTCGGCGAAGCTGGCCTCGGTATCCGGAAAGCTCGGCGGCGGTTCCCCGGCCAGGCGGGCGGCGCAGGTCTTCGCGGCATCGGCGGCGCTTTGCACCTGGCGGGCCAGGTTGAACATGTCGGGCGCCAGCCGCGCCTCGATCATCGTTGCCGGGTCGATGCCGTTGGCGTCCGCGTGACTGGCGGCCTTGCCCAGGATCGCCGACAGGTTCTGCAGCATCCGCACCATCATCGGGAGCGATGCCTGGTAGATCGAGAAGGACATGCGACGACTCCTGCAGCCGTCCGGCCGCGCCGGACGCAACCGTATGGCGTTTCAGCGGTTATGGAAAGACACGGCAAAACAAGGAGAAGACCATGGGTAGCACGTCCGACAAGGCCGCCGGCCTGGCCAACGAAGCGGTTGGCAACATCAAGCAGGGCATCGGCAACATGACCGATTCCGACAAGATGAAGGCCGAGGGCGCCGCGCAGGAAGCCAAAGGTGATGCCCAGAAGGCTGCCGGCGATGCGAAGGCCGCGGTGAAGGACGGCGCCAACAAGGCCGCCGACACCGTCAACAAGGCGCTTTAATACACGGCGGGCCGCCTCACGGCGGCCCGCCAGCCTATCCGAGTTCCACTTCCATCGCCGGTTGCAGATACTTGAACTTGGCGGCAATAGGTGCCGGCTCCACCAGCCGCTCACCCATCGATCGATGCAAGGCGCGCAGCACCGGGCTCGGTGCCACCTCATCCTCCGTAAGGAATAGGCGCAGTCTCGACGCCGCCACACCTAGCACACGGTCACTCGTCCAGACGGCGAATGGCACGGCGAGCAACAGGCCGGGCAGCAGCGATGCGGCCCACAGCGAAGGTAGCCTTGCCAGCCCCAGCCGCGGCAACCAGCCAGATCAGCCCGGCGACGGTCGGGAACGCCATGCAAGACCTGGCTTCGGCCCACGACAGGCCGCGATCGTCACGCGGCTGGGCATCCCAACGGACCGACCATCCCATCACCATCATCACGATGAACCGGGTGTAGAACAGCAGCAGCACCGGCGCCGTCACCATTGCGGCGGCCTGCTCGAATACCGCGCTGACCAGCAGGCGGGTCCGTCCACCGAAGCGAGCGGCCTGGTCCCCATCGGCCATGACGGCCACCAGGCTGCAAAGCTTGGCCGCATACAGCAGCACGGACGTCACCACGATGAAACACACCTTGTCCATGCCAGGTGTGCCCAGCAACCGCTCGACAAACTGGCCGCCAAACAGGCCGTCCACCGTCGCCAAGGCGGCAAACGCCACGAGCAGGGGCCCGGACAGGTAGTTCAGCACGCCAAGCGCCAAATGGTAGCGCCCGACCGCACGCAGCCCGCGCATGCCCAGTACGCCCAGATGCTGTAGATTGCCCTGGCACCAGCGACGCTCCCGCTGGGCGAAATCCACCATGTTGGCCGGCAGCCCCTCGTAGCTCTCGCCCAGCGACGGCAGCAGCCAGACCTGCCAGCCGCCGCGGCGCATCAGGGCGGCCTCGACCACGTCGTGGCACAGGATCTCACCACCGAACGGCTCCCGCCCCGGCAACACCGGCAGGTCGCAATGCGCCATGAACGGTGCGATGCGGATGATGGCGTTGTGCCCCCAATAGTTGCTGTCGTCCTGCTGCCAGAACGCCAGCCCCTCGACCAGCAGCGGCGTGTAGAGCCGGGCGCCGAACTGCTGGATGCGGGCGAACAGCGTTTCCCGACCCACCGCGTAGGGCACCGTTTGTATCAGCCCGGTGCGCGGGTTTGCGTCCATCAACCCGACCATGGCGCTGACCGTGCCGGCGCTCATCAAGCTGTCGGCGTCGAGCACCACCATGTAGTCGTAGGACTCACACCAGTTGCGGCAGAATTCGGCAATGTTGCCGACCTTGCGCCGGCTGTTCTCTGCCCGGCGGCGATACCGCACGCGGTCGCCGAACATCGCGTGCACCCGGGCAAAGGCGGCCTCTTCCGCAGCGGCGATGGCGGGGTCGCGGCTGTCGCTCAGCACGAAGATGTCGGTGCGCGCCACGTTGCGGTCGACCAGGTCGCGCGCCATGACTTCGACCGCCGTGAAGACCGCCCGGGGATCCTCGTTATAAACCGGGAACAGCACGGCCGTGCGGCTGGTGCCGTTCGGCACCCCGGACACCGTCCGCGACCGTCTGAACAAGCGGGCGCAGGCGCCGAGCACGCCGGACCAGCCGCTCAACGCCAAATACAGCAGGTTGCCGAACAGCAGCACGAGAAGCACGTCGCGGAGCATCGAGTGCGCGTGGACCGTCAGCGCCGCGGCGAGCCATGTGCCCCAGAGCGGCAGTCCCAGCGCCGGGACCACGAAGCACAATCGCCGCAGCAGGCTGCGTCGCACCGGCAGATGGGTGGCGCTGCCGACGGGGATCGGGGCGGCGGGATTGACGAAGATGTCGCGCGCAGTCGCTGAGATCATCTCGACCTGTCAGAGTGTGTCGGGGGTGGGTAGTGACAGGATCATCGCCTCACAATGTGTCGGGCGCATGGCTAGGGAGCGACCTTGCGGTGTGGGCCGATAGCACTCACGGCTCAAAAATGAAATCGCTCCGTCACAAGGACGTCGTCTCAAGCAGTGAGTCGATGTTGCAACCGGTGAAACGTTCTGCCGGGATGCCGCCGCCTTCCTGCACGGCAAAGCCTTGCAGGGCACGTGCCAACGGCTCCGCGCCGCCGAACTGGAAGCCGATCTGGCTGGCATAGGCCTGGGCCGCAGCGACCTTCCGCGGCAAGGCGGCCTCGATCCCGACCACGCTGGACACGGAAGCAGGCACGGGCGCAAACGGGCGCGCTTCGGGCTGGCGGATCGCGTAGGGCGTGTCGCGGTAGAACGCCGTCCGGTCCGCCGGAAAGCACGCCATCGCCGCGAGGATGACCTGCCGATGGTCCACGTGGCTGCCAAGGCCTTGTGGCAGCAGGACAAGGTCCGGGCGGATTTCCGCCGCCAGGCCGAGCAGACATGCGGCCAGTGAAGGCCGAACCGTATCCTGCTCGTGCAACGCCCCGAACAACGCCGGTGCGGATTCATAGCCGCGATGCGGCGCTTCCAGCAGGTCCAGCCAGATCGTCCGGCTGAAGCCGAGCAGGGCAGCGGCCTGCTGATCCTCCCCCCGTCGCAGCGCCATGTAGTCCACGTCGGGCGCCAAACCCTTGTCGAGCTGGCAGGCGAGCGCGAAACCAGAGGCCGGAACGACGGAGCGGGTGAACACGGTGGCCAGCACGGTGGTCCAGCCGCGGTCCGCCAGCAGCCCGGCCAGGCCGCCCGCCGAGAAGACCGCATCGTCCAGATGCGGCGAAACGAACAGCGCGGTGGGCATCGTTTACAACAAATGCGGGTCCTGCCGGAAACGGCAGGGCGTCCGTGGGAGTTCCAGCGGCCAATCCAGGTCGGGGCGGGCGCCGGCCTGCTCGGTGTAAACCTGCATGATCTGGCGGCCCACCGCCTGCCAGGAATACACGCGGCGGCATTCCTCCAGCCCGGCAGCGGCCAGGCGGGTGCGTTCCGCCGGGTCGGTCAGCATGCGACGCAGCGCCCCCGTCAAGGCGGGGACGTCGCCGGGCTCGGTCAGCAGCCCGTTCTCGCCGTCGCGGATGCAGTCCACCACGCCAACGGACCGGCAGGACACCACGGCCAGCCCGCTCGCCATGGCTTCCAGGATCGTGTTGGAAAAGCCTTCGGCATAGGTCGGCGACACGAAGATGTCGGCCCGCTGGTAGACGGCCGGCACGTCCGCGTAGTCCACATAGCCGGTCATCCGGGCGTGCCGTTCCAGGCCGAGCGCAGTGATGCGCGCCGCCGTTTCGTCGAAGGTCGGGCCGATGCCGGACACCAGCAGCTCGAACGGCACGCCCTCAGCCGCCAGCGGCGCCAAGGCGTCCAGCATATCCAGCACGCCTTTCCGCGCGTCCACCCGGCCGTGGTACAGCAACACGGGAACCTCGCCGGCGGGCCGGGCGCCGGGCGTGAAGCGGCTCACGTCCACCGCGCCGGGCACGATGGTGAAGCGCGCCGGGTCCGTCCCCAGCCGATGCGTGACCTCCTCCGCGAAGGAGCGGCAGCCGATCAGCACCGCGCCGGCATGGTCCAACACGCGGACCATGGCCAGCCGGTGCGTTTCGCAGCAGGAGCCGACCCAATGGCCGTCGCCGCCCTGGATGGAGACGACGTTTGGTACGCCGGTTTCGCGCGACGCTTCCAGCACCGCCCAGCCGCATGGATAGCCGTATTGGGCGTGCAGGATGTCGAACGGTTCGCGGGCATGCTCGGCCAGGATCGCCGCCTTCATGTTGGCGACGTCGGTCTCGAAATCGCCGCCATCCTGCTCGCCCACCTGCTCCAGCCCGATCACGCGCACGCCCGGCACCGGCGGGGGCGGCCCGCCGCCATACACGCGGATGCCGAGTGGGTCGCCGCGGTATTGGCTGACCATGGTGACATCGTGGCCGGCCGCCACTAGCTCCCGCAGCAGGTTCAGCGCGTAAACGCTCATGCCCGAGATCGCGGGAAAGAAGCGGCGGGACACGAAGCAGATACGCAAGCGCGCAGTCCTTACGGCAGGGCGGCGCGCAGGGCAGCCAGCGCGGCCGGGATCATGGCGTCGGCGCGGTGGCTTTCCCGCGAAAGCTCCACGCAAACCAGTTTGGCGAAGCCGATGTCCTGCAAGGCGCGTAGCACGCCGGGCACGTCCATGTCGCCTTCGCCGAACGGCAGGTGGATATGTCTGCCGCGCTTCATGTCCTCGATCGTGACGGTGCCGAGCGATGGAGCGAACTCCCGCACCGCCGCCGCCGGGTCCCGCTCCCCGGTCACCAGGCAGTGCCCGGTGTCGAGCGCCAGGGCCAGGCCGGGGATGCCGAGCGCCTGCCAATCATCCACCGTTTCAACCAGCATGCCGGGTTCCGGCTCCAGCGCCGCCACCACGTCCATCGCCTGCGCGCGGCGCACGATCTCCTCCACGCCCTCCGCCAGCCAGCCCTTCGCCTGTTCGCGCGAAACGCCCGGCTTCGGCACGCCGGCCCAGAAGCTCATCGCTTCGCCGCCGGTTTCGGCCACCACGGTCAGCGCGCGGGTCAAGAAATCGACGCGCCGGGCACGCCCGTCCGGGTCGGCGCTCAGCAGCGTCGGCTCGTGCTTCTGCCGGGGGTCGAGCAGGAAGCGCGCGCCGGTTTCCACCACGCAGCCCAGGTTCAGCGCCCGCATGCGCGCCGCGACATGGCGGGTGTTGAGCAGGAAGTCCGGGTCGTATGGGTCGAGGTGGTGGATGTCGAGCGTCAGCGCCACCCCGTCATAGCCGGCTTCCGCGATCAGGGTCAGCGCGTCGTCCAGCCGGTGGTTGGCGGCGCCGTTGGTGTTGAAGGCGAAGCGCAGGGTCATGCCACCCGCTCCAACGCGATGGGGGCGCTGTGCACCTCCGGCTCCCGATACAGCGGGTAGAGCCGGCCGACGATGCGGTCCACCGCGGCCACGTCCAACCAGGCCGGACCGCCTAGCCGTTCCGCCGCGCCCGCGGGCAGGCGGACCGGGGCGGCACCGGACGGCGGCGCGCCCAGGCCCACCAGCGGGGAGCCGCGTTGCAGGAACTTGCGCACCCCGCGTTCGCCGATGCGGTGGTAGCTCATCGTTTCGACCTCCAACCCCGGCACGATGGCCTTGACCACGTGGACGTTGGGCGCGCCGGGCGGGGAGAAATCCACGAACAGGATTTCCATGCCCGCCTCGGCAAACCGCCGCGCCAGTTCGGTGACCAACGGCGTGCCGGACAGCGGACCGTCCCAGCTCGGCAGTTCGTCGAACCGCTTGGTCGCCTGCCGCGACAGCACGCTGTCGGCGAGATAGCCGCGCAGGGTCGGCGCGTCCGTGCGGCACCAGGCCATCATCTCGCGCAGCGCCCGGCTTTCCTCGCCATGGAGCGAGTGGTAGCCGCGGAACCGCTCCAGATAGCCCGGCGGTGCCACGTGGGCGACCGCGGAAAGCGGCGCGTGGCTGAACATCTTGCGCACCCGGGCCGCCGCGAACTCGAACAACGCCTTGCGCAACGCCTGCTCGCGATCGACCGACGCGGCTTCGCCCGCGGCGGTGATCATGATGGGGAATGGGGCTGAGGCGTCGCGTTCCCCGCCCACGCAGTACACGCCGGCGACGCCGAACTCGTCGGAGGCGAATTTCGGCAGCACCTCGATCCCCTCCGCGGCCAGCCGGTCCAGCAGGGCGCGGGTGCGCGGGTCCGCCGGGCCGTCGCCGAGGTCCAGCACGATGCCGCGGTCCATGGCGCGAAAGCCGGTGCCGTTGCCGTCCCGCTGCAACAGCTCGCAGATGCCGTGGCCGACCGCGAAATCCAGCGTCGGCCCGGCGCCCAGCCCGTTGGTGATCGGCGTGGTGAAGGGCTGGTAGCCCGGCGTGAAATCGCCCACCGAGCAGCCGGCGATCTCCGTCGGCACCAGCACGGTTTCGCCGCCGGGCCAGCGCTGCGCCGGCACCCATTCCAGCACGGTGTCGCCGTCCACCGGGCTGCCGGCGGGCAGGCACAGGCTGAGCGGATCGGCGACGCCGCGTGCGCCGAGTTGCGCCGCCAGCGCCGCGTAGCTGCCGGTGCGGCGCGCGAACCGGGCGATGGCGCCGGCGGAATGCACCGCCTCCGCCAGTTCCCCGGTGGTGCCGATGATCGCCTCGGCATCCGTGGTGCCGTAGCCCACGCCGTGCGGCGTCACGCCATGGAAGCGGGTGCCGTCCCCGTTGAGGAAGATCGCGTTCCAGCAGGCCACGCCGGTCCGGTCCAGCGGCGCCAGGCTGAACAGCTCCACCCGGCCGGGCGGCATGGAGTCGATGTACGCCGCCGCGGCATCCGGGATGTCCGGCGGCAGGAAATGCCCGCTCATCGCCGGATCGGAATGGGCGTGGTGAAGGGCGGCCCAGCGATCACCTCATCGAACAGCTCCAACGCCGCCTTGGTGCTGGTGTCGGTGGCATATTCGAACGGGGTGAACACCGAGGTGAAATCCAACTGCTCATACACCGCGCGGTAGCGCCGCGCCTCGTCGCGCGAAAGCGGGATCTGCTTGTGATACGCCTTGTGGCAGGAGATGCGCTGCGCGCTGCCGTCCGGGTCGAAATCCACCTTCAGCGAGTCGCCGGCGAACACGGCGCGGCGGTCGCGGTCGTGCAGGATGGCGTGGCCGTCGTAATGTCCGCCCGTGTGGTACAGGGTCAGGCCGGGCCTGATCTCGAACACCTCGTCATACGGCAGCGTCACGCGCATCGCCTTGGTCCATTCCAGGTCTTCCTTCTGGATCAACAACTCCGGCCCGAAATGCTCCTGCAACTGGAACAGCGCGCCATAGCCATGCGGATGGGACGCCGCCAGGATGCGGATGCCGCCGAGTTCCTCGATCTTGGCCAGTTGCGCCGGGCTGTAATACGGCGCCGCCTCGAACGCCAGGTTGCCGTCCGGGTGCAGCAGCAGCCAGCCATGGCTGTCCAGGCCGAAGCGGGGGGTGGACCAGAACTCCCAGATGCCGGGGATGGCTTCCCGCCAATGGTATTGCAGCCGTGGGGCGAGTTGTTCGGGGGTGACGAACTCCCACCCATCCGCCGGCAGGTCGTTGCGCACGTCGGCGCAGACCGGGCAGTGCGGCGGCACGGCGAAGTATTTCTGCCAATGGCCGCAATTGGTGCAGGCGAACGGGCTAAGCGGCATGGAACAGCTCCGGCCGGGCTTGGCGCTGCGCCCGCAGCACCAGGTCCATGATGTGCAGGTCGTGCGCCGGCGGGAACGGGAATGGCCGCCGGGACAGCAGGGCGGCGGCGAACGCTTCCACCTGGTTAAGAAAGGGCGAGCGCTGCGCGCCGGGCACCTCGATCGGCGTGGTGGCCCCGGTGGCGGCGTCGGTGCGGTGCAGGCTGCCGCCGGGCGTCTGGCCCATCGTGTCGGTGGCGACCACCTGGGCGGCCGTGCCGAGGATTTCCAGGCGGCGGCGCGGGAAGGTTTCCGGGCAGTTATACGCCACGTGCAACTGCACCAGCACGCCCTTGGCGGTGCGGGCTATCAGCAGCGCCCCGTCCTCGACCGCGTAGTCGTGCACCTGGGATTGTCCCATGGCGGCGACGTCGACGATGCGATCGTCCAGCAGCATGCAGGCCAGGTCCAGCCCGTGCGGTGCCAGGTCCATCAGCGCGCCGCCCCCGGCCCGGCGCGGGTCGATGCGCCAATTGTCGCCACCGAAATCGGCCCCGACCCAACAGCAATAAGCGATCCGCACCGCCGTGACGGTGCCCAGTGAGCCCCCTTGCACCAGGCTTGCCAGATGCTGGTGGGCGGGGTGGAAGCGCTGGTCGAAGGCGGTGGCATAGGGCACGGCCGCCCGTTCGCAGGCGGCGACCATGGCGCGGGCGTCCGCCAAGGTGGTCGCCATGGGCTTTTCGCACAGCACCGGCACCTCGGCCGCCGCTGCTGCCTCTACCAGTAGGCGGTGGGCGTCGTTCGGGGAGGCGACATAAACCGCGTCGATGGCGGCGAAGAACGCGTCGGGGTCGGCCAACGGGACCGCTTCCGGAAACCGCGTCGCCGCCGCCGCCAACGCGCTGGGTGAAAGGTCATGCAGCGCCGCGAGCGAACCGTTCGCGGACGCCATGATCGCCGGCGCCACGTAGTCCCGCGCGACCCAGCCGCACCCCGCAATGCCCCACCGCACCATCAGAGAAGTCCTCTGGGGAGGGGAATCGCATTTAATACGTCTCCCTCTCCCGCCAGCGGGAGAGGGATTGCAGGAGGACAATGTGCTAAGTGCAACAGTCTCCCCTGCATCACCACCGCTCCGGCAGGTCGACCAGCACCCGGCGGCGGGCGAGGGTGTCGATTTCAGCCGTTTGCCCGGCGATTGCCACGTCTGGCGCGTCGGTCTCGGTGGGATACGTGACGAGCGGGCCGTATTCCGTGGCGTAGCGCTCCGAAGGCCAGTGGATTTCGCCGCCCTGATACAGCGGGTTGCGTCGCAGCGACGCACCGGGCGGCGGCACGGTCAGCGGGCCGTTGGCAGGCCCTGGGGCAGCCGTCCCCATGGCGAGCGCCACTGCCGGCGCGTCGGCTAGGTCTTGCAACGAGGCCTTGCACGGGATGCGGGCTTCGATCAGCGCGGCGGTCAGCTCCCGATCGTCGAACATGTCGGGCGCCGGGAACATCGCGGCGTAGGTGGCCGGCTCCATCGGCTCGCCGGCGGACAGGTTGTCGACCAGGGCGTTGTGCATGTGACCGACCAGCACGCGCGTGGCCACGCGCAGCATTTCCGCCGCGACCTGGCGCTTGTCCGGCAGGAAGTAGAAGGCGTCGTGGCAGAACAGCAAATCCGCTGCCCGGTTCGCGAACGGCCAGGGCGCCGCGGCGTCGAAGCAGACCAGCGTGGCCCCCGGCGCCACCCAATGCCGCGCCAACCAAAGCTTGGCGAAGACCAAATCCCCGCCGACCACCGCCGCAGCGTGGCCGGTAAAGGCGCGCAGGAAATGCCCGGCACCGCACGCCAGCTCCAGCACCGTGCGCGGCGCACCCCAATAGGATTGCGCCAGCGCCAGGCCGGACAGGAAGGTCGGGTCCGTCCAGCGATGGGCGAAATACGTGCCGACTGGCCCAAAGGCCAGCAGCTCCATCGCGGCGCGGAAGCTTAGCGCGTCACGCTGGGCGATCACCTCGCGCCGCGCCGCCTCGGTGGGCGGCGGGGTGCGGGCCCAGCCATCCTGGTCTCCTAGCAGCAGGACGAGTGCGCCGTCCACGTCACCGGCATCCAGGCACGTCAGCGCCGCGTCCGCCAGGGCACGGCGGTCCGCCCGCAGGAAGGCGATGCCGTCCACCACCGGCCAACGCTCTCCGTCGGCCGACAGCGCGTGCCCAGCAGGGGCCAGCACCCGGCCCGTGACCGGGCTCCGCAGGATCACGGCAGCCCAGCCTCCGCCAGCACGGCCTGGTGGAACACCTGCAACGGGCCGGCATGCACCAGCTCCAGATCGTCCAGCGCCTGCGCGGTGGTGAAGGAGGCCACGCGATCGTATTGGCGCATCTGCAGCACCCGATCCATTACGTCCGCCGCATTGAAGGCGCGGCCTTCCGGCGTCTCGGCATTGCCGATGGTGCCAAGCGCGGTGCGAACGGTGTCAGCGACCGCGGGCGTCAGCGTGGCCAACTCCCGCTCGAACAAGCGACGCATCAGCGGCTCCAATGCTTCGCCGAGCATGATCTCCCCGGCGAAGCCGCTATCCGGCAGCAGGGCGTTGTGCAGGTGGTGCGCCATGCCGGCGACAAAAGCGATGGCCGGGTCTGCACCGTAATGGCCGGCCAGCACCGTGCCCAGCACGGCTACCACCAAGCAATGATCGCCATGGTTTTCCGGCGGTTCCAGCACCAGCCGCGGCTTGCCCGGACACGTCGCGCCGGCCCGTGGCTGCCGGATCAGGGCTTCGGCAAAGGCGGGCGCTCGGCCCGCCTCCGATCGCAGACCGAGGCGGCCGCGAAGCGTCTCCCGCAATGGAGGGGCAAGCGGCCCGGCGACCTCGTCAAAGCTCCGCTGCAACACCGCATGCGGGTCTTGCACCTCCGCTGCCTCCAGCACGGCGCGGTCGATGCCACCCAGCCGGGCCGCCGCCAACGCATCCGCCGTCATCGACAATGCCACCGCGGCCGCATCCTCGCCGGCAGCCAGACGACCCCAGGCCCTGCGGAACGCCCGCACAGCCAGACTGTCCGGTGAGGACGCGTCGCGGATGCGCTTCAGATCACCGAGTTCAGCCGCAAGCGGGGTGAGCGCGCCCACCCCGCCCGATCTGCCGCCACCATCCATCAGGCGGCGTTCAGCCAATCCAGCAGGTTACGCTCCTGCACGGGGAAAGAATGCTCCTCCCGACGCCCGGGCGGGGTCATCGGCGCCTTGAAGAACAGGCCGAGCTGTTCCTGGATGCCGCCCTTGCCACGCTGCTTGGCCAAATCCAGCACGCGCGCGATCTCGATCACCAATGGCGCCGCCAAGATGCTGTCGCGGCACAGGAAGTTCACCTTCATCTGCATCTTCTGGCCCATGAAACCGACCAGATCGATGTTGTCCCACGCTTCCTTGTTGTCGCCCCGCGGCTTGTAGTACTGGATGTTCACCAAGTGGTCTTCCACCGGGTAGCCGAGGATGTCGTCCAGCACGGACCCCTTGGTGTTCAACTTGGATTGCAGGCTGTCGGCGTTGTCCAGCGCCAGCCCGTCACGGTTGCCGAGGATGTTGGTGGAGAACCAGCCCTCGACATACAGCGAGCGGGAGCGGAACGCCGGGGCCAGCACTGTCTTGATGAAGGTCTGACCGGTCTTGCCATCCTTGCCGGCCACGGGAACGCCCCGCTCGTCCGCCAGGCGGGTCAGCGCCGGGATGTCCGCCGCCAGGCTCGGCGTGAAGTTGCCGTATGGCACACCCTCCACGATGGCGGCATAGGCATACAGCATGGCCGGGCTGATCGCGGGGTCATTGCCATCCAGCCCACGCTCGAACGCGGAACTGGATTGCAACACCTCCAGCTTCATGTCCGGCCAGCGCTCCACCGAAGCGAGGTTGACCATCACCAGGTTGCGCACGCCGGAGGAGTCGCGATAGTTGCGGATGTCGGACCGGATCTGATTCACCGCGTCGCGGTGGCCGCCGCCGATCTTGTTGCTGCCATCCACGTTCTTGCAGAAATCCCGGCTGCCGACCGCCGGCCAGGGCTTCATCGCGGACATCGCGTCCTCAACCATCTCGGTCTGGTCGCGGTCCAGCACCCGATGCTCCCGCACGGCGGAGGCGAGGTCGTCGTCCCGCAGATCCCACCCGGCGAACTGGATGTTGCGATAAGGGGTAAGCCCCTGCGTGCCGATGCTGGCCAGCGGCAACCCGGCGAGGTCGTTGGACCCCGCACGGAGCATCTCGATTCCAGCAACGGCGGTGCTGGCGACGGCGCCGCCGAGCCCCACGACGAGCACGCCTAAGCGCCGCGCCGCACTCGCCGCGTCAAGGCCGGAATCTGGCATAATGGAGTTCTCTTCCTCGTTTACCGGCGTGCGAGAGGTTCGCCGCCGTAGGGAATTGGGGACATAAGACAAAGCTCGAGGGTGTTAAGCCGCGAAACGACGGCGGGATTACGGCATTCGAACTGTCTTCGATCACAGGCACGTGATGTATGTCCCACGATCATTTCAACTTACCTCCCGCCTCCGGGGTCGGCAAGGCGACCGGGCTAGGCGGAGAACCGCACCCCGGCGCGGGCCAGCCCGCCGGCCAGGCCGATCGGCGTGCCGTCGGCGCGCCAGCACGCGGCCCCCGTCATCAGGCCGTCTGGCGCGAAGGCGATCGCGTTCATGCCGCCGGCGATCCGCCCCACGCGCTGCACGTCGTGGCCGCGGGCGCGGAGCTCCGCCGCCACGCCGTCCGGGATGGCGGGCTCCAGCTCCAGCGGGCCGCCTTGCGTCCAAACCCGCGGCGCTTCCACCGCCTGCTGCGGCGTCATGCCGTGGTCCAGCAGGTTCACCAGCGCCTGCATGGCGGATCCGAAGATGCGCAAGCCGCCGGGCAGGCCAAGGGCGAACGCTACCCGCCCGTCGCGCAGGACGATGGTCGGGGACATGGAGGTGAACACCCGCTTGCCCGGCTGCACCGACAGCGCGCGGCCCGGCACCGGGTCGAAGTTGCACATGTAGTTGTTGGCGATCATCCCCGTGCCGGGCACAGCGAAACGCGCGCCCCACAGGCCGTTGATGGTTTGCGTCGTCGCCACCACGGTGCCGCCGGCATCCGCCACGGTGACGTGGGTGGTATTGGCGCTTTCCCCAGCCGGCACGCCCGGCCCCCAGGCCTGGGCCCGCCGCATGTCGATCGCGGCCCGCCGCTCGGCGGCATAGCCCTTGGAAGTGAGGTGCTGCACCGGCACGTCCACGAAGGCCGGGTCGGCCGTAGCGACGGCGCGGTCGGCGAACGCGATCTTCAGCACCTCCGCCAGCAGATGCGTCGCGTCGGGGGAGCCGAACCCCAAGGCGGCCATGTCGTAGCCTTCCAGGATGTTCAGCATCTGCGTGATGTGCACCCCGGCGGAGGACGGCGGCGGCGGCCCGGCGATCTGCCAACCGCGATACGCGCCGTGGATCGGCTCCCGCTCGATCACCCGCACGGCGGCGAGGTCCGCTTCCGTGACCAGGCCGCCCGCGCTGCGCATGTGCCGCGCCAGCGCCGCGCCCAGCGGGCCATCGTGCAGCGCCGCCGCGCCCTGCGCCGCGATCAGCCGCAGGGTGGCGGCGTAATCCGGCCGCGCCAGCCGCGCGCCGGGAAGCAGCGGCGTGCCACCCGGCAGCAGCAGGGCGGCCAGGTCCGGGTCGTGCTGCAAATCCGCCACGCCATCCGCCAGGCAGTCGGTCAGGTAGGCTGTCACGTGGAAGCCGCGATCCGCTAGGCGGATCGCTGGGGCCATCACGTCCGGCAGCGCCATCGTGCCGTAGCGCTCCAGCGCCGTGCACCAGGCGAGCAGCGCGCTCGGCACCGCCATCGCCAGCACGCCCACCTGGCTGGCGCGCGCATCGCCCTCGAACATGCCCGGCGTCGCGGCGGCCGGCGCCGTGCTCATGCCGTCCAGCACGGTATGCCGCCCGTCCGGCAGGCGGATGTGGGCCAGGCCGCCGCCCAGCACGCCCACCATCATCGGCTCCACCACCGTAAGGGCGAACAGGCAGGCCATCGCGGCATCCACCGCGTTGCCGCCCCCGACCAGCACCTCCATCCCGGCCGCGGAGGCGAGCGGGTGGTTGGTGACGACCATGCCGCGCGACCCGGTGGCCGGCTGCTTTTCACAGGTGAACGGTGCGTGCATGGGCAGACGATACGGCGCTTCCGTTGCGGCGGGAACCACCCTAGCCTGCCCGTCCACGAGCGGGAGACAGGGCCGAATGAGCAAGCATCCGGACGGCGAGCCCTGGCAATGGCCGGAGCCGACCTGGCGCGGCATCACCAACCGCGCCCGCGGCGGCCGCAGCCTGCACCCGGCCAGTTGGCCCGGCGGCGCGCGCTGCGCCGTGGCGCTGTCCTTCGACGCGGACCACGACACCATCCCGCTGCGGGACGGCGACGAAAGCCCGATGCGCATCAGCCAGGGCCAGTACGGCCACCGCCGCGGCATGCCGCGCATCCGGGCGATGCTGGCCAGGCACGGCGTGCCCGCCTCCTTCTTCTACCCGGCGGTATCGGCGCTGCTGTACCCGGACGAGGTGCGCGCGGTGGCCGCCGAAGGGCACGAGATCGGCATCCATTCCTGGATCCACGAAGCCAACACCACCCTGCCACCGGGCGTCGAGCGCGACCTGACCCTGCGCGCCGCCGACGTGCTGGAAAGGCTGGCCGGGCGGCGCCCGGTGGGGATGCGCACCGCGTCCTGGGATTTCAGCGTCAACACCATGGGCATCATCCGCGAGCTCGGCCTGTTATATGACAGCAGCCTGATGGCGGATGACGACGCCTACGAACTGGAGGATGACGGCGTGCCCACCGGCGTGGTGGAACTGCCGCCGGAATGGATCCGCGACGACGCGGTGTACTGGAACTTCCAGCGCTTTTCCGCCCTGCGGCCGTACACCCCGCCTTCCGCGGTGGCCGAGATCTTCCTCGCCGAGCTGAACGGCGCATGGGAGGAGCGCGGGCTGTTCCTGCTGACCATGCACCCGCATATCAGCGGGCATCGCAGCCGCATCGCCGTGGCGGAGCAGGTCATCCAGCACGCCAAGGCCAAAGGCGATTGCTGGTTCGCCACCCACGCGCAGGTGGCGCAATGGTGCAAGGAACAGGCGGGCATGTAGCCGCAAGCCGGCCTCAGGCGAGAACGATGCCGCTTTCGCGCAGGAAGCTCAGCAGCTTGGCCATGGGCAGGCCGAGGATCGCGGCATGGTCGCCATCCACTGCGTCGAACAGATGCAGGCCCAGCCCTTCCAGCCGGTAGGCGCCGACGCTGGACAGGATCGCCTCGCCCTCCGCGGCCAGATAGGCTTGGAGGAACGCGTCTGAGAAATGGCGCATCGCCAGCCTCGGCCGCGCCAGATGCTGCCACAGGCACGCGCCGTTCCGCTGGCAGACCACGGCGGTGAGCAGCTCGTGCGACCGGCCGCGCAGGTGCAGGAGTTGGGTGCGGGCGGCCGCCAAATCCGCCGGCTTGTCGAACCATTCCCCTTGGCACACCAGAAGCTGGTCGGCGCCGATCACCACCGCATCGGGATCGTGGACCGCCATGGCCTTGGCCTCCGCCAAGCGCCGCGCGGCGTCACCGGGATCGAGCCGCTGCGCCCGCATGGCGGATTTCAGCGCGGCTTCGTCAAGGTCGGTCGGATGGACGGTGAAGCGCAGCCCGGCCGCTTGCATCAGGGCGCGGCGGGTGGCGGACCCGCTGGCCAGCACCAGGCGCGGGGCGCCCGGCGCCATCACGGCGGGGCGGCGCCGTGGTTCTGCCGATTGTGCCAGGCTTCCATCAGTTGCAGCACCGTGGCGGCGGTTTCCTCGATGGAGCGGCGGGTGACATCGATCACCGGCCAGCCGCGCCGGTTGCATACGCGGCGCGCCCACAGCAACTCGCCCTTCACTGAATCGCCGTCGATATACTCGTTGCTGTCCTGCCGCATCGGCCCGCCATGGGCGATCATGCGCAGGCGGTGGCGGCGGATTTCGATCAAGGCGGCCGGGTCCAGCGTCAGCCCGACCACCGGGCAGCGCGGCTCCGCCAGGCCGGGCGGATCCGGCAAGCCCGGCACCAGCGGCACATTGGCCGCCTTCACCCCGCGATTGGCCAGGTAGAACGAGGTCGGCGTCTTGGAGGAGCGGGAAACCCCCACCAGGATCACGTCCGCCTCCGCGATGCCGGCCTGCGCCTGCCCGTCATCATGCGCCAGAACGAAATGCATCGCGTCGATGCGGCGGAAGTAGTCCGCATCCAGCACGTATTGCCGCCCGGGGCGGGACGCCGCCTTTTCGCCAATCTCCTCCTGCAACATGCCGAGCACCGGGTCCAGCACGTTAACCACCGTCAGCCCCAGCCGATCGGCGACACGCGAAAGCTCCTCCCGCAGGCCGCCATCCAGCAGGGTGGACAGGATCGGCCCCGGCTCCGCCTCAATGCCTTCCAGCACGCGGTGCAGTTGGAAGCGGGTCCGGATCAGGCTCCAGCGATGGTACAGGATGGACACGTGCTCGAACTGCGACACGGTCGCCCGCGCGATCGAGTTCAGCGTTTCCCCCGTCGCGTCCGATACCAGATGCAGGTTGAGCCGTTCGGTCGCCATGGGAGCGAGGATAGCGGGGATAACCGGCTCCGCCAGGGGGCATCGTCGTTCCGGTGAAAACCAGCGGGGATAAGTGTTGCGCCCTTGTCCCGCGCGGGACGGATTGCGCGGCCAGGCGGTGCAGCATGCGGACACATGCAAACCTGGCGGCAGGTTCAAGGCGTTGCCGGGCGATCCTGCTGTGGATGGAAGCGGGACGGCGGCGGGAGGGTACGGATACCCCGTGATCCACAGGGTCCTACTGCACACCCCATCTATCTAAGAGTCTTGCTTTGATTATAGAGGGAGGCGTGACCTCCTCCCTGCTCCGCGCCTTGGCCGGCGAACCCGTCTGGCCGCCCCCGATCTGGCTGATGCGCCAGGCCGGGCGGTATTTGCCGGAATACAAGGCGGTGCGCGCGAAGCTGGGCGGCTTCATCGACCTGTGCCTCAACCCGGCCATGGCGACCGAGGTGACGCTGCAGCCGATCCGCCGCTTCGGCTTCGACGCTGCCATCCTGTTCAGCGACATCCTGATCCTGCCGTATGCGATGGGCCAGGACCTGCGCTATGCCGAGGGTGAAGGCCCACTGCTGGCGCCGATCCGCGACGCCGCCGCCTTCGCCCGGCTGGACGCCGCGCGGGCGCCGCAGGTGATGGCGCCCGTGCTGGAAGCCGTGTCGCGCATCCGGGCGGCGCTGCCGCCGGCCACCGCGCTGATCGGCTTTGCCGGCAGCCCGTGGACGGTGGCCTGCTACATGGTGGAAGGCCACGGCTCCAAGGAGTTCGCGGCCGTGCGCGGCCTGGCGTATCGCGACCCGGCGCTGTTCGACGCGCTGATCGCCCTGCTGGTGGACCAGACCGCGGCCTACCTGCGCGCCCAGATCGAGGCCGGGGCGGACACGGTGATGCTGTTCGACTCCTGGGCCGGCGTGCTGCCCCCGGCCCAGTTCCGCCGCTTCGTGGTCGAGCCGACCCGGCGCATCGTCGCCGCCTTGCGCGCGGCGCACCCGACCGTGCCGGTGATCGGCTTCCCTCGCCTCGCCGGCTCGCTGCTGGGCGAGTATGCCGCCGCCACCGGCGTGCAGGCGGTGGGCATCGACACCTCCACCGACCCGGCGCATGCCGCCGCCGCCGTGCCCCCGGGCGTGGCCGTGCAAGGCAACCTCGACCCGTTGGCGCTGGTGGCGGGCGGTGCGGCCTTGACGACGGCAGCCCGGTCGGTGCTGGACAGCTGGCGCGGCCGGCCGGCCATCTTCAATCTGGGCCACGGCATCGTGCCGGAAACGCCGCCCGAGCACGTGGCGCAGTTGATGGAGCTGGTGCGCCATGCTTGACGCCGCCTTGGCCCCGGCCACGTCTGCCACCATGCAAAAGCCCCGCCTGGCCGTCGTGCTGTTCAACCTGGGCGGCCCGGACCGGCTGGCCGCGGTGCGGCCCTTCCTGGTCAACCTGTTCAGCGACCCGGCCATTCTGCGGGTGCCGTTCTTCGTGCGTCCGATCCTGGCGCGGATCATCGCCTATGCCCGCACCAAGCCGGCCACGGCGAACTACCAGATCCTCGGCGGCGGCTCCCCCCTCCTGGGCCTGACGCAGGAGCAGGCGCGCGCGCTGGAAGCGGCGTTGCCCGAGCTGGACGTGAAATGCTTCGTGGCGATGCGCTATTGGCACCCGTTCAGCGACGTCGTGGCGCGGGAGGTGCGGGATTGGGGCGCGGACGAGATCCTGCTGCTGCCGCTTTATCCGCAATATTCCACCACTACCACCGGGTCGTCGCTGACGGCGTGGCGGGAAGCGGCGGCGCAAGCGAACCTGGTGGCACCGGTCACCACGCTGTGCTGCTACCACGCCGATCCCGGCTACGTCGCCGCCACCGCGGCCGGGGTGCGCCGGGCGTATGACGCCGCGCTGGCGGCGCTGGCCGGCAAGGTGCCGTTGCGGGTGCTGTTCTCCGCCCACGGCCTGCCGGAAACCATCGTAAAGCGCGGCGATCCCTACCAGATGCAGATCGAGCGCACGGTGGCCGCCACCGTGCGGGCGCTGGCCATCCCCGACCTGGACTGGTCGATCTGCTTCCAATCCCGTGCCACGCCGCAGAAATGGCTCGACCCGAGCACCGAGCATGCCATCGACGAAGCGGCGCGCGACAAGGTGGCGGTGCTGGTGGTGCCGATCGCCTTCGTGTCCGAGCATTCGGAAACCCTGGTGGAGCTGGACGTCGAATACCGCGACCTGGCCGTGGCCAAGGGCGTGCCGGGCTACTTCCGCGCCCCGGCGCAGAATGCCGACCCGGGCTTCATCGAAAGCCTGGCCGACCTGGTGCGGGGCAGCCGGGCGCGCGGCCCGGGCCTGTGCAGTTGGGCCGGCGGGCGCACCTGCCCGCGCGGCCATCGCGATTGCCCGCACGCCCGCGCCGGCGCGGCGGAGCCGGCCGCATGACGCCGGAGCCGCTTCGCCTGGTGATCTTCGATTGCGACGGCGTGCTGGTGGATAGCGAAGGCCCGTCCAACCGCGTGGTCGCGCAGGAGATCACGGCGCTCGGCTGGCCGATGACCACGGCGGAAAGCTGCACCCTGTTCGTCGGCCGCCGCTTGTCGGACATCCCGCCCGTGGTCGAGGCGCGGATCGCCCGCCCGGTCCCGGCCGGTTGGGTGGACGCGCTGCGGGAGAAGATGATCGCCGTGCTCGGCACCGAGTTGGAAGCGATGCCCGGCGCGCATGACGCGCTGCGCGCCACCACCGCATTGGGCTTGCCATACCGCATCGCCTCCAACTCTTCGCACGAGGAGATGGCGGTGAAGTTCCGGCGCGTGGCCATGGTGGAGTTGGTGGATGGGCGCATGCACTCCGCTCGCGACGTGGCCCGTGGCAAACCGGCGCCCGACCTGTTCCTCCATGCCGCCGCCGCGGCCGGCGTGCCGCCCGCCGCCTGCCTGGTGGTGGAGGACAGCGTGCCCGGCGCGCAGGCCGCCCGCGCCGCCGGCATGGCCTGCATCGGCTTGGCACCGCATGGCGAAGACCCGGCCTTGCGCGAAGCCGGCGCGGTGCTGATCCGCTCCTTCACCGAACTGCCCGCCCTGTTGCGGGCGGCGATGGCCGCATGAGGATGGTGCGCTTGCCGGACGGCGCCGAGATCCCGGTGATCGGCCAGGGCACCTGGCGCATGGGCGAAGGCCACCGGCCGGCGGCCGCGGAAGCCGATGCGCTGCGCCTGGGGCTCGACCTCGGCATGACGTTGATCGACACGGCCGAGATGTATGGCGATGGCGGCGCGGAGCGGGTGGTCGGGCAGGCGATCGCCGGGCGCCGCGACGACGTGTTCCTGGTCAGCAAGGTGTACCCGCAGAATGCCGGCCTGCGGGCCATGGCGCGCAGTTGCGACGCCAGCCTGGCCCGGCTCGGCACCGACCGGCTGGACCTGTACCTGCTGCATTGGCGCGGCGGCATCCCGCTGGCCGAAACGGTGGAAGCGTTCGAGCGCCTGCGGCAAGCGGGCAAGATCCTGCGCTGGGGCGTGTCCAACCTCGACGTGGACGATCTGGTCGAGCTCGGCCCCGGCGAAGCGGCCACCGACCAGGTGCTGTACAACCCGGAAGCCCGCGGCATCGAGTTCGACCTGCTGCCGTGGTGCGCCGCGCGGCATCTGCCGGTGATGGCGTATTCGCCGGTGGGGCAAGGCGGGGCGCTGCTGGACCACCCGGCGCTGCACGGGGTGGCCGGGCGCCACGGCGTGACGCCGGCGCAGGTGGCGATCGCCTGGTCGGCGCGCTGGCCCGGCATCATCACCATCCCGAAGGCGTCCGATCCGGCCCATGTCCGCGCCAACGCCGCGGCCGAAACGCTGGCGTTGTCGCCGGAGGATCTGGCCGCGATCGACGCGGCCTTCGCGCCGCCCCGGAGACGCCAGCCGCTCGAGATGCTGTGATGGTGGTGCTGGTGGGGCTGCCGCTGCTGGTGGGGGTGTCGGCCGTGCTGGCCCTGCTGGCCGCCGCGGCGCCGTTGCTGCCGCCGCGCGGGATCGCCCCGGCCACCGCGGCCTTGTGCCTGCTGGCGGGTTTGTTGGGGCTGGCGATGGTGTTTGCCGGCGGGCAGTCGCAGTTGCTCGGCGGCAGCCTGGCGGTGGATCCGCTGTCCGCGTTCTTTGTGCTGCTGCCGGCCATCGCCGGGTTCGCCGCCGCCTGCGCCCGGCTCGGCCGCCCGGCGCCGGGGGCGCTGCCCGGCCTGCTGGCGGCGGCGCTGCTGGTGGTGCTGGCGGGGGACGCGCGCACCGTCGTGCTGGGGGTTGCCGCCTTTGCGCTGGCTTGTTCCAACTGGCAGCCGCGCTTGCCGGCGCTGGCCGGGGTGTTCCTGCTGGCGGCGGCGGTCGCGGTGCTGTCGATGGGAACGGGCGCCAGCTTCGCCCTGATGCGCGCCGCCCCGCCGGACGGGCTGCGCGCCGCGGCGGTCCTGGTGCTGACGGTGCTTGGCCTAGCGCCGCTGGTCGGTTGGGCGCCGTGGCACCGGCCGTTCCTGGCCGGGCACGCTTCGGGCTTGCCGCTTGCCGCGCTGTCCCCGGCAATCGGGCTGTATTTGGCGGTGCGGCTGCTGACGGACCTTTGCGGGCCGGCGACGCCGGGCTGGTGGGGACTGCCGCTGCTGCTGGTCGGCGCTGCGTCCGCCGGGTTCGGCATGGTGGCGGCGCTGCGGGCGCCGGGCTTCGGCGGCGTGCTGGCCGGGCTGGCGGTGCAGGGGGGCGGCTGGATGTTGGCGGGGCTTGGCGTGGCGGCGGTGGCCCGCAGCGCGGACGTGCTGCCGCTCGCCACCTTGGCGCTGGGCGGCGCCCTGTTGCACGCGCTGAACCACACGGTGTTCGCCAGCCTGGCCGCGGCGTCCGCCGAGGCCGCGGCCATCGGGGCGGGCAGCGAAACGCTGGACCGGCTGGGCGGTCTGGCCGCGCGCATGCCGGTCGTGGCCGTCGGGATGCTGGTGGCGGGCTCAAGCCTTGCCCTGCTGCCGCCGAGTGCGGGTTTCGGCAGCGCCTGGATGCTGTTGCAGGCGTTGTTCGCGGTGCCGCGGATCGGCGGCCTATCCATGCAACTGGCGGTGGCGGCGACCGTGGCGACGCTGGGGCTGTCGGCCGGCTTCGGCGCCGCCGCGACCCTCCGCATGGGCGGCGTGGCGTTTCTGGGCCGGCCCCGCTCGCCGCGCGCCGCCGCGACCGATGCTGCCGGGGCAGCCCAGCGCGGCACGATCCTGGGGTTGGCCGGGCTGTGCGGCTTGTTGGGGCTGTTCCCCGGCGTGGCGCTGCGGCTGACCGGTGCGGCGCAGCATTGGGTGACGTCGGCCGGGCTGGACGGGCAGGGCGGCTGGGCCGGGGTGCGAACACAACTCGACACGCCGGGCTACCTGCCGCTTGGCATCACGGTGCTGGCCGGCCTGGGTTTGGGCCTGATCGCGGTGTTGGCGCGCGGCTTCCGGCTGCCCGGCCCGCAACTGGCGCTGCCCTGGGAAGACGGCTTCACCGCGCCGCCCGCCTGGATGCCGTTCGGCGACCCGGCGACCCAGGTGGACCCGGCGGCGCTGGCCGCCATGCTGCCGGCCCAACCGTTCCGCATGCCGGCCTTGCCGCGCGTCCGCCTGCGGTTGGAAGCGGAGTGGCCGGTGCCGGCGCCACGGCGGGCGGCGGTGGCGATCCTGGTGCTGGCCGTGCTGGCGCTGTTGGCGGTTGCCGTGATCGGGTCGGCCTGAGCGTGGCCGGCTTCGTCGCCCTGCTGCTGCACGGGCCGGCCATGGCGGGCATGGCCCTGCTGCTGGCCGGCGCGATTCCGGCCGGGCGCGCCCGGCTGGCCGGCCAGGTCGGGCCGCCGATCTTCCAGCCATGGCATGATTGGCGGCGGCTGTTGCGCAAACGGCCGCTGGTGACGGAAGGAACCGCCGCCTGGGGGCAATGGGTGCCCGCCCTGGCGTTGGCGGCGACCGCCGTGGCCG
This sequence comes from Acetobacteraceae bacterium, assembly GCA_965199555.1. Lineage (GTDB taxonomy): Bacteria > Pseudomonadota > Alphaproteobacteria > Acetobacterales > Acetobacteraceae > LMUY01. The sequence goes on along the minus strand of CBDASJ010000012.1, from coordinate 50,490 downwards.
CGCTGCTGGTGCCGAGCTTTACCCTTGGCATGGCCACGGCGCCGCTGGGCGATTTGGTGGTGGTCGCCGGCTTGCTCGGGCTGGCCCGCGCGGCGGGCGTGCTGGCCGCGATCGATGCCGGCACCGCGCCGGGCGGGCTGGCGGCGGTGCGGAGCGTGCGCCTGGCCGCCTTGGCCGAACCCGCGGTGGTGCTGGTGGCATTCACCGTCGCGCTGGTGGCCGGCACCACCAATCTGGATGCCGCCGTGGCCTCCTTGCATGACGGGGCGATGCCGGGCGTGCCGTTGCTGCTGGCAATCGCCGGCCTGGTGGCCGTGGCCGTCGCGGTGGAAGCCGAGGACGCGGCCAGCGACGCGTCCGGCTGGCACGCTGCCGCCACCGAAGCGACCCGTGCGCTGCGGCGGGTGGTGTGGCTGTCGCTGGTGGCGGCGCTGCTGCTTCCCGGCGGCTTGGCGCTGCCCGGCGGCGGTCCGCTGGACTGGGCGCTCGGCCTGGTCGCCTGGGTCGCCAAGCTGGCGGTGCTGGGCGCCGCCTGCGCCGTGGCCGGGCCGTTGCTGCACCGGGCCGGGCAGGTGGCGATCGGGCCGCTGATGGGGGCGGCGGTGCTGCTCGGGCTGCTAGCGGTGCTGTTCCTGTTTGCCGGCCAAGGGCTGACATGACTGCCGCGGTGCTGGATCTGGCGCGGCTGCTGGGGCTGTTCGCGCTGCTGCTGTCCTTTGCCATGGTGGCCGGGCGCGGGCTGCAACCCGCCGCCTATGCCGCCCAGTCCTTCGCCATCGGCCTGGTGGCGTTGTGCCAGATGGAACTGCAGGCGGATTGGACGCTGGTTCTGGTGGCCGCCGTCCTGGCGGCGCAGGGCGTGGTGCTGTGGTTCAACCGCCCGGCCCTGCCCGGCCGCGCCGCCTTTCCCGTGTTGGCGGTGTGCGCGGCGCTGCTGCTGGTGGTGCTGGCCACCGCGAGCACGGCGTCCGACGGGATGGGCGTGCCGCTGGCCATCGTGCTGTTGGGGCTGCTGGGCGCCGCGGCCTTGCCGGGGCCGTACGGCGTGCTGTCGCTGCTGAACGGCGTGGTGCTCGGCATGGTGGTGGTGCCCGGCCTGCCGCTGCGCCCGGCCTTGACGCTGGCCCTGGCGGTTTTGGCGCTGATGGTGGTGCGGGATGGCGCCCGCCTGGTGTGGGTGCGCCGATGATTGCGGCCTTGTGCATCGCGCTGCCGTTGGTGCTGGCCGCGCTGCTGCCTTGGGGGCCGGTTGCGTGGCGCTTGCCGCTCGGCTGCGCGGTGCTTGTTCTGGCGCTGGCCGCCAGCCTGCCCTGGACCGGCAGCGTCGCGGGCGGATGGCTGCTGCCGGAGCCGCTGGTGGTGCACGTGCTGGTGCTGACGGGCTTCGCCTGGGCCATGGCAAGTGCGTTGGAGCCAGGTTCGCGCTCGCTCGCCCTGCTGGTCGGGTTAATGAGTCTGGCCCTGCTGTCGGACGGCGCCGGCGTCACGGTGGCTGCCTTGGGCGGCGCCGGCCTGGCGTCGGTGTTCAGCCTGCGGGCGGAGGCGCCCGGCCCGTTGCTGGCCGCCACCGCGGCGGGGATGGGGTTGGCCTTGTTTGGCACCGTGCTGCTGTATGCCGGCGCGGTTCCCGCGCTGGGGCGTGGCTGGGCGGCGCTGAGCTGGAGCGCCCTGCCGGAAGCCGGCAGCCGCGCCAACGGCTTGGCCCTGGGCACCGGCTTTGTCCTGGTCCTGCTGGGAACCGGCGTATCCTGCGTCCTGGTGCCACTTTGTGGCGCGCTGCGCGCCGTCGCGTTGCCGCGGGGGCTGGCGATGCTGTGCGGGCCGCTGGGCGGCACCTGGCTGGTGGTGGCGTTGCGGTTGCGCGGGGTGCTGGACGCCAACGTCCATGCGTTGACGCCGGCGGGGTTGTTGCTGGCGGTGGGCGTGGCCGGGCTGGCCGTGGCGCTGCTGTGCCTGCGGTCGCGCGACGCTGCAGTGCCGGCGGCCTGGCTGGCAGTGGTGGCCGCCGTGTTCGTCGGCTTCGGCATCGGCGGCGCCGCGGCGACAGCCGCCGGGTTGCTGCACCTGACGCTGGGCTGCCTGGCGCTGACCGCCGCGGCCACCGGGTCGCGGCTGGGCCTGGCCACGCTGGCCGGGCTGCCGCCGCTGGGCGTGTTCGCCAGCGGCTTTGCCCTGGTGACGGGTGCGGCCGGCCGGAATGCTCCGGTAGCCGTGCTGCTGGCTTGCGCGCTGTTCGGCGTGGCGGCGTTGGCCCTGCGCAGCCTGCCGCCGGCCGGCGCGGGCGTGCGGCTGGGCTGGGTCGGCGTCGGGCTGACGCTGCTGGGGGCGTGGGCCATGCCGCCGGCGATCACCGCCTGGATCCAGGGCATCGCGGCGGCCGCCCGGTGAGCAGCGGCGACATCATCCGGGCGTCGCCTTCCGTGCCTTGCCGGCCGTGGCCGCGATACATCCTGCCGACCGAGCATTGGGCCGCGCTGTCGCCCGACGGCGTGGCGCTGCACGCGCTGTGGGCCGACACGGAAGCGGTATACGCGCTGTTCGCCAGCGCCTCCGGCCAGGTCCTGCTGGCCTCTACCGCGGTGCGGGACGGCGAGTACCCGGCGCTGTCGCCCCGCTTCGCCGCCGCCTCGCTGATGGAGCGCACCGTCCATGATCTGTGGGGCCACCGGGCACAGGGCGGGCTGGACCCTCGGCCCTGGCTCGACCATGGGCGCTGGGCCGTCGCCCACCCGCTCGCGGCCCGCCACGACCCGGCGCGCGGGGACACCGAATACGCGTTCCGTTCGGCGGGCGAGCTGATGCAGATCCCGCTCGGCCCGGTGATCGGTTTTCCCGCCGAACCGGCGCATCGGCGCGTGCACGCCGCCGGGGAAGTGGCTGCCAGCGTCGAATGGCGGCTGGGCTACGCGCACAAGGGCTCGCTGCTGCTGATGCGCGGGAAGTCGCCGCGGGCGGCGGCCCGCTTCGCCGCCCGCCTGTCCGCCGACGCCACCGTGGCGCACAGCGTGGCGTTTGCCCGCGCGGCGGAAGCGGCGCTGGAGGTGGAAGCACCGCCGCGCGCCACCATGCTGCGCGGCGTGATGGCGGAGGTGGAGCGGATCGCCACCCATCTGGGCGATCTGGCAGCGGCCTGCGACGCACGGCCGCGGCTGGCCGGCCGGCTAGCCTGGCACCGCGAACAAACCTTGCGCGCCGCCCATGCCGCCTTTGGCCACCGGATGATGATGGACTGCATTGTGCCGGGCGGCCTGGCCGGGGACATCCTGCCAAACGGCGCCGCCGCGTTGCGCTTCGCCGCCGACGCCCTGGCTGGCGAGATGGCGGCCCTGGTGCCCGGGCGTTTGGGCGAAGGCGTCGGCGTGGTGCCGGGGGCGGCGCTGGCCGCCTTCGTGCCGCCCGGCATCGTGGGGCGGGCGTCCGGCAGCGCGGCCGATGCGCGGCAAAGCCCCGGCTATCCGCCCTATCCCGCCGCGGCGCCGCCGACGCTGCCCGGCGGCGACGTGGCGGCCCGCTTGCGCCTGCGCCTGCGGGAGATCGCGGTCAGCCTGGACCTGGTGCGGGATTGGCTCGGCTCCCTGCCGCCGGGCGGCGTCAGCCAGCCGCTGCCGAGCGGCAGCGGCGAGGGCCTTGCCGTGGCGGAAAGCCCGCGCGGCGCGGCCTGGCACTGGTTGCGGCTGGATGCCGGGCTGATCGCCAGCGCCTTCGCTTCCGACCCGAGTTGGCGGCTGTTGCCGGTGCAGGAGGCCGCGTCCGTCGGGGCGCCGCTGGACGAGCTGGCGTTGATCGACCGTTCCTTCGCCTGCGCCCGGTCGGGGATGGACCTATGACAACCCTGGCGGAACCGATGCCGGAGCCCGTCGCCGAAAGCGTGGCCGCATTGGCAGCGCGGCTGGACGCGGCGGCGCAAACCCGGCTGGGCCGCAGCCTGGCGCTGTTGCACGTGCCGACCGGCGGCTGCGGCGGCTGCACGCGCGAGCTGGCGGCGCTGAGCGGGCCGGTTTACGAGCTGGAGCGCTTCGGCCTGCGCTTCGTCCGCTCCCCACGGCAGGCGGATGTGCTGCTCGCCACCGGGCCGCTGACCGCCAATTCGCAGGAAGCGCTGGCCCAGGCGTTCGCCGCGATGCCGGACCCGAAATGGGTGGTGGCGGTGGGCGATTGCGCGGTGGATGGCGGCGTCTTCAAGGGCAGCTACGCCGTGCATGGCGGCGTCGGCGGGTCGGTGCCGGTGGACCTGCTGGTGCGCGGCTGCCCGCCCCCGCCGGGCGAGATCCTGGCCGGGCTGCTGACCCTGCTGGCCGCCAACGCGCCGCGGACCGCCCGACCGCCACGGCGGCTGCCGCGATAACCGAAACGGAGGCTGACCGATGTTGCATCAGGCCATCCCGAACGTGTTCGTCACACACTTCCAAACGGCGCTCGACTACTACACCGGCCCGTTGGGCTTCCGGCCTTTGTTCGTTTACGGCGAGGTGCCGTTCTACGCCCACGTGGCGCGCGACGCGGCCATCCTCGCCCTTCGCCACGTCACCCGTCCGGTTATCGACCACAGCGCGGGCGAAGCGCTGCTCAGCGCGTTCATCGAAGTCCCGGACGTGGACGCCTTGCACAGGTCGCTGCACCCGGCCGGTGCCCGCATCTGGCAGGCACCGCGCGACGAACCCTGGGCCATGCGCAGCCTGATCGTCAGCGACCCCGACGACAACCTGATCTGCTTCGCGTCCAACCTGCCGGCGGTGGATCGCCGCCCGGCCTGACAGGCGGCCTCTACAGCAGGCACAACTCGCGCAAGCGCTGGGCCAAGGCGTGCGGCATCCGGGCCTCGTCCGTATCGGCGGCCAGGTCGTCCGGCGCGTCCTCCCCGCGCAGGTAGCGCCAGCCTTGGAACGCCCGCACCGGCCGCCCGGCGACGGCGACCACCGCGGGATCAAGGCCGATGGCGGCGCAGGCACTGCCGTCGGCGCGGGTGGCCGGGTCCAGCCGGACGATGCGCTGCCGCACCAGCATGATGCCGTCGATCACCCAGTAGAGCGAGCCGCCGTCCAGCAGCTCCTGCGCCCGGCGTGGCAAGTGGCGGGTCAAATGCTGCAGCGGCATGCCGGCGGCCAGGCGTGCGGCCTGGTATGCGCGCAGCTCCGCCGGGTCGCGAACCCCGACACAGAGTTTCATCAGATGCAGCATGGCCCAGACAGATGGAGGGGCCGCCGCCAAGGGGCAAGCGGGTAGTGTCTCAGTTTGAAATTAGGAGGGCAGTTTACCTGGAACGTTCATGATACGGAACAGGTTACGGTTTGCCGTGCTCCAAGCTATAATGGTCTCGATCTCGTCAGCCTTTCCGATGGCATAGTGTCGGCGATCACCCTTAAGACTATGATCCCTGAACGAGGCTTCTACGATTATGTCGGTGTGAGCTTTCCAGAACTGCCTTTGGTAGTAGAAGGAATCTTCTTTTGCCCATTGATCCTGAAACCCGGATTTCAGATTTGGATCAAGCCTGCCTCTATTTGGGCCGTCATGTGCTGATAGAGGAACCATCAACCATCCCTCTTCGTCGTCGATAAATTTCAGGATCAGGAAATAATGCGGGTCATCAATTGCGTGATCTTTGTCGGACGTAAGCCATGCGCTGCAGCGACACCGGCCGGATCGTTTCAAAACGTCTACATCTAAAAAGACGACTAGACCCACCTCAACGTCACTCAGATCAATCATTCCCATATAATGCCGTCCTTCTGCTGTTACGCCGCCTTCGCCCGCGGCTTGTAAGGTCCACGCTTCTTCGCCGGCCCCGCATGGGCATCGATCAGCGCCACCACATCCTCCATGCTCCACAACGTCGTGGACAGACCAGCCGCCATCGCCGGGCTGCACCGCAGAGTCTTGTGTTGCCGCACGAAGTTATACCAGGTGGTGTAGAGGGCAACCATGTGCTCGTGGTTCTCGACCTTCTTGGAGAAGGCGCTCGTCAGCCGTGTGAACCGACGCATGGACATCCGCATCGTGAGATTCTGCCGCTCCACGTAGCTGGTGCTGACGTGCGACAGCGCGGGACGACCCTCGACTCGGCGCAGGTCGATCCCGGTGCATTCGCCGGGGCTGTAGCGGCCCACGGAGCCGGCCGGCTCACCGTAATGCTTGATGAGCACGGCATAATCGATGTCGGCACCGAAGGCCCCCTCTACCGCTTGCAGATACGGCCGGTGACCATCGGTCGTTAGCTGCACCCGGTGCGCCAGACGGCTGGCCACGTCCTGCATGAAGTCGTTGGCGTATTCGGCGTCCCGGCCGCCGACCAGATAGGACACGATGAGCTTGTTGTCGGCGTCCAGTGCGGTCCAGGTCCATACGTCGCCCGCATCCTCCGGAGCGGCCTTGGCCAGCGCGACGTTCTTCTCCTTGGCGTAGCAGAAGCTCCAGATTTCGTCGGCCTGGATGCGCTGGCTGCGGACGTCCCGCACGGCTTCATCGTGGTGCTTGGCGCAGGCTTTCCCGGCGGACACCAGCAGTGCCGAAACGGTGTTGATCGACACGTCCGCCACGCGGGAGATCGACCGCATGGAACTGCCCTCGCAGAGCATGGAGAGGATTTGGACGCGCTTGCCGGACGTGAGTTGGTTTGCCATGCCAGTTCATACTGAACATAATGCATGGGGTCAAGGTTATTGTTGATTTAAGCCACCCTACTGATCACACTACGCGACTTAGTGAGAACAGTAGGTGCAGCACTGATGCCTCAGCTCCCCCGCGTGCTTTCGAACGACGAGTGGAGGCTGTTGAGGTTTGATGCTGCGCAAATCTTCACGCCCTCGACGGCGATCAAGGTTGCCGATCTGTTTGCCGGTCGCTCGTCTCAAATTCAAAGATTAATTGAAACAGTTTCGGAAAGAGGCCGGCACGCAATCATTTATGGGGAGCCTGGAGTGGGCAAGACTTCTGTTGCTCAAGTAATTCAGCATGTGGTTCCCGCTGGGCGCCAACAAGTCAAGCACATACGCAAGGCTGTGTTTAGTTCTGACACATTCTCATCGATTTGGATGTCCGTGTTTAGTGTCGATCCAAGATCATGTTGAGTCTGGTGAGTTGGTTGTGATTCCATCGCTTTGCGTCGAGTCGCGAGGGTAGTGGAATGTGGACGGTTGAGAACCGCGGTCGGTATGACCGTAGTAGGTTGCGATATCCAAGCGACCTGACGGATGCCGAGTGGTCGCTGACCAAGCCGCTGATCCCTCGCGCCAAGCGGGGTGGCAACAAGCGGACGGTGGATGTGCGCGAGATAGTCAACGGGCTGATGTATGTGCTGAGCACCGGGTGCCAGTGGGCCGCGATCCCCAAGGACCTGCCGCCGCGCAGCACGGTTAACTTTTACTTCAAGCGTTGGGAGCACGACGGCACGCTCGACCGGCTGCACCACGCGCTTTACGTCGCCTGCCGCGAGCAGGCAGGGCGCCAAGCGAGCCCGACTGCGGCCATTATCGACAGTCAAAGTGTCAAGAGCGCGGAAAAAGGGGGATTTCGGACCCGCCCGGCTTTGATGCGGGCAAGAAAATCAAAGGCAAGAAGCGCCACGTCCTTGTCGATACGCAAGGCTTGCTGATGCAAGCGATCGTACATGCCGCCGACATCCAAGACCGTGATGGCGGTGTGCTGCTGATGGCCTCGTTGTTCGGGCTCTACCCGTTCCTGCTCAAGCTCTATGCCGACGGTGGCTACCAGGGACCACGCTTTCAGGACGGGTTGGCCCACGTCTGCAGCCAGGTCAACATCGAGATCGTCAAGCGATCCGACGTCGCTCGCTTCGTCGTGCTGCCAAAACGCTGGATCGTCGAACGCACGATCGCCTGGCTGAACCGCTGCCGACGCTTGGCCAAGGATTGGGAGTGCCTGAACCGTAACGCCCTCGCTTTCCTGCGTTGGGCGTCAATCAGGCTGATGCTCCGACGCCTATGTCAGAAAACAACATGATCTTGGATCGACTCTTAGAGATATCCGCTTTGTCATGGACATCGGGAACGGACCTCGCAGCTATGCAACATCAGAAGCTTACCAAGGAGGTATTGTTCCCAGCGATGTGGTAAGGGAACTCTCGTATTTTACAGAAGAAGAAATACCAATCATTGTCATAGACGAGTTTAATTTAATCAAAGACGTAGAGTGTTCTCGTCAAATGGCAGAAACTATAAAGGCAGTGTCTGACGACGGGTTGAATGTTACAATTATCCTTGTCGGTATAAGCGATACAGTTGAGCATTTGGTAGCTGGCCACACGTCGTTGACCCGATGCGCCGAGGAAGTTTTGATGCCTCGAATGACCAGTCATGAGCTTCAAGTCATTCTTGCCGAATGACTAGACTGAAGATGAAGATCAGCGGGGATGCAAAGTGGAAAATAGTCAATCTTTCGGAAGGGTCTGCCAGCATATGTGCACAGCCTTGGAAAGGGGGCAACACTGTCAGCTATCGACAGCAGAAAACTTTTGGTATCCGAATTCAACGTCGATCATGCAATCGACGGATTTCTGAAATCTTCGCAAAATTCTCTGAAAGAGGACTATGAGTTTGCGACCCGCAGCAACCAAGAGAAGGCAAGATTTAGGCAGATACTAACGGCTTGCGCAATGGCAAACACAGATGGCGAGGGGGGATATTTCACTGCAAAACAAGTCCAACAACCTCTTAGCCGAATTCTTCGTAAGACCTTGGGCATAGATGCTTTCAATCCTAACCTGAAAGACTTCTCCAGCGACAAGCGTGGAAACGTTCTTCAGCAAGTTGGCTCGGAGCGGATTTATCGTTACCGATTCACCGATCCGGCCATGCAGCCCTATGTCATTATGAAAGGTATCCAGGAAGGCTTCTTGGATGAGCAAGCTAAATCGGCTCTTTCTGCCCCCGAACAGCGCTCGTTGTTTCCCACCGACCCTTAGCGGCTTTCCTCGCAATCTCAGCCCGTTGCTCCGCCGTTAGGTTCCGAGCACGAGCGGCTCCGCCCAGCTTGCCGAGCTGCGCCGCCGCGCTGGCGATCGGCGGTAGCTCCTCCGTCTCCTCACCGGTTGCAATCCGCATGACCTTCACGGCGTTACCGATCAGGTCAGCGGGACGCTTCTCGCCTCGGGGGCCTCTAGGCATCTTCTTGTCTCCAATCGTCTCCGCGGTGAACCCATCGTTCTGAGAACCGCCCGTCCTGAGATTTGAGGATGACAGAACCGACTGGCCAGCTCTGAACCGCCACGATTTTTTGAACGATGCGGGCCTCTTCGTCAGAGAAAAGGTGGGTGAGCGGCAAGAGATGCGGTTTGACGTCTCCGGCAGAGTCGACGCTGTAAATCTGGAACGTGTATTCCATACTGCCCATCCGCCCGATGCTTTCCGCTAAGCATAGAGCAGGCCGGGGCGGGATGCGAGCGGGCCGGCTAGGTCGGCCTAGTTTCAAACTGAGACACTACCGGCAAGCGGAAGCCATTGACTCGCGTTGCGATCACGGCGATGTCCCTGCGTCGCGCAGGGCAGCCCTGCGCTTTTTGGGGGGTTTGGATGATGGCTTTCAAAGCGGTCGGCGCTATTGCGCTGGCAGCGGGCCTGATGGCCGGCGCGGCTGGTGCGCACGCGCAGGGTTCGGGCTCGGCGACGATCGACGCCATCAAGGGGCGCGGCACGCTCGTATGCGGCGTGACCACCGGCGTCGCCGGCTTCTCGCTTGCGGACAGCCAGGGCGTGATCAAGGGGATCGACGCCGATGACTGCCGCGCGCTGGCGGCCGCGGTGCTCGGCGACGGGAGCAAGGTGCGGTTCGTTCCCACCACGACGATCAACCGTTTCACCGCGCTGCAATCCGGCGAGATCGACGTGCTGATCCGCGAAACCACCTGGACGCTGGGCCGCGAAGGCAGCCTGGGCCTGGAATTCGCCGACGTGAACTATTTTGACGGCACCGGCTTCCTGGTGAAGACGGCGGCGAACGTGAAGTCCGCCAAGGAACTGGACGGCGCCACCGTGTGCGTGCAACCCGGCACCAGCACGGAGCTGGCGATCAGCGACTACTTCCGCAACAACAACCTCAAGTTCACCCCGGTCAACATCCAGGACGTGAGCGAAATCCAAAAAGCCTTCCTGACCGGCCGTTGCGATGCATATTCGACCGACAGCTCCGCGCTCGCCGGGTTCCGTTTTCAACAGGGCGACAAGGCTGCCGACCTGACCCTGCTGCCGGAGATCATCAGCAAGGAGCCGCTGGGCCCGATGGTGCGCAAGGGCGACGACAAGTGGCTGGATGTGGTGAAGTGGACGCACTACGCCGAGCTGACCGCCGAGGAAGACGGCATCAACAGCAAGAACATCGACACCTTCTCCGGTAGCACCAGCCCTGAAATCCGCCGCCTGCTGGGCGTCGAGGGCGACATGGGCAAGTCGCTGGGGATCGACAACAAGTGGGCGTACAACGCCATCAAGCAGGTCGGCAATTTCGGTGAGATCTGGGACCGCAACATCACGGTGATGGGCGTGCCGCGCGGCATCAACAATCTTTGGAACAAGGGCGGCCTGCAATACGCCCCGCCCATCCGGTAGCCTTCGCGCTCGTTTCCTGGGCAAGCTGCCCAGCAAGGACGCCGTCCCCGTTTCGGGGGCGGCGTTTTCGTTTGCGCCGGGCGGGCGCGGCGTTGCAGGTTGCAATGTCGCCGCAGTATGACAGCCATGCGCAGCAACACTGGCTGCCCCGAAGGAACAGAGACAGCCATGTCCGGTGCCGTTATCGACCCACGCCTGCATGCCGCACGGGCCGCGCCCAAGCAGCGCATGAAGCTGTCCTGGTCGGACCCGAAATTCCGCAGCATCGTTTGGCAGGTGTTGGTGGTGGGCGTTCTGTTGGCGGTGGTCGCCTACCTCGTGCGCAACACCAACCGCAACCTGGAGGCGCGGCACATCGCGACCGGCTTCGCCTTCCTGGCGCGCACGGCGGGCATCCCGATCGGCGAACACGCCATTCCATACGATCCTGCGATCAACACCTATGGCGACGCGCTGCTCATCGGCATCATCAACACGCTGAAGGTGGCGTTGGTCGGCATCGTGCTGACGACGATCTGGGGCACGCTGCTGGGCATCGCCCGCTTGTCCAAGAACTGGCTGCTGTCCCGCCTGGCCGCCACCTATGTGGAGGTGCTGCGCGACATCCCGCTGCTGCTGCAACTGTTCTTCTGGTACGGCCTCCTGCAAACGCTGCCCTCGGTCCGCAACGCGGTCGCCGTGGTGCCCGGCGTGTTCTTTTCCAATCGCGGCATCAAGGTGCCGTTGCTGGATTGGCAACCGGCGCATAGCTGGGCGCTGGCCGCCTTCCTGGTGGGGTTGATCGGCGTGATCGCGTGGTACGGCGCCGCCGCGAAGAAGCAGGCCGAGACCGGCGTGCGGCCGAAAACATGGCCGGTTGTGCTCGGCCTGTTGGTCGCCTTTCCGCTCCTGGTATGGGCGGCGCTCGGGGCGCCCTTCCAACTGGACGTGCCGGTCAAGGGCGGCTTCAACTTCCGCGGCGGCGGCACGATCAGCCCGGAATACTGCGCCCTGACGCTGGGTCTGGTGGTGTACACCGCCGCCTACATCGCGGAGATCGTCCGCTCCGGCATCCAGGCCGTGCCGCAGGGCCAGTGGGAGGCCGCGGGCGCGCTGGGCTTGCGGCCGGGTGCGGTGCTGCGGCGCATCGTGCTGCCGCAGGCCATGCGGGTGGTGATCCCGCCGATGACCAGCCAGTTCCTGAACCTGACCAAGAACAGCTCGCTGGCGGTGGCGATCGGCTACCAGGACGTGGTGTCGATCGACCAGACCACGCTGAACCAGACGGGGCAGGCGGTGGAAGGCATCGCGCTGCTGATGGTGGTGTTCCTGGTGATCAGCCTGTCGATCAGCCTGTTCATGAACTGGTACAACGCACGCATCGCCCTGGTGGAGCGCTGAGCATGAGCGAGCTGGCCACCACCGACATCGACCCCGTTCCCGCCATCGCCGGCACCCCGGCGATCCCGGACACGACGCGGGCGCGGCCGCCCGCCACGGTGCACGGCCCCCTGGCCTGGCTGCGCATCAACCTGTTCGGGTCGTGGCCGTCCGGCATCGCCACGCTGCTGTTCGGCACGCTGATCATCTACTGGGCCGTGACCTTCTTCGATTGGGCGGTGGTCCATGCCGTTTGGACCCTGCCCGCCGGCGCCAACGGACCGGACACCACGGCCTGCCGCGACGTGCGCGGGGTCGGCGCCTGCTGGGCGATGCTGGACGAGAACTACCGTTTGATGCTGTTCGGCCGCTTCCCCTACGCGCTGCAATGGCGCCCGGCGCTGGTGATCGCGCTGTTCATCGGCCTGTATGCGGTGTCCGCCTGGCGGCGCTGCTGGCGCAAGGAGCTGGTGCTGGTGTGGATCGCCACGCTGGCGGCCATCGGCATCCTCATGTGGGGCGGCATCCTGGGGCTGGATTTCGTGCCGCAGGACGAATGGGGCGGCTTGCCGCTGACGCTTATCCTGGCGACGTTCGGCGCGGCCTTCGCTTTTCCGCTTTCCGTGGTGGTGGCCCTGGGCCGCCGCTCCACCAAGCTGCCCGCCGTGAAGGCGCTGTGCGTGCTGTATGTGGAGCTGATCCGCGGCGTGCCGTTGATCACCCTGCTGTTCATGGCCAGCGTGATGTTCCCGCTGTTCCTGCCGGACGGGGTCAACATCGACAAGCTGCTGCGCGCCCAGGTCGCCATCATCCTGTTCGCCGGCGCCTATTTGGCGGAAGTGGTGCGCGGCGGGCTGCAAGCCCTGCCCAAGGGCCAGTACGAGGCGGCGGACGCGCTCGGCCTATCCTATTGGAAGAAGACCGGCCTGATCGTGCTGCCCCAGGCACTGCGCCTGGTGATCCCGCCGCTGGTGAACACCTTTATCGGCTTCTTCAAGGATACCAGCCTGGTGCTGATCATCGGGTTGTTCGACCTGCTGTCCGCCGGCAAGATCGCGCTCAGCGACCCGCAATGGGCCGCCTATTCCACTGAGGTCTACCTGGCGCTCGCCGCGATCTATTTCGTGTTCTGCTACACCATGGCCCGCTACTCGCGCGGGCTGGAGCGTGAGTTCGCCCGCGCTCGCAACCGCTAGAAGGGATGAACCCGATGAGTGCCGCGATGTCGATGACGACGCCGACCCCGCTGTCCAACGCGGCCCCGGCGATCGTGCTGGACAAGGTGAACAAGTGGTACGGCGCCATGCACGTGCTGCGCAACGTGACGCTGACGGTGGGGCAAAAGGAGAAGGTGGTGGTGTGCGGGCCGTCCGGCTCGGGCAAGTCCACCATGATCCGCTGCATCAACCGCCTGGAAAGCCACCAGGAAGGCAAGATCATCGTCGACGGCACCGAACTGACGGACGATCTGCGCGCGCTGGACAGGATCCGGCGCGAGGTCGGCATGGTGTTCCAGTCGTTCAATCTGTTCCCGCACCTGACCATCCTGGAGAACTGCACCCTGGCGCCGATCTGGGTGCGCAAGATGCCGAAGGCGGAGGCGGAGGAGTTGGCCATGAGCTACCTGCGCCGGGTGAAGATCCCGGAGCAGGCGAAGAAGTACCCGGGGCAGTTGTCCGGCGGCCAGCAGCAGCGCGTGGCCATCGCCCGGGCGCTGTGCATGAAGCCGAAGATCATGCTGTTCGACGAGCCGACCTCCGCGCTGGACCCCGAGATGATCAAGGAGGTGCTGGACACCATGATCGGCCTGGCGGAAACCGGCATGACCATGGTGTGCGTGACGCACGAGATGGGGTTCGCCAAGAAGGTCGCCGACCGCGTGGTGTTCATGGACCGTGGCGAAGTGGTGGAGGCCGGGCCGCCCCGCGACCTGTTCGACAACCCGCAAACCGACCGGTTGAAGCTGTTCCTGAGCCAGATCCTCAAGGACCACTAGGCCGCCGCGCCGCCGCGCCGCCGCAACGACGGTCACGTCGACACCGTTCGGCCGTCACCTCGCCTGAAGGCTGGACCGCGTTGCGGCACAATGGTCAGGTGCCGGCATGGATGACTTCATCGGACCCATCGTCACCGTCCTGCTGATTGCCGGACTCGGCTGGCTGCTCGGCATCATCGGGTTTTTCCGGGCCAATCGCGCGATCCATGAGCTGAGCCAGATCCGCGCATCGTTGGCCGCGGCGGGTGCCCCCCGCCCGGCCGAGGCAGCACCGATACCGGTGGCCCGCCCGCCGGAAGCCGAGGCAGTGGCCACGCCGCCCGCCCCGCCCGCCCCACCCGTTCCGCCCGTGGCGGACGTGCCGTTCCACGAGCCGCCACCGCCGCCGCGCCGCCGTGACTGGGAGGAGTTGCTCACCGCGCGATGGGGCGTCTGGCTTGGCGCCGCCGCCTTGCTGCTGGCCGGCGTGTTCCTGGTGCGCTACGCGTCCGATGAAGGCCTGCTGGGGCCGGGCGTGCGCTGCGCCGCGACCGTCCTGCTGGGCGTGGCGCTGATCGCGGGGTCTGAGTGGCTGCGCCGCCGGTCGGCTGGTCCGGCGCGCTTGCCGGACTACGCGCCGGGTGCGCTGGCGGCGGGTGGCGTGGCCGTGTTGTTCGCGGCGGCGTACATGGCGGGGCCGCTTTACGGCATGGTGCCCGACCTGGTCGCGTTTGCCTTGTTGGCGGCCGCGTCGCTGGCCGGCTTGGCGCTGTCCCTGCGCATGGGCCAGTTGGTGGCGGCGGTCGGGCTGGTGGGCGCGTTCGCCACGCCGATCCTCGTGCAAACCACCGCGCCTTCGCTGCCGGGGCTGTTCGCCTATCTGCTGTTCGTCGCCGCGGCCGCGCTGGCGGTGATGCGCTACACCGCCTGGGTGTGGCTCGGCTGGGCCACCACGGTCGCCTGCGCCGGCTTCGTGTTCATTGTCGTGTTGGGCGGCGCGGAGGCCGACCTGTGGGCGCCGGCGCTGTTCGCCCCGGCCGTGGTGCTGTTGGCGCTGGCATTGTTGCCCGGCGCGGCGTTGGAGCAGCCGATCGGCCGGCGGCTCGCCTACGTGCCGCTGGCGGCGCTGGGCGGCGTCGGGCTGTTGCTGTGCCTGGCCGTGCAGGACAGCGACGTGGCACGGGTCGGCGTGTTGCTGGTGGTGGCGCTGACGGTCGGCAAGGCGGCGATCGAGCCGCGGCTGGACCGGCTGGCCTGGCTGGGCGGTGTGCTGTTCCTGCTGCTGGTGGCGGTGTGGGGCCTGCCGCCCTGGCATCCCACCGGCGAGGCGATCACCGCCGGCGACGCCGTGATCGCGGTGTTGCCCGGTCGCTGGGCACCGGCCGAGCTGCGCCCGCTGCTGCTGACCGCCGCGGCCGGAGCGGGGCTGATCCTGGCCGCCGGGCTGTGGGCCGAACGCCGGCGCCCGCATCCGCTGCGCTGGAGCGCGCTGGCCGCGGCGGTGCCGGTGCTGACGCTGGCGATCCTTTACGCGCGGGTGGAGGCGTTCCAGCCCGACGATCTGTGGGCCGCCGCTGCTCTCGGTATCGCGGTGCTGGGCACGCTGGCGGCTTCTGCCGCGGGGCGGGAGGGTGACCGCGGACGGGCAGGGGTGCACGCCGCCGGGGCAACCGCGGCGCTGGCGCTGGGCTGTGCCGCGGTGCTGTCGGCGCAATGGCTGACGGTGGCGCTGGCGCTGTTCGTGCCGGCCTTGGCCGCCATCGAGCACCGGGCCGACCTGCCGGCGTTGCGCCGCGTGGCCCTGGCCGTCGCCGCGGTGGCGGTGTGCCGCCTGCTGCTGAACCCTTCCGTGCTGGACGAGGCGACCGGCCAGTCGGTGTTGCGCGACGGGCTGATCCCCGCCTACGGCATCGCCGCCATCGCCTTCGTCATCGCCGCCCGCATGTTCCGGCGCCGCACCGACGACCTGGTGGTTGCGGTGCTGGAGCTGTGCAGCGCCGCGTTCACGACGGCGCTGGTGCTGCTGGAAATCCGGCAATGGTCGACCGGGCGCCGGCCGAGCCTGCCGGAAACCGGCTTCCTGGAGGTCGCCTTGGATGTCGGCGCCCTTGCCCTGCTGGCGCTGTTCGCCCTGCACCTGCAAGGCCGCACCGACCGCCGCACGCTCGGCTGGGCGGCGTGGGTCGGCGGCGGCGTGGCCTTGGCCGGCGGGATCCTGTTGCTGCTGGCGAACCCGGCCTTTGCAAGCGAAGCCGACGTCGGCACGGGGCTGGTCCTGAACGCGCTGCTGCCGGCCTATGCGATCCCCGCCGCCGCTGCTGCCGCCGCGTCCCGCATGCCGGCGCTACGCGGCCGTGTTCGGCTGGTGCTGCAGTGCTACGCGCTGGTAGCGGCGTTCGCTTACGTCACGCTGACCATCCGGCAGGCGTTCCACCCGGGCGCGCTCGGCTTGGGGCAATCGCCGGTGGCGGACGCCGAGCTGTGGGCTTGGTCCGGCGCCTGGCTGCTGTGCGGCCTCGCCTTGATGGCGGCCGGCATCGCCCTGCGCCAGAAGGCGTTGCGCTTGACGGCGCTCGCCCTGGTGACGCTGACCGGGGCCAAGGTCTTCCTGGTCGACATGGCGGGGCTGGTCGGGTTGTGGCGCGTGCTGTCGTTCCTGGGGCTGGGCCTGACGCTGATCGCGCTGGGGGCCGTTTACCGGCGCTTCGTCGCCACCGATGCGCCGGAGGTGGTGGCGGAGCCCTGACGGCTCACGCGGGCGGCCATTGCGGCAGGTCCACCAGCAGCGCGGCACCCCCGGCGCCCGGCAGCAGCTCCGCCGTGCCGCCGACGCCGGCCAGCAGGGCGCGGACGATCGGCAGGCCCAGCCCGGTGCCGCCGCGCTCCCGCGCGGTAGTGAAGAACGGCTCGAACGCCAGGGTGTGATGGGCCGGCGGGATGCCCGGGCCGTCATCCGCCACGACGATGCGCACGCGGCCATGCTCCGCCCGGGCGGTCAGGCGCACGGCCGCGCCGGGGGCGTGCCGGGCGGCGTTCTCCACCAGGGCGCCCATCACCGCGTCCAGGGCGTCCTCGCCGATCCAGGCTGTGCCGGGCGCGTGGCCGACCTGCACCGCCACGCCCTCCGCCGCGAAGCGCGCCGCCACGCGATGCAGCACGGGGGCCACGGCCACGCCGGCGTCGGCCCGCGGCGCCGCCCGCATCATGTCCGCCCGCGCCAGGTCCAGCAGCCGGCCGACCAGCCGGTCCAGCCGGGCGACCCCGTCCACCACCATCCGCGACAATTGCAGGCGTTCCGCGGTGGACAGGCCGTCGGCATGTTCTTCCAGCAACTCCGCGGCGCCGCGGATGGCGGCCATCGGCGTCTTGAACTCGTGCGACACGCTGGCGGCGAAGCCGCTGACGTAGCCGGCCCGCTGCTCCAGCGTGGCCGCCATGCGGGCGAGGGCGTCCGACAGCATCGCCACCTCCCGCGTGCCGGGCCGGGCGAGCGCCGCCATGCTGCCGCCACTGGCCACGGCGCGGGCCTGCGCCACCACCTCGCCGAGCGGCCGCGTGACCAGGCGGGAAATCCCGGCCGCCAGCAGGGCGCCGCCGCCCAGCAGCAGCAGCGCCAACCCGGCCAGTGGCCAACGCTTGCCCCAGATCGCCCCGCCCAAGGTGTTCGGCGTGCGGGACAGCACCACGGCGCCGACCAGGCGGCCGGCACCGTCATCCGCCGGCAAGGCCACGAACACGCGCAATCCGGCGGTGCGGCTGATGCCGCCCGGTACGCTTTGCACCGGGTCGCGCCGATGCATGCCAGCCGCCAGCGTTTCCCCGCCCAGCACCCGCGCCACCTCCGCCCAGCCGGCAAGGCTGCGGCCGCCATCGTCGCCGGTGGTCGCGACGATGGTGCCGGCCGCGTCGGTGATGCGCAGGCTGGCCAGCGTGACCGCCTGGGCGTCGCGCAGCACCGGGGTCAGCGCCTGCCCGAGCTTGGCCAAGGCCGGGTCGGCCGGGCTGCCCTCGGTCTCCTCGGGCTGCGGTGGCAGCACGGGGTCGGTGGCCAGGTCCAGCCCGGGCCGCCGTGCCAGGTCCAGCGCGGCGGCGGTGGGGATCACCGGGCCGGGCGGTGGCTCCGGCGCGGGGGCGGCACGCAGTTGTTCCCGCAGGATGCCGGCCAGCACCGCCGCCTGCGCCACCAATTCGGATTCGGTTTGCCGGATCAGCGCGCTTTCATACAAGCGCAGCGCCCACAGCCCGGCCACCGGCAGCGCCAGCACGGCCAGGTTGCTCAGCAGCAGCACCGTGCGCAGCCGCGGCGGGCGCAAGCCTACTCGCACGGGCCGAGCCGGTAGCCGAAGCTCGGCAGCGTTTCGACCGGTGCGGCGCCCAGGGCGGCGAACTTGGCGCGCAGCCCGCGCACGTGGCTGTCGATGGTGCGGTCGCTGACCACGCGGTCGGTGGCGTAGGCGCGGTCCATCAGCTCTTCCCGCGAATACACCTTGCCCGGCCGGGTCAGCAGCGTGCGCAGCACGCCCAGCTCGGTCGCCGTCAGCGTCACCGGGCTGCCGTCCCAACTGGCGCGCAGGGTTTCCAAATCCAGCAGCAGCCGGCCGTGCTGCAGGCGCTGCCCGGCCGAAGCCGGCTCCGGCGTCAGGCGGCGCAGCACGGCGCGGATGCGGGCCACCAGTTCGCGCGGGCTGAACGGCTTGGCCAGGTAGTCGTCGCCGCCGATCTCCAGCCCGATCACGCGATCCACCTCCTCCGCGCGGGACGACAGGAACAGGATCGGCACGGCGCTGGTGCGTCGCAGGGCGCGGCACACCTCGATCCCGTCCATCTCCGGCATCATGACGTCCAGCACCACCAGGTCGGCGCCGTCGGCGGCGAACCGCGCCAGCGCCGCCCGGCCGTTTGCCGCTTCCGCCGTGGCGAAGCCGGCGCGGTGCAGGGCGAACCGCACCAGCTCCCGGATGGCAGGGTCGTCGTCGACGATGAGGATGGTCGGCGGGAGCGTGGCCATCGGACGCTTTTGCACCAAATCTGCACCGGGCGACCATAAGGGCTGCATCGCGGCCCCGCATGACGGCGGCTCCATCAACGGAGGCCGCTATGTCCGAATCCCTGACCATTCCCAAACCGATGCATTGGACCCGCTCCCCGGCGGCGAAGCTGGGGCTGACCCTGGCGCTGATCCTGGTGCTGCAAGTGCCGCTGTTCGCCGTGTCCAACCTGATCAGCGAACGGCAGGACCGGCAGGAGGAGGTGCTGGCCGGCATCCGCCGCAGTTGGGGTCCGGCCCAGTCGGTGACCGGGCTGACCCTCGCCGTGCCGTATAGCTGGGTGGAGCCGGCCACCCAGGTCACCCCGGCCAAGCTGCAGCAGGGCTGGGTGCAGGTGCCGGCCAGCCAACTGGGCGTCAGCGCCGACCTGGCGCCGGAAACCCGGCAGCGCGGCCTGTTCCACGCCACGGTCTACACGGCTGCGGTGCAGGTCAAAGGCACGCTGATCGTGCCGAAGATCGAGATCAAGGATGTGGCGGGAGCCGAACTGCATTGGGCCGACGCCGTGGTGGCACTTGGTGCCACCGATCTGCGCGGGCAGCGGGCGGGCGGGTCGGCGGTGGTGGACGGCAAGACCGTGCCGCTGAGCGTGCAGCAGGGCAACGGGCAGTGTTCGGCCGCGGCGGTCGCACCGGCCGGGTTCAGCGGCGCGCCGCCGGTCGGCACGGCGGTGGCGGTGCAGGCGCAGCTCACCCTGCGCGGCACGGAGTCGTTCAGCGTCATGCCGTGGGGCCAGCAGATCGACATGGCGGTGAGCGCGCCCTGGCAAACCCCCAGCTTCAACGGCTCCGCCCTGCCGCTGTCCTATGAGGTGGGCAAGTCGGGGTTCCAGGCCAACTGGCAGATCGCCGGCGATGCGATCGGCAGCACCTGGCAGCGCGGGCCGGAGCCGATCCCCAGTTGCGCCAGCTACAGCGACGGCGACTCGGCGGGCGTGAGCCTGCTGGAAGCGGTGCCCACCTACCTGATGGTCACCCGGGCGGCGAAATACGGCACGCTGTTCCTGGCGCTTGCGTTCCTCACCTACTTCCTGATCGAGCAGGGCACCGGCCTGCGCATCCACATCGCGCAATACGCCCTGCTGGGCTTGTCCGTGTCGCTGTTCGCCCTGCTGCTGGTCGCGACGGCGGAGCCGTTGGGCTTCACGACCGGCTACGTCGTCAGCACGGCGGCTGTGCTGTCACAAGCCTCGCTTTACACATGGTCGGTGACGCGGCGGCTGCGCATGGCCGGGGTGTTCGCCAGTGTGCTCGGGCTGCTGTTCGCGGTGCTCTACGTCGTGTTGCGGCTGGAAAGTTACGCCCTGCTGGCCGGCACCGCCACCGTGTTCCTCCTGCTGTCCGCCGTCATGGCAGCGACGCGCCGGCTGGATTGGGGCGGCGGGGCCGCGACGCAGCCGTGACCGCGTTATCCGAAGCGAGTCCGCAACTCGTCCACCTGTTCCGGCGTGAGGTGGCGCACGCGATGGCCTTGTAGCAGGAGGAACAGCCGCGCCGTTTCCTCCAGCTCCTCCATGGCGCCGGAGGCCGCCGCCAGCGACGTGCCGGCGACCACCGGCCCGTGGTTGGCCAGCAGCACGGCGTGGTGGCGGCCCACCAGCGGCCGCACCGCTTCCGCCAGCCGCGTGTCGCCGGGCGGGAAGTAGGGGACGAGCGGCAGGCGGCCGATGCGCATGACGTAATAGGCGGTGATCGGCGGCAGCACGTCCTGCGGGTCGATGTCGGCCATGCAGGACACGGCGACCGAGTGGGTGGAATGCAGGTGCACCACGGCCTCCGCATCCGGCCGGCCCTCGTACATTACCCGGTGCAGGAA
Source organism: Acetobacteraceae bacterium (assembly GCA_965199555.1). Lineage (GTDB taxonomy): Bacteria > Pseudomonadota > Alphaproteobacteria > Acetobacterales > Acetobacteraceae > LMUY01. The sequence continues at coordinate 29,734 of CBDASJ010000012.1, read as the reverse complement.
GCCTTCCTTGGTCGGCGCGTCGCCGGACAGCAACGCGCCGCTTGCGTCGAGCAAGGACAGCCGGGCTGGGTCGAGCGCGCCGAGCGAGGCGTTGGTCGGCGTCATCAGCCAGCCGCCATCGGCCAGCCGGACGCTGATGTTGCCGGACGAGCCGAAGGTCAGTCCCCGCGCGAAGATGCTGGCGCCCAGGCGGCAGATCGCGTCCCGCGCCGCGGTTTCGCTTAGCGCGGGCATGCCGACGCGCCCGGCTTGTGACGACGGCGCATGGCGGTCCGATCGTGCAAACGGTGGCAATCCATAGGCGGCTCCAACCATAAGCGGCGTGACGTCCGGCCGCAGGTTTAGCCCCGCCGGGGGAGCAGTGCCAATCCGTTCGGCATGGGCCAATCCGGCACGCCGTGCACACGGTGGCATTCCACGTCGCGTGGTTCCGCGGCAAACGAAATGTGGCGTGACTGCAAAAGTAAATGCATCCACAATCCGTGGCGTGTCGAACACTGAGCGAAGCAGTGACCTGAAGACGATGGCCGGCCTGCGATTAAAGGCCGCCCGCCTGGTCCTGGGTGTCGACCGGCAGGACGTGATGGCGAACGTGCTCGGCGTGCAGCCATCTGCCTACAACAATTGGGAAAAGGGCCACCGCCTGCCGGACGTGGCGGCGATGGTGCGGTTGTTGAACCGGTCCGGTGTCAGCCTCGATTGGATCTTTGCCGGGGAACTCCGCTCCATGCCGTTCGACCTGGCGGCCAAGCTACAGGAGCAGGCGGTGGAGCTCGGCGCTTCGGTGGCGGTGCCGGCGAGCCTGGCCCCGAACCACACGAGCAGCCGGCGTCATCTGGTGGTGCAGCGCAAGCCGCCGCGGCATCAATTGCACGAACCGCAACGGCCTCTGGAGAAATAATCCACCCGGCGTGGATTATGCTTGACACCTTGTCCACAAATCGTGGATTGTCTGTTTCCAGGTCTTCTGGATACGCCCCATGCCTCGTCACCCGACGCCGATCACTGAGGAGCTGAAGGGCTTAAGCGTATCCTTGACCGCCCGAGCAGCCACAGGTGACAGTCTGGACGGAGCCGAGTTGCAGCTCGCGGCCGAGCAACTCGCTGCACTGGCGGAGCGTACTGCGCCATTGGAGCGGTTCCATGCTGAGTTGGTGGCTGAAGCGGCGGAGGAAGAGCTCCGCCAGTCCAATATCGCCGCTGATTTCGCAGGTAGTACGGCGCGGTTATAACGCCGACAGCGACGGCGTCCGCCAGCCAGGCAGCGGCAACTTCCTGGCTGGCGTCTCGCGCTACATCAGCTTGTCGAGCGTCAATGGCAGATCGCGGATACGCTTGCCCGTGGCGTTGAACACCGCGTTGGCGACGGCGGCAGCGGTGCCGGTGATGCCGATTTCGCCGATCCCGTGCGCACCCATAGGCGTGTGCGGGTCCGGAATGTCGGTCCACATCACGTCGATCTCAGGCACGTCGAAATGCGTGGGGACGTGGTATTCGGCCAGGCTCGGGTTCATCACGCGTCCCTTGCGCTCGTCGAACTGCGTTTCCTCCATCAGCGCCATGCCAAGGCCCATGATGATGCCGCCGCGGAACTGGCTCGACGCCGTCTTGGCGTTCAGGATGCGCCCGCAATCGAACGAGCCCAGGAAGCGGTTGACCCGCGTCTCGCCGGTCACCGCGTTGACCCGCACCTCGCAGAACATGGCGCCGTACGAGTGCATCGACCAATGCTGCGTTTCCCGCGGCGGCGGGGCAGCCCCCTCCACCACCAGCTCGTCCCGTCCGGCCCGGGCGAGGATGGACGCGTAGCTTTCATGCCGCGTCGGCTCGTCCAGCTTGGCCAAGCCGCCATTCAACCCGCCCACCTCCTCCACGCTCAGCCCGGCCAAAGGCGAGCTGTTGCCGGCGAGTTTGAGCAGTTCGGCCACCAAAGCCTGGTACGTCGTGATCACGGCGGCGCCGATCGAGGCCGTTTGCTGCGACCCGCCAGCCAGCACCGCGCCGGGCATGATGGAGTCGCCGTAGCCGAAGCTCACCTGGTCCATGCCCAGCCCCAACCGCTCGGCGACCACCTGGCTTTGCGCGGTGGCGGTGCCCATGCCCATCTCGTGCGCGGCGATCTCGACGCGGGCGTGGCCGTCCTTGCTGAGGGTGATGCGCGCCGCCCCGCCGGGCATGCGGTAGTACGGGTAGGTGGCGGTGGCGCAGCCGATGCCGACCAGCCACTCGCCTTCGCGGATGGAAGCTGGCACGGGGTTGCGCTTGCTCCATCCGAAGCGCTCGGCACCGGTCCGCCACGCTTCGACGATGTGGCGGGAGGAGAAGGGCGTGCCGTCGCTCGGGTCCTTTTCCGGCTCGTTGCGGATGCGCAGCTCGATCGGGTCCATCCCGAGCTTCGCGGCCATCTCGTCCACCGCGGATTCCATGGCGAACGTGCCGACGGCTTCGCCCGGCGCGCGCATGAAGGTGTTGGCGAGCGTGTCCATATACGCCACCTCCACGTCAAGCTTGAGGCTGCCGGCGCTGTACGCGCTGCGCGTTGCCAGGATGAACGGCTCCGGCAAGGCATTTTGCCGCGTCATCGCGATCGTGCCGGTGTGGATGATGGCGTTGAACCGCCCGTCCGCTTCGGCGCCGATCGCCACCCGCTGCTCGGTCACGGTGCGTCCGCCGATCATCCGGTACACGCCCTCACGCGACAAGGCGATGCGGACCGGCCGGTTGGCGAGCTTGGCCGCCGCGGCGCCCAGCACCTGGTGCTGCCACAGCGTCTTGGAGCCGAAGCCGCCGCCCACATAGGGCGAGGTCACGTGGACCTGCTTCTCGTCCAGCCCGAAAATCGTGGCAAGCGACCAGGCCGTGTGGGTGACCGCCTGGGAAGCGTCGTGCACCATCAGCTCGTCGCCGTGCCAGGCAAGCGTGGCCGCATGCGGCTCAATCGCATTGTGGTTGTGGCGCGGGGTCAGGTACTCGGCGTCGATCGTGACCGGCGATTTGGCCAGCGCCGCGTCCGCATCGCCGACGCTCATCTTCAGCGGCTGGCCTTGGAACATGCCCGGATCGGTGCCCTTCGCCTTGGCGGTGGCGAAGGCGGTGATGGCAGGTTCCTCTTCGTAGGTCGCCCGGATCAGCGATTTGGCGTGGTCGGCCTGCTCCTGGGTCTCCGCCAGCACCACGGCGATCGGCTGCCCGTTCCAGGAGATATGGTCGTCCTGCATGATCGGCAGGTTGTCGCCCCCCGCTGCCTTTTCGGAGCTGAGGAACAACGGCATGTTCTTCATGCGCGGGGCGTTGCGATACGTCATGACCAGGACGACGCCAGGCGCAGCCTCAGCCGCGCCCGTGTCGAGCGCCGTCATGCGGCCCTTGACCACGGTGCTGAATGCCACTGCCGCGTAGACCATGCCGTCGAGCGGGAATTCCGCCGCGAACTTCGCCTTGCCCTGGACCTTCAGCGGCCCGTCGATGCGGGAGATGGGGGCGCCGATCAGCCCGTGCTTGCTGCGGCTCAACGGGTCGGGCTTGGCGCCGGGCATCCAGCTATCCGGCGCCAGTTCGACGGCCTTTTTCATCACGGTCTGGGCGGCGCCCGTCACGGCCGCCTTGGTGTTTCCAACGATGCTCATGCGGCGTCTCCAACCAGGTCGCCGAGAACGGCGGTGATACAACGCTTGGCGAGTTCGACCTTGAACCCGTTGTCGCGCAGCGGTGCGGCGTCTGCCAGCTCCGCCTCCGCCGCGGCACGGAACGCGTCCTTGGTCGCCGGGCCGCCGCGCAACAACTGCTCCGCCTTGCTGGCGCGCCACGGCTTGTGCGCGACACCGCCCAGCGCCAGCCGCGCTTCCTTAACGGTGCCGCCCTCGACCTCCAGAACCGCCGCCACCGACACCAGGGCGAAGGCGTAGCTCGCCCGGTCCCGCACCTTGCGGTAGGTGGAACGTGCCGCCGCCGGCAGGGCGGGCAGTTCAATCGCGGTGATCAGCTCGCCGGGTTCGAGTTCCGTTTCCACGTTCGGCTGGTCGCCGGGCAGGCGGTGCAGCGCCGTCAGCTTCAGGCTGCGCGTGCGCCCGGCACCTTGCAGGTGGACGGTGGCGTCCAGGGCCGCCAGGGCCACGCACATGTCGGACGGGTGGGTGGCCACGCAGGCCGGCGAGGCGCCCAGGATGGCATGGATGCGGTTGAACCCTTGCACCGCGTCGCAGCCCTGGCCCGGGCTGCGCTTGTTACAACGCGAGCCATCGTCGTCGTAGAAATAGGTGCAGCGCGTGCGTTGCAGGATGTTGCCGCCCACCGTCGCCATGTTGCGGATCTGCCCCGACGCACCGGCCAGGATGGCGCGGGCCAGCACCGGATAGCGCGTGCGCACGGCCCGGTGTTCGGCGACTGCCGTGTTGCGCGTTGCGGCGCCGATCAGCAGACTGCCATCCTCCCGCGCCTCGATCGCGGAGGACAGGCCGGTGACATCCACCAGTGCCGACGGCCCCTCGATCGTTTCACGCAGCAGGTCCACCAGATTGGTGCCGCCGCCCAAGTATTTGGCGCCGTGCGAGCCGCCCAGCCGCACCGCGTCCGCGGCGTCGCTGGCCCGGGCGTAGCTGAACGGGGTCATTGCGCCGCCTCCGCATAGGTCTCGGCAATCGCGGCGATGATGCCGTTCTGCGCGCCGCAGCGGCACAGATTGCCGCTCATGCGTTCGCGCACCTCCTCGGAGGTAAAGGCGACCGTGTCCGCGCCGAGATCATCGGTGACCACGCTCGGCACACCGCGCTCCAACTCCGCCGCCATGCCAACGGCCGAGCAGATTTGCCCCGGGGTGCAGTAGCCGCATTGGAAACCGTCATGCTCGATGAACGCCTGCTGCAACGGGTGCAGCCCGTTCGCGCCCGCCAGCCCCTCGACCGTGGTGACGCTGCGCCCCTCGTACTGCACGGCAAGTGCCAGGCAGGACAGGATGCGCTCGCCATCCACCAGCACGGTGCAGGCACCGCAGGCGCCCTGGTTGCAGCCCTTCTTCGTCCCATGCAGGTGCATCGTTTCGCGCAGCAGGTCGAGCAGCGAGACCCGCGGGTCCGCCGGCACGCTGGTCTCGGTTCCGTTGATCCGTATTGGCATGCGTCAGTTCCTCTCGGCCTCTGCATGCTAACATGTATTCTGCCGCTGCGGTTTCCAGCGCCCGCCTCGGCCCCTGGCAAAGCGCCATACCCGCATCCTTGTGCGGGGGCGTTCGCGCGACTATCGCTGCCGCAACGGGCGATACGGTCGTTCCAGTCACCCCTGGCATCCGGCGGCGCCGCTTGATTGGGAGCCGAACGCGTGACCGAAGACACCCCGATCCTGCCCGCGCATATCGAAGACACGCTGCAAGCCATCGCCAAGCTGCATGCCGACCACCGCCGCAGCGCCGGCAAGTTGCAACGCCTGGTGGAGCAGCTCACGGCCCTGATCGGGCGGCCGCTGTTCATCGCGGTGCTGACCGTGATCGTCGTCGCCTGGACTGGCGGCAACCTCGCTGCCGACGCGCTGGGCTTGCCCGCCTGGGACGCGCCGCCCTTCGCCTGGCTGCAGGGCATTACCGGCTTGCTGGCGCTTTACGTCACGGTGCTGATCCTGGCGACGCAGCGGCGGGAAGACCAGTTGGCCGGCTACCGCGAGCAACTGACCTTGGAACTGGCCATCCTGGGCGAGCAGAAATCGGCGAAGATCATCGCCCTGCTAGAGGAAATGCGCCGCGACAGCCCGACCCTGCGGAACCGGGTGGACGAGGAAGCGGCCGCCATGGCCGTCGCCGCCGATCCGCAAGCGGTGCTGGACGCGATCAAGGAAAGCGAGGACTCCCCCTTGACCGAGGAACTCATGACCGCACCCAGCGAGTTCGACCCGCTCGTGGTCGAGCGGGTGCGGCCGGACCCCGGCCAACCGCTTCCCTGAGGGACCGCCTGTTAGACGTTACATGAACGTAATGTAGCTGCGTATGGTATAGTAGCACGCCAGGTCGATGTGGTCGTAGCGCCGCGAGCGTGACGCTGGCACCCTGGGCCACTTCCGGGTCGGTGAAGGCGATGTCCGTTCCGCGCACCAGGCCGAACCGCGGGCGGAGCACCGGGTCGCTACCGCCGGCGGTTTTCGGGCGTCAGTGGCCGCAGAAATGGCGGCCGAGCGGGCAGATCAGCATGTTGTTCGGGCAGCAACTGGTATCCCCCGGCGCCGCCTGCCAGGCCGGGTTGTAGTGGTAGATCACGTAGCGGCGGTGCGAGGCCGGGGCGGCATGTGCGATGGGGGTTTGCCGCAGCATCGGCAGCGGCGGCTGGTCCGGGCTCGTCGGGTCCACCCGCTGGGCTTGCAGCCGCAGCTCGGACGCCTTGGCCGGGTCGGGCGGGCCGAGATAGCCGGACTCGTACATGGCCGCCAGAAGCTTCAACGCTTGCCCGTTGCCGAGGTCGGCCGCCTGCTGCAGATATTGCGCCGCCATCTTGTAGTCGCGCGGCACGCCCGCACCATTGAAGTAATGGGTGGCGATGATCTTGAGTGCGAAGCTGCTGCCCGCGTCGACAGCCCGCTCGGCCAGGTCGAGCGACTTGGCGTCGTCCTTGGCCACGCCCCGGCCATCCGAATACATCGCCGCCATGTTGGCCAGCGCGCGGAATGAGCCGGCGGCGGCGGCCTTGCTGATGTAGTCGAAGGCGGTCGGGTAGCTCTGCAAAACGCCGTGGCCGAGATAGTACTCGGCCCCGAGGTCGTTCATGGCTTCTGGAAAGCCGGCCTCGGCGACGACGCGGTAGTTGCGGACCGCCTCGGTGTAGTTCTTCGTGTGGTCCTGCGCGCGGGCGAGCTGATAAACGTAACGCATCACGCCGGGATTTGCCTGCACCAATGCCTGGCACACGCCCGCGATGCGAACCCAGTCGGCGTCGGTGGGCGTCGGTTCCGTGGCCGTGGCGATGGTTGCCATGCGGAGCGCGGCGTATCGGTCGCACTCGTTCTCGGCCGCGGCTGCCGGGGCCGAGTTGCGGGACAGCGGGGCCTGCCCGGACAGGTCCGGCGCCGGGCTGGGGGGTGCTGCGTTGGCCACCGCCGTGTCGGCCGGCGGGATGGCGGCGATCGGGGCGGCGCCGGCAGCCGCGTTGGCAAGGTAGACGTCGCCCACGAGGGAGGAGCTGTCCCACGGCGTCTGCTTCTTGTCAGTTGCCGCCAGCACGTCCCCGCGCACGCGGGAAATCATCTGCCGCACCTCCAGGCCCGGCGTTGCCACGTGCTTGAGCAAAGCGGCAGTAAACGGTGAATTGCGGCCCGACCCGTCCAGCGCGATGTTGTTGGGCTGGGTCGAGTAGACGATCAGCGAACCCTGCGCCGCCGCGTCCAGCCGCACCAGCCCGCGGGAGCCCAGCGACCGGCCGGATTGGGCGAGCTTGTCGGCAAACGGATTGTCGCGGCAGGCGTCCAGGATGATGATGTTGGTCCGCCCGCTGCCTTCCATCTCCTGCTGGATGTCGGTGAGGTCGATCGTGTTGAACCGGACGTCGGCAGCACTTTGGATCTTCGCGTCCACCGGGATCAGGTAGTTTTCCCCGTTCATCTGCAGCCCGTGGCCGGCGTAGAAGAAGAGTGCGACCTCGGCGCCCGCCAGTTGTTCAGAAAAGTCATGCACGGCCTTGGCCATCGCCTCGCGGCTTGCGTCCCGCTGCTCGATCACGTCGAAGCCGAGGCGCCTGAGCGCCGCGGCGAAATCCTCCGCGTCGTTCGCCGGGTTCTCCAACGCAGGCACGTTCTGGTACTTGCTGTTGCCCAGCACCAAAGCGAGGCGTTTGGCGGCCGCGGCGGGATGCAGCGTCAGCAGGAGGAGCGCGAGGACGGCGACGACGCCAAGGCCAAGCCTGCGACAGGGTGGTGCCATGACAACTCCGGCTCAAGCGTCTTTGCGGACGACCAGCGGGAACGCTACAGGGCAGTCGTTACGGTATCAAGCGAGCGCGGTACGGATGCCGGGGGGCCGGCCGTTCGGCTCGGAATGACCGCTGCGGGAGATGCAAGCGATGCCTGAACTCACCGAACCACGCCGCCGTCGGGCCGAGCGCTACCTCGCATCCAACCTGCGCAAGCATTTGCGCAACCCGCAGGTGCGGCCGCATTGGATCGGGCAAGGCGACAGCTTCTGGTTCCGGCGGGAAACCCGGGATGGCACCGTCTTCACCGTGGTGGACGCGGCGACGGGCGAACAAACGCCGGCCTTCGATCACGCCCGCATCCTCGCCGCAACCAGCGGGGCGGCGATCGCGGACCTCGACCTGACAGGCCCGGACCCGCACGTGAAGCTGGAGGACGGCACCTGGCTCCGCGTTGCGCCAACCGGCATCGACCGGCAGCCCGGCCCGGCGCTGCGGCCGGGTGAGGCGGCGTTGCCCGGCGGGCAGGCCGTGTTCGCTCGCGGCGGCAACCTTTGGGTTCGGGAAGGCGCGGCGGAGCGGGTCCTGACGGCGGATGGCGAAATCGGCAACGCCTACGGCAAGTCGGCCGACATGAACCTGACCACGGTGACGCTGCGGCGGCGCGGCATCGCCTTGCCACCCAACGTGCTGCCGTCCCCGGATGGCACGCGGTTTTTCACCTCCCGGCTCGATGAACGCGGCATGGCGGAGTACCCGCTGGTGCAGCACGTGCCGGAGGATGGCAGCCCGCGGGCCGTGCTGCACACGGTGAAATACGCCATAACCGGCGACGAGGTGGTGCCGACGGAGCGGCACGCCGTCGTCGGGCTGGACGGGACCGTGGTGCATGCGGCGGGCGGCCCGTATAACAGCGGCGTCACCACCTGCCTGGAAAAGCACGAGGCCTGGTGGAGCGCGGACGGCACCCGCGTGTTCTTCCTGGACCGCGACCGGCTGTGGCGCCGGCTGACGCTGAACGAGATGGATGCGGCAAGCGGCGCCGTCCGCCAGGTGTTCACCGAAACCGGGCACACCCACCTCGACACCAACGTGTCCGTGCTGGGCCTGCCCAATATCCGCGTGCTCGACCGATCCGGCAGCTTCGTCTGGTTTTCCCAACGGGACGGCTGGGGCCACCTGTACCTGCACGACCTCGCCACCGGGGCGCTGCGCAACCGCATCACCTCCGGCGCCTGGTTGGTGCGCGACCTGCTGCACGTGGACGAGGCAGCCGGCACCGTCGAGTTCCTGGCCGCCGGCATCGACCCGGCCGCCAACCCGTACCACCGCACGCTGTGCCGCACGCGGCTGGACGGGACGGGCCTGACGGTGCTGACGCCGGGCACGGACGACCACGCCTTGGCCATGCCGCTGCACCGGGCGCCGCGCGACCACATCCGCCCGCCGCAGGATCAGGGGGAATGGCGCGCCCCCTCCGGCCGCTTCTTTGTCCACACCCATTCCGACCTCACCACGCTTCCCGTGTCCGAGCTGCGCCGGGCGGACGGCACGCCGGTGGCCGAACTGGCGCGGGCGGAGCTGGACGGACCGTGGCGCGCGCCCGAACCGTTCCGCGTGCTGGCCGATGACGGGCAGACGGAATTGTGGGGCGCCGTGTGGCTGCCCACCGATTTCGACCCGGCGCGGCGCTACCCGGTGATCGACTACATCTATCCCGGCCCGCAGCGCGGCATGACGCCAACGGTCATGTTCACCGACTTCATGCCCGAACTGTTCCGTTCCTGCATGCCGCAAGCCTGGGCGGAGCTTGGCTTCGCGGTGGTGAACGTCGATGGCCGGGGCGTGCCGCTGCGCTCCAAAGCGTTCCAGGACGCGAGCTATGGCAAGCTGGACGATCCCGGTACGCTGCCCGACCACGTGGCGACGCTGCGGCAACTGGCGGCGCGGCACCCCTGGTTCGACACGTCGCGGGTGGGGATCATGGGCCATTCCGGCGGCGGTTACGCGTCCGTGCGGGCCATGCTGGAATACCCGGACGTGTTTCACGCCGCCGTCGCCACCGCGGGGAACCACGACCAGCGCGGCTATTCCTATGCCTGGACGGAGAAGTACATGGGCGCCGCCCCGGGCCAGAACGGCGATGCGGTGGCCTGGGCGCGGGCGGCCAATCCGGCCTTGGCGGCGCGCCTGCGCGGCAAGCTGCTGCTGGCGCATGGCGACATGGACGACAACGTCCACCCGGCGCTGACCATGCAGCTGGCGGCGGCGCTGATCGCGGCGGACAAGGATTTCGATTTCATTCCGCTGCCGAACGACGATCACACCACGGTTTGGAGCAATCCGTACTTCCTGCGCCGGGCAATGGAGTTCATGGTGCGGCATCTGCATGCGGAGGAATGAGGTGAAGCGGGTCGCACTTTGGCTGTCGTTGCTCCTGCCGCTGCCCGCCGCCGCGGAAACGGTGCTGCACGTGGTGCCGCAGGCGGATCTTCGGGTGCTGGACCCGACCACCACCGCCGCCACCATCACCCGCATCTACGGCCTGATGGTGTACGACACGCTGTTCTCCTTTGACGAGGACATGCACGCGCAGCCGCAGATGGTCCGGTCGGTGACCGTGTCCGACAACAAGCTGCAATACGACCTGACGTTGCGGGACGGTTTGCGCTTCCACAACGGCCAGCCGGTGACGAGCGCCGACGTCATCGCCTCGCTGCTCCGCTCCGCCAAGACCGACCCGTTGCTGCAATTGATGGCCAAGCGGCTGGACCGCATGGAGCCGATGGGCACGAACGGCGTGCGCCTCGTGTTCAAGGAAGTGTTCGCCCACGTGCCGGAAGCGCTGGCCGGCCCGGCCGCCGTTGTCATGCGGGCAGAGGACATCGCCGCGGCCGGCGACAAGCCGATCACCACCACGATGGGGTCCGGCCCGTTCCGCTTCGTCGCGTCCGCCTATCTGCCGGGCGCGCGGGTGGTGTTTGAGAAGAACCCCGACTACGTGCCGCGCGACGAACCGGCCAACGGCAATGCCGGCGGCAAGCGCGTGCTGGTGGACAAGGTGGAGTGGGACGTGATCCCCGACCTGCAAACCCGCGTTGCCGCCATCCAGCGCGGCGAGGTGGACCTGATCGACCAGCTTCCGCATGACGGGCTGCAATCCCTGCAAGGCCGCAAGGACGTGGTGGTCCGGGAAGCCAGCAAGCTCGGCAACCTGGCCTTCCTGCGCATGAACGAGCTGCAGCCGCCGTTCAACGATGTGCGCGCCCGGCAAGCGCTGGCCCTGCTGGTCAACCAGGAGGATTACTTGCAAGCCGCCTTCACCACCGACCCGCAATGGTGGCAGCGCTGCTTCTCGTTCTTCGGCTGCGGCACGCCCAACAGCTCGGAAGCGGGCAGCGAGCCGTACCGCACGCCGGACCCGGCGCGGGCCAAGCAGTTGCTGGCGGAAGCGGGCTACAAGGGCGAGCGCATCGTGGTCCTGACGTCCACGGAAATCCCGCTGATCGACGCGCTGGCGCAGGTTACGGGCGACCGGCTGCGCTCCATCGGCGTCAACGTCGACCTGCAAACCAGCGACTGGGGCACGTTGGTGGTGCGCCGCGCCCGCAAGGACCCGGTAGAGAAGGGAGGCTGGAACATCTTCCAGTCGGGCAGCGACATCGGCACGCTGGACGAGCCCGCCACCAACATCCTTGTCGACGCGCGCTGCGACGGCAACAACTATGTCGGCTGGCCCTGCTCGGACAAGCTGGAGGCTCTGCGCGCGGCGATGATCGACCAACCGACGCCGGCCTTGCTCGACCAGTACAGCCGGGCGCTGTGGGCCGAGCTGCCGACGCTCCTGCTGGGGCAGTACAAGCAGCCCGTCGCCTTTCGCAGCAACGTGACCGGGCTGACGCGCGGCAACGTGCTGTGCTTCTGGAACATCGAGAAGCATTGAACTGGACTCGAATGGCTGGTGATGGTGCAACGTGGCGGTCATCGCCGGCCGGAAAGGTGTGTTCTACAAACTCGGGTTGGCCAGTAGGTAGAATAAACCGCCCGCCAGCAGCATCGTAACGGGCAGGGTGAAAATCCAGGCCAGGGCGATGCGGATGAGCATGGCGGGCTGCACGCCCTGACCGCCCGCGATCATCGTCCCGGTGATACCCGAGGTGATGATGTGGGTGGTGCTCACGGGCAGGCCGGTGAGCCCGGCCGTTCCGATCAGCACGGATCCCACCAGTTCGGCGCACGCCCCCTGGCCGGGCGTCATGTGACTCTTGCCCAGCTTCTCGCCGAGCGTGCGAACGACCCGCTTGTAGCCGACCATCGTTCCGGCACCGAGGCAGAGCGCGCTTAGGATACGGACCCATAGCGGGGCGTATTGCACCGGCGGTCCCATCTCCGTTCGCAGCCGGGCCGCTTGCGCCTTTTCCCCGTCCGAAGCGCCAGCGGCCTCCTGCACGTGCTTCATCTCGGCCAGCACGAAGTACACGTCGCCGCGCAGTTGCGAGCGGGTGGCGCGAACCGCCGGGCTGCCGCCAGGCGCGTGCGCGACGTCGGCCGCCACGCTGGGCGCCGCCTCCCGGAGGGCCGCCGCCGAGGCGAGGGCCCGGTCCTTCAGGTCGTCCCCGTATCGCTCCATCAGCGGGATCGCCGCCGCCGCGTTGCGGCCGAGCTGCTCCAATTGCTGCGGCGCGTTCGGATTGATCGCATACGTGGCAGGCATGAGGCCGATCACCGTCAGCATGATGAGACCGATGCTCTTCTGGCCGTCATTCGTGCCGTGCGAGAAGCTCACGGAGGTGCAGGTCAGGATCAGCAGGCCGCGAAGCCACCAGACCGGCGCTTGACCCGGTTCGGGCGGCTCGAACAGGTGACCCTTGCGGACCACTGCCCGCAAGGCCGCGTAGAGGCCGCCGGCACAAACCAGGCCGAGGACGGGCGAGACCGCCAGGGATTCCAGCACGGTCACGATTTGACGCCAGTCGACGCCCTGGCCCAGGCCGCGTGAGGTCAGCAGCGCGTTGCCGGCCGCCACGCCGATCAGCGCGCCGATGATGCAATGCGAGCTGCTGTTCGGGATGCCGAAAGCCCAGGTCGCGACGTTCCAGAACAGCGCGGCGGAGAAGATGGCAACCAGCATGGGAACGGCGGGCGAGCCGTCCGGAGGCGTCAGCACGTCCGGCGGGAGGATGTCGACCAGCGCATAGGCCACGGCTATGCCGCCCACGAGCACGCCCGCGAAGTTGAGCAGGCCGGACCAGGCCACCGCGGCCACCGGCTTGAGCGAGTTCGTGTAGATCACCGTCGCGACCGCATTCGATGTGTCGTGGAAGCCGTTGGTCGCCTCGAACGCGAGCACCAGCACGAAGCAGGCGACCAGCATGGCGATGACCCACCCGGAGGACGGGACGAAATGGACCAGCATCGGCGTTCCCTGTGCGTGTCAGGTGCCAACGCCATCGGTCGGCGTTGGTATGGTTGCAATCCGAAGACATTTGCCAGCCATGGGAACGGGATTTCGGCCGAGGTCGGCGCAGTCAGCCCGGCCGGTCAGGAAAGATCGTGCAAATCCTTGCCGGAGGGCGGCGTGACCGAGAACTCGGAGAACTCAACCGCCAGCCCGCTTCGCTCCGGCGTGCAGCACATCGGCCCGACCTGGTAGGAGTCCGCCTTGGGAAACGGCGCCAAGCGCAGCAGCGGCCACCGTTCACCGTCGCCGGAGGCCTGCAACCGGAGCACGCCGCTGCACACGCTCACCCGCAGCCGGAAATCCGCCGCGTCACCCGTGTAGCGGCCGGTGGCCCAATCCGAGCGGCCGGCGGTGAGCACGCTGCCCAGCAAGGCCTCCCCGTCGGACATCTCAATGCCGGCCTTGACCCAATGCTCCCCGTCCAGGCGGACCATGATGCCGGCCTGGTCATAGAGTGCCGCAAAGGTCGCGCGCACCCGCAGTTGCGCCGTGAAGTCCCCCCGCGTGGGTTGGGCGAAGAAATGGCCATTGTCCCGCACGAAGCCGTAATGCGTTTCGCGCCAGAAATCGGTGGCGTGGTCGGTGACGGCGTGCAGCCTTGCCCCGTCGAGCGTCCAGCGCGCCGGAGGATTGAACCAGCGGCATCGGGCAAAGCTCAACCCTAACCCAGGGCCGGCTCGCGGTGGAACACGATCCGCCCTTTGCCCCCGCGCTTGGCCTCGTACAGCGCCGTGTCCGCCTTGTGCAGCACCAGTTCCAGGTTGCGGTCGTCTTCCGGCCAGCCGGCACCGCCGAGGCTGAGGCCGATGACGGAGATGTCGCCCGCGATGTCGTACGGCTCGGTCACGCGCGACCACAGGCGTTGCCCGGTTTCCAGCGCCAGCCGGTCGCCCAGGCCGAGCGGCGCGTGCAGCACGACCACGAACTCGTCGCCGCCGATGCGGGCCACGGCGTCGCGGGCCCGGACGGAGGATTGCAGGCGCCGGGCAACCTCCTGCAACAGGCTGTCACCGGCGCCATGTCCCTTGGTGTCGTTGACCTGCTTGAACCCGTCCAGGTCGCCGACCAGCACCAGCAGGCCGGACGGCTCGGTCCGGGCCTGGGCCAGCGCCAGGGTCAGCCAGGATTGCAATCCGGCGCGGTTCAGCAGGCCGGTGAGCGGGTCATGCTGCGTGGCACTTTCCAGTTCGTCGAGCTTCACCTGCTTGGACGTCAGCGTCGCCACCATCGCGCGCAACGAGGCCGACAAGGTTTCCACTTCCGTGGCCCCGTGCAGGATGGGCAGCTCCACCGCTTCCCCGCGCCGAAGGCAGTCCGCTGCGGCGGCGATCTGGCGCAGGGGCCGTGTGATCACCCCGGCGATGACCCAGCCGAGGATCGCCACCAGCAGCGACAAGCCGACGCCCATCGCCAGGATGGCGAGCCGCAATTGCTGGGCGGGCGCGAAGGCGATGTCCTCGGCCTCCCGCACCAGGACGGTCCACCGCATGGGGATGCTGCCCGGTCCGGTGAATTGCCGGTCGCCGGCGGCGAAGTTCACGCCGGCGATGTAGGCCCGCTGGTCGGGCCAGATCGCGCTGGACCACCCGAAGATGCCGACCCGGGCGCGGCTCACGTCCGGCAGTGCGAGCCGCCGCCCCACCAGGTCCGGCGGTCCCACCAGGACGGTGTCGTAGCTGGACACGACCACGGCCTGCCGGTGCAGCTTGCCGTCCTCGTCCGCGGTCAGCAGCGTGTTCACGCTGTCCCGCATGGAATCCCAGCCAAGCTGCGCCACGATGACGCCGACCGCCGTGCCGTCGGCCGCGCGGATCGGCCGGCTGATGTTGATCTGGCGCTGGCGTTCCAGGGGCGGCTGCTCGACCTCGCCGGGTCGCACGATGCGGAGCGGATCGCCGACGCTGTTGGGCCGGCCGCGCAACTGGTCCCGCAGGTCGTAGAGTGAGTTCAGGTCGTTGCCCATGGACGCCCCGTCGGTGGCGGCCACCACGTTGCCGTGCAGATCCGTCACGGCCAGCCACAGGAAGTCGGGCTCGTTGCGGCGCAGGCTGTCGAGGATCGCCTGGACAGCCGCCTGGTCCTGCAGGTTGCGCATGGGGTCCAGGGCGCCCAGCAGCGCCAAGTCCCGGGAGCGATCCGCCATTTCGCGGTTCAGCCGATCGGCGATCCGTTGGGCGTCGACGGCGAGCGACTGGCCGATCCGCTCACGCAGTTGGTCGACCGAATGCTGGCCGACCACGCCGCCGAACAACCCGGCGACGATGAACACCAGCGGCGCCAGCACCAGGGCAAATCGTGTCCGCAGGCTGACGTGGGTCAACAGCCGCTTCACGCAGCGTATCCTCGCAGGGTCGCACGCGTGTTGGCACTCTCACCCGCGCGGCAGGGCAAATAGCAGCTCCAGGATTCGCTCGTTGCGGTATCGACGGTTCGGCATTCTATCGCAATGGTCCGGGCAGGGCCATGCGAGTGAAAACGCGAAAGCATCGCGCGACCGCTCGGGTTTCCATCGCGCGGAGAAAGCAGGCGTGGGAGGGATGCCGGCCCCATTTGGCGCCAGCCTCGCTCCGCCACGCCGCAGTCACCCAGGCGAACCACGCCGCTGCAAACCGCGCCACCGGATGCGGCGCGGTTTGAACGGTCCTTGGGGTCTTACCCCGCCTGCCCTTGGCGCCGCCCCAGCGTCAAACGGCGCTGAGCGCGTGCGTCAGGCTGGCAGGCGGCGCTTCCTCTTCGGCGGAGAAGCTCGGCTCGCCGGAAGATGGGTCGCGCATCATGTAGCCGCGTCCCCACACGGTGCCGATCAAGTTGCCGGCGCCGGCCGTGGCGAGCTTCTTGCGCAGCTTGCAGATGAACACGTCGATGATCTTCATCTCCGGTTCGTCCATGCCGCCATACAGATGGTTGAGGAACGCTTCCTTGGTCAGGACCATGCCCTTGCGCAGAACCAACAGCTCCAGGATGGAGTATTCCTTGCCCGTCAGGTGGACGGGCTTGCCGCTGACCATCACTTCGCGGCTGTCGAGGTTCAGTTGCAGCGATCCCACCCGCAACGTCGGCTGGCTGTAACCCTTGCTGCGCCGGACCACGGCCTGCATGCGAGCCACCAATTCGGCCTTGTCGAACGGCTTGGAGATGAAGTCGTCGGCACCCATGCCGAAGCCTTTCACCTTGGCGCCAGGGCGCGACAAGCCGGACAGGATCAGCACCGGGGTTTCCATGCGGGCGCTACGCATGCGCCGCACCACCTCATATCCCTCCATGTCCGGCAGGATCAGGTCCAGCACGACGATGTCGTAGTCGTAATGCTTAACCAGTTCGAGCGCTTCTTCCCCCGTGTCGGTGGTGTCCACGATCAGGCCGCCCGACCGCAACATCAGGGTAATGCCCCGCGCTGCAGTCACATCATCTTCGACAAGCAGAACACGCATGGGTTGCACTCCGGTATGCCTGAGTCCGTAATACCACCTTAGCGTGTAAATAGCTACACTTTTTTCACCTTTTACGTGTAGAAAGTCGCGATGCGGCTTATCGGCGCGCTGATAAGGCGCCCTATTCCGAAGATCGGCTCATTCCTGGGGCAATTGCGAATTAATGGTACAAACTGCTATCCTGTCTGACCGATTGGAAGCAGCTTGCTCCACACTCGCCCAGGCCACGGCTGCCTATGGGCAAGGGCGGGTCGCCGCCGTGTCCGGCTTGTCGGTGGAAATCGTCGGCCTGGGCGCCCTGCTCAGCGTGGGTGACCGCGTTACCCTGGCATCGCGCGACGGGCGGGAAGTGGCCGCCGAAATCCTCGGCTTTCGCGGCACGGCCGCCCGCGCCCTAGCCTTTGCCGCGTTGGACGGCATCGGGCCCGGCAGCGTCGCCCGCATCGCTGTCCGCACCGGGGGCAGCGGCGCCGCCGCCGTGCTGGCGCCGTGCGACGGCTGGCTCGGCCGCGTGATCGACCCGCTGGGCAATCCCGCCGACGGCCGCGGCGCCTTGCCCCGCGGCGACCGCGCGCTGCCGGTGCGCGCCGGCCCGCCGGACGCCACCGGGCGCGCCCGGTTGGGCGAGCGCCTGGACCTCGGCGTGACCGCGCTCAACGTGTTCACGACTTGCCGTGCCGGGCAGCGCCTGGGGCTGTTCGCCGGGTCCGGCGTCGGCAAGTCCACCCTGCTGTCCATGCTGGCGCGGCACACCGCCTGCGACGTGGCGGTGCTGGCCCTGGTGGGCGAACGCGGGCGCGAGGTGCGGGAATTCCTGGAAGACGACCTCGGCCCCGAAGGGCTGGCGCGCTCGGTGGTCGTCACCGCCACCTCCGACACGCCGCCGCTGCTGCGGCGGGAAGCCGCCTATGCCGCCATGACGGTGGCCGAGCATTTCCGCGACCAAGGCAAGTCGGTGCTGCTGTTGATGGACAGCGTCACCCGGTTCTGCCTGGCCTTGCGGGAAATCGGCCTATCCGTGGGCGAGCCGCCCGCCACCCGCGGCTACCCGCCCAGCGTATTCGCCGAACTGCCGCGCCTGCTGGAACGCGCCGGCCCGGGGCCGGAGCGGGTGGGCGGCGCCGGGCAGATCACCGCCTTGTTCACCGTGCTGGTGGAAGGCGACGACCACAACGAACCGATCGCGGACGCGGTGCGCGGCATCCTGGACGGCCACGTGGTGCTGGACCGCCGCATCGGCGAGGCCGGGCGCTACCCGGCGGTCGACGTTTTGCGGTCGCTGTCCCGCTCCGTCCCCGGCTGCCTGCAACCGTCCGAGCGCGACGCCGTCCGCCGGGCGCGCGGGCTGCTGTCGACCTATGCCGACGTGGCGGATCTGGTGCGGCTGGGCGCCTACAAGGCCGGCGCCGACCCCGCGGTGGACGAGGCGGTGGCGCTGGCGCCGCGGATCGAGCGCGCCCTGCACCAGGACCGCAGCCAAGCCACCAGCCTGGCAGGAAGCTTCGCCGCATTGGCCGAGGCAATGGAGGAGCCGTCGCATGCGTGACGCATTGGATGTTGTTTTGCGCCTTCGCCGCATCACGGTGGATGACGCCAAACGCGAACTGGCCGCCCTGCTGCAAGCGGAGGAACGGGCGCAGGCCAAGGCCAACGAGGCCGAGGCCCGGATCGCGGAGGAGGGCTTCGCCGCGGCGAGCCTTGCCGGCGGGGACGAGGTGGTGGAAGCCTACGCCACCTGGCTGCCGGTGGGCCGCGCCTATGCGGTCGCCGCCCGGGCAGCCTGCGACAAGATCTGCTGCGACGTGGCCGTCGCCCGGGCGGCGCTTGCCGCATCCCGTGCCGCGGCGGAAGCGGCGCAGCACCTGCTGGACGAGCGTGCCGCGGCGCGCGCCTCTGAGGCCGGGCGTCGCAGCCAAACCGTCATGGACGAAATCGCCGCGCGGCGCGCCTTCGGCTGACGGGGGCCGCCCACGCGGCGGCCCTTGAATTTGGCTCGGTCACGGGGGATATCCGCGCGGGGGAACCGCTCCGCAGGAGGCTCAACGTGAACGTAATGCTCCAGTCGGCGGGAACGCCGCTGCAAACCGCGATCCCGCGCGGCTACATGACCGGTTTCGGCAACGGGTTCGAAACCGAGGCACTGCCCGGCGCCCTGCCGGTCGGCCGCAACTCGCCGCAGCGTTGTCCATACGGCTTGTACGCGGAACAGCTCAGCGGCTCCCCCTTCACGGCGCCCCGCGCCACCAACGAGCGGAGTTGGCTGTATCGCATCCGCCCGACGGTGCAGCATTGGGGCCGCTTCACCAAGGCGGATGCCCGGCTATGGCGCACCGCGCCCAGTGCGGAGATCGAGATGCCGATCGCGCCGCTGCGGTGGAGCCCGATCCCGCTGCCGGGTGAAAGCCTGTCCTTTATCGAAGGCATGCACACCATCACCACGGCGGGCGATGCCGGCAGCCAGACCGGCATGGCGGCGCATGTGTATCTCGCCACCCGCTCCATGCAGGACGAGTATTTCTACAACGCCGACGGGGAGCTGCTGATCGTGCCGCAGCAGGGCGGGCTGCACGTGCGGACCGAGTTCGGTGTTATCGACGCCCAGCCCGGCGAGATCGTCGTGATCCCCCGCGGCGTCAAGATCAGCGTCGCCCTGCCGGATGGCATGGCGCGCGGCTATGTCTGCGAGAATTACGGCGGCGCGCTGTCCCTGCCCGAGCGTGGGCCGATCGGCGCCAACTGCCTGGCCAACCCGCGGGACTTCCAGACCCCGCACGCCGCCTATGAGGATCGCGACGCGGCATCGGTGATGTATGTGAAATGGGGCGGCACGCTGTGGGCGACGGAACTGGCGCACAGCCCGCTGGACGTCGTGGCGTGGCACGGCAACTACGCACCCTATAAATACGACCTCAGCCGGTTCTCCCCGGTTGGCCCCGTGCTGTTCGACCATGCCGATCCGTCGATCTTCACCGTGATGACCTCGCCATCGGAAACCCCGGGCACGGCGAACATCGACTTCGTGTTGTTTTCCGACCGCTGGCTGGTGGCGGAGGACACGTTCCGGCCGCCCTGGTATCACATGAACGTCATGAGCGAGTTCATGGGCCTGGTGTACGGCGTCTACGACGCCAAGACCGGTGGCGGCTTCGCGCCCGGCGGCATCAGCCTGCACAACTCCATGCTGCCGCACGGCCCGGACATGACGGCGTTCGAGCGCGCCAGCAGCGCGGAACTGGCGCCGCACAAGCTGGCGGGCACGCTCGCCTTCATGTTCGAAAGCCGGTTCCCGCAGCGCGTCACCGCCTATGCCGCCGGGCTGGCCGAACTGCAGCAGGACTACATGGCCTGCTGGGGTGACCTGAAGAAGCATTTCGACCCGACGCGGCCGTAGCTCACCGCAGGAGGCGGGCGGCTGCGACCTCGCGGCCGCGGCCGCCCGCCTCCATGAACTCGGCCAGATGTGGGCGGCGCTCCAGTTGCAGCTTGTGCAGCGCGTGGACGGCGGCGACCAGCGTGCCGTTGCGGCGCAGTTGCGCGTCGCCGAACTCGATCAGCCGCAGGTTCGGCCAGGCTTTCTCACGAATGCCGTGCACCAGGCCCACGACCGTGTCCGCCGGCGCGTCGGGCAAGGTTTGCGCGACGATCAGCGCCATGGCGGCGGTGGAGCGGGAAATGCCGGCATGGCAATGCACCAGCAGATGGGCGGACGGCCGCGGCTCCGCCACCAGGTCGCGGCCGAACGCCAGGATGCGGGCGACATCGTCCGCGGAGGGCGCCCGCTGGCCCGCCACGTCCTCGACGATGTCGTCGAAGCGCAGTTCCAGCTTGGCGTGCTCGCCGAACGTCCCGAAGGCTTCCGGAACGGGGAAGTCCGGGTCCAGGATGGACAGGACATGGCTGGCGCCGGTGGTGCAATGCCCGGCCAACTCCTCGATGCCGCAGACGGTGATGCCAAAGGGCAGCAATGGGCTGCTCATGTCAGCGCGCTCCTTGTCTTCCAGGCTGGCCAAGGTGCTCGTGACCAGGATCGGTGATCAACCACGCGAGCGTGATCGGGTTCGAGGCGACTGCCGCAACCACCTATTGCAACTCACTCGCATTCGCTGGTAAACGCCCGCTCGCATTGTCGCTCAGCAAAGGTCCATCGTGGCAACACCCATCACCCGCCGCCTTCTCGTCGGCACCGCCGCCGCCGTGCTCGCCGCGCCCCGCCTGGCCCGCGCCGCCGGGGAGTCGGTGACGCTTTACAACGGCCAGCACCGGGCTACCACGGAGGCGTTGGTGACGGCCTTCACGAAGGCGACGGGGATCGAGGTGGTGGTCCGCAACGCCGAAAGCCCGGAACTGTCCAGCCAGATCGTCGAGGAAGGCGAGCGCTCGCCGGCCGACCTGTTCTTTTCCGAACAAAGCCCGCCGATCGCCGCCATCGATGCCAAGGGCATGCTGGGCAAGGTCGACCCGGCGACGCTGGCCGCGATCCCCGCCCGCTACGCCTCCAAGGACGGCACCTGGATCGGCGCCAGCGTGCGCACGCGCGTGATCACCTACAACAAGGCGATGGTGCCGGTGGCCGAGCTGCCGAAATCCATCATGGACTTCGCCACGCCCGCCATGGCGGGCAAGTTCGGCTACGTGAAGCAGGACGGCTTCCAGGAACAGGTCATGGCGATCGTCCACATCAAGGGACGGGACGCGGCACTCGCCTGGTTGAAGGGGCTGAAGCAGTACGGCCGGTCCTACAACGGCAACCGCATCGCCTCCACCGCCGTGCAGAACGGGGAGATCGCGATGGCGCTATCCAACAACTATTACTGGTACTCGCTGGCGCGGGAGCGGGGCGGGCCGGACAAGCTGGCGTCCGCCATCTACTCCTTTCCCGGCGATGACCCCGGCAACATCTACAACGTGTCGGCCGCCGGCATGTTGAAGACCAGCAAGAACCAGCCGGCCGCCCAGCGCTTCCTGGCGTTCATGGTCAGCCGCCCTGGGCAGGTGGCGATGGCGGCCACCAGTGCGGAGTACCCGGTGCTGGCGGACGTGCCTTCGCCGTTCCCGCTGCCGCCGCTGGCCGATTTCTCCGCGCCGGTCACGCCAGCAGACATGGGCAGCGCGGCCGACGCCTATGCGCTGGAACGCGAGGCCGGCCTTATCTAGCCTGGTTCTCCGGCGCCCGGTTCGCCGACCGGGCGCCGCCCTGCTGCTGGCGTGCGCGGTGCCGTTCGTGCTGACGGCGCTGCCGGTCGGCTATGTGGTGCGGGGCGCGTTGGCGGCCGGGCCGGATGGCGTCCTGGCCGACCTGATCCGGCCGTACACGCTGAACCTGCTGGTCAACACGCTGGTGCTGTCCGGCTCCGTCACGGTGCTGGCGTCGCTGATCGCGGTGGCCGCCGCGTGGTGTACGGAATGCAGCGACCTGCCTGGCCGGCGCTGGTGGCGACCGGCCACGGCGCTGCCGCTGGCGATGCCGGCCTATGTGTCCTCCTTCGCCTGGTCGTCGCTGGGGCCGGAGTTCCAGCGCATGGGCGGCGCCATCTTCATCCTGACGCTGTATGCCATGCCGCTGGTCTACCTTCCGGTGTGCGCGGCGTTGCGCAACCTGGACCCGGCGCTGGAGGACGTGGCGCGCTCGCTGGGCCATCGCCGCTGGCGCTGCTTCCGCCGGGTGACGCTGCCGCAGATCATGCCCGCGATCGGCGGCGGCGCCTTGCTGGTGGCGGCCCACATGCTGGCGGAGTTCGGCGCCCTGTCGTTCCTGCAGGTGGAAACCTTCACCACGGCGATCTACGACCAGTATACCGCGGAGTTCAACAACGACGCCGCTTCGCTGCTGTCGGGTGTGCTGGTCCTGGTCAGCCTGCCGGTGGTGCTTGGGGAAGCGATGCTGCGCGGGCGGCGGGTCGCCCGCCTGCCCCGCGGCAATGCCCGGCGGGCCGCTCCGGTGCGGCTCGGCTGGTGGAGTCTGCTGGTGATCCCCGGCTTCGCCTTGCTGACGCTGTTGGGCTTCGGGGTGCCGCTGATCACGCTCGGCTTCTGGCTGTGGCAGGGCGCGTCTACCGGCACCGGGCTGGGGGATGTCGGGTCCGCCCTGCTGCAATCGCTGGGCTACGCGCTGCCCGGGGCGATCCTGACCACGGCGGTTGCCTTGCCCGTGGTGCTGGTGACGCTCCGCCATCGCGGCTGGCTGGCCTCGCTGCTGGACCGGCTGCCCTACGCCGTGCACGCCTTGCCCGGCATCGTGGTGGCGCTGGCCGCGGTGTCGATCTCGCTCAGCCTGCTTCCGGCGATCTACCACACCACGCTGCTGGTGATGCTGGTGTACATCGCCCTGTTCCTGCCGCTGGCGCAGTCGGCGATCCGCGCTGCCGCGGCGCTCGTCCCGCCGGAGCTGGAGAACGTGGCCCGCTCGCTGGGCAAGCCGCCGCTGCGGGCCTTCCTGCTGGCGACGCTGCCCAATCTGGCACCCGGCCTGGCGGCCGCGCTGGCGCTGGTTGCCCTGCAACTGATGCGGGAGCTCACCGCCATCCTGCTGCTGGCGCCGGCCGGCGTGACGACGCTGGCCACCGAGTTCTGGTCCTATACCAGCGACCGCGCCTATGGTGCCGCCGCGCCGTTCGCCGCGGCCCTGGTCCTGGCATCCGGAGTTCCGACATACATCTTCACGGCACGCAGCCTGGACCCGTCGCGGCGTCGGTGAGCGGCTTGCAGGTCGAGGGCGTGCGGCACGGCTACGGCGCCGGGCCGGTGCTGCGCGACGTGGGCCTGTCCGTGCCGGCGGGCGCGGTGGCGGCGCTGCTCGGCGTATCGGGCTCGGGCAAGACCACGCTGCTGCGCCTGGTGGCCGGGTTCGAGCCGGCGCAAACCGGCCGCATCCTGCTGGACGGCGCGTTGCTGTGCGGCGCCCGGACGCATGTCCCCGTCGAACGCCGCCGCATCGGCTACGTGCCGCAGGAAGGCACGCTGTTCCCGCACCTCACGGTGGAAGGCAATGTCGGCTTCGGCCTGAGCCGGGCGGAGCGCCGGGCTGGCCGCGTGGCCGACGCGCTGCGCCTGACCGGGCTGACCGGGTTGGAGCGGCGCTTTCCGCACCAGATTTCCGGCGGCCAGCAGCAGCGCACGGCGCTGGCACGGGCCTTGGCGCCGCAGCCGCGGCTGATGCTGCTGGACGAGCCGTTCGCGGCGCTCGACCTCGGCCTGCGCCGGTCGATCTGCGCCGAGGTGGTCGCGCTGCTGCGCCGGACCGGCACGACGACGCTGCTGGTCACCCACGACGCGGTGGAGGCGTTCGCCAGCGCAGACCTAGTCGCCGTCATGCAGGACGGCGCGGTGGTGCAATGCGCCGACCCGCAATCGCTGTATCGCTGCCCGGTGACGCCGGAGGTGGCGCGGCTGACCGGCGCCACCTTGTTCCTGCCGGCGGTGGCGGCAAACGGGTGGGCGGATTGCCCGCTTGGCCCGGTGGAGTTGCAGCCGGGCGACGCCGCGTCCGGGCCGGTGACGCTGCTGCTGCGGCCCGAGCAGGTGGTGTTGGCGGCGGACGGGAGCCCGGCGACGGTGCGGTCCAGCGTGTTCCAGGGCGACCACATGGCCGTGACGGTGGAGCTGGGCGGCGCCCAGCTCGTGGTGCGCCTCCAGGGAGGGCAAAGCCCCGGCGACTCCGTCCATCTGGCCGTGTCCGGGCGCGGGGTGGCGTTCGCACGGGTGCAGTGACGACGCGGCTGGCGGCCGCATTGCCTGCTGCCCGGGAGCGACGGTAGATGGCGGCTGACCGGGAAGGAACACCCCCATGCGCATGACCCTCGACACCGCTGCCACCATCGTCGACGCCGCCTTGCAGGCCGGGCGGGCGCGCAACTTCATGCCCTTGAGCGTCGCCGTGCTGGATGCCGGCGGGCACCTCGTGGCGTTCAAGCGGGAAGACAAATCCGGCATCCTCCGCTTCGACATCGCGTTCGGCAAAGCCTGGGGCGCGCTCGGCATGGGGTTCGGTTCGCGCGAGCTGTTCAACCGCACCAACGCCAACCCGACCTTCATGGCGGCGCTGTCCACCGTCAGCGGCGGCCGGGTGGTGCCGGTGCCGAGCGGCGTGCTGGTGCTGTCGGACGGCGAGGTGATCGGCGCCGTGGGCATCTCCGGCGACAATTCCGACAACGACGAGGCGTGCGCGCTGGCTGGCATCGCGGCGGCCGGATTGGAGGCCAAGCCGGGCTTGTAGCATTTGACTCGTCCGCGCTGGGCGCTATAAGGCCTGCCTCCGGCGTCAGGGCAACCTGCCGCCCGGTCGCCAATGGCGCGGCCGAAGGTTCCGTGGGGATTTCCATCGATGTTCGCAGTCATCCGCACCGGCGGGAAGCAGTACCGCGTCACCCCAGAGTTGGTGCTGAAGGTCGAGAAGCTGGACGCCGAGGCCGGCGCCACCGTGACCTTCACGGACGTGCTGGCCATCGGCGGCGGCGAAGGCGGCATGACCATCGGATCCCCCGTAGTGCCCGGCGCGACCGTGACCGCGACCGTGGTGGCGCAGGATCGCCTGCCAAAGATCATCATCTTCAAGAAGCGCCGCCGGCAGAACAGCCGCCGCCGGAACGGCCATCGCCAGCACGTCACCGTGCTGCGCATCGCCGATATTTCCGCGACCTGAGCGGCAGGAGACTGGGTTATGGCACACAAGAAGGCAGGTGGTTCGTCCCGCAACGGCCGCGATACCGAGGGCCGGCGCCTGGGCGTCAAGAAGTTCGGTGGGGAAGCCGTGATCCCCGGCAACATCATCATCCGCCAGCGCGGCACCAAGGTGAAGCCGGGCCTGAACGTCGGCGTCGGCAAGGACCACACGCTGTTCGCGCTGAGCGAGGGGCACGTGAAGTTCTCCCGCCGGGCCGAGGGCCGGGTCCATGTGTCGGTTGAGCCGATGCCGGTCGCGGCCGAATAGGCATCGCCGCCCAGGCTATGAGTGCACGGGGGTCGGCGATGAGCCGGCCCTCGTTTCGTTTGGACCCACCGCATGAAGTTCCTCGACCAGGCCAAGATCTATATTCGCTCCGGTGACGGGGGCGACGGCGTGATCGCGTTCCGGCGGGAGCGGTTCATCGAGTTCGGCGGTCCTGATGGCGGCACCGGCGGCAAGGGCGGCGACGTGTTGTTCGAAGCGGTTGAGAACCTCAACACCCTGATCGACTTCCGCTACACGCAGCATTTCCGCGCGCGCAAGGGCGGCAACGGCGCCGGCTCCGACCGGACGGGCGCCGGGTCGGACGACGTGCTGATCCGCGTACCTGTCGGCACCCAGATCATGGACGAGGAGAACGCGTTCGTGCTGGCCGATCTGGACCGGCCCGGAAAGCGGATCGTGCTGTGCCGCGGCGGCGATGGCGGCCACGGCAACGCGCATTTCAAGTCCAGCACCAACCGGGCGCCGCGCCGGGCGGACAAAGGCTGGCCCGGCGAGGAACGCTGGGTGTGGCTGCGGCTGAAGCTGATCGCCGATGTGGGGCTGGTCGGCCTGCCCAACGCGGGCAAAAGCACCTTCCTGTCCGTCGTGTCCGCCGCCCGGCCGAAGATCGCCGACTACCCCTTCACCACGCTGCACCCGCAATTGGGCGTGGTGCGGCTGTCCCATTCGGAGGAGTTGGTGATCGCCGACATCCCCGGCCTGATCGAGGGTGCGCATGAGGGCGCCGGGCTCGGCACCCGTTTCCTGGGCCACGTGGAGCGCTGCGCCGTGCTGCTGCATCTGGTGGATGGCGCCGCGGGCAACGTGGTCGATGCCTGGCGCACCGTGCGGGAGGAGCTGCAAGCCTATGGCGGCGGCCTGGCCGACAAGCCCGAGCTGATCGTGCTGAACAAGGCGGACGCGATGACCGCCCGCGAAGCCTCCGCCCGGCGATCCGCCCTGGCCCGTGCTGCCGGCCAGGACGTGGCCCTGATGTCGGGCGTCAGCGGCGCCGGCGTGCCGGAGCAGCTCCGGCGGCTGATGAGCACGGTGCAGGCCGCCCGCGTGCCGGCGTGACCGTGCTCGGCCTGTCCGACGCGAAGCTGCTGGTGGTCAAGATCGGCAGCGCCCTGGTGGTGGACGGCGCCGCCCCGCGCGCTGAATGGCTGGCCGGCGTCGCCGCCGACGTGGCCGCGGCCCGGGCGCGCGGCACGTCCGTCATCCTGGTGTCCTCCGGCGCCATCGCGCTCGCCCGCCGCACGCTGGGGCTCACGCAGCGCCGGCTGCGGCTGGAGGAGAAACAGGCCGCCGCCGCGGTGGGGCAGATCCGCCTGGCCCAGGCCTGGGCTGCTGCCTTGTCGGACCAGGGGCTGGTCGCGGCGCAGATGCTGCTGACGCTGGGCGACACGGAAGACCGTCGCCGCTACCTCAACGCGCGCGCGACCCTGACCACGCTGCTGGGGCTGGGTTGCGTGCCGGTGATCAACGAGAACGACAGCGTCGCCACCACGGAAATCCGCTTCGGCGACAACGACCGGCTGGCCGCGCGCGTGGCGGAGATGGTGTGCGCGGACCGGCTGCTGCTGCTGTCCGACATTGACGGGCTGTACACCGCCGACCCACGCCGCGACCCGGCGGCGCAGCACATCCCCGTGGTGCCGCAGCTCACGCCCGAGATCGAGGCGATGGGGGGCGAGCCGCCGCCCGGCTATTCCTCCGGCGGGATGCGGACCAAGCTGGTGGCGGCGCGGATCGCCACCCAGGCGGGGTGCGCCATGGCCATCGCGCTGGGCAGCGTGGCCAACCCGGTGCAGGCGGTGGCGGATGGCGCGCGCTGCACCTGGTTCCTGCCGACGCCCGAGGGCCGCACGGCCCGCAAGCGCTGGATCGCCGGCAGCCTGGCCCCGCTGGGCACGGTCACGGTGGACGGGGGCGCCGCCCGGGCGCTGGTGGCCGGCCGCTCTTTGCTGCCGGCAGGGGTGCGCGCCGTAGCCGGCGGCTTTGACCGCGGCGACCCGGTGGAGGTGCGCGACCAGGACGGTGCCGGGCTTGCGCGCGGCCTGTCGGCCTATTCCGCGGACGACATGCGGCGGATTGCCGGCCATCGCTCGGAGGAGATCGAAGCGCTGCTCGGCTGGCGCGGCCGGGACGAAGCGATCCATCGCGACGACCTAGTTCTGCTGGTGTCGGCGTAGCTAAAGCGAGCTGGCGTCCTGCCCTGGGCCGAACACGCGCACGATTTCAACGACCATGCCCGGCCTTCCGCGGATGCGGTAGATCAGCCGGCAGCCGGTGACGCTTACGCTGCGGTAGCCCGGGTGTTCCTGTGCAGCCCGGCCGCTTTCAGGGTGGCGGCAGCCGGAAGTTCGGCATCTGGGTGGTGCTCATGCGCTTCGATCCACGCCTTGACCAGCGGCCAGTCATGACACTCGCCCCGGTCGAGCTGCGCCGTGCCGGCCGCGATCCTTTCCCGCTCCCACGTGAGGCGGCGGACCCGCGCATCCATTTCCGTCGTGGGCAAAAGGCCCTGGGTGTCCGAAACATCCGCCATGACACCACACTAGCCGCTTTCGCGAGCGTTGACGATCCGATCGGGGCTTGCATGGAGATGACGGTGGCGGACCATCCCTGGTATGCCGGGCGCGCCGATGGCTGCAGGATTTGACATGAACGTTGGGTCCGCCTGTTCCGCGGATGATATGCGGCGGATCGCCGGCCACCGGTCGGAGGACATGTTGGCGCGCTGGCAGGAACTCACCCGGGTCACGCTGCCGGGCATGGCGCAGGCCCATGGCTGGCCCATCCGCCACGACCATTGCTTCATGCGCGTGTGCCTGGACGCCGCCGTGCAGGGCCGTTGGGATACGGTGATCCGCCGCCCCGCAATCCAGTACATGACCGAGCCTCAATTGGAAGCGGCCGTGGCCGCCGCCGAGCGCATCGTCCATGACCCGGCGTTGCTGCCTTCGCTGAACGCTGCGAGCTTGCAATGGCGGCGCAAGGCAAGCACCACGCCTTACCCGATTGGCTTGGCGCCCATCGGCGCTTAACCTTACGCTTCACAGGACACGATGGCATGAACGCCGAACCCACTCAGGCTGCAGCCTGGCTGCAAGATGCCGGCGGCGCGGCACGCATCGCGTCGGCCGCGCTGGCGCGGTCGGCGGCAGCGGACCGGAACCGGGCGCTCGCAGCGGCGGCGGCGCGGCTGCGGCAGGACTCCGCCGCCATCCTGGCCGCCAACGAGCGGGACCTCGCGGCCAGCCAGACCACACCGGCCTTTCGCGACCGGCTGACGCTCACCCCCGCCCGGGTCGAGGCGATGGCCGCCGGGTTGGAGGAGGTCGCGGCGCTGCCCGATCCGCTCGCCCGCACCCTGGCCGAGTGGACGCGGCCGAACGGGCTGCGCTTCCGCCGCATCGCCGCGCCGATTGGCGTGATCGGGATGATCTACGAAAGCCGCCCGAATGTCGGGGCGGACGCCGCCGGGCTGTGCCTGAAGTCCGGCAACGCCGTTATCCTGCGCGGCGGGTCCGAAAGCCTGCACAGCGCCCGCGCCATCCACACGGCGATGGCGACGGGCTTGGTGGAGGCGGGGCTGCCGGCCGCTGCGGTGCAGATCGCCCCGGACGCGGACCGTGCCCACGTTGCCGCCATGCTGGGCGGCGCAGGCGTGCTGGACCTGATCATCCCACGCGGCGGCAAGTCGCTGGTGGAACGCGTGCAGGCCGAGGCGCGCGTGCCGGTGCTGGCCCATGCCGAAGGGCGCAACCACCTGTTCGTCCACGCGGCGGCGGATGCGTCCATGGCCTGCTCCCTGCTGGTCAACAGCAAGCTGCGGCGCCCCGGCGTGTGCGGCGCCACCGAAACGCTGCTGGTGGACGCGGCGGCGCCCCCGAGCCTGCTGCCGCAGTTGATTCAGGCCGTCACCGCCTTCGGCTGCCGCGTGCGGGCCGATGCGCGCAGCCGCGCCGCCCTGCCGGAGCTGCCGGCCGCCGAGCCGGGCGATTTCGACACGGAATGGCTGGACGCCGTG
>CBDASJ010000011.1:0-34749 GCA_965199555.1 Acetobacteraceae bacterium | reverse complement strand
GCGACCGGCTGCCGGAAGCGGAATACGACCGCATGGTGGCGTCGTTCACGGAAGCCGAGCTCGATTGGAACGACGAGCCGGAGGTGAGGAGCACGCTCGGTGCGCTGCGGGCGACGTACGAGCCGCTGCTGGACGGACTCGCCCGCTACCTGCTGCTGGACGTGCCGAGCTGGCTGCCCGGCGAGGGTGCGGTGGACCATTGGGAAAGCGGCCATCGCGGGTTGATCGCCCGCCGCCTGATCGACGAACTCGTCGAACGCGGATCGCGCCAGGCGGAGCAGGACGCGGCCGATCCGGAGGAGCGCCCGTGGCGGCAACTGCACAAGCGGCTGCGCGACCGGTAGCCGTGGCACGATGCCGGTGACTGGGCGACGCGGGCAGACGCCGATGCGCGATGCGGTCAAGGGGCGGGCCATGCAGGTGGTGGCCCGGGCACGCCGGGCGCTCACCGCCGCGTAGAAAGCCCTGTCCCCTTGGGGAGGGCATCCAGCCTGAAACCCTCTCCCGCTGGCGGGAGAGGGCAGGGTGAGGGTGGCCGGACACGCGGCAATCGGCTGTGAAAGTTTGAGTCCAACCGGGCGGCGCCACCCTCACCCCGACCCTCTCCCGCCAGCGGGAGAGGGAGAAGGACTGCGCCGTCAGGCTTTCGGCGGGAGGGTGACGATTGTGCCGTGGCGGGTTTCGCCCGCGTCGCACAGCGCGGCCAGCGCGTCGGCGACGTCCGCCGGTTGACGCAGGGTTGCCGGGTTTTCGCCCGGCATGGCTTCCTTGCGCAACCGCGTCGCGACCGGGCCGGGGTCGAACAGGTTCACCCGGCACCGCGTGGTGCGGGTTTCTTCCGCCCAGGACAAGGCCAGGTGCTGCATTGCGGCCTTGGTGGCGCCGTATAGGCCCCAATACGCCCGCGGCTGCTCCACCAGCCCGTCTGTGACGAACACAGCCCGCCCGGCTTCCGCCACCAACAGCAGCGGGCCGCAACTGCGGATCAGCCGCCAGGTCGCTGCCATGTTGACGGCAGCCGCGGCGGCGTAGTCGCGCGGCAGGATGTGCGGCGCCGGGGTCAGCTTGCCCAGGGTGCCGGCCGCGTGGACCAGCACGTCGAGGCGGCCGAACCGCTCCAGCAGGCTGGGCCCCACCGTGTCCAGCGCGTCGCCATCCGCCAGGTCCAGCGGCAGCAGGGTCGCCGTGCCGCCCGCGCTGCGGATCTCGTCGTCGGTTTCTTCCAGGCCGCCCTGGGTTCGCGCCGTGATCACCACGTGGCTGCCGGCGCGGGCGAG
Organism: Acetobacteraceae bacterium; assembly: GCA_965199555.1. Classification (GTDB taxonomy): domain Bacteria; phylum Pseudomonadota; class Alphaproteobacteria; order Acetobacterales; family Acetobacteraceae; genus LMUY01. The sequence continues at coordinate 33,472 of CBDASJ010000011.1, read as the reverse complement.
CGCCACCGCCGCGGCGGCGCCGATCCCCCGGCTCGCCCCGGTGACGAAGGCGACGCGCCCGCTCACTCGCCCGGCAGCAGGCTGAGCTGGCGATCGGCCTCGTTGGTCAGGTCCGACAAGCCGATCGGGTAGTCGCCGGTGAAGCACGCGTCGCAATAGGCCGGGCGGTCGCCGCGGCCACCGGCCTGTCCCAGCGCCCCATACAGCCCGTCCAGGCTGATGAAGGCGAGGCTGTCCGCCCCGATCAGCCGGGCCATCTCCGCCACGTCGTGCCGCGCCGCCAGCAGCTTGCCGCGTTCCGGCGTGTCGATGCCGTAGAAGCAGGAATGCGTCGTGGGCGGCGAGGAGATGCGCATGTGCACCTCCGCCGCGCCCGCCTGCCGCACCATCTCCACGATCTTGCGGCTGGTGGTGCCACGCACGATCGAGTCGTCCACCAGGATCACCCGGCGCCCTTGCAGGACCACCCGGTTGGCGGAGTGTTTCAGCTTCACGCCCAGGTTGCGGATCTGGTCCGTCGGCTCGATGAAGGTCCGGCCGACATAATGGTTGCGGATGATGCCGAGTTCGAACGGCAGGCCGCTCGCCTCGGCATAGCCCATGGCGGACGGCACGCCGGAATCCGGCACCGGCACCACCACGTCCGCCGGGACGCTGGATTCGCGGGCCAGCGCCTCGCCGATGCGCTTGCGGGCCTCGTAGACCGGCATGCCCTCGACCACCGAATCGGGGCGGGCGAAGTAGATGTATTCGAACACGCAGAACCGCTCCGCCGCCGGGCTGAACGGCTTGATGCTGTGGATGCCCTTGTCGTTGATGATGACGATCTCGCCGGGCTCCACGTCGCGGACGAACTCGGCGCCGACGATGTCCAGCGCGCAGGTTTCCGACGCCAGCACCCAGCCGCCGGTGCCGCGCCCGTCGGCGGCGCCCACCCGCCCCAGGATCAGCGGCCGCACGCCCAGCGGGTCGCGCACGCCCATCAGCGCGTCGTTGGACAGGCAAACCAGGGAGTAGGCGCCGATCACCTGCTTCAAGGCGTCGATCAGCCGGTCCACCACGGTGGAATACAGGCTGATGGCGATCAGGTGGACGAACACTTCGCTGTCCGTGGTCGACTGGAACAGGCAGCCGCGGCGCACCAGCGAGCGCTTCAGCGCCATGGCATTGGTCAGATTGCCGTTATGGGACACCGCCAGCCCGCCAAACTCGAAATCGGCGTAAAGCGGCTGCACGTTGCGCAGGATCGTCTCACCGGTGGTGGCGTAGCGGTTGTGGCCGACGGCGGCGGCGCCGGGCATGGAAGCGATCACCCGGGCATCGCCGAAGATATCCGCCACCAGCCCCAGGCCGCGGTGCTGGTGGAAGCGCTGGCCGTCGAAGGCGACGATGCCGGTCGCTTCCTGCCCGCGGTGCTGCAGGGCGTGCAGGCCCAGCGCGGTGAGCGCCGCCGCGTCCGGAACGTTCCAAACGCCAAAAACCCCGCATTCCTCGTGCGGCTTGTCCTCGTCGAACCGGTCCGGCAGCATGGGCGACCCTCCTATGGGCGCGGCGGTGGCGGTGCGCCGATCGCACGGCCGACGGGATTGGCATGGAACAGGTCTGCCGCACTCGCCGGTCGATCAGTGGGTGGGACGGGCAGCGCCGGCCGGTATTCCGGCGGCAAGCGCTGTGCGACCCAGACGGATCCAAGATAGATGGAGGGGAGGGTGCGCGCCGCCAATACGTCGGTCGGCCAGCGGTCCACCGGTTCGACGATGCCGGCGAGCAGGTAGGCGGCGACCATCACCGCCCCGCCCCGTGCCAGGCCGAACACCAGGCCCAGGGTGCGGTCCAGCCCGCCCAGCGCCGAATACCGCACCGCGCCGCTGAGCGCCCGGGCCAGCAACGACAGCAGGATGAGCACGAGGAGGAACACCGCGCCGAACGCCGCCGGGTCGGCGATGTCCGGGTTCGCGATCGCCCGGCGGGCGATCCCCTGCACCTGGGGGAAGAACCAGGTCGCCGCGAACGCCGCGCCGATCCAGGCGATCAGCCCCAGGATTTCCCGCACCAGGCCGCGCATGAAGCCGAGCATGCCGGAAAAGGCGACCACCGCGAGCACGGCGATGTCCACCCAGTTCATGCCGGAGGGCTCCGCCGTGCCCGCATGCCGGTCAGTCAACCAATCCGAACGTGATCTCCTGCGCGCCGCCCCACAGCACGGTGCGGCCGAGTTCCGGCAACTGCTCCGCGCCCTCGGTCACGGAAAGGAAGTGGTTGCCGGCCAGCACGCCGACCTTGCTGGCGAACTGCACGCTGCCATAGGCGAGCAGGATTTCCGTTTCGCTGACGCCGCCGGGGTGCAGGATGATCTGACCCGGCGCGGGATAGCTGGTCGGGTTCTCGTATCCCAGCCCAAGGTCCAGGTCGCCCAGCGGAATCCAGCACGCTTCCCCGCTCCAACGCACATGGATGATCCGCTCGCGATATGGTAGCAGGCTGCGGAATTTCGCCACGGTCCGGGGGGCGGAGGCCTCGAATCGCGCGCCGAAGCTGAACGGTCCGGCTGTGATGCGAAGGTCGGTCATCCTGGCGCCCCTCCTACCGTCTGGCACATGGCGGGTCCAGCCGTCATGACGCAACCCTACACCCCGTCACCCATTGTGGTGCTGTTGAAACGGAGTTTCGCGACTTGCAACGAAGAGTGCTGCTGGCCGCCCTGCCGGCGATCCTCGCCGCCCGGCCCAGCCCGTCCGCCGCGCAAGGCGGCACGCCGTTCAGCGACGCCGCGGTGCGGGACGCGGCGCACGATTTGGCGGCCAAGCCGTTCGCGGCACAGGAAACCGCCTTGCCGGGCTACTTGGACAATCTCGGCTACGACCAATACCGCATGCTGCGCTTCGACAAGCGGCGTGCCTTGTGGCGCGACACCAAGCTGCCTTGGCAGGTCGAGTTCTTCCATCGCGGGTCGATCTATAAGGGCCGGGTGGACGTCAACGAGGTGGTGGACGGCCGCAGCATGCCGGTCCGCTACACGCCGGAGGATTTCAGCTTCGGCAGCGTGCAGCGGCCCACCAACGAGGATCTGGGCTTCGCCGGTTTCCGCCTGCACGCGCCGATGAACCGGCCCGATTACTTCGACGAGGTGGTGGCCTTCCTGGGCGCCAGCTACTTCCGGGCGGTCGCCAAGGGGCTGGGCTACGGGCTGTCTGCGCGCGGCCTGTCGATCAAGACGGCCGACCCGGGCGGGGAGGAATTCCCGTACTTCAAGACGTTCTGGATCGAGCGCCCGAAGCCCAGCGCCCGGCCGGAGCCGATCACGGTGCATGCCTTGCTGGACAGTCAAAGCGCCACCGCGGCGTTCAAGTTCGTCATCACGCCGGGCGTGCAAACGGTGTTCGACACCGCCGTGACGCTGTTTCCCCGCGTGGACATCGACCAGGTGGGCGTGGCGCCGCTGACCAGCATGTTCCTGTTCGACGGCAACGAGCGCAATCGCGTGGACGATTGGCGCCCGGCGGTGCACGATTCCGACGGCCTGCTGATGCTGACCGGGCACGGCGAAACGCTGTGGCGCCAGTTGGACAACCCCACCCGGCTGCAAGTGAGCAGCTTCGTGGATCGCTCGCCGAAAGGGTTCGGGTTGCAACAGCGCAAGCGCAGCTTTGCCGGCTACGAGGACATCGAGTCGCGCTACGAGAACCGGCCCTGCGCCTGGATCGAGCCGGTGGGCGATTGGGGCGAAGGGGCGGTGATGCTGGTGGAGATCCCGTCCGACAAGGAGGTGAACGACAACGTCGTCGCCTTCTGGCGGCCCAAGGCCAAGCTGCAAGCCCGGCTGGCCTACAATTACGCCTACAAGCTGTATTGGGGCGCCGCACCGCCGGTGAAGACGCTGCCGGTGCCGTTCACCAACACGATGAGCGGCCCTGGCGCCGATGGCGCGCGCAGCTTCCAACTGGATGTCGGGCCGTTGAAGCCGAACGTCACGCCGCGCCTGGACGTCACCAACGACAAGGGGCAGTTGCGCAACCTCACGGTCGCGCCCCTGCCCGGGGACGCCGGTTACCGCATCAGCTTCGACCTGATGCCGGGCCGAGAAACGACCGTGGAACTGCACGGCCGCCTGATGGCGGGCGACACGCCGCTCACCGAGACATGGCTGTACCGTTGGACGGCGTAGCGCCCGATTTCCGGCCCGCTTTGCCGTCGGAAGTATCGATGGCGATGCCGGTGCAGCAGTTGCACGGGCCGGACACGCCGCGGGCAGGGCGGCTACCCGGCGGTCCGCGCCTGGTGGCGCTGCGCCGCCTGGTCGTCATCGTACCGGCGGTGGCGATGACGGTGCAGGCCGCGCGCGAGATGCTCCGCGTGCTGGACCCGGGCGGCGTGACCACGCTCATCATCGTGCTGCTGGCCTTGTTCGTGGCGCTGTTCGCCTGGATCGCCCTGTCCTTCACCAGCTCGGTGGCGGGCACCGTGTCCTGCCTGCTGCGCGGCGGCCGGCGGCTGGGGATCGCCGCCGGCGGGCCGTTGCCGCGCTGGACCAGCGCACCGCGCTGCTGATGCCGACCTATAACGAGCAGCCGTCGCGCGTGATCGCCGGGTTGGAAGCCATCCAGCTTTCCTTGCAGGCGACCGGCCGGGCGGATTGGTTCGACCTCTTTATCCTCAGCGACACGACGGATGCGGATGTGTGGGTGGCGGAGGAAGCGGCGTTCCTGGCGCTGCGCGACCGCCTGGGGCCGGACGTGCGCGTGTTCTACCGCCGCCGCCCGCTCAATACCGAGCGCAAGGCCGGCAACATCGCGGACTGGATGCGGCGCTGGGGCGGGGCCTACCCGCAATTCCTCATCCTGGACGCGGACAGCGTGATGACCGGTGAGTCGCTGGTCCGCCTGTCCGCGGCGATGGCGGCGCATCCGGAGGTGGGGCTGATCCAAACGTTGCCGACCATCGCCAACGGCAACAGCCTGTTCGCCCGCATGCAACAATTCGCCGGCCGCGTGTATGGCCCGGTGATCGCGCACGGCATCGCTTGGTGGCACGGCGCGGAAGGCAATTACTGGGGCCACAACGCCATCATCCGCACGGCCGCCTTCGCCGAACAGGCTGGGCTGCCGCTGCTGGGCGGCCGCAAGCCATTCGGCGGCCACATCCTCAGCCATGATTTCGTGGAGGCGGCGCTGCTGCGGCGGGGCGGCTGGGCGGTGCACATGGTGCCGGGGCTGCCCGGGTCCTACGAGGAAAGCCCGCCCTCCCTGCCCGACCTGGCGGTGCGGGACCGGCGCTGGTGCCAAGGCAACCTCCAGCATATCGCGGTGCTGCCGACCCGCGGGCTGCATTGGGTGAGCCGGATGCACCTGCTGACGGGCATCGGCTCCTACATCACGGCGCCGATGTGGCTGTTGTTCATCCTGCTGGGCATCCTAATCTCCCTGCAATCCCGCTTCGTCCGGCCGGACTATTTCCCGAACGGCAAGGCGCTGTTCCCGACCTGGCCGATCATCGATCCGGATCGGGCCAAGTGGGTGTTCATCGGCACCATGGCGTTGCTGCTGGCGCCCAAGCTGTTCGCCTATGTCGCCCTGGTGTTCGACGGCACCCTGCGGCGCGGGTGTGGCGGTGCGGTGCGCGCCATGCTGTCCATGCTGCTGGAAACGGTGGTGGCCGGGCTGCTGGCGCCGGTGACGATGCTGACGCAATCGCTGGACGTATTCGCCATCCTGCTGGGCCGCGACTCCGGGTGGAACGCCCAGCGTCGCGACGACGGCAGCATCCCGCTGGGCACCGTCGCCCGGCTGTATGCGTGGCACACCGCGTTCGGAGTCGCCTTGGCGGTGTCGTCCTTCCTGGTGTCGCCTTACCTGCTCGCCTGGATGTCTCCGGTCGTCGTGGGCCAGGCGCTCGCCATTCCGCTGGCGGTGGTGACGGGCAGCAGCGCTATCGGCCGCGGATTGCGCCGGATCGGACTGCTGCGCATCCCGGAGGAGCTGCACCCGCCCGAGGTGCTGGCAACGGCCGTGGCCAAGGCGCGCGGGCTGGGCGACGGGCCGGTGCCGGAGGCGATGCAGCGCCTACAGGACGACCCGGTGCTGCGTGCGGCCCACCTTCGCATGCTGCCGCCGGCTGGGCGCCGGTCCGAAGCGGCGGGGCTGGCGACCGGGCTGGCCAAGCTGGAGGAGGCCGACACGGTGGCGGCCGCCGCGGCCGCGCTCACCCGGGGCGAAAAGGCCGCGGTGCTGGGCCACCCCGCCGGGCTGGAGCGGCTGGCCCGCTTGGGGCTGGCCGCCGATACGCAACCGGTTGGATAGCCCTGCGGCACCGAGGCTGCTAAGGTCACGGCCCGCGGGGAGCGGGTGCAGTCGTGACGGGCGTCAAACGACCTCACGCTGCACAGCGTCGCCAACCGAGACATCGTTTAAGTTGCCATCATGAGCGAAACCACACCGCCCACCCCGCCCGACCAGCCGGACCTGCACCCGGTCATGCTGGAAGAGGAGATGCGCCGCTCCTACCTCGACTACGCGATGTCCGTCATCGTCAGCCGGGCCTTGCCCGACGCGCGGGACGGGCTTAAGCCGGTGCATCGCCGCATCCTGTACGCCATGCAGGAAAGCGGGTTCACGCACGACAAGCCGTATCGCAAATCCGCCCGCATCGTGGGCGAGGTGATGGGCAAGTACCACCCGCATGGCGACGCGGCGATCTACGACGCCATGGTCCGCATGGCGCAGCCGTTCAGCCTGCGTGTGCCGCTGATCGACGGCCAGGGCAATTTCGGCTCCATCGATGGCGACCCGCCCGCGGCCATGCGCTACACCGAAAGCCGCCTGTCGCGCGCCGCCATGCACATGCTGGCCGACATCGACAAGGAAACCGTCGACTTCCAGCCGAACTACGACGAGGCGGACCTGGAGCCCAAGGTCCTGCCCGCCGCCTTTCCCAACCTGCTGGTCAACGGCGGCAGCGGCATCGCCGTGGGCATGGCGACCAACATCCCCACGCACAACGCCGGCGAGGTGATCGACGCCGTGCTGGCGATGATCGAGAACCCGGAGATCACGCTGGACGAGCTGATGAAGATCGTCCCCGGCCCGGATTTCCCGACCGGCGGCATCATCCTGGGCCGCTCCGGCATCCGCGCCGCGTTCGAGACCGGGCGCGGCGGCATCCCGCTGCGGGCCAAGGCCGCCATCGAGGAGATCCGCAAGGACCGCAATGCGATCGTGGTCAGCGAAATCCCCTACCAGGTCAACAAGAACACGCTGATCGAGCGGATTGCCGAACTGGTGCGTGCCAAGCAGGTGGAAGGCATCAGCGACCTGCGCGACGAGTCCGACCGCGACGGCATGCGCATCGTGATCGAGCTGAAGCGCGACGCCACGCCGGAGGTGGTGCTGAACCACCTATACCGGTTCACCCAACTGCAAACCCAGTTCAGCGTGAACATGCTGGCGCTGGACCAGGGGCGGCCGCGGCTGCTGGGGCTGAAGGACGCGCTGGGCGCGTTCGTTGCCTTCCGCGAGGAGGTCATCCTCCGCCGCAGCCGGTTCGACCTGGGCAAGGCGCGGGAGCGGGCGCACCTCCTGGTCGGGCTGGCGATCGCGGTGGCCAACATCGACGAGGTGATCCGCGTCATCCGCGCCAGCCCGGACGCGGCGGTCGCCCGGGCCGAGCTGATGGCGCGCGCCTGGCCGGCCGGCGACATCGATGCGCTGCTGGCGCTGATCGACGACGTCGGCAACCAGGTGGAAGGCGAGCCGCCGGACCACACGGTGCACCTGACGGACGCGCAGGCCCGCGGCATCCTGGAACTGCGCCTGGCCCGGCTGACCGGGTTGGAGCGCGACAAGATCCAGGCCGAACTGGCCGAGGTGGCGGAACGGATCACCGAGCTGCTGGAGATCATCGGCAGCCGCCCGCGCCGCCTGGAGGTGATGCGGGACGAGCTGGTGCTGGTGCGGGCGGAGATCGCCACCCCGCGCATGACCGCGATCGTCGACGCCGTGGCCGACCAGGACGACGAAAGCCTGATCGAGCCCGGGCAGATGGTTGTGACCATCACGCGCGACGGCTTCATCAAGCGCACGCCGCTCGACGCGTTTCGCCAGCAGGTGCGCGGCGGCCGTGGCCGCTCTGCCGCAGGCATGCGCGGCACCGACATCGTCACCCGGTCGTTCAACGCCCACACCCACCAGTGGGTGCTGTTCTTCTCCTCCGGCGGCAAGGCGTTCCGCGAAAAGGTGTGGCGCCTGCCCGAAGCGCAGCCGGCGGCGAAGGGCCGGGCGCTGGTGAACCTGCTGCCCGACCTCGGCAGCGATACGGTGACCACCGTGCTGCCGCTGCCGCAGGACGAGGGGCTTTGGGACAATCTGCACCTGCTGTTCGCCACGGCCAGCGGCGGGGTGCGGCGCAACAAGCTGTCGGATTTCGGCCGCGTGCGGTCGTCCGGGCTGATTGCCATGAAGCTGGACGAGGGCGACCACCTGGTCGGCGTCGCCACCTGCCGCGAGGGTGACGACGTGCTGCTGGCCACCCGGCGCGGCCGCTGCATCCGCTTCCACGTGACGGACGAGGTGGTGCGGGTGTTCGCCGGCCGTGACAGTGCCGGCGTGCGCGGCATTCGCCTCGGCGCCAATGACGAGGTGATCAGCCTGTCCGTGCTGCAGCACGTGGATGCGACGGTGCACGAGCGCGCCAGCTTCCTGCGCGGCGCCGCCGCCCGGCGCCGGGCGCAGGGCGAGGAGGTGGACAGTTCCGTCGAGGCCGATGCCGAGGCGGAGGACGCCACCACGGAGGAAACTGGCGAGGTAAGCGCCGACCGCTTGGAGGAGATGGAGCGGCGCGAGGAATTGCTGCTGACCGTTACGGATGCCGGCTTCGGCAAGCGGTCCTCCGCCTATGACTACCGGGTGACCGGGCGCGGCGGGCAGGGCATCACCAACATCGTCCTGGGCGGCCGCAAGGGTACCGCGGTGGTGGGCAGCCTGCCGGTGCGGCCGGGCACGGACGTCATGCTGGTGACCAATGTCGGCCGGCTGATCCGCATCAGCAGCGATGGCGTCCGCATCACCGGGCGGCAAGCCACGGGCGTCACGCTGTTCCGGGTGGGCGAGGGGGAAAAGGTGTCGGCCGTGTTCCCCGTCGTGGAAGCGATCGCCGGGCTGGACGATGCCGGCGGCGACCCCGGCCCGCTGGATGACGATCCGACGGCACCCCAGTTGGACAACCCCGACGGCGCCGGCGACGCCGATACCGATGAGGACTCCCTTGGCTGACAGCGCGACACGGCGGAAGCACACCGCGATCTATCCCGGCACCTTCGACCCGGTGACCAACGGGCACCTCGACATCATCAGCCGCGCCGCGCGCATCATGGACCGGCTGGTGGTCGGTGTCGCGGCGAACGCCGGCAAGGGGCCGATCTTCCCGATCGAGGAACGCATGGAGCTGGTGCAGGCGGAAACGGACGCCATCGCCGCCCGCACCGGCACCGTGATCGAGGTCACCAGCTTCAGCGGCCTGCTGGTGGACTTCGCCCGCGACAATGGCGCAAGCGTGATCATCCGCGGCCTGCGCGCCGTCAGCGACTTCGACTATGAGTTCCAGATGGCGGGGATGAATTACCGGCTGGACGCCACGATCGAGACGGTGTTTTTGACGGCGAGCGAGACCCACCAGTTCATTTCGTCCCGTTTCGTCAAGGAGATCGCCCGGCTGGGCGGCGACATCTCCTCCTTCGTGCCCGCCCTGACGCTGGAGCGCACCCTGGCGCGGGTGCGGCCCGGCGCCTGACGCCCCTTCGGGAGTTTCCCATGGATAACCGCCTGAACCGCCGTACCCTTCTTACCACGATCGCGATCGGAGCCTTGATGAGCGACGCCGTTCCTTCCACCGCCGATGCACAGCCGGCGCAGGATCCTCAGAACACCATCTACCTGGACGTGAAAGGCGGCCGGGTGGTGATCCGTTTGCGCCCGGATCTGGCACCGCTGCACGTTGAGCGTGTGAAGCTGCTGTGCCACGAGCATTTCTATGACGGCACGCCGTTCCACCGCGTGATCGACGGCTTCATGGCGCAGGGTGGCGACCCCACCGGCACCGGCGGCGGCGGCAGCAAATACCCCAACCTGAAGGCCGAGTTCACGGAGAAAGCCCACTTCCTGCGCGGCACGGTGGGTGCGGCCCGCACCAACGACCCGGACACCGCGAACAGCCAGTTCTTCATCTGCTTCGCCCCGGCGTCGTTCCTGGACGGCAAGTACACCATCTGGGGCCAGGTGGTTTCCGGCATGGAACACATCGATGAGCTGAAAAAGGGCGCAGGCGGCAGCGGCTCCGTCAGCAACCCGGACAAGATCATCAAGATGCGCTTGGCGGCTGAAGAGAACAGCTGATCCGATTGACGATGGCGGCACTGCCGGGCTAGGCGGTGCCGCGGGGGCCTGTAGCTCAGCTGGTAGAGCACGAGACTTTTAATCTTGGGGTCCAGGGTTCGAACCCCTGCGGGCCCACCAAATCTCCCCAAGAACTGCCGCCGCCGCAGCAACGACGCCGCTGCATGCCAGAGGCATAATAGGCGCGGCGTCTTCGCTGCGCCGCCCGTGGAGCTAGTCGGGCCACGCCCCCCGTCCTCGATCGCATTCACCGCCTGCTGTTCCCGTGCTCCGTCGAACCTGCTGGTATGAGGCGTTTGACCAGGAGGAAACCCGGATGAGCATCAACGCCGCCGCCGTCCCTTACGCCGCCAGCCGGCCCTATTCCGCGTATCGCTGGGTGGTAATGGGGGTCGCCTGGGCCGCCTACGTCATCAGCATCATGGACCGCCAGGCCTGGAGCAACGTCGCAGCCAGCGTGGGGCAGGATTTCGGCTTGCCGGTGGCGGCCCTGGGCGTGTTCGTCACCGCCTTCCTGGTCGGCTACGTCGCGTCGAACGTCGTCGGCGGGGTGGTGGCCGACTGGATCGGGCCGCGCCGCCTGATCTCCTTCGCGCTGCTGCCGATGGGGTTGTTCACCTTCCTGTTCGGCACCGCGCACTCGGTCGCTGCGGGGATGGCGATCCAGGCCTGCATGGGGCTGCTGGCCGGGGCGGACTACGCGGCCGGCCTGAAGCTGGTGCTGAGCTGGTTCCGCCGCAGCGACCGCGGGCTCGCAACCGGGCTGTTCATGACGGCGACCAGCTTCGGCGTGGTGTTCGCCAACCTGCTGGTGCCGACGTTGTTGCAGGCGATCGGATGGCAGGACGTGTACCGCGTGCTGGGCGCCGCCACCGCGCTGGCCGGGGTCGTCTGCTTCGTGCTCCTGCGGGACGCCCCGGCCGGTGCCACGGCCGAGCCGCCCGCGCGGCCCGACCTGCGCCTGGTGCTGCGCGACCGGGACCTGGTGCTGCTGGCGCTGGCCGGGTTCGGCGCCTTGTGGGGCACGTGGGGCTTCGCGTTCTGGGCCAATGCGCTGATGGTGCGCGGCCACGGCATCTCGCCGGTGGATGCCGGGTTCGTGGTCGCCTCGTTCGGCGTCGGCGCGATCGTGGCCAAGCCGGTGATCGGCTTCATCTCCGACCGGATGGGCGGCCGACGCAAACCCTCGGCGCTGGTCTGCCTGGTGCTGTTCGTGGCGGCGCTGCTGGTGTTCGGACGCATGGACACGCTCACCGGGTTCCGTCTGGTGGCGCCCGCGCTGGGCGTGGCGGCGTTCGTGTACAGCCCGATGCTGAGCGCCATGGTGGCGGAAACGGCCGGCACGAAGCTGGCCGGGTCGGCGTTGGGGATCACCAACGCCGTTTGGCAGTTGGGCAGCACGGTCGTGCCGCTGGCGGTGGGCGTGGTGTTCGCCTCGACCGGGTCGTTCTTCGCCGCCATCGCCGCCCTGGCCGCCGGGCCGGCGCTTGCCATCCTGTTGCTGGTGCCGGTGCGCGAAGCACGGCAGGACCGGCCATGAACGGGCTGGAGCGGCGCCTGGTCGGCAGGACGGGCCTGTCGGTCTCGGCGCTCGGCATCGGCGGCGGCAGCCTGGCCAATGCCGGCGGCGACGGCGCGATCCGCACTCTGCTGGACGGCGCGTGGGAGCGCGGGTTGCGCTACTTCGACACCGCCGCGTTGTATGCCGCCGGCGAAAGCGAACGCCGGTTCGGCCTCGGGCTGCGCGACCGTCCCCGGGGCGAGTACGTGCTGTCCACCAAGCTCGGCCGGTTCGTCGGCGGCCACGACCAGATCGCGTACGACTACACCGCAGCCGGGGCGGAGCGCACGCTGTCGGGCAGCCTGGACCGGCTTGGGCTCGGCCGCGTGGACATCGTGTTCATCCATGACCTGACGCCCGCGCTGCACGGCGACGGGTTCGAGCGGCAGTTCGCCACCTGCATGGACGGCGCCTACCCGTTCCTCGACGGGTTGCGGGCGCGCGGGGACATCGGCGCGGTCGGGGTGGCGATGGCGGATGCCGACGTGGCGCTGCGCTGCCTCCAGGCGGGCCGGTTCGATTGCGTCATGCTCGCCGGCGCCTACACCCTGCTGGAGCACCGGTCGCATGCCACGCTGCTGGCCCATTGTGCCCGCGCCGGCAGCGCGGTGATGGTGGCCGCCCCGTTCAACACCGGCATCCTCGCGACCGGCGCGGTGCCGGGCGCCCGCTTCGGCTACGGCCCGGCGCCCGCGGACATCCTCGCCCGCGTTGCGGCGATCGAGGCGGTGTGTGCCCGCCATGGCGTTCCGCTGCCGGCTGCCGCGCTGCAGTTCCCGTTGGCGCATCCGGCGGTTGCCAGCGTGGTCGCCGGGCACCAGGCCGTGGCGGAGCTGGACGCCAACCTGGCCCTGCTCGCGCAGCCGATCCCCGCCGCGGTTTGGGTGGCGCTGAAGGCGGCCGGCCTGCTGCCGGAGGACGTGCCGACACCTTGACCCGCTAGGGGTGCGCGATCATAAACTCGTTCCTCCACGCAAACTGAGAGGGCGTTCGATGCTGGAAGGCGCGGGGCTGCTGGCGCTGTGGAACGGGGTCGATCCCGCCCGGGCCGCCGAGTACCACCTTTGGCACTCGCGCGAGCACGTGCCGGAGCGGGTGGCCATCCCGGGCATGATCCGCGCCTACCGCTACGTCGACGGCAGCGGGCCGCTGCCCTCGTGCCTGACCCTGTACGATCTGCAAACGATCGACGTGCTGACAAGCGCCCCCTATCGGGCGCTGCTCGAAACGCCGACCGACTGGTCGCGCAGCATGCGCCCGTCCTTCCGGGGCTTCTTCCGGCTGGCCTGCCGCCCGGTGGCGCGACTGGGGGGCGGGACCGGCGGGGCCGTGCTCGCCACCAGCTTGAGCTTGCCGCGGGCGCTTCCGCCGGGCGGGTTGGACCTGCGCGGCGTGCTGGCCATACCGGCAGTGACGGGCGCGCAGTTGTCGGTCGTGGACCCCGGCATCCCCGCGGTGCCGTTCACCATCGGCGGCGACCAACCGGACTACCCGGGCGGCGCGGTGCTGGTGCTGGACGGCTACGACCGGACGGCGCTGGAGGCGGCGTCCGGTGCGGTCGAGTCCTGGCTGGCGGCGTCGCCCCTTGCCGGCGCGGACACGGCCTGGACCAGCTACCGGCTCGGCTACGTCGTGGGGGCCGCCTACCTGGCGGACGTGGTGGTCGCCCCGCAGCAGGCCATGGCGTGACCGCGCTGCGCCTCGGCGCCAGCACCTGGACCTATTTGCAAAGCTGCGACCTGCGCACGGCGCTCAGCCGGCTGCGCGGCCTGGGCTACCGGCAGTTCGACGTGCTGACGATCCCGCCGCATCTGTGGCCGTCGGACATGGACGGTCCGGCACGGCAGGACCTGCGGCGCTGGTGCGCGGCGGCGGACGTCGTGATCGACTCCCTCAACCTGCCTTCCACCGACCAGAATCTGTGCAGCGTCACGCCCGAGATGCGGGACTTCTCCGTCACGCAGTGGATCGCGGTGATCGACCTGTGCGAGGCGCTGGGCGTTGCATCCGCCGTCATGATGCCGGGTCGCCGCCCCAATTTCGTGCCCGCCGCGGCGGCGCAGACGGATGGCTGGCTGCGCGCCGCGCTGGACCGGCTGCTGCCCCATGCGGCGCGCGCCGGCGTGACGCTGATGCTGGAGAACCACCACCAAAGCCCGATGCCCACCGTCGCCCGCATGGCGGCATTCCTGGACGGCGTCGGCAGCCCGCATCTGGGCATCGCATACGACGTGGCCAATGGCGCGTTCGTCGGCGAGGACGGGGCGGGTGCGATCACCACGGCTGGGCGCTGGCTGCGGCAGGTACATCTGTCCGATGCCAGCCGCGACCGGTGGGACCACGCGCCGCCGGGTCGCGCCGCCATCGACTTCGCCGCGATCGGCGCGGCGTTGGCCGGCTTCGCCGGGACCAGCATCGTCGAGTTGATCTCGGAGGAAGCCGATACCGACATGGCCAACGCACGCGTGTTCCTGGCAGATCATGGCTGGAGCTGAATTCCCCGATGGCGGCCTGCGCCTGTTCGGCCTGATCGGCGACCCGGTCGCGCAGGTCCGCGCCTGTTACCCGGCCACGGAGCGCATGCGTGCGGCGGGCGCCAACGCGGCGTTGCTGCCGCTGCACATCCCGTCCGCCCATCTGCCGGACGTGTTCGCCAGCCTGCGCCGGCTCGGCAATTTCGACGGCATGGTCATCACCGTCCCGCACAAGATCCCGATGGCCGGGCTGGTTGACACGATGAGCGACCGGGCGCGGCTGGTGGGCGCGATCAACCTGGCGCGGCGCGAGGCGGACGGGCGCTGGCACGGTGACATCGTCGACGGCGTGGGGTTCCGCCGCGGCCTGGACGTCACCGGCTTCGACCCGGCGGGCCGGACGGCGTTCATCGTGGGTGGCGGGGGCGCCGGATCCGCGGTCGCGGTGGAGCTCGCGCGGTCCGGCGCAAGGCTGCGCCTATTTGATGTGGCCGCGGACCGTGCCGCGTCGTTGGCACAACGCCTGCGCGATGCGGGCCACGACGCCACCGCCACGACCGTGCCCGACCCCGACGGCGCCGACCTGGTGGTCAACGCTACCCCGCTCGGCATGCGCCCGGACGACCCGATGCCGCTCGACCCGGCGTTGCTGTCGCCCGGGATGGTGGTGGCGGAGGTGGTGATGAAGCCGGCCGTCACCGCCTTTTTGCAGGCGGCGCGCGACCGCGGCTGCCGCACCCAGATGGGCGAGGCGGTGATGCTGTACCAGTTGGACGCGATGGTCGGGTTCCTGCTGGGTGCCGCGCGGCCGGCATAGGCGCGGATCACCGCAGCGGACGCCGTGCCGGCCCGCTTCCAGCGCCGCGGTCAGGCGGTCCGTTACCGCGGGAATGCCGTCCCGGGTCGAGGCCGGGCCGAACAGATGGTCGAACTCCGGCGCCAGTTCCCGCCCAAGCGTCGCCCGCAGCCAGATACGCTGGAGGAAACGCTTGCGCTCCGGCTCCGGGAAGTCGACGAAATCGGTCCGGGAGTGCAGCACGGCGTAGTTGTTCAGGAACTGCACGTCGCCCACCTGGAAGTTCATGTCCAAGTAGAACTCCGGCAGGTTGGAAAGCCGGTTCACCTCGTCGATCGCCGCCTTCTGCACCGCGGTCCAGGGCTGCCCGGTGCGCTTGGTCGCCGTTTCCGACCAGCCGGGCACGTAGCGGAACGACAGCCTGTCCCGAAACCAGCTCAGCATGGGGATCGGCGCCTCGCTGACGGGTGCGACGCCGGGCCCTTCCTCGCCCTTCCGGTCGAACGGGTAGCCGTCGTACACCGCATCCAGCAGGTCGTGCCGGCCAGCGGCCAGCAGGGCGTTGTAGATCGCCATGGACGAACAGATCCGGCTGACGCCGCCGCTCATGGACGGATGGATGCACAGCAGCCCGACGATGTCCGCGAAATCCGAGTGGTAGTACAGCCGCGCATTGGTTTGCGGCCCCCGCACGTTCAGCTCCGCCGCCGACAGCCCGGCATCCCGCACCGCCACCATCCGATCGCCCCGGCGGTTCTGCGAGGTTGGCGTGCCGAGATGGGTGGAAAGGCCCCAGTAGATCGCCGTCGCGTCCTCCACGCCCCAGCGCCGACCGGCAAGCCGCGCAGCAACGCGAAGCCGTGCCCGGCCTCGATGCCGCGCGCGATGACGGCGAGCCGCGCGGCGAGGCTGGGCAGCGGGAAGTCGGCTTGCGTGATCGCCTCCATCCGCAGCCCGCGGGCGCGCACCCCGGCCAGCGCCGCTTCCATGTCGCGGATGTTTTCCGGCGTCACCTGCGTCAGCCAGCTTGCGCCGTCGGCGAGCGCCGCGCCCTCCCAGGCGATCGTGTCCCGCACGGGTTGATAGGTGCGATTGTTGCTCATCCTTGGACCCCCCTTGTTGGGTCCACCCTACGGCGCGGCCGGCATCGGCGCTTCGACGGATTGTTGGGACGGAGTTAAGCCGAGCTTATGGCGGGATCAGGCCCGCCTTGGGCTGGCCAACTAAGCCGCGTCGAACATTCCGGGCCGGCCCGCCATCTGTGCCCCGCCGCACACATGCACGACCTCCCCGGTGATGAACGACGCGTCGTCCGATGCCAGGAACGCCACCGCGTTCGCCACGTCCTCCGCCGTGCCCAGCCGCTGCAGGACGCCCAACCGGGTGTTCAGCTCGACCGAGCGTGCCGATGCACCGTGGCCGGAGGCGGCGTTGAACGGCGTGTCGATGAAGGACGGTGCGACCACGTTGGCGGTGACCCCCAGCGGGCCGAGCTGCACGGCCATCGACCGCGTCAGCCCGACAATCCCGGCCTTGGAGGCGGTGTAGGCCGGGCCGGACCCGCTGACCCACACGCGCGAGCCGATGTTGACCACCCGGCCGCCGGCACCGTCGCGCCAGAACGCCATCGCTTCCTGCGCCAGCAGCATCGGCGCGGTCAGGTTGATCGCCAGCACGGCGTGCCATTCGTCCAGCCGTACCTCACCCAGCAGCGGGGCGCGGCTGAGCCCGGCATTGTTGACCAGGATGTCCAGCCGTCGCCCGGGCTTGGCGCGCACGAACGCCATCACGGCCGGGGCGGCGTCCGCGTCGGTCAGGTCCAGCGCAAGGCCGTCCGCGTTAGTGCCCGTGGCGTCCCGCAGCGCCGCCACCCGCGCCGGGATCGCTGCCGCGTCGCGGTCGACCAGGATCACGTCCACCCCGTTCCGCGCCAGCCGCAGCGCCGTTGCGGTGCCGAGTGCCCCGCAGCCGCCGGTGACGACCGCGGTCCGGCGCGGCGTCGCCGGGGAACCGGAGGTCAAGCCGGCTTGCCGGGCAGCAGCGACAGGTCGAACAGGTTGGGAAAGGCGGCGGCTTTCGACACCATCCCGGCCTCCTGCCAGAAGGCGATCTGCCGGGCGATGTCCGCCTCGTCCGGGTGGAGGTCCGGGATGATGAAGGCGACCTGCGCCTCCGCCTCCGCCGGCTTGATGGCGGCGTAGCGGGCGATGATGTCGATCAACGGCGCGTAGTCGGCACCTTTCACGGGGTTACCCGACGCATCGACCTGGTTGAACACGCGGCTGTATTCGGATGCACCCTCAACATAAGCGCGCATGAACCGGGTCAGCGTGTCGTGCTTGCGGGCGATTGTCTGCGGGCTGGCGCAGATGATGCCCTGCTGTTCCGGCACCTCGTCGCCGGTCCAGGCCAGGAAATGCGCGGTCTTGGCGTCCAGCATGCGCTGCGTCAGCGCCGGGGGCAGGATCGCGCCGTCCACCTGGTTGGATTGCAGCGCCGCGATGATGTTGCCGTAGGCTTCCAGCGGCACCAGCGGCACGCTGGACAACGGCACGCCGTATTTCTTGGCCATCATGCCGATGTCGTAGTGGTGGGTCGATCCGGCCGTGGTCATGGCGAACCGCTTGCCCGCCAGCTTGTCCACCGATGTGAACCCGGCGTCCCACGCCTTGTTGGAGGCCAGCACGGCGTTCAGCGGGAAGTGCGGTGCATCGCGGGTGGTGCCACCGATGATCTGGAAGCCGCCCTTGGACGCCAGGTTGTAGGTCGCGGCCGTTGTGCCCGTCACGCCCACATCCACGTCCCGCGACACCACGGCCGAAAACACGGACGCCGCGGCCGTGAACCAGGTCGTCGTGACCTTGAGTCCCTGCCGGGCGAAGTATCCCTTCTCCATTGCGATGAACAACGGCGCGTTGGTCGGCAGTTGGATGCCGCCCACCGTCACGGTCTGGAGTTCGTCCGCCCGCGTGGCCAACGAGGCGGCGACGCCCGCCGCCATCCCCAGCAATAAACGTCTTTGCACCAGCATCTCCCCGTTGTGTCCCATCCGCGGCTCTCTTACCGCCAAGTGAGCAGCCGCTTTTCGAGCCAAGACAATCCGCCGCCGATCAGCAGGCCCATGACCGAAATCACGCACACGCCCGCCAGCAGGTTGTCCGTTTGCAACAACTGCCCCTGCGACAGCACATAGGCGCCGATGCCGTACTGCGCCCCGATCATCTCGGCGGCCACTAGCAGCAACAGCGCCACCGAGGCCGTGATGCGGAACGCGGACAGGATGCCCGGCAGGGCGGCCGGCAGCACGATCTTGCGCAGGATGTCGAGTGGCGGCACGTCGAAGCTCTGCGCCATGCGGATGATGCCGCGGTTGACGTTGTCGATTGCGCTGAACGTCGCGATCGCGGTGGGGAAGAACACGCCCAGTGCCACCACCGTCACCTTGGACGTTTCGCCGATGCCCAGCCACAGGATGAACAACGGCAGCAGCGCGATCTTCGGGATCGGGTAGATGGCGGAGATCACCGGGATGCCCGCCGCGCGGGACACGGACGACAGCCCGATCACGAACCCGGCCGCGATGCCCACGATCGTCCCGAGCACCCATCCCACGCCCAGCCGGAACAAGGATGCGGATAGGTTCTGCCACAGCGTCCCATCCTCGATCATCGCCCGCAACGCGGTCACGACCTCCGACGGGGCGGGCAGGAACAGCTCGCTCACGAAGCCGGTCCGCACCGCCAGCTCCCACAACGCGATCAGCACCACGAACGCGACCAGCGAGGCCGCCGGGTGGCGCTGGACGACGAAGCCGCGGGCGCGGAAGCGGATCGGCCGTTGGACCGGCGGGGACGCCGGGCTGTCGACGACGGCGCCGTCAAGCATGCTCAAGCTCCCGGTCGGCGACGAGGGCTTCCTGGCGGATCGCCCCCCACAGATGGTCGTGCAACTCCGCCAGCCGCAGCCGGCCGGCTGGGGTCGCGCGTTCGGCCCGCGGCACGTCGACGGCCACGATCTCCTTCACCCGCCCGGGCCGGCGGGTGAAGATCGCCACGCGGTCGGCCAGTTGCAGCGCTTCCGTCAGGTTGTGGGTGACGTAGACGGCGGTGGTGCGATCGCGCATCCAGATGCTTTGGAAGTCCTCCATCAGCAGGTCGCGCGTTTGCGCGTCCAGCGCGGAGAGCGGTTCGTCCAGCAGCAGCACCGCCGGCCGCACCGCGAGCGCCCGGGCGATGCCCACGCGCTGCCGCATGCCGCCCGATAGCTGCCGCGGCAGGGCGGCGCGGAAGTCCGACAGGCCGATCCGCGCCAGCGCGTCGTCCACCCGCTGCCGCTTCTCGGCCGCCGACAGGCCGTGATGTTCGAGCGGCAAGGCGACGTTGCCCTCCGCCGTGCGCCACGGCAGCAGGTTGAAGTCCTGGAACACGTACGCGATCTCGCCCAGGCAGCCCGGTGGCTTCTGCCCGGACACGGCAACCTGGCCCCGCGTCGGGGCCAGCAGCCCGCCCAGGATCGACAGCAGCGTGGATTTGCCGCAGCCGGACGGGCCGATGATGCCCAGCACCTCGCCGTCGGCAACGTGGAGGTCGATGTCGTCCAGCGCGGTCACGCTGCCGAAATTCTGGACGATGCCGCGCGCGACCAGTTCCATTCAGGCCCCCAACCCGCCGTATTGGTCCGGGCGGTTGGGCGGAGTCTGGCACATCGCGCCTTTCCCATCCACCGGCCGGCTCGCCGTTCTACGGGACGGTGCCCGGCTTCAACGCCGAACCGGCCGCGTTCACCCGCGCGGCCAACGCCTGGCTCAGCCGGCCATCCGGTCCGTCGCCGTTTCGCGGGCGGATTGGAGGTAGGCGCCTTGACGGCGGAGCACGTCCTGCAGCTCCGGGATCGGCACCGCGCGCGGGGCGACGCCGCGCGCCACCGCGATCGCCGCCGCCGCACCGGCCGCATGGCCGGTGAGCCAGCATTGCGGAATTTCCCGCAGGAAGGAGTGGCTGTTCGCGTCGCACGCCAAATGCCGGCCCGGCGCCAGCAACCCGTCCAGCGTTGCCGGCACCAACGCCCCGTAAGGCACCGACACGTTGGCGAATTTCGGTGCCAGGGACGGCGACACGCCGATCTCGTCCGGCCGCACCCGGCCGTCCCAATGGTCGCGCTGCACCCGCTCCACCCCGTGCAGCCGCCGGGCATGGCGGACGCCCAGTTGCGGCGCCGACAGGATCATGTAGGCGCCGGCGAACCCCGGCGCGTGCGCCCGGTAGAAGTGCAGGTGCTCCACCATAAGCTGGTGGCTGCGGATTTCCGCCTCCGACAGGTCCTCGACGTCCACCGCCGAGTAGCCGGCGAGACGCGGCCCCATGAACACGGCGACGTCGTCGCGCCATGACACCGCGGGCGTGCCGAAGAAGCGCAGCGCTTCCCGCCCGCGTGCCAGGAAGTCGCTGTGCTCGGCCGGGTGCTCCGCACGGACGCGGAGGTATTCCGGCATGTCCACACCCGCGAACAGCCAGGAGGTGTTCATGCAGCCATGGATGTCGCGCACGTCGACGTCGGAGTCGTAGCCGGCGCCCGCCGCGGCATACAGGTCGCCGTCGCCGGTCGCGTCGACCGTCACCTTGGCCAGCACCGCCCGGCGGCCCTGCTTGCTTTCGAACGCGCAGCCCAGCACGCGGCCATCCTCCACCAGCGGTGAGGCGCCCCAGGCATGGAACACCGGGTGCACGCCTGCGGCCAGCAGCAGGTCCAGCGACACGGATTTCAGCCACTCCGGGTCGAGCGTGGGCGCGTGGGTGACGATGCCGTGGAATGCCGAAGAGCGCAGGCTCCAGTACGCGGCGGTGGCGGCGTCGCGCGACCCCCAATCGCTGCGGGCCGGGCCGGTCAGCGCGCCCTTTGGCAGCCGGTCCAGCAGCTCGGCCGCGACGCCCTGGATGACGTGTCGGCCGGTCCAGTCGGACATCCGGTCGATCCAGATCACCAGGCCGCCGGTGGAAAGACCGCCGAGGTGGTTGTAGCGCTCCAGCAGCACCACGTCCGCGCCTTGTCGCGCGGCGGACAGCGCCGCGGCGGTGCCGGCCGGGCCGCCGCCAACCACCAGCACGTCGCACGTGGCATGGACGGGCAGGTCGCGGCCGGGCTCATGCACGGTCTGGCCCGTCGCCGGACGTCGGGCACGCTTCTCGGCGGCGAAGGTTTCGGACTTGAAGAACAGCCGGCCGCCTTCGCCCGCGTTGGTCATCGTGCCCATGGCCGTCTCCCGGTTAAGCGTTTGTTTGAACGACTTCCCACGTGGGGAGCAACAGGTCGGCTTGGAAGTGCGGCGAGGAACGGCCTGACTGTTCCGGTTGCAGGCAAGGAAGGCGGTGCGATAAGCCCGGGGATGTGAGGCTGCTTGAAGCACGCGCCCCCGTACAGGTATGTGAACAACCATGCCCGCCGCCCCGTCAGCCGCCGTTCCGGGCACCGTCAAGTCCGCCGACCGCGTGCTCACGCTGTTCGAGCTGCTGGGGACCTGGGGGCGCGAGATGTCGCACACCGAGATCGCCGAGGCGCTCGGCATCCCCAAGAGCAGCCTCACCCAATTGCTGCGCAACATGGTGAGCCGCGATTGGCTGGCCTATTCGCCATCCAGCAAGGGCTACACGCTCGGCAGCGCGTTCGGACGGCTGGCGCGGCGGGCCGGACGGGCCGCGGACCTGGCGAGCGTCGCCGGCCCGGTGCTGGCGGAGCTGACGGCACGCACCGCCGAATCGAGCGCGCTGAACGTCCTCAAGGGCGACATGGCGGAGGTTGCGGCCACCGTGCTCGGCCCGCAGCGCCTGGTGTCGCATATGCGGTTGGGCGATCTGGCACCGCTATACGCGACGTCCGGGGCGAAGGTGATCCTGGCCCATCTGCCGGCCGAGATGCAGGACGAGTATCTGCGCCGGGCGACGTTCGCGCCGGCGACCCCGGCCACCATCCGCACCGTCCGGGCGCTGCGCATCCAGTTGCGCAAGATACGGCAGGACGGCCTCGCCTGGTCGTTCGAGGAATGGACGCCGGGCATCACCGGCCTGGCCCGGCCGGTGCTTTCGCCATCCGGCGACGTGCTCGGCTCCGTCAACGTGGCCATGCCGTCGGTGCGCTACACCGACGCGGTCGGCGCGTGCGTGGCCGACGCGCTGGCCCGCGCGGTGGAGGCGATCCGCCAGGGGATCGGCGCGCCGTAGATGTGCGCGTTTGACCGCGGCCGCGTTCCCCAAGAAGCGGCCCGAACACACGTGCGCGAGATGGCGGAGGCGGCCCTTCAGTATGGCACGGTGCGCCAGTACTTCGAGGGCAGACCCGAACCGATAACGCTCAAGGTGATCCATGCCGCTTGACCATGCCGGTCCACGCCTCCCCTTCGACAACACGTATGCGCGCCTGCCGGCCCGCTTCTACGCCCGGGTCGAGCCCACCCCCGTCGCCGCTCCACGGATCGTCCGGGTCAACCGCGACCTCGCCGCGCTGCTTGGCCTCGATCCGGCGGCGCTGGATGCCGACCTGCTCGCAGGCAACCAACTGCCCGCCGGTGCCGAGCCCATCGCCCAGGCCTATTCGGGCCATCAGTTCGGGCATTTCTCGCCGACGCTCGGCGATGGCCGCGCGGTGCTGCTCGGCGAGGTCGTCGGCTTGGATGGCCAGCGCTACGACATCCAGCTCAAGGGCTCCGGTCCCACGCCGTTCTCGCGCAACGGTGACGGGCGCGCCGCCCTGGGGCCGGTGCTGCGCGAGTACCTGCTCGGCGAGGCCATGCACGCGCTCGGCATCCCCACCACGCGCGCGCTGGCCGCGGTGACCACGGGCCAACCCGTGTACCGGGAAACCCCGCTCCCCGGCGCCGTGTTGACCCGCGTCGCCGCCAGCCATATCCGCGTCGGCACCTTCCAGTTCTTCGCGTCGCAGGGCGACACCGAGGCCGTCCGCACGCTGGCGGATTACGCCATCGCCCGCCACTATCCGGAACTGGCCGGCGATTACCGCGGCTTCCTCCACGCGGTGATCGCGCGCCAGGCCGAACTGGTCGCGCGCTGGCTGCTGGTCGGCTTCATCCACGGCGTGATGAACACCGACAACACGGCCATCTCCGGCGAGACGATCGATTATGGCCCCTGCGCCTTCCTGGACACCTACGACCCGGCAACGGTCTTCAGCTCCATCGACCAGGCCGGTCGCTACGCCTATGGCCGCCAACCCGGCATCGCCGCGTGGAACCTGGCGCGACTGGCCGAGGCCATGCTGCCGCTGTTGGGAGCGGACCAGGAGGCGGCGATCGACACGGCCAAGCAGGCACTCGCCGGCTTCGGCCCACGCTTCGAGCCCGCCTTTTTAGGTGGATTACGCCGCAAGATCGGGTTGCAGACCGAGCAGGAGGGTGACGACGAGCTGGTGCAGGCGCTGCTGCGCCATATGCAGGAAGGCGGCGCGGACTGGACCCTGACCTTCCGCGCCCTTGCCGACGCGGTGGAGGGTGACGAGGCGCCCGTCCGCGCCCTGTTCAGCCCCGGTGCTGCGTGGGATGCCTGGGCCGAGCACTGGAAGGCGCGCCTGGTCCGCGAGCCCGGTGTCGCCGCCGAGCGCGCGGCCGCGATGCGCGCCCTCAACCCGCTTTACATCCCGCGCAACCACCTGGTCGAAGCTGCCCTCACTGCGGCAGTGCAATCCGGCGACGCGCGCCCGTTCGAGGAGCTGCTCGGCGTCATCACCGATCCCTACGCGCAGCGCCCCGGCCTGGAACGCTTCAGCCTGCCCCCCCGACCGGAAGAGCGCGTCTTGGCGACGTTCTGCGGCACCTAGCGGGAGTGCTGCACGGCACCGGGAACGGCCCCTGCGGTCAACAAGTGCCGCATCATGCGCCCGAGCAGCAAGGCGACGCAGGCGGTCGCCACGCACATGGCGGCCAGGAACACCAGGGAGCCGGAAAACGACCCGCTGACCTGACGGATCCATCCGATCACGGCCGGGCCGAAGAAGCCCCCCGTGCTGCCCACTGAGTTGATCAGCGCCACGCCCGCCGCCGCCGCACCGCCCGTCAACAGGGTGGTCGGGAACACCCAGATGTTCGGGGTGGCGGCGCCGACACCGGCGGCGCCGACCGTCAGGCCGACCAGGCCCACCACGGGTGAGTCGGTCGCCGCCGCCAGCAGGAACCCGGCGGCACTGGCAAGGAAGGGCGCCGCGACGTGCCAGATGCGTTCCCCGGTGCGGTCGGCGTGCCGCCCGGATGCCACCATCGCGATTGCCATGGCGAGCGAGGGGATCGCCGCGACGAAGCCGGTCTGCATCGTGGTCAGGCCGAACGACTTGACGATCTGCGGCATCCACACGGCCACGCCGGTCGTGCCGATCACCAGGCCCACCGCGACCAGGCACATCAGCAGGACGCGCCGGTCGGTCAACGCACCTAGCACGGTGAAGCGTTCGGCGGCTTCGCGGCCCACCCGCTCCTGCGTCAGGGTTGTGGCAAGCCAGGTCCGGTCCGCGGGTGCCAGCCACGCCGCCCGGTCCGGCCGGTCGGGCAGCACCGTCAGCACCACCAGCCCCATGATGATCGCCGGCAAGGCCTCGATCACGAACAGCCACTGCCACCCGGCCAGCCCGCCAACCCGGTCGAAGTAGGTCAGGATCAGCACCGAGACCGGCGAACCGATCACCGATGACAAGGGCACGGCCATGTTGAACAGGCCGAACATCCGCGCGCGGTCGGCGCGGGGGAACCACAGGGTCAGGTAGACGACCATGCCCGGGAAGAAGCCAGCCTCCGCGATGCCGAGCAGGATGCGGACGACGTAGAAGCTCCGCTCCCCCACGACGAACGCCGTCAGCGCGGACAGGATGCCCCAGGTGATCATGATGCGGGCGATCCACAGCCGCGCGCCCACGCGTCCCATGACGATGTTGCTCGGCACCTCGAACACGATGTAGCCGAGGAAGAAGATGCCGGCGCCGAACCCGAAGGCCGCCGGTGTCAGGCGCAGGTCGCTCGACATGGTCAGGGCGGCGAACCCGATGTTCACGCGATCGAGGAATGCGGCGAAATAGCACAGCCCCAGGATCGGGATCAGCCGCCAAGCGAGCTGGCGGATGACCGCGCGGCCGTGCTCGGTGTCCGCCATGGCTTAGTAGGATCCTTTGACAAGCGACGGCTGCACTTGGCGGGCTTCGGCCAGCGCCGCCACCATCGTGTTCGTGAACATGCGCGCGTCCGTCAGCAATGTCGCCAAATGGAAGCCCGCCGCCAGCATCTCGCGCACCATGTCGGGCGAGCCGCAATGGATGCCGGCCAGCTTCCCGGCCGCCACCGTCTTGTCGCGGATGGTGTCGATGGCCTGCCGCACGGCAGGCTCCGGCAACAGGGTCGGCGCGAAGCCGAGCGACAGGCTCAGGTCCGACGGACCGATATACACGGCGTCGATGCCGTCCACCGCCAGGATTGCGTCCAGGTTGTCCATCGCCTGTGCGGTTTCGATCATCGCGAAGCTGGTGATGAATTCGTTCGCCGTGCGGGCATAGTCGCTACCGTGGACCTGGATGGCCCGGGTGGGGCCGAACGACCGCGCCCCAACCGGGGCATAGCGGCAGGACGCGGCAAAGCGCTCTGCTTCCTCCCGGGTGTTGATCATCGGGCAGATGATGCCGGTGAACCCGGCGTCCAGCGCCTTCATGATGATGCCCGGCTCGTTCCACGGCACCCGGCAAAGCGTCGGCATGCCCAGCCCGTCCACCGCCTGCAGCATGGACAACGCCATCTGGTAGTCGATCAGCCCGTGTTGCAGGTCGATCGACACGGTGTCGTAGCCGGCACGCGCCACGATCTCCGCGGTGACGGTGGACGGCATGGAGCACCAGCCGTTGATGGCCTTGCCGCCGGCGGCAAGGTGCTGCTTCAGGCCGCGTTGGGGTATGGGCATGGGATTGTCCTTGTGGATGTGGCGGGTCAGTTGCCGCCCAGCGCGGCAGCCCCGGGCAGGAAGTAATCGGTCCACGACCGGGGCGCGGTTCGCAGCAGGCCGATCTGGTTGAGGAAGCCGGCAAACAGCAACGTGCCCTCCGGCTTCACGTCGAACACCATGTCCGGCTGCCGCAGCAGCGCGACCAGTTCGGCCGGCGGGATCGAGTCGTGCGAGATCGCGAGGTAGTCCTGCGCGGCCTGCTCCGGCTCCGAACCGATCGCGTTGATGGCGTCGGCGGACGCCGCGGACACCGCCTCAATCAAGGCCGCCTGCTGCTCGGCATACTTCGTCGTGGTGAACAGGATCGCGGTCGAGAGCGGCGAGCCCAGGATGTCGAGCGAGCTTGTCACCACATGCGCGCCGGGCACGTTGGCGAGCTCACGCGTGATGAAAGGTGGCGACGCGAAATGGCTGCGCACCTCGTGCTGCGGGTTGAGCATCGCGGCGTAGGCGTCACCATGGCCAAGCTGCACGGCGTTGGCGTTCAAGCGGCGCCATTGGTCGGCGCCATACGCCTTGGCCGCCGCCATCTGCAGCAGGATGGCCTGGGTCGAGACGAGCACGGTGGGCACCGCGATCCGGTCCGTCGGCCCGTAATCGCCGATCGTGTGCAGGTGCGGGTCGCGGGTGACCAGCGTCGCCGGCAAAGCCGAGTGCGACACGATCCCCTTCACCTGGCCGCGCGTGCGATCCCACAACAGCAGCATGTTGCCCGGCCCGGCGCTCACCACATCCACCGCGCCCGCGAGCATGGCGTCCGTGGCGTTGCCGCCGCCGGCGAAGTCGACCCACTCCACGCGGGCGTTCGGAATGCCAAGCCGCGCCGCCTGCTGCTCCACCAGGTTGCGCCGCTGCATCAGGTAGGTCGGCAGGAAGTTGATGCCCTGGATGCGCGCGATCCGCACCGTCGGTACCGCCTGCGCCGCGGCCCGTCGGGCCAGGCCCAGCGGCATCGCCGCCGCCGCAAGGGAAAGGATGTGTCGGCGAGTGGTCATGCTGCCCTGCTCCGTTCGATCCGGCTTGACGATCCGGCCAGAAAGGCGCGCCAGAGGCCGCCATGAAGCGCGACGCCACCCTGACCCAGAGTCCCGCCGGCACGGATGCGGCGGGCCGTGTTGTCCGATCCGTCACTTCGGTCGATGTCGCGCGGGCGGCCGGCGTGTCCCAGGCGACGGTGTCGCGGGTGTTCGCCCCCGGCTCGCGCATCGCCGGCCCCATGCGGGACAAGGTGCTGGCGGCTGCGGTGGCGCTCGGCTATCGGCCCAACGCCATTGCCCGCAGCCTGGCCTCGCAGCGATCGGGCATGATCGGCATCGTCATCGGCAACATGCGCAACCCGTTCTACCCGCAGGTGCTGGAAGTGTTCAGCGACGTGCTGCGCCGCACCGGGCGCCAGGTTCTGCTGTTCACCGTGCGCGATGGCGAAACGGTGGACGACCTGCTGCCGGAGCTGTTGCAGTACCAGGTGGACGGGGTGGTGATCGCGTCCGCCACCCTGTCCTCGGCCATGGCGCGCAACTGCGCCGCCCTGGGCACGCCGGTGGTGTTGTTCAACCGCGTCAGCCAGGATGCCGAGGTGTCGTCCGTGTGCTGCGAGAACCGCATCGGCGGGCGGCTGGCCGCGGACGTGCTGGCACAGGCCGGGCACCGCCGCCTGGCGTTCCTGGCGGGCACCGCGGACACTTCCACCAACACGGAACGCCTGCTCGGCTTCACCGAACGGTGCGGCGAACTTGGCCTGCCGCCGCCCGCGATCGAGCCCGGCGCCTACACGCACGAGGCCGGGTTCGCCGCCATGGCGCGGGTGATCGCAGCGGCGGGCGGGCCGCCGGAAGGCGTGTTCTGCGCCAACGACATCATCGCCCTCGGCGCGCTGGACGCGGCGCGGCAGGCCGGGCTGGTGCCGGGGCAAACCATCTCCGTGCTGGGGTTCGACGACATCGCCCCCGCGACCTGGCCGAACTACCGCCTGACGACGATCCGGCAGGATACCGGTGCGATGGTCCGCCACGCCGTCCGGGTGCTGACCGAACGGGCCGGTGCCGATGCCGGGCCGCAGGTGACGATCCGCGTCGCACCCGAGATCGTCTGGCGCGACACGGTCTGCCGGCCCTGAGCGGGCGCTCATGCAGCGGCCGCCGGATCGACGATGCAGGATGGGTCGGGCCGGCCGTCGATGCCGTCCAGGATGTTCTGCGCCATTGCCACCGCCATGGCGCGCGCGCCTTCCCGCGTGGTCGCCGCGCTGTGCGGCGTCAGCACGACGTTGTCGAAGCGGGCCAACTTGTGATCGTGGACGATGGGCTCTTCCCCAAACACGTCCAGCGCGGCCGCCCCGACGGCGCCGTCGGTCAAGGCCTGCGCCAGCGCGTCCTCGTCCAGGATGCCGCCGCGGGCACAGTTCACCACGATCGCGCCCCGCGGGAGGCGGCCCAGGCGGCGGCCGTCGATCAGCATGGCGCTGCGGGGGGTGAGCGGGATGTGCAACGTCAGCACGTCGGCCTGCGCCAGCCCGGCGTCCAGGTCGGCCACGCAGGCATACCCCGCGTCGGCGGCCTGTTCGAGGGCGGCGGCCGCGCTGTCATGCACCAGCACGTGTAGGCCAAACGCCCGGCATAGCGCGGCCACGCGCCGTCCGATGCGGCCGAAGCCGACCACCAGCGCCCGGCGCCCCGCTAGCTCAACCGCGCGCGCCGACTTGCGGAATTCCCAATCACCCTGCCGCACCGCGTTGTCGTAGGCGCGAAGCTGTTTCGCGGCGGCCAGCATCAGGCTCATCGTGTGCTCGGCCACCGAAACGCTGTTGGCGTCGGCGGTAATGGTGACGGGAATGCCCCGCCCGGCGAGGTAGCCCACGTCGATATTGTCGAAGCCTACCCCGTGCTTGGCAGCGACGCGCAGAAGCGGAGCGCGCGACAGCAGGGCGCGGTCGAGCCGGGCGACGCGCACGCCGATCGCCACGGCCTCCGGCAACGCGGCCTCGAACGCCGGCTCACCGGGCGCGGCCATGACAAGACGAATTTCGGGCCGCGCCGTGAGCAGGTCGATGCCCGCCTGGTCGATCGCCTCGGTTAGCACGATGGTGGTCATGACGTCCCTGCCCCACGGGGTCGGTGCGCCCCATTTCTGAATACGCATTCTGGACCGCCTGCGCCGGGGAAGTCCAGCCGGGAGCACGATTTAGCCAAGGGAAGGGCTATCTCTGACTCAACAAGCCGGTTTGGTTTGCCTCCTGCCAAACTCCGCGCTAGCATCCGCCGGAATGCGTATTCAGGCCCAGCCTGACCACAAGGCGCATGCGCCGCAACGTCGGCGTATCCGGAGGGGACGATGATGCGGAAGCAGTTCTGGGGTTTGTGCCTGGCAGTCGGCGTGCTGTTCGCGTCGGCGGCGCAGGCGCAGGAAAAGGCCGAGATCAAGATCACCCGCCAGCCCAGCATCATCTACATGCCGACCTACATCATGGAAGCGAACCACCTGATCGAGGCCCGGGCCGCGGCACTCGGCGTGCCGAACCTCAAGGTCGAGTGGGTGAACTTCAACGGTGGCGGCAACGCGACCGACGCCTTGCTGTCGAACTCGATCGACGTGGTGAACACCGGCGTCGGCAACATGCTGCTGTTGTGGGATCGCACGCATGGCGGGGTGAAGGGCATCGTCGCCACCTCGGCCGAGCCGCTGATCCTCATCACCCGCAACCCCGCCATCAAGACGCTGCGCGACTACACGCCGCAGGACAAGATCGCCCTACCGACGGTGCGCATTTCCACCCAGGCCATCCTGCTGCAGATCGCGTGCGAGGAAGTGTTCGGCGCCGGCCAGGGCGCCAAGCTCGACACCAACACGGTGCAGCTTGGTCATCCGGACGCGACCGCTGCGATGCTGGACCCGCATGGCGAGATCACCAGCCACTTCTCCGCGCCGCCCTTCGTGTTCGAGGAACTGCGCCGCGTGCCCGGCGCCCACGTCGTGACGGATTCGCAGCAGATCATGGGCACGCCGCTGACCGTCGCGGTGATGTTCACGACGACCCGCTTCGCTGAAGCGAATCCTAAGCTGGTGCAGGCGGTGAAGGAGGCGTCGGCGGACGCCCTGGCGTATCTGCAGGCCCATACCGCGGAAGCGGTCGCCACCTACCGCCAGGCGTCGAAGGACCCAACCTCCCAGGAGGATCTGATGGCCATGCTGAAGCAGCCGGGCATGATGGATTTCAGCACCCAGCCGCAGGGCACCATGCGCTTCGCCCAGCACATGCACGAAGTCGGGCTGCTG
The DNA here is from genome assembly GCA_965199555.1 of Acetobacteraceae bacterium. GTDB lineage: Bacteria > Pseudomonadota > Alphaproteobacteria > Acetobacterales > Acetobacteraceae > LMUY01. Next base: position 3,008 of record CBDASJ010000011.1, on the reverse strand, counting down.
AAGACGATGCCGAAGACCTGGACCGACTACTTCCTGCCAGTCGCGCAGGACCTCCATGGCAACTGAAACCCCGCCGCTGCTGGAGGTCGATAACTGCACGCTGCGGTATCGCACCGACCGCACGGTGGTGACGGCCACGCATCGCGTCAGCTTTCATGTTGGGCAGGGCGACCGCTACGTGCTGCTCGGCCCCTCGGGCTGCGGCAAGTCGACGCTGCTGAAGGCGGTCGGCGGCTACATCAAGCCGGACGAGGGCGCCATCCGCATCAAGGGCCGCCCGGTGCGCGGCGCCGGGGCGGACCGAATGATGGTGTTCCAGGAGTTCGACCAGTTGCTGCCGTGGAAGACGGTGCTGGAGAACGTGGCCTTTCCGCTGCGGGTGGCGCGACGGATGGGCGCGCGCGCCGCGACCGAGAAGGCGATGCAGTATATCGAGAAGGTGAAGCTGGGCCGGGTCGCGCACAGCCATCCGCATACCCTGTCGGGCGGCATGAAGCAGCGTGTGGCGATCGCCCGCGGCATGGCCATGGAGCCGGACATCCTGCTGATGGACGAGCCCTTCGCGGCGTTGGACGCGCTGACCCGGCGCCAGATGCAGGACGAGCTGCTGCGGCTGTGGGACGACACGCGCTTCACCGTGCTGTTCGTCACCCATTCGATCGGCGAGGCCATCAAGATCGGCTCCCGCATCCTGCTGCTTTCACCGCATCCCGGCCAGGTCAAGGCGGATGTGGAGGATGTCGCCCACGCCACGCCGGAAGCCGCCGTGCTGCTGGAGCAGCGCATCCACGACCTCCTGTTCACGCCGGCTGCCGAGCCGAACGCGGTGGCCGCCGGTGGTTGAACCGCGGGTCGTGATCTACGCGCCTTCCAGCGCCGCGGTGCCGGAGGTCAGCCGGCCGGTGACGCTTTGGCGTCGCCTATGGGACAGCGCCACCCTCCGCAAGACGGTCATCATCGTGCTGCTGGCCGTGCTCTGGGAGGTTTATGGGCGGGCATTGGACAATCCGCTGCTGTTCCCCACGTTGAGCGACACGCTGGCCGCGATGGTGGATCACCTTCGCGACGGCAGCCTGCTGGCGCGGACATGGACCTCCTTGCGCGTGCTGCTGATGGGGTACGGCTGTGGCGTTCTGCTCGCCGCCATCCTGACGATCGTGGCGATCAACACGCGGGTCGGCACGGACATCCTCGAGACGCTGACGGCCATGTTCAACCCACTGCCGGCGATCGCGCTGCTGCCGCTTGCGCTGATCTGGTTCGGGCTCGGCGTCGGCAGCCTGGTGTTCGTGCTGACGCATTCGGTGTTGTGGGCGGTGGCGCTGAACACGCATGCCGGCTTCCTCGGCGTGTCGCAGACGCAGCGCATGGTCGGGCGCAATTACGGGCTGCGCGGCCTGCGTTACGTGTTCGCGATCCTGATCCCGGCGGCGTTCCCGTCCATCCTCACCGGGCTGAAGATCGGCTGGGCCTTCGCCTGGCGCACCCTGATCGCCGCCGAACTGGTGTTCGGCGTGTCGTCCGGCCAGGGCGGGTTGGGATGGTTCATCTTCGAGAACCGCAACGTGCTGGACATTCCCGCCGTGTTCGCCGGCCTGCTGACGGTGATCGCCATCGGCCTGGCGGTGGAGAACCTGGTGTTCCGCACGATCGAGCGCCGCACCATTGGCCGGTGGGGCGTGCAGGCCTGACAACGCATCGTTTGAACGCCGGCACGTCCGGCAGGAGAGACTCATGGCACGATTTCTGAAGCACGGCCGCAACCCGGACACCGCGGCGGCCGACGACAAGCAGGTCCGCACGGTGGTCGAAACGATCCTGGCCGACGTGCGGGAGCGCGGCGACGCGGCGGTGCGCGAGCTGTCCATACGCTTCGACGGGCTGGACCGCAGCGATTTCCGCTTGACCGACAAGGAAGTCCGCGACTGCCTGGCGGAGCTGCCGGCGCGCGCGATCGAGGACATCAAGTTCGCCCAGGCGCAGGTGCGCAACTTCGCCCAGCACCAGCGTGAGTCGATGCGCGATATCGAGGTGGAAACGCTGCCCGGTATCGTGCTCGGCCATAAGAACATCCCGATCAACTCGGTCGGCTGCTACGTGCCCGGCGGCAAGTATCCGCTGCTGGCCTCCGCCCATATGTCCGTGGTCACCGCCCGGGTCGCCGGCGTGCAGCGCGTCATCACCTGCGCGCCGCCGTTCGGTGGACGCCCGGCGCCCGCGATCGTGGCCGCGCAGCATCTGGCCGGTGCGGACGAGATCCTGTGCCTGGGCGGCGTGCAGGCGGTGGCCGCGATGGCGCTGGGCACCGAAAGCATCGCGGGGGTCGACATGCTGGTCGGCCCCGGCAACGCCTACGTCGCCGAAGCCAAGCGCCAGTTGTTCGGCCGCGTCGGCATCGATCTGTTCGCCGGCCCGACCGAGACGCTGGTGATCGCCGATGACAGCGTCGATGCGGAGATGTGCGCCACCGACCTGCTGGGCCAGGCGGAACACGGCCCCAACTCCCCGGCGGTGCTGCTGACCGACAGCGAGAAGCTGGCGCGCCAAACCATGGCGGAGATCGAGCGCCTGCTCACCATCCTGCCGACCGCGGCGGTTGCCGCCAAGGCGTGGGAGGATTACGGCGAGGTCATCGTGTGCGACAGCCAGGAGGAGATGGTGGCGGAAGCCGACCGCATCGCGTCCGAGCACGTGCAGGTCATGACGCGCGACCCCGACTACTTCCTGGCCAACATGACGAACTACGGTGCGCTGTTCCTGGGCACCCGCACCAATGTCAGCTTCGGCGACAAGGTGATCGGCACGAACCACACCCTGCCGACCAAGAAGGCCGCCCGCTACACCGGCGGCCTTTGGGTGGGCAAGTTCCTGAAGACATGCACCTACCAGCGCGTGCTGACCGACGAGGCATCCGCGCGGATCGGCGAAGTGTGCTCGCGCCTATGCCTGCTGGAGGGGTTCGTGGGCCATGCCGAGCAGGCCAACCTTCGCGTGCGCCGTTTCGGCGG
>CBDASJ010000010.1:0-86590 GCA_965199555.1 Acetobacteraceae bacterium | reverse complement strand
GGCCGGCGGCATGCAGGGCCACGTCTACATCCGCCATGCCTTCCGAGCCGCCGGGCAGGCCGAACGCCTCCAGCAGCGGATCGATGGCGAAAGCGCCCGAGCGCAGGGCCAGCGCCACCGGCGGCGCGGCCTGGCGGGCGTCGGCGCTGGCGGAAAACGCCACCCTCCCTTCCGGCGCCTGCACCGACCCCGGGTCGACGCGCAGCACGCCGTCCTGGTTGGTGAGGTGGACCAGGAACGTCGCGGTAGTCGGCGCCGCCGGCATGCACCGTGCCGACGGTGAGTTGGAGGTCCGCGTCCGCCTGCCGCAATGCGCCCCAAGGCAGCGGAGCGTCCGAAGCACCAGCAGGGCTGGCGCCCGCCGCGGCCGGCCCCGGGCTGGGCGGGGTTGCAGCAGGGCGCGGCATCCGCGGGATCGCGTCGAAATCCATCCGGTTGGACACCAGCGTGCCGCGCAAGGCCGGGCGTGGCGACCCGGTGACCGCCACGTCGCCGGCCAGGTCGCCCAGTGCGGACGACACGGTCAACCCGCGCAACGCCGCCCCTGCGCCGGTCGGCACCACGCCGCTGCTCACGTGCCAGGGTGCGCCGGCCACCGCTCCCTTCCGCGTCCAGCCGCGCCGGCTGCCCGGCCGGCCAGAACAGCGACAACTTGCCCAGCGAAGCGCCCGGCACCACGCGACCCAGATCGGCCGCGCCAAGCTGGAGCGTCATATCCTGCGGCCATCCGCCGCCGGGCGGCAGGGTGGCGGCGAACCGCACATCATGCAGCGGCGGCCAGGCCGGATATTGCAGCAGCGTGCCCAAGCGGGCCAGGTCCGGCACACTCACCTGGACCTGGCCGGACAGGCTGTGCCCGGCCGGGTCGGCGGTTCCCGTCACGGCCAGCGACGCATCACCCAGCCGGGCGGCGAGCGTCAGCGGCCACGAGCCCGGCTCGCGCGCGGTCAACTGCGCCGCGGTGCCCAGCGTGGCGTCCAGCGTCCCCTCGGTTCCCGCCACCTGCGCCGCGGCCACCAGATGCAGCGGCTGGTCACCCCCCTGCACCGTCGCCCGCGGCACGTCGGCGACCAGGGTGCGGCCCGTCCGGCCATCGTGCCAGGTCACTCGCCCAGCCTCGATCCGCAGGCTGTCCACCACCGTGGTCGTGCGGGTGCCCGTCGATGCCGCCCCGCCGCCATCGACGGAGGGAGACGCGGGGCGGTCGAACTGCCAGTTGCCACGGCCCGAGGCATCCGTTTCGATCAGGATGTCCGGCCGCACCAAGGTGACTTCGGCCAACTCGACCCGGCGGGACAGCAGCGGCCACAGCCGTAGCCGCGCTTCCATCCGGGCCGCCGTGGCCATGGCGGGACGGCTGCCCCCCGGCATGTTGGCAAAGGACACGTCCTCCGCTTCCAGGGACGGCGTGAAGGACCAGCCCAGGCGGATCGGCCCCGCCAAGGTCAGCTCCCGCCCGGTGGCGCGCCGCACGGCGTCGACCAGCCGCTGCTTCTGGCTGTTCGGGTCGAACGACAGCGCCACCACCGCGCCGGCCGCGACCAGGACGACCGGCACCGCAATCGCCGCATACACCCAGCGTTTCGCCATAGGCACCCCTGGTTCAACCGCCCCTATCTAGGACCGTGCACCAGCCGCGTCACCGCCGGAGCCGACGGAACGGAAAAGCCCAGCGTCGCGAAGCTGTCGCGCATGTGCGGCGGCAAGGGTGCGGTGACCTCCAGCGTGCCGCCAGCCGGATGCGGAATCAGCAGCGCCCGCGCATGCAAATGCAGCCGGTCCGCCAGCCCTTCCACGAAGCTGCCGCCCGAGCCGTTGTCCCGCGGCTCGGCATATTTCGCGTCCCCGACGATGGGCGTGCCGAGGCTGACGCAATGCACGCGAAGCTGGTGGGTGCGGCCGGTCAGCGGTTGCAGCTCCAGCCAAGCCAGCTTGCGCCCGGCGGCGTCCAGCACGCGATAGTTGGTGTAGGCGCGCTGGCCTTCCTTGTCCTTGCGGTCGGTGGCGACGGTGCGCTCCCCGAACGCGCCGGATACGCGCTTGAGCGGCTGGTCGATCTGCCCTTCCTCGGGGTTGGGCTGGCCGCTGACCACCGCCCAATAGGTTTTCTCCACCGCCCGCGTGCGGAACGCCGCCGCTAGCTTGGCCGCCACGCCGGCGGTGCGGGCCAGCACGATGGCGCCGGAGGTGTCGCGGTCCAGCCGATGCACCAGGCGCGGCCGCTCACCCCCGTCACGCAACGCGTCCAGCAGCCCGTCCAGGTGCCGGGTGATGCCGGGACCGCCCTGGCTTGCCAGGCCGGACGGCTTGTTCAGCACGATCAACTGGTCGTCGCGATGGAGCACCAGGCGCTCCATCTCCTTCACGTCGGCGGCCGAGGTGGCGTAGGCTCCCGCGGCGGCGGCGCGGCCGGCATCGGCGGCACCCGCACCGCCTGGCCGGGCAGCAGGCGGGCGGACGCCTCCACCCGGTGACCATCCACCCTGACCTGGCCGGTGCGGCACAGCTTCTGCAACGCCCCCTGCGTCAGGGCCGGATAACGCCGGCGTAGGAAACGGTCGAGCCGGCTGTCGGCCTCGTCCTCCGTCACGGTTTGCAGGGACACGGTCATGTTCGCCGTCGCAGCACACTCCAAAAAGCCCTCTCCTCCTGGGGAGGGTTGGGTGAGGGTGCGACCCGCCGCTCGGTCGTGCGAAACGGCCCTCACCCCGGCCCTATTCCAGAAGGAGAGGGAGGCCCGATGCCTACTCCGCCGCCACCTTCAGCGCGGACGCCTCTAAGGCGCGGTCCAGGTCTTCCAGCAGGTCGTCCGGATGTTCCAGCCCGATCGACAACCGGACATAGCCCGGCGACACGCCGCTCTTCATCTGGTCCTCGTCGTCCAGTTGCGAGTGCGTGGTGCTGGCCGGGTGGATCGCCAGGGAGCGGGCGTCGCCGATATTGGCGACGTGGTAGAACAGTTGCAGCCCGTCGATGAAGCGGCGGCCGGCCTGCACCCCGCCATGCAGCTCAAACCCCAGCAGCCCGCCCATGCCATGGGGCAGGTACTGCCGCGCCAGTTCGGCGTCGCGGCCCTGGTAATGGGCCGGGTGGATCACCCGCGCCACCTCAGGCCGCTTGGCCAGCCAGTCGGCGACGATCCGCGTGGTTTCGCTGTGCCGCTTCATGCGCAGCGGCAGCGTTTCCATGCCTTGCAGCACCAGAAAGGCGTTGAACGGGCTGATCGCCGGGCCGAGGTCGCGCAGCAGCGTCACCCGCGCCTTGAGGATATAGGCGATCGGGCCGAGCGGCTTGGCCGCCTCGCTCCAAACGGCGCCGTGATAGGACGGGTCCGGCGTGTTCAGGGCCGGCTGGCGCGTGCCGTGGCCGCCCCAATCGAACGTGCCGCCATCGACGATCAGGCCGGCGATGGCAGTGCCGTGGCCGCCCAAATACTTGGTGGCGGAATACACGATCACCGCGGCGCCATGGTCGAACGGGCGGACCAGCATGGGCGCCGCCGTGTTGTCCATGATCAGCGGGATACCCAGCGGCCGGCCAAGCGCCGCCACCTCGGCGATGGGGAACACGCGCAGCTTGGGGTTGGGCAGCGTTTCGGCGTACCAGGCGCGCGTGCGCTCGTCCGTGGCGCGGACAAAGGCTTGCGGATCCGCCGGGTCAACGAAGCGGACCTCGATCCCGCCGTCGCGCAGCGTGTTGGCGAACAGGTTCCAGGTGCCGCCATACAAATCGGTGGAGGAAACGATGTTGTCGCCGGCCTTGGCGAGGTTCTGCACCGCCAGCGCGCTGGCGGCCTGGCCGGACGCTACCGCCAGCGCCGCCGCCCCGCCTTCCAGCGCCGTCACGCGCTTTTCCAGCGCGTCCGCGGTCGGGTTCATGATGCGGGTGTAGATGTTGCCCAGTTCTTTCAGCGCGAACAGGTTGGACGCGTGCTCCGAACTGTCGAATTGGAAGGCGGTGGTCTGGTAGATCGGCACCGCAACCGCCCCGGTGCTCGGATCGCGCCGCCAGCCGGCATGGACTGCCATGGTATCCGGATGCATGGTTGGTTCCCCGCGTATGGTGCCCGCACAGTAGGCGGACGGCTCCCCGGCGGCAAACCAACCGTGCGGCGGCGTCAGGCCTCGTCGTTCGCCTCGCCCGGCAGCTCGATCCCGGTCAGCGCCTGCCAAACGCGGATGACGAACGCGTCGTCGCGGCCACCATGCCCCGATGCGGCGGCACCGAGGAAAAGCTGGTGCGCCGCCGACGCCATCGGCAGCGGAAAGGTCAACGCGCGGGCCTGGTCCAGCACGATGCCCAAATCCTTGACGAAGATGTTGACGGCGGATAGCGGCGTGTCGTCGCCCGCCAGCACGTGGGGCATGCGGTTCTGCCACATCCAGGAATTGCCGGCCGAGGTGGAGATGACGTCGTACAGCGCCTGCGGGTCGGCCCCGGCACGGATGCCCAGGGCCATCGCCTCCGCCGCCGCGGCAATGTGCACGCCCGCGAGCAGCTGGTTGACCATCTTCACGGTGCTGCCGACGCCGGGCACCTCGCCCAGCCGCCACACCTTGCCTGCGACGGCGGCGAGCACGGGTTCCGCGGCGGCGAAGGCAGCCTCCGCCCCGGCCGCCATCACCGTCATCGTGCCGTTTCGGGCCGCGCCTGCCCCGCCCGACACCGGTGCATCCAAGGCCAGCCGCCCGGTGGCGACGACACGCTCCGCCAGCAGCCGTGCCGCCACGGGTGCCACGGTGGTGCAACACAGCACGACCGCCTCAGGTGCCAGCGCGTCGATGCAACCTTCGGGGCCGAACAACACGGCCTCCGCCTGAACCGCGTTGACTACGAGCACGATGACGGCATCGCAGGCACCCAACTCGGCAGGCGTGGCGACGCATTGTCCGCCGGCCTGTTCCAGTTCCGCCCACACCTCCTGCCGGGTGTCGCAGCCGGCCACGGTGAGGCCGGCCCGTGCCAGGCTGAGCGCGGCGCCCATGCCCATCGATCCCAGCCCGATCACGCCAACCTTCATGATGGTCCTCCGCGCCGCGTCATGCCGCCGCCTTAACTTGCCGGCAAAACGGACCAACCCTTATGTGTCGGGCTCGCCGGTCAGGAGGGTATAGAACAGGATGGCGGCAGACGGACATCTTCGTCAGCCGGTTTCGAAGATCACTGCCTCTCGGGATGACAGCGAAACCGGCTCGGACCTGATCGTCGTTGCGGATTGGAAGACCTTGCTGGGTCGTTTGATCAACGATGCCGGACGGCTTCGCTTGTTCCCGCACCGCATCACCATGTTCCTGCTGCTCGCGCACCACAGCGAACTGCCGGAACGCAAGGCGCGCCTGGCTGCTGCGTCCGCGACGCTTGGGGAATGGCAGCGCATCGTGCGGGGCATGACGACGGACCATGCCGATATCGGCGTGTCCCCCAGCCTGTCACCGATGCTGACGGCGTTCATGGCCAGCCGGCGGGTCGGTTTCGACGCCTGCGTGGAGCGGTTCGGCGGAACGGCGACGGCGCTGATCAGCGTGATGGCAGAGGGTGGCCAGGAATACGACCGGCTGTCCGGCCTCGCCGACTACGTCGCGTCCGATCTCCTCGAATGCATGAACCAACTGGTTGGGGATTTCGCGGCCGAATTGAGCGCGCTGGCGGAAGGGGAGCGGGATGTCGGATTAACCACCCGCCGGACGGTCGCGGCCTTGGAAACCTCTGCCGACACGGTGGCGCGGTTGGCTGACGATCTGGCGCGAATCAACGCTAACGTGCGGATAATCGCGCTGAACGCGACAATCGAGGCCGCCCGGAGCGGGGAGAACGGCCGGGTCTTCGGTGCGGTCGCCGTGGAGATCAAGGCGCTGAGCGGCCGGATCACCCGGTTGACTAGCGCGATCCAGCAGCATCTCCAGCGCGCCTGATCCCGGCAGCAAACGGGGCAGGATCGCTCCTGCCCCGTGATAGCCATCGACGATGCGGTATCGCTCGGCGATCAGGCGCGGCCGCCGAGCTGCCGGGCCATCTTCAGGTGCTGCTGGATGATCGGCAGCGTGGACGTGGCATACGCCTTCAGGTCGGGGTCCTGGCCGTTGGCGATCTCATCCTGGTAGATCTTCACCGCGGCCATGTGGTCGACCACCTGGTTGTGCAGGTACAGGCGGTCGAACGCTGCCGGACGGGCCGCATTCAACGGCGCCATCTGGTCCTGCGCCATCGGCGCCGGGGTGGCATCCGGCGTCACGCCCTTGCTTTGCGCAATGGTCATCAGCTGCTGCGTGGTCTGCGTGTGGGCGTTCACCATGTTCGTGGCGAAAGCCTTCACGCGGGCGCTGCGCGCCTTGGTGGCGGCCACTTGGCCTTCGGACACCTCGGCGGCGTCGCTGCCAGCTGCCATGTTCACGAAAGCCTGATCGGCTGCGGCCAGCGCCGGCGGTGCGGGCGGGGTTGCGGCCATCGGCGGGGTCATGTTGTTGGCGCAGGCGGCAAGCGGCAGCAGCGCGGCGGTGAACAGCCAGCGAGCGGAACGGATCATGGGCAAAACACTCCTTTTAAGCGCGGATATGCCTGCCCAACGCCCCTCGCGCCTAATCGTTCATCAACGGTTCACGATCATCGCGCATGGCGGAACCGCTCCACCGCCGCAACCAGCGACCGGCGGATGCCTGGCTCCAGCGCGGAATGCCCGGCGTCCGGGATAACCGTCAGCCGTGCGGCCGGCCAGGCTGCCGCCAGTTCGAACGCGGTGCGTGGCGGGCACACCATGTCGTAGCGCCCCTGGACGATCTCCGCCGGCAGGTGGCCGATGCGGTCCATGTGCCCCAACAGCCCGGCCGGCGGCAGGAACAGGTCGTGGGCGAAGTAATGCGCCTCGATCCGGGCCAGGCCCAGCGCCGTGCGGTCCTGCGCGAAGGAGGCGACCGTGTCCGGGCTGGGCAGCAGGGTGGAGCACGAGCCCTCGTACACCGACCAGGCGCGCGCGGCGGACATGTGGATCGCCGGGTCCGGGTGGTTCAAGCGCCGCAGGTAGGATTGCAGCACGTCGCCGCGTTCATGCTCCGGCAGATACTGCACGAATTGGGCATGGGCGTCAGGAAAGATCGCGGCCAGGCCGTGCAGAAACCAGTCGACCTCCACCCGCCGGCCCAGGAACACGCCGCGCAGCACCAGCCCGGCCACGCGTTGCGGGTGCGCCTGCGCGTAGGCCAGCGCCAGCGTCGATCCCCAGGAGCCGCCGAACAGCAGCCATTGCTCCAGGCCCAGATGGCGGCGCAACTGCTCAATATCGCCCACCAGGTCGGCGGTGGTGTTGGCGACCAGGCTGCCAAGCGGGCGGGAACGGCCGGCGCCGCGCTGGTCGAAGATCACCACGCGCCAGAACGCCGGGTCGAAGAAGCGGCGATGCACCGCGCCGGCGCCGGCGCCCGGGCCGCCGTGCAGGAACAGCACCGGCTGGCCGCGCGGGTGGCCGACCTGCTCCCAATACATGACGTGGCCGCCGGAGACGGGCATGTAGCCGGTCTCGAACGGTCCGATCTCCGGAAAAAGGTCTCCCCCGCGCGGCATGGGAAGATGGTATCGCGGGTCGGCGCCGGGCGGAACCATCGGCGGAGGGATTTGGCAGGGTGTTTCGGCTTTGGATCGGCTTGGGCGGGCTGCTGGGCGCGGCCGCGGTCGGGATGGCGGCGGCCGCCGCGCATGCGATGGCCGGCCTGCCACCGGCGGCCCTGCGCGCGGTGGAGAGCGGGGTGCAGATCCAGGGCTGGCACGCCTTGGCGCTGGTCGCCTGCGGCCTGTGGGCGCGGCACCGCGGCGGGCTGGCGCATTGGGCGGCGGCGGCGTTCGCCGTGGGGACGGTGCTGTTCTGCACGGCGGTCTACTTGTTCGGCCTGTCCGGCGTGTCGTTGAACGCGGTGGCGCCGGCTGGCGGCCTGCTGCTGATGCTTGGCTGGCTGCTGCTGGCCGCCTCGGCGCTGCGCCGTGATCGCTAGCGCCTACCTCGCCGCCGAAGGGTTCGAAACCCTTTTGGCGGCGGAGCTGGCGCGCGCCGGGGTAGCGCTGACGGGATGGCACGGCCGCTTGGCCTTGTCGCCCGACCCGCCGCGGCCGAGCGCCTGGGCGCTGGACGTTTGGACCGCGCCCGCCGAACTGCCGGCGCCCTCCGTCAAGGCGGCGGCGGATGCCCTGCGCGCCATCCAGCGCAACTGGGCGGGCTATCCGCACGGGCACCACCGCCGCTCCGCCCTGATCGCCGAGCGCCTGCCGCCGGTGCGGGCGCGCCCGCTGGCGTTTCCGGAACCGCCGCCGACCTCCCATCTCGGCGGCTGGACGCTGCTGGCGCCGGACCGGCTGCTGGCCAGCCCGAGCAAGACCAGCCCGTTCCCAAACGGCGCCGTGGCGTTCGTGGAGGACCGTGCCGGCCCACCCTCCCGCGCCTACCTCAAGCTGTGGGAAGCCTGCACCCGGCTGGGCGCGTGGCCGCAGCCGGGCGACACCTGCCTGGATCTGGGCGCCTCCCCCGGCGGATGGAGTTGGGCGTTGGCGCGGCTGGGGGCGAGCGTCACAGCGGTGGACCGCGCCCCGCTGGACCCGGGGGTGGCCGCCATGCCCGGCGTGCGCTGGCTTGAAGGCAGCGCCTTTGCCGTGGAACCGGTCGCGGTGGACTGGCTGTTCAGCGACGTCATCGCCTACCCGGCGCCGTTATTGGCGATGGTGCAGCGCTGGATCGCGTCCGGCCTGGTGCGGCACATCGTGTGCAGCGTGAAGCTGCAAGGCGACACGGACCACGATGCCACCGATGCGTTCGCCGCCATCCCCGGCGGCCGGCTGATGCACCTGCTGCACAACAAGCATGAGCTGACCTTCGCCTGGACGTCCCCGCCCCCTGCCCCGCCATTGCCAAGGAACCCGCCGCCATGAAGATCGCCGTCCTTCCCGTCACGCCGTTCCAGCAGAACTGCTCCGTGCTGTGGGACGAGGACACCATGATTGGCGCGGTGATCGACCCGGGCGGCGAGGTGCCGCGCATCTTGGCGGAGATCGGGCGCCTGGGCGTGACGGTCGAGCGCATCGCCTTGACGCACGGCCACATCGACCATGCCGCCGGCGCGGCGGAGCTGAAGCAGGCGCTGGGCGGCATACCGGTGGAAGGGCCGGACGAGCGCGACCGCTTCCTGCTGGACGGGCTGGCCGAGCAAGGCCGGGCCATGGGCTTGCCGGACGCCCGGCCGGTCACGCCGGACCGCTGGCTGCGCGAAGGCGACACCCTGCAACTCGGCGGCGAAACGTTCGAGGTGCTTCATTGCCCGGGCCACACGCCGGGCCACCTCGTGTTCGTCAACCGGGCGGCCCGCTTCGCGCTGGTGGGGGACGTGCTGTTCCGCGGCTCGGTCGGGCGGACGGATTTCCCGTATGGCAACGCCGAGGACCTGATCACCTCCATCCAGGCCAAGCTGCTGCCGCTGGGCGACGACATCGTGTTCCTGTGCGGGCACGGCCCCGGCTCCTCCCTCGGGGCGGAGCGCGCCACCAACCCGTTCCTGCGGGGGTAAGGCTGCGCCATGGACCGGACGGACCGCACCCTGCTGGCCCTGTTGCAGGAGGATTGCACGCTGTCGATCGCCCAACTGGCCGAACGCGTCAACCTGTCCGCCACGCCGTGCTGGAAGCGCATCCAACGGCTGGAAGCCGATGGCGTGATCGAACGCCGGGTGGCGCTGGTGAACCCGGAGCGGGTCGGGCTCGGGCTGACCACCTTTGTCGCCATCGAGGCAGGGGACCATTCCCCCGCCTGGCTGGAGCGGTTCGCCGCCGCCGTGGCCGCCATGCCGGAAGTGATGGAGGCCCACCGCATGGCGGGCGACGTCGATTACATGCTGCGCGTGGTGACCACGGATTTGCGCGCCTATGACGCGTTCTACAAACGCCTGATCGCCGCCGTGACTCCCAAGAACGTCAGCAGCCGCATGAGCATGGAGCGGGTAAAGGCGACCACGGCGCTGCCGCTGCCGATGGCCACGGCCACGGCGCGGAAATGACCTGCTGCCACAGGCCCGATTTGCAGCAAGGCCATCTCCCCCAGCCGCAAGCGGCAGAGGTCTTGTCCTTTTCTATGGCGGGTTGATTGCAGTTGGTGGACCACCGGAACATGTGGGTGCCCGCAAGCTCGGGAGCCGCCTCGTGTCAGACACCATTCTCGACCGGCCGTTTCGGCCGATCCGCCTTACCCCGCCTGGGCTGAACGCCAGCGTCGCGACCGCGGGCAGCCTTGCCCTGGCGGCACTCGCCGCCGCCGTGTGGCTGCAGCCCGGCGGCCAATGGCGGTTTGCCGCCCTGGTGCTGGTGGGTGCCGGCATCGGCGCCGTGCTGCTGCGCACGAGCTTCGGCTTCGCCGGTGCGTTCCGCGCTTTGGTGCAGTCGGGCGACGCGTCCGGCTTTCGTGCCCACGCCGCGATGCTGGCGCTGGCCAGCGTGCTGATGCTGCCCATGCTGGCGCAGGGAACGGTGTTCGGCCAGGCCATGCATGGCGAGGCGACGCCGGTCGGCATCGGCTTCGCCGTCGGTGCGCTGCTGTTCGGCGCGGGCATGCAGATCGGCGGCGGCTGCGCGTCCGGCACGTTGTTCGCCCTGGGCGGCGGCAACGGCAAGCTGGTCGGGACGGTCGCGGGTTTCGTGTTCGGTTCGGCGCTGGGTGCGTGGTCGATGGGGTTCTGGTGGTCGCTGCCGGCGATACCGGGGGCATCGCTCCAGGCGCTGGTGGGCTTCGGCCCGGCGATCGTGCTGCAACTGGCGGTGCTTGGCGGGATCTGGCTGCTCGCCGGGCGGGGTGCCAAGCAGCCCACGTCGCGGTTGTTGCTCGCGGGTGGTCTTGCACTGGCGGTGCTGAACGCGGCGACGCTGGTGCTGGCCGGCAAGCCGTGGGGTGAGACCTCCGCCTTCGCCCTCTGGGGGTCGAAGCTGTTCACCGCCGCCGGACTGGACGCGCATGGCTGGGCGTATTGGACCCGGGCGGGCTTCAACACGCAACTGGACCGCGCCACCTCATTGGACGTGACGTCCATGATGGACGCGGCGATCCTGCTCGGCGCCGCACTGGCGGCGGCGTTCGCCGGCGCGTTCCGCCCGCGTTGGGGCGGCGGCGCGCGGGCCTGGGCTGGGGCGGTGCTCGGCGGCGTGGCGATGGGGTTCGGCGCGCGCCTGGCCAATGGCTGCAACATCGGCGCCTATTTCAGCGCGATTGCTGCCGGAAACCTGTCCGGCTGGGCCTGGGTGGTGCTGGCGTTGGCTGGTAGCTGGGCGGGCATCCGGCTGCGCCCCCTGTTCGGGCTGGACGGCCCGGCGGTGGTCTGCGCCCCGGCCACCAACCACGCCAGCGTGCCGCCGGATTGCGCGAGCTGCTGAGCGGTCAGGTTCCGGGAATGCAGCCGGCGAAGCTGCGGCCGCTCACGTCGGCGGCCGCCACCGCCGCCCCGGCGGTGGCGTCCACGAAGGCGCGGGAGTCGGGGGCGACGTTGACCGCCCCCACGGCCCAGTCGCCGCAATGCGACGCCACCCGGCCGCCGGACAGGGCCACCTGGTTGTCCCGCATGGTGACCGGGCCGGTCAGGCCATCCACGTTGATGCCGATCGTCGCACGCGCCACGCTGTTGTTGGCGACCAGGCCGCCCGAGGTGGCGGACGCGTACCAGGCCCGGCCTCCCACGGCCAGGCCGAAGCCGCAGCGGCGGTCCGGCCCGCAATCGATCACGTTGCCGCTGACGACCGTGCCGGCATAGTCGCCGCTAGTGTGCGGCCAGCCGTGCAACAGCAGGGCGGCAAACGCACCAGCGCCCGGCGATGCCGTTTCCTCCAACCGGTTATCCGCCACCGTGCAGCGCAGGCAGCCTCCCAACACGAGCTGCACGTCCGTGTTGTCGCGAAACAGATTGTGCCGGATGACGTCGTCCGTGCCGTCGATCACGGTCAGCCCGTCCGCCCACATCGCCGGGCGGTCATGCGTGCCGTTCGACAGCACGGCGTTGTTCTCGAACCGGAAGCCGTCCGCCGCGGCATCCACCACGACGGCGCTGTAGCAGGCGACGTCCCGCACGACGACATCGGTGATCGACACCAGGCGCGCGCTGACGCCGATGCCCCCCATGGACGGGCGGCCCGGCCCGTTGCAGGACGCCGCATCATCGTGTGCCGCGTCGGCCTTGCCACCCTCGACCACCAGATGGTGCAGGTGGCTGCCGGCGCCTGCCACGGTGATCGCGCGCTGCGTGAACCCGCCCGGCAGGCGCAAGACGAGCGTCGCGCATGCGGTGCTGTCCCCGATGCAGCTTCGGGCCGGCCCCGCGGTCGTCAGCGTGACGGGATGCCGCAGCACCAGCGGCTGTGTGAGCACGAAACGGCGGGGCGGCAAGGCCAGCGTTCCGCCCGGCGCCAGCAAATCCAGGCAATCCTGCAAGGCCGCACCGGCAGCGTCCGGGTCGCCGGACACGGCCCAGCACGCTTCCGCCACGGTCCGTTGCTGGCGCAGCGTGCAAGCGGCCAGCGCCGCCAGCAGGGCCAGGCCCTGGAGGCAGAGCTGTCGCCGGACCATGCGTTACCTCGCGGCTGCGATCGCCTTGACGATCACGGCCTCCGCCGCCGCCTTGTCGGCCCAGCCGGTGACCTTCACCCATTTGCCGGGCTCCAGATCCTTGTAGCGTGTGAAGAAATGCTCGATCGCCTTGCGGGTGATCTCCGGCAAATCCTCGATGGCTTGGACGGTCTTGTAGAGAGGGTGGATCTTGTCGTGCGGCACGCAGATGATCTTCTCGTCCTGCCCGCTTTCATCCTCCATCTGCAGCATGCCGATCGGGCGGGCGCGGATCACGGCGCCGGGGACGACGTCGGCCGGGGTGAGCACGAGCGCGTCCGCCGGGTCGCCGTCATCCGCCAGCGTGCCGGGAATGAAGCCATAGGCCGCCGGATACGCCATCGGCGTGAACAGGAAGCGATCGACGAACAGGGCGCCGCTATCCTTCTCGACCTCGTACTTCACCGCGGAGCCCTGGGGGATCTCGATCACGACGTTGATGTCGTGCGGCGGCGCGTTGCCGATGGCGATCTTGCTGACGTCCATGGTGTTCCCCGGGGGTGTTCGAAACTGGCCGGACCCTACTGGCGAGGCGAAACCTTGCCAAGGCAGGGTGCGCCGGGGCATGGAATGGCGGCGTGTGCGCCTGTAGCTCAGTTGGTTAGAGCGGGCCGCTCATAACGGCTTGGTCGCGGGTTCAAGTCCTGCCGGGCGCATGCGTTCCCGCTACAGTTGGACGCCGATGCGCTTGTCGAGCGAGTAGGGGCCGCCGCCGCGAAGCGCGATCGCCAGGCACAGCAGGCCCCACATGAGGACGTACTCGTAGCCGCGGTTGAGCCAGGAATACCCGTTCGGCAGGTACATCACCGCGATGAACGCCATCTCGATCGCGGCCGCGGCCGCAAAGAACCGCGTGAACAAGCCGAGCATGATCGCGATGCCGCCGGCAAACTCGATCAAGATGTCGGCCCAGGCGAACGCCAGGCTATTCGGCAGGCCGAGTTGCGCGAGCCGGGCGGCATACAGCGTGGGCCCGAGCGGCAGCTTGGGCAGGCCATGCATGAACAGGGTAAAGCCCGCCGCCAGCCGGACGATAGGCCAGGACAACGGCACCACCCGGCGGTAGAAACTCTCCAGGCCCGGCAGCAGCAATCTCGTATCCTCAGCCGGACCTTCAATCATGCGATCAACTCCTTCAGCCCGGCAGGGGCACGCCCGCACCGCATCGTCGGCAGGGTCGCACAGCCGGCGCGGACCGGCCAATCCCCGCGCGACGTCCGCGGCAGGCCGGGTGGCCGTACCGTGTGGGGCAGTTCAGGGGTGCGCCTGCCAACGGCGGCCGCGTCGCCGCTGGACAGCCGCGCCGCGCCCTTCTTAGCTGCCGGTTCGTCCATCCATGGGAGGCGCCGCCATGCCGGAATTCGACCTGATCGTGCGTGGCGGAACCGTTGTGACCGCCTGCGACCAGTTCGCTGCCGATATCGGTGTGCGTGCCGGCCGTGTCGCCGCAATCGCCGACCGCCTGGATGGCGGACCCACGATCGACGCGGGCGGCCTGCTGGTGCTGCCCGGCGGCGTCGACAGCCACTGTCACATCGAGCAGTTGCAGGAAGACGGCGGCGCCGACGAGGAAAGCTTCACCACCGGCAGCACCGCGGCCTTGGCCGGCGGCACCACCAGCGTCGTCACCTTTTCAACCCAGTTCAAGGGCGGCGGGGTGTTGCAGCCCTTGGCCGAATACCACCGCCGGGCTGCGGCGGGCGCGATGGTGGACTACGCGTTCCACCAGATCATCACCGACCCCACGGACGCCGTGGTGCGGTCCGAATTACCGGTACTGGTCGCCGGCGGCGTCCGCAGTCTCAAGGTGTTCCTGACCTACGATCCGCTGCGGTTGGACGATCGGCAATACCTTGCCGTGTTGTCGGCCGCACGGCGGCTTGGCTGCCTGGTGACGGTGCATTGCGAGAATTACGATGCCATCGCCTGGCGCTCGGCCGCATTGCTGGCAGACGGCCGCACGGCACCGAAGTACCACGCATGGTCGCGGCCGGAGGTGGTGGAGCGGGAAGCGACGCACCGCGCCATCGCGTTGGCGGAGCTGGTGGACCAGCCCATCGAGGTGTTCCACGTGTCCGGCCCGCAGGCCGCGGCGGAGATCGCCCGCGCGCAGCGCCGAGGCGTGAAGGTGTGGGGCGAGACCTGCCCGCAGTACCTCGTCCTGCAGGCCGGCGACATGGACCGCCCCGGCTTCGAAGGCGCCAAGTTCATGTGCAGCCCGCCCCCGCGAAACGCCGCGGCCACGGAAGCGCTGTGGCAAGCGATGCAGATGGGCACGCTGTCCGTGGTCAGCTCCGACCATAGCGGCTGGAGCTATGACGGACCGCACGGCAAGCGGTCCGGCGGGGCGGACGCGCCGTTCACCGCCATTCCCAACGGCGTTCCCGGCCTGGCCGCACGCCTGCCGCTGCTGTGGAGCGAGGGCGTGTCGGCCGGGCGCATCACGCCCAGCGACTTCGTGCGGCTGACCGCCACGCAGCCTGCCTGGCTGTTCGGCCTGCACGCAAAGGGGCGGATTGCACCGGGAGCCGACGCCGACCTGGTGCTGTGGGACCCGGCGAAGCAGGTGACGCTCACCAACGCGTTGATGCAGCAGGCGATCGACTACACGCCCTATGAAGGGCGGCAGGTGACCGGCTGGCCGGTTGCCACGATCCTGCGCGGCCAGGTCGTCATGCGGGATGGGGTGGTCAGCGCCGCGCCGGGAAGCGGCCGCTACCTTCCCGTCGCGACCCTACGACGCGATCCGCCCACGCGGCGTGCTGCCCGACGGGTTCGACGCCGCCGCATTCTGAGGACGGCCTATCCCGAAAGGGCGGAGCCAGGATGCGACCGGGCGCGGGCTGCGGGTGCTGGGCAAGGGCGGCGGCGATCTCGCTGCAAGAAATTTTGGCGGACTTGCGCACCTGCCCTGAAACTGCCCGGTTTCCTCTGTTACAATCCGTCCCAGCAAACGGGGGAACGTGACGATGATGGTCTACAGGCTTTCGGCGATTGCCGTGCTCGCGTGCGGATTGGCAGGCGTTGTCGCGACGGCCGGCCACGCGCAGGGCTACGATCGCGGACCGGGTTACGGCTACGGTGGTCCGCCGCCGCCGCGGTTCGATGATCCCCGGCGGGATGAGCGCTTCCGGGAAGACGAGGGTCGCCGCGAGGATGACCGGCGCTTCGACAACAGACGCCGCTCCGACGATTACCGCGGCGGCAACCCCGGCCTCGGGGACACGCGGTCACGTGAGCAGCAATACAACCAGAACATCACGGCCTTGCAGCAGCAGCACAACCAAAGCGTGTTGTCGTTGCAGCAGCAGTTCAACGCCGGCCGCATCAGCCGTCAGCAACTGGATTCGGGCGTGGCGCAACTCAACCAGGGGTACAACAGCAGCGTTGCCCAGCAGCAGCGCGGCCTGGGCCGCTGAGGCCTCCGGCCTTGACGTGACCGCTGCACCTCCTGGCGGGTTGCAGCGGTCACGCGGCGTGCTGCACGCGGCGGTCAAGCTTCGCCAGGGTGCGACCGTGCTGGATCGGTTTCGGCAGGAAGGGTGTTTGAAGGCGCGTTGGCCCCGGCCCGAGCGTGGCGCCTGGACCAGCATGGTCACGCTGAACAGCGCAGGCGGCGTGGCGCAAGGCGACCGCCTGAGCGTCAGCGTGGTCGCCGCCACTGCGACCCGGCTGACAGTGGCAAGCCAGGCGGCGGAACGGTTCTATCGCTCGCCGGGCGGCGCGGCGGCGCTCGTGCGCACGTCGTTGCAGGTGGCGTCCCATGCATCGCTGGAATGGCTGCCGCAGGAAACCATCCTGTTCGACGGCTGCGCGCTCGACCGGCGGTTGGAGGTCGACGTGGCGCCGCAGGGTTGGTTCCTGGGTGTCGAATGCGTCGTGTTCGGCCGCGCCCTGATGGGGGAAACGGTGCACCGCGCGGTTTTGCGCGACACGATCCGCGTCCGTCGCGACGGGGCGCTACTGTGGCATGACGCGATCCGGTTGGCCGGGGCGGTGCAGCCGCTGCTGGACCGCCCGGCCGTTGCGGCGGGCGGCCGGGCCGTGGCGACCTTGATCCAGGCGTCGGCCGACGTGGCGGACCGGCTGGACACGCTGCGCGCGGCGCTGGCGCCCTGGCAAGCGGGGGCGACCGTGACCGACGGGTTGCTGGTTGCCCGCGTGGTCGCGGAGGATGGGGCCTGTGCACGGGCGGCAATCGTGGCAGGATTGGCCGTGTTGCGGGACGGCCGCCCGCTGCCGCGTGTTTGGAGCTGCTGAGGCGAATGAACCTGACGTCGCGCGAAAAGGACAAGCTGCTGGTCGCGATGGCGGCGGAGGTGGCCCGCAAGCGCCTGGCCCGCGGCGTCAAGCTGAACCATCCCGAGGCGGTGGCGCTGATCAGCGACTTCGTGGTGGAGGGCGCGCGGGACGGCCGTTCGGTGGCCGACCTGATGGAGCACGGCGCCCACGTGCTGACGCGGGACCAGGTGATGGACGGCATTGCCGAAATGATCGCCGACGTGCAGGTGGAAGCGACCTTTCCCGACGGCACCAAGCTGGTGACCGTGCACGAGCCGATTCGATGAGCCCGGACGCTCCCCGTCCCGCCGGCGGTTCGGCCATCCTGAAATGATCCCCGGCGAAATCATCACCTGCGACGGCGACATCGAGCTCAATGCCGGCCAGCCGCGCACGACGCTGCGCGTGGCGAACACCGGCGACCGCCCGGTCCAGGTCGGCAGCCACTACCATTTCGCCGAAGCCAACCCGGCGCTGCGGTTCGACCGCGCGCTGGCCCGCGGGCAGCGCCTGGACATCGCCGCCGGCACCGCCGTGCGGTTCGAGCCGGGGCAGTCGCGGGAGGTAACGCTGGTGCCGTTCCGCGGCGCCCGCACCGTCTACGGCTTCCGCGGCGACGTGATGGGTGCGCTATGACCAGCATCACCCGCCGGGCCTATGCCGACATGTACGGCCCCACCACCGGTGATCGCGTGCGCTTGGCGGACACCGCGTTGCTCATCGAGGTCGAACGCGACCTGACCCTGTATGGCGAGGAGGTGAAGTTCGGCGGCGGCAAGGTCATCCGCGACGGCATGGGCCAGTCCCAACGCAGCCAGGCGGAGGGCGCGGTCGATACCGTCATCACCAACGCGCTGATCCTGGACCATTGGGGGATCGTGAAGGCGGACGTCGCCATCACGGACGGCCGCATCGCCGCCATCGGCAAGGCCGGCAACCCGGACGTGCAGCCCGGCATCACCATCATCATCGGCCCCGGCACGGAGGTGATCGCCAGCGAAGGCAAGATCCTCACCGCCGGCGGCGTCGACGCCCACATCCACTTCATCTGCCCGCAACAGGTGGAGGAAGCGCTGGCATCCGGCATCACCACCATGTGCGGCGGCGGCACCGGTCCGGCCAGCGGCACCGCCGCCACCACCTGCACGCCAGGCCCCTGGCACCTGGCGCGCATGCTGCAGGCGGCGGAGGGCCTGCCGGTCAACCTGGCGTTCTCCGCCAAGGGCAACGCGTCCCGACCCGCCGCGCTGGAGGAGATGCTGCGCGCCGGCGCGTCGTCCATGAAGCTGCACGAGGATTGGGGCACCACGCCCGCCGCCATCGATTGCTGCCTGTCCGTCGCCGACCGGTTCGACGTGCCGGTGATGATCCACACCGACACGCTGAACGAAAGCGGCTTCGTCGAGGACACGATCGCCGCGTTCAAGGGCCGCACGATCCACGCCTTCCACACCGAAGGCGCCGGCGGCGGCCATGCGCCGGACATCCTGCGCGTGGCCGGGCTCCCGAACGTGCTGCCGTCCTCCACCAACCCGACGCGGCCGTACACGTCCAACACGCTGGACGAGCACTTGGACATGCTGATGGTGTGCCATCACCTGGACCCCAACATCCCGGAGGACGTGGCCTTCGCCGAAAGCCGCATCCGTCGCGAAACCATCGCGGCCGAGGACATCCTGCACGATTTGGGCGCCATCAGCATGATCAGCTCGGACAGCCAGGCGATGGGCCGGGTGGGCGAGGTGATCATCCGCACCTGGCAAACCGCGCACAAGATGAAGCTGCAATGCGGTCCGCTGCCGGGCGACGGCACGGCGGACAACGCGCGCGCGAAACGCTACGTCGCCAAATACACCGTCAATCCCGCGATCGCCCAGGGGCTGGGCCACGAGGTGGGCAGCATCGCGGTGGGCAAGCTGGCGGACCTGGTGCTGTGGTCGCCCGCCTTCTTCGGCGTGAAGCCGGACCTGGTGATCAAGGGCGGCGCCATCGCCTGCGCGCCGATGGGCGACCCCAACGCGTCCATTCCCACGCCGCAACCGGTGCATTACCGGCCCATGTTCGGCACGCTCGGCGGCGCGCTGGCGGCGACCTGCATCACCTTCCTGTCCGGTGCCGCCATGGACGCGGAACTCGGCCGCACCCTCGGGTTGCGCCGCATGCTGTCGGCAGTGCGGGACACCCGCGGCGGCATCGGCAAGCATTCCATGCTGCTCAACGACGCGACGCCCGTGATCGAGGTCGATCCGGAAACCTACGAGGTCCGCGCCGACGGCGTGCTGCTGACCTGTGAGCCGGCAACCGTGCTGCCGATGGCGCAGCGCTACTTCCTGTTCTAGGCGCGATGACCCTTCGTGCCACCGCCGTGCTGCCGTCCGGCCAATGGCCGGGCGAGCACGCCGTCGACCAGGTGCTGATCGATTTCGATCGCCGCCACCGCCGCCGGCTGGTGCTGACCACGGTTGGCGGCAGCGAGTTGCTGCTCGACCTCCCGCAGGCGGTGCGACTGCGGGACGGGGACGGCCTGGAACTGGAGGACCGCCGGATCGTCCGCGTCGTGGCACAACCCGAGCCGCTGCTGGAAATCCACGCCCACGGCCCGGCGGAGCTGGTGCGGATCGCTTGGCATCTCGGCAACCGGCATTTGCCCGTGCAGTTGCTGGGCGACCGCATCCGCATCCGGGCGGACCACGTGATCGCCGACATGGTGCACGGCCTGGGCGGCCATGCGCGCCCGCTGAACGCGGCGTTCGACCCCGAAGGCGGCGCCTATGCCGGCGGCCATCACCACCACCATCACGATGACTGACGCATCGCCCCACGGCCGCCTGCTGCATCTGTTGACCTGGCTGTCACCCGCCTTTCCCACCGGCGCCTACGCCTACAGCCACGGAATGGAATGGGCGGTGGAGGCCCGCGACATCCGGGACGAGGCGACAACCGCCGGCTGGCTGGAGGATGTGCTGCGGTGTGGCGCGGGCTGGTCGGACGCGATCCTGCTGCGTCATGCGCATCGTGCCCCCGACGTGGCCACGTTGGCGGACGTGGCGGCGCTTGCCGCGGCGGCGCAGCCTGCGGCGGAGCGCCGGGTCGAAACCTTGGCGCAAGGCACCGCCTTCGCCTTGGCCGCGAAGGTTTGGGGCGCGCCGATGCTCGCGGCCTTGCCGGGGCCGGTCGCCTACCCGGTCGCCGTCGGCGCGCTGGCCGCCGCCCACGGCATCGCGGAGCCCGACGCGGCGGCGGGGCTGCTGCACGCCTTTGCCGCCAACCTGGTTTCCGCCGCCGTGCGGCTAGTGCCGCTGGGGCAAACTGCCGGGCTGCGCATCCTGGCCGGGCTGGCCCCCATCATCGCCCAACTCGTCGACGACACGGCGGATGCAACGCTGGACGACATCGGCGGCGCGTGCTTTCGCTCCGACATCGCCGCCATGCGGCACGAAACGCAGTATACGAGGCTTTTTCGCACATGAGCGGCAATCACGGACCCTTGCGGGTTGGCGTCGGCGGACCGGTCGGCACCGGCAAGACCGCGTTGATGGACGGGCTGTGCCGCGCCTTGTCGCCGCATTACGACATCGCTGCGATCACCAACGACATCTATACCAAGGAAGACGCGCAGTTCCTCACCCGCGCCGGCTCCTTGCCGGCCGAGCGCATCCTGGGCATCGAGACCGGTGGCTGCCCGCACACCGCCATCCGCGAGGACGCCAGCATCAACCTGGCGGGCGTGGCGGATCTGCGCCGCCGCTTTCCGGCGCTGGACCTGATCCTGATCGAAAGCGGCGGCGACAACCTGGCCGCAACCTTCAGCCCGGAACTGGCCGACATCACCATCTACGTCATCGACGTGTCCGCCGGCGACAAGATCCCGCGCAAAGGCGGCCCCGGCATCACGCGGAGCGACCTGCTGGTGATCAACAAGATCGACCTGGCCCCGCATGTCGGCGCCAGCCTGGAGGTGATGGACCGCGACAGCCGCACGATGCGCGGTGACCGGCCGTTCGTGTTCACCAACATCCGCGCCGGCGAAGGCGTGGGCACCGTCGCGGCGTTCGTGGAGCGCGCCGGCGGCCTGTCCCGCGGGTCCGGCGCGGCTGCCCGAACCCCGTGAGAAGCGTAGCGGCGAGGCCGGCACGAGAAGGCCGATCCCGGGCTTCCTGAACCAGGGCTGTCCGGTGCGCCGGCCGCATCGAACCACCGCACCATGCCCGGGCCGGCTAGCTATGCACCAGCAGCCGGGACGGTTCGGCGGTGGCGCTTGCCACGTAGGCGGTCAGTTGCGCCCGCAACTCCGCAACGAACGCCGCGCCGGTCACCGCCGCCATCCGCATCTCCGCCGCCGCGACGCCGTCCCGATGCGCGTCCAGCATCCGCAACCCGGCCGCAGTGAAGGCGACGATCTTGGCGCGCCCATCGCCCGGGTCGGGCTGCCGTTCGATGAAGCCAAGCTCCTCGGCCCGGTCCACCAGCTCCGCCATGGCCTGCTTCGTCATCCGCGCGCGCGACGCGAGTTCCGTCAGGCGCGTGCCGGCCCCGTCGAGGTTGCGGAACAGGGTCTGGTGCACCTCCGTCACCGCGTCGAAGCCGTGCTCGTGCACCACGCGCAGCACGTCGCGGACGAACACGCCGGAAGCGGACAGCAGCATGCGGTTGACGCTGCGCATCCGCCAGGATTCGGCGTCGCCCGCGGCCACCAACGCGTCCGCCACCGGCGTCGCCGCCGCGACATAGGCGGTCAGGCGTTGCTTCAAGGCGGCCAAGAACCCGGCCCCCATCACCGTCGCCATGCGCCGCTCCGCCGCGGCCACGCCCTCGCGCACCAGGCCCAGCATCTCCAACCCCGCCGGCGTGAACGCGATGATCTTGGCCCGCCGGTCGTCCCGGTCGGTCCGCCGTTCGACAAAGCCGAGCGCTTCGGCCTTGTCCACCAGCTCGAGCATGCTTTGCTTGGTCATGCTCGCCCGCGCCGCGATCGTGGTCAGCCGCGTGCCATGCAGGTCGAGGTTCTGGACCAGCGCCATCTGCACCTCCGTCGCGGCGGCGAACCCGCCGGCATGCACGGTGCGGAGTTTCTCGCGGACGAACACGTCCATCGCGGCGAACATCAGGCGGCCCAGGTTGCGGGTCCGCCACGCGTCGGTTTGGCCAGGCACTGCTTCTGCTCCACCGTTGCTGCAAAGCAGCATGCCGCGGTTCATACAGCAGTGACCGCCGCGGTCCAGGTCAGGCCAGCAGGCTGTCCAGGATCGTGCGGTAGTCGCCGGCCGTGGGCTTGTAGGGGCTGGCGCGGTTGAACGGGCTGGCGACCATGCTGTCCACCAGCCCGTCCACGGACTTCGCGCGGTAGCCGGCTTCCCGGTAGCTGGCGGGCAGGCCGAGCCTGGCGTTCAGCGCCCGCAGCGCGTCCGCGATGCCCACGCGGTCGGGCAGGCCGAGCGCCGCGGCCACCCGATCGGCCTTCGCCGGTGCGTGCGGCGCAACCAGGGCGACGGTGTGCGGCAGAGCCGCGGCGACCAGCATGCCGTGATGCAGGTCCTGGTCGCCGCAGCACAGCGCCACCGCGTGGGCGGGGCCAAGGCCCTTGTGGATGGCGGCACCGCCGCTGAACGCGGCCGCCATCAGGGAGCCGCGCGCCGCGTCGTCGCCCTCCACTGCCGCGGCGATGGCGCCATAGGCGCGGGCCAGGCCGTCCAGCGCGAGCGCGTCGACCACCGGGTTGGCAGGCTCGGAAAAGAACCCTTCCAGGCAGTGCGACAGCGCGTCGATGCCGGTGGCGGCGACCAGCCGGCGCGGCAGGGTGCGCGCGAG
Organism: Acetobacteraceae bacterium; assembly: GCA_965199555.1. Taxonomy (GTDB): domain Bacteria; phylum Pseudomonadota; class Alphaproteobacteria; order Acetobacterales; family Acetobacteraceae; genus LMUY01. Next base: position 63,891 of record CBDASJ010000010.1, on the reverse strand, counting down.
GTCCGGGTCGCAGATCGCGACGCGCGGCACCAGACGCGGGCTGCGCGTGCCGATGCCCGGGCTGCCCGGATCGTCGTGCAGGGCAGCCACCGGAGAGCTTTCGCTGCCCGTCCCCACCGTGGTCGGGATCGCCACCAGAGGCGCCACGTGGAGGCCGATCCGCTCCGGCCTGCCCTGCAACTCGGCGGCGGAGGCCAGGCCGCCCCCGGCAAGCGCGGCCACGAACTTCGCCGTGTCCAGCACGGACCCGCCGCCCAGCGCCACGACGCCGTCGCAGCGCCCGTCGCGATAAGCGGCATGGGCCGCGTCCGCCCCGGCCAGCGTCGGGTTCTCCGGCACGTCCAGATGCTGCACCGTGCCCGCCGGCAGGACCAGCGCGGCCCGCGCCGTAGCCCCTGCCCGCTCCAACCCACGGTCGCTCAGCAGCAGGGGACGGGTGACGCCGAGCAGCGCCAACTCGTCGGGCAGCGACCCGAGCGCCCCGGCGCCGAATAGCAGGCGCGGCAGTGGCAGCACTGGAAACATCGAAACCTCCCACAGGCATTGCGACCGCCTGAACCGCCTTGAACAGGCCGTGCGAACTGCTTAGTCAGGAGACCTGACGACGTCAACGACGTGGTGTCGGCCGGGATCGCGGTAGGCGTTACGGCTCCGCCAGGTGGCAAACGGCGCCATGGCCGTGCCGGGCGTGCGTGGCGGGCATCTCCACTCGGCAGCGGTCGAAGGCCAGCGGGCAGCGCGGGTGGAATGGGCAGCCGGGCACCACGCGCATGGGGCTCGGCAACTCGCCCCGCAGCGCCGCATCCGCAGTGCGCCGGCCGGGGTGCAGGCTTGGTGCGGCCCGCAGCAGGGCCTGCGTGTAAGGGTGCTGCGCGTCGCCGAACACCTGGTCCGCCGTGCCGTACTCCACCACGCGGCCGAGATACATGACCGCCACGTGGTGGGCCAGATGCCGCACCACCCGCAGATCGTGCGACACGAACAGCATGGCCAGCCCCAGCCGCTCCTGCATGTCGAGCAGCAGGTTGAGGATTTGCGCCTGCACCGACACGTCCAGGGCGGACACGATCTCGTCCGCCACCAGCAGGTCCGGCTCCACCGCCAGGGCGCGGGCGATCGCCAGCCGCTGCCGCTGGCCGCCGGAGAACGCGTGCGGCAGGCGCTGCGCCGCGTCCGCCGGCAATCGCACCAGGTCCAGCAGGGCGGCCACGCGCGCCGCAATCCCCGCCCGCGGCACCATGCGGTGCACGCGCAACGCTTCCGCCAGCGTTTCCCCGGCGGTCATGCGCGGGTTCAACGAGCCGTACGGGTCCTGGAAGACCATCTGGACCCGGCGGTTATAGGCCCGCAGCTCGCCGCCGCGCAGCGCCAGCACGTCCTGCCCGTCGAAATCGATTTGCCCGGCATCCACCGCCACCAGCCGCACCAGCGCCCGGGCGAGCGTCGACTTGCCGCAGCCGGATTCGCCGACCACCGCCAGGGTTTCGCCGCGCCCGATCGTGATGCTGACGCCGGCCAGCGCGCGCACCACCGGGCGCGGGCCACCCGCCAGCAACTGGCGCAGGCCGCGCCGCACGGGGAAGCCGCGCTCCAGGTCGTCGGCCCGCAACAGCGCCGTCATGCCGCGGCCACGGCGTCCGCCCGGATGCAGGCGCTGAGTTGGCCGAGCGCAGTGGGCGCCAGGATCTTGTCGCCGACGCGGCAGGCCTCGATCGCGAAGCCGCAGCGCGGGGCGAAACGGCAGCCGGGCGGGATCGCGCGCGGGTCCGGCGGCACGCCGGCGATCCCCGGCAGGCGCTGCCGGGCATGCGCGGCATCCGGCATCGAGCGCAGCAAGCCCAGCGTGTAGGCATGGGTCGGCCGGGCGAAGATCGCCGCCACCGGGCCGGACTCCATCACCCGCCCGGCATACAGCACGGCCACGCGGTCGCAGGTGCCGGCGATCACGCCGAGGTCGTGGGTGACGATCACCACGCTCATCGCCAGCTCCTCCTTCAGCCGCAGCAGCAACTTGAGGATCTGGTCCTGGATGGTCACGTCCAGCGCGGTGGTCGGCTCGTCCGCCAGCAGCAGCTTCGGCCCGCTGGCCAGCGCGGCGGCGATCATCGCGCGCTGCCGCATGCCGCCGGAAAACTCATGCGGGTAATTGGACAGGCGGCGCACGGCGTCCGGGATGCCCACCAGGTCCAGCAACTCGATGGCCCGGCGCCGCGCCGCGCCGCCGCGCAGGCCGAGATGCACGCCGAGCCCTTCGGTGATCTGCCGCCCGATCGTCAGCACCGGGTTCAGCGCGGTCATCGGCTCCTGGAACACCATGGCGATCTCGCCGCCGCGCACCCGGCGCATCGCGCCCTCCGGCAGGCCGAGCAGGTCGCGCCCTTGCCACGATATCTGCCCGGACGTCACGGCCTGCGGCGGCAACAGCCGCAGGATGGCGCGCAGGCTCAGGCTTTTGCCCGAACCGGATTCCCCGACGATGCCCAGCGTTTCGCCCGAACCGACGTCCAGGTCGATGCCGTCGACCGGCCGGCCGCCGCCCAACTGCACCGACAACCCGCGGATGCTCAGCAGCGGCGTCAACCGCGCCGCCGCAGCAGGTCCGCCAGACCATCGCCGAGCAGGCTGAAGCCGGTGCCCGCCAGCACGATGGCGACGCCCGGAAAGATCGACATCCACCAGGCCGTGGTCATGAAGTTCTTGCCGTCGGCGATCAGCACGCCCCATTCCGCGGTCGGCGGCTGCGCGCCCAGGCCGAGATAGCCGAGCGAGGAGCCGAGCAGGATCGCCAGTGCCATGTCCGTCATCCAGTAGACGATCACCGGGGCGATCGCGTTCGGCAGCAGGTGGCGGAAGATGATCCGCACGGCGCCGTAGCCCATGACGCGGCCGGCGGCGGCGTAATCGCGCTGCGCCTGGGCCTGCACCTCCCCGCGCATCAGCCGGGCGTAGATGATCCAGTTCACCGCCGAAATGGCGATATACATGTTGCGCAGCCCCGGCCCGAGCACCGCGACGATCACGATCACCAGCACCAGGAAGGGGATGGTGATCAGCACGTCGACGATCCGGCGGAAGACCGCGTCCGCCCAGCCCCCGACATAGCCGAGCACGCTGCCCACCAGCGTGCCGAACACCGCGGGGAACACGGTGGCGAACACGGCGATCTGCAGGTCGACCGTGGACGCCCAGATCGTGCGGGACAGCACGTCGCGGCCGAAATTATCCGTCCCGAACGGGTGCGCCCAACTCGGCGGCTTCAGCAGGTTGCGGAAGTCGAACCCGGTGGGCGGGTAGGAAGCGAATACCTCCGGCGCCACGGCGCAGGCCAGCAACAGCAGCAGGATCGCGCCCCCCGCCAGCAAGGTCCACGGCAGGCGCGGCCATCGTCGCGCCCGCACGGCAGGAAGGACGGTCGCACTCATCGGGCCAGGCGGGGGTCGAGCAGCGCCTGCACCGTGTCGACCAGCAGGAACACGACGGAAACCATGATCGCCAGCACCATGGTCAATCCCTGCACCACCGGGTAGTCGCGGGCGAAGATGCTGTCGATGGTGAGCCGGCCTAGCCCGGGGATGGCGAACACCGTTTCGGTGATCACGGCGCCGCCCACCAGCGTGCCGATGTTCAACCCCAGCAGCGTGACGGTGGACACCCAGGCGTTGCGCAGCACGTGCCGCCCCAGCACCAGCCGGCGCGGCAAGCCCTTCGCCGTGGCGAAGCTGACATACTCCGCACCCAACGCCTCGATCAGCGATTGCCGCAGGTTGCGGAGCAGCACCGCCGACAGCGACAAGGCGAGCGTCATCGCCGGCAGGAACAGGTAATACAAATCCTGCCAAAACCCGGTGCCGATGCCGCCGACCGGGAACCAGTGCAACCCGGCGGCCAACCCAATCAGCAGCACCAGGCCGATATAGAACACCGGCATCGATAGGCTGACCTGCGCCAGCGCCCGGATGGCCACGTCCATCCAACTGCGCGGGTTCAGCGCCGAGACGAAGGCGAGCGGCACCGCGATCAGCAGCGCCAACGCGGCCGCCATCCCCGTCAGCATCAACGTGATCGGCAGGCCGTCCCGCACCAGTTGGGACACCGGAACGCGCAAGGTGATGGAGTCGCCGAGCCGCAAGGTGACGGTGTGCACGAGGAACTCGTAGAACTGCACGCCCACGGACCGGTCGAGCCCGAGTTCGTGGTGCATCCGCGCGATGTCGGCGTCGCTGGCCCGATCGCCCAGCAGCATCAAGGCCGGATCGCCGGGCAGCAGCCGCATCAACCCGAACACCAGCAGGGCGACCAGGACGACCGTCGCCACGATCTGCCCCAGCCGCCGGAGGATCACCTGAAGCAGCGCCACGCCGGCAGCGCCCGCTTATTTGTCCAGGTAGGTGTTGAGGAAGATGTTGTTGCCCAGCGGGATTTGCACGAAGTCATGCACCTTCTTCGACATGGCGATCGGGTATGGCACCTCGAACGCGAAGCCGATCGGCGCCGCCTCGGCGTAGCGCTGCTGGATCTCCTTGTATTCGGCGGCCCGCTTGGCCGGGTCCAGTTCGGACTGGCTCTGCTCGAACAACTCGTCGATGCGCTTGTCGTCCCAACCGGAGCGGTTGTTCTGCCGCGTCGCGTAATAGGCGAAGATGTTGGTGACCTCGCTCGGGTCGTTGATGTCGTTGGTCCACAGCGAGGTGCGCATCTGGAAGTCGGCGGCATTGTAGCGTGCCAGCCGCGTCGCGGCCTCCAACTGCTCGACTTTCAGGTGGACGCCGACCTGCGCCCAAAGCTGCTGCAGCGTCGTCACCTTCGCGGCGTCGTCCGCACTGCCGGCCAGCACCATGCAGGTGACGTCGAACCCGTTCGGGTAGCCGGCCTGCGTCAGCAGCGCCTTGGCCTTGGCGATGTCATACGGGTAGAGCACGCCGGCGTCGAACGAAAGCGGCGTCGACATCGGCATGAAGGAATGTTGCGGCGTGCCGGTGCCGTAGGTGACGACCTGGATCAACGCGTCCTTGTCGGTGGCATAGTTCAGCGCCTGCCGCACGCGCAAATCGCCCAGCGGGTTCTTGCTGCCGTCCTTCAGGGTCGGGCGGGCGTTGAATGAGAAGTAGTTCACCTGGGCCGCGGGGAACAGCACCATGTTGAGCTTAGGATCACCCTTCAACTCGGTGACGCGGGAATAGGGCACGAACTCCGCAACATCCAGCTCCCCGGCGCGCAGCTTCAGGATGCGGGTGGCGTCGTCGGGGATGATGACGAAGCGGATCGCGTCCAGGTAGGGCAGCTTGGCGCCGTCCGTGCCGGCCTTCCAGTAATACGGGTTGCGCGTCATCACCATCTCGGTGTTGCGCTGCCAGCTTTTCAGCATGAACGGGCCGGACCCGATCGGGTGGTCGGCGAACGCCTTGCTCTTCTCGTCCAAATTGGCGCCGGGCGCCGCCATCAGCAGCTTCTCCGGCATGATGCCGGAGTTGAACGTGGCCAGCGCCTGGAGGATCACCGGGTCCGGATGGGCCATGTGCAGCACGACGGTGTCGTCCCCGCTCGCGTCCACGCCTTCGATCGAGGCGAGCAGGAATTGGAACTCCCCGCCCGATCCCTTGGTGCGGGCGCGGTCGAGCGACCACTTCACGTCGCTGGGCATCAGCGCTGAGCCGTCGGCGAATTTCAGCCCGGGGCGCAGGGTGAAGGTCAGCGTCTTGCCGTCCTCCGACACTTTCCAGCTTTGCGCCAGGCCGGGTTCCACCGCCTTGCCGTCGGCGCTCGGCTGCAACAGCGTGTCGTACAGGTTCAGCGCCAGCCAGATGTCGGCATTCTGCGCGGTGTGCACCGGGTCGAGGTATTGGCTTTCGATCGCGCGGCCAAACACCAGCGTGCCGCCGCGGGTCGCGGCCTGGGCAGGCAGCGCCAGGGCGGCGGCGAGCAAGGCGGCAATGGCGTGTCGTTTCATGGCACGATCCTTCTTGGCGGCGGGGCGACTTAATTCTTGCTGGACAAGCACGGACCGTGCCAGCTTTCCGTCATGCAACAGCCCCTGCTCCTCACGCCCGGCCCGGTTTCCGTGTCCGCCACCACGCGCGAAGCCATGCTGGTCGAGCGGCCAAGCGGCGACGCCGAGTTCCAGGCGGATTTGCAGGAAGCCCGCGACACGCTGGTCGCCTTGGCGCATGGCGGGGCGGCGTATGTCGCGGTGCCCGTGCCCGGCAGCGCCACCTACGCCAACGAGGCGGTGATCGCGGCGCTGGTGCCGCCGGGCCGCACGCTGCTGGTGCACAGCAACGGCGTGTATGGCGACCGGCTGGTGGAAATCTGCGAAGCGCTTGGCACGACGGTCGCGGTGCTGCGGACGGAAGCGTTCACGCCGCCGGCCGTCGCGCAATTCGCCGCCATGCTGGACGCAGATGCGACGATCAGCCACGTCTTCATCGTGCATTGCGAAACCAGCACCGGCATCCTGAACCCGCTGGACGAGATGGCGGCGCTCTGCCGCGACCGCGGCGTCGGGTTGCTGGTGGATGCCGTCGCCTCGTTCGGCGCCATCGACATCGACGCGCCGGCCCTGGGCATCACCGCCATCACCGTGTCGTCCAACAAATGCATGCAGGGCGTGCCCGGCATCGGCTGGGCCATCGTCCGCCGTGCGGAATTGGAAGCGGCGGACCGCCCCCGCGCGCTGTGCCTGGACCTGGCGGACCAGGCGCGGCACATGGACCGCACCGGGACGTTCCGCTTCACCCCGCCGGTGCAGGTACTGTCCGCCTTCGCGCAAGCCTGCCGGGAGCATGCGGCCGAGGGCGGGGTTGCGGCACGGCTTGCCCGTTATCGCGCCAACTGGCGCCGCCTGGTGGACGGCATGCGCCAGATGGGGTTCCGCACCGTGGTGCCGGACGCGGCGGCCAGCCCGATCGTCGCCACCTTCCACAACCCGGACCATCCGGCGTTCAGCTTCGACGCCTTGTTCGCGGGCATGAAGCGGCGCGGCTTCGTGATCTTTCCCGGTCGCCTGGCGCTGGCCAACACGTTCCGCATCGGCTGCATGGGCGCGGTGACGCCGGACGATATCGGCCGCGCCATGCTCGCGGTGGCGGACACGATGGCGGAGATGGGCGTCACCGGCCTGGGCCGCAGCGAAGCGGCCTAGCGCCGCAGCGGCCAGTCGCTCAGGCGGCCTTCAGCCCGACCGCGAACTCCTCCACGTCCACCTGCAGCCGTTCCGCCTGGTGCGACAGGCCCTCGGCCGCTTGCAGCAACTGCACCGCGGCGACGCCGGTTTGGCTCGCGCCCGCGCTCATCGCACCGACCATGGCCGTGACTTCGCCCGTGCCGGACGCCACGGCCGACGCGTTGCTGGCGATCTTTTCGGTGGCCTGCTCCTGCTGCTCCACCGCGGCGGCGATGTCCGCCGCCATGGTTTCGAGTTCGGAGATGGTGGCGACCACCGCGCCGACGCCGGACACGGCTTCCTGCACGGCGCCCTGCATCTCCTGGATCTGGGTGCCGATGCTTTCCGTGGCGCGCGTGGTCTGGCTCACCAGCTTCTTCACCTCGCCGGCGACCACGGCGAAACCGCGCCCGGCATCCCCGGCCCGCGCGGCCTCGATCGTCGCGTTCAGCGCCAGCAGGCTGATCTGGCCGGTGACGTGCCCGATGATGCCGGTGATGGTGCCGATGCGCAGTGCCGCCGCCGACAAGGCGTGGATGACGCTGTCCACCTGCCGCGCCTGCCGCGCCGCATCCGCCGCGCGCTGGGTGGATTTGGTGGCCCGGTCCGTGATCATCGCCACGGATTGCGCGAGTTCGGCGGCCGAGGCCGCAACGGACTGCACGCCGCCAGCCGCCTGCTCGCTCACGGACAGCGCGCGGTTGGCCTGCCCGTCCGTCGTGGTGGCGGTGTCCCGCATGGTGCCCGCGGTGCCCTTCAACTGCAGGGCGGACGACGCCAGCGCCGTCGCCATGTTGCCGAGCCTGTTGCGGATGTCCACCGCCAGCGCGGCTTGCGACTGCACCCGCGCGGCTTCCGTGACCCGCCGCGTCTCGTCCTGCGCTTGCCGCAGGATGGCCACTTCGCGCGACTGGTCCCGGAAGAACAGCACCGCCTTGGCCATGCTGCCGATCTCGTCGTTCCGCTCGGCGCCGGGCACGTCCAGCTCCGTGTCGCCCGCCGCCAAGCGGTTCATGGCGACTTGCAGGTTCAGGATCGGCCGGCTGATGCTGCGCCCGATCAGCAGGACGACGGCCGTCGCCACGAGCAGCACGACGACGATCAGCGCGCCCAAGCGAAGAAGCCGTTGCAGAACGGCGCCGTTGACGTCGTCCACGTACACGCCGGCCTGAACCGCCCAGTTCCAGGGCGTATAAGCGCCCACATAGGTAATCTTCGGCAGTTCCGGACCGCCGGCCGCACGGGGAACCGAATAGGTGCCGTAGCCACCGCCGGCCCGGGCCATGTCGATGAGGTCCGCGATCAGGTGCTTGCCCGCGTTGTCCACGAAGCCTAGGCGGTTCACGCCCTCGTTCTTCGGGTTGCCGTGGACCAGCGTCAATCCGTCGAATTGGTAGACGCCGTAATAGTCGCCGTCGTCCCACCGCATCGCGCGCAAGGCGCGCAGCGCCGTTTGTTGGGACTGTTCAGTGGGGATGCCGGACGCCTGTCCGGCCTTGTCGATCGACGCGATCAGGCGCAAGGCACTCTCGACCATGCTGTGCGTCTTGGCCTTGCGTTCCTCGATGAAGCTGCCGCGGATCTGCCAAAGGTCACCGACGGTCAACGTCGCGAAGGCAGCCAACAACACCGCTGCGGCCAGAAGAAGGCGATGGGTTATGCGTAGCCGCATGGAACGCAAAATCCCGCTGGGGAAAGCAAGACGATTGCATGCAGCGGTTAAGGCGAGGTGAACGAAGCGCCTACCGCGTCCCCGCCGCGAACCGCACCGCCTCCTCCGCGGCACGAAACAGCGCGCGGGCCTTTTGGCGGGACTCCTCGTACTCGGCCTCGGGCGTGCTGTCCGCCACCACGCCGCCGCCGGCCTGGACGTGCATGGTGCCGTCCTGCACCACGGCGGTTCGCAGGCCGATGCAGGTGTCCATCGTGCCATCCGCCGCGAAGTAGCCGATGCAGCCGCCATACAGGCCGCGGCGGACCGGCTCCAGTTCCTCGATGATCTCCATGGCGCGGATCTTGGGCGCGCCGGTCAGCGTGCCGGCCGGGAAGCCGGCGACCAGCGCGTCCACCGCGTCCAACCCCTCGCGCAACTTCCCTTCCACGTTGGAGGAAATGTGCATCACGTGGCTGAACCGCTCGATGGCGAAGCTTTGCGTCACCTTCACGGTGCCGGTGGCGGACACCCGGCCCACGTCGTTGCGGCCGAGGTCGAGCAGCATCAGGTGCTCCGCCCGCTCCTTCGGGTCGCCCAGCAATTCCGCTTCCAGCGCCGCGTCCTCGGCCGGTGTCGCGCCCCGGCGCCGCGTGCCGGCGAGGGGGCGGATGGTGACGGTGTCGTCGCGCAGGCGGACCAGGATTTCCGGGCTGCTGCCGACCACGGCAAACCGGCCGAAATCCAGGAAGAACAGGAACGGCGCCGGGTTGATGCGCCGCAGGGCGCGGTATAGCGCGAAGGGCGGCAGGGCGAACGGCGCGGAAAAGCGCTGCGACGGCACCGCCTGGAAGATGTCGCCGGCGGCGATATATTCCTTCATCCGCACCACCATCGCCTCGAACCCGGCGCGGTCCATGTTGGCGACCGGCTCCGGCGGCGGCAGCGTCACCGGCGGTGCGGCGCGCGGCAGCGGGCGGGCCAGGGCGGATTGCGCGTCGGCGATGCGGGCCTGCGCGTCCGCCCAGGCCTGCTCCGCCGGGACGGCGGGGGACGGCCGCACCGGGACGGCCAGGGTGAGCTCGTCGCGCACCGTGTCGAACACCGCGAACAGGGTTGGCCGCATCATCAGCGCGTCCGGCAGGTCCAGGACGTCGGCGTTGGTGGCCGGCAGCCGCTCCATCAGCCGCACCATGTCGTAGCCGAGGAAGCCGAACAGCCCGCCGCACATGGGCGGCACGCCCGGCGGAAGCACCATGCGGCATTCGGCGATGGCGGCGCGCAGGCTGTCCAGCGCCGGGCGGTCATCGGCCACGAAGGCATGCGGCGCGGCCAAGGCATTGCGGTTCACCTCCGCCCGGCCGCCGACGCAGCGCCACAACAGGTCCGGCGCCATGCCGATGATGGAATAGCGCCCGCGCGAGGCGCCGCCTTCCACGCTTTCCAGCAGGAAGCTGTTCGGCTGCCCGTGCGCCAGCTTGAGAAAGGCGGCCACCGGCGTCTGCAAATCCGCCACGTCGGTCGCGGACACCAGGGTTCCTTGCCCGGCCGCGTAGGCGGCAGCGAAGTCCGGCGTCATTGCGTCATGGCGTTCAGCATCGGCGTGTTGACCGACACGCGATCCCGGTCCCGCAACGCGGCGAGGAACGTCGCTTCCAGGTCGTTGCTCATCGACAGCGCGCCGGCCTTGCGCACCCGGTCGAGCCCGGCGGGGTCCTTGGCCGGGTCCGGCGTGTTGACCGCCAGCGGCACGGCGACGATGAAGCCGGTCGGCGTTTCCGTCATCGTCGCGCGGCCGACGGCCGTGGTGAAGACCGGGTCCGGCCGCTGGCCCGGCTGGAAGGGCGGCCGGCGGATCGGCGGGCTGCGGGTCACGGCCACCTTGGCCGCGGCCGCCGCATCCGTCAGCGTGGCGCCGCCATTGACGGCCGACATCAGTTGGGTCGCGGCCACATCCTGCTCGTGCCGCTTGGCGTTCCGCACCCAGTCGTCCTTCACCCGGGCGCGCACCTTGTCCAGCGGCGGCAACTCCGGTGGCTGGATGCTTTCCACCACCATCGCGAAATAGCTGTTGGCCGGCCCATTCTCCAGCGTGGGCGCCTCGCCCGGGCTCAGTGCGAAGGCGCGGCTGATGATCGCTTGCCGCAGCGCCGGGTTGTCGGGCAGCGGCGCCGGCGTGCCCTCCGGCGTGTTGCCCTGCGCGTCCAGGGTGCCGGCCAGGGCTGCGGCGCCCAGGCCGGGGGGCAGCTTGTCCCAGTCCGTGCCCGCGGCCAGCAGGTCCTGCAACTGGTTGGCGCGGTCGTCCAGTTCCTCCCCGGCCTTGTCCAACGCGACCTTCGCCTTCACCTCGGGCGCGACCGCCTCGAAGGATTGCTCGCCGCCCGCCGTCACCTTGGTGACGCGGAACACCGGCCAGCCGCCCTCGGCCTGCACCGGCCCGGTCACGGTGTCCGCCGCTGCGGCGAAGATCGGGTCGGCCAAGGCGGGGGACGGGAACACGTCGCGGGCCTGGTCATCCAACTGGATCGCGGACGCGTTGGCGGCGGCCGCCTTGGCTTGCATCTCCGTCCAGTCCGCCCCGCCGGTCCAGGCGGCGGCGAGCGCCTTTCCCGCCGCCTCGCTGGGCGCCACGATCACCTGGACGGAGCGGGATTCGGCTTTGACGAAGCTGGACTTGTGCGACTCGAAATAGCTGCGGGCGTCGGCGTCGCTCACGTCGATGTCGCGTGAAATGCTGTCGGGGTTCAGGATCAGCACGCGCACCCGGCGGTATTCGGGCGTGCGATAGTCGTTCATGGTGTCGTCGTATTGCCGTTCCACCTGCGCGTCGGTCGGGGGCGGCGGCTCCGCGGCGCCGGCAAACGGCAGGTTGACCAGGTCGACGGTGCGGGTCTCGGCTTCGTATCCGAACACCAGCCGGTTGGCGACGTCCGGCGAAAATCCGCCGGCCCGCACGGCGCCGACCACCTGGACATTGCCCAGCTTGGTGCGCGTCAGGGCCAGGTAATGGCCTTCGGTTTCCCCGACCCGGCGCATGATGTTGGTGAAGACGCCGTGGTCGAACTGGCCGCCGAGCCCCTGGAACGCCGGGTCCTGAAAGATGACCTTGCGCAGCGCGTCGTCCGGCACGGACAAATGCAGCCGCGCGGCCTCGTTGGCCAGCGCGGCCTGCACCACCAATTGCTGCAACGCTTCCTCCGCGGCGAAGCGGCGCATCTCGGGCGTGGGCGGCGTGGTGATGTTCGCCTGCTGCATGTACTGGGCGAGGGTGCGCCGGGCGGCCGGTTGCAGCTCCGACGGGTCGATCCGCTGGCCGCCCACGGTGGCGAGGCTGTTGGGGTCGGCGCCGCCGAAGAAGTTGCGGACGACGTCTGCGACGCCCCACAGGCCGAACGAGCCGACCAACAGGACGAAGAACACCTTGGCGGGCCAGGTGGCGGCGAAGCGGCGAAGCGTGGAAAGCATGGGAGGACCCTGATGGGGGCGAAAACCGGCGGTGCGAACGGCGGCGCACCATAGGGAGACGCCCTGCGCATTGCCAGCCCCGCCCCTGCCCGGTAGGAGCCGGGGGGACGGGAGGACCGCGCAATGCCCCAACTCATCGCCGGCAATTGGAAGATGAACACCACGACGGCCGACGCCGCCGCCTTGGCCCAGGCGATCCGCGGCGGGGCCGCCGGCTGCGACCTGCTGGTATGCCCGCCGGCCACGCAACTGGTGGCGGTGGCGGCGCTGTTGGCGGGGTCCGCGGTCGCGGTGGGCGGGCAGGATTGCCATTGGGACGCGTCCGGCGCCCATACCGGCGACATCTCCGCCCCCATGCTGCGCGATGCCGGCGCCGGCTGGGTAATCCTGGGCCATTCCGAGCGCCGGGCGAACCACGGCGAAACCGACGAGACCGTGCGGCAGAAGGCAACCGCCGCCGCCGCCGCCGGGTTGGTGCCGATCGTTTGCGTGGGCGAAACGGACGAACAACGCAGCGGCGGCCGCGAAACGGAGGTGGTCGGCTGGCAGCTTTCCGGCAGCCTGCCGGAAGGGTTCGCCGGGGTGGTGGCGTATGAACCAATCTGGGCGATCGGATCGGGCAAGAGCGCCACGGAAGACGACGTGGAAACGATGCACGCCTTTATCCGCGCGGAGTTGCTGCGGCAGTTCCCGGCAACGGGAGCCGGAATGCGCATCCTGTATGGCGGGTCGGTCAAGCCGTCCAACGCGGCGGGGCTGATGGCGCTGCCGGACGTGGGCGGCGCGCTGGTCGGCGGCGCCAGCCTGGTTGCCGCCGATTTCCTGGCGATCGCTGCGGCGGCACGCCGGGATTAGCCAACCGACGGGCGCCCGTGGCTGTGCCACCCGCCCGTGGACGGCGGCGCGGGGGTTGCGCTGGAGTCCTTACAAGTCTAGGTAACCCACGGGTTCTGCACCCCGGCGCTGCTGTAGCTCAGTGGTAGAGCACTCCCTTGGTAAGGGAGAGGTCGAGAGTTCAATCCCCTCCAGCAGCATCAGCACATCCGGTTTCATGCTCGGCGGAATGCCAACCTCAGTGCCGCCCAAGCTTGCGCAAGTTGTTGCGCGCCTCCTCGGCCCCACCATCCGCCGCCAAGCGCCACAACCGGGCGGCCTCGTCCAGGTCCCGCGGCACGCCGCGTCCTTCGGCGTACATCTTGCCTAGGTTGTTCTCCGCCTGGGTGTTGCCGGTGTCCGCGGCCAATCGGAACAGGCGGACGGCTTCGCGGTCATCGCGCCTCAATCCACCGCGGCCCATCACGTAGAAAGTGCCGAGGCTCGCTTGCGCTGCGGGAAACCCCTGGTCGGCGGCCAGCCGATACAGCCGTTCGGCCTGCTTTTCGTCGTGGGGCAGGCCACCCTGGCCGTTCTCGTACATCACGGCCAGGTTGGCCTGTGCCAGTGGATAGCCCTCGTCGGCGGCGGCGCGATACAACTGGGCTGCCGTCTTCTGGTCGCCGCCCTTGTCCGCAGCCCGCGCCGCGAAGGCCACGAAGCGCACCTCGCCGGGTGCGTCCGCCATGGCCTTGGCGCAAGCCGCCCGGGCGCCGGGCCAGCGCAGGTCCGCGACGCTCACGCCGTCCGCAAGCGCCGGCAGTCCACCCATGGCGGACCGCAGCGGCTGCGCCAGGCGGTCGCAATCCGTAACCCCAGCACCTTGCGCCTTTTCCACCGGGGCCTTGGGCTGCCCCGAATCCGCGGCTTGGCTGCCACTGGCAAAGCCAAGCGTTGTCACCACCAATGCGGCGGACGCGACGATGCGCGCGACCGTCACAGGTTCTTCTCCATGAGGCCCGTCAGCGCCTTGGTCCGGTCGTCAACATCCGCCGTGTTCGTGAAGGGCCGCCAGTTGATGTCGAGCACGCCGCCTTGGAAGCTGACCCCGTTCGCGTAGGCGGACACGGGCGCGGTCTTTTCGTCGAAGCGGATGTGGATTCGTTGCAGTTTCGCCTTTAAGGCATCGCGGCCCATCTGGTCGGAGGTGATGCTGGTGAGCGCGGCCACCAGCGGCTGGAAGATCGTCTTGCCGAAATACTCGTCCTCCCCGTAATGGCTGGCATCGCCCGGCATGGCCAGTTGATCCCACTCCACATCGACCGGCACGTCGAAACCGGCCGCCTTGTGGATGGCCTGTTCGACCGACGGCCATTGGTCCTGCTTATACGCCGCGATCGCCCGGCGCTCCGCCAACCCCAATTGAGCGAAGGCCATGGTTGAGGGCAGCAGCATCGCGATCGCCAAGCCTAGAACGTGTCGTCGTTGCATCGGTCCGCTTTCGGTATTCGGTTCGGTCGCGACCATCTCACGCCGTGCACGGCACGGGCAACACATGCCGGACGCTCCGCAGTCCGGAGGGCTTCGCGTGACGGTTGCCTCGGTACGGCCGCGGGTGACAGGCTCGGGACGGGTGTCGCGGACGGACAGGCGGGCAAGGGATGAGTGGCAAGGACGCACCGGTGGTGGACAGCCGTCGCTGGACGGGGCCGGAGCCTGCCCGGCCGACCCTCGACCCACGCGCGTCCCGCGCAGCCTTCCGGGCCGTCGGCGGTGCGGGCGCAGTTGCCCCGCAACGCGTCGCCTCGGCAGTGTCCTGGATCGGGCTCGGGCTCATGGTTCCCGTTGTCCTGGTCGGCGCCACCCGCGACACTTGGCTGCTCGGGCTGCAACCGCTGGCAGGGAGGGTGCGCGCCGGGCTGGAGGGCTGGCTGGCGGTTGTCCTGGCGCCGGACAGCACGGGGGGCGTGGCCGGGCGGATCGGCGACCCGCGCATCCTGGCAGCGCTGCTTGCCCTGGTCGGAACGCTGGCCGGCAGTGTCGCCGCCGGGCGGCATCGGGCCGCCCTGGCGCGCGGCTTCGCGGCGGCGGAGGCCGGGGGGCCGCCGGGCGCCGCCTTCACCACCTTCGGCGATTGGGGCTTCGCTCCGCTGATTTTGCTGATGACGGGGTGGCGAGCGCCGGGCGGTTCCTGGCTTGCCGCCGACGCCCTGGCACTATGGGCCATCGCCCGCTGCACTGCGGGCAGCCTGACCGCGATCATGGAGCGTCGTTTTGCGGGGCTTGGACTGCGTGGCCCCACGCCGTCTGGATGGAGCCTGGCGACCGTCGCGGCTTCGCTCGGGGCAGTCATCCTGCTGCTCGCGTACGCCCTGCTCGACGCCTGATGCCCACCATGCCGTTGCACGGAATCGTGGGCGGCGCCCGAACGGACAACCAAATGGTGCTGGGCGCTTAACCCGGCCGCGAAGCGAATTGCTTGAAGGCCTCGCCGTAATCGGGATGCCAGCGTGACAAGGGAGGGCGGTTTTCCACGATGTCGCCCGCGCTCCAAAGGATGCGCCGCTCGTCTGCCGTTCGCGGCGTGTCGTTGTCCGGGCACAGGATGTAGAAATCACCCAGCGCAAGCCGCCCCAACATGAAGTCCACCGTTTGCATCGGGGTCCACGCACCATCGGGCTTGGCCGTTCGGCCGTTGGCGGTCAGCGGCGTGAACACGAAGCCGGGGATGAACAGGTGGGCAGTGATCCGGCACTCCGCCGTGTTGCGCAGTTCGTGCTGCAACGCTTCCGTGAACGCCTTCACGCCTGCCTTCGCGACGTTGTAGGCCGGGTCGCCCGGCGGCGTGGTGATGCCCTGTTTGGACCCCGTGTTGATGACGAAGCCGGGCCGCCCCCGCGCCACCATGCCCGGGGCGAACACGCGGCTGCCATGGATGATGCCCCACAGGTTCACGCCGAGGATGCGCTGCCAGGTATCGTCCGCCCCGAACAGGGAGCTGCCCGGCTGGATGCCTGCATTGTTCATCAGCACATCGGTGCCGCCGAACCGGGCACGCACATCGGCCTCCAGGCGCCGGACATCCTCCTCCCGGCTGACATCCACGATCGCCGTCATGATCTGACCGGCCGAGGCGGGGCTTGCCCGGCCGACATGCTCGGCCGCGCCGGCCAGGCAGGCTTCGTCGACGTCGGCGATGCACACCCGCATCCCCATGCCGTACAGCCTGGTCGCCGCCGCCAGGCCGATGCCGGAGGCGCCGCCCGTGACCACGGCGACCGCATCGGGCGGCAGGCTGAGCTGGGAGGTGGTTACCGATGCGGGCGCGTCCGCCATGCTTGCCGTATCCAAATGATTTCGTTGAAGGATACCGGGGTAGCATCGGCACGCAAGGCCGGCGGCGTCAGCCTGGTTCAGTCGGCGCGGATCGGCGCCTTGGCCAAAGCCCAGGCGGCGCCGGCGCAGATGACGGCCAGCCCCGCAGCCAGCCACAGCGCCGGGTCGAAGGACCCTGTCGCCTGCGCCAACACCCCGGTCAGCAGCGGCGCCATCGACCCGCCGACCGAACCGCCGATATTGGCCATGGCTTCCACGGTGGCGATCAGCGTGGCGGGGGCGAGGCTTGCTGCCAGCGCCCAACCGGCCGTGGTCGCCAGGTTGGCGCAGAACATGGCGGCGGCGATGCTGCCGAGGGCCAGCCCCACCTGGCCCGCCACCGCCGCACCGGCGCTTCCCAGCGCCGCGGCGAGCAGCCCGGCCACCAGCAGCAGGCGCCGGGCGGCCTGCTCGCCCAAGCGCCGGGCAAGCCGGTCCGCCAACCAGCCGCCACCCACCGCACCCACGAACCCGGCCGATTGCGGCACCGAGGACCACAGCGCCGCGGCGTCCGGGGCCATGCCCCAGCGTCCGGCGAGGTAGCCGGGCAGCCAGGTCACGTAGAGCCAGGTCACGTAAACGGTTCCCGCGAAACCCAGCAGCAGCCCCCAGGTCGCTCCCTGCCGAAGCAAACGCAGCCAAACGGCTGGCCCGGCGACCCGGGGCGGCGCGTCCGCGGTTTGCGGCCCGGTGCGGTAGACCAGCGCCCAGGCCACCGCCACCAACAGCCCGGCGGCGCCCAGCGCGACGAAGCTGGCCCGCCACCCGGCAAACATCATCAGCGGCGTGAGCAGCAGCGGCGCCAGCGCCGGACCCAACGAGGCGGACGCGTTCAGCAGCCCCAACGGCAGCGCCCGCGCTTCGGGTGGAAACCGGTCGGCACACACCCGGGCACCCCCGACGAACATGGGTGACTCGCCCAGCCCCAACGCCACCCGCGCCACGATGAATTGGGCCAGGCTGCCCACCAGCCCGCTCGCCGCCTGCACGGCCGACCACACGGCCAGGCCGCCGGCCAGCGCCCAGCGCGGCCCTGCCCGGTCCACCAGGCTCCCCGCCGGCAGTTGCGCCACGGCGTAGCTCCAAGCGAACGCGGACAACAGCAACCCGGCCTGGGCCTCGGACAGATGCAGCTCCGTCCGGATGGCCGGAAGCGCGATGGACACGGCCGAGCGATCGATGAAGTTGACGCAGCCCGCCAGCACCAGCAGCGCCACGGCGGCCCAGCGCAGGCTCACGGGGCGAAAGCTCCCCAGACCTGGCGAAGCTTGTCGCGGCCCGGCAGTGGGTTCCGCTCCGGCAAGGCGACGGCAGCAGCACGGCGCGCGGCGTCCTCGTAGTCGGCCGGGTCGCCGCGGAGGGTGTCGAATTGGCAGCCTCCCGGATAGGCACCCACCACCAGCAGGGCACCGTCATCGCCCGCGTTGAAGTGCGCCACCCCCGCCGGGATAACGGCAACATCGCCTGCCGCCAAAGTGGCCTCATGCCCTGTCGGACCGCCGAAACACACGGTGACGCGGCCGGTTGCGATGCCGAGCACCTCGTGCGCGATGCTGTGGAAATGGTGGAAGCGAAAGATGCCGTTCCGCCAAGCATTGCCCCACCCCGCCGCAGCGAATGCCCGCTCCATGAGGGCGGGATCGGCCGGAAGCGCACCGCGATACAGCAGCACTGGCAGGCGCGAGTTCGGGTAGGGCGGCGCAGGCGGCAGATGCAGTGTGTCGGGGCTGGCCATGTCCAATTAAGGCGCCAGGCACCGGGAGGAAAGTGGCTGGCCAGATGCCCCCGCGCGTCGTCTAACTGCGCCGCTTCAGGTGCAAGGCGTGGTGAAAGGCAGCGGCGGTCGGAAATGGCTGGAGGACAGGAGGACGGCGCGCCCACCGGCAGCTACTGGCGGGTTGCGTGCGACGTCACGCTGACGGAGGCGGAGATCGAACGCTTCAGCAAGCGTGCCCTGGCAAGCTACCAGTCGGCGCCCGGGTAGGGCGCGGGCTGGCGCTTGTTCGCCGTGCAGGCCGGGTTGGGGTTCGCCGTGGCGGTGCTTGCGGTGTTGTTCCACGCCGTCCCGCCGGACAAGGGCGCCATCGTCGCGGTTGCTGGCTGGCTGGCGTGCTGGGCTGCGATGGCGGCGTATGCGAGGGACACGAGGCGGGTGTGGCGCCGCGAACGCATGCGGTGGTGGAAGGCAATCGGATACGCTTACCGGCTGACGGCCGGCCCAATTGGAGTGCAGATGCGGTCGCGCGACCGTGCGACGACCATGGCCTGGCGGAGCTTTCGAAGCGCGGAGCTTTGGAACGGCGACATCCTGCTATGGACCCGGCGTAGCACTCTGTTCGTCATCCCTGGCCGGTCATTGCCACCGGGCCGCACCGCCGCGGAAGTCCTGGCCCGCGTGGCGGCGTGCATCCGACAGGCCCAGGCCCACCCGTCGCTAGAATCAACGATCTAATTAAAGCGGCACCCAGATGGTTAATGTCGTAATAGATAGGTTCCCGAAACATCCCGTTAGTAAAGTTTCGATAACATTCCTCCGTGGAATGTGAGGTTTGCTATGCGAGAGCTTGTCCAAACCATCTATCATAGCCGCGCGACACAACAGGCTGACACAAGCTTGCAGGGCATGGAGCGGTTGCTCCGCCAAGCGCGGGCGCGAAACATGGAGCTCGGCCTGACCGGTGCTCTGCTTTACGGGGACGGGCGCTTCGCCCAGGTCCTCGAGGGCTCAGAGCGAACAGTCAAGCAAGTCATGACGTCCATTCAGCGTGACCGGAGGCACACGCAACTCGTCCTCCTTCAATCCGAGGAGTTCATCCCCGAGCCGGCGTTCGCAGATTGGGCCATGGCGGGTTTGCGCTTCGAAGACGGCCGTAACCAGGTGGTCCCGCTGTTCGGTTCAGATCCGCAATCCTCGGGTTTGGACGGCGATTGCCTGCTTGGCGTGCTGAAATGGCTCGTCGATGATAGGCAAACACCCATCCTCGATCTACCAGCCCGCGCCCGCACGGCGGTTTCTGAACTGCAACACCTGCCAATGGTCGTCCATTGACCGCCAGATCGGAGCAGTCCGCCAGGTCCGGTTCCGCCGATTACGTTCGAAGCCGGTTCCTGCCGCCGTTCGGCAAGCAACTGGGGGACTATCGCCGCGAAGCGCCGGCCGGGTGGGAGCGCACGCAGGTCGTGCGGTCGGAGGCTGGCCATATTTGCTTGATCGGCAGCGGCGGCGTGTTGGTAGCATCCTCCGACAACCTCGTCCAACTGATCGACGTGCTGCGCCTTGGTGTCGGAGCGTCGCCAGACGGGGGGGCGCCGATCACCTGCGCACTTGTGAACTCGCCTGCCTCTGTCACCAAGCGGCGATGCAACTGCAAAGGGTTGACCTCAACGACAAAGCTGCCTCCGTTTCTGGAGCCGGGCTGACAAAGTCTATTGTCGTCGCGGACGTGGTGGCTTGAGCCTGAGCGTCCTTACGTCTTGGATGGCACCGTCTCACCGTCGTGGCGATCGCTGGTGGGCCAGCCAGTCGGCTCCTCCACCGCGGCATCAGGGGGGACGCCGTGCTCCGTATGTCCGACCTTGCTGGCATCGCCTTCTGGCGGTTCAGGCGTGCGGTCAGCCGGTTTCGGTTCATGCGCCATCACAAGGAAACGCCTCGCCGAAGGTCGGGTTGCTCAACCGAGTGCCGCAGCGACCACGTCGCACACGCGTTCAACGTCGGCGTCGCTCAGGTCCGGGTGGATCGGCAGCGCCATGATGCGGGTCGCCAGCGCTTCCGACACCGGCAGGGCCGTGCCGTCATGCGCGTGGGCGTAGGCCGGCTGGTGGTGCAGGGCGCGGGGGTAATACACCGCGCTCGGCACGCCTTCCTCCCGCAGTGCCGCCTGTAGCCGGTCGCGGCTGACGCCGTCCGGCAGCAGCACCGCGTAGACGGCCCAGGCACTGGCAGATTCCGGCACGCGCTTCGGCACCGCTAGCACATTGCCGAGGCGGCGGTCATAGATCGTGGCGACCCGCTCCCGCATCGCCAGCTCGGCATCGAACACGTCCAGCTTGGCGAGCAGTACCGCGGCTTGCAGCGTGTCCAGTCGCCCGTTCATACCCGTCCGCAGCACCTCGTAGCGCGCGGCACCCTCGCCATGCGTGCGCAGGGAACGGTACAGCGCCGCCCGCTCGGACGAGTCGGTCAGCAATGCGCCGCCGTCGCCGTATGCGCCAAGCGGCTTGGACGGGAAGAAACTCACGGCGGTCGCATCGGCTTCCCGGCCCAATTTGGTGCCGGCCAGGCTCGCGCCGAAGCTTTGCGCGCAATCGTCCAAGGTGAACAACCCCTCCGCCTCCGCCACCGCGCGCAAGGCAGGCCAATCCGCCGGCTGGCCGAACAAATCCACCCCGACCACGGCGCGCGGCCGCAGCATGCCCGCCGCCCGCACCGCCGCCACCCGCGCCGCCAGGTGCGCCGGGTCGATCTGGAACGTGTCCGGGTCGACGTCGACGAATACCGGCGTTGCGCCCAGCACCAGCGGCACTTCCGCCGTCGCCGTGTAGGTGAAGGCCGGCAGGAACACGGCATCGCCACGGCCGATGCCTTCCGCCATCATGGCGATCTGCAAGGCATCCGTGCCGGAACTCACGCTGACGCAATGGCCGGCGCCGCAATACGCCGCCAGCCGCGCTTCCAACTCCGCCACTTCCGGCCCGAGGATGAACTGGCAGTGGCCCAGCACCGCCTCCAGCCGGCGGCGCAGTTCCGGCTCGATACGGGCCTGCTGCGCCTTGAGGTCGAGGAAGGGGATCACGCCGGGCTCCTGACAGGTTCGGCGGCGGGCTCGCCGACCGCATGGTTGAATTCCGGCACGGTGCGGCCGAGCTCCGCCAGCGCGACCGCAACCTCCCCGGCCCGGCATGCCGCGGCAACCGCCGCGATCGCCCGCCGCACGGCAGCGACGTCGGCGGTGCGCGGGGTGGCCATCAGCAGGCCGGGATGGCCGGTCGGCACGGGCGGCTCCTCGCCATGGAACAGTTCCTCGAACAGCTTCTCGCCGGGTCGCAGGCCGGTGAAATGGATCGGCACGTCCAGCTCCGGCCGCAACCCGGCCAGCCGGATCATCTGCCGGGCCAAATCCAGGATCTTCACCGGCTTGCCCATGTCCAGCACGAAGATGCCGCCGTCGGGCGCCCCCTCCTCCACGCCCACCAGCGTGGCCTGCAGCACCAGCCCCACGGCTTCACGCACCGTCATGAAGTAGCGCTGCATGTCCGGGTGGGTCACGGTCAGCGGACCGCCGCGCGCCAGTTGGCGGCGGAACAGCGGCACGACGCTACCGGTGGAGCCCAGCACGTTGCCGAACCGCACGGTGACGCAGCGCATGCCGCCCCGGTCGCGCGCGCGGTCGTCCATCGACTGGCAATACATCTCCGCCAGGCGCTTGCTGGCACCCATCAGGCTGCTGGGGTTCACCGCCTTGTCGGTGGACACCAGCACCGTCGCGGCGGCCCCGCAGGCGGCGGCGGCGTCCACCACCACGCGGGTGCCTTCGGCGTTGGTCAGCAGGCCCTCGCCGGGGTTGGCTTCCACCATCGGCACGTGCTTCAGCGCCGCGGCGTGGAACACCAGCTCCGGCCGGGCGGCGGCAAAGGCGGCGCCCAGCCGGGCCGCGTCGCGCACGTCGGCGATCACCGGGTGCCGCGCCAGCGCCGGGTGGCTTTCCCCCAGCTCCAGATCGATTTGCCACAAGGCGAACTCGCCATTGTCCAGCAGGGTGAGCGCCGCCGGCGCCAGCGCCGCCACCTGCCGGGCCAACTCCGACCCGATCGTCCCACCCGCGCCGGTCACCAGCACCCGGCGGCCGCGGATCAGCCGTTCCATGCCAGCCCGGTCCAGCCGCACTTGCGGCCGGTTCAGCAAATCCTCCAGCGCCACCGGCTTCAGCTCGATGCCGCGGGCTTCCCGCAGCTCGGTGGGGCGCGGCGCTTGGCGGACGGGGATGCCTTGCCGCTGCGCTTCCTCCAGCAGGTAGGCCATGCGGGAGCCGGAAAGCCGCGGTTCCGTCACCACCAGCGCGTCCGGCAGGCGCCCCTGGTCGGCCAGGCGCTCCAGCACGCGGCGCAACTCGGACATGCCGCCCAGGATGGCGTGGCCCTGCATCCGCCGCCCGGTCTGGTTGCGGCCCAGCGCCAGCAGCCCGGCGACGCGCAGCCCGGCGCGCCGCTCCCCCGCCAGGGCGCGCAGGAAGCTGTCGGCGCCCTCCCCCGCCCCCACCAGCAGCACGGTTTGCACCGCGCTGCCTGCCACCCCGCGCGGTCGCGCCTTGGCCAGGCGGTAAACCACCCGCGGCGCGCCCAGCAACGTCGCCAGGGTCAGTGCATGGACGATGGGAAAGGTGGGGGTGGGCAGCGGATAATCGGCCACGGTCCACACCAGCGCGAACAAGGTGGCGCTGACGATGCTGCTGCCGACCACGCCGACCAAATCCTCCAGGGCGGAGAAGCGCCAGTATTGCTGCGACAGGTGGAACGGCAGCCCGCCCAGCAGCAGGGTGATGGCACCGCCGCCCAGGAACCACAGCGGGTGCAGGAGCCCGCCGCCCGGGTCGGCGATCCAGCGCGCCAGCACGGCGGCGACCGCGGCGAGTGCGCCATCCAGCGACGCGTTCATCAGGATGCGGAAGGCGGAGCGTTGCGAGGCCATGCCGCCCCTCCTATAGCGCAGGCGATCCCGCCTGGTCAGTCCCCCCGCCGTTGCCAGCCCCGGAGCGCCCGTGACCGCTGCCGCCTTTGCCACCCATCTCGGCTTCTGCGCCTGCCTGGCGCTGCTGTCCGGCGCCATCGTGTGGGGCATGACGCATGTCGGTGCGGTCGACGTGCCGGGCGCCCGCAGCAGCCACACGCGGCCCACGCCGAAGGGCGGCGGCGTCGGGATCGTGGTGGCGTTCCTGGTGGGAATCGCCGTGCTGTACCGCTATGCCGCCTTTGGCCGCATCGCCGACCCGTATTTCCGCGGCGTCATGCTGGCCGCGTTCGGCATCGCGGTCGTCGCCTTCCTGGATGACGTGCTGTACTGGCCGGCCGCGGTGAAGCTGCTGGCGCAGATCATGGCCGCGTTGCTGGCGGTGGGCAGCGGGCTGAGCCTGCCGTTCCTGCGCTTGCCCTGGTTTGGCACGGTGGAGCTCGGCTGGCTGGGCCCGGCGGTCACCGTGGCCTGGATCGTGGTGGTGACCAACGCGATGAACTTCATCGACGGGCTGAACGGCCTGGCCGCTGGCGTGTCGGCCATCGCCTGCCTGGTGCTGGCGGCGGTCGGCGCCTGGCTCGGCGCGCCATTCCTGTATTTCGCGGCGCTGATCCTGCTGGGCGGGCTGCTGGGCTTCCTGCCCTTTAACTTTCCCCACGCCCGCATCTTCATGGGCGACGTGGGCAGCCAGTTCTGCGGCTTCCTGCTCGCGGTGCTGTCCATCGCCGCCGGCCGGTTCGAGGCGGTGGAGCTGTCGGTGGCGGTGGTGCCGATGCTGCTGGCCGGCGTGCTGTTCGATGTGGCGTTCACCCTGCTGCGCCGCTTCCTGGCCGGCGAGACATTGGCGCAGGCGCACCGCAGCCACCTATACCAGCTCGCCCAGCGCAGCGGCATGCCGGCGGCGCGGGTGACGCTGGTGCATTGGGGCTTCGCGCTGTGGGGCGGGGCGTGCTGCGCCTTGTTCCTGCTGGCGGCGCCGGAATGGAAGCCGCTTTGGCTGGCGGCCGTGGTGCCGCCGCAACTGGCCTGGCTGGCTCATGTGGACCGGCGCACGGCCGGGGCGGGCGTGCCGCGTCCGTCGCTTCACTGGCGCCGGAGAACCACGTAACGTCGCGCCGTTGAAAGGAAACGCCGATGGTCCCGTTGCGCCGTGCCTGGCTCGCCGCCGTTCTTGCCATCGCCGCCGGCGTGGCGCCGCAGCCGGGCCGGGCTGACTCGCCCAACCCCTCCTTTTACCTGGTGAACCGGTCGGGCCAAACCATCACGGAGGTGTATGCCAGCCCGACGGCCGCCAGCAATTGGGGCAGCGACCGGCTGGGCGACAGCCAGATCACCGCCGGTGGCAACGCGGCGGTGCGGCTGCTGGCGGACGGCAACTGCGTGTTCGACCTTCGCGTCGTTTACGAGGACGGCCACACGGATGAGCGGCGGCGGGTGAACACCTGCAACGTCGACAACATCAGCTTCGGCGGCGCCGCATCGGCGCAGCCGGCCGGCAACCCGGCGCACGACCCGTCCTTCCGCATCGTCAACCGCGGACAGCGCGAGATCGAGGAAGTCTACGCCCGCCTGGCCGGCAGCCGGAGCTGGGGCGCCGACCGGCTGGGCGACTCCACCATCGACGCGGACAGCTACCGCGTGATCCGCCTGCCCGCCGGGCAATGCATGTGGGACGTGCGCCTGGTGTTCGACGACGGGCCGCCACTGGAACGCCGCCGGGTCAATTTGTGCGACGTCACGGACTTCCCGGTGGAGTAGGCCGCCGCGCGTGGAACAATGCCAGCAAGCCGATCGCCACCAGCCCAGCGACCGCCATCGGGTCCAGGGTCACTGTCCGAGCTGGCATCACTGACGGCGGAGCGCCCGAAAGCCACGTCAACAGCGATGGCGCGACGCGATACAGAAACAGCGGCAAGCAAAGCAAGGCAGCCACCAAAGCCAGCACCGCAACGGCAGCACGCCGGGTAAACGACAAGGCGGCGCAAAGCAGCAACGCCAGACTACCGCACAGACACATCCGAACGAGCGGCCCGGTCAACCGCCCTCCGCCGGCTTCGGTATCGAGAAGGTCCACGGCCAGGACCAAGCCCAGAAGGCCGGCAGCCAGCGCGATCGCTGCCCGCAGCACCGACGTCGTCCAGCGTCTGCTCATGCGGATCTATCCCCGATGGACTGACGAGTTCGGACTCGCCGACCGCTTGTGCAAGGCGACCGGGCCTGTCCTGAGCGCAAGGTGCACGCCCACGCCGGTTGCGGTAGCCTGTACCGGCACGCTCCCAAACGAGGACACGCATGACCCGACCCAACACCCCGCCCTTCGCCACCGAGGCGTTGCTGGGGGAAATCCGCGGCTGGGTCGAGATCGAGAGCCCGACCGACGATGCCGCCGCGGTCAACCGCATGGCGGACAAGGTGCAGGCGGACGCTTCGGCGGCCGGCGCCCGGCTGTTCCGCGTGCCCGGCACGAACGGGTTCGGCGACCACCTGCTGGTCACCTCCCCCTGGGGAGAGGAGGACGCGCCGGGCATCCTGGTGCTCAGCCACCTCGACACCGTGCATCCCGTCGGCACGCTGGCGGATCAGGCGCCCTTCCGGGTGGAAGGCGACGTCGCCTACGGCCCCGGCATCTACGACATGAAGGGCGGCGCCCTGCTCGCCCTTGCCGCCCTGCGCCACCTGATCGGCGCCGGGCAACCCACGCCGCTGCCGATCCGCCACCTGTTCGTGTCCGATGAGGAAGTGGGCAGCAATACCTCCCAAGCGCTGATCGAGCGGGAAGCCCGGCGCGCCCGCTTCGTGCTGGTGACGGAGCCGGCGCGGGAAGGCGGCCGGGTGGTCACCGCCCGCAAGGGCGTCGCCCGGTTCGACCTGCACGTCACCGGGCGCGCGGCGCATTCCGGCGCGCGGCACGGCGACGGCCGCAGCGCGATCAAGGAGCTGGCGCGGCAGATCGTCGATATCGAGGCGATGACCGACCCGGCCACCGGGCTGACCGTCAATGTCGGCGTCATCCGGGGCGGCACGCGCGCCAACGTGGTCGCAGCGGAGGCGCATGCGGAAATCGACATGCGCCTGCCCGACGCCGCGACGGGCGATGCGGCAATGGCCCGGCTGCGCGCGATCCGCCCCTACGACCCGGACGTGACGCTGGCGGTGACCGGCGGCGCGAACCGGCCCGCCTTCACCAAGTCCGACGCCATCGCGCAATTGTTCGAACACGCACGCGGCCTGGCGGCGGAGATCGGCATCGACCTGCAGGACCTGACCACCGGCGGCGGCAGCGACGGCAACTTTACCGCCGCCATGGGCGTGCCCACGCTGGACGGGTTGGGCGTCGACGGCCAAGGCGCCCACACGCATGGGGAGCAGCTCTTCGTGTCCTCGCTGGTGCCGCGCGCGACCTTGCTGCTGCGGTTGTTCCAAACGCTGGCCTGAACCCGGAGGCGCTGGCCGGTCAGTGGTGGACGTGGCCGGTGGACACGGCGGCGATCGGGTGGCGGCAGATCGCCTGCACGTCCGCCAGCAGCAACGCCGGGTCGGCCCAGCGCATGGCCGTCTCGCCAGGGCGCTGGGCGGCGCGCAGCCAGCCATTCTGGTCGATCAGGATTTCCGCCCCGGCCAGGTGGTCGGCCGGCAGGCCGAGCAACACGGCAAAGGCCTGCCACACCGCCGGGTCGGCGGAATGGCAGGCGCTCGGGTCTGCCGACGCGCTGCCCGGCCCCAGCAGCACGTTAACCACGGGCACCGCCGGCTGGCCCGGCAGGGCGCCCACCGGCTGGGCGGGGCCGGTTGTCGCCACGACGTGCAGCACGCTGCCGTGCAGCTCCACCGCCGTCACGGTGCGGCCTCCAGGGCACGACATGGCGAATTCGGGCGCCTGCACCGGCACCGGCCAGGCATTGGTTTCGCGGAACGCGATCCCGGCGTTATGCGCCCGGACGTAGTCGATCAGCGCCCAGCGGTCATCCGCCGACAGTTGCGAGGCGAAGCCGGGCATGGCCAGCCCGCCTTCCGGCCCCTCGATGCCGTGCGACAGCCACCAGAACAGCTCGCCGTCCTCATGCGCCCAAAGATGCCCGGCGGTGAGGTCGGCCGGCGGGTCCGCCAGCGCCTTGGCCGCCGGCCCGTCGCCGCGCCCGTCCGCCCCGTGGCAGGTGGCGCAATGCTGCGTGAACAAGCCCGCGCCGCCCGCGATGCCGGTCGCGGCGAAGCCTGTCGGGGAATGGAAGTAGCTGGTCGGGTAAGCCTCCACGAACAGCAGGTCGAGGTGCGACGCCGCGGCACCCCCCATCGTCAGCCCGGCCGCGATGCCCACCAGCGCCAACGCCCGGCGGCGGAACAGCGCCGCCCCCACCGCGACCAGCGCCAGGCCGAACAGCACGCCCACCACGCCGTGCACCACTTCGCCGCGCAAATCCGGGTCGCTCAACGCGACCAGGCTGGGGCGCAGCGGGAAGGGCCAGACCGGCTGCTCGTGCACCGCCGGCGGCAAGGCGCTGAGCACCGCCGCCGCCAGCACCACCAGGCCGGCCACGCCGGTCTGCACGGCGATGCTGCGCGTCAGCACCGCGCGCGCCGGAACCGGGTCGGCTCGCAACAGGCCGGGCGCGAACCAGTAGCGGTTGGCCGCGGCGAACCCCAGCAGGGCGACCAGCAGGCCGAGCTTGCCCAGCGCCACCCAGCCATAGGCGGTGCCGACCAGCCCCGGCAGGCCGCCGATCAGTTGCCAGAACTGCACGATGGCGGAGGCGACCAGCAGCCCGATGCACCATTTCCCCAGGGGCGAGAACCAGCGCGCGGCGGCGGCCCCGGCGCGGCCTGGCGCCATGCGCACGACCAGCAGCAACGGCACCAGCCCGCCCAGCCAGGCCCCGGCGGCCAGCAGGTGCAGGATGCCGGACACCAGCAACAGGCTCGGCCCGTCCACCAGTGCCAGGGCGTGACCATGCCCGGCCTGGAGCGCCACGGTGGCCGCGGCAAACCCGGCCGCCACCCGGTCGCGCGCGGTGGCCAGCCCGGCCGCGGCGGCGGCCAGCCCGGCGCACTGCCACAGCACCAGGTGGCCGAACACCGTGCCGGACAGCACCTGCCAAACGGCCCCGAGGCTCCAGCCGCCCGCGATGACGGCGGATTGCAGCAGCGTCCACGCCACCAGCAGGATGGCGGCGGCCACCAGGCTGCCACCCGCCAGCCGCGTCAGGCTGCGGCGCACCGGCACCGCCTGTTCCGCCGGCGTGCGGGCCAGGGCGCGCGGTGCCACGAAAAGCTGGAAGACGAGCGTGCCGAAGGTCGAGAACAGCGCCGCCAGCCATCCGAAGCGAACGAGGGCGAGCAACAGCCCGCCCTCGACAGTAAATGTGGGCAACGCCCCGGCTACGGCTTGACCGTGAACTGGAACGTGCCTTCGGTCTTGTGCGTGTCCACCGCGGTGGCGTGCCAGATCACGCGGTAGGTCCCGGGCGTCAGCTTGGCCAGCCCGATGCTGAGCCGCTTGTTGTTGTCCGGCGCCACCGCCGGGGCGCCCGTGGTGACGGAATGGTCCCCCGCGTCCTGCACCGTGATCGTGCAGAATTGCGGCTCCACCCCTTCGGTGAAGTCGATGCTGAGCGCGTCAGGCGACGCCTGCACCGTGCTGCCCGGCGCGGGCACGGCGGACACCAAGTGGGCATGGGCCCATGCCGTGCCTGTCCAAAGCAGGGCACCAAGCATGGCGGCGGCGGAGCGGATGGGAATACGCATTCTGCTTGTCCTTCGAAATGGGGTGACGATCAGCCCTTGGGTGCGCCGGCCGCCCCGAGGGGCTGCACGATCGCCATCAGATCCACCGGCGGCGCCGACTGGAACGTCAGGTGCACCGGCAAGCTGGTGCCGGCCTTCAACGGCCCTGTTAGTTCCATGAGCATGACGTGGGTGCCGCCGGGCGCGAGCGTGACCGTCTTGCCAGCCGGCAAGGCAAGCCCGCCCTCGATCGGTCGCATCTCCATCACGTTGCCCGACATTTCCGTTTGATGGAGTTCGGCCATGTGCGCAGCCGGCGTGGACACGCCCACCAGCCGGTCGGCCACGCGGCTGGCGAGGCTGAAATACAGCACCCCCGTGGTGGCGTTGGGCGGGGTGGCGCGGAACCAGGCGTGGTCGACGGTGACCTGCGCCATGGCAGGCGTGGTGGACAGCGCCGCCAGCACGAGGCCGGCGGGCAGCAACGATGTTCGAAGCATGGGTAAATCCCGGAGAGTTGGGTTCGACAGCCACCCTCGCGGATGGCTGCGGCACGGCGAACTCAGGCCAGAACGGGCGGTCCACGGGGCAGCGCCGCCCCCGGCGGATGCGGGGGCGGCCCGCGGGCCGCCGGCAGCCGCGCCAGGTGCAGGGCGACGCCGGCGCGCGGCGGCGGAAGGGTGGGCGGCACCGTGGTCGTTGGGGCGGGCAGGTCCAGCAGGCTGACCAGCACGTCCAGGGCGTGTTCCGCCTCGTGGTGCGCAGGTCGCGCCGGGTCGGTGGGCAGCGGGGCCGGCGCGTCCGCCCGGCACTGGATCATCGTGTCCAGCAGGGTCGCGTCGGCGCGCGCGGCCTCGACATCCAGCACCACCGTGCCGGACGCAATCCGCCCGGCCAGCGCCACCAGCACGGCCAGCAGCCCGAGCGCGTGCCGGACGCGGATGGCGGTCAGGATCATCGTGCCGGCAGGCTACCATGCGCGGCGGGAACGGCAACTCGGCTGCGGACGCCTACGCGGTTAACGACCTGTTTCCCAATCCACCGCCATACTGCCGACCGCCGCTTCCAGAGCAGGGCCAGCCGATGACCGACGCCGTTTCCCAGGCAACAGATCGCGAACTGCTTTCCTTCCGGGTGGGCGCGCAGGAGTTCTGCGTCGACATCATGATCGTGCGGGAAATCCGCGGCTGGGCGCAGGAAACGCCGTTGCCGCACGCGCCGGCCTATGTGCGCGGCGTGGTGAACCTGCGCGGCGCCGTGCTGCCCATCGTCGACCTGTCGGAGCGGCTCGGCCTCGGCCAGGCGGACCCGTCGGCGCAGCACGTCATCATCGTGGCGCAGATCGGCGCCAATACGGTGGGCCTGCTGGTGAGTGCGGTGTCCGACATCCTGACCGTGTCGGACCGGATGATCCAACCCACGCCCGCGGTCGCGTCCGGCGGCCTCGCCAGTTCCTGCGTGCAGGGCCTGCTCACGGTGGACAGCCGCATGGTCAGCCTGCTGTGCACGGAGCGGCTGCTGCCGCCGCTGGACCTCCTGGCGGCCTAGAACTGGCGGGCGCCCCCGTCCGCGCCCTGCTGGCGGGCGCGCTCCTCGCGCTGGCGGCCTGTGCCGCCCCCGCGCCCCCTGCCCCGCATCCCGCGGCGGAGCTGGTGCAGCGCTACGCGCCGCCCGGGCCGCCGGAAGACCCGTGGGGGCCGTTCGTGCGCGCTTCGGCGGCCGAGTTCGCGGTGCCGGAGCCGATGATCTACGCCGTCATGTGGGCGGAAAGCCGCGGCTGCCAGTGGCTCAACGGCCACCCGATGCGCTCCCTGGCCGGGGAGATCGGCCTGATGCAGATCCCGCCCTCCATCTACGGGATGATCCGCGGCCGCATCGGCGGCGGGGCGGATCCATACCTGCCGCGCGACAACATCCGGGCCGGCGCCTACTCGCTGTCGGTCATGGCCGGGCAGTTCGGCTGGCCGGACGGGCTGGCGGCGTATCAGTTCGGCCCGACGGAGCTGGCCGCCGCCCGCGCCGCCGGTCGTGCGCCGCCGGCCGCGACGCAGGACTACCAGCGCCGGGTTTGGGCCGACTACCTCCGCCGGGTGGAGCGGCGGGACCGCGGGCGGCGCTGGACCGACCCGGACCGGATCATCTGCTCCTGGCCGGGACATTGACCCGGATCGAGTCGGCGGTGTCCTCGTTGGCCGGCACGACCCGGATGGCGCGCCGCGACGGCTTCTTGGCCGCCGGCTTGGTGGGGGCGCCGCGCAGGCCGGGCGGCACAGGGCGGACCAGGTGCCGCGCGTCGATCCGACTCTGCCACCAGGCGGCATAGTCGGGGATCGCCGCGACCTCGGCCGCCTCGTGATCCACTTGGCTGCCGAGTTCCAGCAGGACGTCCAAATTCGTCAGCTCCGGCTGCGGCCGGTTGCCGGCTTGGACATCCTGCCACATGCCGGCATACAGCGCTTCCAGTTCGCGCATCAGCCGCGGCGTGTCGAACAGCACGGCGCCGTCGCGCCCGGCCAGCAGCCGCGCGCGGTATTGCGCCAGCGCCGCCCGGTCCAGGCCCAGCGCCACCGCCTGCTCCACGAACGCGGCGGCCGAGCCGCATACCAGCTCCGGCACGCCGGCCGCCCGCACCAGGCTGCCGCACACGCGCGCGGTAAAGGATCGGCCGCTCATCGTCAGCACCGGCACGCCCATCCACAGCGCGTCGGACGCGGTGGTGTGGGCACCGTACGGGGCGGTGTCCAGGAACAGATCGGCCAGTGGATAACGGGCAAGGTGGTCGGCATGGCCGCGTTTTTCGGCGAACACCAGCCGCGCCGGGTCGATGCCCGCTGCCACCGCACGCTCGCGCAGCCGGGCATGCGTCGCCTCGTCGGCACTCAGCAACCACAGCACGCTGCCCGGCACGCGGCCGAGGATCGCCATCCAGCGGTCGAACACGAACGGCGTCAGCTTATGCAGGCCATTGAAGCAGCAGAACACCGTCGCGTCGTCCGGCAGCCCGGCCTCGGCGCGCGACACCGGCCGGTCGGACACCGCGCGGAAGCGGTCGTTCGGCTGGTAGCAGGGCAGCCGCACCACCCGTTCGGAATAATACGCCTCATGGTCCGGCGGGATGATCCAGTCATCCGCGATGATGTAATGGTGGTACGGGCTGGCGGCGCTGCCGGGAAAGCCCAGCCAGTTGACGATGACGGGGGCCGGGCGCAGCGCCAGCAGCTTGTTGCGTGCTTCGCGGGTGTAGCCGTTGACGTCCACCAGGATCTGGATGCCGTCATCGGCGATGCGCTGCGCCGCCGCCGCGTCGTCCAATCCGGTCAAGCAGACCCAATGATCGGCGCTGGCCTGGAACCGGGTGTGCAGCGGGTCCGTGCTGGCCGGCCCGCAGTAATAGGCGAACACCTCCACCCGGTCGCGGCCGTGCTGCTCGAACACCTCGGCCATCAGGTAGCCGACGGCGTGCTCCCGCAGATCCGACGACAGGTAGCCGACGCGCAACGGGCCGGGCCGTTCGGCGGCAGGATGCGCGTGGTGCACCGCCGTGCCCGGCGTGCCCACATCATGCTTGTTGTAGGCCCAGTTGACCGCCAACTGGAACAGCGGGTCGTCCGTGAAGGCCGCCACCGACAAGGGCGACATGCCCGCGGCCAGGCTGGCGCGGTCGGTCCGTTCCAGCGCCGGCAGCACCGGCCAGCGGCATTGCCGCTGCCGCAGCGCCACGAAATGCTGGATGGCTTCGCGGTGCGCTGGCTCGATCTCCAGCAACTGGCGCAGCAACTCCTCGGCCGCCGCGTCCTGGTGCGATACCTCCAGCACCCGCGCCGCCTGCGTCAACGCGATGGATTTGTGCGCGAGGTTGGGTCCGTTTACCGCGCCCAGCCGGCCCAGCGCGTCCGACCATTGCTGCACCGCCCGGTCCGGCGCGCCCAACGCCTCGTACACGCGGCCGAGGTTGATATGGCCGGGCATGAAGTCCGGGTTCAACGCCACCGCGCGCTCCAGCAGGGCGCGCGCCGCGTCCGGCTCACCGCCGTCGGACAGCGTCACCGCATGGTTGAACAGCACGGCGTAGCTCAGCGGATGGTCCGCATTGTGCTGGATCCACGCGGCATACAGCGCTTGCGCCGCGCGGGGCCGCCCCTGCTGCTTCAGCGCCTGCGCCGCCGCGAACAAATCCCCTACGCTCAACTGCCGGGTCACCGCCTGGTCCAGCGCCCATTCCAGGGTATCGCTCATCGCCTCGTCCTTTTGTCGAGTGAGCTCACGCTTCGGCCGCGTTCAGCGCATTGATCTGGTCCGCGGTCAGCCCGGCGAGTGTAGTCGCGGTCAGGTAATCAATTTGTGTACCGTTCAGCGCCTCCAACTGGTCCGGGCGCAGCGCCGCGACGGTTGTCGCGGACAGGCCGTTCATCACCGTCGTCGTCAGCCCGCCGAGCTGCACGGCGGACAGCAGGCCCAACTGCGTCGTGCCGAGATTGTCGATCTGGGTCGCCGTCAGCGCCGCTACCTGGTCGGACCGCAGGCTGCCGAATTGCGTCGCGTTCAGCGCGTTCAGCTCCGTCCCGGAGAAGTTCGCCACCTGGCCGGGCGACAGCGCCGCGAGCTGGGTGGCCGCCAGGCTGCCGAGTTGCGGCACCGTCAGCGCGCGAAGCTGCATCCGCACCAGGCCGCCGAGTTGGGTGGCCGTCATGGCGGCCAACGCGGTTTGCGACAGCGCGCCGATATCGCCCACCGGCAGCGCGCCGATCTGCGCCGGCGTCAGCCCGGCCAACTGCGTCAGCGTCATCGCGGCGATCTGCGTGTTCGTCAGCCCGGCCAGGCCGGTTGCGGACAGCGCGCCGATCTTGGCCGGCGTCAGGGCGGCAAACTGCGCGGTGGTCAACGCCGCCACCTGGGTTGCGGCCAGGCCGCCGATCTCCGTCGCGGACAGCAGGCCCACCTGCGTCGCCGTCAGGCTGGCCAGCGCCGCGGTGCCGAGCGCGCCGATCGAGGTTGCGGACAGGCTGGCGAATTGCCCGCTGCTGAACCCCGCAAGCTGCGTCGGCGTCAGCCCGGCCACCGCCGCCGTCGACAGCGCGCCGACCTCGTCCGCCGTCAACGCCGCCAACTGAGTCGCGGAGAACGCGCCGAGCTGGCTGGCCGAGATGCCCGATGCGCCGGTGGTGGACAGGGATGCGATCTGTCCGGCGCTCAACTGCCCGATCTGCGTCGCGCTCAGCGCCGCCACGGCGGTGGATAGCAGGCCGTTCACCTGGTCGCCGGACAGTTGCGACAACTGGGTCGGCGCCAAGCCGGCGAACTGCCCCGTGCTCAGCGCGCCGATCTGCGCGCCGGTCAGGTTGGCCAGTTGGAACGGCGTCAGGCCGGCGATCTCCGCCCCCGTCAGGCCGCCCACCGCGGTCGTGGACAAGGCGGCGACCTGGTCCCCGCTCAACGCCGCCAGTTGGGTGTTGGCAAGGCCGGCCACCTGCGACGCGCCCAACCCGGACACGGCGAGGTTGGACAGCGCCGCCACTTCCGTCACGGTCAGCCCGGCCAGTTGCACCGGCGTCAAGGCCGCGGCCTGCGTGTCGCTCAGGCCGCCGAGCGCGGCGGTGGTCAGCGTGCCCAGTTGGGCCGTGGTCAGCCCGGCGACCTGGCCGGTGGTCAACGCCGCGACCTGCGTATCCGCCAGCCCGCGCAACTGCGTGGCGGTGAGGGCGGCGAGTTCCGCCGCGGTCAGCCCGGCCACCGTTCCCGTGGACAGCGCGCCCACCTGCGTGGCGGACAGGCTGGCAAGCTGCGCCGGCGACAACGCCGCCACCTGCGTCCCGGTCAAGCCGCCGAGCGCCGAGGCCCCCAGCGCCCGGATCGTGGTGGCGCCCAGCGCGGCAAGCTGGGCCGTGTTCAACCCGCCCAGCTCGGTCGCGGTCAGCCCGGCGGCCTGCGTGACGCTCAACCCGCCGAGCTGCGTCGGCGTCAGCGCCGCCAGGGCGCCGATCTGCGCGCCGGTCAGGGCGCCGAACTGCGTGGCACCCAGGCCGGCAAGCTGCGTCGCGGCCAGCCCGCTGACGGCGGTGGTCGACAGCGCGGCCACCTGCGTGGCCCGCAAGGCGGCAAGCTGGTCGGGGGAGAAGGCGGCCAACTGGGTCGGCGCCAGCCCGGCGATCTGCGCCGGTGACAGCGCATTGAGCTGCGTGCCGGACAGCGCGGCGATGCCGCCGGTGGTCAACGCACCCACCTGCGCCGCGGTCAGCCCGCGCAATTGCGCCGTGGACAGGGCGGCGAACCCGGTGGCGGACAGGCCGGCCAAGGCAAAGCCGGACAGCCCGGCAAGCTGGGTCGGCGACAGGGCGGCGAGCGCCGTGCCGGGCAGCGCCGCGACCTGGCTGCTGGACAAGGCGCCGGCCTGCGCCGCCGTCAGGCCGCCAAGCTGCGCCGTCGACAGGCCGGCCAGCTCGGTCGCCGTCAGCCCGGCAATGGCGGTGGCGGACAGGGCCGCAACCTGGCCCGGCTGCAACGCGGCGAGTTGCCCGGCGGACAGCGCCGCCACCTGGGTGTTGGCCAGCCCCGCCACCTGCGCCGGGGTCAACGCCGCCAGGGCGGTCGCGCCCAGCCCGGCGATCTGGTCCCGGCTGAGCGCGTTCACCTGCGCCGCGGTCAACCCGGAAAGCTGCACCGTCGTCAGCCCGGCCAAGGCCGTGGGCGTCAACCCGTCCAAGGCCGCCGGCCGCAACGCGGCGATCTGCCGCGTGTTGAGCACGGCCAGTTGCGCCGGGCTCAGCGCGGCGAGCTGGGTGTCGGCCAGGGTGGCCAGGGTGGACGTGCCGATGCCGTGCAACTGGTCCGCCGTCAGCGCGGCGACTTGGTCGGCCGTGACGGCGGCGAGCGCCGTGGCGGACAGGCCGCCGATCTGCGTCCCGGTCAGGCTGGCAACCTGCTGCGCCGTGAGGGCCGCGACCTGCGTTTGGCCCAGCGCGGCCAACTGGGCCGTGCCCAACCCGGCAAGCTGACCGGACGAAAGCCCGGCGATGGCGGTCTGCGCCAGCCCATCCAGCGCGGCAGGGGACAGGGCGGCAATCTGCCCCGGCTGCAAGGCCGCGAGTTGGCCGGCGGACAGCGCGGCCAACTGGGTGTCGGCCAGGCCGCCCAGCTGCGTCGTGCTCAGCCCGGCGAAGCTGGTGACCGGCAGGGCTGCAACCTGCGTTTCCTCCAGCACGCCGATCTGCGCCGGGGTGAGGGCAGCCAGTTGCGCCGGGCTCGCCGCCGCCAATTGACTCACCGTCAGCCCGCCGATCCCGGCGGCGGACAATGCGGCGATTTCCGTCTGCTTCAACGCCGCGAACTGGTCGGCGGACAGCGCCGCAACCTGCGTCGCCTGCAAGCCGGCCACCGCGCTGCTGGACAGCGCCTGGATCTGCGTCGTCGCCAGCGCCGCGATTTGCGCCGTGTTCAGCACCCCGAGCCCGGCCGCCGACAAACCGGCGACCTGGCCGACGCTCAACACCGCGACCTGGCCCGGTGCCAGGGCCGCGACCTGCGTGGTGGTGAAGGCGCCCAGCTCCGTCGGCGTCAGCGCGCCAAGCTGGGTGCCGGACAGGGCGGTGAGCTGCCCCGCCGTCAGCCCCGTGGCGGCGGCGCTGTTCAGCGCGGCGATCTGCGTGGCCGACAGCGCGCCAAGCTGCGTCGTGTTGAGCACGGCCAGCGCGGTGGCCGGCAGCCCGGCGATCTGCGTCGCGGCCAACCCGGCGACCTGCCCGGGCGACAGCGCGGCGATCTGCGTCTGGTTCAGCGCCCCAACCTGCCCGGCGGTCAGGCCGCGAAGCTGTGCCACCGTCAGCCCCGCCACCTCTGCCGCCGTCAGCCCGGCGACCGCCGTGTTGGACAGCGCTGCCACCTGCCGGCTGTTCAGCGCCGCAAGCTGGGCCGGGGACAGGGCGGCCATTTGCGTGTCGGCCATCCCGCCGAGTTCCGCCGTGCCCAGCGCCGCCACCTGGCCGGTCGACAACGCGGCGAGCTGCGTCGTGCTCAACGCGCCCAGCCCGGCCGGCGACAGGCCCTGCAACTGCCCGTTGCTCATCGCCCCGATTTGCGCCGCGGACAGCCCGCTGATCTGCGTCGTGGTCATCGCGCCGAATTCGGCCGCGGTGAGGGTGGCAAAGGCACCGGTGCCGAGTGCGGCCAACTGGGTCGCGGCCAGGCCGACGATGCCGCTGGAGGACAGCGCCGCCAGTTGCGTCGGGGTGAAGGCGCCGATCTGGCCGGTGGAAAGCAGCCCCAACTGCGTTGCGGTCAGCGCGCCGACCTGGCCCGTGGTCAAAGACGCGACCTGCGACGTCCCCAGCGCCGCCAACTGCGTGGCGACCAGCGCCGGGATCTGCCCGGCAGTGAGGGCGCCGATCTGGCTCGCGGCAAGCCCGGCGATCTGCGCCGCCGTCAACCCCGACACGGCGGTGCCGGACAGCCCGGCCACCTGCCGGGTGGACAAGGCCGCCAACTGCGCCGGGGTCAGCGCGGCCGCCTGGCTGTCGGACAGGCCGGCGATCGCCGTCGCCGTCAGCCCGGCAAGCTGCGCCGTGGACAGGGCGGCGAGCTGCGTCGGGGCCAGCGCCGCCGCGCCGGCCGCGGTCAGCCCGCGCAACTGCGTCGTGGCAATCGCCCCCAACTGGCTTGCCGACAAGCTGCCCAATTGGGTGCTGGTCAAGGCGCCGAACTCGGTGGCGGTCAGGGCGCCGAACTGTGCCCCCGTCAGCGCCGCGAGCTGTGCGGGCGACAGCCCGGCGATGTTGGCCGCCGACAGGGCGCGGATTTGCGAGGTTCGCAACGCGCCGAGCTGGCCCGTGCCGAAATCCCCCACCTGCGTCGCCGCCAACTGGCTGATCTGCGCGGTGCCCAGCGCCGCAACCTGGCCCGTGGTGAGCGCCTGGATCTGCGTGTCGAACAAGGCGGCGAGTTGGCCGCCGGTCAGGGCGCCGACCTGCGTGGTGGCCAGCCCGGCGAGTTG
The DNA here is from genome assembly GCA_965199555.1 of Acetobacteraceae bacterium. Classification (GTDB taxonomy): domain Bacteria; phylum Pseudomonadota; class Alphaproteobacteria; order Acetobacterales; family Acetobacteraceae; genus LMUY01. The sequence goes on along the minus strand of CBDASJ010000010.1, from coordinate 25,997 downwards.
CGTCGTCGACAACCCCGAAATGGCGGTCGCCGACAGTGCCGCCACCTGCCGGGTCGTCAGCGCGGCCAGTTGGGCGGCGCTCAGCGCGCCGGCCTGGATGTCGGACAGGCCACTCAGCCCCGTCGCGCTGAGGGCGGCGAGCTGGCCGGTGGCAAGCGCCGCCACCTGCGTGGTGGTGAGCGCCGCCGCGCCGGTCGCCCGCAGCCCGGCAAGCTGCATCGCCGTCAGCGCGGCGAGTTGCGCCGGCGACAGGCTGTTCAACTGGGTGCCGGTGAGCGAGCCGAGCTCCGCCGCGGTCACCGCCCCGAACTGCGTCGCGCTCAACGCCGCCAACTGCGTCGCGGCGAGCCCGGCGATGTTGGTCCCCGCCAGCGCGGCGATCTGCATGGGGCTCAACGCCGCCAATTGCGCGGTGCCGAGGTTGGCGACCTGCGTGGTGGGCAGCGCCGCCAGTTGCGTGCCGGTGAGCGCGCCAACCTGGCCGGGCGTCAGTGCCGCGAACTGGGTGTCGGCCAGGGCGCGGATCTGGCTCGGCGTCAGCGCGGCGACCTGCGTGGTGGCCAGGCCGGCCACGGCGGTCGCGCCAAGCCCGGACAGCGCCAGCGCGGACAGCGACGCGACTTGCCGCGTGGTCAGCGCGGCGAGTTGCGGGGCGGTGAGCGCCGCCGCCTGGAGGTCGGTGAGGCCGAACAGGCTCGTCGTGGTCAGGTTGGCCACCTGCGCCGCCGACAGCGCTCCCAACTCAGTGGCGGCAAGGCCGCCGATCCCCGCCGCGGACAGGCCGCGCAACTGCGTGGTGGTCAGCGCCGCGAACTGGTCGGCGGACAGGGTATTGAGCTGGTCGGTGCTCAGCGAACCCAGTTCCGTCGCGGACAGCGCGGCCAGTTGCGTCGGCGCCAGTGCGGCAAGCTGCGCGGCGGAAAGCCCGAGAATGTTGGTGCGGGCCAGCGCGCCGATCTGCGTGGTGCTCAACACCGCCAATTGCCCGGCGCTGAGGTCCCCGATCTGGGCGGTGGTCAGCGATGCGATCTGGGGCGCGGTCAGTGCGGCAACCTGCGTCGCCGTCGCCGCGGCGATCTGCGTGTCGGCAAGCGAGCGGAGCTGGCCGGCGGTCAATGCGGCGATCTGCGTGGTGGCGAGGCCGGCGAGCGCGTCGCCGTTCAGGCCCGACAGCGCCAGGCTGGTCAACGCGCTCACCTGCCGGGTCGACAGGGTGGCGAGCTGGGTCGCGGACAACGCGCCGACCTGCACGTCGCTCAGCCCGCTGATCGCGCCATTGCCCAGCCAGGACAGTTGGCTGAGGCTGAGCGCGTTGATCTGCGTCGTGCCCAGCGCGGCCACGCCCGCGGCCGTCAGGCCCTGCACCTGGTTGGTGGACAGCGCGGCCAGTTGCCCGGGGGACAGGCTGCCGAGCTGGGCCGCGGTGAGGGCGCCCACCTGGGTGCTGGTCAACGCGGCGAACTGCGTCGCCGACAGGGTGCCAAGCTGCGTCGGCGTCAGGCCCTGCAGGTTGCTGGTGGCCAGGCTGCCGATCTGCAACGGCGACAGCGCGGCCAGTTGCGTGCTGGCCAGCAGGCCCACTTCCGCCGTTGTCAGCCCGGCCAGTTGCGTGGCGGTCAGCACGGCGATGTCGCCCGTCGTCAGCGCCGCGACCTGCGTGTCGGCCAGGGCGCGCAACTGGGTGAAACTCATCGCCGCGACCTGGGCGGTGCCGAGCGAGGCGACCTGCCCGGTCGACAGCCCCGTGATGCCGAGCGCGGACAAGGACGCCACCTGCCGGGTGGTCAGCGCCGCAAGCTGCGCGGTGGACAACGCCGCGGTTTGCAGGTCGCTCAGGCCCGCGATGGCGCCCGTGCCGAGCCAGGCAAGCTGGCCCGGCGTCAACGCGCCGAGCTGATCCGGGCTGAGTGCCGCGACCTCGGCCGCGCTCAAACCCTGCACCTGGCTTGTGGTCAAGGCGCCGATCTGGCTCGCGGCGAAGCTGCCGATCTGCGTGGTGGTCAAGGCGCCGAGCTGGGTGCCCGTGAACGAGGCCAGTTGCCCGGGCGTCAGCGACTGGATTTGGCTCGCCTGCAACCCCTGCACGCCGGCGGTGCTCAACGCCGCGAGTTGCGTCGGGACGAGTGCGGCAAGCTGCGCCGTCGTCAAGGCCGCCACGGTGGCCGGCAACAGGCTGGCGAGCTGCGTGTTCGTGAGCGACGCGATGCCGGCCGGGGTGATCGAGCCGAGCTGCGTCTGGTTCAGCACCCGCAACTGCGTGCTGGTCGCGGCACTCAACTGCGCCGTGGACAAGGACGCCAGCTCCGTGGTCGTCAAGGCGGCCGCCGCGGTGACGGAAAAGCCCGCGATCTGGCCCGGCAGGAAACCCGCCAACTGATCGGACGACAGGGCGGCGGCCTGCGTGTCCGTGAAGCCGCTGATCTCCGTCGTGGTCAAGGCGGCAAGCTGCGCCGGCGCGATCGCCGCCAATTGGGTCACGCTCAGGCCGCTGATGGCGCTGGACGTGAAGCCGGCGAATTGCGCCGGCGTCAACGCGGCAAGCTCACCGGTCGCGAACGCGCCGACCTGCGTCGCGGTGATCCCGGCCAGTTGTGCGGGCGTCAGCGCCCCAAGCTGCGCGGGCGACAGCGCGGCAAGGGGCGCGCTGCCCAGGCCGGACACCCCGTTCTTGCTGAGCGCAGCGATCTGCCCGGTGGACAGCACGCCCACCTGGTTGGCGGTCAACGCGCCCGTCCAGCCGCTACCCAGCCCGGCCAGTTGCGTTGTGGTCAGCGCCGCGATCTCCGTGCCCGGCAATTGCCCGATCTGCGTCGCCGTCAGGTAGCCGATCTGGGTGGTGCCGAGGGCGGCAACCTGCGCCGGGCTCAGCGAGCCGAGTTGCGTGCCCGTCAGCCCCAAGAACGCGGTGGTGGTCAGCGCCGCGGCCTGGCTGGTGGTCAGCGCGGCGAACTGGGTCGGCAACAGCGCCGCCGCCTGCGTGTCCGCCAGGCCCTTGATCGCCGTCGGCGTCAGCGCCGCGACCTGGTTGGCCGACAGCGCGGTCAGTTGCAGCAGGGTGAACAGGCTCACCTGGCCCGCGCCGAAGCCGGAGAACTTGGCCGGGTCCAGCGCCGCAAGCTGCGCCGGCTGGAACGCCGCCATCTGCGAGGCCGTCAGCGCGCCCAGCCCGGCCGCCGTCAGCCCGGCAAGCTGGGCATCGGACAGGCCCGCGAGCTGCGTGCCGAACGCCCCGACCTGCGCCTTGGACAGCGCGCCAAGCTCGGTCGGGGTCAACGAAGCGAGCTGCGTCGCGGATAGGGCTCCGATCGAGCTGGCGGAGAGGCCGGCAATCCCGGACGCGCTCAACGCGGCGACCTGCGTGCCGGACAGGGCGGCGAGCTGCGCCGTACCCAACGCGCCAACGCCGGTGGCACTGAGGCCGGCCATCTGTGTGGTGCTTAGTTGGCGGACCACGCTGGGGGACAGGCTCGCCACCTGCGTCGCCGCCAAGCCGCCCAGTTCGGTGGCCGTCAGCGCCGCGAGCTGCGTGGCGGTGAGCGCGGCCAGCACCGTCGTGGTCAGCCCGCTGATCCCGGCGGCGGAGAACGCGGCGACCTGCGTGGGCGACAGCGCGCCCAACTGGCTGGTGGTGAGGAAGCGCAACTCCGCCGCGGTCAGGCCGGCGAGCTGCGTCGGCGTCAGCACGGCGAACTCGCCCACGCCGAACGCGGCGAGCTGGTTGCCGCTCAGCGCCGCGAGTTGCACGGCGCTGAAGCCGATCTGCGCCGTGGTGAGCGAGGCGATCTGCTGCGTGGTCAGGGCGGCAAGCTGGTTGCCCGACAATTCGGACAATTGCACGCCCGTGAGCTGCTCGAAATCGGTGATCGTCATCTGGCTGAGCTTCGCCGGGCTCAGGCCCTGAAGCTGCGTGACGGTGTATGATGCGACTGGCGTGACCACAACCAACCCGTCAGCAAGGCCGGTGCCAGCGATTTCCGGCAGAAATCCGGCATTTTCCCCGGCGCCTACCCCTTGGCACCCGGCAGCGGACGCCGGGCGGCGGCAAAATCTGCCGGCCCGCGCGCGACTTGCTACTCCTCCGGCGGCAACGGGCTGCACGCCACGGCGGTGGCGCGGGCCAGCAGGATCATGCGGCGGGCGGCGACCCCGGCCCCGGCCATCTCGCCCAGCGCATGGGTCAGCAAGGGGCTGGACAGCAGGGCATGCGCCGCGGCGTTGATCGCCGCTTCCGAGCCGGCGACCAGGCCCGCCGCCAACAGGCTGCGCCGCACCAGCCCGAGCGTGCCGAGCAGCCCGGGCCGCATGCCGTGCAAGGCGGCGACTTGCCGCACCAGGCGGATGCCGCGCCAGCTCACCAACAGCACGGCCAGCTCCGCCGCCGGCGTGGCGGCCAGGCCGGCGGCGAGTTGGAACGCGGCGCTGCGCCCCAGCGCGTCCGACCGGGCGCGCAGCGTCCGACCCGGCCCGTTGCGCAGCAGCGCGAGGATGGCGTCGGGGTCGTTGGCGGCGTCGATCGCCGGGCCGAGCGTCGCCGCTTCCGGCAGGGTCGCCGCCCAGCGTCGGGCAGCGGCGTGGATGCGCCCGGCCTCCCCGCTGCGCAGGGCGGCGCGCAGCCGGTCCACCCGCCCCAGCGCGAACAGCCCGCGCAGCTCCCGCCACACGGCGGCGAACAACAGCCCGAAGCCTGCCACCGCCAGCGCCAGGGTCAGCCAGCCGAGCCAGGCTGCCCGGTCGAACTGGGACAGCACGAAGTTGGCGGTTTGCAGCGCCGCCAGCCCCACCGCCAAGACGGCGATCCCGGCCAGCGCCAGCGCCGCCCCGCCGGCCCGCGGCGCCGGGTCGGCCAGCGCTTCCGCGACCGGCATCTCCGGCTCCAGCCGCGGTGCGGCGGCGTCCTCGATCACCACGCGGGGGCCGGGCGACCTCACAACAGATCGTCCAGCAGAAAGGCGAGCAACCCGTCCAGCCCGATCTGCGGCACGCCGGCCCGGCCGGCGCCGGGCAGCCGGGTCGGCTCAAAGGACGGCAGGTCGAAGAACTCCCCCGCCCAAAAGGCGTCGTCCGGCGGCGCGTCCGGCACCTCTCCCGGGTAGGACAGGCCCACGCCGGCCCCGGCGATGCGGCCGCGCACGGCGGACACGGCGCGGCCATCCAGGCGCATCGTCGCGTCCTCCGTGCAGCGGACGGTGCTGATGGCGAAATGCCGCGCCGTCACGTCGCCGCCGCCGGGCGCCAACGCCTCGATCAGCGCGCGGAGGTTGCCGCGCTGCCGGCTTGCCACGTGGTCCGCCTTGGTCGCGGCGTACGCCACGCGGCGGATGGCAGGGGGTGGCCAGCGCAGGCTCAGCAGCGCCCGCACGCCATCCGCCAGGGAGGACCGCCACCGCAACGCGCCGGACGCGGCTGCCAGCGCCGCCTGCGCGTCGGCGAAGCTGTCCCGTCCGGCATGCAGCGCCGTGAGCAGGTCCGCCAGCACCACCATGCGGTCCATGTGGCCGAACAACGGGGACATCAGCGCGTCCCGCACCGAGGCGCGGTAGGCGTCGTAGCGCTCGGCCAGCAACCGGGCCAGCCCGCCCCGGCCGCGCCACGGGAAGAAGCCGATCCAGGGCGGCTCCGCGCCCGGTGACGGCATCAGGAAGCGGCCGGGTTGCAGAAACACCAGCCCCTCCTCGTCCCGCAGGCGATGCAGTGCCGCGCGATACAGGCGGTGGCCGGTGGCCGCCAACGCCTCGTCCTCCGCGGCGGCGCCGGACAGCCCGGCGGTGAATTGCAGGAACGGCGTGGCCGCGGCGTGGCCCTCCAGGCGGCGCAGGGTCGCGTCGGACCAGGCGGCGAAGTCCACCGCCAGCATCGGCAGGTCGAGCAACCATTCCCCCGGGTAGTCCAGCAGCTCCAGCCGCAGCGTCCGGTCCGGCAGGCTGGCGGCCAGGCCGGTTCGCGGCACCGTCAGCTCCAGCGCCAGCAGCGAAACCGCCCCGGTGCGCGCGGGCCAGCTTGGCGGGTCGGCGGCCAGGGCCTGGAGGTGGGCTGCCTCGTCGAAGCGCGGCACCCCGCCCGCCCCCAACGGGGCCAAGCGCACCCGCAAGCGCCGGCCGCCTAGCCGCGCCGTGACGGCGGGAAGCACGGGCACGCCGGCCCCCAGCGCCAGCAGGTTGGCGGCCAGCGAGGTCAGGAACGCGGTTTTCCCCGCGCGGGCCAGGCCGGTGACACCGATGCGAACGGTGCCGCCGACCAGCTCCGTTAAGGAAGGGATCAGTCGCGTTGGATCAACTCGATCTTGTAGCCGTCGGGGTCTTCCACGAAGGCGATAATGGTAGTGCCGTGCTGCACCGGGCCGGCCGGGCGCGTCACCTTGCCGCCGCCGGCGCGGACCGCCTCGCAGGACGCCGCCACGTCCGGCACGCCGACGGCGAGGTGGCCGAAGCCGGACCCGACATCGTACGGCGTCTTCTGGTCCCAGTTGAAGGTCAGCTCGATCTCCGCCTGTTCCGGATTGGCCGCGTAGCCGACGAAGCACAGGGTGTAGCGGCCGCCCGGCACCTCGCGGCGGCGCAGTTCGGTCATGCCCATCAGCTTCGTGTAGAACGCGACGGACTTGTCCAGGTCCATCACGCGAAGCATGGTATGCAAATAGCGGCTCATGGAACGTCTCCGGTTTGTGGGTCGAGGCCGAGCAGGAACAGCCCGGCCGCATCGGCCCGGGCCACACACGCGGCCCGGTCGGTGAACAACGTGCCGCCAGCCTCGAAGGCTATGCCGCGCAACCCGGCCGCCACGGCGATTTCCACCGTACGCGGCCCGATCGTCGGCAGGTCGGCCCGCCGATCCTGCCCGGGCTTCACCAGCTTGACCAGCACGCCGCCCGGCCCGGGACGGCTCAGCCCGGCGGCCCGCGTCACCATCGCGTCGGTGCCCTCGATCGCCTCGACCGCGAGCACGATCCCCTGCTGCACGACGCAGCCCTGCCCGACATCGACCTGCCCCAAGGCCCGCACCACGGCCACCGCGCGGGCGATGTCCGCCATCGCCTCGGCATCCGGCGCCGCCCGGCTCAACAGCCCGCGCGGGCCGACCGCCTCCGTCAGCACCTCGTGTGCGCCCAGCACGCGGAAGCCTTCCTCGCCGAGCACGCGCACGATAGCGGCAAGGAAACCGTCATCCCCGGTGAAGGCGGCGCGTCCGATGCGGGCGAGCAGCCGCGCCCCGTCCCCGTCCGGCCGCAGATGCAGCAGCGACGGCCGACCGACCGGGCCGACCAGTACGATGTCACGGCACCCGTTCGACCGGAGCAGGTGCAGGGTGCGGCCGGCGGCCCCCAGGCGGGCGGCGGCATGGGGGAACGGCGCGATGACCGCCGGGTCGGCATAGCCATCCAGGGCGACGATGAACACCGGGCGGCCGGCGGCAACCGCCGCCTCCGCCACCCGGCCGGGCAAGGGACCGCCCCCTGCGATGATGCCGAGGGTGCTGCCCTCCCCCTGCGGCATCACGGGCGGGCGCCCGTCACCCCTCCTCCTCCGCCGCCAGGGCGGCGCGGATCAGGCCGCGCTTGCTGGGCGTGCTGGCGAAATCCAGCATCTCCTTCACGAAAGGCTCGTCGGCATACTGCGTCCGCACCGCCTCCAAGCGCTGGGCGAACACGCCGTCCCCGCCGAACAGCGTGCGGAAGGCGGCGCGGATGGTGTGCAGCTGCGCCCTGTCCACGCCGCGGCGGCGCAGGCCGATGACGTTCAGCCCGGCCAGCCGGGCGCGATTGCCCACCACGCTGCCGAACGGCACGACGTCGGCTTCCACGCCGGACACGCCGCCGACCATGGCGGCGCGGCCGATGCGGACGAACTGGTGCAGCGCCGCCGCCCCCCCGATCACCGCGCCGTCGCCGATCTCGACATGGCCGCCCATGACCACGTTGTTGGCGATGATAACCCCGTCGCCCAGCACGCAATCATGCGCCACGTGCACCACGGCCATTAGCAGGCAATCCGCCCCGACCCGCGTCACCCCGCTGCCGGTGACGGTGCCGCGATGCACCGTGCAATGCTCGCGGATCTGCGTGCGCGGGCCGATTTCGCAGCGCGTCGGCTCGCCCTTGTACTTCAGGTCCTGCGGCGCGAGGCCAACGGTGCAGAACGGGTAAAGCATTGCGCCCGCCCCGATCGTGCTGTGCCCATCCACCACGACGTGGCTGACCAGCGTCGCACCGCCGGCAATCTCGACATCCGGGCCGACCGTGCACCAGGGGCCGACCGTGGCGTCAGGCGCGACCCGCGCCCCGGCGGAAACGATCGCGGTCGGGTGGATTGTCAACGCCGGAGCGCCCGGCTGTTGGTGGGCAACATAGAACTCTTCCTGGTGTGAACACGACCATGCGACGGCGCGGCCGCATCCGCCAACACAAGCATTGTTTCGCCCGCGTTACTCGGGTGCCGGGCGATCCATGATCATGGCGGCGAAGGTCGCCTCCGCCACGGACACGCCGTCCACCGTTCCGATGCCATGGAACTTCCACACATTGGCGCGACGCCGCTCCTTGACCACCAGCAACCGCAACTGGTCACCGGGCACCACCGGGCGGCGGAACTTGGCGCTTTCGATGGTCATGAAATAGACCAGCTTGCCGGCCGCGTCGCCGCCGAGCGTTTCCACCACCAGCACCGCCGCGGTCTGCGCCATGCTTTCGATGATCAGGACGCCCGGCATCACCGGATGGGCCGGGAAATGGCCCTGGAAGAAATGCTCGTTGACCGACACGTTCTTCACGCCGACCGCCGAATGATCCAGCACCACGTCGACGATCCGGTCGATCATCAGCATGGGGTAGCGATGCGGGATCGCATGCATGATCCGCTCGATATCAAGCGTCTCGTAGGTGACCGGCGGCTGTTCGGTGTCCACGCTCACGCTTCCCCACGATCGGTCGGGCGGCGCGCCGCCAGCTTGCGCAATACGGCGACATTGCGAAAGAACTCACGCACCGGCACGGCGGGCGCCCCGAGCACGTCGGCCCCGGCATCCACGTTCCGCATGACGCCGGATTGCGCCCCGATGCGCGCCTTGGCCCCGATGCGGAGATGCCCGATGAGGCCTGCCTGCGCCGCAACCACCACGAAATCCTCTAACACGGTGGAACCCGAGATACCCGCCTGCGACACGACGATGCAACAGCGCCCAAGGCGGACGTTGTGCCCGATCTGCACAAGGTTGTCGAGGCGGGAGCCGGTGCCGATCACCGTGTCCTGGGTGGAGCCGCGGTCGATCGTGCTGTTGGCGCCGACTTCCACGTCGTCTTCCAGCAGCACCCGGCCCAACTGCGGCACGGTGACGAAGCCGGCCGGCCCCACCGCGAAACCGAACCCCTCCTGGCCGATGCGCGCGCCTGGATACACGTAGACCCGGGCGCCCAGTACCGCGTGGCTCAAGGAAGCAAGCGGACCGATCCGGCAATGCGCGCCCATCTGCACGCCCGCGCCGATCACCGCGCCGGCGCCGATGCGGCAGGACGGGCCGATCTCCGCACCGGCCCCGATCACGGCCAGCGGCCCGATTTCGGCCGACGGGTCGACGGTGGCGGCCGGGTCCACAACCGCGCTCGGGTGGATACCAGGCACCGCCACCGGAGCGGGATGGAACAGCGCCGCCACCTTGGCCCAGGCCAGGTAAGGTTCGGGCGTGACGATCGCCACGGTGCCGGCGGGCACGCGGTCCGCCAAGGCGGGTTGCACGAGCACGGCGCCGGCCCGGCTTGCCTCCATCAGCGGCAGGTACTGCCGGTTGTCGAGGAAGCTCACATGTTGCGGGCCGGCAAGCTGGAGCGGCGCCACGCCGTGCAACAACCGGTCGTCCTGCACGGCGACGCCCGCCGTGGCGGCCACCGCCGCCACCGGGTATGGTCCGGCGCGGTGGAAAAACCGCGCGTCACCTGCGCCCGCCGCAGTCACGCTGGGTTAGCGCCGGGCGGGCGGTGTGGTCGTCGGCGCGGCAGCCGGCGTCGGTGCGGGCGCAGTTCCCGTTGCGGGCGTCTGCGCTTGTGCCAGCGGCGACACGCCGTCCGGCGGAATGTTGACCGACGGCATCACCTTGTTCATCTGCTGCGTCACCTGGTCGGTGATGTCGAACTCGTTGATGTTCAGGGCCACCTGCGCCCGGTGCAGCACCAGGTTCATGCCGCGGCTTTCCGCCACCTGGCGGATCACGCCGATCAGGGTGCGCTCGATCTGGCTCAACGAATACTGCGCCGTTTCCTGGATGATCCGGTTGCGGTCGCGGAAGCTCTGTTGCGCCGTGGTGATGCGCTCCTGCAGTTCCCGCTCCTTGGTGCGGACCTGCTCGGGCGTCAGGGTCGCACGCTGCGCCGCCAGTTGCTGCTGCAGGTCACGCCAGGCCGCCTGTTCCTTCTGCGCGTCCTCGTTCAGCTTCGCCCGGCGCTCGCCGATGATCTTTTCCACCTGCTGCGAGGCGGTGGCGGCGCGCATGATCTCCGGCACGCCGAGCACCCCGATCACGGCGGCCGGTGGCGATGCGCCCTTCGGCAGCGGCGGCAGGTCCGGCACGGGCACGTTGGGCAGTTGCACCGCCGCATCGTCCGTTGCGTCGCCGCCCAGCCCGGCGCCGCCGGGCACTGCGGGCATGCCGCCCTGGATCTGCACCGGCGGGGGCGCCGGCAAGGCCTGCTGCACCGGGGGCGCTGGGCGGGGTGCCGGACGCGGCGCCGGTGCCGGCGCGGAGGGTCGCGGGGTGGCTGCCTGTGGCGGAATGAAATAGCCCTGCGCCGCCGCCTGACCGGCGCCGGCCAGCAGGACCGCAGCCGCCAGGGTGGCGACGCGGCGGAACGGGCGATCGGTCATCATCATATGCAATTCAGAACCTCGTGCCGAAGCCAAACCGGAAAAACTGGGTTTGGTCGTATTTCCGTTTGACCACCGCGTCGGCCAAATCGATGTTGATCAATCCGAATGGCGTGCGCCAGGAAACTCCGACGCCGGTGCCGACGCGCGGCGAAAGGCTGTTCGCGCCGACGATCTTCTGGTTCACGCCGCCTTGGATGGGGTTGAGGAACACGTCCCGGGCGAATTGCGCACCGGCCGTGTTGGCCTGGCTCAGCCCACCCACGTCGACGAACGCGCGGCCGGATATGCCAAGATCGGCGGAGATCGGCAAGGGGAAGCGCAGCTCGGTGGACTGAGTATAGATGAATCGGCCGCCGATGCTGTCGGAGCCGAAGATCACGCCGCCAGCCTGCAAGGGCACGGAATGCGGGCCGGCGCCGCCCGATTGGAAGCCGCGCAGATTGTCGCCGCCCAGGAAGAAGCGGTCGATGATGTTCTCGCGATGGCCGTTGATCGAGTTGAGGTAGCCTGCGCCGCCGGAAACCGCGAGCACCCAGTCGCTGTCGCCGGTGTAGCGCTCGAGCGGCACGTAGGCCGTGCTGTCGATCTTGTTGCGGACGTAATGGGCAGTGCCGCCCAGACCCGCGAAGTCCAGGCCGTAGTTGATCACGAAGCCGCTATGCGGGTCGGTCCGGCTGTCGCGGTAGTCCAGCGTGAGGGTTTGCCCGATCTGCGACAGCAGCGTGCCGCCGGCTGAGTTCTGGATGTAAAGGCTGGCGTCGCTGTTGACGTCGTAAACGTTCCGGTCGACCAGCGAGTAGGCATAGGCCTGCCGCAAATGCTCGTTGATCTCGTAGCCGAGCCGCAGCGTGAAGCCGGTGCGCCGCTCGTTATAGGCCGAGATCGACTGGTTGTTGTTCTGCACGTGGAAGATATCGATGCCGGCGACCAGGTTCTGGTCCAGGAAATACGGGTCGGTGGCGGAGAAGTTGATCTCCGACCGCTTCTGCGCCAGCACGCCGGACACGCCGGCGTCGATGCCCGTGCCGACCAGGTTCTTTTCCCGCAGCCCGGCGCTGACCAGCGCGCCCGCGTCGGTGGAGAAGCCACCGCCCAGGCTCAGTTCGCCGGTCGCCTTTTCGTCCACCGCGGCGGTGACGACCGCCTTGTCGTTGGTGCTGCCGGGGGCGGAGGTGATGTTGACGGTGTTGAAGTAGCCCAGATCGTTCAGCCGCTGCCTGGACCGGCGGATCGCCGCGGCGTTGAACGCGTCGCCTTCCGCCAGTTGCAGCTCGCGGCGGATGACCTTGTCCTTGGTCCGCGTGTTGCCCTGGATGTCGATGCGTTCGACGAAGATGCGCGGGCCTTCGCTGACGTCGAACACCAGGTCGACGGTGTGCTTGGTCGCGTCGCGGGCGATGCGCGGGCGCACCAGGACGAAATTGTAGCCGCGCGCCTGCGCCGCGTCCTGCACCGCGGTGACCGACCGCTCGATGGCTTCGCCGTCGTAGACCTCGCCCTTCTCCTGGTCGACATAGCGGAGCAGGTCCTTGCCATCGAGGTTCGGCAGCTTGGATTCGACGCTGATCGAGCCGACCGTGTATTGCGCGCCCTCGTTCACCGTGAAGGTGACGAAGAAGGAGGAGCGGTCCGGCGCCAGTTCCGCCGTGGCGTTCTTCACTTCGAAATCGGCATAGCCGTTCTTCAGGTAGAAGCGGCGCAGCAGTTCCTTGTCGTACTCGATGCGCGCCGGGTCGTACGTGTCGGTGGAGGATAGGAAGCGATAGAACGCCTCCTCCCGCGAACTGACGACCTCCCGCAGCCGGCTTTCGCCGAACGCCCGGTTGCCGACGAAGCTGATCCGGCTGACCAGCGTGGACGGTCCCTCGTTGATCTCGAACACCACGTCGACGCGGTTCTGGTCCAGCCTGATGATCTTCGGCTCGACGGTGGTGCCGAACCGGCCTCGCTTGGCATAGGCGTCCAGGATCTTCTGGCGGTCGGACTGCGCCAGTTGCGCCGTGAACACGGCGCGCGGCCGCAATTCCAGCAGCGGCCGCAGGGTCGTGTCGGTCAGCTTGTGGTCGCCTTCGAAGGCGATGCGGTTGACGATCGGGTTCTCGACCACCTTGACCTGCAGCACGCTGCCGTCCCGCGTGATCGCGACGTCCTGGAACAGGCCGGTCGCGTACAGCGTCTTCAGGCTGCGGTCGATGCGGTCCGGATCAAAGCCGTCGCCGGGCGCCACCAGCATGTAGGAGCGGATGGTGCCCTCCTCGATGCGCTGGTTGCCGGTGACGCGAATGGCGGATATGGCGCCACCCGGTTGCACCGGGCGGCCCGGGGAACGATGCGCCGCCGGCCGCGTTGCCGCTGCACGCCGTGTTTGTGCCTGGGCCGGCATGTCGGGCCAAACCGGCAGGCTCGCGAAACAGGCGGTGGTGAGAAGCAGCAGGCGTATACGGGACAACGGCTTTAATCCCCCGGGACGGGCGCTTGTAGGCAGACAGCGCCCGGTCGCCAAGACCCGTCGCACCACCCACTGGTAATCCGTGGCACCATAGCCACGCCGGTCAGCCGGCGCTATCGCCCTTACGCAATCGCTATAGTGTCGATCGGTAACTCACTCAACCGACAAGGCCTGCGACCCAGCGGAACAAGCCGAAGCTCGTCAGGTCATTCCAAGTGACAAACAAGAAAATGCAGGCGATCAGCGCCAGGCCGGCGCGGAAGCCGTATTCCTGCGCCCGGGGCGGCAGCGGCCGGCCGCGAATCGCCTCCAGGGCGTAGAATACCAGGTGGCCGCCATCCAGGATCGGGATGGGGAACAGGTTGATCAGGCCCAGATTGACCGACAACAACGCGATGAACGACACCAGGCTGCCGATGCCGTTCTGCGCCACCTGGCCGGACAATTGTGCGATCTTGAGCGGGCCGCCCAGGCCGGACGCGCCGCGCTGGCCGACGATGATCTGCCAAACCCCCACCAGGGTCTGCACCGAAACGTCCCAGACATGAGTGATGCCGTCCACCACCGCCCCGACCGGGCCGACCGGGCGCAACGCCCCGGCAATGCCGAGGATGCCGACCTTGCCGCCACCGCCGTCATCGACGGAGGCAGGAACCACCGCCAGCGTCTCGGAAGCGCCCGCGCGCAGGATCTCCACCTGCAACGGCTTGCCCGGGCTGACAGAGACGACCCGCACGATGTCTTCGAAATTGGCGATCTTGCCGTCGTTGATCTGCACGATGCGGTCGCCCGGATGCAGGCCCGCATGGTCCGCCGCCGACCCGGCCATCACCTGCTGGACGATGGGGTCGCCGGGCTCCCCCTGGAGCCAGAACATCACGCTGAACAGCACGGCGGCCAGCAGGAAGTTGGCGACCGGGCCTGCCGCCACCACGATGGCCCGTGACAGCACCGGCTTTTCGTGGAAGGTGCGACCGGACTGCCAGGCGGCACGCACCTCCGGCGCCACGTCCTCCGGACGCTCCTGCCCGTGCAGCTTCACATAGCCGCCCAGCGGCAGCCAGCACAGCCGCCATTCCGTGCCGACCCGGTCGGTCCAGCGCGCGAACGGCGTGCCGAAGCCGATGGAGAACGCCTCCACATGCACGCCGCGCCAGCGGGCGGCCAGGTAGTGCCCCATCTCGTGGATGAACACGAGAACGCCGAGCACCACGAGAAAGGAAACGATCGTCCGGGCGGCTTCTGGCAAAAAGCTCATGCTCGCTATCCTACGCTGCCGGCCGGGCGCTGTCGCTTGAAACGAGATCGGCGGCATGCTGCCGGGCAGCCCGGTCCAACGCCATCACCTCGTCCAGCGACGCCGCGGCCGGGGCGCCCATGCGGTCCAGCACGGCCTCCACGATGCCGGCGATGGCCAGGAAGCCGATGCGGCGCCCCAGAAACGCTTCCACCGCCACCTCGTTGGCCGCGTTGAGGATCGTGGGTGCTCCGGCGCCGGCCCGCAAGGCGTCGCGGGACAGGCGCAGCGCGGGAAAGCGCTCCGTGTCGGGGGCGGAGAACTCCAGCCGCGCCACCTGGGCCAGGTCCAGCCGCGGCGCATGGGTGGCCAGGCGGTGCGGCCAGGCCAGGGTGTGGGCGATCGGGATGCGCATGTCCGGGCTGCCGAGCTGCGCCAGCACGCTGCCATCGCTGTAGCAGACCATGCCGTGCACCACCGATTGCGGGTGGACCAGGATGTCCACCTGAGATTCCGGCAGGTCGAACAGGCGCGCGGCCTCGATCAGTTCCAGGCCCTTGTTGAACATGGTCGCCGAATCGATGCTGATCTTGCTGCCCATCGACCACACCGGGTGGCGCAACGCCGCTTCCGGCGTGGCGGCCCGCATGTCCGCCAAGCTGGCAGTGCGGAACGGGCCGCCGGACGCGGTGAGCACGATGCGCTCCACCGCGCGGCCGTTCTGCTCCGCCATGGCCTGGAAGATCGCGTTGTGCTCCGAATCCACCGGCAGCAGGGTGGCCCCGGCGTCGCGCACCGCCTGGAGCATGATCTCCCCGGCGCACACCAGCGCTTCCTTGTTGGCAAAGGCGATGGCGCCGCCGCGGCGGATCGCCGCCAAGGTGGACGGCAGGCCGGCCGCGCCGGTGATCGCCGCCATGGTCCAGTCGACCGGGATCGCGGCCGCGTCCGTCACCGCCTCGGCCCCCGCCGCAATGCGGATCGGGTGGCCGGACAGCGCCTCCGCCAACGCGGCATACTGCGACGGGTCGCCGATCACGGCCAGTTCCGCACCCAGGGCGATCGCCTGCTGCGCCAGCACCGCCACGTTGCGGCCGCCGGTGAGGCAGCGGACCTGGTACTGCTCGCGATGGGCCAGCAGCAGGTCGACCGTGCTGCACCCGACGCTGCCGGTGCTGCCGAGGACGCTGACGCTTTTCATGGCAGCCCCACCCCGCCGCGGAACGCCGCGAACGCCAGGCCGGCCACCAGCGCTGCCGCCATCAACCCGTCCAGGCGGTCGAGCATGCCACCATGGCCGGGGATCAGCCGGCCGGAATCCTTCACGTGGTAGCGGCGCTTCAACGCGCTTTCCCCCAGGTCGCCCAATTGCGACGCAATCCCCAGGACCACCGCACCCAGTGCGGCCGCCACGCTCCATCCCGCTATCACGCTTCCCCCCGCCATCGCCGCCACCAAGCCGCCGGCTGCGCCGCTCCAGGTCTTACCCGGGGAGATGGACGGTGCCAAACGCGGGCCGCCCAGCAGGCGCCCCGCCGCATAGGCGCCGATGTCGCTGCACCACACCACCACCAGCACGAAGAACAGCCCGCGCACCCCGGTCGCCGACCGGATGACCCACAGCGCGAACAGGGCAGCGGCGACGTACAGCACCCCCAGCAGCAGCGGCAGCGCGCGGCGGCGGCACATCGCCGCCCATTCCCACACGGAGCCGGCAAACCCGACCAGCAGCAGGCATGCCAGCGCCACACCGCCGAACCAGGCGCACAGCAGCACCACGGGCGCCAGGACGGCCGCCGACAAGACACGCAGCCGCAAATCCGCCCAGCGCGCCGCCGGGCCACGCTCAGCCAGGGCGCGCCCCGAAGCGCCGTTCGCGCCGGCTGAACTCCGCCAAAGCGGCGGCGAACTCGGTTGGCCCGAAATCCGGCCACAGCACCTCGATGAACACCAGCTCGGCATAGGCGGATTGCCACAGCAGGAAGTTGCTCAGCCGGTGCTCGCCACTGGTGCGGACCACCAGGTCCGGGTCCGGCATGCCCGCGGTGGCAAGCAGGCCGGCGAAGCCGTCCTCGTCCAGGCTCGCCGGGTCGAGCGTGCCGTCCCGCGCGGCTACGGCGGCACGGCGGGCGGCGGCGACGATCTCCGACCGTGCGCCGTATGACAGCGCGACGTTGAGGTTGAGCCGGGTGTTGTCAGCCGTTTCCCGCTCGGCGCGGTCCAGATCGGCGCAGATATCGGCGTCGAAGCGGTCCCGGTCACCGATGATGCGGACGCGCACGCCTTGCGCCTTCAGCTCGGCCAGTTCCTGGCGGATGTAGTGGCGCAGCAGCCCGGTCAGGTCCAGCACCTCGGTGCGCGGCCGGCGCCAGTTCTCGCTGCTGAAGGCGTACAGCGTCAACCAGCCCACCCCGGCCTGCACCGCGGCCTCGATGGTGCGGCGCACCGCCTGCGCGCCGGCGCGGTGGCCGGCGACCCGCGGCAACCCCCGCGCCGCGGCCCACCGGCCGTTGCCATCCATGATGATGGCGACGTGAACCGGCACCGTGGCGTCGCCGGGCGTAATGGCCAGGTGGTTCGGCTGCACGTTCACCCGGCTTCCATCTCCAGCCCGACCTCCGGCCGCTAGACCTGCTTGATTTCGCGTTCTTTGTCGACGAGCGCCTCGTCCACTCGCTTGATGAACTGGTCCGTCAGCTTCTGCACCTCTTCGGACCAGGTCTTCGCCTCGTCCTCGCCGATCTCGTGCTTCTTTTCCGCGGTCTTGATCTGCTCCATGCCGTCCCGCCGCACGCCGCGCACCGCCACCCGGGCGCCTTCGCCGTAGCGGCCGGCGGCCTTGGCCAGTTCCACCCGGCGCTCCGCCGTCAGTTGCGGGATCGGCACCCGCACCACCTGCCCATCGGTCGACGGGTTCAGCCCCAGGCCAGAATCGCGGATCGCCCGCTCCACCGCACCCACCACCGTCTTGTCCCACACCTGGACCGTGATCATGCGGGATTCGGGCACGCCGATGGTGCCGACCTGGGTGATGGGCACTTCGGTGCCGTAGGCTTCCACCTTCACCGGCTCCAGCAAGGCCGGGCTGGCGCGGCCGGTCCGCAGGCCGGCGAAGTCGCGCCGCATGGTTTCCAGGGCGCCGTCCATGCGGCGGGTGAGGTCGGTCTTGATGGCAGTCAGGTCGGCCGGCACTGTGGCACCTCGTAGGGATGGGCCCGCCTAGGGCTCGTTCGACATCAATCGCACCGGACCGCAGGGGCGAACAAGCCCTGCGTCCCGCCGCCGCCTCAGGCCCGTTCCACGATGGTGGTGAAGCGCCCCTCGCCCCGCATCACCTGCGCGAACGCCCCCGCGGCGTGGATGTTGAACACGGTGATGGGCAGGCCGTTTTCCCGCGCCACGCTGATCGCCGCGGCGTCCATCACGGCCAGGTCGCCGGCGAGCACGTCGTGATAGGTGAGTTCCTCGTAGCGTGCGGCCTGCGGATCCTTGCGCGGGTCGGCGGAATAAACGCCGTCGACCTGGGTGCCCTTCAACAGCATGCTGCACCCCATCTCCACCGCGCGCAGCGCCGCCGCCGTGTCGGTGGTGAAGAACGGGTTGCCGGTGCCGGCGGCGAAGATCACCACCCGGCCCTTTTCCATGTGCCGCATGGCCCGGCGGCGAATATACGGCTCGCACACGCTGGCCATGGGGATGGCGGATTGCACGCGGGTCGCGACGCCGATCTTTTCCAGCGCGTTCTGCACGCCCAGCGCGTTCATGACGGTGGCGATCATGCCCATGTAGTCCGCCTGGGCCCGGTCCATGCCACGCGCCGCGGCCGAGATGCCGCGGAAGATATTGCCGCCGCCGATCACCAGGCACACCTCATGTCCCTGAGCAACCACGTCCTTCACGTCGGTGGCGATGCGCAACAGCGTGTCGCCGTCCAGGCCGTATTCGCGGTTGCCCATCAGCGCCTCGCCGGACACTTTCAGGAGCACTCTTTTACGGGGCGGCTCGGCAGTCATGACGTTCCCCTGGGAATGCTGGCCCGGATGGCGGCGGCACCCTAGGGTTTAGGGGCAGCCGTCACAAGCGAGTTCCGCCGAACGGCGGCTAGACGTATTTCACCAGCCACAGCCCGAACACCGCCAGCACCGCGGTGGCCGCGAGCAGCCATGGCAGCCGGCGTTCGATGAACCCGCGGGCCTGCTCGCCGAAATACTTCAGCAGCAGCGCCCACAGGAAGAAGCGGGCGCCGCGCGTCACGGCACTCGCCGCCACGAAGGTGGCGAAGTCGAACTGCGCCGCGCCGGACGCGATGGTGATGATCTTGTAGGGGATCGGCAGCAACCCCTTGATCAGGATGATCCACAGGCCGACCTGGGCGAACCGGGCCTGGAACGCCGCGTACGCCGCCTCATAGTGGTACAGCGCCAGCAACGGACGGGCGACCTGGTCGAACAGGGCGTAGCCGATCAGGTAGCCGAGCATGCCGCCCACCACGCTGGCCACGGTGGCGATCAGGGCATAGCGCAGCGCCCGGTCCGGCCGTGCCAGCGCCATCGGGATCAGCAGCGCATCCGGCGGGACGGGGAAGAAGCTGCTTTCGGCGAAGGCCACCGCGGCGAGCCACACGGGCGCGTTTCGGCTTGCGGCGAGCCGGAGCACGCGTTGGTAAAGCTGACGGAGCATGCCCGACCCATTGGCACGCGGAACCGGCGGCATCAACGGCTGGCCCCCGCCCGGACCGGCGGTTAGGATGGCCGGACAGGTCCAAACCGAGGTTTCCCCATGCGCCGAGCCGCCTTGCTGTCAGCCTCCCTTCTGCTGACCGGCATGTGTCTGACCAGTCACGGCTTCGCCGAAACGCGCCGCCGAACGCAGCCCGCCCCGCAAGCAGCGGCGCCGGCCGGGCCGCCGCATGCCTGGCTGTTCGGGGTGTGGACCGGGGGTCTGTTCCCCGTGCTGGACGGCATGGTGGCGCAGGACTGCAAGACCCAGCCAACCGTCGTGTTCGGGCGCGACTCGGTGGGGCACGCGTCCCTGCTCGCCACCGGAGCCGTGCAGCGGGTGATCGAGACGGTGCGCACCACGCCGACCGGCGCCGAGTTCCGCTTCACGCCGGATGCCGACGTGCAGTCCGGATTCGGTTGCGAGGACCCGAACACCCTGCACGTCGCCCGCGAATCAGGAAGTGCGATCACCTTCCCGCATTGCGCGGCATTCCCCTACCCGCTGGAGCGCTGCCCCGCGGCGTGACCGCGCTAG
Organism: Acetobacteraceae bacterium; assembly: GCA_965199555.1. Taxonomy (GTDB): domain Bacteria; phylum Pseudomonadota; class Alphaproteobacteria; order Acetobacterales; family Acetobacteraceae; genus LMUY01. Next base: position 6,205 of record CBDASJ010000010.1, on the reverse strand, counting down.
ACCGGCAGCGTGACCCGCGCCTGGACGCCGCCGGCGGCCCGGTTGGACAGCACCACATCGCCGCCATGGCCGCGCAGGATGTTGCGGGCGATCGGCAAGCCCAGCCCGGTGCCGCCGGTTTCCCGGTTGCGGCTGGGCTCCAGCCGGTGAAACGGCTCGAACACCCGGTCCAGCTCGGCGGCGGGGATGCCGGGGCCGTTATCCTCCACCAGCACCGTCACCACGCCGTCCTGCGGCGGCAATAAGCTCACCTTCGCCGAGTCGCCGTATTTCACCGCGTTCACCACCAGATTGGTCAGCGCCCGCTTGATGGCGACCGCCCGGGCGCGGACCACCTGGTGCAACGGCCCGATGAAGCCGATCTGCTCGGCGACGTCCGGATGGGCGTCGGCCGCCTCGTCCAGCACGGTGCGCAGCAGCTCCGCCAAATCCAGTGGCGTCGGCGCTTCCGCGTTCGCGTCGTCGCGGCCGAAGGCGAGCGTGGCGGCGACCATGCCTTCCAGCTCGTCTAGGTCGGCCAGCATTTTGCGCTGCTGTTCCTCGTCGTCCATCCATTCCGCCCGCAGCTTCAACCGGGTGATCGGCGTGCGCAGGTCATGGCCGATCGCCGTGAGCAGGAAGGTGCGGTCGCGCACGAAGCGGCGGATGCGCTCGGCCATGATGTTGAAGGCGCGGGCGGCCTTCACCGCCTCCGCCGTGCCGCGTTCGGGCATCGGGGGGGCGTTGACGTTCATCCCCAGCCGCTCCGCCGCCGCCGCCAGGTCCCGCATCGGGGCGCTGAACTGCCGCACCGCCCAGATGACGAGCACCGCCGCCGCCACCGTCATGGAACAGAACGAAATCAGGAACGTCTCGGACCAGAAGAACAGCGTGCGACGGATGGCCACGTGCACGTTCAGCCATTCCCCGCTCGGCAGCCGCATGCTGACCAGCAGCCGCCGCTCGGATGGCAGGCCACGGACCAGCAGCTCGCGCCACCGCATGCCGGGCGGGATCGGCGCGAACTGCATGCTGATCCGCAGCGCACGCTGGATCGGCGGGGGCGCCGGCTCCAAATCGCTGGTGGCCGGGGCGTTGTCGAGCGTCGCGGTGAAGTTCGAAGTTTCGTCGAACGCGCGCAGCCCAGCCTGCCGGTCCTCCGGTGCCGCCAAGGCGACGGAACGATACAGGCTGCTGACCCGCAGCCCCAGCGACTGCACCGCCGCCAGCCGTTGCAGGTCGATGCGGTCCAGCGTGTAGATCAGCAAGCCACCAGCCTGCACCACCACCAGCCCGGCGAGCAGCACGAGCGCCGTCCGGTTCGCTAGGCTATGCGGCCACAGCGCCCGCCACACCCGGCCCTTCACGCCCGCTGGACGTCCGCCGCCAGCACGTAGCCGCCGCCGCGCACGGTCTTGATCAGTTGCGCTTGGCGGCCGTCATCCTCCAGCTTGCGGCGCAGCCGGCTGATCGCCACGTCGATCGCCCGGTCGAACGGCCCGGCCTGGCGCCCGCGCAGCAGGTCCAGCAGCATGTCGCGCGTCAGCACCCGGTTCGCCCGCTCCACCAAGGCCACCAGCAGGTCGTATTCGCCCCCGGTCAGCGGCACTTCCACCCCTTCGGGGTTGAGCAGGCGGCGCCGGGCCGGTTCCAGCGTCCAGCCGGCGAAGCGCAGGGACGCCACGTCGTCCGCCCGGCGTCCGCTGCGGTCGGCGGTGCGGCGCAGCACGGCGCGCATGCGGGCCAGCAGTTCGCGCGGGTTGAACGGTTTGGGCACGTAATCGTCGGCGCCCAACTCCAGCCCGATGATCCGGTCGGTTTCCTCGCCCATCGCCGTCAGCATGACGATCGGGATGTCGCCCTGCGACCGCATCCAGCGCGCCAGGTCCAGCCCGCCTTCGCCCGGCAGCATGAGGTCGAGCACGACGAGCTGGAAATGCCCGGCCGACCACGCCCGCCGCGCTTCCCGCCCGTCCCGCACGGAGGTGACGCGGAAGCGATGGCGTTCCAGGAAGCGGGCAAGCAGGTCGCGGATTTCCCGATCGTCGTCGACCACCAGGATGTGCGGCATCGTTTCCATGGCGCCACCATACGACCCGCGCCCGGCGCTTGGGAGGCGCCGTTGCAATTGGTTGCACTTCGCCGCGCCGCCGTCTTTTTCGCCGGGGCAGGATGCGGCCGCTCAACACCTGTCGGACACACAGCCATGCGCAAGACCATCATGCTCGCCCTGCTCGCCGGAAGCCTCGTCGGCGCCGGCACCGCCGTCGGGATCACCCAAGCGGACGCACAGGGCGCACCGCCGCCCCCGCCGCCCGGCATGGCTGGTCCTGGCATGGCCGGCCCTGGCATGGGCGCCCCGGGCATGCACCGCCCGATGGGCGACATGCCGCACGGGCCGATGGAAGGCGGGATGCACCGCATGGGCGGCATGATGCACCGCATGCGCGCCTTCGCGCTGATCTACCCGGCGGCCGACCGCGCCCTGTCCGGCCCGGACGTGCAGAAGATCGCCGAAGCCTTCCTGCTGTTCAACGGCAACCACAGCTGGAAGGTGACGGAAGTGACGGAGGAGCCGAACCGGGTGACCTTCGCGCTTGCCACGCCGGATGGAACCGCCATCGCGCATTTCGCCATGGACCGGCACACCGGCCGCCCCGAACGCCTGAGCTAGCCCCCGCGTCTAGCCGGACCGCGCCGCGGCGGCCTAGCGTGGGCGGGTGAGCATCCCCGACCACGCCCGCGCCGCCATCGCCCGGCTCATCACCCTCGATCCCGATTTCGCCGGGATCGAGGCCGCGGCCGGGCCGCTGCCGTGGCGCACCCGCGCCGCCGGCTTTCCCGGCCTGTTGCAGGCGATCGTTGGCCAGCAGATCAGCAACGGCGCCGCCGCGGCGATCTGGCGGCGCCTGGCTGCGACGCCCGGCGCGCTCGACCCCGCCGGGCTGCTCGCCCTGGACGACGCGGCGCTGCGCGTCGTGGGCCTGTCGCGGCCGAAGGTGCTGCATGCCCGCGCGCTGGCCGAAGCCTTTGCCGACGGCCGGCTGCATGCCGACACGCTGGCAGCGATGCCGGACGAGGAAGCGGTGGCCGCGATGTCCGCCGTGCGGGGCACCGGGCGCTGGACGGCGGAGGTCTACCTCCTGTTCGCCTTGGCGCGGGAAGACGTGTTCCCCGCCGGGGACCTGGCGCTGGCTGCCGCCGTGGCCGACCTCAAGGGCTTGCCGGCGCGGCCCAACCCCGCCGCGTTGCGCCAACTCGCCGCCGCCTGGGCGCCGCAGCGGGGAATGGCGGCGCGCCTGCTGTGGCACCATTGGCGCTTCCGCACCGGCCGGCCGACCATGGACGACCCGGTGCCATAACGGCCTGTTAACAAGGTTGCCGCAAAGTGAAGCGGTGGTACAGCGATCCCAAGCCCAGAACTACAAACCGACGACCTTCCTGGAACGGGGGGCGTCCGTGCCGTTCACCACCCCCATCCTGACGGGGTCCCGGGTGCGACCGGCGGACCGGTTCGGCATGGAACTGGTGGTGCCCAATCCGTCGGGCGGCCGGGGCGACTACATCCTGCCTTGGACCGGCCTGCGCAGCATCTGCCGCCCCACCGTGCACGACGTGCAGCTCACCGAAGGTGTCGCCGCGCTCCGCAACCTGACGCCGGCCACCATCCGCGACGCCGCCCGCAAGGTGGCCGCAAGCGGCCTGGCCGGGCGTTCCGCCGTTGCGGCCGCCGCGGCGGCCATCGCGACGGAAGAGGAGGGTCGCATCTTCACCAAGTTCGAACTGCTGCTGCGCATCGTGCAGCAGGCGGAGCCGCCGGGCGGCGCCGGCATCCCGCCGGAAAAAGAGCATCCGGCCGCCTTGGAAATCCGTGCCAAGCGGGTGATCGCGACTGTCGCCCCCATGATCCGGCAGGACAACGAGATGATCGCCGCCAGCCTGGGTGAGCTGGCGACGCTGTACAACCCGATTGGCGTCGGCGGGCGGGCGTCGCGGGCGCGGCTGCCCTACGCCATCGCGATGCTGAAACTGCTGCGGCGGGAGGTGATGCAGTTGCCGACCGACAAGGACGAACAAACCGCCGGCCTCGTCCAGATGGTGGTCAACACGGCCGACGTGACGCTGAAATGCGTGGACCACACGCTGGCGCAATCGCGCAGCCTGCTCGACCGCCTGCTCGACCTGCTGGTGGCCTGGCGCGCCAACCCGGCCGGCATCAGCCAGCAACTCGCCCGCACCGAATGGCTGATGGACGGGTGGGAGCGGATTTGCCGGCTGTGGGCGCTGTCCGACAAGGCCGCGGACCGCCGCAACAGCCTGGAAGAAATCGCCGCCATGTTGCCGATCATCCCCCGCGAAGCCGGCGACTGGGCCGGCGTGCAAACCGAGATCGAGACGCCGCGGCGGGTGTACCGCATGGTGGCCGGGCGCGAGGACTGGCGCACCGGGCGCTTCGTGCAGGACCTGATCGCCCGCAACGAACAACTGATCGCGGCATGATGAGCGAACCCGTGCAGGCCGCCGCGACCGTGCGTGATGTCGTCGCCGGGCTGGCGCAGGCGCGGGACGCCCAGATCGCCCGCGTGGTCGCGATGGTGGACGGGCTGCCGGAGCGCGGCGCGGCGGACGCCCTGATCGCCCCGCTGCGCGCGCGGCTCGCGCAGTTGCGGCCGGCCCGACCGTTCAGCTTCACCCGGCTGTTGTTCAGCCCGTTGGACCCGGTGATCATCCCGGGCCAGCGGTGGAAGCGCGGCGATGTCGGCCTGCCTCGTCAGGCCCTGGCGCCGCTCGGCGTCGCCTTGCAAGCGGCGCTGCCCGCGCTCAGCCGGTCGATCGAGCCCAGCGCATGCCGGGTGGCGCCGGACGATCGCCCCGCCATCGCCGCCCTGGGGGAAGAGCTTTGGCCGGCCGCCGCGAGCGCCATGCAGCAGATGGCCGTCCCGGCGAACTGGGAGCAGGCGTCTGGGCTGGCGCCGAACGATTTCACCGACCTGGCCGCGATCCTCGCCGCGGTGCTGGGACAAGCGCCGGCGATCGAGCAACTGGCGGCGTCGCGGTCCGTACCGGCCGACGCCGACATACGCGCCCTGCTGGTCCGGACCGAGCCGCAGGGCGGCCTGGCGCTTGCCACGATGGTTGCCGTGCTGCTGTCACGCTTGCCGGTGCCGTCCCGGGTGCTGGCCATCGCTGCGGAAAGCGCGGCCGCCAGCCGCAACCCTGCCGCCGACCGCGCGATGGACCACACGCTGGCCAACCTGCAGGCCACCATGGCGGATGGCGCGGCAGAACACGGCGACGCCACGGAGGCTGCCGTGGAAACCATCCGCATCGCCGCCTTGTTGGCGGGTCTGGAAGACGGGCCCACGATGAGCCCGGAACGAAGGCAGCGCTTGGAGCAGATCCGCAAGGACGCCGACACGCTGTGCCGCCGCCGCTTCGACCACGCCGTCGCCGAAACGCTGCAACAGGCCAGCGTCGTGTTGGAGGCCGAGCTAGACGACGCCGTGCTGGACAACCTGGAACGCACCGCGCGGGACCTGCGCCGGTTGGAAAGCGCCGGCCGCCGCCTGGGAAGCGCGGAGCACTACGACGCGACGGTGCTGAGCGTGTCCGCGCGGTTCCGCGACCCGCGCAGCGGGCTTGGCCTGGCCGACCGCGTCCGCCTGGTGGAGATCTTGTGCGGCCCCGACGAAGCGCTGGCGCTGCTGCTGTCCGACCAGGGGTGAGACCAGCGACCAGGGCGGCGAACTACTCCAGCCGCTGCACCGCGTCGCCGACGATGACCTCACCGGGCTCCACCACCCGCGCGGTGACGCCGCCATGGCCGCGCACCGCCTGGTAGCCGCCCGGGCCGAGGATCTCCTCCATGCGCGAGCAGGGGTGGCATTCGCCGGTGACCTCCACCACCGCGGAGCCGAGCCGGACCCGGTGGCCTTTCAACGCCAGCAGGTTGATGCCGCCGACCAGCACGTTGCGGCGCAACTGCTCCGGTCCGACCCGCTCCTGCCCCAGGAAGCGGGCGATGGCCAGCAGGTGCTCCTCCGCCAGCAGCGTCACTTGGCGGTTGCCGGTGGCCGCCCCGCACCATCGGTCCCCCACCACGCCCCGCCCCGGCTCCAGCCGCGCTGCCGTTACCGAAACCACCGCCTGCCGCCGGGCTGGCCGCAGCCCGATCCAGCGCACGGTGCCCGGGCGGACCGGCGAGGCCAACAGCCGAGCGAGCGGG
>CBDASJ010000009.1:0-241641 GCA_965199555.1 Acetobacteraceae bacterium | reverse complement strand
CTGCTGGTCACGCATGACGTCGACGAGGCGATCAGCCTGGCGGACCGCGCGCTGGTCATGCGGGACGGTGCCATCGCGGCGGAGTTCGCGGTTTCGGATCACGGCCGCACCGCCTTGCGCGCCATCCTGCTCGCCGAGCTCGGCGTGGCACGGGACGCTGCCTGAACAATGACCGGAAAGGGTTCGATGCCAATGCAACGCCGCTTGTTCAATGCCGGCCTGCTTGGCCTGGGTGCCGGGTTGCTGGAGCCCGGCGTCGCCCGGGCCGCCGACGGCCGCACCACCGACACGGTCCGGCTCGGCTTTGGGCTGAACGGCCTGCCCCTGCTTGCCAAGCAGCGGGGGGAGTTCGCCCGCCGCCTCGGCCAGGATGGCATCAAGGTCGCGTGGGTGGGACCGTTTCCCGCCCACGCGCCGTCGCTCCAGGCGGTGGTCGGCGGCAGTGCCGATTTCACCATCGGCGGCAGTTCCACGCCGGCCTTGGCAGCGCTGATCGCCGGGTCGCCGCTGGTGTTCACGCAATTCGGGCTGGTTGAGCCGCGCACCACGGCGATCATCGCGAAGGATGGCTCCGGTATCGATCATGTGGCCGACCTGGCCGGGCGCAGCGTGGCGGTGAACCGCTCCGGATTGGGCGAGTTCCTGCTGATCGCCGCGCTGGAAAAGCACGGCATCGACCGTTCGAGGGTTCGGATGGTTTACCTGAACCCATCCGAAGCGGCGCCGGCCTTCGCGTCCGGCCAGGTGGATGCCTGGTCGATGTGGAGCCCGGCAGTGGACATCGCGCGCCCACCAGTTCAAGGCCCACGCCGTGTTCATCGAGGGGCCGCGACCTCGATTTCCAGGTGGACTTCAGCGCGTTCCTCGTGCCGACGCGATTTGCCCGCGACAACCCCGCCATCGTCCCGCGCGGTCAACGCAGCCTTTCTCGCGGAAGCGGATTGGGCGTCGCAGAACCCGGCAGACGCCGAGCAGTTGGCGCAGGCGCAAGCCGGCTATGACGATGTGCTGCGCGACGAATACGTGCGGTTGCATCGCCGCTACGTCACCTACAGCCCGGCCGACGCGGCGTTCGTCGCGCGGTTCCAGCGCGCCGCCGACTGGCTGGTGAAGCGTCGCGTCCTGCCGGAGCCGATCACGGTCGGCGACCACCTCGCGACGCTGTCCGCCTAGCGCCCTTACGGCAGAGGAATCCTCATGGACGGAATGGCGTTCCGGGGCGCGGCACCCGGCGAGGCGGAGGTCATGCAGACCGTGGCGCAGCATGCCGCCCAGGTCGACCGGGCGGGCGCGTTCCCGGCCGAGAGCCTGGCGGCGCTGCATGCCGGCGGCCTGCTGAACCTGACGGCCCGGCGGCAGGATGGCGGCGCCGAAGCCGGGCTTGCCCGCGTGACGGGGCTGGTGCGCCAGGCGGGGCGGCATTGCGCGTCGACCGGGCTGATCCTGGCCATGCAATTGGTGCATCTGCGGACGGCGGCGCAGTCCGACTGGCCGGAGCACATCCGGGCGATGATCGGCCAAGGCGCCACGGATGCGGGGGCGCTGATCAACGCCCTGCGGGTGGAGCCGGCGCTGGGCACACCGGCCCGCGGCGGCCTGCCGGACACCGTCGCCCGCCGGGTCGGCGATGGCTGGTCGGTCACCGGGCGCAAGATCTACAGCACCGGAGCGCCCGGCCTGCGCTGGATGCTGGTGTTCGCGCGAACGGACGAGGACACGCCGCGCACCGGGCTGTTCCTGGTGCCCGCCAACAGCCCCGGCGTGCGGATCGAGGAAAGCTGGGACCAGCTCGGCCTGCGCGGCTCCGGTAGCCACGACGTGGTGTTCGAGGCGGTGGCGATCCCGTCCGACCATGCGGTGGATTTGCGTGCGCCCGGCGGTTGGGCCCGGCGCGACGAGGCCGGCGCCGCCTGGACCATGCTGTCCGTGGCGGCCCTGTACACCGGCGTGGCGGAGGCCGCGCGGGACTGGATCGCCGGCTTCCTGCGCGACCGCGTTCCCGCCAACCTCGGCGCGCCTTTGGCGACGCTGCCGCGCATGCAGGAGGCGGTGGGACGCATCGAGGCGTTGCTGCTCACCAATCGGCGCCTGGTCGCCGCGGCCGCGGTGGAGGTGGATGCCGGCCGCTCGCCATCGGCCGCCGAAAGCGGGCTGATCAAGACGATCGCGGCAGAAAACGCCATCGAGGCGGTGCAGGCGGCCATGCCGTTGGCCGGCAACCACGGATTGTCCCGCGCCAACCCGTTGGAACGCCACCTGCGGGACGTGCTGTGCGCCCGCATCCACACGCCGCAACCGGACGCCGCCTGGACGGCCGCCGGCAAGTTGGCGCTCGGGCAATGAAACCCGCTTTGGCACAGCCTATCGAAGGAGAACCAGCATGAGCGTCGAGTTCATCGGCTATGTCGGCCATTTCAACTCGTCGGAAACGATGCGGCGCACGACATTGGCGCTCGACCCCGGCTACATCGAGACGGTCGCCAAGGCGCACGAGCATGTCGGGTTCGACCGCGTGCTGGTGGCGTTCAATTCCACCTCGGCCGAAAGCATCCTGGTCGGGCAGCAGATCGCCGCCGTGACCGAGCGGCTGGGCCTGATGATCGCGCACCGGCCGGGCTTCACCGCCCCCACGCTGGCGGCCCGGCAGTTCGCCACGCTGGACCATTTTTCCCGCGGCCGCGCCGCCGTCCACATCATCACCGGCGGCAACGATACCGAATTGGCGCAGGATGGCGACCACCTGACCAAGGACGAACGCTACGCCCGCACGGCGGAGTACCTCGACATCGTGCGGCAGGAATGGACGGCGTCATCGCCGTTCGACTACGCCGGCAAGTACTACCAGGTCGCGGCGGGGTTCGGCGACCTCAAGCCGGTGCAGCCGGGCGGCATTCCGGTTTATTTCGGCGGTGCGTCCGACGCGGCGCTGCCCGTTGCCGGCAAGCATGCCGATGTCTACGCATTGTGGGGCGAAACACTGGAGCAGGTGCGCAGCCTGGTCGCCCGCGTGCGCGCCGCCGCGGCGCCGTTCGGCCGCCAGCCGCGCTTCAGCCTGTCCTTGCGCCCGGTGCTGGCGGATACGGAAGCGCAGGCCTGGGCCAAGGCGGACGACATCCTGGCCCGGGCGCGCGCCTTGCAGGCCAGCGGCGGCAGCGGGCGCTCCCCCAACAACGCGCGGCAGGCCCAGCAGGCGCCCGCCAACGAGGGCTCGCGCCGCTTGCTCGCCGCGGCCGCGCAGGGCTCGCGGCTGGACCGGCGGCTGTGGACCGGCATCGCAGCGCTGACGGGGGCGCAGGGCAACTCCACCGGGCTGGTCGGCACGCCCGACCAGGTGGCGGAAGCGATGATGGACTATTACGAGCTGGGGATTACGACCTTCCTGATCCGTGGCTTCGACCCGCTGGTGGACGCGATCCAGTATGGGCGGGAGCTGCTGCCCCGGGTTCGCGCGCTGGTCGCCGCACGCGACGCGATGGCGACCGCCGCGGAGTAGCCATTGCCAGCCACCGGGGCTCGGGCGACCCTTGCCGATCCCCGCCCGACCCGGCAGTTTGCCGCCAAAGGCGGAGTGGCGATCGTGGAACCCACCAAGACCATCTTGTTCGAGCAAGCGGGCGGCGTTGCGCGGATCACGCTGAACCGGCCGGACCGTTTGAACAGCTTCACGGCCGCCATGCATGGCGAGCTTGCGGCCGTGCTGGACGAGGTGGCGGCGCGGGACGAGTTGCGTGCGGTGCTGCTGACCGGGGCGGGCCGCGGCTTCTGCGCGGGGCAGGACCTGGCCGACCGCGCCGTCGCGCCCGGCGATGCGCCGGTGGATCTGGGCCACTCCGTCGAAACCTACTACGCACCGCTGGTGCGCCGCCTGGCCACGCTGCCGAAGCCGATCGTGTGCGCGGTGAACGGCGTGGCGGCCGGTGCCGGCGCCAACATCGCCCTCGCCTGCGACATCGTGGTGGCAGCCCGATCCGCCCGCTTCATCCAGTCCTTCGCCAATATCGGGTTGATCCCGGACACTGGCGGCACCTGGGTGCTGCCGCGCCTGGCCGGGCAGGCCCGCTCGCTGGGGCTGGCGCTGACCGGGGAGCCGCTTTCGGCCGAGGGGGCGGAGCGCTGGGGGCTGATCTGGAAATGCGTGGACGACGCCCAGTTGGTTGCCGAGGCCGGCGCCCTGGCGGAGCGCTTCGCCCAGGGGCCGACGCGGGGCTACGCCGAAACCAAGCGCTTGATCCGCACCGCCTGGGCGCATTCCCTGGATGCGGAGCTGGATCGCGAACGCGACGCCATGCGCGAGTTGGGGCGCAGCGCGGATTACCAGGAGGGCGTCGCCGCCTTTCTTGCCAAGCGGCCGCCGGTGTTCACCGGGCGCTGACCGCTCCGAGGAGAGTTGCATGACCACCCTGTTGAAGAACTACGCCGCCGATTCCTGGGTCGCCAGCGGCACCACCACCAAGCTGCGCTCGGCCGTGACCGGGGACGTCGTGGCGGAGGCCGGCAGCGAGGGCGTGGACGTCCAGGCCATGCTGCACCACGCCCGCAGCGTCGGCGGCCCGGCATTGCGCGCCATGACCTTCCACGCCCGCGCCCGCGCCGTGAAGGCGTTGGCCGAAGCGATCATGGCCCGCAAGGAGGAGCTGTACACGCTGAACTGGGCCACCGGGGCCACGCGGCAGGACGGCTGGATCGACATCGAGGGCGGGGCTGGCACGCTGTTCACCGTGTCCTCCAAGGCCCGGCGCGAACTGCCGGACGACGTGATCCTGATCGACGGCGACGTGGAGCCGATCGGCAAGCGCGGGACGTTCGTGGGCCAGCACGTCTACACCTCCCTGCAAGGCGTTGCCGTCCATATCAACGCGTTCAACTTCCCCGTTTGGGGCATGCTGGAAAAGCTGGGGCCGACGCTGGTCGCCGGGCTGCCGGCCATCGTGAAGCCGGCCTCGCCGGGCGCATGGCTGGCGGAGGCGGCGTTTCGCATCATGGTGGAGGCCGACGTGCTGCCGCCCGGCGCGTTGCAACTGATCGTCGGGCGCCCCGCCGACCTGCTCGACCACCTGACCTGCCAGGACGTGGTGTCGTTCACCGGCTCCGCCGCCACGGCCACCAAGCTGCAGGCGCATCCCGCGATCGCCCGCGAAGGCGTGCGGTTCATTGCCGAGCGGGACTCGCTGAACGCGACCGTGCTCGGGCCGGACGCGACGCCGGGCAGCCCGGAGTTCGACCTGTTCGTCGCCGAGGTGACGCGGGAGATGACGGTCAAGGCGGGGCAGAAATGCACGGCCATCCGCCGTGCCTTCGTGCCGGAAGCGGTGCTGGACGCGGCGGAAGCAGCCTTATGCGAGCGGCTGGGCCGCGTGGTGGTGGGTGACCCGCAAACGGAAGGCGTGACCATGGGGGCGCTCGCCACGCGGGGCCAGGTGGACGAGGTGCGCACCCGCGCGCGGGAACTGGCGACCGAAGCGCGGCTGGCGTTCGGTGACATCGACGGGGTGGCGGGCAGCGACCCGGCCGGCGCCTTCATGTCCCCGCTGCTGTTCCGTGCCGACAACCCGTGGCACGGCAACGTGGTCCATGACGTGGAGGCCTTCGGCCCGGTCGCCACGCTGATGCCGTATCGCGACCTGGCCGACGCGGTCGCGCTGGCCAATCGCGGCCGTGGCAGCCTTGTGCTGTCGTTCTTCTGCCACGACCCGGCGCTCACCCGGCAGCTCGTCCTGGGCGCCGGGGCGTTCCACGGCCGCATCGTGGTGATCGACCGCGACAGCGCCCGCGAATCGACGGGCCATGGCTCCCCCTTGCCGATGCTGGTGCATGGCGGCCCCGGCCGCGCCGGCGGCGGCGAGGAGATGGGCGGCGTGCGCGGGGTGAAGCACTACATGCAGCGCTCCGCCTTGCAGGGCAGCCCGCGCCAGCTTTCCGCCGTGGTCGGCCAGTTCCTGCCGAACGCGCCGCAGCCGGAGGGTGAGACGCACCCGTTCCGCCTGCGGTTCGGAGAATTGCCGATCGGCTACACGCTGCGCACGGCGTCCCGCACCATCACGCTGGACGATATCGAGCATTTCGCCACCTTCACCGGCGACACGTTCTACGCCCACATGGACGAGGCGGCGGCCCGGCGCAGCCCGATCTTCGGCGGCCGGGTGGCGCATGGCTACCTGATCCTGTCCTTCGCCGCCGGGCTGTTCGTGGACCCGGATGAAGGGCCGGTGCTGGCGAATTACGGGTTGGAAGGCCTGCGCTTCGTCAAGCCGGTGAAGCCGGGCGACGCCATCAAGGTCGCGCTGACGGTGAAGTCCAAGACGCAGCGCACGCCCGAGCAGGGCGAGGTGCGCTGGGCGGTCGCGGTCACCAACGGGCAGGACGAGCTGGTGGCGACCTACGAGTTGCTGACCATGAACGCTGTGTGAGGACGGTGGGGATGCGGGCAACCGCATCCCCGGCCGTCAGGTCATGTGGGAAAACAGCTTTTCGCCCGCAAAGGGCAGCTCCGCCGTCAGGATGGAGCCGGTGGCCGACTCAACGATGTAGAGCGTGCGGTACTCTGGTCCGCCGAAGGTGACGTTCGCCACCGAGGGGCCGGCGCAGCCCTGGATGCGGTACAGCGGCTCCCCGGCCGGTGAGAACATCCACAAGCATCCCATGCCGGTATGGGCGACGATCACGTTGCCCTTGCAGTCCACCGCCATGCCGTCCGGGCCGGTGCCGCCCGACATCTGCACGAACACGCCGGTGGTGCCGACCGGCTCGTTCGGCACCAGGCCGGGCGGGACCTCCAGCGGCACCTTCCAGATGCAGTTCGTGCGGGTGACGGCCAGGTACAGCCATTGCTCGTCCGGGCTCAGCACCAGGCCGTTCGGCGAGGGCACGCCGCTCAACAGGATTTCCGACCGGCCATCGGCGGTCACGCGTACCACGCGGCCATGCGGGCGCAGGATGTCGCTGTTGCCCTGGTCGGTGAAGTACAGGTCGCCGTTGCTGGCGAACACCAGGTCGTTGGGGCCGCGCAGCCGTTCGTTGTTGACCCGCAGGAAGTAGGGTTCGATCCGCTTGGTGGCGACGTCGATCACCATGATGCCCTGGCTGTAATCCGCCACGAACAGGCGCCCGTCCTTGTGGAACTTCATGCCGTTCGGCTCGCCGTCATATTCCATGAAGAGCGAGATCTCGCCGTCCGGCGTCATGCGGAAGATGCGGCCCCACGGCACGTCGGTGAAGAACAGCGTGCCATCGCGCGCCATGGCCGGGCCTTCCAGGTAGAACTTCCGGTTGGCGTAGCGGCCGGACACGCGTCCGGTGACGTGCATCTCCGGCGGCAGGCGGCCGACGAGCTTGGTTTCGATGACGGGGGGAGCGGCGTACATGGGGATGCCTCAGCGTGTCAGGGTGGCGTGCCAGGTCAGGAACCGCTCGGCCCGGGCCGTGGCGCCGGCGAACAGCATGTCCGTGTCGGTTCCGCAGATGTAGAGCGGGGCGATGCCGAGCTTCATCAGGTCGGTCATGATCGAAAGGTCGCCGACACCGCCGGCCATCAGCATCTTGCCATGGGCGCGGCACGCCTCGGCCGCGGTGGCAAGCGCGTCGCGTAGCCGCTTGTCCCGGAAATCGCCCAGGCAGCCCATCTCGGCGCAAAGGTCGTTGATGCCGATGGTCAGCAGGTCCACCCCGTCCAGCGCGGCGATGGCGTCGGCATTGGCGATGCCGGCCGGCGTTTCCAGCATGATCTGCACGATCGTGGCGTCGTCCAGCAGCGGGTTCAGTTCCCGCGCCGGCATCGGGCGATAGCCGTATTGCGGCATGGTTTGCAGTTGCGAGCGCTGGCCGCGGGGCGGGAAGTGGCAAGCGCGGGCGATCGCCGCCGCTTCCTCCACCGTCTCGATCCGCGGGGCGATGATGCCGGCGGCGCCGCCATCCAGCAGCCGGCCGAGCATGCCGTAATCGCGTTCCGGCGTGCGGATCACCGGCGTCATGCCGAGGTCGTTGGCCGTGCCGCACAGCATGGCGGCCGTGTCCAGCGAGATGGCCGAGTGTTCCAGGTCGATCATCACGCTGTGGAAGCCGGTGGCATGGGCGATCCGGATCGCGTCCGGCGTGCGGGCGCTACGGATGCTCATCATCAGCGTGGGTTCGCCGGCGCGGATGCGGTCGAGGAACGGGTTGACGCGGTCAGTCACCGGTTGCGAACTCCATGGCGGCGGCGGGTTTGCGGGTGGCCAGGGACACCAGGATGGCCGCGGCGAAGGCGGCGGGGATGGTGACGATCCCGGGGTTCTGCAGCGGGAAGATCGCGGCGGCCCGATGCAGCACGGCGACCTGGATCAGCGGCGACAGCCAGATCAGCACCAGGCTGAGCACGAGGCCAGTGACCATGCCCGCGAAGGTGCCCGCCGTGGTCAGCCGCGGCCAGAAGATCGCCAGCAGCAACACCGGAAAGTTGGCGCTGGCGGCGATCGTCAAGCCAAGCGCGGACACGTAGCTGATGTTCTGGCCCTGGAACAGGTATCCCAAACCAAGGGCAACCAGGCTGAGCAGCACGCTGGCGATGCGGCCGACCAGCAGCTGCTCGGTCGGCGACACCTTGCCGCCGCGGATGGTGCTGACCCACAGATCGTGCGACAGCGCGGCGGTGCCGGCGATGCCGAGCCCGGCGACCACGGCCAGGATCGTCGCCAAGGCGATGGACGCCACGAAGCCCAGCAGCAAGTCGCCGCCCGCCAGATAGGCCAGCAAGGGCAGCGCCATGTTGCCGCCCGGGTCCGCGGCGCGGATGGCGGCAACCGGCAGCAGCGCCAGGGCGGCAACCCCGAGGCACAGCAGGATCAGGTGGAACACCACGATCAGGCTGGTGCCCAGGAAGGCGGAGCGCCGGGCCGCCCGCGGGTCGGCCACCGTGTTCATGCGCATCAGCACGTGCGGCAGGGACGCCCCGCCCAGTGCGAGGCCGAGCAGCAGCGACAGCGTTTCCCACGAGCCGGAAAACAGCCGGCCCGGCTGGAAGATCGCGGCGGTGCGCGCCACCGTGGCCGCATGCAGCATGCTGAACGGGTTGAAGCCGAACCGCCCCAGGCAGGCGACCAGCACCCCGATCGCCAACGCCATCATCAACGTCGCCTTGACGATCTGCAGCCAGGTGACCGCCAGCATGCCGCCCAGCAGCGTGATCGACAGCATGCCGGCGAACACGATCACCAGGCACAGCGTGGGCTGCAGACCGAACAGCAGGTGCAGGATGCCGCCGGCGCCGACGAACTGCGCCGTCAGGTAGGTCAGGATCACCACCAATTGGGTGACGGCGACCAGCGGCCGCAGCCCCGGGCTGCCCAGGCGGGCCACCAGCACGTCGCCCATGGTGTACTTGCCCAGCCGCTTCAGCGGGGCGGCGAACAGGAACAGCATCAGCGGCCAGCCGGCGATGATGCCGACCGCGAACACCATGCCGTCCGCCCCGAACAGCGCGATCAGCCCGGTGATGCCGAGCAGCCCGGCCGCGGCCACGAAGTCGCCCGCCATGGCGAAGGCGTTCTGCCACGCCAGCACCTGGCCGTCCGCGACCAGGAAGTCGGCCACGGTGCGGGTGCGGCGGCTCGCCCAAACCATGATGCCGACCGTGAGGGCGAAGACCAGCGCGAACGGAACCAGATGGGCCACGTCCAGCGTGGCGTCCGGCAGAGCGTTCATTGCGACGGCCCTTCCGCATCCAGCCGCGACATGTAGAACCAGGTCAACGCCCAGATCACCAAGGCCAGCAGCAGGATCAGCGCCACGTAAACCGACAGGTCGTCGAAGATGAACGCCGACAGCGCCGGCTTGGCGACCGTGATCAGGAGCGCGAAGACCACCAGGGCCGCCAACAGGACGCCGGCGCATCGCAGCGACAGGAGCCTGCCCGCCCGTTCAGCACGCATACTGGCTTGCGCCGTGTTCCCGTCCACCGTTGCCTCCCTTTTTGCCAGCTACTGCGGCAATTTACGGGCGCATTGGGCCACAACACCCGGCATAGTCCAATAGGTTTGACCGGCGGGCGCTGATATGCCGGACCCCACCAGAGGACGGTTGTCCCCTGGACGCTTGGTCGCTACAGCAGCTTGGCGGCGATGCTGGCGCCGAGTTCCTCTGCCGAGGCTTGCGTTGTCCGGATGTGGATTTCCGGTGCTTCCGGCGCTTCGTATGGCGCGTCCACGCCGGTGAAGTTCTTGATCAACCCAGCATCCACCTTGGCGTACAACCCTTTCGGATCGCGGCGGCGGCACTCCTCGATCGGGGTGTCCACGAACACCTCGATGAACTCGCCTTCGGGCAGCAACTCGCGCGCCATGCGGCGTTCCGCGCGATACGGCGAGATGAAGCTGACCAGCACGATCAGCCCGGCCTCCGCCATCAAGGCCGCGACCTCCGCCACGCGGCGGATGTTCTCCACCCGATCGGCTTCGGTGAAGCCTAAGTCCCGGTTCAGGCCGTGCCGCACGTTGTCGCCGTCCAGCATGGTCGTGTGGCGGCCGGCGGCGTGCAGCTCGCGCTCCACCAAATTGGCGATGGTGGACTTGCCCGAGCCGGACAGGCCGGTGAACCACACCACCAGCGGGCGCTGGCCCTTCATCGCCGCGCGGGCGTGCCGGTCCACGCTCGGCGTGTGCCAGGTGATGTTGGTGGCGCGCCGCAGGGCGAAGTCGATGGTGCCGACGCCCACCGTGGCATTGCTTTGCCGGTCGATCACGATGAAGCCGCCCAACTCCCGGCTATCGGCGTAGCGTTCGAACCCCACGGCGGCGGCAAGGCTGATGTTCACCACGCCGACCTCGTTCAGCCTCAGCACGTCCGCGTTCAACTGCTCCTGCGTGTTCAGGTCGACGCGAAAGCGGATGCGGGTGACGCTGCCGGTGGTGGTGCGGGTGCCGAGCTTGAACAGGTAGGCGCGGCCACCGTGCATGGCGGCTTCGCCGAGCCAGATCAGATGCGCCTGGAACTGGTCGGCGGTGGCGACGGGCGCGTCCGCCGCCGCCAGCACCTCGCCGCGCGAAATGTCGAGCTCGTCGGCAAGCAACAGCGTGACGGCGTCGCCGGGCTGCGCTTCGCGGAGGTCGCCATCCGCCGTGACGATGCGGGCCACCTGCGTTTGTTGCCCGGTCCCGGCCACCGTGATGGCGTCGCCGGGCCGCAACCGGCCGCTGGCGATCGTGCCGGCATAGCCGCGGAAGCTCGGATCCGGCCGGTTCACCCATTGCACCGGCATGCGGAACGGCCGCGCCGCAGCTTCGCCGAGCGGCACGGTTTCCAGGTGGCGCAGCAGGGTGGGGCCGCTGTACCAGGGTAGCCGAGCACTCGGCTCCACCACGTTGTCGCCGGAGCGGGCGGCCAGCGGGATGGCCACCAGCGTGGCAAAGCCGAAGCCGGCCACCGCCCGCTGGTAGTCGGCGCGGATCGCCTCGAACCGGGCCTGGTCGAAATCGATCAGGTCGATCTTGTTGACCGCCAGCACGACGTGGCGGATGCCCATCAGGCTGGTGATCAGGGAATGTCGGCGGGTCTGCGTCAGCAGCCCCTTGCTAGCATCCACCAGCACGATGGCGAGGTCGGCGGTGGAGGCGCCGGTCGCCATGTTGCGCGTGTACTGCTCGTGGCCCGGCGTGTCGGCGACGATGAAGCGCCGGCCGCCGCTGGCAAAGAAGCGGTAGGCGACGTCGATGGTGATCGCCTGCTCGCGCTCCGCTTCCAGCCCGTCGACCAGCAGCGCGAAATCGATGTCGCCGCCGGTGGTGCCATGCCGGCGGCTGTCGCGCGCCAGGGCCGCCATCTGGTCGTCCGGAATGGAATGCGTCTCGTGCAGCAGCCGGCCGATCAGCGTGGACTTGCCGTCATCCACGCTGCCGCAGGCGATGAAGCGCAGCAAATCCCCCGGCCCGTCCGGGTCGGGGGCGGCCAGTTCCGTCGGCATGTCAGAAATAGCCCTCGCGCTTTTTCCGCTCCATCGAATCGTTCTCGTCGCGGTCGATCAGCCGGCCGCCCCGTTCGGAGGTCCTGGCTCGGACCGTTTCCTCGATCACGTCGGCCAGCGTGGTGGCGTTCGACTCGACGGCCGCCGTCAACGGGTAGCAGCCCAAGGAGCGGAAGCGGACCCGGCGCACCGTGGGCGTTTCGCCCGGCGCCAGCCGCATGCGGTCGTCATGCACCGCAATCAGCATGCCGTCGCGTTCCACCACGGGCATGTCCTGGGCG
This sequence comes from Acetobacteraceae bacterium, assembly GCA_965199555.1. Lineage (GTDB taxonomy): Bacteria > Pseudomonadota > Alphaproteobacteria > Acetobacterales > Acetobacteraceae > LMUY01. Next base: position 229,431 of record CBDASJ010000009.1, on the reverse strand, counting down.
AAGTACAGCGGGACGACCGGGATGCCCTCCTGCGCGATGTAGCGCCAGATATCGAGCTCGGTCCAATTCGACAGGGGGAATACGCGGATCGACTCACCCGCGTTGAGGCGGCCGTTATACAGCCGCCAGAACTCCGGCCGCTGGTTCTTCGGGTCCCACGCCTGTGCCGCGTCGCGAAAGGAGAAGATGCGTTCCTTGGCACGGGACTTCTCCTCGTCGCGCCGGGCGCCCCCGAACGCCGCGTCCCAGCCGCCCTGCGCCAGCGCCTGCTTCAGCGCCTGCGTCTTCATCTCGTGCGTGTAGAAGCCGCCGTGGTCGAACGGGTTGATGCCGCGCCGCCGGGCGTCTTCGTTGGTGTAGGCGACGAGGTGCAGGCCGAACCGCTGCACCACGGCGTCGCGGTGGGCGATCATCTCGCGAAACTTCCATTTGGTGTCCACGTGCAGCAGCGGGAAGGGCAGCTTCGCCGGGGCAAAGGCCTTGATCGCCAGGTGCAGCAGCACGGAGGAATCCTTGCCGATGGAGTACAGCATCACCGGCGCCCGGCATTCCGCCACGACCTCCCGGAAGATGTGGATGCTTTCGTCCTCCAGCCGCTTCAAATAGCGGCTGGCCGGCGGTGGTCCGGTCATAGGGGCGACGGATGGCATCCTGCTACCCCAGCATCCGCAGCGACGTCGCCGCCAGGACCAGGGCGAGGGCGATGCGCAAGCCGCGATCCGGCAAGCGGAACGACAGGACGCTGCCGAGGATGACGCCGGGTACGGACCCGATCAGCAGCGACCCGACCAGCCCGAAATCCACGTCCCCCAGGATCCAGCGGCCGAAGCCCGCCAGCAGGGTGAGCGGCACGGCGTGGGCGATGTCGGAGCCGACCAGGCGGCCGACCGCCGTGCGGGGATACAGCACCAGCAGGGCAGGCACGCCGATCGCGCCGGCCCCGACGGACGTGATCGTGACCAGGAAGCCCAGCACGGCCCCGGTCACCACCGTCGCCACCAGTACCCGCCGGGGCGACATCTCACCTAGCCATGCGGCAAAGAAGCGGACCACCGGCCCGCGGAACATCAGCAGCACGGCCGTCAGCAGCAGCACGCCGCCCAGGGCCACGGTCAGAGCATGGCCGTTGCTGTTGTTCTGTGGCCACAGCGCCGTCACGCCGAGGGCCAGCACGGTCGCCGGCACGCTGCCGGCGGCCAGCCGCCGGACGATCCGCCAATCAACCGTGCCGTGGGTGCCATGGACCCCGGTGCCGACCACCTTGGTCGCCGCGGCGTACAGCAGGTCGCTTCCCACCGCCGTGGTCGGGTGCACGCCGAACAGCAGGACCAGCAGGGGCGTCATCAAGGAACCGCCGCCGACGCCCGTCAGCCCGACCAGGAACCCGATAAACAACCCCGACAGCGGATAAAGCAGATGCGACACGTCGGATGCCTCCACCACGCAGACGGATCCCGGGCATGGGCAGGGCGGCCCCCGCGACACCGTCGCCCGATCGGGCGGACTGTGCTGAGGCGAGGGAGGCGGCGCAACCGGTAAGTGCGAACGGCCGGGCGGCTCAGTCCGGCGCCGGGGCGGCGCGGCGGAAGGAATGCAGGTCGTCCTGCACCCGTCGGATGACGTCCGCCCACTCGTTGGGCCGCTGCTGCCGGTAGATGCGCAGGGTAGGATACCACGGGCTGTCCGCACGGTCGAACAGCCAGCGCCAGCAGCCCAGGAAGCGTGACAGCAGCCAAACCGGCTTGCCCATCGTCGCCGCCAGGTGCGCCACGGCCGTGTCCACCGCGATCACCAGGTCCAGCTCCGCGACGCGCCGGGCGGTATCGGCGAAATCGCCCACCCCTTCCATGGCGTCCGTCAGGCACAGGCCGGCCGGCAGGGTGCCACCGCCGAATTGCAGGCTGACGCAGCGCACCCTCGCCATCTGCGTGAGCGGCGCCAGCAGGTCCGGCGACACGGAGCGCCGCCGGTCGTTGACGAAGCCGGGATTGCCCGCCCACACCAGCCCGACGCGCAGATCACCCGGTGCGGGCGCGCCGACAGGCAGGTCGTAGCGCAAGGGAGGCGGCACCGTGTCGAGGGTGGTTTGGAAGATCGCCGGAAGGCTCAACAGCGGACAGAACAGGTCGAACGGCGGCAAGGCCTGCCCCACGGCGACGACCTGGTCCACGCCCGGCGTCGCCCCCAGCAGCCGGACCAAGCCGGGCTGGACGGCCAAGACGACGCGGGCGCCGCGCGCGGCCACCATCGGTGCGTAGCGCACGAACTGGATGGTGTCCCCCAACCCTTGCTCGGCGTGTAGCAGCACGGTCTTGCCCGCAACGTCCTCGCCGTGCCACCGCCGGACCCTGCCGACCCCCGCCTTCCCGTCCAGCCGCCGCTCGTACAGCGCCCAGGTGTCCGCGGTCAGCCGCCCAAGGCCGAGCAGCAGGGTGGCCAGCTTGTGGCAGGTATCCGTGTCGCCTGGCGCGGCCGCCACCGCTTCAGACCAGGCCTGCACGGCCTCCTCGTAACGGCCCAGCCCTTCCAGGGCGAGGGCGTGATTGTTGCGCGCAAGCGGCGAGCCGCCGCTGAGCTGCACCGCCTGCTGGCTGACGGGCAAGGCCTGCGTGAAATCGCCGGCATCCAGCAGCACCCGGCTGTAATTCACCGCGGTGTCGCCATCGGGCGCGATCTGGAACGCGGCGGCCGAATGCAGCAGCGCCTGGTCAAGGTCGTCGCATTGGAGGAAGGCGATGCCCAGGGCAGACCGCGCCTGCGCATCCTCCGGCCGCGCCGCCACGGCAAGCAGCAGCGCCCCCACCGCCTGCTGGGGCCGGTTGAGCCGCAGCAGCACCGTGCCGGTCGCCGCCAGCAAAGACGCGTCCTGCGGATGCCGCGCCGTGGCCGCCCGCAGCACCGCGAAGGCCTCATCGTGCCGCCCCGCTGCGGACAGCGCGAGGCCGCGTTGCCCGGCGATGCCGGCGGCGTCGGGGTGCCGTGCGTGGATGGCTTCCCACGCGGCCGCGGCCTCCGCGTGGCGGCCCAGGGCGGTCAGCGTTGCGGCCCGCGCCTCCTGTGCCTCGGCATGGCCGGGGTCGAGGCTGATGGCGGCGTCATACGCGGCGAGCGCCTGGGCCAGGCTGCCTCCGCGTTGCAGGCCGGTCGCTTGGCGGAACCGGGCTTGCGCCTTGCCCCTGCGGCCGAGCAGCGGCGGTGGATGCGCGCGCGTCGCTGCCTGCATGCTTGCCCCGGACCCGCTTCACCAGTGATCCGACGATAGCGGCCGTGTCTTGACCAACCGTAAAAGCGGTTGACGCCGGTCGATGCCGGGTCGCAAGAACGCCGCTCCGGCGTAAGGCAACACCCCGCCGGCCCGCCACACCTTCGAAGGCTTCCATGTCGTTCAAGCGCGGACAAGCTGCGGTGCATTCGGCGCGGCTCATCCTGGCGGGGGTGGTGACGTTCGGGCTGGCCGCCTGCAAGGAGGAAAAGCAGGGCGGGTCGGCCAAGGCCGCGGCAGACCCCGTGCTGCAGCGTGTCCGGGATGCGGCCGAGCAGAACATCCAGGCCAAGGCGGCCGCCCCGTCCGGTATCCGTTTTCGCGGCGTGCAGGTGTACAGGCAGGCCGCCGCCGACCATTATGCCGTGTGCGGCCAGGTGAACCCGTTCGCCGACGATGCCAACATCTTCGTCCCGTTCGTGTCCGTGGTCACCGGCCAGGCGCATGGCAGCGCCACGGAATACGGGTTCGACCAACGGATCGGCACCACCACCGCCGAAGCCAGCCGGGTCTACGCGGCACTCGTCGCCTATTGCTTCGAGGATGGCGGCCCGTCGCCTTCGCCCAGCCGCAGCGCCGCCCCCCTGCCGCCGCTGCCCAGCGCGGTGCCCGATCCGCTGCGCGGCGGCAGCCCCGCCCCGCCTTCGGTGCCCGCCGCGGCCGCGCCGGCCGCAGCGTCGGGCACGGTGACCATGCGGCAGAACGGCAATTTGCGGACCGACCCGCACGGCGCCGCCATCCGGGTGGTCCCGCAAGGGACCTCGCTGCACGTGTTCGGCCAGGCGCCCGGCGGCTGGCTCCACGTGGGCGACACCGCCGCCGAGGGTTGGGTCCACGAAAGCATGCTGGACCGGCACTGAAAAACCAGCTTGGCCACGCGGTAGCGGGGCAAGCCGGCCTGACACGGCAAGCGGACATCGGTAAAAGCGCCAACGGGACCAATCAAGCAACCAGGTGGACGAACCATGCCTGTTATCCAACGCCGAACCTTCCTCGCGGGCGCGGCCTCGGTCGGCCTGGCCCGGCTCGCCCGCGCGGCCAGCCCGACCGGCGTGGAGCTGGTGGTGCTCAGCTCCGGCGGCTTCACCCCGGCCTTCCGGGCCTTGGCGCCGATCTACGCGGGGATGACCGGCAACACCACGCGGCTCGTGCTCGGCGCGTCCATGGGCGACACGGAAACCGCCATCCCGAAGCGGCTGGCGCGGGGCGAGCCGGCGGACGTGCTGCTGATGGTGGGCGCGGCGCTGGCCACGCTGGTGGCGGATGGCCGGGCGGTGCAGGGCAGCCGGATCGACCTCGCCCGCTCCAGCATCGGCATGGCCGTGCGGGCGGGGGCACCGAAGCCGGACATCAGCACCGTGGCGGCGCTGCGGCAAACCCTGCTCGACGCCAAGTCGGTCGCCTTTTCGGACAGCGCCAGCGGCGTCTACCTGGAAAAGCAGCTTTTTCCCCGCCTGGGCATCGCGGAGCAGATGAGCAAGACGGCGCGCATGATCCCGGGCGACCCGGTGGGCGGCGTGGTGGCGCAGGGCGGGGCCGAGCTGGGCTTCCAGCAGATCAGCGAGCTGAAGCCGATCCCGGGCATCGACATCGTCGGCCCGATCCCCGCCGAGGTGCAAAGCATCACGATCTATTCCGGCGGCATCGCCAGCGCGTCGAGCCACCAGGCGGAGGCCCGCGTGCTGCTCGCCTTTCTCGCCTCGCCCGAGGCCGCGGCGGCCGTGCGCGCGACGGGCCTGGAGCCGGTGGCGGCATCCCCGGGCTGACCATCGGCACGGTGGCGTTCCACCGGGACGGATGGGCGCTTACAGCCCCCGGACGCCCACCCCGCCGCCGGGACCAATCGCCACGCTGGGCAATTGCGTCAGCGTTCCGGCCAGCAATCGGTTCTCCCCGCCGGGCTGGTCGAGGGTGCGCTGGTGAGGAGCCCCCGCAGCGCGGTCACGCCGGCACCTTGCCCCCGAACACGCGCGCGCAGAACTCGGGGTAGGTTTCCGCCATCTCGTCGCACACCGGGCCGCGCAAAAGGGCCAATTGCTCCGGCGCCGGGTCGGGCACGGCCGCGACGCCCTCGGCGACGTCGAAGCCGAAGCCGGTGGCGGCGCGCACGCTGTCCACCGTTTCGCCCGGCATCAGCGCCGCCAGGGTGAAGCGCGCCCGGGCGGCGTCGAAGGTGAACACGCAGCGGCCGGTGACCAGCGCCTGCGCCGTGCCGCGACGGAACACGCCCGGCGCCGACACCCCGGCTGCCGAGATGTTGTCCACCCGCTCCACCAGCACGCGTGGCGAGTGCTCGTCTCGGAACAGGATGGTGCGTGGCGTCATGGCGTACATGAAGGCGCTGCCGAAGCTGCCGGGGAAGCGCACCGCGCGGCCCGGCCATTCCCCGGTGCCGACCAGGTTCAGGTTGGCCTGCCCGTCGATCTGGCCTCCGCCCAGGAAGAACAGGTCGATCCGCCCCTGCCCGGTCAGGTCGAACAGCTCGCGCGAGCCTTCGGTGAACGGGTTGCCACTGCGCTTGTGCAGCAAGGACAGCCGCACCGGGTGCCCCTGCTTCTTCACCAGCCAGCAGGCCGCGGCGGGGACCGGCGAGGCGGCACCCACGGCGATGTGCCGGGCCGGCGGCGCGGCCGGGTGGAGGATCAGGCGGGCCAGCGCGGCGATCAGCCGCTCCTCGTGACGGGCGCTCACTCGGCGGCGGCCAGCACGGGCGCGCCGACGTGCTGCTCGCACCAGGCGGCAAAGCCGGCCGCCGTCTTCGCCGCCCGCGCGTATTCCGCCACGAAGGCGGCGTCGAACGCGTACTCGTCCAGCAGCGCCGCCGGGCGGGCGCCGTGCTTCGCCACCGCAACCGCGTCGATGTAGGTGGCGGACACCGTACCGGGCGCCAGGCGCTCGTCTTCCAGCAGGCTGCCGTCCACCACCCGCTCCACCGTGACCAGGGTGCGGCGGGACGCGTGGGCGATGGTGGCGCATTCCCGGCGGCGGCCGACCCAGACGTTGCCCTCGCGATCTGCCATGGCGGCATGGAACACCGCGAAATCCGGCTGCCTGGCGGGCAGCAGCACGATCGGGTCGCCCCCGTCCGCGAAGGGGTTGTCCATCACCTTCCAGTCCGGGCGGTTGCGCAGGATGTCGCTGCCGATCACGCCGCGCAGCGGCATGAAGGGCACGCCCTTCTCGGCCGCCTGCAGCATGGTGTGGATTGCCGGGCAGGTCGCATCCCGCACGGTGATCGTGCCCGCCTTGACCGCGGCCGTGAAGCGCGGCGCGAACCCGGCCTCGCCCAGCGACACCGCGCTGGTTTCCACCTCGGCCACGCAGCCCGCGCCGATCAGCAGATCGGTGGCGAAGCCCGACACGGGCACGCCGAGCAGGCGCAACCCGCGCGCCCCGCGCCGCACCAGCGCCATGGCCAGCGCGACGGATGGCAGGGAATTGTCGGGCGGCACCGCCACCAGCGCACCGTCCGGCACGCTTGCCGCCATTTGTTCCAGGCTGATCGTGGCCATGCTATTCCCTCCTGTGGCGGTGCGGCGTTGCGTCGCCGGACTGTGCCGGTGGTCAGAGCACCTAGGACGGTGCCGCCCGGTAGCTTGCCAGTTGCAGCAGGGCGATGCCGAAAATGATCAGGGCAAAACCCCCGAGCTTGAGCGCACCGATGGGGCTTCGCTCCACGCCCAGCAGGCCGAACTGGTCGATCACCGCCGCGGTGACCAACTGCGCGACCAGGATGAAGGCCACGAAGTTACCCGCGCCGAAGCGGGGGATGATGACGGTCGCCGAAAGGGCATAGAAGCCGATCAGGATACCCGCCGTGTAACTGCCGATCGGTGCGGAAGTGAGCTGCCCGACCGTTGGCACACCGTAAAGCGGCAAGGCGAGCGCTGCCGCGGCCAGGAACGCGATCGCGAACATGACGGCGGTGGCACCGATCGGATTTCCCATGCTGCGCGCGAGCCCGCCGTTCAACACGCCGATCAACGGGATGCCCGCCCCTGCCAGGAAGGTCCAGAATGCCAGAAGGGGTATGGAACGCATCATCGTCATCTCCGCCAGGGCCGTCCCGACCGTTGGATCAAAGCGCCAGCACGCGCACTCACCCGCAATAGGAAAAGGTGTAGCCATGCTCCTGCGCCCGGTTCACCGCCGTGATGCCGGCGGGAACCATGCGGGCGTTGGCAACAAGGTTGGCTTCCAACTCCTTCAGCACGGCCGCAGGATCGCCGTGGGACGGTTCGGCGATCGCCTTGGCAAGGGCGGACGCCGCCACGGCGCACACTGCGTAACGGGCGCCCAGCGTGGTCAGATCGCTTATCGTGGTTGCGCCGTTGGGCAGGCCGGGCGCGTCGACGGCGGTGTGGAACAGGTTGACGCGTGGCGCCGCCTTGCTCCGGGGATCGGTGATGCCGGCGGCTTGGCCGAGCTGGTCGCCATACCTGGCCCAAACGGCATCGGTGAAGCCGAACGCCGTCGCGTTGTGGCGCAGCACGACCACGACCGACAGCTCGTCCGCGTCGATCCCGTAGCCAGCCTTGTTGGCGTCGAAGAAGTTCCGGGCGAAGTTCAAGCCCAGCCCGAGGCCGGCCGTGCTCTGCGTATCGAACACCATGCGGTGCCGGTGCCCGCCCTGGTCCAGCCACTCGTCCTGCGGCTCGCGACGTGGACCTGCGCTTCCCTCCGGCTGCACCGCACGGGCCCGGCCGGCGACCAGCGCCAGCCCCGTCGTCACGCCTAGGCCCAAAAGCCGCCGCCTGACTGATCCCATGCCCTGCACCCTCACCACGGTGGCGTTCGACCTTCCGCACGCCCGCAAACGGCCGAACGCATCATAGCGGAGCGGCGCCGCGGTCGCGCCGCGGCTGTCCGACGTCCAAACCGGCCTCCACTAGGCAGCGCGGCTCAGGCAGAGTTCGGACCACACCGCCGACAGCGAGTCCACCAAATGCGCGATGTCGGCGTCGCTGTGGAACGGGGAGGGCGTGATGCGCAGCCGCTCCGTGCCGCGGGGGACGGTGGGGTAGTTGATCGGCTGCACGTAGATGCCGAAGCCGTCCAGCAGCCGATCGGTCACCTGCTTGCACAACGGAGCGCTGCCGACCATCACCGGGACGATGTGGCTCCCGTTGCGGTGGTGTGGCACGCCGGCGCGGTCCAGCGCGGCGCGCAGCGCGTCCACGCGGTCCTGCTGCGCCGCCCGTTCGACCCGGCTGGTCTTCAGGTGGCGGATGCTGGCCAACGCGCCGGCGGCGATCGCTGGCGGCATGGCCGTGGTGAAGATGAAGCCGGACGCAAAGCTGCGCACGAAATCGCACAGCACGGCGGAAGCCGCGATGTAGCCGCCCACCACGCCGAACCCCTTGGCCAGCGTGCCTTCCAGCACGGTCAGCCGGTGGCTGAGCCCTTGCTGCTCCGCCACGCCGCCGCCGCGCGGGCCGTACAGCCCGACGGCATGCACCTCGTCCAGGTAGGTCATGGCGCCATGCCGCTCCGCCACGTCACAGATCTCGGCGATCGGCGCGATGTCGCCGTCCATGGAATACACCGACTCGAACGCCACCAGCTTCGGCACGTCGGCCGGCAAGCGGGACAGCTTGCGATCGAGGTCCGCCGGGTCGTTATGGGCGAACAGGAGCTTGTCGGCCCGGCTGTGCCGGATGCCCTCGATCATAGAGGCGTGGTTGCTGGCGTCGGACAGCACCACGCAGCCGGGCAAGCGGCCGGCCAGGGTGCTTAGCGCCGCCCAGTTGGACATGTAGCCGGAGTTGAACAGCAGGGCCGCTTCCGTGCCGTGCAGGTCGGCCAGCTCCTCCTCCAGCAGCACGTGGTAATGGTTGGTGCCGGCGATGTTGCGGGTGCCGCCGGCGCCGGCGCCGCAACTGTCCAGCGCCTCGTGCATCGCCGCCAGCACGACGGGGTGCTGGCCCATGCCGAGGTAGTCGTTGGAGCACCAGACCGTAACCTCCGCCCGACCGCGTTCGCGCACATGCGTCGCATGCGGAAACTGGCCGGCGCGGCGCTGCAGGTCCGCGAACACCCGGTAGTTGCCGTCGCGGCGCAGCCCGTCGAGCTGCTTGCGGAAGAAATGGTCATAGTCCATCGGGAACCCGTCCCCTCATGCCGCAGCGCTGCGGCGGCACCAATCTGGCCGCCGGCCACCATCCTACAATGGCTGCGTCAGGTGGGCGATCCCCTCGGGCGAGGTGGCGACCGTCGTCAGGAGGGTCGATCGGTCGAACACGCCGGATTGCAGGTTGCCGACGTCGACGCTGAGTTCCGGGCCGGTAGGCGCGCGTCCCAGCCCGGCGGTGTAAAGGTTTGTGACGTAGCTGCTGTCGCTTTGCCCGCCATGCAGCCCCAGGAACTCCGGCGTGCTCGCGATCTCCCGCGCCAGTTGCGGCGCCGTCAGCTCGGCTCGCAGCGACGCACCCAGGCTTTGCACGACCGCCTGCGTCGCGTCATGGCCCAGCCCGACGCGGAACAGGTCGTTGGCGGTCTGGGTTGCCGTGTCCGTGACAAATAGGCGGCTGGTTTGCGGCGCCAGCGCGCTCTTCGCTTCGGGCGAGCCGGCGATCCCGGCCAGCACGGCGGCGCGGGACGCGCCGTTGGCCAGCACGCCGGTAAAGGCGCCGAGCTGCGCGTCCGTCGGCGCGTGGCCCAACAGCCCGGCGAAAACCTGCTGCACGTATTGTGCGTCCGACAACGCGGCCAACGGCGCCGCGGCGGGGGCGGCAAGGAACCCGGCGGCGACGTCGGTTTGGCTGTGTCCGGCCGCCAGGTAATTGGTCCAGACGCTGAGATTGCCGCTGTCCGGCACCGCGCCGAACAGTCCCTGGTACAGCCGGGCGACATAGGCGGCGTCCGTATCGGGCCCGACGCTGAGCGTGCCGTCCAGGAACTGCACCGCCTCCGTTCCACTGGTGAATTGCAGGGCGAACCCGCGGCCAAGCACGCAAGCGACGTCGACCGTCGCCAGGTCGGTGCTGCTGACTCCGTTCACGGCGGCCGGCAATTCAAACAGGGGCACCGTCGCGGACGTCAAGGAGGAGTAAATGCCCGGGCCGGCCGATGACGCGGTGATCTGTTGAATGCCCGGCGTTGCCGTGGTGAGCGCCACGGCGAAGGCACCGGTTACCGGGTCTGCCCTCGCCGATCCATCGGCGTTGCGATTGTCGAACACCTGCACGACCGAGCCGGGCGTGGCGGTGCCAGGCAGCACCGGCGTTGGTGCGTTGGTCAGCAGCCCCGCGCCGGGAACGGCGAAGACGGGTGCATCAGTGAGGACATGGATCGGCAGGGTCAACACTGGCATGGCGCTGGGGACCTGTTGCGTTGCTGTTGCTTGCCGCCCAAACGCCACAGCCGCCGGTGGGCGTCAACTCATTGGATGCCACCGTCGCTTCTGCCCGGCTTGAGGCGGAAAGCTGACTTCGGTATCGTCCGCTCCCCGTTCCTGCGGAAACTTTGCCATGGCCGGTTCCCTGCTCACCCGCCGGACCGCCCTTGCGTCTGGCGCAGCCTTGGCGACGGCCCTCCGCGCCCGTGCGCAGGACGACCACCGGGTCATCACCCTGGGTGGCAACACCTTCGCGATACCGAAGCCATTTCTGTTCGGTGAATTTGCCCTGCCCGGCGAGGACGCGGACGGGTTGCCGCCGCGCTTCTCCTTCGCCTTCCTCGCACCCGGCGGCGGGGCGGCCGGCGAGGGGCTGGAGTTCCCGCCCGTGAGCCATCCCTATGTCGTGAACCGCGACAACGGGCAGTTCCTGGTGATGTGCTATCGCGTTGCCGCGTCCGGCCCGGACGCGCTGAACAAGCCGCCACGCGACCAGCTCGCAAACCACCTCGTCTCCACGGAGTTGTTCGTTTACAGCAAGGACGACGACGCGCTCGTCATCCGCGCCTCCCCTTCCGACGTGGACGAGACGCGCTACCTGGCGCTGATCGACGAGCGCAACAAGTCGGGGATCGAGGCGCTCCTGGAGCAGGTCGGCAACGGCCAGTTCTTCTTCGGCAACGCCGCATTCGAAAAGCCCGGCGTGACGACCGTGATCTACATCCCGCAGGAACGGCACACGGCGTTTGGGTCTGTCCTCGCGCAGGCGAGCGACCTGCTGATGCAATGGAAGCGCGGCTGACCGCGGCAGACATTCCGCTCGACCCGGTTGAGGTCCAGACGATCCGAGCATCAGGGCTATCAGGCGCCGTCCTATTAAGGGGTTCGGCTCAGCCCGCCGACGCAGGTTGAGGCACGATCGCAGCCGGGTTTTAACCCGCCTCGATGACGTGACGCCCCAGGTTCGACCGTGTATGGAGCCGCGATGCAGTTCCGACACAGGCCGGCGGCGTGGCCGGCACCCTGAGCACGGTTTTGCCGGACCGCGGCACGGCCGTGTCGCGACTTGTGGAGGCCAATCGGGCGCGGTTCGACTCCGCGGTGACCCCACCGGGCGCGCTGGGGCAACGCATCGAAGCCCTTGAAGCCGAGTTGGTGGCGGTGCGCAGGGAGGCCGCGGAAGCGCGCCACCGCCTGACCCTGTTCGAAACCGCGCGGATCTGGCGGCTGACGCGTCCGGTGCGCTGGTTGATCGAGGCCGCGGGGGCGGAACGCGCCCTGCCGCCCGTACCGGTTGCACCGCCGCCACCCCCGGTCGCCGCCGCGGCGCTGCCCTATGATGCGTGGGTACGGGACGAGGAGCCGGCCCGCCTCGCCGCCCTGGCGCGGGCCGGGCGCGGCCACGCGGTGATCCGACCGCAACGGTTTGGCCTGGTGCTGTTGGGCACGGCGCTGCCGGCCGGGATGGCGGTCCCGGCGGAATGCACGGTCCTGTTGCTCGATGGGGCGCAAGACCCGCAGCGGCTGCTTGCCCAGGCGCTGGACCAGTTGGATGTGGAGTTGATCGGCTTCCTCCATGCGGGCGAGCGCATGGCGCCGGGCGCGCTGTCCGTGGTCGCGACGGTGTTGGCGCAACACCCGCATACCGACCTGCTGTTCGCGGACGAAGACTGGCTGGATGCCGAAGGCCGGCGGGAACAACCGTTCTTCAAGCCGGGCTGGGACCCGGACCTGCAGCGTGCGCGCGACCTGGTGGGGCCGTTCGCGTTCTTTCGCGCCGCGTTGGCGCGCCAGGCGAGCCTGCCCGGCGGCCCGGCCTGGCGCTACGACCTGGCCAACCAGGTCGCTGCGGCCGCTCGCCCCGGCGGCATCCGCCACGTCCCCGCCGTGCTGTGCCACCGCACCACGCTGCCCCCGGGCCATGCCGAGGCGATGCGGGCCGCCACCGCGGCGCAGTTGCGGCGGGACGGCGTGGCTGCCCGCGTCGAGCCCGTGCCGGACCGCCCGTGCGAGCAGCGGGTGGTGTTCGCGCTGCCGGACCCGGAGCCGCTGGTCTCCGTCATCGTGCCGACCCGCGACCGCGCCGACCTGCTGCGCGTGTGCGCCGATGCGGTGCTGGCGCGCACCGCGTATCGCCGGCTGCAGTTGCTGCTGGTCGACAACGGCACGGTGGAGCCGGACGCGCTCGCCCTGCTGGCGGAACTGGCCGCGGATGCGCGGGTGACGGTGCTGCCGCTGCCCGGCCCGTTCAACTGGTCCCTGCTGAACAACCACGCCGCGGCGCGGGCGGACGGGGAGGTGCTGGTCCTGCTGAACAACGACATCGCCGTGTTGCAGCCCGACTGGCTGACGGTTCTGGTGTCCCACGCGATGCAACCGGACGTCGGCGCGGCCGGTGCCAAGCTGCTGTATCCGGACGGCCGGGTCCAGCACGCCGGGCTGACCACGGACGGCGCGGGGATCCCGCGGCACCTGTTCCGCCATGCGCCGGGGCAGTCCGCGGGCGCGTTCGGGCTGCTCGCCGCGGCGCGAAGCGTTTGGGGGGTGACCGGCGCCTGCATGGCGGTGCGGCGCGACATCTTCTTCGCCGTGGGCGGGCTGAACGAGGCGCTTCCGGTGGCCTACAATGACGTCGACCTTTGCCTGCGACTGACCGCCCATGGGTATCGCATCGTGTGGACGCCGTGGTGCGTGCTGGAGCATCGCGAGATGGCGACGCGGCCGCCGGACCACTCGGCCGGCCGGCGCACGCAGGTGCAGGAGGAGCGGGATCGCCTGCTGCGGGATTGGGGCGGCCTGGTCCTGCAAGACCCGTTCATGAACCCGAACCTCCGCCTGCTGGACGAGCAGCCATGCCTGGCCCCCGCGTGACCGACGCGCCGCCGCCGGGCGACCGGGTGGAGCGGGTTGCCGCGGCACAGGGCCGGCGTGACCGCGCCCGGTTGGTGGCGGCGCAGGAGGAGATCGTGGCGCTGCGGCACCGGGTGGAGGAGTTGGAGCGCAGCCCGTCCCGCCTGGCGCTGGCCCCGGCGCGCAAGGCCGTGCACGCGGTGCGGCGGCTGATGCGGCCCGCCGCGCTGACGATGGCGCCCCCATCGGTGTGCCCGCCCGCTTCGCGCGGCCTGGCCCTGGTGATCGACAACCAGTGGCCGGAGCCCGACCGGGATTCAGGCTCGGTCGACATCGTCACCTTGGCGGCCTGCCTGCGCCGGCTCGGTTTCGATGTCATCCTGGCCGCGGCGATGCAGCACGGAGGCCACCAGCCCGCGCGCGACCGGCTGGTGGCGCAGGGCATACGTTGCCTGCAACCGACGGAGGCCGAATCCGTCGCCCAGTTCATCCTGCGGCATGGGGCCTCGCTCGATCTCTGCGTGCTGTGCCGCGTGTTCTGCGGGGGCGAGTTCCTGGAGCTGGTGCAGCGCCATTGCGGCCGGGCGCGGCTGGTGTTCGACAGCATCGACCTGAATTACCTGCGGGAAGAGCGCAAGGCGCAGGTGACGCAGGATGCCACGCTGGCGGCCGCGCTGCCGCGCGTGCGGGAGCGGGAGGAGCACGTGATCCGCAGTTGCGACGCCACCATGGTGGTGTCGGAGGCGGAGCTGGCGCTGCTGGCTGACACCCTGCCGGACTGCCTGGTGGTGCAGATGCCGCTGGCCCGGCCGGTGCAGGCGCCCAGCGCCGCGTTTGCCGAGCGGCGCGGCATCGGCTTCGTCGGCAGCTTCGCGCACGCGCCCAATGCCGACGCCGTCCGCTACTTCCTGGCGGAGATCTGGCCGCTGGTGCAGCGCAGCCTGCCGGGGTGCGAGTTCTCGATCGTCGGGGCGGACGCGCCGTCCGACCTGCTGGACGGTGCGGCGGGGCCGGTGCGGCTGCTGGGCCACGTGCCGGACGTAGCCCCCTGGTTCGAATCGCTGCGCTTGACGGTGGCGCCGCTGCGGTTCGGGGCCGGCGCGAAGGGCAAGGTGGCGTCCAGCCTTGCGGCCGGGGTGCCGTGCATCGTGACCCCCGTCGCCAGCGAGGGCATGGCGCTGGCCGGCACCAGCGGCGTCATTGTCGCGGGCGCGCCGGCGGATTTTGCCGCCGCGGTGGTTCGCGCCTACGGGGATGCGGCGCTATGGGCGGAGTTGTCGGCGGGGGCGCTGGCCTATGCGGACCGCATGCTGTCCCCGGCGGCATGGCAGGACCGGTTGGATGCCATGCTGCAGCGGATCGGCTTCTAGATCGCGATGACGCAATCCACCCGGCCCTTCGTTGCTCCGCCCCCAGCCTCCTGGCTGCGCAGCATCGTGTTCGCGGTCGCCGTTTGGGCTGCCACCCGGGCCGCGCTGTTCCTGATCGGCATCTACAGCTTCCGCCTGGAAGGGCAGGCGGTGCCCTGGCTGCATATGTGGATCCAGTGGGATGCCGGCTATTACCTGGACATTGCCAGCCAGGGCTACCAGCCGCCGCACGCCGTCACCGGGCACGAGACGGGCCAATCCAACATAAACTTCTTCCCGCTGCTGCCGATCGGCGTGGCCTTGCTGGGCAAGATCATGCCGTCCGTGCCCATGGCCGGGGTGGCGGTGGCCAATCTCTGCCTGATCGCGTCGGCAATCCTGCTGCATCGGCTGGCATACCACCGCGCCGGCAGCTTTGCCGCGAATTGGGCCGTCATCTCCCTGATGGCGTTGCCGGGCTCGTTCGCGCTGTCCGGCCCGCTTTCGGAATCGACGTTCCTGGCCTTCTCCATTGCCGCGGCGTTCTTCGTCCAGCGCGGCCAGCTTGCCGCGGCCGCAGGCAGTGCAGCCCTGCTGACGATCGCCCGGCTGACCGGGATCGCGCAGGGCGCCGGCATGGCCCTGGACTGGCTGATCGCCCGGGTCAGGCAGCGGCCGGCGCCGTATCGCAGCCTGATGCTGATCAGCTTCATTCCGCTGCCGCTGCTCGCCTTTTCCTGGTACATGTTCCACCTCACCGGCGACAATCTGGCGCCGCTGCACAGCAACTTCGCGTTCTGGGACCAGCAACTCGGCGTGCCGTTCCAGAGCCTGGTGATGTTCCTTTGGACCAACCAGCCGCGCCTGCAGGTGCAAAGCGTCATCGCGCTGATCCTGATCGTCGTGCTGCTGTCCCAGGCGCGCATGTTCTCGGCGGGCGAGCTGCTGTTCGTGGCGGCAAGCGTCGTCAGCTTCGCCTCGTCCGAATCCGCCAGCCCTTCGCTGATACGCTACACCTTGGCGCTGTACCCGTTGCACCTGGCCATGGGGCGGTTGTGCGACCGGCATCGCGGCGTCCGGCTCCTGCTGTTGGGCCTTGCCTTCATCAACGGCGCCCTTGCCATCTACTGGTTTCACGGCCGGGACATCTATGTCTGACATCCTGACCAGGGGCCTCGATCGCCGCAGCGAACGCGCGTGCCTGGCCGTCTGCTTGGGTGTGGCCGTGAGCTACCTGCTGGGGTTCGCGTGGCTGCTGCATGCCAGCCTCCGGTTCGACCAGGCGTTCCTCGCGCAACGGCAGGCGGCTCTGTTCCAGCAGATGGCGGATCACCCGTTGCTTGTCGGCCAGCCTGTCACCGTTTCGGCGGCGACCCCCCCGCCGCCCGGCCTTGACCTGCTCGGCGGCTGGTCGGTGCAGGAGGCGGGCGGGGTGTGGAGCCAGGCGGCACGGGCCGAGCTCGCGATACAATTGCCACGGCAGCATCCCGACGGCTTGTCGCTCGAACTGCGCGGCGTGGCCATGCCGGACGCGAGCGGACACCAGGCGTTCCGATTGGAGGTGGACGGCCAGGCGATCGGCACTTGGGACCTCGCCCAGCGCCGGGCGAGGCTTTGCGCCGCGCTGCCGAACCAGGCGCCCGGCGCCACCGGCCCGCTCCGCGTCACGCTGCTTATCGAGCACCCCACGCAACCGCCCGGCGGCCAGGATCATCGCGTGCTGGGATTGTTCCTGCAGCAGGTCGCGATATGGCCGCAGCCATGTGACCCGGTGGATGCGGGCTAGCGGCCGGTGCCGCCGACCGACCGGGCGATCAACTGCCCCACCCGCAGCGTCAATATCAACGTGGCGACCAGCCCGAGGGCGAGCAGCCCCCATTGGAAGTAGTTGGAGCCGTCTGCCCCCGCATCGATGCCCGCACGGGCGATCGACCCCAGGCACACGAAGCCGAACAAGGCCGGCAGCGCGAACACGGTGCCGATCAGGTAGTCCCGCTCCCTGACGGCAGACAGGCCCAGCATGTAGCTGGTGGCGGCAAACGGCATCACTGGTGAGACGCGAAGCAGGCAAACCAGCTTCCACCGGTCGGTGGCGAGCCTTTGGTCGAAATCCGCCAAGCGCGGCCGATTGCGCAGCAGGCGCTCCATCCTGGCGCGGAACAGGGACCGGCTGAGCCGGAAGGCCACGACGGCGCCGGCAAGGGTGCTGACGGCGGCCAAGGCGAAGCCGACCGGGATGCCGTAAAGCGCGCCCGCCGCGAGCCCGAGCAGCGAAGCGGGCAGGATGCCGCTGCTGGCGATCAGGACCTGGCTGCAGAACAGCGCCAGCGGCGCCCAGGCCCCCGTGCCATTGATGGTCGCGATGGCGTAGGCCAACCAGGCGGACGTGCCGCCCGGGCCGAGGCGCCGGAGCATCAGCCCCCCGCCGATCACCGCCGCGATCCCGCAGCAGCCGAGGATCAGCGGCGCCAGGTGCCCCTTCCGGCCGGCATCGCCAGCATGGGTTTGGAGATTGTCCTGGAGCCTCACTCGCCGGGTTTGCCCGATTGCAGGCGCTGCGACTCCTCCGACGGGAACAGCCGGGACCGCCGCAGGCCGAGCTTGTGAAGCCGGAAATCCGCCGCGGTGCGCAGGACACCCAGACCGTAAACCACGCTGCGGCGGAAGTTGATGGATGACGCCTCGGCGAAATAACGCGTCGGGCAGGAGATTTCGCCCAGGCGGAAGCCGTAATGCACGGCCTGGGCGATCATCTGGTTGTCGAAAACGAAGTCGTCGGAGCAGGTCAGGAGCGGCAGCTTTTCCAGCACGACCCGGCTCCATGCCCGGTAACCGGTATGGTACTCACTCAGCTTCTGGCCGAGCGCCAGGTTTTCCGTGAAGGTGAGCGCCCGGTTGGCGACGTATTTGTAGAACGGCATGCCGCCGCTCAACGCGCCGCCGCCGAGGATGCGGGATGCCAGGACGGCGTCGTAATGCCCCGACGCGATCATGGAGGCCATCGCCGAGACCAGCCGCGGGCTGTATTGGTAGTCCGGGTGGAGCATGACGACGATGTCGGCCCCGCGGTCCAGCGCGGCCTGGTAACAGGTCTTCTGGTTGCCGCCATAACCCCGGTTGGCTTCGTGCCGGATCACGTGCAGGCCCAGTTCCTGCGCCAGCTCGGCCGTGTTGTCCCGGCTGGCGTCGTCGGTGAGGATGATGTCGTCGACCAAGGACCGGGGAATGTCGTTCACGGTCCGCGACAAGGTGAGCGCGGCGTTGTAAGCCGGCAACACGACTGCTACCTTCAAGCCTTCGAGCATATCACTTCCATTGCCGTGGTCATTTTGACCAAACGGGTTTCCTTGCAAAGCCAGTGTCGGAACGCAGCCAGTAGCGCACCATCTAGGGCGTACGGGTGGACGGAGCAAACGCGGCAGGGCGGCCTTGGGAAGGCCGGTCTTAAACAAGGACATCGTCGTGAAGGCACTTGTCACCCCACCCGACTTCCCCCTGGCGACGATGCGGACCGAAGTCGCGGATGGCGACACGATGTTCGACGGGCGGTCGGACCACTATTTGTCCGTGGGCTTGTCCGCGCTTGACTGTGTCGAGGCGGCCTTGCAAGGCCGCACGCCGGCCAGGATCCTGGACCTGCCTTGTGGCTTCGGCCGGGTGACGCGCGTGTTGCGCGCGCGCTATCCCGCGGCGCAGATCAGCGTTTGTGACCTGGATCGCCCCGGCGTCGACTTCGCCGCAGCGCAGTTCGATGCACGTCCGATCTACTCGGTGGACGATCTTGCGGAGCTGCGGCTCGGCGAGAAATACGACCTGGTCTGGGTCGGGTCGCTGTTGACCCATCTCAGCGAAGCGCAATCCCGGGCGTTCCTCCACAGCATCGCGGCTTGCTTGGCGCGCAACGCGGTGCTGGTCGTCACCTCGCATGGCCCATCCATTGCGACGGCCTTGAAGGACTGGGGCTATGGCTT
Source organism: Acetobacteraceae bacterium (assembly GCA_965199555.1). GTDB lineage: Bacteria > Pseudomonadota > Alphaproteobacteria > Acetobacterales > Acetobacteraceae > LMUY01. Next base: position 210,663 of record CBDASJ010000009.1, on the reverse strand, counting down.
GCAGCCCCGCGCCATTGCCCGCGTTCTCGACGCCTATAAGCAGGTCGGCTACGGCCATAGCGGGTATGGCGATGACGATGGATACGGCATTTCGCTGACCGACCGGGCCTGGTGGCGGCAGGCTGCTTCGGACAACGGCCTGACCCTGGTCTCGTATCGGGAGCGGGCTTGGGACGCCCACCAGGACGTGGTGGTACTCCGGCAGACTCGTGGGTTACGCCGGCTGTTCCCTGCCCAATCGAGCGACCCGGACGAGCACGCTGTCGTGGCCGCCCGGGCATCCGTCGCGGCGTATGACGACGTGCTGATCCGCTTCGACGCGGCCTTCTACCTGCACACCTATCCGGACGTCGCACAGGCCGTGCAGGCGGGCCGGTGCGCGTCCGCCTACGCCCATTATCGCGAGAACGGCCGGCAGGAAGGGCGACTTATCTGTCCGCCTTCGTGACGGGCAGGCTCCCCGGGGCCGTTTGATCAATCGGAGCGGGCGCGATATCTGGCCGGACCTGCCTGGCGGGTGAGAACAAAGGTGCGGCGGTATGGTGGACAGGCTGCTAGAGTTGGATTTGGGCGACGAGCAGGCCTGGGAACCAGTCCGCATCGTTCCGCCCGATGCCTGGGCCGGGCATCTGTCGTTCGCCTTCTGGCTCGTGAAGGCGGCGCGTCCCGGCACGTTCGTGGAGTTGGGGACGCATTCCGGCAACTCCTACTTCGCGTTCTGCCAGGCCATGGCCGCCTTCGCACCGGCCGGCCGCGCCTACGCGGTGGATACCTGGCAGGGGGATGAGCATGCCGGGACGTATGGCGGGGAGGTGTTCGCCGACGTTGCCGCCTTCAACAAGGCGCATTTCGGCCAGTTCTCGACGCTGCTGCGCACGAGTTTCGATGATGCCCGCGGCTATTTCCCGGATGGCGGGATCGACCTGCTGCACATTGACGGGCTGCACACCTACGACGCCGTAAGGCACGACTTCGAAGCCTGGCAGGGCGCGCTGTCGTCCCGCGCGGTGGTGGTGTTCCACGACACCAACGTGCGCGAGCGCGAGTTCGGCGTGTGGCGGTTCTGGCGTGAGATGGCGGAACGCTTCCCCGCCTTCGAGTTCGACCATTCCAATGGGCTCGGCGTGCTGGGGGTCGGCCCCGACCAGTCGCCGCTGATGCGGGCGCTGTTCGCGTCGACGCAAGACCCGGCGACGGCGGGGGCGTTCCGGCGGCGGGTGGCGGCGCGGGGCGAGGCGTTTCAGCGCCAGGCTCAGCTCCTGGTGTTGCACGACCAGGTCGAAAGGGCGATTGCCGAGGCCGAGGCCAAAGTCCAGGCCCAAGCCCAGGTCCAGGCTGCGAGCGCTGAATCGCAGCGCGGCAACCTGGCCTGGCGCGACGCGCTGATCGCCTCCCAGCGCGAAATCATCGCCGCCAAGGACGCCCTGGTCGTTTTCACCGCCGACGTGGCAGCCGGGCGGGAACAGGCCCTGGCGCTCCGCGACGAGTTGATCGCCACCCGCGACGCCCTGGCGGAGCAGTTGATGGGCGATTTGCGCCATCAGGAGTTCCTCACGCGGGAGGAGCGCCGGGTGCGCGGGGAAATGCAGGGGGGCTACGAGGCTGCCATCGCTGGCATCAACGCCGACCGCGACGCCCTGCGCGCCGGCAACGCCTCCGCCATGGCGGAGGTGGCGCAGCGTTACGTCAACTCCACCTCCTGGAAGGTGACGCGGCCGTTGCGCGTGGCGGTTCGCCTGCTGCGCGGCAACAGCGCCACGCCGCCGCCCTTGCCGGTCGCACCGCCTGCGCCCGCGGCCGCGCCGGTTGCGGCGGCCGCGGAGCCGCAGGTGGTTGACGCCATGACGGCGATGGCGCCGCTGAAGCAGGCCATGCGCGCCCTGCTGGCGGCGCGGCTGCGGGCGTTCCTGGATGGATCGGACCGGCTGCAACTGCCGCGGGCCGAGCAGCCCGACGTCAGCATCATCCTGGTGCTGTTCAACCAGGCGGAGCTGACCTTCGCGTGCCTCAGCTCGATCGTGGAAACGCTGGCAACCGCGGCGTTCGGGGTGGAGGTCCTGCTCGTCGACAACGCGTCCACCGACGAGACGGACGCCCTGCTGGGTCGGCTGGATGGTGCAACGATCCTGCGCGGCACCGTGAACCTGCACTTCCTCAAGGCGGTGAACCTGGCCGCGCGGTCGGCACGCGGCCGGACGGTCCTGCTGCTGAACAACGATGCGCAGTTGCTGCCGGGCGCCTTGGCTTCGGCGCTGCGAACCCTCGACTCCGACCCGGCCATCGGCGCCGTCGGCGGCCGCATCATCCTGCCGGACGGCACCTTGCAGGAAGCCGGCTCCATCATCTGGCGCGACGGCGCTTGTTCCGGCTACGGGCGCGGGGAGGATCCCAACAGCCCCGACGTGATGTTCCAGCGGGACGTCGATTACTGCTCCGGCGCGTTTCTGCTGACGCCTGCGGCGGTGTTCCGCGACATGGGCGGCTTGGACGAACGTTTCGCCCCGGCCTATTACGAAGAAACGGATTACTGCGTGCGGCTGTGGGAAGCCGGCTTTCGCGTGGTCTACGAGCCCGACGCCGCGATCGTGCATTACGAGTTCGGCAGTTCGACACAGGCGGGCGACGCCCTGCGCCAACAGGCCGCCAACCACGCCATCTTCGTGGCGCAGCACCACGCCTGGCTGTCGCGCCAGTTTCCCGCCAGCCCGCTGAACGTGTTCGCCGCGCGCGTGGCCCGGTCCACATCCCCCCGGGTGCTCGTGCTGGAGGACCGCATCCCGAAGGTGGAGTTAGGCACCGGCTATCCCCGGTCCAACCGGCTGCTGCACGAGTTGGTGGCGGCCGGCGCCGCGGTGACGTTCTTTCCGATGTTTCGCCACCGGGAGGATTGGCATGGCGTCCGCAAGGCGCTGGACAAGCGGATCGAGGTGCTGATCCGCGCGGAAGCGCCGCAACTGCGCGATTACCTCGTGGCGCGGCCGCGGCAGTTCGACGCGATCCTGGTTTGCCGGCCGCAGAACATGGAAGCGTTCCTCAAGGCGGTCGGGCCGGAGCGTTCGTTGCTGGGCGGCGCCGCCCTGTTGTACGACGCGGAAGCGCTGTTCGTCACGCGGACGCTGCAACGCCGGGCGGCGGAAGGGGCGCCCGTTACCGACCCCGAGCGCCACCTCATGGTCGCGACGGAGGTGTCGCTGACCCGCACGGCCGACGCGGTTATCTCCGTTTCCGCCGCGGAGCAGGCCACGCTGGAGGATTACGGCGCCCGGCAGGTGCATCTGCTGGGGCACGCGCTGGACGACCAACCCATTCCCACCGGCTATGCGGAACGCGACCAGATCGTCTTCCTCGGCGCGATCCAGCAGGAGGACGCACCGAACGCGGATGCCGTGCGCTGGTTCGCCAGCGCCATCCTGCCGTCGTTGCGCCAGGCGCTGGGCAAGCCGGAGTTTCGGCTTACCCTTATCGGCCAAACCAAGGCGAAGACGGTCGAGGCGATGGCCGGCGACACGCTGGACATCATGGGCATGGTGGACGAACTGCCGCCCGCCCTCGCCCGCGCCCGCGTCATGGTGGTGCCGACGCGGCTCGCCGCGGGCATTCCGCACAAGGTGCATCAGGCCGCGATGCTCGGCATTCCCATGGTCGTCACCAGCCTGATCGCCGGGCAACTCGGCTGGACGGACGGGGTCGAGTTGCTGGTGGCCGACGAGCCCAACGCCTTCGCCGCCGCCTGTGCCCGGCTCTACGGTGATCCGGCATTGTGGGAAGCGATCCGCAGCGCCGCGCTGGCCCGGGCGAAGCAGGACTGCGCCCCGGAAGCCTTCACCGCCACCGTGCGTGCGATCCTGTCGGGCCTCAAGATCGTGCATCGGCAACCGGAGCCAAACCCCGAGGATAAGGACGCACCGAAGCCGCCCGCCGTTGCCCTTCCTGCCGTGGAACCGCATACCAGCCGCCCGGCGGCGCGGGATTGGAGCGTCGCCGTTCCCTTCGGCTACGTGCCGCCCGCCTCGCAATTCCGGGTGGCGGTGATCTGCCACATGTTTCACACCGCCGTGGCGCAGGAGGTGCTGTTCTACTGCCGCAACCTGCCCGGTCAGGCCGACCTGCTGCTGTCCACCGACACCGCGGACAAGCAGGCCACGTTGCAAACGGCGTTTGCGGCGTGGGACCGCGGTCAGGTCGAGGTGCGCGTCACGCCCAATCGCGGGCGGGACATCGCGCCGAAGCTCGTCGGCTTCGCGGACGCGTATGAACGATACGATCTGGTGCTGCATCTGCACTCGAAGGTCTCGGACCATGCGGCCTTCCTGGCGCCGTGGCGGTCCTATCTGTTCGAAACACTGCTCGGCTCGCCGGAAATCGTCCGCAGCGTGCTGGACGCCTTCGCCCGGCTGCCCGATCTGGGCATGGTCGCGCCGCAGCACTTCGAGTCGGTGCGGCGCTGGCTTGGTTGGAACGGCAATTTCGAGGCGGCGAGCGCGCTGGCGTCCCGCATGGGCCTTGCCTTGTCGCCGCGGCGGGCGCTGGACTTCCCGTCCGGCTCCATGTTCTGGGCCCGCCCGGCGGCGTTGCGGCCGTTGCTGGACCTGAAGCTGTCCATCGAGGACTTCCCCGCCGAAGGCGAGCAGCTCGACCACACGCCCGCCCACGCCATCGAGCGGTTGTATTTCTACAGTTGCGAGCGCAGTGGCCATAGCTGGGTGAAGATCGCCCAACCCGCGCTGATGTTCGACACCGCCACCGTCGTGGAGGTCACCAGCCCCGCGGCGCTCAGCCAGTTCGTGGCGGAGCACGGGGTGGTGCTGAGCGGCCCCGCCGCGATCGCCACGCGGGACGACCCGGCGCCGATGATGACGCGGACGGCCCCCGGCCTCGTCCGCCGCCTCGCCGCGCGCAGCCTGTAGCATGGCCCTGTCGTGGTGGCGGCGGCCGGAAGCGCCCCGCGTGTCCGTGGTGGTGCCGCTGTACAACCATGCCGGCTTTATCGGGGAGGCGGTGCGGAGCGTCCTGGCGCAGGGCAGCATCGTAAAGGAACTCGTCGTGCTTGACGACGGCTCGACCGACGAATCCGCCGGGGTGATGGAGGAGCTGGCCCGGCAGGATGCCCGCATCCGGTTCGAGCGCCAGGCCAACGCGGGCGCCCACGCCGCGATCAATGCCGCGCTGGCGCTGTGCACCGGCGAGTTCCTGGCGATCCTGAACTCGGACGACGCCTTTCTGCCCGACCGCTTGACCACCCTGGTGGCGGCGTTGCAGGCCGACAACGCGGCGGACATCGCGGTGTCCGGGCTGGAGTTCATGGACGGCGACGGCGCCCCGGCCGAGAACGCCTGGTATCAGCAGGCCGTGGCGTTCCACCAGGCCGGCGCGGCGTTAGGCGTGGCCTTGCTCAATGCCAACTTCGTCATGACCACGTCCAACCTGCTGTTCCGCCGCACGGCCTTGCCGGCGATCGGGCCATTCGCCGCACTGCGCTACGCGCACGACCTCGATTGGCTCCTGCGGGCGCTGGCGCTCGGCCGCCGCATCACGCGGGTGGACCAGGCGCTGCTGCGCTACCGCATGCACGGCAGCAACACGATCAGCGAGGACCACGCGGCCGTCCGCGCGGAGTGGGCGATGGTGGCTGCCGCTTACCTGACCGTGTTGTGGGACCGGGCGGGTGCGCCGCCGATCGCCTGGGACCAGGCCGCGGCGGTGCAGGACGTGTTCCGCCAGCATCAGTTGGACCGCGCCGTGCCGCCCTGCATGGCCTATCTGCGCCGCCACGGCGCCAGCCCGCTGGACCGCAGCCCGTTGCTGAGCGACGCGGCGTTCAAGGGCCTCGTGAAAGGGTGGGTGTGATGCGCATCCTGGTGCTGAGCAATCTGTATCCGCCCAACGTGGTGGGCGGCTACGAACGGCTGTGTTTCGAGGTCACGGCCGGCCTCGCCGCCTTGGGGCACGAGATGGTGGTGCTCACCACCCGCTATGGCGGCCAAGTCGCCGATTACCCGGCGCAGCGCATCCTGCGCGACTGGGACCTGCTGACCGGCCCCGACATCTACACGCCCTATCCCGGCACCGCGGAGCAGCGGGACGCGACCAACCGGTCCAACCTCGCCACGCTGCACCGGGTGCTGGCGGAGGTGCGGCCGGATGTCGTCTTCGCCTGGAACCTGTTCTTCCTGGACGGGAGCATCCTGCAAGCGTTGGAAGAAAGCCCGATCCGCACGGTGGTGATGCTCACCGACAACTGGCTGCTGGTCATGCGCAACCCGATCTTCGTCCGGGATTACTTCGCCGAGGTGGTGCATGGCGACAAGCCGTTCCACCCGCCACCGCCGCCGGACCTCGGGCAGCGGGCTAGGACCATCCTACGCCGGCTGGTCCAACGCCCCGTGGCTGGGCTCGAGGCGATCTTCGGCGCCACCTTCATGCGCGACTTCTACCAACTCGGTGGCAGTACCTTCGGCAGGAGCGTCGTCATCCACAACGGCGTGAAGCAGGCCAGGTCGCCCGCGGCCGCGCCGGTGGATCGGACGCGGCTGGTGCAGCCCGGCATGCTGCGCCTGCTGTTCGCCGGGCGCTTCGTGGACCTGAAGGGCGCCGACACTGCGATTGCCGCCATGTCGCTGCTGGACCCGGCCGCGTTCGGCGTCGGGCGCGTGCAGTTGACCTTGGTAGGCGACGCGCAGGATGCGGCCTACGCCGCGCAGATGGAGCAGGCGATCGCGAACAGCGGCAGGGCCGCCGACATCGTGCTGCAGCCGCCCGTGCCGGAAAGCCAGTTGCCGGCCTTGTTCGACGGCCACGACATCTACCTGTTTCCCTCGCTCTACGAACCCTTCTCCCTTACGCTGATCCACGCGCTGGCGCTTGGCATTCCCACGATCGCGTCCCGTGTCGGCGGCAATCCGGAAATCGTTGCGGATGGGCAAAGCGGGCTGCTGTTCGCCAAGGGCGATGCGGCCGGGCTCGCGGCGGCCGTGCGCCGCCTGGCGCAGGACGGCGGCTTGCGCGCGCGGCTCGCCGAAGGGGGGCGCCGGTCGGCGGCCCGCTTCACCTTCGAACGGATGGTGGGCGAGATGGCCGCGTTCCTCGCCGCCCCGCGGTGAGCGACCGGCCGCTTTCCGGCGTCTCCTGCCTGGTGCTGGGCGCCGGCGGTTTCATCGGCAGCCATCTGTGCCGCAGCCTGGCGGCCGCCGGGGCGCGCGTGCACGGTTTCGGCCGCCGTCCCTTGTTCCCCGACGCGCTGCCCGCGATGCGCTACACCGTCGGTGAGTTCACGGACCGTGCCGCGCTCGCCTTGGCGGTGGACGGGGCGGAAATCGTGTTCCACCTGTTAGGCGGCACCAATCCCGAAGTGTCCAACAAGGACCCGATCGCCGACCTGCAAATCAACACCGTCGCCTCCGTCCAGTTGCTAGAGCTGTGCCGCGCCGCCGGGGTGCGCAAGATCGTCTTCGTGTCCTCCGGCGGCACGGTTTATGGCGTGCCCGCCGCCACCCCGATCGACGAGGCCGCCGCGACGGACCCCATCTCCGCCTACGGCATCAACAAGCTGATGGTGGAGAAGTACCTCCGTTTGTATGCCCATCTCGGCGGCCCCCAGTCGGTGACGCTGCGGGTGGCCAATCCGTATGGCCCGTTCCAAAGCCCGTTCCGCCGCCAGGGCCTGGTCGCCGCGTTGCTGGAAACGGTGCTGGCCGGCCGCCCGGTGGAAATCTGGGGCGATGGCCAGGTGGTGCGGGATTTCCTGTATGTTGGCGACCTCGCGGAGGCGATGGTGGTCGCCAGCCAGTATGACGGTCCCGAAACCGTGCTGAACGTCGGCTCTGGTATCGGCCGCTCCGTGCTGGAGGTGGTGGACGCGGTGTCCGCGTCGCTGCAAATCCGCCCGGTGTCGGTGACGCATCGCCCCGCCCGCCGCGCCGACGTGCCGGTCAACGTGCTGGACATCAACCGCATCCGCCAGGCCACCGGCTGGCAGCCGCGGACGGACTGGATGGAGGGCCTGCGCCGCACGGCGGCCTGGATCGCCGCGGCGTTCCCGCCGGGACCGTAGCAGCGGCGGAGGTTGCCGGGGCCGGGGCAAACTCGCTACGCTGCCCCAACAGCGCGCCCCGGCCAACGTGGGTGCGACGAGGGGAGTGCGCCAGCCATGACCATCACCCGCCGGGGATTTTCTGCAACTGCCGCCGCGGCCGCCATTCTGCCGCGCGCCGCCCGGGCCCAGTCCGGCACCGTCCTGCGCATCGGCGTGCTGAACGACGAGTCCGGCCCCTACCGCGACGATGGCGGCCCGACCAGCGCGGTCTGCGTGCGCCAGGCCGTGGCGGAGTTCGCGGCCAAGGGTTTCACCGTGGACGTCCGCGTGGCCGACCACCAGAACAAGCCGGATGTCGGCGCCGGCATCGCCCGCCAATGGTTCGACCAGGACGGCGTGGACGCCATCGTGGACGTGCCGACCTCCTCCGTGGCGTTGGCCGTGGCCAGCGTGTGCAAGGAGAAGAACAAGGTCCTGCTGAACAACGGGGCGGCCAGCACGGACCTCACCGGATCGCAATGCTCGCCCAACACGGTGCACTGGACGTACGACACCTACATGCTCGCCCGGTCGACCGGGGGTGCCATGGTGCGGGCGGGGGGTGACACCTGGTTCTTCATCACCGCCGACTACGTGTTCGGCGAGCAGCTCCAGCGCGACACCACCCGCTTCGTGGAAGCGGCCGGCGGCAAGGTACTGGGCAGCGTGAAATACCCGTTCCCCGCCACCACCGACTTCTCCGCGCTGCTGGTGCAGGCGCAGGCAAGCGGCGCCAAGGTGCTCGGCCTGGCCAATAGCGGTGGCGACACCATCAACTGCGTCAAGCAGGCCCACGAGTTCGGCCTGACGGAGCACATGAAGGTCGCGGGCATGCTGATGTACAGCAGCAACGTGCATGCCTTGGGATTGGATACGGCGCAGGGCCTGTTGCTGACGGAAAGCTACTATTGGGATCTGAACGACCGCACCCGCGCCTTCAACGAGCGTGTCCGGCCGAAGACGCCGAACCAATGGCCCAACATGGTGCAGGCAGGATGCTACGCCTCGACCCTGCACTACCTCAAGGCGGTGTCCGACCTGGGCATTGCTGCGGCCAAGGCCAGCGGCGCGGACGCGGTGACCCGGATGAAGGCGATGCCCACGGACGATGACTGCTTCGGCAAGGGCATGATTCGGGCGGACGGGCGGAAAATCCACCCGTCCTACCTGTTGCAGGCCAAGACCCCGGCGGAAAGCCGCAGCTCCTGGGACTTGCTGAAGCTGGTCGCCACAACCCCGGCCGACGAGGCATTCCGGCCGCTGAGCGAAGGGGGCTGCGCCCTGATCAAGTCGTAAGCGCGGGTTACAGCCGCTTGACGAACACCCAGTAGGTGTCGTCGGAGACGGCCTTCTTCATGTGGATCTTCACCCGGGTCGGCTTCATGATGTAGTCGAACGTGTAGTCGAAGATGGCGTTCAGGCTGCCGGCCTTGACGCCTGCGTCGAACACGCCGCGGAACTTCGGCTTGTTGCAGCAGGGTGCCACTTCTTCAAAGAAGTTGCGGCCGATCACGGCTTCCTTGCGGCGCCCGGTGATGTTGCTTTCGGTCTGGTTGAACGAAAGGATTTTGCCCGCGCTATCCAGTTGGATCGCGCCAAAGGCAAGTTCATCGATTTCGCGCGGCGACAACTTCGCCAGGACGTTGTCCAGGTCGCCCTGGCCGAAATCGATCCGCGTCATGATGTCCATGTTTCGTGGCTCCGTTAAGAACGAGGGCCACACTGCGCCTATTTGGTTTTCATTGTTTTAACGCCGAAGACGTCAGTTGGGGATGCCTGTCGCCCCGAGGTGGCGTGGATCAGCGTCGTTCAACGGCACGATCAAGTCGCCGGATGACGGCCCGCACGGACTTGGCCGGCGGGCCGTCAGGCTCGGTCAGCCCTTGAGGCTGTCCGGCACCTTGCCTCCGTTCTCGGCAAGCTTCTGCATGACTGCCTTGTGCAGGGCGGTGTTCTCTTCGGCGCTGCCGTCGGCGCCGACATGGACGTTCAGCTCGCCAGCCAGTTGCTTGCGCGCGTCCAGGCTGGAGTCGAGGTCGAGCAGCTTCAGCAGGTCGACGATCGAACTCTGCCAATTGCCGCCACCGCCCTTGCCGGCCGCCATCTGGGTGAGGACAGCTCCCACGTCGACCGGGCTCGATGCCGCCGAACTCGCCGGCTCCGCTGCCGGAGCGTCGGGCTGGGACGGGGCAGCCGTCGCGGCGGGCTGGCTGGCGGCCAGGTGGGCGTCGGGATGGAAGATCTTGCTCATGATCGAGCCGAAAATGCTCATTGTTGCTCCTGACAATTGGGTCTCGGACAGAACGCCACCGTGCGATGATCGGCGCTGTCACCATGCCGCGACCAGGGCGGCCATAGCCTCCCGCCCAAAAAGAAGGCGGCACCTTGCGGTGCCGCCGAAGTTTAGGGAGGAAACGTCCAAGAATGCGGCACGCGAACGCGCCGCGCCTGGATAAGGCGCCACGCGCGGGATGGTTGCAAGGGGTTTTGTGCGTCGCACAAAAGACTATTACTGTCTGGGGCAACGCCCCTCCTGCTTGGTGCAGGTGCGCTGTTTGGATGGACGGACAATGGGTTTGTTTAGGCCGGGCTTGGCCGTCGTCGTCGCACTGAGCCTAGCTGGCTGCAGCACGGAAATGGCCCCGGCCGTGTTCGAGGGTGCGCAGCCGACGCTGCGACCGGAAAGCTTTTTTGCCGGCTCCACCACATCCACCGGCGTGCTGGAGAACAGGCGGGGCGCACCCGTCCACCGCTTCGCCGTGCACGGCACGGGCGTGGTCTTGCCAGACGGCAGTCTCAACCTGGTCCAGGTCATCGACATGGAGCAGACGCCGCAGGAAACGCGCAGTTGGGTGATCCGCAAGGTGGATGACCACCATTACGAGGGCACGTTGACCGACGCCTCGGGGCCAGTCCGCATCGAGGCCTACGGCAACCTCGTCCACATCGATTACCCCATGAAAAGCCCGCCGCTGGGGCGCATGGAGCAGTGGCTTTACCTGCAGCCGGATGGCCATACGGTGCTGAACGAAGCGACCGTGAGCCTGTTGGGCGTCGTCGTGGCGCACCTGTCGGAACGCATTACGCAGGAGGCGAGCCGATAGGGATGGCGGCGGCATACCGGTGGCCCACCTTGGCCCTGACACCTGGCACTTCAAACCTCGTGCGCTTACTGCGGGCACCCCGATGAGCACGCGATCCACGACCCGCTACCGCTCCGAATGGTTCACCAGCCCGGGCGATTTCCGCCGCGAGGTGCTCGCCGGCATGGTCGGGACCTTCGCCCTGATCCCGGAGGTCATCGCCTTCTCCTTCGTGGCGGGCGTGGACCCGGAGGTCGGCCTGTTCGCCTCCTTCGTCATCGGCATCGTCATCGCCTTCACCGGCAGCCGTCCCGCGATGATCTCCGGCGCCGCCGGCTCCGTGGCACTCGTCGCCGCGGTGCTCGTCCGGGCACACGGCCTGGACTACCTGCTGGCCGCCACGCTCCTGGCAGGGGTGTTCCAAATCGTATTCGGCTTGTTGCGGCTGGACGTGTTGATGCGGTTCGTGTCCCGTTCGGTGCGCACCGGGTTCGTGAACGCCTTGGCTATCCTTATCTTCTCGGCCCAGTTGCCACAGATGCTCGGCGTGAGCTGGCACACCTACGCGATGATCGCCGGTGGCCTCACCATCATCTACCTGCTGCCGTCTCTGACCAAGGCCGTTCCCTCGCCGCTGGTTTGCGTCGTCGTCCTCACGACGATCAGCATCCTCGTGCCTATGCCCCTGCATACCGTGGCGGACCTCGGCAGGCTGCCGTCGTCGCTGCCCGGCCTCGCCTTGCCGCACGTGCCGGTGCGGTGGGACACGCTCCGCATCGTCGCGCCCTACGCCCTGGCCATGGCGGTCGTGGGCCTGCTGGAATCCATGATGACGGCAACCGTGGTGGACGACCTCACCGACACGGCCAGTTCCAAGGCGCGGGAATGCACCGGGCTCGGCCTGGCGAACGTCGCCGCGGGGTTGTTCGGCGGCATCGCCGGGTGCGGGATGATCGGCCAAACGGTCGGTAACGTCCGGTATGGCGGCCGCGGCCGGCTGTCCACCCTGGTCGCCGGGCTGTTCCTGCTCATCCTCATGGTGCTGCTCCGGCCGTGGGTGGCCCGCGTTCCGGTTGCCGCCCTGGTGGCCATCATGATCATGGTCTCGGTCAGCACCTTTTCCTGGGCCTCGTTCCGCGACCTGGTGCACCACCCCAAGGTTTCCAGTCTCGTCATGCTGGCGACCGTCGTGGTCACGGTGTTCACCAGCGACCTGGCTGCCGGCGTCGTGGTCGGCGTGCTGCTGAGCGGCGTGTTCTTCGCCTTCAAGGTGATGCGCCTGATGGCGGTGACCAGCGCCTTTGATGACGCCACGGACACCCGGACCTACACCGTGAGCGGCCAGGTGTTCTTCGCCAGCGCGGACATGTTCGCCGACAGCTTCGACCTGCGGGACACCACGGCCAACGTGCGCATCGACCTCAGCGGCGCGCATTTCTGGGACGTGACCTCGGTCGGTGCTTTGGAAGGAGTGGTCACCAAGATGCGCCGCCGTGGCGCGCGCGTGGACCTGATCGGGCTGAACCAAGCAAGCGCGACGCTGGTCGACCGGCATGGCCCGTTGATCCAGGCAGATGTCTGACCAAAGCCGGCCGCTTCCCCAAGGCTCGCAGCGACGACGGGGTTCTAGGGCATGGCGGTGGTGGAGCCGAGGTCCACCAGACTAACGTCCTTGGGCGTCCCTAGTGAGTGGCGGTATCTAAACCGAGCCTTCTCCTGTGCAAACGTCACCATCGGATGCCCAGCATGTGGTCGTGCAAACTGATGCTGCTTGCCACAGCCTACGTCCAACCGCGGTATTGACGTCTCCTCTCACCGCCACGCGGGTGAAGCCGAGACGCTGATAGCCAAAGGTTGTGTGGGCTGCTCAACCCGCTTTAACAGCTACAAGCTTCCCTTGCTCCAAAGAACAACGCGGGAAATACTGCGATGCAGCAATATCTTGCGTGCTTCAATAAGTCGTGTGTTGCATTCTTCTTTGTTGCCGAATCGGTTGATGGTTGCCGAGCATCGTTGTCATGACCCTTGATTTGGTTGTGGACGAACGCGGAGATGTATGGGCTTCCGGCTCAAACCAGCTTCACCAACGCCATGGTGCAGTCGGCACCCAGTCAGACCTCACCCTTTATCTCATAGCAAACTGCGGCCATGTTCGCGTCAGCTTTACGATGGGTTTTGCCCGAGCTCGCATTATGATGCGTCCAGGAAGACCTGGCACGCGAACTGTCCGGCAAGTATGCAAGATGTTGCTCGCTTCCGGCATCCAGACATTCCACCTTGAGTTCATCGGTAGTCAGCCAACAATGATGGAGGTTGAAGGCATCGAAGCTATCGCGACCATAATGACAAGTCATTGTAATGAGCAGTCGATACTCAAACGACCTCGACTTTACAAAGAACGACTACCGATTGCAGCCTGCTTCCGAACAGAGCGCCTCCGAAAGTTACAGGCTAAATACAGACAGTGGACACGGTTACGCGGCAGGTGGTCGGCCGCTAAACATCGCTTGTTATCGGCCGCCGCGGACCAACAAGTGATCGCCCGCATATTACGCGATACGGCTTACTTCGACTTCATAGGGAACGGCTATTCTCTACTACGATCGTCGCTCGTGGAGAAAACCGGACGCGCTGTCCATGACCAGTCTGACCAGGCTTACGGTGCCTGGATCGCCAAGAGCATGATGCAGGTCGAGTTTAGCCGCCGGCCCACTCACGAGCTGATCGAGACAACAATATCCACTCCCGAGCGGCCGAATGCCCGTATTCGCTATGACCGGCTGCTACTCCCTTGGTTGACCAGCAAAGGCGAAGTGGTCGTGTCCTCCACCTCGGTCACGTTGGTGATCTTTGACGCTTGCTCGGCCACGTAGGCCGTTAGCTCGGTCTCAAGCCAGTTTCGGTCCATCCAGATCATGCTTGTGTCGAAATCCCCCCGATAGGACTTGCGGATGGAAATGAAGCGGTCGCTGTGTTGATAGCCGTAAGGCGAGAAGACCTGCTTTGCAGCGAGGTCAACGCGAGTGATACCAACAACAAAATCGATGTTCCAGCGGGTCAATGCCAAGGCACGATTAATGTGGGCCAGGATATGGACGATGCCTTTCCGCCGCGAACTAGGATGCGTCCAATGCCCACCCGAATAGGCGACAATGCCTTTGATGCGTGTGGCGGACGACTGGGCTACGCCTGCAACTGTGCAGGTTGTGCCCATATCCAAATGCGCCTGCGGATTGGCGTAGAGGAAGCGAAGCGACGTGAATTCATCTGCCATGCTATGTGCGACATCGAGCCGCCGGACGGCGGAGACAGCAACAAGTTCATCTGTCTGATCGTGCACCGACAGCCAGAAGCCATTGTCAGGAGATAATGCGCTGTGAGCTGGATGGTAGGATGGCACCAGCGGCCCCCAACTTGCTTGAAGGCGGGAATTGATTTCAACCAACTTCGTAAAGTCTGAATGGACCTTGATATTGAAGCCAATCCGTCGGCCAAGCGCATCTGCGACAAGGAAGAAGCGTGAGAGGATGTCGATTGGTCCATGTTCCGTCAAGACGGCATCAAGCAACGGGGTTCCGCTCTCGGAAGGGGCGTGGTCAAAGTCTTTCAATTCCGGACCCTTGAATGGACGTACCTCGACCTGTTAAATCACAGCTACGTGGCTGTCACCAGATTTATAGCTAACGTATCTTACAACTTATTATTTAAGCTGGGGACAGGCCAGGTTTTATAAGTCATTTCAAAAGGTCTTTGTTAAAGAACATACTCCACATTCTTCAGAGCGGTTAGATTTAGATGAAATACAACGTAGAAGTTTATCCGCAGTATGGTGGGTCGCCACATACCTTGGAGATTAAGTGTGCCGCCGCACCGGACGGCTTTGCGGTAGGTTCAAAGGGTGGTCTCGATTGGCTAACCGCTCCACAACACGTAGCTGGTGGGCTCACCCGTCTTATTTTGACGGGCGGCCGAGAGGTCGCAGCCGGCCTCGTCCGATTCGACCAGCGCATTGATGGCCGAGCGGTGGAACTGCACACGTCGAACTACTCCGATCTCGCAGCCGCGTTGACCTGGTTTGAAGCCTACAACAAAGCTGCAACTTTAGCTCGAGACCGGTTTTGGGAGATCGAAGCGGACACAACGCCGGCACCGCCCGGGTGCGATTTCGGCGAAAGCTTCCTCTAGGCAGGACGAGTGCACATACCCGACCTGCCGAGTGTCTTCGCCGGACCCCCGCGCATCGAGTTTTGCTAAGAATACGAAGTGCTAGACGGCGGGAATGGTGGAGCTGAGGGGAATCGAACCCCTGACCTCCTCATTGCGAACGAGGCGCTCTACCAACTGAGCTACAGCCCCGCCGTGGCCGCCGCTATGCCGAGTGGGGCAGTGGGAGTCAAGCCGGTCAGTAGGTTTCGCAGTGGAACCGGCCTTCCTCGCGCAGTGTGTCGCGCAGGGTCAGCCAGTCGCCGCCGCGGGCGCGGGTGATCTGGGTCAGCGCCGCCTCCACCCCGTCCTCCAAGCCGCGCAATCCGCAGATATAGACGTGCAGCCAGGGACGGTCGAGCAGGGCGGCGAGCTCCTCCGGCTGGGCGCGCATGCGGTCCTGCACGTATTCGCGCGGGGCGTCCGGCAGGCGGGAATACACCAGTTCCTGCCGCAGCAGCGTCGTCGGGACTTTCCCGAGCGGGCCGAAATACGGCAGTTCGTCCGGGGAGCGAGCGCCGAAATACAGATGCAGACGGCCGCGGCCATGCGGGCTGGCACGGCGGCGGCGTTCGGTGAAGCCGCGGAACGGGGCGGCGCCGGTGCCGGTGCAGATCATCAGGATGTCCGCATCCGGGTCGTCCGGCATCAGGAAGGTGGAGCCGAACGGCCCGATGACCGGCACCTTGGACCCGAGCGGCAGGTCGCATAGCCAGTTGGAGGCGATGCCGCGGAACTCGCCTTCCGGCCGGCTTTCCGCCACGCGCTTGACGGTGAGCGCCAGGTTGTTGGTGTTGGGGCGTTCGCCGTCGCGGGCGCTGGCGATGGAATACAGCCGCATGGCGTGCGGTCGCCCCGCCGCGTCGGTGCCCGGCGGAACCAGGCCGATGCTTTGACCTTCCAGCACCGGGAACGCCACGGCGCCGAAATCCAGGATGATGTGCCGCACGTCGGAGGACGCGCCCGGCGCGGTGATTCGCAGATTGCCCGTCAGCGTCGCCACCGCGGGCGACGCGCGATTGAACAGATTGACCCGCGGCTTGCTGGCCGTGGCGGGCGCGCGGGCACGGCCACCGGCGCCCCGGTGCGCGTCATCCAGCAGGGCGGTGGCTTCGTCCTCCAGCGCGTCCACCACCGCCACGACGGGTTCGGGCGGCAGTTCCAGCCAGCCGAACTGCTCGTCCAGCGAGAAGGGCTGCGAGACGGCGAACCAATGGTCGATCGAGCCGGTCGGGCAGGGCGACACACAGTCCATGCAGAAATTGCACTTGGCCGGGTCGACGACGTAGTTGTTGTCGTCATGCGTGATCGCGTCGATCGGGCAGGTCGCCTCGCAGGTGTTGCAACGGATGCACACCTCCGGGTCGATGAGGTGCTGCTTGCGCGCCTCGGTGGTGAGGCTCATTCGGGCCGACCACGCGACAAAGCCCTCGCCCGCTGGCAGGAGAGGGTTGGGTGAGGGTGGGCCAACGCATGCGGTCGGGCGAGGGGGCCACCCTCACCCCGGCCCTCTCCCGCCAGCGGGAAAGGGAGCATTTCAGCCCAGCGACTCACGCGACGATCTGCACGTATTCGAAATCGCCGGACTTGTTGTCGATGCCGACGCGGGGCGGGGCGATCCAGCCGGCGAACTTGCCGGCCTCGGCTTCGGCGACCATCAGGCCGGTGATGAACGCGGCGTCCGCGTCGTCCGGCAGCACGGATGGCTTCAGTGCGGCCCATTCCGCATCGGACAGGATGCGGCCGGCTTCGTCGGCCTGCACCGCGGCGAACTCGCCGATCGCCCGGTTGAAGGCGACGTGCGGCAGCTTGAACTGGAACGCGACGCCGGCCTTTCTCGATGACGCGGTTCCAACGGGTGACGCCGGATTGGCAGTCCTTCACGTAGTCGTCGCGCAGCCGGATGTTCAGCGCGGACAGGGCCGGCACCGCCTCCTCCACCAACGCGCCGTCGCGGCAGCGCAGCACCGGGTAGGTGGCGTCGCGCAGCAGGTGGTCGTCTTCCAGCTTGTCTTCGCGATAGCGGCCCTTGATGCCGCTGTCGAAGGCGTTGGCGGCGTTGGTGCTGATCTCGTTGCCGAACAGGTCCAACGTCAGGGAGAAATGCAGGTTCATCTTTTTCTGAATGGTCGGCAGGTCGATCACGCCCAGCGCGCGAACCGCGGCGATGTCCGCCGGGTCGGTGAGGCCGGCCTCCTTCATCGCCTGGCACGTCCGTTCCACCACGCGCTGCACGCCGCTGTCGCCGACGAACATGTGGTGCGCTTCTTCCGTCAACATGAAGCGGCAGGTGCGCGACAACGGGTCGAAGCCGGATTGCGCCAGCGCTTCCAACTGCATCTTGCCGTCGCGGTCGGTGAAGTAGGTGAACATGAAGAAGCTCAGCCAGTCAGGCGTCGCCTCGTTGAACGCGCCCAGCATGCGCGGCGTGTCGACATGGCCGGAGCGGCGGCGCAGCAGATCGTCCGCTTCTTCGCGGCCTTCCTTGCCGAAATACTTTTGCAGCAGGTAGACCATCGCCCACAGGTGGCGGCCTTCCTCCACGTTCACCTGGAACAGGTTGCGCAGGTCGTACAGCGACGGCGCCGTCTTGCCGAGGTGGCGCTGCTGCTCCACGGAGGCGGGCTCCGTGTCGCCCTGGATGGTGATCAGGCGGCGCAGCAGGGCGCGGTATTCGCCGGGCACTTCCTGCCAGGCGGGCTCGCCCTTGTGCTTGCCGAACGGAATGGTGCGACCTTCCACGGCGGGGGCGAGCAGCACGCCCCATTTGTATTCGGGCATCTTCACGTAGTCGAACTTAGCCCAGCCCTTCGGGTCCACACCAATCGCGGTGCGCAGGTACACCAGGCTTTCCTGGAAGCCGTCCGGCCCGGCATCCTTCCACCAGTCGATGTAGCCGGGGTGCCAGCTTTCCAGCGCCTTGCGTACGCGCATGTCTTCGTTGAGGGACACGTTGTTGGGGATCAGGCCGTCATAATCCACGGCGATCGGCGTCATACCATCCGGCATCGGAGCCTCCTTATACGCGGTTGCGGTCGAACACGGCGCGTTGGCCTGTGCCGTAGCGTTTCAACGCACCATCCTCGCCCACGGCGTTCGGGCGCTGGAAGATCCAGTTCTGCCACGCCGTGAGGCGGCCGAAGATGCGGGTTTCCATGGTTTCCGGGCCGGCGAAGCGCAGATTGGCTTCCAGCCCGGTCAGGCTGTCCGGGGAGAAGCTGGCCCGCTCCTCCAGCATGATGCGGATTTCGTCGTCCCAATCCGTCTCGTCATACGCGAACGTCACCAGGCCGGCTTCGTCGGCGGCCTCCCCGTCCAAGGCCTGGCCTACGGCCTGCTCCGCCGCCGCCAGCGTGGCCGCCTCGCCGAGGAAGCGGGTTTGCAGCCGGGTCAACCCGTTGGCCATCGGCAGCGGGCCGAAATTCGCCGGGCCGAGCGTGATGGCGGCCAGCCGGTTGTCGCCCGCCCGGCTGCCCACGAAGATGGCGGAGCGGTCGGCGGCAAAGGCCAACTCCGCCAGCGTGCCGGCGAAGCAGCTTCCCGGCTCCACCAGCGCCACCAGGCTGCGGGAGGTCACGTCCAGCCGCTTCAGCGTGCGCTTCAGGAAGTGGCGGATTTCGCGCATCAGCCAATGGTCTTGGTTGGCATCGAGCAGCGCGTCGTAGGCGAGCACGGACGCGGCATCGCCCTCGGTGCGCAGCACCCATACGCCCAACTCGGGCTCGTTGGTGCGCAGGTGCAGGATGGCGTCGTCCAGCGCGCGGGCCATGGCCAGCGGCCAGAAGGCGCAGCCTTGCGCCTGGGCCGCCGCGGCATCGGCCGGCGGTGCGGCGTCCGGCCCCTGCACGACCAGCGTGGCCGTGCCGCGGCCGCGGTCCAGCTCCACGCGCAGGTGCGGGTAGGTGATCACCGGCCCGGCAAGCTGGCGGTCCAGCGGCAGCAGTGTCACGCCTTCTGCATCGCGCGGCCGGTCCGTCTTCGCCGCGATCTCCTCCGCGCGGGCCTGCACGGCGGCGTCCCATCGCGACGGCGCCACCACCTCGTCCACCAGGCGCCAGGCGACGGCACGGCTGCCGCGTACGCCTTCCTCCGTGGAGCAGAACACGTCCGCCCGGTCGCGCCGTACCCGGCGCTTGTCCGTCACCCGCGTCAACCCGCCCGTGCCCGGCAGCACCGCCAGCAGCGGCAGTTCCGGCAGGGACACGGTGGACCGGCGATCGTCGATCAGCATGATGTGCTCGGCCGTGACTGCCAGCTCGTAGCCGCCCCCGGCCGCGGTGCCGTTCACGGCGGCGAGGTAGGTTTGACCGGAGTTCTCCGTGGCATCCTCGATCGCCATGCGGGTCTCGTTTGTGAACTTGCAAAAATTCACCTTGTGGCCGTGCGTCGCCTTGCTGAGCATGCGGATGTTGGCGCCGGCGCAGAACACGCCGGGCTTGCCGGAGCGCAGCACCACCGCACCCACCTCCGGATGCTCGAAGCGAAGGCGCTGCACGGCGTCGTTCAACTCGATGTCGACGCCTAAATCGTAGGAGTTCAGCTTCAGCTCATAGCCGTCGAACAACCCGCCGGCCGGGTCGACGTCCATCACCAGGGAAGCGACGGCGCCCGACAGCTCGATCCGCCAATGGCGGTAGCGGCTCGGCTCGGTGCGGAAGTCGATGGCGGCGTTCATGGCTGGACGCTCTTCGCTGTTGCCGCACGATAATGCGGCTGGTTCCGGATAACAAGCATTATACTGCGGGCGCTACCGCGGCGACCAGGTTGGCCGGCGCGTCCAGTTGCTCCAAGGCACGCACCCGCGCCACGAAGCCGGCGATCGCCTCCAACACCAGCGCCGGGTGGCTGTTCTGCGGCGCGTGGGCCGCACCCGGCACCAGCAGGGTTTCCACCGGGCAGTAGGCTTCCCCTTCGATCAAGCGCAGTTGCTCGGCGGTGCCGTACTCGTCCGCGTCGCCCTGGATCAGCAGGATCGGCACGCGCACGAAGGCGACGCGGTCGTCGATGCGCCAGGCGCGGAAGGCCGGGTCCAACCAGGCGCGGTTCCAGCCCCAGAACGCATTGTCCACGTCGCGGTGGTAGCGGGCCAGGCGGGTGCGCAAATCGGGCGCGGCAAAGGCGTCGCGCACCTTGGCGATGCTGGCGACCGTGACATCCTCCACCATCACGTGCGGCGCGATCAGCACCAGCCCGGCGACGCGGAAATCCTGCGTCCCGCCGGCATGCAGCAAGGCGATGGAGGCACCGTCCGAATGCCCCACCAGCACGGCGCGGCGGATCCCGGCGGCGTCCAGCACTGCGGGAAGGATGTCGCGCGCCTCGTCCTCCATGTAGGTCAGTGGCCGCGGCAGCGTGGCCGGGTCGGACTGGCCGTAGCCGGCGCGGGACCAGGCGAACACGCCGCAGCCGGTGGCGGCGGACAGCCGCTCCGGCAGGTCGCGCCACAGGGCGACGCAGCCCAGCCCTTCGTGCAGCAGCACCAGCGTGGGTGCGGCGTCCGGCGGCGGGCCCCACCAGGCGGCTTCCAGCGCGTGGCCGCCGACCCGCAGCGGCATTGGCCGGCCGGTCATGGCAGCGCCCGCAGCTTGAAGCGCTGGATCTTGCCGGTGGCGGTCTTCGGCAGGTCGTCCACCATTTCCACCCAGCGCGGGTATTTCCACGGCCCGGCCGTGGCCTTCACATGCGCCTGCAACGCTTCCACCGACACGTTCGCCCCCTGTTTCAGCACCACGAACGCCCGCGGCTTGGTCAATCCCTGCTCGTCCTCGCGGCCCACCACGGCGGCTTCCAGCACGGCGGGGTGGGCGGCCAGCGCGCCTTCCACCTCGAACGGGCTCACCCAGATGCCGCTGACCTTGAACATGTCGTCCGACCGGCCGCAGTAGCGGTAATGGCCGCTGGCTTCGCGGATGTATTTGTCGCCGGTCCAGGTCCATTCGCCTTGGAACGTCCGCCGCGTCTTGTCGCGCTGGTTCCAATAGCCGTCGCCGGCGCTGGCCCCGCGCACCACCAGCTCCCCCACCTCGCCATCCGGCAGGTCCGCCCCCGCCGGGTCGACGATGCGCAACTCGTAGCCCGGCACCGCGCGGCCGGACGTGCCGTAGCAGATATCGCCGGGCTGGTTGGACAGGAAGATGTGCAGCATCTCGGTGGAGCCGATGCCGTCCAGGATGTCCACCCCCACCAGGCGGGACCATTCGGTGCCGACATGCTCCGGCAGCGCTTCCCCGGCGGAGATGCAGCGGCGCAGCCGGGCCGACCCGGCGCCGGCGCCCAGGCCGGGGTGCGCCACCAAATTGGCATACAGCGTCGGCACGCCGCACAGCACGGTCGGGCGATGCTGCCGCATCAGCGCCAGCACGGCGTCCGGCGTGGGGCGGTGCGGGAACAGCACGCTGCACGCGCCGACCGCCATTGGGAAGGTCATGGCGTTGCCGAGCCCGTAGGCGAAGAACAGCTTGGCCACGGAATACACGAGGTCGTCCGGCCGAATGCCCAGCACCTGCTTGCCGTACGTGTCAAAGGTCGCGCGCAGGCTGCCATGGACGTGGCGCACGCCCTTGGGCGCCGCGGTGGAGCCGGAGGAGTACAGCCAGAACGCCGTTTCGTCCTTGCTGGCCGTGACCGGGCCGTGTTCGCCGTCGGCCAGAAAGGCGTCGAACGGGACGCTGCCGTCCGCCGCCCCATCCACGGCCACGATCGTGCGCAGCGATGGCAGGCCCGCCAGCACCGACGCCAAGGGCGGCACCAGCGGGGCGGACACCACCAGCAACTCCGCCCGGCAATCCCCCAGCACGTAGGCCACCAGTTCGGGCGGCAGCAGCGTGTTGATGGGGACGGGCACCACGCCGGCCCGGATGGCGCCCCAGAACGCGACCGGGAACTCGGTCGTGTCGTGCAGCAACAGGGCGATGCGGGACTCCCGCCGGATGCCGGCCCGCCGCAGCGCGGCGGCGAACCGGGCGCTTTCCGCTTGCAGGCCGCGATAGCTCAGCGTGCGGCGGTCGTCGATGAAAGCGGGGGAGTCGCCGCGGCCTTCCCGGACATGCCGGTCCACGAACCAATCGGCGGCGTTGTCGGACATCCTGCGGCCTTCCCCTGCGGTCTTGAGCTGACCGTTGCGGTTGGCGAGCTAACCCGGCTCTGCATTATAATGCAAGAACCCTCCGGCCCCGCCGCCTCGCTGGTGCGCCAAGCCCCGCGCCGTGTAAGGACGCCCCAATGACCGACGCGCCCGACGAAACCCTGCTGCTGCAAGCGTTGGGCGCCCGCATGCGGACAATGCGCGCCCGCCGCGGCATGACGCAGCGGGCGCTGTCCGTGCGGTCCGGCGTGTCGGAGCGCTACATCGCGCAGTTCGAGGCCGGCGGCGGCAACGTGTCCGTGCTGGTGCTGCACCGGGTCGGCAAGGCGCTGGGCGTGCCGATCGCGGAGTTGCTGGCCGACCGGCCGGACCCGCCGCCGGACCTGGCCGCGCTGCACGGCCTGCTGGCCCGGGCGGAGCCTTCGCGGCTGCCGGGCGCGCGGCGCTTGCTGGCGGAATGGCTGGGGCAATCGGCGGACCCGCTGCGGGCGTCCCGCATCGCCCTGATCGGGCTGCGCGGCGCGGGCAAGTCCTCCTTGGGGCAGGCGCTAGCGGCACGACGCGGCGTCCCGTTCGTGGAGCTGGACCGCGAGGTGGAGCGGCAAAGCGGCATGGATCTGCGCGACATCTTCGAGATGCACGGCCAGGACGGCTTCCGCCGCTTGGAGCGCCAGGTGCTGGAAGCGGTGCTCGCCCGCGGCGGCGCCCTGGTGCTGGCGGCCGGCGGCGGCATCGTCGCGGAAGCGGCCACGCTGGACCTGCTGCTCGCCCGCTGCCTGACCGTGTGGGTCCGCACCTCGCCGGAGGAGCACATGCAGCGCGTGGTGACGCAGGGCGACGAGCGGCCGATGCGCGACAACACCGACGCCATGGCCGATCTGCGCTCCATCCTCGCCAGCCGGGAAGCGCTGTATGCCCGGGCCGACCTGGTGCTGGATAACCAGGGTCGCGCGCTGGAAGCCAGCCTGGCCGAACTGATGGCGCGCACCGCCGCCGCGGCGTCGTGCGATTGAGGCAGCGGCCCCGCGCGTGATGCGCTACGCTTCGGCCATGCAGGATGGCGGGGTGGCGGCGTGAGCAAGGTTCCTCCGGGCGTGGGCCCGAAGCACTCGCAGGTTCTCGTGCTGGTCGGCGCCACCGGCGACCTATCGCAGCGCAAGCTGCTGCCGGGCCTGTTCCACCTGGTTCGCGGCGGCTTCATCCCGGGGTGCCGGATCATCGGCGTGTCCCTGGACAACATCGACGCCGACGGCTTCCGGACCCTGGCGCGGGAGGCGCTGAACCAGTTCTCCACCCGCAAGGTGAACGAGGAGGATTGGGCGGCCTTTGCCCAAACCCTGGACTACGTGCCGCTGGCCGCCGGCGCGCAAACCCTGCGCGCGGCGGTGGATGCGGCCGAACGCATCCTGGGCGGGGAAACCCGGCGCATCCATTACCTCAGCGTGCCGCCGAGCGCCGCGTTGTCCGCCGTGCGGATGCTGGGCGAGGCCGGGCTGGTCGAACGCTCCCGCGTGATCATGGAAAAGCCGTTCGGCACCGATCTGGCCAGCGCGGTGTCGCTGAACGCCCGGCTGCACGAAGTGTTTTCCGAGGAGCAGATCTTCCGCATCGACCATTTCCTGGGCAAGGAGCCGGCGCAGAACATCCTGGCGTTCCGTTTTGCCAACGGCTTGTTCGAGCCGATCTGGAACCGCAACTTCATCGACCACGTGCAGATCGACGTGCCGGAAACGCTGGGGCTGGGCAAGCGCATCGGCTTCTACGAATCCACTGGCGCCTACCGCGACATGGTGGTGACGCATTTGTTCCAGATCCTCGGCTTCATGGCGATGGAGCCGCCGACGGCGCTGGAGCCGGCCTCCATCAGCGAGGAAAAGAACAAGGTCTTCCGCAGCATGGTGCCGATCGAGCCGAAGGACGTGGTGCGCGGCCAGTATGTCGGCTACCGCGACGAGGACGGGGTGGACCCGGAATCCGACACGGAAACCTTTATCGCCCTGAAATGCCTGATCGATAACTGGCGCTGGGCGGGCGTGCCGTTCTTCCTGCGCACCGGCAAGCGGCTGGCGGAAGGGCAGCGCATCATCTCCATCGCCTTCCGCGAGCCGCCGAAAAGCATGTTTCCCGTCGGCTCCGGCGTGGGCGCCCAGGGTCCGGACCACCTGACCTTCGACCTGGCGGACGCGTCCAAGATGTCGCTGTCGTTCTACGGCAAGCGCCCTGGCCCGGGCATGCGGCTGGACAAGCTGAGCCTGCAATTCGCCATGAACGACACCGGGCGGATCGGCGACGTGCTGGAAGCGTACGAGCGGCTGATCCTGGACGCCATGCGCGGCGACAGCACGCTGTTCACCACCGCCGAAGGGATCGAGCGGCTGTGGCAGGTGTCCACCCCCCTGCTGGAAGCGCCGCCGCCGGTGCGGCTGTACCCAACCGGCTCCTGGGGGCCGAAATCCATCCACCAGCTCGTGGCGCCGCATGCCTGGCGGCTGCCGTTCGAGCGCGCTTGGCGCGGCCCGGCGGCGGCGGGCGGGTGATCCCTCGCGGGGCAGCGGGGGCGATCACCCGTTCGATCGCGCCGCTACGATCGGCAAGTAGCCGATCGCCGTTGGCAGCTTTGCCGTTCCGTGGCCGCCCACCAGGCCGATCTCGACATGCTCGGCGGCCGAGCCAGACTGACAAGTGGAAGCCGCGCGACGTGAAGGGTTCGGCCAGCGGCGTGCCCTCCATCGCCGCCAGCGCCTCGTTGGGGAGCACGGCATAAGCCGATCCATGCCGGACGTTGCCGGTGCGGATGTTCCAGTTGGCGCCGGGCTGGGTGAGCCGGGCCTGCAGCGCCGCCAGCACGAATTGCTCCAGCGGGCCAAGCTGGATCGTGAAGCGATCCGGCAGGGCGTGCCGGTCCTGCAAGCGGTCGAGCATCTCGCCCAACGACCGCGCAACCTCGGCGGCCGTCAGGTCCGGCGCAGGCTGCCCCGGGGTGCCGAGCCGGACCACCAGCAACGGTGACGCGGCCATCGACAGCAGCGAGATGCCGACCGTGGCGCCCCGGACGACCACCGCCTCAGTCGATCCGCCGACCTGGCGTCGCGAAGGCGCCGGGCCGGCGGCCATCAGCGCCACGACCAGCAGGGTGATGCACCACGGCGAAGATAATTGCCTCGGGACACCTGTCCTGGGCGACCGGCGGCCCGCTAAGCTGAGACGGAAGGCTGGCATCATAGAGTCGTTCCACATGATGGTCACAGACGCATCTATCCTGGCATGCCGGTCGGGTCGTGAACGCGTGCGCCGCATCTTCGGCGCGGCCCTGCTCGCCGCCCCTGCGCTGCTCGCGCCTTGCGCCGGCAGCCAGGCGGCGAACCCCTGCACCGGCATCGACCGTAGCCTCACCGCACCGTAAAAGGCTGCCTATGGCCGCGCCGTCGCGTCCGAGCTGCACGTCGCGAAGGTCACGGTGCTGCAATCGTTCCGGTTCGCCGCGTGGCGCATCCTGTACGTGGAAACCGGCAACAGCGACGAGACCTTGTTTTTCTTCGCGGGTGACCCCGCCGCCAAGCCGTTCGTCACCCGCTGGAGCGGCGGTGCAGCCCCGAGTGAACAGGCCGACATCCGGGCTTGGACCGTCGCCAACGCCGCCGGCATTCCCGCCCGGCTCGCCGCATGCTTCGCGTGGCACGTGACAAACGACCGCGATCAATAGTGGCGCGATGTGTAGCCAAGTGTCTGAACATCAAGTTGGCTGACCGCTAACGACCTTGTCTCGGATGGCCATGGCCGAACAAACACGCCCGTAAGCGGGCCCTCGGCAGCTATGCGCTTCATCTCGGACATTCAAGAGCGTCGACCATCTCCCCGGTAGCAGACATCGATTGGATCCGGTCTGCCACGCCCCCTCAGGCAGTTTCGGCACGCGCCCGACTGCACGCTGCAATCACTGGCTGAGAATTCGCTTCCAGCCTTCCTCGTTGCCGATTTGACCGGAGGCGCTATGATGTTTTCTGTGAACGGACGCCATGTTTCATGGACAGTTATCTTGAGGTAGCAAGGAAGGTTCTTCGCGAAGCGCGCCGCCCTTTGAGCGCGCGTGAGATTTTGAAAACTGCATACCAGCTCCATGTTGTTCCTCGAGACCTTTACGGTCGCACACAGCACAAAACGCTACACGCGCGGCTGTCGACAGATATCCTCAAACGACGACTGACCAGTGATTTTTATCGCACTGGTCCAGGGCGCTTCTACTTGCGCAATTTCCTTGGCGACCGCACCACACCGGCCCGCTACCGGAGGGAGTACATGGCTCCCCTACGGGCAACGCAACTAGGGCGTTTCGACGTTGTCGCCTTGTCACGTGCCGAAGTTGCTGCCCTGGTAAAGAAGACGTCTTCCTCAGTCTCATTCGAACAAATTATGAAGCTACCGTGGAGGTATGCCCGGATGGACGATCTGCGGCACGATACCCGAATGCTTCCGCTCCGGCTGTTCGTCGTCGTGGTGGACGACGCGCGCGTTGTGCTAAGCCACAAGTCCGTGACCACGAATGAGGACTTCGCACGACGGACGGCCGTCGGGATTGATGGGGTAATTAGGCGGGAGGACCGTTCGCTTTTTTCCTCCGACGAGGTGGGGCTGCCCGATGCCGCAGTTCGCACTCTGTTGCAGCATCTGGACCTGCCGGGTAAACTAATCGCGTCGCTCGAAGAGGTTTGGCGTTGGTCGACACCAATCGCTTTCTACGAGGAGGGCGACGTAATGAGGTCCGACGATCTGATAGCCGCCCTGGCATTCCAGTGTGCTGGCATACCAGGCTTCGTCGAAGCAGTAGACGGCCTGGCTACCTCGGAATGGCTACAATTGCCTGTTCGACTGAATGACCTCGGACGTTTTGACCGGTGGTCGGCGCAATTCGTTGCGGACGGCTCGGTCCAAATTGCCATTTGCGGCTAAGCTACAACTGGCCAAGCACTTCACTAAGTGGCAATCGCAGAAGCAAAGCGGACAACGTCTTCATTCCTAGCGCGCGCCACTGGTCGTCTGCCTTGGACGGGTCCGCGTTGTCTGAGATCACTCGCAACATACAGACTGGTACGTCTCGGCGACGGCCGGTAGCGCAAACACCGCCCGCCTCCATTTCGACGCCGAGAAGCTTTGTCTCGCCGCCCTGTCCCTCGAGCATCTTCTTTCGCCATTCCTCGCTTGAGACAACTTCGTCGGAACTGGCCATCGGACCGTAATGGATTGAGGGTCGACGATCGGACGGCCATCCAAACTCCAGTGCCGCTGTGGACCAGCCGTTCTGATCGAAGTGGTCTGACTGAATAACTCGCACAAGCGCGTCGTGCATTGGATAATCCTCCCGGCGGAACTTTGCCGACGGGCCTTCCCTGTCATCCACAACTTTGCGTATAGCCAAGTCGACTACTTTGGTAACGCACACAATGTGTCCGACCTTGCTATTGTTTTCCTGAAAGCCACCGGCAATGCCCACAACAAGAATCAGCTTCGGAGGCCCGTTTCGCCTGGTCAAGTAGGTAGACATGGCGACTGCAGCTGCGACGCGTCCCATATTTCGCGGGCAGACGACATCGATTGCAATGCCGCCTAAGTTTCCGCTGGCCTCTGGGGTGCCCGAATCCTTTTTGAGGTTGAGCTGTCGTGCAAGGATGTCAAGTTCCTCTCCAAGAGCGACAAACAAGACAAGTTCCGGCTCTGCCGTCATAGTTGCTTTCACCTTGGTCGTTCCTCGTTGTTCGGGGGGGCGCACCCGTTCCCTTCTGCGAAGTCCGTGCTCTTGAGCCAGCTTTTCGCCAGCTTCTCCGCACACACTTGCAAGTTCACTTACCTCAACTTCGCTACCACCAAAGAGGCTGAGTTGCCGGCCTCGTAACCCGGTCCAGTCGTACTTGATGGCGTCCCGCGAACGGCCGGCATGGTAGATCAGATCACTATTTCCTGGGTACATGGCTCCCAGGCCAGCGTAAGCATCAATGAATTCAATAAACGCCGGGCGTTTGCGAAGCGCGACGAGTAGGCTTGCGGGTGCGTCTAGGATGAGGCCGCGAAGCTCGAAGACATCCAGAAAAGCACTCAGGCGACGGTAGCTGTAGACCTTCTCGTCGCGCGGCAAAAGAAAGTCGCGAAGAATGTGCGGAATTTCAGTGAGCGCGACCAGCTTGAACTCGGAGCAATACTGCTGGAAGTAGATATGCTGGAGTGCGTCCCGAAGCTCAGTCGCGGCAGCCCTGGCTTCAGGCGGCAGGCGGGGGACAATTGCCGACCAGGTGAGCGCGGTTCCTCGGTCGTGCAGTTCGAGAGGTATCTTCGATATGATGTCAATCTGTGCAGAGGGTAGAAGCCCTTTGACTGGTTTCCAAATCCGCTGGCTGCTCTCTGGCCCTTCTCGCCAACCCTCAAGAATACGCTCGGTGATTTGCGAGCGACGGCCAATGATCCCCGTTGCGTTCTCTCCGAGAAACCCGATACGGGTGTCGCTGAACAGGCCTGAATAGCGATCCCGCATTGGCTCGTAACCCACCCGCTTCTTCTCTGCGAACTCCGAGAGGTTGCTCTCCCGCATCGGGAACTGTAACAAACCTTCGATAAGGTACTGTCGCTGGTTCTCGGCAAGATCAAACACGATCTGGTCTTCGACTATGAAGCCTGGAGGCGCGATGCAACGGTCTTCGCAAAGCACGATCGCTGCATTGAGTGCACGTCGCATAAGTGCGTAGTGTGGAATATCCTGGAGCGTTTGATATACGCCAAAGACCTCGCGGGTGTCCCGATTAAGGAAATGTAGAAAGATGTCACGACGCAACGGATGCTAGCCCAATCGGCCGCTTACAGGCGTCCTGATCAGAAATGTCTTCCATGGAAGTCTCAACCGGGGCCGGCAAGCGGACAACGTTGCCTCAAAACGTGCGCTCGAGTCCTCAAGGTCAATAAGCCATAAGGGCATGTGTAGAATGCTTCCAATGCGAATACGTGGCATTACGATTTTACGGACTGCTTCGAGCAACGATGCCACTCCGCAACCGAGCTTTGTCAAGGACGTCAGCCGCGCTTTGAAACTATGATGCTCAAGACTACAACCAGGGCTGGCCTCCTACGGGAGAACGGGGTGGTGGCATGGTGTGCCGAGACAGAACGATGATCAGCAGACCGCGGATTGGCCTTATCGGAAAAGCTGGGTCAGGGAAATCGTCGGCCGCCGCCGCTCTTGCCGGCTGCCTTGATTTTCAGCACTGCAAGACTGGTAAGCTCTGCCGGGATGTCACGCGTCTCGTATTCGGCGACGAGGCGACAAGCCATCTTCATCGCGTCTCGGACGCCTTGCAAACGATCGACGAGGGTATTTTTCTCGACGCGGCAATCCGGGCGGTTGATATGAGCCGCCCGGTCGTGATTGACGCCATCCGCTTCCAACGTGACATCGACTATGCCATGGCGAACGGTTTTACGCTTGTCCGGATACGGGCAGCTGGGGAAATCCGGTCGCAGCGCCTAGAAAGTCGAGGTCAAGTGCTCGATCTTAGCTCGTCGCATTCGCATCCGATTGAAACTGCCCTAGATAGTCTAGTTGTAGAAGTCGAGATTGAAAGTAATGGCACTCTTGAAGTGTTTGCTGCGGCAAT
Organism: Acetobacteraceae bacterium; assembly: GCA_965199555.1. Taxonomy (GTDB): domain Bacteria; phylum Pseudomonadota; class Alphaproteobacteria; order Acetobacterales; family Acetobacteraceae; genus LMUY01. The sequence continues at coordinate 180,588 of CBDASJ010000009.1, read as the reverse complement.
CATTGCAGTCGCGCAGGGTTCACTGGCGAAGTAGCTCCGATTAGCATTATTGGCGTCTTCTCAACTAGCATCGAGAATCAACATGGCCGAAACAGAATCGTCAAATCCGGCTGGGTGGGAAGACTTGCTTGATGCGCTTCGGTCAGTTGTGGCGCCACGAGGAGGCGCCTACGTCGCTGGGCCGCTGAACACTGGGCCAAGACTTTATGAAGAAGCGCCACTTGAGGCCAGAGCAATCCGGGCGGCAAACGATTTGGACATGAGGGCCTTTGTCGCGCAGTTGCGGGAAACGGTGCGCCGACCAGTGATAGACACCTCTCAGCTCCGGCCCCTAGGCTGGTCCGACCGGCAGATTGGTGAGTTCTTTCTAGCCGTGTTGAGTGAACTCGCTGGGGAAGCTTGGTTCATTGACGGCTGGGAGTTTAGTCGAGGTGCCACTAAGGAGTTTGAGCACTGCATCAGACTCGGGATTCCCTGCTTCGGTGGGAACGGCGAAGCGTTGCCTAGCTCGTCCGGCATGCAACTTATAACAGAGGCGATTGTGAGGGTGGAGGCACATGGTGAAGACGCGTCACGGCTGCGCGCCAGGCTTCAGGCTCTTACCGCATCAGCCCAGCTGATAGCGCGTTGACTTAACTCAACCGACATCGGACCCGGGCTGTAGTATGTTCACCAACTCTCGGCGGAGTGCACCTAGATCACCGCAATTGGCTATTTCGAAGTCTGCTGCTTCCCCGTCGAGCTCAGTCTCAGACCTGTGGGCGCCCTGAGCCTTGAAATCGAAAGCTTGAGCCCGCTTGGCCAATCGATCACGCCTGTCATCGATATCGGCAGTGACGCGCAGCAACGAAAAGTTCTTGGCTCGCAGCAGGCCGAGGTCGCCCTGAAATCGGACAGAGTCTATCACAATTAGTCCAGATAAGTCCGCACCGCGGAGAGCAGCGTTCAGGAAAATGCTCGGGTCGAGCAGAGTCAGCACGTCGTCCAGACGTTGGGTGTTGCCTTTCTCCTCGTTGCCGAACAAAAGTTGGCAGACGCTTCGGCAGACGGCTCCGGTTGAAATGACCTTGAAGCCAAAGTCCGAGGCAAGCAACCGGGCGACCGATGACTTTCCTGCTCCGGTCTTTCCTACAAGGGCGAGCCGACTGTGGAGTTCAGCGATCAACGTTACACTGCAATTCCAGGAGATCTCGGAACATGTACTCCACCCGACGTAGCGAAACATTACGCGTCTTAGAAACTTCTTTGAAGAGGCGCGAGAAGAGCTCTCGACGGTGTCCAGCTAACCCTGGAAACCAAGCAGTCGCCTTCTCGCTATATTGCAGCGTGAACCGAATATGCTCGTCGGACATGCCGCCGCCCTTTTTCTCGAGGACGAATGCGAGCGCCTGAAGCTTATCCACCGCTCTCACGAATCGGACCGCGCCGGAACAGCCGTCTATCAATTCTGTGAGCAAACTACGTTGCTGGTCCCTGGCGCCAGGACGTAACCGGAGTAGGTAGCGCTCCATCGCTTGGCGCTCGGCAGCGGCCTTGCGTTCCTGCGCAGCAGGGTCGAAGGCGTGGGTACCTGATCCGCGACCGTCAGGTCCAACAGGATCGTAGTCTCCCGTGTAAAGTTCGAGCTTGTCGTGCAAGATAGCAAGCGAGATGCATCGTCCCCCATCAAGATTTGGGAAACGATTAGCAAGTAAAAGAACCGCATCCGCAACGTGCCAGCTGTGCGCTGCAACATTCTCCAGCTTCAAACCTGCCTCAACGCCGTCCGCCAAATGGGCCTGTTCCGTCTCAACTCCCCAATGTATCTGGCCGCAGAACCGTCGAATATTTTGGAGGCCAAACGCGTCAAGGATAGCGTCTATGTCCGCGGAAATCTCGTCGGCTTGAACTCGGTTATCTGCCCTCAGTGAGGGAGGTGTCACGGCACCAATCCTTGCCTCGGGCTTGCACGCGAGTTCGTCGTGTTCCTTCAAACTCGCTGGCCTGTGCCATCTCTGTGAAAAATCGATAGACTTAAGCATGATTCCTCCACAGGTCCGCGTTGTCCAATGCTCCAAACTCGCCAGGCTAAACCCGACGAGCGAAGGAGTCGGGCGTTTTTGCACGAAGCTATGACGTCCGTCCACGAGGAAGGTTCTATGAACCCGCGCCCAATCAGCGTCGTCAGGCTTCCTGGGTGTCACAGGTGACAATTTTTAGGGGTCGGCAATCTGCAAGGACATGATTGCGGGTGACTGCCACCAAAGCGGTCTCGTGGGATTCCCCTGACTTCTACGGGGCACGGCATCAATAAACGGACTTCATGACCATCATGGCAGCGAAAGTCGCCAGCTACGACCAGAGATGATCCCTGATTAGACTGCTATCCATTATCTCCCCTCAAGAGCGGACCGGCAGCTTACGGCCAGGTTTCCTTCTCAGTGAACAACGGTTGAAACCCGAACATCCGACACAGAGGGAGAGCATAAAACTTCGCGCCCACGCTCGTCGAAAGCCTCACCCCGAAATACTCCGGTTACCGACTTTTCGTTCCGCCCTTGCGCTTGGCACGGAACCGGGTCACGCGGGCAAGGCTGCCGCATTCTTCGGCCGTGCACCACCGGCGCGTGCCGTTGCGCGTGGTGTCGAGGAACAGCCAACCGCAGTTTTGCCCCTCGCATTCCCGGACTCGGGAAAGGCGTGATGGACTGCCCGCAGCCAGCAACTCGGCTGCCGTAACCGCCACTCGGACCGTCACAGCATTCAACCCCGCCGCCTCGGTCCAGCGCCATTCGCATCCAGCCTCTGACCACTCCAGCACGCGTGCATCCTGCGCGTCTCGAACCTCGCGCGTCAGCAACGTCAAGTCGGCCGCGGCGGGACCCTCAAGGCCGTGCAATGCCGTTCCTACCCGCCACAAGCATTCGCGCAGATTTTTCGCACGCGTCAGGGCGGACGCGGCCTTGTCAGGCTCGGCCTGAGCCGACGCGCGCAACGGTGCCGCACAACTCTCATCCAACACGCCCTGCCGCGTCGCCCAGAGCAACAGATCGTTGAAGGTTATGAGATAGTCCGCGCCATCGCCGCCACGGCGGGAACCAACCGTGTTCACGAGGTCGAGCGCCGGGTGGCCGCCAACGATCCTGACATCCGCGATGCCGCGCGCCTGCATCCTGCACAGATCGGGATTTTCGAGCCATTCGGCAAGTCGGGCACTTGTAACGGTCTAAAACCTCATTTAAGCGTTACATTATGCAAGCGGTCGCTTTCGGTCTGATGTGCCTTATCTGGGGCCTGACTTGGCTCGCGATGAAGGCCGGGATCGCCACGGTCCCGCCTGTGATGTTCGCAGGAACCCGCTTCGTTGTCGCGGGCGGCGTGATGATTGCGTTTTGCCTTGCCCGCGGGGTGCCGTTGCCGACGCCTCGGGCAGGCCTGCTCCGCCTCGCCGGAGTAACGCTGCTTATGGTTGTCGCGACATACGGTCTCCTGTTTTGGGGCATGCTGTTCGTGCCGTCCGGGCTGAGCGCCGTGCTCGACCTGGCGATCATGCCGATGGCGCTGCTGGCGATCGGGGCTTTGCTCGGCGAAGAGCGTCTTAACCGCCGCCGCTTGGCCGCGATCGGGACCGGCACGATCGGGCTCCTCCTGCTGTTCGGGCCCAAGGCGATGAACGCGGCCTCCGGCGCGCCAGGCGAACTGGCCGGAGCGATTGCCATCCTGGCGAGCTCGGTCACTTACGCATGGGGGTCCGTGCTCGCGCGCCCGTTGCTACGCGGCGGCCAGCCAGAGGCACTGGCCGGCACGAGCATGGCCGCCGGGGGTGCCGTGCTGGTGTCGCTGGCCGCCGCCTTCGAGCCCGGCGCCGTGAAGGCTCTTCACGGCGCGTGGGGCTACCAGGCCTGGCTAGGCTGGCTATTCCTCGTGCTGTTCGGCTCCCTCGTGGCCTACACGATCTACCTGCGCTTGTTGCGGGATTGGGGGCCTGTGCGAGCAGGAAGCTACGCTTTCGTGTCGCCCATCATCGCCGTGCTCGTCGGCATCACGGTGCTGGGCGAGCGCGTCAGCGTTCTCGATGTGCTCGGGATGGGCGCCATGCTTGCGGGCGCACGTCTGTGCGTGCCGGTGCCGGACGCTCGCGCCACGTCATTTTCCACCGGAAGGGAGCCGGCGTGAGCGGTTACGAACTCATCAGCTCAATCGGCTGCGGCTCCGTCGTGGTCGAGATGGCGTTCGCCCTCGCGTGTGTGTCCGTTGAGATCACCGAGATGCCGTATGGCAAGCCCGGTCCTCAGCGCGACCGCCTATTATCTCTGAATCCGCTCGGTCAAGTGCCCGTACTCGTGCTGCCGGGCGGCGAGGTGTTGACGGAGAGCGCTGCGATGATGCTCCACTTGGACGATCTCGTCCCAGTCGCCGGCCTGCTGCCGCGGCAGCAAGACGCACGGCGCCCGCAAACGCTCAATCAACTCGTCATGCTGGTTGCGGCGATCTATCCCACGGTGACGTTCAGCGATCCGCCGGAGAACTGGACGTCACCGGGGCCGCCAGCCGAGCGGTTGGGCGAGCGGCTCGGGAAGCGCAAGGAGGAGCTGTGGCGGCGGCTCGAAGGTGAGGTAACGCTGACGCCGTTCGTTCACGGCGAACGGCCCGGTGCCGTCGACCTCTATGTGGCGGTCATGACACATTGGCGGCCGGGTTCGGCTTGGTTCCAGGCGAACACACCGAAACTTGCCGGCGTCGCTAAGGCCGTGGCGGAGTTCCCCTCTGTCGCGCCGATCATGGCTCGTCACTTCCCGCACCAGGTGTCCGATTATGACCTGGGTGGTGCCTGAAGAGTAGGGAGGATCAATTGACGATTGCAGGGCTCGTCTCAAGGTCACCTTCGGCCTTGGCTCTCTGGGCAGCTTGTGTGATCAATATGGCAGCGTATCGCACCGCGCCCGCACGCGACGTAACGGCCATCAATGTCGTGCCGCTAACACTGCGCACGCCGCTTGCCGGGTTCAACCGAATGGTCGTGACCGTGACGGTGTGCGAGCCGGGCACGAGCCACTGCGCGACGATCGACAACATCATGGTCGACACCGGATCGACTGGGTTACGCTTAGAGCGATCCGCAATGCCAGCGGATCTTGTGTTACCAGTGTTTGCTGGGGCCACTGGGAAGCCGCTCGCAGAGTGCCTTCGTTTCGTTCACGATGACGCCTGGGGTCCATTATATCGGACCGACTTGCGCATCGGCGGCTTGGTGGCGAAGAGCCTTCCGATCCAGGTTATTTCCAGCGATCTCGCACCTCAGCCCGCGGGATGCCCGGTATCGGCCGCGAAGCCAACCTCGAACGGTACACTCGGGATCGGGCCGCACGTTTACGACTGCCAAGGTGTCTGCGCGCAAAACGCGGGCCGACCTGATGTGTTTGTTTGGGAAGCTGGATCGTGGCAGCCGTACCCCGGCGCGGTGCCTGCGGAGAGCCGCTTGCCAAACCCAATTACGTTTTTTCCCCAGCATGGGAACGGTGTTGTCCTCGAAATGCCAGCCTCCCCGGAGGGAGGCACGGACGAAATCGTCGGCACGTTGACGTTCGGGGTCGGCACATCGGTAAACAACCGCATGCGCGGCGCTAAGCTGTTGCATCTCAACACGAGCGGCTACTTCACGACGCGCTTCGACGGCGTTGACTTCCCGAGAAGCTACATCGACAGCGGCACCGAGACTTACCTTTTGCCGATGACGGTCTCCCGCGGTGTCCCGGGATGGTTTGGGCCTTCTGCGTTTCACCTTCCCAAACGCTGGAGGCGATGATGGTCGGCACGGATGGCCGTCAGATACGTGTCCCGTTCACCGTCGGTGATTACCGTAGCGCTCTGGACCGCCGCGTGGGTGCGTGGGACGGTTTTGCCGAATTTACGGAACGCTCATCCAACGCCTTTGTATGGGGAGCGTCGTTTTTTGTTGGCCGCCGAGTAGCACTCGTGTTCGATGGCAAGGTGACGAGCGATACTGGAGCGGTGACAGGCCCCTTCTACACTCTGCCATGAGCCACATTGCCGCGCTCGATATTGGGACCCAACGGCACGGTGGCGTTAGCGCGGCCGGGTTCGACTCTGCAGTTCAACCGAGCAGGCCGGCCCCGAACGCCTGAGCCAACGCCGATCGGCCGGCCGGGCTGATTGTCAGTGCTCGACTGCCCTCGATCCGGCGCACCCAGTCGCGATCGAGGCATGCTCGGCAAAGTGCGGCTCCAACTTGGCCCGCGATGTGCGGTCGGCGCTCGCTCCAGTCGAGGCACGGGCGGCAGAACAGCGCACCGGATCGGTTGTCGCGAGGTCGGGGGTCGATGTCGAGGTCGGCAAGAAATGTCGCGCCAGCGTCGGTCAGTCGGCCACCATCGGCGGACAACTCGACATGCCCGCGCGCGATCATGCGGTCCGCGATCGCAACGGCCAGCACGCCAGCGAGATGGTCGAAACAGGTTCGAGCCTGCCGGAGTGCCGCCTGGCGTGGGCCGGTGACCACTTCTCGCGGGCGGCTTGCGGATGGCGTGGCGGCAACGGACATCATGGTTTCCAACATCTGCGCCACGTCGGGCGAGCCGAGCCGATGATAACGATGCCGCCCCTGCCGCTCCATCGCCAGCAGCCCGGCGGCAGTCAGCCGGGCGAGATGTCCGCTCGCGGTCTGCGCCGTGATGCCGGCGGCGCGCGCGAGTTCGGTCGCGGTCAAAGCGCGACCATCCATGAGCGCAGTGAGCATGGCGGCGCGGCCAGGATCACCGATCAATGCAGCCGTTTCAGCCAGGGCAGCAGTGCTGAGCATGGGGTCCCTCGTGGTCGAACCTGAGCCTAGCCGATCGGAACCGGAGATGCTTCAGCGTTGACCGAAGCATCGGTCGCACGGGCAGGATCACGCTGCCGGAGCGCCCATCTCACCAACCGCAATCGGAGTTATCGCCATGACCCCAGCCTTGAAAGCCGAGCAATTCCGTTCCTTGCACCAGGACGGTTGCTTCACCTTGCCGAACGCCTGGGACGCCGGCAGCGCGCGTCTGCTGGCGAGCTTGGGGTTCCCGGCGATCGCGACGACGTCGGCCGGGCTGGCTTTCATGCTCGGCCGCCAGGATGGCGTCGCGGCCGTGTCGAGGACCGACGCGCTAGCCAATGCCGGGGATATCGTCGCGGCCACGGACCTGCCCGTCTCGGCCGACCTCGAGGATGGCTACGGCCCCACGCCGGAGGATTGCGCAACGACCGTGCGCATGGCCGCAGCTGCCGGGCTGTGCGGCTGCACGATCGAGGACACGACCGCCGACCCGGCAAGCCCGATCCGCAGCTTCGAAAACGCAGTGGCTCGAGTTCGCGCCGCGGCTCTGGCCGCACGGGCCGCGCCCACCCCGTTCGTGCTGACCGCCCGGGCCGAAAACTTCCTGCACGGCCGGCCAGACATGGACGACACCGTGCGCCGCCTCGTCGCCTTTGCGGAGGCGGGTGCAGACTGCCTTTACGCGCCGGCTTTGCCCGGTCTGGCGGCCATCCGCACCGTCGTCGCGGCGGTCGCGCCGAGGCCGGTCAACGTGCTGATCGGGCCGCGGGACGGCTTGTTGAGTGCGGAGCGTTTGGCCGAGGTGGGGGTGCGCCGCATCAGCATCGGCGGAGTCCTGGCCCGCGCGGCCTATGGCGAGATGCTGCGTGTTGCCGGTCTGCTGCGCGCAGGAGATCTGCCGGCGGCACTGAGCGGCGTCGTCGGGCATGATGTAATCCAGAAACTCATGCGGAGTCAGGCGTGAGTTCGGTCGGCACCGAAGCATTCCGCACCGAACTGGGTTCAGCATTACGGCTGCAACACAGGAGCAGCGACCGTGATCACCTGCGTCATCAAATACGAGATCGACCCCTACAAGGTCGACGCCTTCAACGAATACGCTCGCCGCTGGGGTCAGGTCATTCCGCAATGCGGTGCCGAGTTGATCGGCTATTTCGCGCCGCACGAGGGCTCCGCGACGACGGCGTATGGCATCTACTCCATCGCGGACCTTGCAGCCTACGAGAGTTATCGCGCGCAGCTGAAGGCACATAAACTCGGGCAGGAGAACTACGCCTTTGCCCAACGCGAGCAATTTATCCGGCAGGAGGAGAGGATCTTCGTCCGCCTCGCCTCGGGCCCGCACGCACAGCCTACCGCATTCGTGCCAACACGCTGAGCCGTTGCCGGTCACCTCGTAGCAGCGTCAAACGGTCCAAGCGGCAGCGATAGCGGCGCCAACGTCAGCCAAGGCGGCATCGCGGATTGTGCCGTCGGGCGAGCCTTCGGTGAGGTAGGCAGCGACCAGCACCGGCGCGGCACCGTTTGGCGGCCAAAGTAGCCCGACATCGTTGCTGGTGCCGTTTTCCGACGTGCCGGTCTTCTCACCCGCCGTCCACAGAGCGGGTAGCTGCGCACGCAGGCGAGCATCTCCGGTCCTGTTGTGCCGCAACCACCCCTGCAGAGTCGTTCGGGCCGTCTCCGAGAGAGCGTCTCCGATCGTGAAGGCCTGCATGTCGGCAAGCATCGAGGCCGGGCTGGTGGTATCGCGGGGATCCCCGGGGCGTGCCTCGTTCAATGTCGGTTCCGTGCGGTCCAGCCGTGTGACGGTATCCCCGAGACCGCGCAGGTCATCGGTCAATCCCTGTGGGCCACCGAGGACGCCCAGCAACAGGTTGCCGGCGGTGTTGTCGCTCAAGGTGATCGCCGCCTCGCATAGCGCGGCCAGCGTCATGCCGTCGCTTCCCGCGTGCTTCTCGGTCTCGGGGGAATAGGTGACCAGATCCTCTCGGGCGTAGTGGATGCGCCGATCCATGCGGTCCTGGCTCGCATCGGCACGGGCCAGCACGGCGCCGGCCGCCAGCAGCTTGAAGGTGCTCCCAAGCGGGAAACGCTCGTCCTGTCGGTAGCCGGTCCGGTGGTTGGCTCCGGTATCGAGCACGGCCACTCCCAGCCGGCCGCCACGCTGGGCCTCGATACGGGCGAACACGGCTGGCAGGTCCGCGAAACCGTTGGCAGCCACGGCCTGCCGCGCCCGCATCCAGCATGCGAGCGTCGCCGCACCACCAAGCCACTGCCGCCGTGTCACCATTGTCGCTGCCTCAAATCGTTGGGCTCGAAACTGGGCGGCAAGGATCGCGACGGCAAGCGCTTCGCAGGAGGTTCCCGTTGACGATCCCCACGCCCATCAGGAATGATGCCGATGTGAACACACGCTGCACCAAGCTCGCGACGTCGAAGAAGTGCCCCTCGCGGGGCACCCTGGATCGTCGCGCGCAGTAGAAGCAGCGCAGTAGGATCAGGTTGAACCCCGACACTTCGGACGGGGTCACCTTCAGGTCCCGTCTCCGGCACAACAGGAGATGGACCCATGCCAACACCTCACCCCACGCCCACCGGCCTTTGGCTGCCGCTCATCACGCCATTTCGCGATGGCATGCTCGACGAGGTGTCCGTGCGCCGACTGGTGCGGCACTATGCCGACGAACCGATCGACGGCCTGATCCTCGCCGCCACGACGGGCGAAGGACTGACGCTCGACGAAGAAGAAACCGAGCGTCTCGTGAGTCTTGTTGCCACAGAACTCGGCGCGATCGGACGATCCCTGCCAATCTTCCTGGGCCTTTCCGGCAGCGACACACGCAAGCTCGTCAAGGCACTGGAGCATACGGCAACATGGCCGATCGACGGCACCCTGATCGCCTGTCCGTATTACACCCGGCCCTCCCAAGAGGGCATGGTGCGGCACTTCCTCGCACTTGGCGACGCCACCGCGCGGCCGATCATGATCTACAACATCCCGTACCGGACGGGCGTGAACCTCGGCAACGCCGCCATGCTGGCGCTAGCAGCACACCCCAACATCGTCGGCGTGAAGGACTGCTCGGCTGACATGGCGCAGTCCGTCGACCTGCTCCGGCGCAAGTCGCCGGGCTTCGCGGTGCTGACCGGCGAGGACGCCCTGCTGCATCCCATGCTGATGGAGGGCGCCGACGGCGGCATCATCGCCTCCGCGCATGTCGCGACCGGCAGCTTTGCGGTCGTGCATTCTCTGCTCCGTGATGGTGACGGACCCGGCGCGCTCGCCGCGTGGCGGGCGGTCAGCCATTTGCCGCCACTGCTATTCGCCGAGCCGAGCCCGGCGCCGATCAAGCATTGGCTATGGCGCACCGGCTTGATCGACAGCCCCGAGGTGCGGCTGCCCATGCTGCAGGTCAGCGAGCACCTTGCAGCCCGGATCGGGCACGAGGCGGCTCGGCTCCAGACGGTCGGTCACCACGCCGCATCCTTCCATCCGACAAGCGGGACGGCGGAATCCAGCTTGGGCACGACCTCACCGTCTTGACGCGGCTGCGGCTTTGCCTAAGCTTCGCTATATGGTGAAGTTTCCCGTATCCAATCTCGATCGCACCTTCGCGGCCCTCGTCGATCCGACGCGCCGGGCGATTCTCGCGCGGCTCGAACGGGAGGACAGCGTCTCCATCAGCGAGTTGTCGCGCCCTTTCGCGATCAAACTGCCCGCCATCATGAAACATCTGGATGTGCTGGACGGTGCCGGGCTGATCACACGGTCGAAGCAGGGCCGCACCGTGGCGGTCCGGCTTGCCCCGGAGCCGATGGCAGAAGCCATGGCCTGGCTACGCCGGTATGAGCGCTTCTGGTCCGTCCGTCTGGACCGTCTGACCGCGACGGCCGAAGCGATGGAGGCCGAGGCCCGCGCCGCCGAGGCCGGACGCGGGGTGCCATGACCAGCCTCACCTTGGTGCGCCGGGTCGCGGCCCGGCCGTCGATCGTGTTCGATGCGCTGACGACGCCGGACGGTATCAGCTGCTGGTGGGGACCGGATGACGGCCCGGTTCTGCTGGCAGAAAGCGATCCGCGGGTGGATGGCCGCTTCCGTGTCCGGTTCCGTATGCTCGACGGCACGGAGCACGAGGCCGGTGGCGAGTATGTCGAGGTGGTGCGGCCGGCGCGGTTGGTCATGACCTGGCGCTGGACGGACGGAGGCGACCCGGCAGAAGCGGGCCATGAGTCCCGGATCGTGATCGAACTGAGGCCGATCGAGACCGGGACCGAGCTGACCTTCAAACATGAGCGGCTGCAGACCGAGACGTCCCGCGACAGTCACCAATGGGGTTGGACCGGCGCGCTGGACAAACTCGGCCGGCATCTCTCCCGCGAGGCGGCATGACGACGAAGTTGCGATCGAGAGGAGTACGATATGACCCTGCGTAAGATCGCGACCTGCCTGTGGTTTGCAGATGGCCGAGCGCGAGAGGCGGCCGAGTTCTACGCCTCGGTGTTTCCCGATAGCGAGGTGGGCACTCGCTACCACGCGGCATCCGACTACCCCGACGGCAAGCAGGGTGACGAGCTCACCATCGAGTTCACGGTATTGGGCATGCCTTTCCTGGGCCTGAATGGCGGGCCGCGCTTCCAGTTCAGCGAGGCAATCAGCTTCCAGGTCTTTACCGAATCCCAGGCGGAAACCGACCGCTACTGGGACGCGATCGTCGGCAATGGCGGCGTGGAAAGCCAGTGCGGCTGGTGCAAGGACAGGTTCGGCCTGTCCTGGCAGATCATCCCGCGTGCGCTGACGCAGGCCATGGCAGATCCTGACCGCGATGCGGCCAAGCGGGTCATGCAGGCGATGATGGGCATGAGACGGATCGACATCGCCGCGATCGAGCGCGCCCGTGCCGGAAGTAAAACAGGGATCGGAACATGAATGAGTAAGGTAAAGGTCGCCGGGTTCGGTGTCTCGCTCGATGGCTTCGGTGCTGGAAGCGCCCAGAGTTTAGATCATCCGCTTGGTCTGCACGGCCAGGAGATCTTCCAGTGGTTCTTTCCAACGCGGACGTTCCGGCAAATGCTTGGAAAGGAGGGCGGTGACACTGGCCTCGATGACGATTTCGCCCGACGCGCAATGGAGGGTTTCGGTGCGTTCATCCTCGGTCGCAACATGTTCGGACCCGTGCGTGGGGATTGGCCGGACGATCAGTGGAAGGGATGGTGGGGTGACGATCCGCCGTATCACGCGCCAACATTCGTCTTGACGCACTATCCACGACCGCCAATCAAAATGTCAGGCGGAACGACATTCCATTTTGTCTCTGATGGCATCGAGGATGCCCTTCTGCGTGCGCGGGAAGCGGCAGGCGCAAAGGACGTCAAGATCGGTGGCGGCGTCGAGACGGTGAAGCAATACGTCCGGGCCGGCTTCGTGGATGAAATCCACCTCGCTGTCGCTCCAATTGCGCTGGGCCAGGGGGAAGCACTCTTTAGCGGCCTTGATCTCCGCGCTCTGGGATATCGGACAGTCGAGCATGTTCCGACAGAGCGAGCCACGCACATTGTCCTCGCGAAGTAGAGCAACCCGGCGAGATCGACGGCAAACGCCCGGCTTGGGCTGGAAGGGGGGAACTTGATGAAGGTCTATGGGATGGCGGTGTCTGGAAATTGCTGGAAGGTGGCGCAAATCCTGCAGCTGACTGGCCTGGCGTTCGAGTGGGTGGAGACGGACGGAAACTCCGGCATCACCCGGTCGCCAGCGTTCCTCGCCATCAACCCGATCGGCAAGATCCCGGCCGTCGTGCTCGACGACGGCACGATCCTGGTCGAAAGCGCTGCCATCCTGTTGCACTTCGCGGAAGATACGCCCTGGCTGCCGCCGCCGGGATTGGCGCGGACGCGGGTGCACGAATGGCTGTTCTTCGAACAATACAGCCACGAACCTTACATCGCAGTCGCGCGGAACATCATGACCTGGCGGCGGGAGGCTGACCGGTATCCCGAGCGCCTGGCCGAGTGCGCGCGGAAGGGAGCCGAAGCGCTGGATGTGATGGAACGGCGGCTGACGGAGGCGGAGTGGCTGGTCGGGACGGCGCCGACGATCGCCGACCTGGCGCTGTTCGCCTACACGCATCGCGCTGATGAAGGCGGCTTCGACCTGGCACGCTGGCCCGGCGTGCAGGCCTGGGTGGACCGGATGGCGGCTCTGCCCGAAATCGCGACCCTTCCCCGGGCCACCGACCTGATCCGGTGAGCGACCTCCGGAAGGAACAGCATAGGGTCGCGTACGTTATGGGAGCGGCCGTCGCCGTAACCCTGGCGACACTGCTGCTCCTGTTGGCGTGGCAGCCCTTTACCCTTCCCGATTTAGCGACGCTGGCGTCAAGGCTGGCCTTTGTGGCCCGTGTCGAGATCCTGGTGTTTGCTTGGCTTGGTGCAGCAATCGCCAACGTCGCCCGGCTGCGCTTCTTTTCAGCGACGGACATCGGCGGCAGCGCGCAAGCCGCGGCGAGCCCGGCCGTTCTCCGCGCCAATGCCTTAGAGTCGATCCAAGATCATGTTGTTTTCTGACATAGGCGTCGGAGCATCAGCCTGATTGACGCCCAACGCAGGAAAGCGAGGGCGTTACGGTTCAGGCACTCCCAATCCTTGGCCAAGCGTCGGCAGCGGTTCAGCCAGGCGATCGTGCGTTCGACGATCCAGCGTTTTGGCAGAACGACGAAGCGAGCGACGTCGGATCGCTTGACGATCTCGATGTTGACCTGGCTGCAGACGTGGGCCAACCCGTCCTGAAAGCGTGGTCCCTGGTAGCCACCGTCGGCATAGAGCTTGAGCAGGAACGGGTAGAGCCCGAACAACGAGGCCATCAGCAGCACACCGCCATCACGGTCTTGGATGTCGGCGGCATGTACGATCGCTTGCATCAGCAAGCCTTGCGTATCGACAAGGACGTGGCGCTTCTTGCCTTTGATTTTCTTGCCCGCATCAAAGCCGGGCGGGTCCGAAATCCCCCTTTTTCCGCGCTCTTGACACTTTGACTGTCGATAATGGCCGCAGTCGGGCTCGCTTGGCGCCCTGCCTGCTCGCGGCAGGCGACGTAAAGCGCGTGGTGCAGCCGGTCGAGCGTGCCGTCGTGCTCCCAACGCTTGAAGTAAAAGTTAACCGTGCTGCGCGGCGGCAGGTCCTTGGGGATCGCGGCCCACTGGCACCCGGTGCTCAGCACATACATCAGCCCGTTGACTATCTCGCGCACATCCACCGTCCGCTTGTTGCCACCCCGCTTGGCGCGAGGGATCAGCGGCTTGGTCAGCGACCACTCGGCATCCGTCAGGTCGCTTGGATATCGCAACCTACTACGGTCATACCGACCGCGGTTCTCAACCGTCCACATTCCACTACCCTCGCGACTCGACGCAAAGCGATGGAATCACAACCGACTCACCAGACTCAACATGATCTTGGATCGACACTTACTGCAGAACACGCTGGAGCAAGTGGTCTTTGCCGCCGGGTCACACTGTGCGCTCGCCGTTGAGCTTCCGGCGGGGTGGATGGTCGTCTTGCCTGGCCTTGTCGGTCTATTCTGCGTCGGACGGGCGTTGTTCTGGCTGGGCTATCGCCACGGCGCCGCTGCTCGCGCCTTCGGTTTCGCGTTGACATTCTACCCGTCGGTCGCGGCCTGCGTCGCAGCAGTCGCTTTGTTGTTCTACTGACGGTCGCGCGGTCACCGTGCTGTGCTCCGCCATCCGACAAGCAGGACGGCGGTGCCTACGATGCTCGATCCGAGCAGCCACAGGCCGCCGTCCAGCCCGCCCGCCTCATAGGCCAGTCCGACACAAGTGACGCCTACCGCGCCTGACGCCTGCTGCACGGTGTTCAGCAGGCCGGACGCTGCCCCGGCCTGGGTTGGCGCCGCGCAGGCCAGCACCCGTGCCATGATGAGGGTTGTGACCGCCGGGTTCTGCGCCACGACGCCGAATGCGATGAGCCCAGCCAGTAGCCCGCAGCATCCCCAGAGCAGCACCTTCGAGCCGCATCGTGCCGTCCATCCGGCCCTGCGCTCCCGTTAGGCATGATCGCCTCCTGCGATGAAGGCCAGCAGGTCGATGTTCAGCCGGGCGGGGTGGCTGACCGGCAAGCCGTGCGGCGCGCCCGCGTAGACAATCAAGCGCGCGCCCGGCACCAGCGCTGCGGTCGGGTGGCCGGTGAGGTGGTGCGGCGAGGACATGTCGAGCTCGCCCTGCACCACCAGCACGGGCAGGCGCAGCGCCGCTAGTTCGGCCCGCATGTCCGCGGTCGTCAGCTCCCGGTAAAACGCCTCCAGCGCATAGGGCGAGGCCTGAAGCGCCTGCGCGATCACTTCGTCCAGTTCGGACTGCGCCACGTCCGGACCGCCGAACGGCCGGGCATTGCGGTCGAGCCAGCCGCGCCAGTCCGGACGCAGCTCCGTCTCGATGAAGGCGTCGAACATCGCCGGGTCGACGCCGTCCGGGTGGTCGCCCCGGCGAACCAGCAACGGCGTGGTCGGGGCGATCATGGCGAGCCGGGCGATGCGGGCGTCGCCATGCCGGGTCAAATAGCGGACCGCCTCACCGCTCCCGGCCGAGAAGGTGACCAGGGTGACGTCGTGCAGGTCGAAGGCGTCCAGCACGGCTGCCAGATCGTCGGCGAGCGTGTCGAAATCGTAGCCGTGGCCCGGGTCGGGCGTGTGGCCGTGGCCGCGGCGATCGTAGGTGATACAGCGCAGCCCGGCGGCACGGAACGCCTTGACCTGCCGGCGCCAGGACGCGCCGGGCAGACTCCAGCTAGCCAGGAAGACGACGGGCGGGCCGGCACCCTCGTCGTGGCAACTCAGGGCGACATCGGCCCGGTGGACGAGGCGGGTAGTGGCGTTCGGCATGGTGTGCTCCTGTGACATGACGTCGCAGGTGGACCAGTCGGGCGGCCGGGCGGCGATTACCTCGCAGGTCATGGCCGGGACGAAGCCCGGTGTTATTGTCTTGTCATGACCAGCCTTGCCATCCCGTCCCCCAGCGTCGGTGGACTCCTGCGGGAGTGGCGCCAGCGCCGCCACCTGAGCCAGCTCGACCTCGCCAGCGAGGCGGAGGTGTCCACCCGGCATCTGAGTTTCGTCGAGACCGGTCGTGCCGCGCCGAGCCGCGACATGCTGCTGCGGCTGGCCGAACGGCTGAATGTCCCGCTACGGGCACGGAACGAGCTGCTCCATGCCGGCGGGTTTGCCGCCATCTACTCCGAACGCCCGCTTGACGCCCCGGAAATGACAACCGCCCGCCGCACCGTGGACGCCGTGCTGGCAGCCCATGCCCCATTCCCAGCACTGGCGATCGACCGACACTGGACAATGGTCGCAAGCAACGGTGCCGTGCTGCCGCTACTAGCCGGAGTCGCAGTACACCTCCTGAAATCGCCCGTGAACGTGCTGCGTCTGAGCCTACACCCGGAGGGCCTAGCCCCGCGTATCGCCAATCTAGGCGAGTGGCGGCATCATCTGCTGACCCGGCTGCAGCAGCAGATCGACAACTCCGGCGACGCCCTCTTGCGGGCGCTCAAGACCGAGCTATCCGCCTATCCATTTGCCGCGAGTACGACGCCGCCGGGCAATTTCGGCGGGATTGCGGTGCCGCTTCGGCTTCGCGTGCCGGGCTCGTCGGCTCCGCTGTCGTTGATCAGCACAACGACAGTGTTCGGGACGCCAATCGACGTCACGCTCGCCGAACTCGCGCTGGAATGCTTCTACCCCGCCGACGACGCTACGCGCTTAACCCTATTGAGTCAGGCCATGTAAGTCCTGGTTAGTGCGTGCAGCTTGGATCGGCTTGCAATGCCGCCCAGTATGTCTGCTTCTCACCACAGTGCTCTCCAATGCGGACTGTCCGTTATCGGCCAAACAACTCCGAGATTGGATGTCCACGCCGTTTTGTAGCCGCCCTGAAGCAGACAGGCGGCTTTCCACCACGTTCAATCGCTTCAAAGTGCAAAACTTTCGGGATGTCTGGTGCGTCACCTCCGGTCAGTTCCTTGAACCTTTTGGAAGTTATGGCCGGCGGTTCGGCCTCTATTCGGTCCGTATTCAACCCAACGTGCGGTTCTACGGTGCACAACCGCCGGACCATGGCGAACAGCGCGGAAGCTGGTAGACTGCGACGATGAAGAACGACGACACCCTCACGACGCCGCGCGGGCAGGTCGAACTCAAGGTCGAGCGGCCGAAGCTCTACAAGGTCATCCTGGTCAACGACGACTTCACCCCGCGGGAGTTCGTCGTCGCGGTGCTGCGTGCCGAGTTCCGCCTAGGCGAGGAGCAGGCCAGCCGGGTGATGAGCACCGCCCACCGGCGCGGCGTGTGCGTGGTCGGCGTGTTCACCAAGGACGTGGCGGAAACCAAGGCGACCAACGCCACCGACGCCGGGCGGCAGCACGGCTATCCGCTGCTGTTCACCACCGAACCGGAGGAATAGCCGGCTATAGGCTGAGGATGGCCTGCCGATCCCGCAGCGCCGCCTCGATCGCCGCGACGTGCCCGCGGACATCCTCGGCATGGGCCACGATCCAGTCCGCTGGCTGCTCCCGCACCGCGCGCCGCAGCAAGTCGGCATGGCCGGACAGTGCCATGTCCGCCTGCAGCAGCCGGGCCAGCGTGTCGGCTTCCTGCCGATGCCGCTGGGAAATCCGGTCGTTTTCCGGGACGGGCAGGGAGCGGATGCGGCTGGCGACCGCCCCCACCTGGGCGACCAAGGTTTCCAGGATGCGGGCTTCCTTCAAGGCGGTGGGATCGGGGCGCGGATGCTCCCGCGACAAGGGCGGCAGGTGCGCCTCGCGATACGCGCTTTCCGCGCTGCCGATCGCCACCCGCGCTTCGGCGAGCAGCCCGGCGACCCCGTGGCGCACCAGCAGGTCGTCGGCCCGCAACTGGTTTTCCACCCGGTAGAAATTGTAGCCCCAGCCGTAGAACAGGTTGACCGCGACCTGCGACACCGGATCGGCGTCGTAGAACTCGGAGCCGGCGTCCGACATCTACTTCGCGCCGTCTAGCCCCGCCGTGCGGCCCATCGGGATGGTGCCCATGGTTTGTCCGCCGATATGGAAGCTTTCGCCCACCGCGGCGTTCGGCGCCGACACCAGGCCGGCCTGCGCCATGCTCATCGCCAGGTAGTAACGCACCGCGTCCAGCGGCGTGAGGCCGAACGCCTTGAGCGCGATCAGTTGCCGCATCCGCTCATCCTTCGGCAGCACCAGGATCTTCAGGTCGTTCAGCATGATGCCGTAGACCCGCAGGAACTCGGTGAGGTGGCCCTTCACCGTGTCGCGCAACTCAGTGATGCGTTCGTTGATCGACTCCAGCGGCGTCACCTGGATCACCTGGTTGATCGCCTGCTCGATCGCCGGGCCGGCATAGGCGGAAATCTCGTCCGTGTTGATCACCGAGCCGTTGAACGGCAAATGCTGGATGAGGTCGAGCGCTTCCTGCTTGGTGTCGATGTGGATGTAGTAGTCGGCCTGCCACGACACCTCCGCCATCTCGGAGGTGGTCGCCGTGCCGCTGCTCTTCACCAGCAGCTTGGACCGGTTGATGTAGATGACCTCGTAGACCCAGGGCGAAGAGCCGCCGAAGAAGCCCTGCGAGATGGAGCCGAACAGCGGCTTGTCCGGGGTGACGAGCGGGTACTGCCCGGTTTCGTAGACCTGCAGGATCGCCCCGCGGCTTTTCACCACGCAGAAATGGTTGCTTTCCACCGTCAACAGCGACCCGGACACGATGTTCTGGTCGTCCGTCATCTTCAATGCGACGTTCTTGGTGCCGAGCAGGTCGATGCCCCGGTTGTCCAGGGCGGTGATCACGCTTCTCGTTATGGCCACGGTGTTGTCCCTACCAACGCGGCGTCTGGTCTATACCGGAACCAGCGCCAGCACACGGCACGGGCTGCCGGAGCCGCCGGCGATCTTCAACGGCGGCGTGATCAGCACCGTGCCGGTCGGCGGCAACTGGTCCAAATTGGCCAGGCTGGCGAGGCCGAACTTGCCCGCGCCATGCATGATGGTGTGGCACGGGAATGCCGGGTCGAAGCCGTGGGCCGCCCCGGCGTCGGTGCCGACGCATTCCGTGCCGAACCCCGCCACGTCCCGCTCCAGCGCCAGGAAGCGCACGCAATCCGCGTCCGGCCCCGGCGTTTGCGGCCCGGTCGGTCCGACGTTCAGGAACGCGTCGCCGCTCCGCTTCGACCAGCCGGAGCGCAGCAGCAGCCAGGCACCGGCCGGCACGCGGCCGTGCTCGGCTTCCCATTGCTCCATGCGGGTGCGGGTCAGCAGGAAGCCGGCATCCGCTGCGCACTCCGCTTCCACATCCACCACGCAGGCGGCGGCGACCAGCCGGGCCGGCGGAATGGTGTCCGTGGTGTTGTCCGGCCGCTCCCGCCCGCTGATCCAATGCACGGGGGCGTCGAAATGCGTGCCGGTGTGCTCGCCCAGGCTGATGTCGTTCCAGTACCAGGCCGGCCCGGCCGCGTCATAGGCGGAAATCCGCGTGGTGCGGAACGGCGAGGATTGGGCGAAGGGCGGCGGCAAGCCGATCACCGGGGTGTCCGGCGCCAGCGGCTGCGATAGGTCCACCACGCAAACGGCGCCCGAGGCGAGCGCGCCCACCAACGAGGACAGCACGTCGGCCATAACAACCCTCCGATCCCTGGCCCGGCGAGAGTGGAGCAGGATGCTTTAGGTGTGAAGCATTATCTTCCGGCATCGCCGCCGCCTGTGCTTTAGTTCCGGCAGCATCGGAGCGCGCCGCCATGAACGAGATATCGCCCCTGCACATCCCCGCCGGCCACCGCTGGAGCGATGCGGAATGGGCGCTGCGGGTGCAGCTTGCCGATTGCTACCACGCCATCGACTATCTCGGCTGGACCGAGATGATGATCTTCAACCACATCTCCGTTCGCGTGCCGGGCGAGCAGACGGCTTACCTGGTGAACCCGTTCGGGCTCACCTACGCCGAGGTGACGCCGAAGAACCTGCTGAAGGTCGACCTCCATGGCAATCTGGTGGAGCCTTCGGAGTTCGAGCCGAACCCGGCAGGTTTCGCCCTGCACAGCGCCATCCACGGCGCCCGGCACGATGCGCAATGCGTGATCCACACCCACACCAACGCCGTGTCCGCCGTCGCCTTGAAGCAGGGCGGCCTGGGCCATGACGATTTCTATGGGGCGCAACTGTTCGGCCGCGTCGGCTACCACCCGTTCGAGGGCATTACGCTGTGGGCCGAGGAAAAGGCCCGCATGCTCGAAAGCCTGGGCGACAAGGACGTGCTGGTGCTGCGCAACCACGGCGTGGCGGTGTGCGGGGCGGACATCCCGAAGGCGTTCATGCTGCTGTGGACCGTGCAGCGCGCCGCCGAAATCCAGTGCCAGGCCGGGATGCTGCCCGGGCCGAACACGGCGATCTCCGACACGGTGCGCCAGCATTGCGCCGACACCGCGATCCGCCTGGTCGCCGCGGATGCGTTCGCCACCAAGGTGTTCGACGCGACGGTGCGCAAGATGCGGGCGAGCACCGCCCGCTAGGATCGGCCGCCATCCACCGACAGCACCTGGCCGGTGATCCAGCCGGCTTGTTCACTGGCAAAGAACAGCACGGCATTGGCGATGTCGGCGGCACTGCCTGGCCGGCGGGTGTGCAGGGCTTCGGTCATGCTGCGCTGCCTGTCCGCGCCGTAGCCTTGCCATTGCCGCTCGGTCGCCGGGTTGCTGCGGATCAGCCCCGGTGCCACCGAGTTCACGGTGATGCCGTGCTGCGCCAGCCCAACCGACAACTGGCGGGTCAAGCCGACCAGGGCGTGCTTGGCGGCCGTGTAGGCGTGCAGCCCGGTCAGGCTGGGGCGCAACCCGGCGCCGGACGAAACGGTGACGATCCGTCCCCACCCCGCTGCCTGCATGGTGGGCGCCGCTGCCTGGGACAGCCACAGCGCCCCCTTCACGTTGGCATTGAACACCACGCCCCAATTCTCTTCCGTGATGGCGTCCAGCGTCATGTCCGCCTGGCCGCACACTCCACCGGCGGCCATTGCCAAGATGTCCAGCCGCCCGTGCTGCGCCACGATCTGCTGCACCAGGGCGGTGGCGCCGGCGCGATCGGAAAGGTCCTGCACGTAGCAGGGCGCGCCGAGCGCGTCGCCGGTGGCTTGCACCGCCGGGTCTATGTCTGCCAGGTGGACTTGCGCGCCGGAGGCGAGGAAGGTTTCCGCAATGGCCCGGCCTATCCCCTGGGCCGCGCCGGTGACCAGCACCACGCGCGAGTCGAACCTGATATCCATGGCGTCTTCCGATCAAAGATGGCACGGCCCTCGGGGGTGAGGGCCGGCGGAGCCGGCTGCCCTACTCCGCCTCGACCCTCACCCAATCCCCTCCTGGAAGGAAGGGCTTTGGCAGGACGCGCCTTACCGACCGTGCTTAGGCGTCTTTTTCCTCGCCGTGCTCCTCGGCCGCGCCGGTCAAGGCTTCGCCCAGGGTCTTGATCTTCTCGGCGTTCTTGCTGTCGGACTTGCTGGCGATCGTCACCGTCTCCTTGCCGAGCTTGGCAACGAGCTTGCGGACGGTGTCGCCGTTGATCTCCTTGGCATGGAGGGCCTTTTTCAGGCTTTCCAGATCCTTGATGATTGTCTTCACGCCGGGCGCGTCGATCTTCTCCAGCGTGGCTTCCCAGCCCTCGATGTTCTTGGTCGCGGCGGCGACGGTGAAGCCTTTCACCCCGTCCTTGATGTGCTTGATGGTGGCGTCGAACTGCGGCATGCGGAATCCCTTCGTGGTTAACAGCAGCCCAGGTGCTGCCGTTCTGCCGCTTGCCCAGGGTCGCTCACCGTTACGTGTGCATACCGGATGGCGCGGTGGGCCGCGCCAGGCCGCTCAGCGCCGATCCGGGCCCGCTTCCAGCAGCGCCAGGTTCTGTTCCGCCAGGTCGCTCGTTGCCGAGTCGGGGGCCAGTGCCTCGGCCTGCACCCAATCCTTGTGCGCGCCGGTGCGGTCGCCGCGGCGCTGCCGCAGGATGCCGCGCTCCAGATAGGCTTCGGGGTTGTCCGGGTCCTTGGCGAGGGCGCGGTCGACGTCGTCCTGCGCCAGGTCCAGATGCCCTTCATGCCGCCAGGCCGCCGCGCGCAGCACCAGGGCGTCGGCGCGCTTCGGGTCCAGCTCCAGCGCGTGGCTGAGGTCGTCCACCGCGTCCTCGTAATGGCCCAGCGTGGCGGCGGCGATGGAGCGGTCGATCAGCAGGTCAGGGTCGTCGGGCGACAGGATCAGCGCCAGCGTCGCCGCCCCCAGCGCGCGGCTCGGTTCGCCGGCCATCAGCCACGCCTGGTCCGCCTGGCCATATACGGTGGCCCGCGCCAGGGCAGGGGCCTTGCTGCGCCCGGCCAGCTTTTCCAGCATCTCGGCGCCGGTCTGCACGTCGCCCAGCTGCACCTGCGCCAGCGCCAAGCAATGGTCCGCCCCTTCGCCGCCCCCGGTGGCCTGCCACGCGTCGGCAAAGGTGTTGGCGCCTTCCGGGTCGCTCGCCAGCATGCCCATGCAACGCTCGTAATCCGGGCCTTCGGCGATGCGGGGCGGCACGGGCGGGATGGGCAGCACCTCGCCCGTGTCATCCGCGTCACTCGCCGCCGGCTCGGACCCGTGCAGTTCCCACGCGGTGCCGCCACCCACCAGGAGCAGCAGGACACACCCCGCGATCACCGCTGCCGCACGCTGGTTCATGATCGTGCTAGTCTACCCGGCAGCCGGCGCGCCGGGCAACTCAAGCGGAACAGCCCGGCCATGCGGCTCGTGATCTTCGGTTTCGGCTACACGGGCGCGGCCTTGGCAAGCGCGGCGGCCGCGGCGGCGATCCCGGTGACGCAGGTGTCGCGGCAGGCCGACCGGTCCCCGCCGCCGGGTGTGGCGCTGGCGCCGTTCGACGCGCCGGAGGCCGCCTTGGCCAGCGCCACCCATGTGGTGGCGACCGCGGCACCCGGCGCGGACGGCGACCCGGTGCTTGCACGCCACGCGGCGGCGATCGCGTCCGCCCCGGCGCTGCGCTGGATCGGCTATCTTTCCACCACCGGCGTGTATGGCGACCGCGGCGGCGGCTGGGTGGACGAGGCGACCGAGCCGGCCCCGTCGGGCGAGCGCGGCGGGCGCCGCGTCGCCGCCGAGCAGGCCTGGGCCGCCGCCCGGCCCGGCGCCGCCGTGGACCTGCTCCGCCTGGCCGGTATTTACGGGCCGGGCCGCTCGGTGCTGGACGAGGTTCGCGCCGGCCGTGCCCGCCGGGTGGACAAGCCCGGCCACCTGTTCGGCCGCATCCATCGCGACGACATCGCCGGCGCGTTGCTGGCCGCCATCGGCCAGGCCCGGCCGCCCGGTGTTCGGGTGCTGCACGGTGCGGATGACGAGCCGGCCGCCAGTGCGGACGTGATCGCCGAAGCGGCCCGCCTGCTCGGGCGCGACCCGCCGCCCTTGCAGCCTTTCGCCGCCGTCGAACCGACCATGAGCCCGATGGCGCGCTCCTTCTGGGCCGACAACCGCCGGGTGCGCAGCGAATGGACCCAGGCGGCGCTCGGCCGGCGCTGGCGCTATCCCAGCTATCGCGAAGGGCTACGCGCCATCCTCGCCGCCGAGCAGGGGCAGCAGGGCAGCCCTTAGCAGGGCGAGGTCGCCCGGCCGCGACATGCGGTGCGCCCCGTCCTTCACCAGCAGGATCTGCACGTCGGCGCCTTCGATCTGCCGCGCCAGCCGCACCGACATCTCCCACGGCACGTCGGCGTCCGCCTGACCGTGCAGCAGCCGCACCGGGCAGCGCAGCGGGATCGGGTCGCCGAGCAGCAGGTGGTTGCGGCCGTCCTCGATCAGCGCGCGAGTGATCGGCGTCGGCTCGCCATACGCGCTGGGCACGTGCAGGACACCGTCGCGCTCCAGCGTGGCGCGTTCCGCGGGCATCATCGTGTCCCACATCAGCGCTTGCGTGAAGTCGGGCGCCGCCGCCACGCCGACGAAGCCGGCCGCGCGCTCCGGCCGCGCCAGCGCCGCCAGCAGCCCGATCCAGCCGCCCATGGACGAGCCGACCAGCACCAGGTTGCCTTGCGTCAGCCGATCGATCGCGGCCAGGGCGTCGGCGGTCCAGCGGCCGATCGTGCCGTCGGTGAAGGTGCCGCCGCTGGCGCCGTGGCCGGAATAATCCAGCAGCAGCAGTGCCTGGCCGCGCGCGCGGCACCACTCCGCCAGCGCCGTCGCCTTGTCGCCCGTCATGTCGCTGCGGAAGCCGGGCAGGAACACCACGCAAGGCGAGCGGCCCGGCAGGCGCTGCCACGCCAGTTCGACGCCAGCGCCGTTATCGATCCGCCCTCGTTCCATTCAGCCTCTCCCGTCCACCCCGTGGTTGGTGGTATAGCGCGTCCCGCATGTCCGACGACCTAGCCCTCACCGTGCTGCAAGTGCTGCCCTCGCTGGAAACCGGGGGGGTGGAGCGCGGCACGGTGGAAATGGTGCAGGCGATCGTACGCGCCGGCGGCTCCGCGCTGGTGGCCAGCGCCGGCGGCCGGCTGGTCCCGGCGGTGGAGCGGGCGGGCGGCACGCATATCGAGCTGAAGCTCGCGTCCAAGAACCCGGCCCGCATCTGGCGCAACGCGGCGCGCCTCGCCTTCCTGATCCGCGCCGCCGACGTGGACATCGTGCACGCCCGTTCGCGCGCGCCGGCCTGGTCCGCCTGGCTCGCCTGTCGCCGCACGGGGGCGCGCTTCGTGACCACCTGGCACGGCGTCTACAAGGAAAACGCGCCGGGCAAGCGGCGCTACAACGCGATCATGGCGCGCGGCGAGCGCATCATCGCCATCAGCCAGTTCGTCGCCACCCGGTTGAAGGCGCGCCACCAGGTGGACCCGGCCCGCCTGCGGGTGATCCCGCGCGGCGTGGACACGGCGCTGTTCGACCCCGGCTCCGTCAGCGGCGAGCGCATTGCCCGGCTGGCGCGGGAATGGCGGCTGCCGGATGGCGCACCCGTGGTCATGCTGCCCGCCCGGCTGACGCGGTGGAAGGGCCACGCCGTGATGCTGGAAGCGCTGGCCCGGCTGGAGCGCCGCGATGTGGGCCTGGTGCTGGTGGGCGCCGAGCAGGGCCGCGTCCGCTTCCGCCGCGAGCTGATCGCCCGGGCGGAGGCGCTGGGTGTGGCGGACCGCCTGCGGCTGGTGGGGCATTGCGACGACATGCCGGCGGCGCTGATGCTGGCCGACGTGGTGGCGAACCCGTCGATCGAGCCCGAGCCGTTCGGCCGCACGGTGATCGAGGCACAGGCCATGGGCCGCCCCGTGGTGGTCAGCGACGCCGGCGGCACCGCGGAAACGGTGGAGCACGGCGTGACCGGTTGGCGCGTCAGCCCGTCCGACCCGGCCGCGCTTGCCAGCGCCATCGACGCCATCCTGCGGCTGGACCCGGCGGAGCGGGATGCCCTCGCCGTCCGGGCGCGCAGCAGCGTGTGCACCCATTACACCACGGCGGCGATGCAGCAGGCGACGTTGGAGGTGTATCGCGAGTTGGTGGCGTGACACGCATCCTCGTCGTCAAGCTGGGCGCGCTCGGTGATTTCGTGCTCGCCTTCGGGCCGTTCGCCGCCATTCGCGCGCAGCACCCGGGCGCGGAGATTACCCTGCTGACCGCGCCGGCCTTTGCCGGCCTGGCGCGGGCGGCGCCGTGGTTCGACCGGGTGGTGACGGATACGAGGGCGCCGCCGTGGCACATCCCCGCCTTGCTGCGCTTGCGGCGCGCGTTGCGCGGGTTCGACCGGGTGTACGACCTGCAAACGTCCAGCCGCTCCGGCTGGTATTTCCGGCTGGCGGGCCGGCCGGTCTGGTCCGGCATCGCCCCCGGCTGCGCCCTGCCGCACGCCAACCCGGCGCGGGACCGCATGCACACGCTGGAGCGCCAGCGCGAGCAATTGGTTATGGCCGGCTTGACGCGGTTTCCCGTCCCGGATTTCGGGTGGTTAAGCAACGCCCCCCCCGCAGAACCCTTTCCCGCTGGCGGGAAAGGGCAGGGTGAGGATGGCCGGCCAGCGGAGGAGTTCGTTCGCGCGGTTGTCGCCGGGCGGCGCCACCCTCACCCCGACCCTCTCCCGCCAGCGGGAGAGGGAGACCGTTACGCCGCCCTTATTCCCGGCGCGGCGCCGCATCGGCCGCGCAAGCGGTGGCCGTCGGCGCGGTTCGGCGAACTGGCCGCCCTGCTCGCCGCGCGCGGCCAAACCCCCGTGGTCGTCGGCACCGGGGAGGATGCCGGCCACGCCGCCGTCATCCGTGCCGCTTGCCCGGCCGCCATCGACCTCACCGGCCGCACCACGCTGCTCCAGCTCGGCGGCGTGCTGGGCGGCGCCGCGCTGGCGGTCGGCAACGACACCGGGCCGACCCATCTGGCCGCCGCGCTCGGCATTCCCACGATCGCCCTGTTCTCCGACAGCAGCGACCCGGCGCTGACCCGGCCGCGGGGTGACGTGACGGTGCTGGCCGCGGCGGACTTGGCAGATCTGTCCGTGCAACGGGTTGCAGCCGCCCTCCCACAGGTCCATGGACGGTCGCCTATCCCTTTGGAAGCGCTCTGACATGCCCGCCATCACCCTGCCCGACGGTTCCGTGCGCCGCTTCGACGGGCCGGTCACGGGCACCGCGCTGGCCGCCGCCATCGGGCCGGGCCTGGCCCGTGCCGCCATCGCCATGAAGCTGGACGGCCAGTTGGCTGACCTGGCCCGCAGCATCGAGGCGGACGCCGCGGTCGTGTTCGTCACCCGCAAGGACCCGGACGCGCTGGGCATGATCCGCCACGACACGGCCCACGTGCTGGCGGAAGCGGTGCAATCGCTGTATCCGGGGACACAGGTCACCATCGGCCCGTCGATCGAGAACGGCTTCTACTACGACTTCGCCCGCAACGAGCCGTTCACGCCGGACGACTTCCCGGCCATCGAGGCCCGCATGCGCGAGATCATCGCCCGCGACGCGCCGTTCGAGCGGGAGGTGCGGGACCGCGACGACGCCATCGCCTTTTTCGAGGCACGCGGCGAGCACTACAAGGCGGAACTGATCCGCGACCTGCCGGCCAGCGAAACCATCACCTTCTACCGACAAGGCGACTGGATAGATTTGTGCCGCGGCCCGCACATGCGCGGCACCGGCGACGTGGGCGCGGCATTCAAGCTGCAGAAGGTCGCCGGCGCGTATTGGCGCGGCGACCACCGCAACGCCATGCTGACGCGCATCTACGGCACCGCCTGGCGCGACCAAAAGGAATTGGACGCCTACCTGCTGCAACTGGAGGAGGCGGAGCGCCGCGACCACCGCCGGCTGGGCCGCGAGATGGATCTGTTCCACATCCAGGAGGAAGCGGCCGGCTCCATCTTCTGGCACCCCAAGGGCTGGCGGCTGTATCGCACGGCGGAAAGCTACATGCGCCGCCGGCTGGACGCGGCCGGCTACCAGGAGGTGAAGACGCCGCAACTGGTGGACCGCGTGCTGTGGGAGCGGTCCGGCCATTGGGACAAGTACCGCGAGCACATGTTCGTGGCCCATGTGGAGGACGAGAAGCGCACCCTGGCGCTGAAGCCGATGAACTGCCCCTGCCACGTGCAGATCTTCAACCACGGCCTGCGCTCGTACCGCGAGCTGCCGCTGCGCATGGCGGAGTTCGGCGCCTGCCACCGCTACGAGCCATCCGGCGCGCTGCACGGCATCATGCGGGTGCGCGGCTTCACCCAGGATGATGCGCATATCTTCTGCACGGCGGAGCAGATCGCGCCGGAAACCGTCCGGTTCGTGGAACTGCTCGCCTCGGTTTACCGCGATTTCGGCTTCGACAGCTTCCGGGTGAAGTTCGCCGACCGGCCGACGGAGCGGGTCGGCGACGACGCGACCTGGGACCAGGCGGAGGCGGCGCTGCGCGAGGCCTGTGCGCTGGCCGGCGTCAAATACGAGATCAATCCCGGCGAAGGCGCGTTCTACGGTCCGAAGCTGGAATTCGTGCTGCGCGACGCCATCGGGCGGGATTGGCAATGCGGCACCTTGCAGGTGGATTTCGTGCTGCCGGAGCGTCTGGACGCCAGCTACATCGCGGATGACAGCTCCCGCCAGCGGCCGGTCATGCTGCACCGGGCGATCCTCGGCAGCTTCGAGCGGTTCCTCGGCATCCTGATCGAGCAATATGCCGGGCGCTTCCCCTTGTGGCTGGCGCCGGTGCAGCTGGTCGTCGCGTCCATCGTCACCGATGCGGAGCCCTACGCGGAGGAGGTGGCGGCGGCGTTCCGCAAGCGGGGCCTGTCCGTCGCGGTCGACGGGCGCAACGAGAAGATCAACGCCAAGATACGCGAGCACAGCCTGCAGCACGTGCCGATCATCGCGGTGGTCGGCCGCAAGGAGGCGGAGAACCGCACCGTGGCGCTGCGCCGGCTCGGCGGCCAAGCGCAGGAGGTGCTTTCGCTCGATGCCGCGCTGGACGGGCTTGCCCAGGAGGCAACGCCGCCCGATATTGCTCGGTCAGCCCGGGCAAGCAACGGAATATCAGAACAGTGACAGGAGACCACAATAGCTAGAGGCCCCATGACTGCCGCCGCACCTAGCCGCGACGGCCCCCGCGTCAACGAGGACATCAGAAGCCCGCAGGTCCGCCTGATCGACGCCGAAGGCGAGATGCAGGGCGTGATGAGCGCACGGGACGCGATGCTGCGGGCCATGGCCGTCGGGCTCGACCTGCTCGAGATCAGCCCCAACGCCGACCCGCCCGTGGTGAAGATCCTCGATTACGGCAAGTTCAAGTACGAGTCGCAGAAGAAGAAGAACGAAGCCAAGAAGAAGCAGAAGGTCGTCGAGATCAAGGAGGTCAAGGTCCGGCCGAACATCGACGAGAACGACTACCAGGTGAAGCTGCGGGCCATGCACAGCTTCATCGACGAGGGCGACAAGGTGAAGGTGACGCTACGCTTCCGCGGGCGCGAAATGGCGCACCAGGACATCGGCATCAAGGTGTTGGAACGCATCCGCGGCGACATGGACGAGCGCACCAAGGTGGAGCAGATGCCTCGCATGGAAAACCGTCAGATGGTGATGGTGCTGTCCCCGCGCTGAGGCTGATCCTCTCGAGGCTGTCTTCCCGACGAAGACGGTGCGGTCGCATTCAACGGTTCTCCCTCTCCCGCTGGCGGGAGAGGGTCGGGGTGAGGGTGGCGCCGCCCGGTTGCGCTCCAACTTTGCAACTGGATACCGCCGGGTCGTCCACCCTCACCCTGCCCTCTCCCGCCAGCGGGAGAGGGATTGCCAGGTAACCCTTCGGATAGGGCCCTAAGCCCGCACCGCCTCCCGCGCTTGCCGCACACTGCCGGCCGGCACCAATCCCCAGCTTCGCGCGATCTGCCAGGTGGCGGACACGCCGACATCCAGCACATAGGGCATCGCCTTGCCCACGCCGCGGTCGCCCGCGGCGTCCGGGTCGATCGGCACGCCGTGCGCCAGGCCCTTCACGGTGTACATCTCCACCCGCACCGTGCCGCCGGCATCGCGCCAGGCGCGGTGCGCCATGCCGTCCACCCGGTCGTCCACGCCGTCCTGCGGGCGCAGGCCGTGGACGTCGCACCACTGCTTGGCGCTCGCGGACGCGTTGTCCAGCGACACCGTGCTGTCCGCGTCGCCGTGCCAGATGGCAACGATCGGCTTGCGCTGCGGCGTCGGGCTGGCGCGCCGCACCAGGTCGCCCCAGTGTTCCGGCGCGTGCGCCGGGCAGTGCCGCATGGCGGACAGCGCTTCCGGGATCGATGCGGCGCATCGATAAGGCAGCCCGGCGATGATGGCGCCGGCCGCGAACACGTCCGGATAGGTCGCCAGCAGCGCGGCCGTCATGGCGCCGCCGGCCGACAGCCCAGTGACGAACACGCGGGCCGGGTCGATGCGCCGTTCCGCCTGCATGTGCGCCACCATGCTGCGGATGGACGCCACCTCGCCGGCGCCGCGGGTGACGTCGCCGGGCTCGAACCAGTTGAAGCAGGTGTTGTGGTTGTTGGAGCGGGACTGTTCCGGCAGCAGCACGGCGAAGCCGTGGCGGGCCGCCAGCGTGCACCACCCGGTGCCTTCGGCGAAACCCGCGGCGTGCTGCGTGCAGCCGTGCAGGACCACCACCAGCGGCGCGCCCGGCGGCAGGCCCGGCGGCACGAAGCGCAGCATGCGCAGATTGCCCGGATTGTCGCCGAACGCGGCCACCTCCTCCAGCATCCCGTCATCGGCGGCGGCCTTTCCCATCGTAGGCATCAGCCCGGTCCAGGACTTCCGCATCTTCGTCAGATCGGCCAGGTTCATGCGCAGTTTGGGCAGGCCGGGGATTTCCATGGCCCGAACATGGTGCAGCGCAACATACGGCACAACCCTGCGCCGATGGCCGCGATCATGTGGTGGCTGGCCGGAACAAAGGGCGGCGCGCATATTGGCTGCCATGTCACAGCCGCAGGCCGTCCCTTCGCCGCGCTTCTGGCCTTCCGTCGCCGGCGGCAAGCTGCCGGGCATCCTGCTGTGCCTGGCGGTGACGCTCGTCGCCTGGCTGCTGGAACGCGCCGAAGTCGCGGTGTTCGGGCGTGCCTGGCTGGAAGCGCTGGTGCTTGCCATCCTGGTCGGCACCGCCGTGCGGTCCGCCTGGACCCCCGGCAAGGCTTGGCAGCCCGGCATCGGGTTCAGCGCCAAGATGCTGTTGGAAGTGGCCGTGGTGCTGCTTGGCCTGTCCATCAGCGTGGCCACGGTGCAGGCCATCGGCGGCACGCTGTTGATCGGCATCGCCTGCACCGTCGCGGTGGCGCTGCTCGCCAGCTACGGCATGGGGCGCGCCCTGGGCCTTTCGGCGCGGCTGGCGATCCTGGTGGCGTGCGGCAACTCCATCTGCGGCAATTCCGCCATCGCCGCCGTCGCCCCGGTGATCGGCGCGGACGCCCGGGACGTGACGTCCTCCATCGCGTTCACCGCCGTGCTGGGCGTGGCCGTCGTGGTGCTGCTGCCGCTGGCCGCGCCCGTGTTCGGGCTGGACCAGTTGCGATACGGCGTGTTGGCCGGGCTGACGGTCTACGCCGTGCCGCAGGTGCTGGCGGCAACGGCGTCGGTCGGCGCGGTGGCGGTGCAGATGGGCACGGTGGTCAAGCTGGTCCGCGTGCTGATGCTGGGGCCGGTGGTGTTGGCACTGTCCCTCGGCGCGGCCCGGCTGCGGGGCGGCGGCACGGTCGGCAAGCGGCCGCCGCTGCACAAGCTGGTGCCGTGGTTCATCATCGGCTTCCTCCTGCTGGCCGCCTTGCGCTCGCTGGGGGTGGTGCCTGGCGTCGTGCTGGCGCCGGTCGCGCTTGTCGCCAACCTGCTGACGGTGATCGCCATGGCCGCGTTGGGGCTGGGGGTCGACGTCGCCGTGGTGGCGCGTGCGGGGGCGCGGGTGACGGCGACGGTCACCGCCTCGCTAGTCCTGCTGCTGCTGATCAGCCTGGCGCTGATCCGCTTGGCGGGGGTCGGCTGACCGTGATGTCTTGGGAATGGGGGAACCGCCGTCATGCGCATCCATGTGGCCGCGACGTTGTTGATCGCCTGCCTGGCCATGCCTGCGCGCGCGGACGAGGCGCCGGTCTCCGCATCGGACCAGGCAGCGATCCAGTCGGTGATCACCAACCAGATCACGGCATTCCAGCATGACGACGCGGCCAGGGCTTTCGGCTATGCGGCTCCGTCAACCCAGGGCATCTTCGGCACGCCGGACAACTTCATGGCCATGGTCCGTCGTGGCTATCCCCCTGTTTACCGCCCACATTCCGTCGAGTTCTCCACGCTAGGGCAGACGGAAAACGGCATCGTCCAGAACGTGGAATTGATCGGGCCAGATGGCCTCCCCTACACGGCGCGGTATACGATGGAGCGTGAAGCAGACGGGTCCTGGCGGATCATCGCCTGCGAGTTACTGCAAAGCCGGCGCCTCGGCGTCTGATGGAGCGATGATGGCCGGAGCATTGGCATGAACGTCCGCGTGGCTGCCGCCGAACCGCTGCCGGCCAAGCTCAGCATCCCAACCTCCGTCCTGGTCCTGCCTGTCCTGCTGGCGATCAGCTTTTCCCACATGCTGAACGACCTGATCCAGTCGTTGATCCCGGCCATCTACCCGCTGTTGAAGGAGAATTACGGCCTCAGCTTCGCGCAGATCGGCGTGCTGACGCTGACGTTCCAGATCACCGCATCCCTATTGCAGCCGGTGGTCGGCACCTTCACCGATCGGCGGCCGATGCCGTTCTCGCTGTCCGCCGGCATGGGCTTCACGCTGGTCGGGCTGCTGCTGCTGTCGCAGGCGCACAACTATCCCATGCTGCTGCTTGCCGCGGGCCTGGTGGGGATGGGGTCGTCCGTGTTCCACCCGGAATCCTCACGCGTGGCGCGCATGGCGTCCGGCGGGCGGCACGGGCTGGCGCAATCCGTGTTCCAGGTGGGCGGCAATGCCGGGCAGGCGATCGGGCCGCTGGCCGCCGCGTTCATCATCATGCCGCGCGGCCAGGGGAGCGTCGGCATCTTCGCCATGCTGGCGCTGCTGGGCATCGGCATCCTGTACGGGGTCGGGCGCTGGTATGCCGGCATTGCCGGCACCCGCGGTCGCACCCGGCGCGCCGCCCCGGCTGCCACGGCGCTGCCGCAGCGCCGCGTCGTGCAGGCGGTGTGCGTGTTGCTGGTGCTGATCTTCTCCAAGTATTTCTACACCGCCAGCCTATCGACCTACTACACCTTCTATCTGATCGACCGGTTCCATGTGCCGGTGCAGGACGCGCAGGTCGATCTGTTCATCTATTTGGGCGCATTCGCCATCGGCACGCTGGCGGGTGGCCCGATTGGCGACTGGATCGGCCGCAAATACGTGATTTGGGTGTCGATCCTGGGCGTACTGCCGTTCACCCTGGCGCTGCCCTACGCCAATCTGTTCTGGACCGTGGTGCTGACGATCCCGATCGGGCTGATCCTGTCGTCCGCCTTTTCCGCCATCCTGGTCTACGCGCAGGAGCTCATGCCCGGCCGCATCGGCACCGTGTCCGGCCTGTTCTTCGGCTTCGCATTCGGCATGGGCGGCCTGGGCGCCGCGGTGCTGGGCCAGATGGCGGACGGTGTCGGGATCGAGGCGGTGTATCGCCTGTGCGCCTTTCTGCCGGCCATCGGGCTGCTGACGGCATTCCTGCCCAATTTGGAGCGGCCAAACCATGCCATTTGACGAGACGGGCGGCCGCGCACCCGGCCGCAACGTGCTGGGCGGGCGGCTGCAAAGCTGTTCCAGCACTCCGCTGACCGGATTCTTTCGCGACGGCTGCTGCAACACCGGGCCGGAAGATGTGGGCAGTCACACCGTGTGCGCCGTGATGACTGCGGAGTTCCTGCGGTTTAGCGCCGAACGTGGCAACGACCTGTCCACCCCGCGGCCGGAGTTTGGCTTCCCCGGCCTGCAACCGGGCGACCGCTGGTGCCTGTGCGCGCCCCGCTGGCAGGAAGCGCTGGATGCGGGCTGCGCGCCGCTGGTGACGTTGGAGGCGACGGAGGAGGGTGCGCTGCATCATTGCAGCCTGGAGGATTTGGAGCGGCACGCGGCGCAATGCTGATCGTCCACCACCTCAACAACAGTCGCAGCCAACGCATCCTCTGGATGCTGGAGGAACTGGACGTTCCGTACGAGGTCGTGCGCTACGAACGCGATCCGGAAACGATGTTGGCGCCGCCCGCGCTTAAGGCGGTGCATCCGCTCGGCAAATCCCCGATGATCGAGGATGGCGGGGTGGTGGTGTCCGAATCCGGCGCCATCGTCGAATACCTAGCCGAGCAATATGGCGGCCTGCGCCCGCCCGGTGCGATGGAGCGGCGCCGGGCGACCTACTGGGTGCACTACGCCGAGGGCTCGGCCATGACGCCGCTGCTGTTGAAGCTGTATCTCCGGCGGCTGGGCGCCGCGGCGGCGCCGTTGCTGGAGCGGGTGGACGGACAGATTGCCACCATGCTGGGTTACGTGCAGGCCGAACTAGGCAACGGGCCGTTCTTGGCCGGCGGCGAGCTGAGCATCGCCGACATCATGATGTCGTATCCGCTGGAGGCCGCGGCAGCCCGGCTAGGAACGGACGCGTTCCCCGGCATCTCCGCCTACTTGGCCGCCATCCACGCCCGGCCTGCCTACCAGGCGGCCCTGGCGCGCGGCGGTCCTTATCAGGTGCTGACGTAGCCGCTACTCAGCGGATTGCCTGCGATCCGGCTGCCAGGTACTCGTCCAACGTGGCGTCCAGGCGCTGGAACATCAGGTCGTCATAATGACGCCGCCCCTCGGCGGAAGCGGCGCTTTGCAGGACTTGAAGATAGGTCGCCCGATCCTCGAGGCGGATCGCCACGGGCGGAAACCGGGCCCGCAACAGCACCAGGTTCATCAGCAATCGGGCCGTGCGTCCATTGCCGTCGTTGAACGGATGGATGCGGACCAGCCGGAGATGGGCGGCGAACGCGGTTTCGGGCGACGGGACCGCACCGGCGAGCCAGTACCCAGGTCACCCATCAGCGCGGGGATTTCTGCCGGGGCTGGGAAGGCGTGGCGCCCGCCGTCGACCAGAACGAAGCGGCCTTGGTCGGCATAGCGCCCGGCGATGTCGGGGGCGGATCGCAGCAACACCAGGCGGTGCAGGTTGCGCATGTCCGCTTCCGTGATCGCGCCGGTTCGCTGTGCCAGGTGCCGCACGCAGCCGAGCGCCTCGAACAGGTCGATCGCCTCCAGATGATCCCGCAGCTTCTTGCCGCCGATCGTCAGCCCCTGCTCGACCACCAGGGTGGTTTCGACCGCGGTAAGGCTGTTCCCCTCGATCGCGTTCGACGTGTAGGTGAGTTCGAGGTCGTGCGATTGCTCGAAGTTCCGCAAGCCGCCGGGGGCGCGGGACCGTAGGGTGTCCAGCGCCGCCTGCTTGGCCGCGACCTGGGCGTGCATCAGCCAAGCCACGCCCGCACCGCATCCCGCAGGAAGGCGAGGTCGACCGGGTTGGTGGAGGGGCTGCCGGCGCGATGGCCCCAGATGCTTGGGATCGGCCGCATGTCCGCATGCGCCAGGTGCTCCAGCTCCGCGGCGTTGTCGGCCACCCGGAAGTACAAATCCGTTTCGCAGGGCATCAGCAGCACCCGCGCCTGGATCGCCCGCAGCGCCGCCGGCAAGTCGCCGCCGTAGCGAGGGTCGGCGGCGATGTCGCCGGCATCCCAGGTGCGAAGCTGCGCATGCAGGTTGGGTGCGGAGCGTTGGGCGAACCGGTCCTCCCAATCGACGCGCAAGAAGGTGTCCAGGTCGGGCGCGCCGGACGCGGACAGGTGCAGGCCGGCGCGATAGAAGTCCTGGCTCAGCCCCCAGCCGGCGTAGATGCGGCCGAAGGCGCGCAACGCGGCCAACGGTGGCGCGCGGAACCGCCCTTCGCCCTCGTGCTCGGGCGCCGCCTCCAGCACCGCCCGCAGCCCGGCCAGGAACACCCGGTTGTGCACGGCGGTGCGCGCGCTGCCGCACACGACGATGGCGCGGGCCACGGCTTCGGGGAAGCAGCTCGCCCAGTGGTAGGCCTGGATCGCCCCCATGGAGAAGCCATACACGGCGTGCACCCGCTCGATGCCCCATTGCGCCTGCAACAGACGCCGTTGCGCCAGCACGTTGTCCCGCGGCGTGACCAGGCCGGGCCAGGTGGGCGTGTTGGACGGGCTGGACGACAGGCCGTTGCCGAACATGTCCGGCATGACGATGAACCAGCGGGTCGGGTCCAGCACCCCGTCCGGCCCGATCAGCCATTCGAGGTCTGGGTGCTGGGCGCCGTAGCTGGTGGGGTACACCACCACGTTGTCGCGCCCCGGCGCCAAGGTCCCGTGCGTTTTCCAGCTCAGCACCGCCCCCGGCAGGGTCGCGCCCGATTGCAGCGCCAGGTCGCCAAGCTGGAACCGGCCCGATGCCGTCGCCCAATTCGGTTCAGTCATGCCATGCCACTCCCCGTGCGGTCCGCCACGGATGCAGGATGCGACAGGACGCCGCCTTGCGCGAGGCTGACGCATTTGCGCATCACGGTGGGGAGCGCTTCGCCGCCAAGGGCGTCGGCCGGGCACAGGAACCCGTCGGCCTCGATAGCCGGGACGGTCGCGGCGTACACGTCGATCAGCAGCTCGAAATGGGTGAAGCCGTGGCGCGCCTGGCCCATCGGGACCCAGGTGGCGCGGACCGGGGCGGCCGCCTCCGCTTCCGCCGGGCTCCAGGGGGTGGCGCGCCACGGCGTGCCGGGCAGCTCCGTCATGCCGCCGAGCAAGCCGCGCGGCGGGCGGCGGCGCAAGAGAACGCAGCCGGACGCGTCCTGCAGCCAGAAATGCGCGCCATACCGCGTCGGCCGCGGCTTCTTGGCGGCCTTGCGCGGCAGCTCGGCAACGAGGCCGGCGGCGCGGGCCAGGCAGGGCCGCATCAGCGGGCACAGGGCGCAGGCGGGGTTGGCGGGCGTGCAGATCGTCGCGCCGAGGTCGAACAGCGCCTGGGCGAAATCGGACGGGCGGGCGCGGGCTGCCGCATCGTCCGCCAGCGCCGCCGCCGCCGCCGCGATCGGCACGCGGGCGGCGGGCAGCGCCACCGTGATGGCGGCCAGCCGGGCGACCACCCGCTCCACGTTGCCGTCGACCGGCACCACGGGGACGCCGAACGCGATGGCGGCGATGGCGGCCGAGGTGTAGGCGCCGATGCCCGGCAGCGCCCGCAACGCGGCAACCTCGCGCGGGAACCCGCCCCCAGCGGCGACCTGCTTGGCGCAGGCGTGCAGGTTGCGCGCCCGGGCGTAGTAGCCGAGGCCGGCCCAGGCCGCCATGACCTCCGCCTCCTCGGCCGCCGCCAGGGCCGCGACGGTTGGAAAGCGCGACACGAAGCGCTGGAAATACGGTATCACCGCCGCGACGGTGGTTTGTTGGAGCATGATCTCCGACAACCACACGCGATACGGGTCCGCCGCTTCGCCGGGTGGGTGGCGCCACGGCATCTGGCGCCGGTGGCGGTCGTACCAGGCGAGCAGGTCGGCCGCCGGGGCTATCGGTTGGGGAGGCACGGCCACGGTATGGCGACGGACGGCACTGGCGACAAGCGGCACGTGTGGGGTCCACGCCCGGTCGGCGGGCTGGTGGCCGGGCTGACCCGGCCCGCCTTCCGCCGCCGCTCCCCGGCCACGGCGCAGATCCTGACGGACTGGACCGCCATTGTCGGCCCAGCCCTGGCCGCGGTGACGGTGCCCAAGCGGCTGACGGGAACGACGCTCACCTTGGGCTGTTCCGGCCCGATCGCCATGGAGTTGCAGCACATGTCCGGTGAGCTGCTGGCGCGGGTTAACCGCCATCTGGGGCGTGTGGCGGTGGAGCGGCTGCGTTTCGTCCAGGACGCAGCGGCCCGGCCGGAGCCGCCGCCGCCCGCGGAGCCGCTGCCGCCGGAGCCACCGCCGATCATTGCCGGGCTGCCGCAGGGCGCGTTGCACGATGCGCTTGCCAGCCTGGGACAAGCCATGCAGCGCGCCCGCCGCCTCCGATGATTGATGTTGCCGCGCATCACCTGGTGTGACCGATCGGCAACAACAACAACAAACCCCGTTCGTGCCCCGTTCGCGATATCGCCCCCGGGCCGAGAAGCTGGCATGATGCTGCCGTCGACCGCGGCCGCAACAAGGGGGCAAGTCGCTGATGTCCTTCAAGACCTGCGGTGTCCTGGCCCTTGCGGTGCTGCCGGTGTTGTTCGGCTGCGTTGCTTGCGGGCTGCGTCCGGACGGGCGGCAGGCCGCCGCTGCCTCCTTGGCCCCCGACATAGCCAAGTCCACCAGCGTTGCTGCGACCGCCATCCCGTTGCCCGTCGGGCCACAGGCGTCGAAAGTGTCACCGCCGCCGGTGACCCTGGTGATGAACTCGACGGTCTTGCCCCTCGTCCCGCCGGTCGGGGTGCCGCCGCGGGCACCGAAGCGCACGGATGTCGATGCGCTGATGGGTGACATGCGTGGCTCGCTTGCCGGGACGTTGCTGCCGGATGCGCCGCCGTTGACCCACGCCGCGCTTGCCGCGGCCCGCACGTTGATGGAACGGGCGCATGCCCAGCCGGACACGCTGCAGGTCGTACTGGTGGTTGACCGTTCGCCGAAGGTGCAACGGCTTTGGGTGACGGTGGCCACGCCCGGCAGTGCGGCGCTGGAGCCGCTCGGCTCCGTGCATGTCAGCACCGGCAAGCCGGGCCGCAAGGAGCATTTCCGCACGCCGGTGGGCGTGTTCACCAACGATGCCGGCATTCTCGGTTACCGCGCGCAGGGCACGTATAACGAGAACCACATTCGCGGCATCGGCGTGCGCGGCATGCGGGTGTGGGATTTCGGCTGGCAAACCACGGATGACTGGCGCACGCCGCGTGCGCTGATGGCCGTGCGGATGGAAATGCATGCCACCGACCCTTCCGTGCTGGAGCCGCGGCTCGGCAGTTGGGACTCGGAGGGTTGCATCCGCATCCCGACCCGCTTCAACAGCTTCCTGGACCGTTCGGGCCTGATCGACGCCAAGCTGTGGGAAGCCGCACGGGACGACCGCCGGTTCGCCGCCCTGCTGCCGAAGCACGTCACGCCAAGCCCGCTGGCCGGGCAGACGGTGGTGGTGGTCGACACGTCCGAGCCCAATGCGGCGCCCTCCGACCCGGTGAAGGCGAACCTGATCGCCCATCCGGACACTGGCGGCCCGGAGCACGACGACGCGAGCTGAGCGTCGCGGCGGCGGCTGACCGATCACACGCCCGTTCGGGCAGAATCTTCGAGTATCCTGCCGTACAGCGCGGCCAGGCGCCGGGCGTGCGCCTCGGCCGAGAACAGCCGGGCGCGGGGCAGCCCGTCCTGCACCAGCCGGGCGCGCAACCCGGCATCCCGGTCCAGCGCGACCAAGGCCTGGGCCATTGCCCGCACATCGTATGGGTCGACCAGCAGCGCCGCGTTGCCGGCGATTTCCGCGGACGCCCCTGCCTGGCTGGTGAGCGCCGGCGTGCCAAGGCCCATCGCCTCCACCGCGGGCAAGCCGAACCCCTCCGCCAGGGACGGGGCGAGCAACGCCGCGGCACCCTGGATGAGGCCCAGCAAGGCCTCGCGCGGCATCCAGCCCACCCGGATCACCCGGGGCCGCCCCGCCGCCTGCCGCGCCGCCTCGCCCGGGGCGACCAGCAGGTCACCGGCGGCGGCGAGTTCCGCCGCGGCATGCCAGCCGTCGGGGCCAGCCAGCACCAACGCGCGGGATGCGCCGCTTTCGCGGTAGGCCTCGATCAGCCGGCCGACGTTCTTGCGCCGCTCCACCGTGCCGACATGGATGAAGTAGTCTTGTTCGGCCACGCCGGCGGCCGCCGTGCCCGCCGTTCTGGCGGCGGCGGCCTGCTGCGGTGACCAATCGGGCGGCTGCACCGGCTGGAAGGTGTTGGTGACCCGGTCGGCGTCCCAGCCCAGGGTGGCGATGACCTCCCGCCGGGAGGTTTCGGACACGGTGACCAGATGGGTCGCTTCCTGGCGCAGGCGATGCAGCATGCGGCGGCTGCGCGTCTGCGCGATCGGCGTCAGGTCCGGCCGCAGCAGCGGGATCAGGTCATGGATCGTGTAAAGGTTCGGCACGCCCGACAAATGCACGGGCAGCGGGTAGCTCCAATGCATCAGGCTAGGCGGGGCACCCGGCCGCAGCCGCAGGAAGCGGCGGTAGATGTCGAAATGCACCTGGGCGCGGCGGAACACGTCGGGGGCGAGCAGCCCGTGCGGATGCGGCCTGGGGGCCACAGCCCATGGGGAAAGTGCCGCGGTCCAGCGTGACAGCCGGCCGGGCGAAATCGGGATCGCCGGGGCCGAATCCACCAGTTCGCTTAGGCAAAACCCGGCTGCGCCAACGGCCTGGCGCAGCGCGCCGGCATAGGTGGAGGCCCCGGTGCCCTGCGCCCGGCCGATCAGCCGGTGATCCACGCCCACGCACGGCGCCGCAGCATCTTGCGCGCTGCCCGGGGCTTCCATAAAGCCTTCCGCAGACCGTCGATCGAGCGGTGTTGATGACATACGGGGCGAGCCTCTAGCACCTATGACCCATTCCGCCACACGGCTTGCCTGCCGTTCCGCCTTGTTGCTGACCTTGATCCTGACCGATTGCAGTGCCTTGCCGACATCCGGCCCCAGCAATGGCCAGGTCCTGGACGGCACGGCGTCGCCGAAGAACCCGCTCGGCATCCAGCTCGTCAACCTCACCCCGGCGGTCGTGACCGAGTTGCGCAACCGCCCGGAGCAATCCCTGAACGTGATCGACCGGCTGCGCTCCAACGCCGCCGTCGATCGGCTGGGGCCGGGCGACGTGCTGGCGATCTCGATCTACGAGGCGGGCAGCGGCCTGTTCAGTCCGCGTCGGCCGGCCGACGCGGATGCCACTGCGGCGGCCCCGACCGGGTCGACGGCCGAGAGCCTGCCGCGGTTGCAGGTCGACCGGAACGGCCTGATCATGGTCCCCTACGCGGGCGAAGTGCATGTGGCCGGGCTTACCACCACCCAGGTGCAGCGCTTGATCGAAAGCCGCCTGGCGGAAAAGGCGTCGCAGGCGCAGGTGCTGGTCAGCCTGGTCACCAACGGCAGCAACGTCGTCTATATTTCCGGCGACGTGCGGAACGCAGGGCGCATCCCGCTCTCGCTTGCCCATGAAAACCTGCTGGACATCGTGGCGCTCGCCGGCGGGCCGACGCACAGCCCGCAGGATACGCTGGTGAAGGTGAACCGCCACGGCCAGGAAGCGACCACGTCGTTGACGCGGGTGCAGACCATCCCGTCGGAAAACATCCCGGTGGAGCCGCTCGACCGCATCCAGGTCGATTACCTGCCACGCTCCTTCCTGTCCTTCGGCGCCACCGGCCGGGTGGCGCAGATCCCGTTCGACGCCGCCACGGTGTCGTTGGCCGAGGCGGTGGCCCGGGTCGGTGGCCTGGATGACAACCGCGCCAACCCGGAGGCCGTGTTCCTGTTCCGCTACGAGCGGCCGAACAACCTGCGGACGCTCGGCCTGACGCCGCCCGGCACCCCCGCCGTGCTCAGCCCACCTGTCACTCCCGGCGCGCTGCCGACCGGGACGCCGGTGATCTACCAGGTCAACATGCGCCAGCCGCAGACCTTCTTCGCGATCCAGCAGTTCACCATGCAGGACAAGGACGTGATCTACATCGCCAACGCGCCGACGGTGCAGCTCTACAAGTTCCTGCAGCTCATCTATACCTTCGTGACGCCGGGCATCGAGGCAAAGACGGTCGTGAACTGATCAGGGCACGCGCTGTGGCGGTCGGCCTGCGTCACAGCGCGTGATAAAACTCGACCGCTTCCGTCACGCTGCCGCACATGGTGAGCACGCTGTCATGGATCACCGCCGCGCTGTCGCAGACTTCGTTGATGAAGTTCATGTCGTGCGAGACGAGGATCATCGACCTGTCGTTGCGCTTCGAAAAAAGCTCTGACTTGCAGCGCTCGAAGAAGCGGGCGTCGCCGACCATGATGACTTCGTCGATCAGGTAGCATTCGAACTCGATGGCGATCGACAAGGCGAAGGCCAGCCGCGCCCGCATGCCGGAGGAGTAGGTCTTCACCGGCTCGCGCATCTGGTGACCCAGCTCGGCGAAGTCGTCGACGAAGCGCCGGGTTTCCCCATAGTCGAGATCGTAGATGCGGCAGATGAACCGCAGATTGTCGATGCCGCTCAGGCTGCCCTGGAACGCGCCGCTGAAGGCGAGTGGCCAGGATACCGACATGTCCCGTTCAACCCGGCCGGAAGTAGCCGTTTCCACCCCGCCGATGATCTTGATCAGGGTGGACTTGCCGGCGCCGTTGCGCCCAAGGATGCCGAGCTTCTGACCGCGTTGCACATCGAAGTTGATGTGGTTCAGAACCCGGCGGTAACCTCGG
This sequence comes from Acetobacteraceae bacterium, assembly GCA_965199555.1. Taxonomy (GTDB): domain Bacteria; phylum Pseudomonadota; class Alphaproteobacteria; order Acetobacterales; family Acetobacteraceae; genus LMUY01. The sequence goes on along the minus strand of CBDASJ010000009.1, from coordinate 138,809 downwards.
TGAACCTTGTAATCCTTGACGATGTCAACGCAGCGGAGCACCCGGCGCAGTCCTCTTCCGGCTTCAAGCGACCGTTAGGTGATCCGATGCTCCCGCGCCCCGGAGATCAGCAGCGACGCCATCAGGAACAGGCCCAGGAAGCTGGCGAACACGACCGCGATGGATGCGAAGCGCTTCGGATAGGCCGCGTAGTCAGACACGTTCGGCTGGACGATGGTTTCCAGGTAGAGCTGCTGCCGTTCCGCCTGCAAGCGGGCGGCCTCCAGCGAGGTGATCGCCGAAGCGAGTTGCTTCTCGGCAAACACCCGCTGCAGTTCCAGCGTGTCGAACGCGGTGATCTTCGGCACCAGCGAAGTGTCGGCGCCGGTCACCTTGGACCGCGCATCGTTGATCTGGCCCTGCAAAGCGGCGGCGCGACGCCGCAAGTCAGCGATCAACGGGCTTTGCGGGGTGGACGTGACGAGCTGCGAGATTTGCAGGTTGGTCCGGGACAGCAGCGTTTGAAGCTCGTTGATGGCCGTAAGCATCGGCACGGCCTGCTTGGTAGGGTCGAGCAGTGCTTCGCGGTTGCGGAATTCTGCGATGTCCTTGGCAACGGATTGCACGCGGGCTTCGGCCAAGGCCACGTCCTTGCCCGCGGTCCCCATCGCATTCGCACGCTGCCGCTCGTTCATCTGGTTGACCAGGGCTTCCGCGGCGCTCAGCAGCGCCCGGGCGACACGCTCCGAATCGAGCGGGCGGAACGTCTTGACGGTGATGGTCGAAACGCCGGTCGTCGAGTCGAGCAGCACTTCGACGTGGTTTTGGTAGTAGTCGTAGAAATGCTCGAACGTGGCACGCCAGGTGAACACCGGGAAGCGCGACAGCCAGTCCGCCTCGGGACGGTCGAAGACCGCCTTTATGTCCTGGCTTTGGATGAGCTGCCGCAATGCGTCGCGCGACATGATGTAGTCTTGCACCGCGTAGGTGTCTTCCTCGGCATGGCTCATCCCCGTGCTTTGCAGCAGCGTGGACAACGCCCCCGGCGTTTGCATGGACTCGCCGCGGACGACGAACTTGGCTTCCGACACGTACTGGTCGGAAGCAAACCCGAAGAAATAAACCGTTACAATCGCCGTCGGCACGAGCACGCACAAAATAAACAAAGCGAGCTTCAGATGCCGCCGCACCCAGGATGGCCGCTTGTGGTGCGGCAGTTCCAGCCTGTACCGCGAACCGCGGGTCGTGGGTTCGGCCGAAGTAAGGTCTATTCCGTCCATGTGCCGACGATTGCCCGAACAGCGGTGGAAACGCAATTCCAAACGTGTTCACGGGGGTTGACGATGCTGCGACGCCGCGTGCGACCGGCCATCGGCCCGGTCTGCGCCGGTCGGCTACTTGAACAGGTCGAACAGGTGGCGGGTGAAACCCGGGGTGAGGGCGGCCAGCGGGTTGATCGTCACGCTGGGGTCGCTCAACGCGCCGCGCAGCGTGTAATTGGCCGCGAACACGCCGCCGCCCTTTTCCGGACTGAACAGGCGGCCGAGCAACGGCACCCGGCCCGGCAAGGCGTTGAAGAAGTAGGCGGGCACGATCGTGCCCTTCAGGTCGAGCCGTGAGCGGCCGAAATCCAGCCGGCCGGTCGCCGTGACGCCCAGCGAGGTGCTGTAGGCGCGGGCGTCCTCCACCTCCAGCACCGAGCCGGTCAGGCGAAAGGGCGAGGCCAGGTGGTCGAACACCAAGCCCGGCCCGGACAAGGCGTCCACCAGGCCATACAGTGTCAACCCTTGCAGTATCTTGCCCACCGTCGCCGCGCCGCGCACCCGGAAGTTGCGCAGGTCGGCCGTGCCATCGAACGGGCTGCCGGGGACGTGGTCGTTGAAGCTGCCGTCCAGGATCAGCGCGCCGCCCGTCACCTCGGTCGCCACATCCGTGTTGCGCAGCAGTTGGCCGAGATCGTCGACGGTGGCCCATAGCTTCCGCCCAGCGGAGCCGGCAACCAGATCCGCCTGCACCTGCTCCGGGCCGGCGCTCACCAGCCGCGCCGTCATCAGGCGCCCGCCCTCGCCACGGGCGGTCAGGCTTACCGGCCCCAGCGACCGGCCAGGCCCGAATGCCACCTGCTGGAAGCGCAGATCGACCGAGAAGGGCGTGCCAGACCGGGCCGGGGCGCTGCCGCCTGCCTCGGCCGGCGCCGGCGTGGCCGCGCCTTTCAGCCGGCCTTCCAGGTCCAGCCGCGGCCCGGACAGCGTCACCTGATACGGCTCGCCTTCCCGCCGGGGCAGCGTGATGGTGCCGGTCGCGCTGCTGCGGCCGATCTCGCCGCGCTGGATGTGGACGATCGCGGGAACGCCCGCCACCAGGTCGCTGCGCGCTTCCACCGACAAGCCGGGCGCTTCCGCGCGCAACCGCTCCAGCCCGACCAGCTTGCCGCCGGCGAGCAGCGCCTCGCCCTCGAACCGGCCGGGCGTGCCCACCGCCTTGGACCAGCCAAGCGGCGTCTTGAACCCGGCCTCGCGCAGATCCCCCGCCACGCGCAGGGTGGCGCCGCCGTCCCGCCGCTCGGCGTAGTCCAGGCTGGTCACCAGCGTGCCGGCATCCAGGCCGATCGCCGCCAGCCCGGCCGCCCGGGCATCCCGCTCCCCCACCCGCAGCGTCGCGGCGGCATGCTGCACCACCTGGCTGGGCGGCCCGGCGCGGAAATCCATCTCGACCGCGAGCTTGCCGGGGATGTGATCGAGCTGCGCCGTGCCATCCACCTTCAGCCCGTCATTGGTGACGTCGAACGCCAATTGGCCGCGGTCCAGGTCGCGTCCGGCGGCGATCGCCCCCAGATGCGTGTTCGCCAGCTGTCCGCTGGCGTGGATCGCGACCTGGTCCACCGACACCTTCGAATCCAACGGCAGTTGCACCGTCAGGTGCGCCGTCACCGCGCCGGACGGGGCGGTGATCGGCACCGGGTGCGCGCTCAACAGCTTGAGGCGCGGGTGGCGCAGCAGGGTGAACAGCGTGCCGAGCGGCCCGGCGATGTCGGTGTTGATGGCGGCGACCTGGTCCTGGCCCGTCAGCCCGGTGATGCGGATGCTGCCGCCGCTGATTGCCAGGGCCGCCTGTTTCGCCACGGCGACGGCGATCTGCACCGTGTCCGGGTTCTGCCACGTCACCACGGCATGCCCGTGTTCCAGCGGCGGCACGGGGCGCAGCCACCAGGCGGTCACGTCGTCGCCCGTCACCGAACCGCTGCCTTCCGTCAGGTCGATGTCGCCGCCATCCTCCGACCCGGCCAAGGCGAAGGCGATCTGGCCGTCATGCGCGGTGCCGGCGGTCAGGTTCTCCGTCAGCCAGGCGCGCGCGTGGCCGCCCACGCCAGGCGGCCACAACACGGGCAGGTCGGCAAAGGCGGCGTGGTCGAGCGTGGCGGCGAGGCGGGCCTGGAACCGCCCGCCCGCCCGGTCCGCCGTGCCCGACAGCACCAGCGAGGAGGGTGGCGCGCCGGACGGCGACGGCAGCACCACGCGCAATGCCTGCACCGCCGCGTGGGCGGGGGTGCCGTCGGCGTCCAACGTCAGAGAATCGAACTTGGCCGGGCTGACGCCGCCGCCCTGCGCCGGGAGCTTTGCCACGCCCGGGCCGGCCTCGGCATGCAGCGTGGCGTGCGCCAGCGCCATGTCCGCGCCGAACGTTGCGTCCGCCTGCACGGCGACGGCCGCGTCCAGGGCTTGCAACGCCGCCAGCGACGGGATCGCGCGGCCCAGCGCCGCCGGCGACACCGGGGACAGCGCCAAATGGAGCCGGGATGCCGCGGCCGCCGACTGTGCCGTGGCGGTGAACGCCACCGACATGCCGGCGACCGACGCCGTGCCCGCCAGGCTGCCGGCAAGGCTGCCATCGCCTTGGCGATCCAGCGCCGCGGTGGCGACGGCCACCTGCCAGCTCTGCCCCAGCGCCCCGTCGGCCACCACCAGCCGCACGTCGGACAGCGCGACGTGGTTCAGGCGGGACAGCAGGTGCAGCGGATCGCCGCCCCCCGGCTTGCCCGAACCCGCCCGGCGCCCATGCAGCAGCACGCCGCTGGCGACGACATCCTCCGGCGCGACCTGGCCGGACAGCAGTGCGGTGAAGGGCAAGGCCACCGTCGCGTCGTGGATCGTGTCCGCCGGGCGCCCGCCTGCCGCGGCCCGCGCCGCGTCCGTGACGCTGACGCGCAGGACGCGCTCGCCGCCCCCCTGGTCCAGCGCCAGGGTGACCTGGCCGGCCGTGATGTCCGGGTCGACCAGCGGCAGCACGCGGCGGGCCACCGCCGTCACGTCCAGCGGACCCTGGCTCAGCCGCCAAAACAAGCCGCCGGCGACCACCAGCACCAGCACCCCGGTGCCGAGGACGATCGCCACCAGCAGGGTGAGCAGGCGGGATGCTGCCCGCGCCAGTTTCAGCACCGGTTGACCGGGCGTGGCGCACGGGCAGAATCGGCGGCATGGCTGCGTTCACCCCACCGTCCGGCGCCTGGCCCAGCCCCGCCGACCCGGACGCGGCCGAGCGCCTGCTGGAACGCTTCGCGGCGGTTGGGGCGGCCGAGGCGCGGCTGCTGCGCCGGCCGGATGCCACGGCCATGCTGCGCGCGTTGGGCGGCAACAGCCCGTTCCTGTCCGACCTGGCGGTGCGCGAAGCGGCCACGGTGCGCCGCCTGTTCCGCGACGGGCCGGACGCGGTGGTGGCGGCCGCGCTGCGCGACATCGCGCGCAGCCCCGCGCAGGCGGACCGGGCGACCCTGGCCGCGACCCTGCGCCGGGCGAAGCGGCGGCTGGGCCTGGCAAGCGCCATTGCCGATATCGGCGGCGCCTGGACGCTGGAACGCGTCACCGGCGCACTGTCCGCCCTGGCGGAAGCGGCGCTGGACGCGGCGGTCGCCTTCGCCCTGCGCGCGGCCCGGGACCGCGGCGCCCTGCGCTTGCCGCCCGGCCGGCGCAGCCTCGCGCAAAGCGGCTTCACCGTGCTCGGCATGGGCAAGCTGGGCGCGCGCGAGCTGAACTATTCCAGCGATATCGACCTCGTCCTGATCTACGACCCCGCGCGCCACCCTGATTGCGAGGCCGGGCTCGGGGCCGTCTTCACCCGGGTGGCCCGGGATGTCTGCACCCTTATGGAGGCACGCGACGCGGACGGCTACGTCTTCCGCACCGACTTGCGGCTGCGGCCGGACCCTGGGGCGACGCCGCCCGCCATGGCCCTGCCCGCGGCGCTCGCCTACTACGAAAGCATGGGCGAGAACTGGGAGCGCGCCGCCATGATCAAGGCGCGGCCGGTCGCCGGGGATCGCGCGCTGGGCGAGCATTTCCTGCGCGAAATCCGCCCCTTCGTGTGGCGGCGGCATTTGGACTTCGCCGCCGTGGCGGACATCCGCGCCATGAAGCGCCGGTTCGACGACCACCACGTCACCGCGCTGGGCGATGCCGCGGACCCGGTGGCGCGCCTGGCCGGGCACGACGTGAAGCTGGGGCAAGGCGGCATACGCGGGGTGGAGTTCGCGGTGCAAACCATGCAACTGGTGTGGGGCGGGCGGAACCCGGCCTTGCGCGTGCCCACCACCGCCGGCGCGCTGGACGCCCTGGTGGCGGCCGAACACCTGGACCGCGGGGCGGCGGATCTGTTGCAGGTCGCGTATCGCTTCCTGCGCACGGTGGAGCACCGCTTGCAGATGGTGGCGGACCGCCAAACCCACAGCCTGCCGGCCGACGCGGCCGGGGTGGAACGGTTCGCCCGGTTCATGGGGTATGACACCGGCCTGGCCTTCGCCACCGCGTTGCTGGCGCAGATGGAGGTGGTCCGCCACCAGGACGCCGCCCTGTTCGACAGCCCGGACCGTGGGGCTCCGGCGCCGCTCTCCGCCGATGCCTTGCGGGCGATGGGGTTTGCCGAGCCCGAGCGCGTGCTGGCGACGATCGGCGCCTGGCGGGCTGGTGGGCCGCGGGCGTTCCGCTCCGAACGGGCCCGGCAATTGCTGGAAACCGTACTGCCCGGCCTGCTGCGGGCGTTGGCGGAGCAGCGCCAGCCAGACCTGGCGCTGATGCGCGCCGACAGCCTGTTCAGCCGGCTGAACGGCGGGGTGCACGTGCTGTCCTTGCTGCAACGGCAGAAGCTGCTGATCGCGCGCATCGCCTCCGTGCTGGGCGCGGCGCCGTCCTTGGCGGACCACCTGGCGCAGGTTCCCGCCGCGCTGGAAGGGCTGCTGTCGCCCGAGGAAGGGCAGGCGGACCCGGCCGCCCTGCTCCGCGTCCAACTCGCCGACGCCCGCGGGTTGGACGATGCGGCGGCGATCGTGCGCCGCACGGTGCGCGGGGAGGAGTTCCGCTTGGCGGTGGCGCAGATGGAAGGCCGCCTGGATGCCGACGCGGCCGGCCTGCGCCGCACCGCCCTGGCGGATGCGGCGCTGACCGTGCTGCTCCCCCGCGTGCTGGCCGCGCATGCCGAGCGCCACGGGACGGTGGAAGGCGGCGGGCTGGCCGTCGTGCTGCTGGGCAAGGCCGGTGGGCGGGAGATGATGGCCGGGTCCGACCTGGACCTGATGCTGATCTACGACCACGCCCCCGGGGCGGGCGAAAGCGATGGCCCGCGGCGGCTGCCGCCCAGCCAGTACTACATCCGCGCCGCCCATGCCGTCGTGGCGGCGCTGACCGCGCCCGGCGTGGACGGCGCGCTGTATGCGGTGGACATGCGGCTGCGGCCGTCCGGCAACAAGGGTCCCGTGGCCGTGAGCCTGGCTTCGTTCCGGCGCTACCACGCCACGGATGCCTGGACCTGGGAGCGCATGGCGCTCACCCGCGCACGGGTGGTGGCGGGGCCGGAGCCGCTGTGCCGGGCGCTGGAGGGTGCCATCGCCGACGCGCTGGACTCCGGCAACGTGGCGAGCGTGCGCGGCGACGCCGCCGCCATGCGCACCCGCATGCTGCGCGACCTGCCGGCGCACGGCCCGTGGGACGTCAAGCTGATGCCGGGGGGCCAGGTGGAGGTGGAGTTCATCGTGCAAACCGCGCTGCTGCTGACGCCGCCGGCGCGCCCGGCGCCCACCGTGCACGTCGCGATCGACCGCCTGGCCGCCGCCGGCGCGCTGGACCCGGCGCAAACGGCAACCCTGCGCGAAGCCGACCGGCTGTGGCGCACGATCCAGGGGATGCTGCGCATCACCGTCGGCGCCCGCCCCCCCGACACGCTGCCGGACGCCGCGGCGGAGGCATTGTTCCAGGCGACCGGGGTTGTTGACGCGGACGCGTTCCGTGCCAGGGTGCGCGACGTCGCTGCCCGGGTGCGGGCGGTGTTCATTGCACGGGTGGGGGCAATCGGATGAGCGTGGCGGAAGGCGAGGATGCCCCGGACTTCACCATGGCGGCGACGGGCGGCCGCACCGTGAGCCTCGCGGCGATGAAGGGCCGCCCGTTCGTGCTGTATTTCTACCCGAAGGCGGACACGCCGGGCTGCACCAAGCAGGCCTGCGCGTTCCAGGAGGCGTTGCCGGCGCTGGGCAAGATCGGCATCGAGGTGATCGGCGTGTCCAAGGACGCGATGAAGCCGATCGAGAAGTTCGCGGAGAAGTTCTCCCTCAGCTTCCCGCTGGCGTCCGATACGTCCGGCGTGGCGGAGGCCTTCGGCTCGTGGGGTGAGAAGTCGATGTATGGCAGGACCTACATGGGCATCGACCGCTCCACCTTCCTGATCGACAAGGCGGGCAAGGTCGCGCGCATCTGGCGCAAGGTGAAGGTGCCGGGCCATGCGGCGGAGGTGATGAAGGCGGCGGAAGCGCTCGGCTGATCCAGCCGCGGAACGCCGCGTCCTCGGCGTCAGGCGGCCCGCAGCCCGGCCAGGAACTGGTCCATCTCGACCCCCAGCACGTTCGACACCGCCGTCAACTGCATCGCCGATCGCAGCAGATCGTCCGCGCATTGCGCCGCTTCCCCGACGCCGGCGGAGGCCGCGGTCAGCCGTCCGGACACGTTGGCGGAGGAGTCGGAGACGTGCTGCACGTTGGAGGCGATCTGCCGCGCGGAGTCGGTCTGCTGGCCCATCGCTTCATCGATCTGGCGGGCGACGCCGCTGAGCTTTTGGATCGAATGCTCGATGTCGCTGAAGGCCGACACGGCCGCGGTGGTGTCGGCCTGCACGGCGTGGATATGCCCCTGCACGCTTTGCGTCGCGCGCGCGGTTTGCAGCACCAGCGCTTTCACCTCCCCCGCCACCACGGCGAAGGTCTGCCCGGCCGCGCCGGCCCGCGCGGCCTCGATGGTGGCGTTCAGGGCGAGCAGGTTGGTTTGCCCCGCAATGGTCTGGATCAGTGCCACGATCTCCTCGATCCGTCCCGCGGTCTGCGCCAGGTTGCGCACGATGCGGCCGGAACACTCGACCTGCAGCACCGCGTCCTGCGTGGTGGTCGCCGCGTCCGCCACCCGCAAGGTGACGTCTTCGATGGAGTTCGACATCTGCTCGACGCCTTGGGCTGCCGAATGGACGTTCTCGTTCGCCGCATCGGCGACCACGCTGGCTTCCCTCGCATTGTCGATCGCCGCACCGGTCGCAGTCTGCAGGCGGCGCGCCGTGGCTTCCAGATGCGCTGCCGCGTCGCACACGGTGGAGGCGACGATGCGGATCTTTCTTCGAATGCGTCCGCGGTCTGCGCCATGATGCGCCGCTGCTCGACCGCTGCCGCCGCCATGGTTGCCACGTGGCCCGCGCGTAACTGGTTGGCTTCCCGCAAGCTGATCCGGAACCGGTCCAATGCGCGCGACACCCGCCCGGCCTCGTCCCGCCGCCGCTCACCCGGGACGGAGCGATCCAGCTGGCCGGCCTGCATCTGCGCCATCGCGTCCAGCACGCCGCTCAGGCCCTTGTCGAACTCCAGCAGCACAAGGCAGCTGACCAGGCAGGTGAACGCGGTCGCGGCCAGCGACACGACGCCCAGATGCATGGCGTACTGCCACACGGCGGTGTCGATGTCGTCGATGTATATTCCGGTCCCGATGGCCCAATGCCAGGGCTCGAACATGACGGCGTAGTTGATCTTCGACCGCTCTGCCCCACCGGTCACGCGAGCGATCGTGACCCGGTAGACCGCTTCGGGGCTGGTCTTCAGGTCGTGCAGGGTCCGCTCGGTCATGGTGTGCGGCAGCTCGGGCAAGTCATTGTGCGCCACGTGCGCCCATGCCGGATTGGGATGGACCTGGTAGACGCCGTCCCCATCGATGGCGATCATGTAGTCGGCTTCGTTGAAGCGTACTTGCGCGAGCGCGGCGCGGCCCCTTGCCTGCGCTTCCTCCCGGCTGACCCGCCCGCTCTGCTCGGCACTGGCCAAATCGGTCAGCACGGCGATGGCCCACTGCATCACTGCCCTGATCTGGCGCACGCGCTCCAACTCTAGACTGTCGCGGTACTGCTGCACGGCCGAACCGATCATGAAGGCGGCAACCAACGCGAACAGCACGGGTGCGATCAGCGCTTTCGTGCGCAATCGAAGACGGGACATAAGTAACAGGGGGGGCCTACTTCCCGTTCTCCCGTCAGCCTAACTGCGAAAATGGGGTAAACTATTAATGGAAGCGGACGGCGAAGCGACCAAGATCGGGATTGTAACCGTCAAGGCCTGGCCATGGACGCGCTGATAGATTTCATGCGGCAGATGCCGGAAGCGATTGGCTTTCCGCCGTCCTGGTTCTTCGGCCTGCTCGCCGGCATCTTCATCCGGCGCTGGTGGATCGCCGTGCCGGTGGCGGGCATCCTCAGCCCGGTCGCCAACATCCTGCTCAGCCGGGCGACCTCCGACGCCGAGCCGCGGGTGGTGTGGCTCGACGCGCTGCTGTTCGCCACCAGCGCCATGGTAATCGCGCTGGTGGCCTGGGCGTTGACCCGGGGCTTCAAGCGCATCCGCCGCACGGCACAGGCACGGCAGTAAGGGGGCGCCTGACGCGCCCCGTTTCTAGCGCTGCGGGCCGAGCCGCTCGATCGCCGCGGCCAGGGGGCGTTCGGAGTCGCAATACTCCGCCCACGCCTTGGTCTTCTTCAGCAGGCCGGGCACGCTGCGCATCGTGTAAGTCTGTGGGTCCAGCCCGGCCTTTACCTGCCCCCAGGTGAGCGGCATCGACACGGTGGCGCCCGGCCGTGCCCGGGGGGAGAACGGCGCCACTGCGGTGGCCAGGCGGTCGTTGCGCAGATAGTCCAGGAAGATCCGCCCGGTGCGCAGCTTCTTTGCCATGTTGATGACGTAGCGGTCGGGCGCCGCGTCTGCCATGGCGCGGCACACCGCCTGTGCAAACAGCTTGGTCTTCGCCCAGTCCGGGCCGTTCTCCACGCTTTCCAGCGGTGTCACGACGTGCAGGCCCTTGCCGCCCGTCGTCTTGCAGAAGCTCACCAGGCCGAGCGCATCCAGGCGGTCGCGCACCTCCTTGGCGGCGCCGATCACGGCGGAGAACTCAACCTCCGGCCCGGGATCGAGGTCGAACACCAGGCGGCCGGGCACGTCCGGATGGAACGGCTGGCAGTTCCATGGGTGCAGTTCCAGCGCCGCGGTTTGGGCGACGGCGGCCAGGCCCTCCACGCGGTCGATCTCCAGATAGGGCTTATGGTCGCCCGTCACCTTGACCAGTTCCACCAGGTTGGACGAGCCGGGCATGGCGTGGCGCTGGAAGAATGTTTCGCCATCGATGCCGTCGGGCGCCCGAATGATGGAGCACGGGCGGCCCTTCAGGTGGCGCAGCAGCCACGGCCCCACCGCCTCGTAATACGCCGCCAGGTCGAGCTTGGTGACGGGCTGGCCATCCTGCCCGGCCTGCGGCCACAGCGCCTTGTCCGGATGGGAGATCGACACGCCCATCACCGTTGCACGCCCGGCTCGGCTGGGCGCGCGCTTCACCGTCGGCGCCGGCGTTTCGGTTGCCGCCGCAGGAGCGGGTGTTTCCGCCACGACCTCGGCGGCGGGCTTGTCCTCGCGCAATCCCTTGAACGAGGCCTGGCGCACCTGGCCGTCCGCGGTCCAGCCGGCGAACTGCACCTCCGCCACCAGTTCGGGGCGCAGCCAGTGGATGTTGGCGGCGCCCCGCGGGGCACCCGGGCCGGTGAATGGGCTCTTGGCCGCCGCCGCCTCCTTGAGCTTCGGCATCAGGCGCGCCGCCACCGCGGCGCCGAAGCCGGTGCCGACCCGGCCGACATGGATGAAATGGTTGCCGCGGTTCACCCCCACCATCAGCGAGCGCAGCTTGCCGGCCGTGTCGGTCCACGCGCCGATGACCATCTCGTGGCCGGAGCGGCACTTCGCCTTGGTCCAGCTTTCGCTGCGGCCCGAACGGTAGGGCGCGGCATCCTGCTTGGAGATGATGCCTTCCAAGGACAGGCGGCAGGCCGAGTGCAGGATGGCGTCGCCGCCGGTTTCGAAATGGTCGACGTAGCGCAGCAGCGGCGCGGCTTTCTTCGGCACGGCCGCCACCATGGCCTGCAAGCGGGCCTTGCGCTCCCGCAGCGGCAGCGGCCGGATGTCCTGCCCGCCGGCGTGCAGCAGGTCGAACACGAACAGCACGAGCTGGTCGGTATCCCCTTCCGCTAGCGCGGCCTGCAACGCGGCGAAGTCCGGCGCTCCGGCATCGTCCAACGCCACTACCTCGCCATCGACGATGCAGTCAGGCAGGCAGGCGGCGGCCCCGGCGATCGCGGCGCCGAACCGGCCGGTCCAATCCAGGCCCTTGCGCGTCCGCACCACGGCCTTGCCGCCCGCGACGCGCAACTGCACGCGGTAGCCGTCGAACTTGATCTCGTGCAGCCAGCCTGCGCCGGACGGCGGCCGCTCCACCGAATAACAGAGCTGCGGCTCGATGAAGTCCGGCATGGCAGCGGGCGCGGGCTTGGCCCGGGCCGGCGCCTTGCGGGTCGTCTTGCCTGCCGCGCGCAGGCCGGGGGCGAGGCCCTTTGAGGAATCCCAAACGGCGTCCTTCGCCACGGCCGCCGCCGTGTTGGCCATGAACGGGGTCGGCGCACGCCCGGTGCCGGCGGCGATCTCCGCCATCGGGCGGCCGGACGCGACGGAGCGGTCATCGGCCAGCAGCGCGTCGGCGTCGCCTTCATGCGCGTGCGCGTCCCGATGCTTGATCAGCAGCCAGTTCACCCGCTTGCCGGACCAGCCCTTCATCCGCACCAGCACCCAACTGCCGTGCAGGTGCTCGCCGTCCAGGGTGAACTTCAGGTCGCCCGATGCCAGCCCGGCCTCCGCCGTCATGCCTTCCGGCGCCCAGGTGCCACGGTCCCATAGCTGCACGGTGCCGCCGCCGTACTGGCCCTTCGGGATCGTGCCCTCGAAATCGCCGTAATCCAGCGGGTGGTCCTCCACCTCGACCGCCAGGCGCTTGTCGTGCGGGTCCAGCGACGGGCCGCGGGTGATCGCCCAGGACTTGAACACGCCGTCCAGTTCCAGCCGCAGATCGTAGTGCAGCCGGGTGGCGTCGTGCTTCTGCACCACGAAGCGGAGGCGGTCGGAGGCTTGCACGCCCGCCGCCCCCCGCGGCTCGGCGGTTTGCGTGAAGTCCCGCTTGGACTGGTAGAGTGAGAGCTTGTCCGCCATCGTCATCTCCGCCCGGCCGCGCCGGCCACGGGGTCGTTCGCCCCGGCCAACAACCTACCCTTGCGGGGGAAAGTTCCGGCATTTGCCGGGCGGATGCGGAGACGCTGGAGGGATGGGGACGCGCGACCGATCGGGCCTGGGTATCGCGGGGCGAGCCTGGCGGCGCTGCGCCCTGGTCGCGGCGCTGCTGGCGTCGCCTGCCGCTGCGCGGGCCGCGGACGCGCCGCCGCCGGGTTGGGACGCGGCGTGGGCGTTCCTGGTCGAAAGCGTTTGCGTCGATGCCGGCGATCATCCGCTGTTCGGGGTCAGCCCGCTGGACGGTCCGGCGCGGTGCAATCGCCAACGCAAGCTCGGCATCGGCGAGGCGCTGCCTTACCGCCGTCGGGACTGGGCCGATTTGATTGACCGCGGCACCCATCCCGACGGCTACCAGCAAAGCGACTCCGTGCCGGTGCGCACCGCGCTGGGGCTGGCGGTGGTGCAGGCCACCGATTTCGGCGACGCGCCACGCGGCTTCGGCCGCTTCGACCCCGGCGATGGCGGTCAGGTCGTGTTCTTCACGCCCGAGGCCGCGTCCATCGGCCTTACGGAGGATGGCGGCGCCGGGCTGCAATTCTTTATCGGGCCGCGCTGCACGCCGCTGGACGCCTGGGTGGTGGTCGACCGCAGCTTCGCCAGCCAGCCGACCGGGCAAACCGTCGCGCGCATCACACGGCGGCCCGGCGCCTGCCCGGACCACCTGGGCTACGCCTTCACCCGCTGGTCCGTGCAGCCCGTCACCTTCCGCGACAAGGTTGCGGGCCGGGTCGGGCACACCACGCTCACCACCCTGGTGACGGACCATTTCGGCGGCCACAGCGTGGATGCCGCGGCCAATCTGGAACGCATGTACTTTACCCGCGAGCTCGGCTACACGCGGTGGGAGCGCTGGCAGAACCTGTCCCGGCAGGACCGGATCGCGGACCGGCAGCAGGCCGCCGCCATGGTGGCCAACGAGCGGTGCGAGCCCCAGCTCGGGCCGCCATCGACCGCAACGCGCTGGGTGATGGTCGATTGCCGGGAATGGACGCAGATGGTGCCGCCGCTGTCGCCGGGCGGCGACCGGCCGGATTTCTGGTTGGACCGCCTGCGCGGCTACCCGAACACGCGGGCGATGTTCCCGCCGTAGCCGCCGCGTGACTTGCCAGCCGCGCCCGGCGCCCGCAGGGTTTCCGCCTGGCGGAAGAAGCAGGGGGTATGGGATGCAGGATCAGGCGCGGGCAATCGGGACCAGTCCCATGATCCTGCGCTCCCTGTTGTTCGTGCCAGGGGACAGCGAACGCAAGCTCGGCAAGGGCGAAGCCTCCGGGGCGGACGCGCTGATCCTCGACCTGGAGGATTCGGTGGCACCCGATCGCACGGCAATCGCCCGCGACCTGGTGCGGAGCTACCTCGATGCCCGGCCGGACCGGACGCGGCAGCAGCTATGGGTGCGGGTCAACCCGTTGGGAACGGACAAGGCCTTGCCCGACCTGGCCGCGATCGTCGGCGGCGCGCCGGACGGCATCGTGCTGCCAAAGCCGGACTCGGCGGCGGATGTGGTGTTGCTGGGGCACTACCTGACCGCGCTGGAGGTGCGGGAAGGCCTGGTGCCGGGCGGCATCCGGATCATCCCCGTCGCCACCGAAACCGCGCGGGCCGTGTTCGCGCTGGGCAGCTACGCCGGAAGCAGCGCGCGCTTGTCCGGCATCACCTGGGGCGCGGAGGACCTGGCCGCCGCGCTGGGTGCCAGCACCAACCAGGCGCCCACCGGCGGCTACGCCTTCACCTTCGAGCTTGCCCGCTCCTTGTGCCTCACCGGCGCGGTCGCGGCGGAGGTGCAGCCGATCGACACCTTGTTCGTGAATTTCCGCGACCCGGCCGGGTTGGCGGAGGACTCGAAGCGCTCGCGCCAGCTCGGCTTCACCGGGCGGCTGGCGATCCACCCGGACCAGGTGGCGGCGATCAACGCGGCCTACAGCCCGGACGCGGCGGAAATCGCCTTCGCGCAGAAGGTGGTGGACGCCTTTGCCGCCTCGCCTGGCGTGGGGGTGATCGGGATCGACGGCAAGATGCTGGACATGCCGCATTTGAAGCAGGCCAACCGCATCCTCGCCATGGCGGCGCTTATGGCAGGACGGTCGTCCGGTTCGTAGCGGCGCCCAGCCATTGCACGGCGCTGCCATGGGCATGGGCGTGTGCCAGCGTGGCGTGATGCGGGCCGGGCCAAAGCGACAGGGACAAGGCCGGGCGGGTTTCAGGCTGCAGCGGCTCAAACCGCAGCCAGGCGAACGGGGCGCCGGGCGTGGCGGCGGCGCCGGCCTGTTGGATGTCCCCCTCGATCGCGGCGCGCGTCGCGTCCGGCATGTACTGCCACATGATGGAATGGAACAACACGGTGGCCCGGCCCGGGCTGCATTCGCGCAGGCGGGCACCGACCCACGCGGCGGCATCGGCCTGTTCGACGCAATGCGGGCTGCCGGACGCGACCGCAATCGCCCGGTCCAGGCGTTGCAGCCGCTCGGGCTGGTCGGCCCAGACATAGGCGCGCAGGCGCAGGCGCTGCACCGGGTCCCGCAGGTCGATCGGCGCGACGTCGCAGGCCCGGCGCTCCGCCACGCGCAGCGCGCCGGTGTCGGGCGGCGGCGGCCCGTCCCAGGCGGGCGCCAGCAGCACTGGGCTGGCGGGATCGCCCCACTCGAGGTCGCCGAGGCGGTAGCGGTAGCGGTCCCACACGAGGTTGAGCCCGGCGCTGGCGCCGATCTCCAGCAACCGCAGCGGCAGTTCCGTGGCCGCGGCGATTTGCAGGAAGCCGCCGAGCAGCACGCCGGACCGGCCGATCTCGTTGGTTTGCGGCGGCGACGCGATGAACGCCGCGATGAACGGCCGCGTGCTCCACCATGGCGATCCGCACCGCGCCGTCCAAACCGGCGGAGTCCGCCGGCGGGTAGCAGGCGGCCAGGCGGGGACAGTCGCCGTTCAGCACCAGGGCGTGCAGCGCACCGGCCAGGCGAAGCGGCAGGGCGTCGGCCAGCGGGTCGGTCGGCCATGCGGCAAAGCGCGCCGTGGTGGCGCCGCCGGCGGCCAGGTCCTCCGCCAGGATAGCCAGCACCGCGGCGGTGAAGGGCGAGCCCAGGCTTTGGCACCAGCCGATCTGCTTGCGGAACGCCGCGAGCACGGCCTGCCGGCGGCTTGCCAGAATGTCCGTCACGCCGGACGTATCCTGCAAACAAGGAATGATCGGAATGACGGGCATGCAGAAGCCTCTCGCCAAAGCGGCCGCGGATGATGGACAAGGCGATCGCGTCGATCGCCCCGTGAAAGCGACACGCTCCCTTTGATCGAGTGACCACGCTTCTCAACCAGTTGGGTGTGGCGTTCACGCCCTATGCTTGGCTTGGGCACGTTCTGATGGGCCTGGGCATCCAGCTTGCCATCGGGCTGCCGTTACAGGCCGCCCGGGTGCGGCAGGCCTGGTGGATCGCCGCTTCCGTGTCGGCTGGGTTCTGGTGGGGCAGGGAGAAGGTGGAATACGAGTTCGCCTTGAAGGCCGCCGCCGGGCTGCACACGGTGGGGCCGTTCTGGTGGCGGGGATGGCTGCCCTTCTCCTGGGGATGGAGCAGCGCCATCCAATTCCTGGCGCCCACTGCCGCCGCATTGCTGCTGGCGCTGCTCCTGGAGCGGCGATGGGGGCGCCGGTAGCGACCCCGTTTACTGGGTCTTCGGCATCCCGGGCATCGCGGGCATTCCCGGCATCGTCATGCCGTTCGGCATGGTGGGAAAGCCCTTCGGCATCGCTGCCATTTGCGCCGCGACGTTCTTCGCCGATTGCGCCATGTTCTCGCACAAGGCCTGCTCGGTGGTGTGGGTTTGGCTGGCCATGGACGCCAAGGACGTGGCCTGCCCGTTGTTCAGCAGGCTGCCCGACTTGCCGGTGGCTTCCGCGGCGGCCACGCCGCTCTGGTCCGTGGCAGGGGGGAGGTTGGCCGTGCCGGATTTCTGTGCGTCAACCGCCGCCTGGTCCGCCCATCCCTTGCTTTGGCAGTACTCCATAACACCGATCTGGTTGGCGCTTGCCTGATGCGCCATCGCCATCGGGTCGCCCTGCGCGCTGGCAGCAGCACCCGACAGCAGGAGGAAGGCGGTGGGCAGGGCGATGCGAAACATGCTGAACCTTTGCGTAGTGGCGTCACGGGTTTACACCCCGTCCAACACAAGCCGAACCCGCGTCCGCCTTCAAGTCACCCCGGTGACACGGCAGCTCCGCTGTGGTCGTTGAAAGAAAGCATCTTCCAGCATGAGCATCAAGCAAGCCGACCGCACCCGCCTCCAGGGCTACCTGCGCCGCGCGCTGCACAGCCCCGGCCTCGTGCTCGACCCGCCGGAAACGCAGGGCGGCACGGCACAACTGCGCGTGGGCGATGCGGTGCTCGGCACGGTCGACCAAGTGGACGAGGAAGGCGAGCGGTCCTGGGCGGTGACGATCGTCGTGCTGGAAGAGGATTTGGGCTGAGCGCGTGTGGCGGCCTGCGCGTCGAGCCGGGCGATCAATCTGACCGGGGACTCACCTTGCCCAGCGCATCCACCTCGTAACGTAGGTGCGGAGGTCCGCCGCTGGAGCGCCGGGCTGCGCTTGATCGACGGTCGTGCGCTCCACCGTGAGTGTCCGGGAGCGCGCATCCCATCCGAGATCACCCTCGTCGATGTTTTTCCAGCAGCTTGCGATGCGCTGGCTGAACGTCTGATGCAGGGCGGGGCGCAAGGCGAGCACCCGCAGGACGGTCTCGGTGCCGGCTCCACATTGATATGCGCTCCCGCTTGGGTTGGAGGCGTAGTCCAGCCGCAGGATCAGCACCTGGCCGGGCAACGCGCCGATCAAAGTCACGGTCGGCCCTGCGCCGGCGTAGATAGCATCCTCCTTCGGCAGCACCAGGCGGCGCACGGTGGCGGCGATCCGAAGCGTAATGACGGTGCGTGCGCCGCGCTGCGCAACGGTCACGCGGCCGCCCGGGATGGCAACGGATGCGGCTTGAGCGGATTGGACGCGAGCCTGCGCCACGGAGATGCTTGGCGGAACGGCGAGCACGGCCGCCATAACGTACCGCCAACCGGGCCTCACGGCGCTACCGGCCACAAACAGACATCGGGGCATTCCCGGCTGGAGGCTCCGGTCACCAGCTACGAAACCGGGATGTTCGGAAGGCGGCAGCGCTCCGGGCTCACATCACGCGCCATGCGGTGCAGCTCGAACGTGGTGCAGTTCGGCCCGTAGATCGACCCCGAAAGCGTGGTGCCGTCTGCGCTGACCGCGCCGCTCAGGTCGACGGTGATGTACCCCCACGGCCGATAAAGCCAACCCGCCGCCCGCAGGTCGAGATGGTCCCCCGCCGCCGTGCCGCTCATGGCGAAGCAGCCGTCCGGAACGCCGGGGTTGGCGTCCACCTGGTAGAAGCGGAACACGCCCCTGGCCGCGCCGTCTTGGGGCGCGTCGACGGTGAGCGTCAGCCCCGTGAGCCCCTGGTTGCAGGTGTAGCTCCCCGCCCACGTGCCGCCGATGTCGGCCGCGATCGCGACCGCCGGGATGAGCAAGGCGGCGACCGCAGCGGCCGGTGCCAGGACATGGGACATCAGGCTGTCGAGCGGAGAGGATGGCGGACGTGGCGACAACCTGCGGGCCTCACCCACCGTAGCAGATGATGGTTGTAGTTCCTTTGCTGTAGGCCTCATGAGTAGCTTCGATGGAGGAGAACGAGCCGATGGCGACGCCGTCGGCCCCACGGACCATGTGCTCCCTGTAGGGAACCTTTCCTGGCACGGTATCCAGCACCACCGACAGAAACAGCGGCGGCATCGTGCCCGGTCCCCGCGAAAAGGGTTGCCGCACCCGGCCCGCTTCCATTTCCCACCCGGACAGAAACAGCACCTTGGAGCCGAATACCGTCACGGTGCCGGTCGGGCGGAACACTGGACTGCCATCGGCACCGAACTTCGTCTTCTCGATGACTCGGTCCTTTAACATGGCCCGGATTGCCAGCCCGGGCTTGGGCGGGACCAGGCATGCGAGTTGATCTTCCAGTGCTTTGCCGGTGCTGGCGAGCAGGTCAGTTTTTCCTCCCGCTTTCGCGGTGTGGCCAAGCGGCAGCGACGATCCGGTCAGCAGGGTCAGCAGGCAGACCACGTGCAAACGGAACCGTGCGGTTAGGTGGCGCATGCCCAACCGTGGCACGGCCGCGGCCGTGCGGGAAGGCTGGACCAGCCCGGACGCGACAAGCCGGCATGCCGATCTGGCGGCTTGCGACTTCCCGGGCTGCTATGCCACGGAGGGAGCATGAGCCAGCAGCAGACACGTCAGCCCCGAACCCGCTTCCAACAGCTTTGGCCCATCGTGCTGGCCATTGCCATCGTGGCCTTGGGAACGCCGGTATGGCAGTGGTATCGTTGGGCAACGGCTGGCGACAGTCCGTACGACGAGATCGGCATCGACCTGAATGCCTACATGCCGGGACCGATCCATGACTGGGCCTGTGGCCGGATCGCGCAGCGCTTCCCAAGGTCGATCCCGCCCTATGGCTGGCTGTGGCCCAAATCCGGGGTGAGGCAGCAGGATCTACGGGTCGGCTGATGGGCAAGAGCGGTGCCGGGTGAGGGATTTGAACCCCCGACCTTCGGTTTACAAAACCGCTGCACTACCACTGTGCTAACCCGGCATTGCTGCCATTGGTCGATTTGGCACGCCGCCAACATCCCCGACGCTACCGGACGGCTACGGAAGGCGACACGTTGCCTTGGACCACGGGGGCCTTCGCCCGGGGCGCGTTGGCATTGCCGCAGCGGAAGGTCAGGATGTCCTGCGATGCGACGCCGCCATAGCTGTGGCGGTCGACCACGACCATCGGCTGGCCTTTTTGCGCGCAGAACTCCCCGGCCGTGCGGTCGTTCTGCGCTCTCACATCGTCGGCACCTCCCAGGCTGCCGATCACGTGGCTGGTGACCTCGAACTGGGTGCGATCGATCCGCTTCACGGCGAGCAGGCCGGGCTGGGTGGTGGCGCATCCCGCCAGCGCCAGGCCGAGCAGGACCGCACGGGGCGGCCTCATCGCAGGTGCTGCGACAGCCATTGGAACGCGGCAATCTGCAACGTGCTGACTTCCTGGGGGCTGATGCCCTCGTAGCCGTGCCCGCCCTCGAACGTCACGAAGCTGTGGGGAACCTGGTGGGCTTGCAGCGCCTGGTCCAGCCGTTCGGATTGCTGGAAGGGGACGACCTGGTCCAGGTGGCCGTGGATGATGTAGGTCGGCGCAGTGTTTGCCGTCACGTAGCTGAGCGGGGACGCCTTGTCGGTCGCGGCCTTGGGCGGCGTCGGCGTTCCGAACAGCAGCGTTATGTTCTGCTTGGCGCCGGCCCCCATGCCCGGGATGTCGGTCGGCCCGAACTGGTCCACCACGGCCGACACGTCCGGTCGCTGGTCCGGGTACAGCGTGCTGGCGTCGCCCGGGACAATGCTGCGCAGCTCACCCAGCAACATGGCGAGCTGGCCGCCAACCGAGTCCCCGATGGCGCCGATATGCGTGGGGTCGGCATCCAGCTCCGCGGCGTGGGCGCGGACGAAGCGGACGGCGAGCTGGGCATCCACCAGTTGCGCCGGCCACCGCGTGGCGGGCTGGTCCGCCTTGGCCAGGCGGTAATCGATGTTGAACACCACGATCCCCGCCCCGGCCAGAACCTTGCCGAGCAAGCCCACCGTGCCGCGGCTGCCGGTGATCCAGCCGCCGCCATGGATCATGATCACCACCGGCAGCGGCCCGGCCACGCCCTCCGGCGTGTAGACATCGCCGACCTGCTCGCTCAGCGGACCGTATGCCACGTCCAGCTTTGTCGTGACCGGGTAGGGCTTGGCCGAAGCCGCGGCGGCCTGGGCGAGCCAGCCGACGGTGAGGCCAGCCGCCACCAGGCGACGGAACGAAACGGGGGCCAAGCGCCGGCGATCAGTGTCCGGGCGCGGGGCGGAACAGCGTCGCTGCCGAGCGCACCACCAGGCCCTGATACGCCACGTTCAAATTGGCCGTGTGGGAATGGTAATCCCCGATCGCCAGCATCAGGTCGTTGCGGCTTTCATCCAGGTAGCGCCGCAGGATGTAGCCGGCGGCGGCCACGTTGAAGCACGGGCGGGTCAGCAGGTTCTGCCGCACGCTGGCTTCCGGCAGCTTGCTGTAGCGGGCCAGCACCGGCAGCCAGCGCGTGTTGACCTGCATGTAGCCGAGGTCTTCCGAGCCGTCCGCGTTGGCGTGCACGGTGTCGGTGCGGCCACCCTCGACGACGTGAATGGACGGCAGCACGCGCGGCGGCAGGTTGTAGATCGAGGCAACAAGCGCCATGCAGGCGAGCAGGGGTACGGCCATGCCGCCTTCTACCGCGTTGTCCGCCGCCACGTCATCGGGATTATCGCCATGCAGTCCACCGCAGAGCCAAGCGACCGGGAGGCCGGGTTCACCTTGCTGGAGATCCTGGTCGTCATCGCGATCCTGGGCTTGCTGATCGGGCTGGTGGCGCCCGCGGTGCTGCGGCAACTGGGCGGCGCCCGCACCTCGATCGCCCGGCAGTCCATCGAGCGGCTCGGCAGCGTGTTGGACCTCTACAAGCTGGACATCGGCGGCTACCCGTCCACGGAACAGGGCTTGCAAGCCCTGAGCACCCGGCCCGCCGGGGTGACGAACTGGAACGGGCCGTATCTGCAGGGCACCGCCTCACCGCTGGACGCGTGGGGCCACCCCTACACGTACCGCAACCCGTCGCAACGCAGCGGCCACGAGTATGATCTGTGTTCCGCCGGGCCTGGCGGCACGGCGGGCGCCGCGGACGAGATCTGCAACCCGTAGCCGGTCAGCCCGGCGGTGCCGTCCAGGCCACGATGCGGAACGGCCGGCCGGCGCGGTCCGCGCCCAGCGACACCACGGCCTGCCGGTTGAAGCGGGCGCCGTTATCGGCCACCGCATCGGCGGTGATCGTCACCACGCGGGCCGGCGGCAGCGGCCCGGTGGGCGCGGGGATTCCCGCCAACGCCAGCGCCCGCACCACCACCGGGTCAGCGCGGCGGGCATCCGGGTCGGTGTCGGTATACAGCGTCAAATGCGGTGCCAGGCGGTTCAGCAGGTCGGGCGTCATGCCCAGCACCAGGCCCAGCTCCCCGATCGACTGGAAATTGGCGTTGGGCGGGGCGTAATCCTTGCCCGCTGCGCGGTAGCGCTGGGCCTTGGCGCCGCTGGCCGCGTCGTCCGCGCTGGGGAAGCGCCATTGCACGAGGTTGGCGGCCAGCTCGTCCGCCCGGTCGGCGCCCTCGCCCACCGCCCGCAGCAGCCCCGACAGCACCGCCGGCGTGGCCAGGCTCGGGTTGATCTTGCCGAACTCGTCGGTGATGCGGATCGCCACCGCCGCATCCGCCAGCCGCGTCCGGTGCGTGGCGCCGTCCGCCGTCCAGCCGGACGCCGGGTCCAGCAGGTTGAAGATCGCCAGGTTGACCGCACCGTCTGTTTCCGCGCGCAAGGCCGCCGCCCGGCGCAAGTTCGCCGTCAACAGCGCTTCGCTGTGCCCGGCGGCGGTGACCTGCGTGACGACCAGCGTGATCAGCACCAGCGACCACAGCACGATCAGCAGGGCGAACCCGCCCTCCCGCCCGGCCGGGCGCCGCGTCACCGCTCCAGGCCGAGCCGGCGGCGCAGCGGCGCGCTGGGGTCGGCCGAGCCGGACGCGGGCAGCGCCTGCAAGGTTTGCGGCACCGCGGCGGCGTTGATCAACTGGTCGCGCAGGTCCTCCGTGAGCGCGCGGGCGTCTCGCTGATCGTGCACGACGTGGGGCGTGATCAGCACCAGCAATTCCGTGCGCGCCCGGACATTGGTTTGCCGCCCCGCCAGCAGCCCGAGCAGCGGGATGTCCTTCAACCAGGGGATGCCGCGGTTGTCGTGCGAGTCACTGTCCTGGATCAACCCGCCAACCCCACGGTTTGCCCGTCCTGCACCACCACGCGGGAGGTGACGCTGCGTTCGTTGAAGGTGGGGGAGTTGACGCCGGGCGTGGTGACGTTCGGGTCGACGTCGCTGACCTCCTGGGTGATGTCCAGCGTCACCAGGCCGCCGCTGTTCACCCGCGGCGTCACCTGCATGATCACGCCGGTTTGCTGGTAGTTGATGTTGCTGACGATGGGGGCGCTGCTGGACTCGGTGCTTTGCGCGGTTTGGCTGAGGTAAGGCACCAGCGCCCCCACCTGGAGCCGCGCCGGCTGGTTGTCGACCACCATCAGTTGCGGCGAGGACAGCACGTTCACCTTGGTCACCGCTTGCAAGGCGTTCAGTGCGAAGCTGGTGCTGTTCGGGCCGCCCAGCACGAAACCGGGAAAGCCCGACGCAAAGGTGGCGGCCGTGCTGCCGAAGCTCAGCGCGCCTTCCACCCCGGAGCGGAAAAAGAACTGCGTGCCGTATTGCAGATTGTCGTTGAGCGCGACCTCGGCGATCGTGGCGTCGATGCGCACCTGCAAGGGCAGGATGTCCAGCTTGCGCAGCATGGTTTCGACCGTGTTGTTTTCAGACGTGGTCGCGTAGATCAGCAGCGCGTTGTTCTGCGTGTTCGGGATGATGCGCATGGCGTCCGCCGCCGCGCCGCCGCCGCCACCGCTTTCCGACGGGTCGAGGCCCCCCAGCAGCGGGTTGGCCGATGGCGCCGCCGCGGGCGCCGCTGCCGGGGCGGCACCCGCAACCCCGCCGGCAGCGTTGCCGCCCAGGCTGGCAGTGGGGGATGAGCCGATTCCCCCGCCGGTCGATCCCAGCGCGCCGCCGCTGGGCAACCCGCCGCGGTTGGCAATCTGCTGTGCCGCGGTTCCGGTGTTGGCGCCCGTTTGCGGCGTGGGCTGGGCCGTGACGCTGCCTGGCGTGAACGCCTGCTGCAACACATAGGCGATGTCGTTGCTGCGGCTGTTTTGCAGGTAGTACACGTGCCAACTGCGCGCCGACATCGCCTTGGACCGCTCCACCAGCCGCAGCACCCGGCGCACGTCCTCGATGTAGCGGGGCTGGCCGGACACGACGAGCACGGCGTTGATGCGCGCCATCGGCACCACCCGGACCACGTTGGACAGCGCGCCGCCTTGGCCGCGTATGGCATCCGCCAGCGAGGCGGCGAAGTCCTTGGCATCCCCCGTCGCGACCGGGAACAGCGCGTAGGATTGCCCCGCCAGCACGTCCACGTCGAAGGCGGACACCAGCCCGGCCAGGGTTTGCCGCGTGCCGGGGTCGCCCGTGATGACCAGGGCGTTGCGCCCGGCATCGGCGACGATCCGGCCGCCATTCTGCACGTAGGGCGCCAGCGTCTTGGCCAGGTCGTCGGCCGACGCGAAGCGGAGCGGGATGACCAGGCTGCCACCGCCGCCGGCGCCGGACGCCAGCCCCGGCGCCGTGGCCGCGGCGGAGGCGGGCAGCACACGGTAGATGCCGCCGACCTGCACCAGGGCGGCGCCGTTCTGCGCCAGCAGCGTTTGCAGGATGGGCAGCAGGTCGTCGCGGCCGACCGGCTTGGCGGTGCGCAGCGTGGCGGTGCCGCGCACGGTCGGGTCGATCGTGTAGCTTTCGTTCAACTGGCCGCCGAGAATCTGGGCGACCACGTCGCGGATGTCGGTGTCGGCGAAGTTCAGCGAGATGTCGCCGCCGCCGCTGCCCGACCGCCCTTGAAACGGCACGGCGACGTTGGGCGCCGCCGCAAGGCTGATTTCCCCCTGGGGCCGCGCGGTTGCCGTGCCGATGGCGCCGTCCAGCCGAAGCGCGGCCGCGCCGGCATTCGGCGACACGGGCGGCAAGGCGGTCAGGATCGGCCGGCTGCGGTTTTCGCAGGCCATCAGGCCGAGCAGCGGCAGCAACACAAAGGCGCGGCGAATGCTCATCGAGGACTTCCTGCTCCCGGAACGGCCGGCGCGCTCAGGTTGGGCGGCAGCGTGGTCAGTGCCGCCGGGGGTGGCGGGGTGATGGGCGGCGTTGGCGGGATCCCGGCGGGCGGAGCGATCGCGCCCGCCGCCGCCGCCGCCGAGAAGGTCGGCCGCACCACATGCGGCCCGTCCGTCCCCGCCAGGGTGACGTCCGTGGCGCTGATGTCCTGCACCCGATACGCGCCCACCTGGTCCCCTTGCCCGACCACCGTGCCGCGCCCGCCGTCACGCCCGGCGAAGATGGCCTTGCGTTCCTGGCTGTTCACGAGGATGCCGGTCAGATGCGGCAGCCGCGGATCGTCCGCACCGGCAACCGCGTCCGGCTTGCGGTCCGGCGAGAACGGCGGCCGGGCCAGCAGCACGGCCACCTGCTGCGGCATCGGGTCGGTTAGCTTGGCTGCGGGTGCTGTGCCCAGGGCGCCGCCGGCCGCTTCCCGCAGCGCGACGGGCGTTGCGGCACCGCTGGCAAGCTCCAGCGCGACGACGCCGGCCAGCACAACGGCCGTCAGGAACAGGACGGGCACCAGTCCCCCGTTCATTTCGGCGCGTCCTGCCCGGCATACAGCGCCACGACGGTGAACGACGCGTCGAGCAGCTTGACCGGGCTGACCGTTACCGCGCGTGATTGCCCGATCTGCATTTCGCTGACCAGCATGTGCGGCGTCGCCCCGTCAATGGCGGAGAACAGGCTCACCAGCCGTGCCCAGGGGCCGGACACGACAACGTGCACGCGGATGCGGCGGAACGCTCCGCTTTGCTCGGTCGACAGCACCTCGACGCTGCTCATGCGGACCGCCGCGCGTTCGGACAGGTCCTGCAGCCGCTGTTGCAGCTCGGCGCCGGCGATGGCTTCCGTCGTTCCGGTGAGCAGGGCCGGGCGCGTGTCGCCGGTGCCGGCGGCCATCTGCCGCTGCAAGGCCGGCACCGTTGCCGCCACGGCCGCCATGTGCGCCAGCAGGGTTTGCCGCTGTTCCAGGCGATCCTGCCGCGCCGCGTACCAGCCGAGCAGCGGCGACACCAACCCGGCCCAGGCGAGGGCCAGCATGACGAACAACACGCCCAGGGCGAACACCTGGCCGCGCCGGCCGGTCGGCAGGCCCGTCGCCAGCGAGGTCATGGGGCGAGGTCGGCGCTGATGGTGAACTGGTCCCCATGGTCGCCGATCGTGCGGAACACCGGGGCGGCAAAGGCCGGGTTCGCCAGCCCGGGCTCGGATGCCAGCACCCCGATCAGCCGCACCGCGGCCTCCGAGCGCCCGCCCAACGTCAGCTTGCGGTCGCGCAAGGTGAACTCGGTCAAGTAGGTGTCGTCCGGCAGGGCCCGGGTGACGGCTGCGAGGGCCAGCACGGCGTTGCCGCTTCGCGCGCTTTCGGCGGCGAACAGGTCCGACGCGGTGGAGGACGCCGCCAGCCGCCGACGCAGGCCCTCCGCCAAGGCCACGCGCGGCTGCAACGCGCCGATCCCGTCATCCGCCCTGCCCAGCGCCCATTGCTGCTGCACCACGGGAATAAGGATCGCCGCGGCGGCCAGCGCGCCACAGCCCCAGGCGGCCACGCGCACGGCGCGGGATCGGTTGGCGCCGCGCGACCCCGGCGGCACCAGGCCCAGCCGCCGCACCGTGCCGTCCGCCGCCGCGACCTCGATCGCCGTCGGCGTCAGCCCGGCGCGCGCCAGCCCCTGCACGAGCGGCATGGCGGCCGCCTTCAGCACGATCGACAAGCGAACCAGCAGGCGGCCATTCGCCGCATCGCGGCCGGCGATGGCCCAGTTCCAGAACAAATCGTTCGCCCCGAACGGCGTCAACCGGTCCATCTCGTGGCTCAGCACCTGGCCCAACGCCGTTTCGGCGGCGAGCGGCAGGGTGGCCTGCTGTTCCATCAGCAGGGCAGCCGGCAATTCCAGCACCACGCGCCCGGCCGCGCGAACGCGCCCGGCCATCGCGCGCAGCTGCGGCAACCCTGCCTCGTCCAGCGTGGCGGCGCCAAGCAGTTGGCGGGCGCCGCGCCGGCGCAGGCTCAGCTCAACCGCGAGGTCGCCCTTCGCGCGCGCGACCACGGCGTTTGCCGCCCGCCGCCCGTCGCCTTTGGGGAGCAGGCTCGCCATCTGCTGTAGCCACCAGCGCACCACATCAGTCAGCACGATGTCGCTTCCACCCCTTCAAGGCCCCCAGGTTGTAACCGGGACCGCGGAGAACCGGATGCGATCGATCCGCCTGCATCACCCATTCAACCGCATCCGCACCGGCGCCAGGACGATGGGCGGCCAGGCGCGCCGGGATTCGGCCGCGAAGCCGAACTGGATGCGGATCAGCGATGGCAGCACCTGTTGGGACCAGGCGCCGAGCCACTGGCCGCCCGCATCGCAGCAATAACCGAACTGCACCCGCGCCACGCCGGGCAACAGGGTGGTTTCCGTCGCCGCGGGCGGGGCCGTCAGGCGGGTGGCGTGCAGATGCGGCGTCCAGCGCAGCACCAGGCGGTGGTCCGGTGTCACGCCCAAGCCGACATCCGCCTCGCCCACCCCCAGGCTGGGCGCCACGACGGACAGGTTCGTGGTGAAGCCCAGGCTGGTGGCGCCCGCCAGCAGCAGGGGCGCGCTGGTCAGGCTGCCCGGGTCCATCTGCTGCACCAGGCCGCGCAGCACGCGTTCGGTCGCGTCCAGGTCGGCGGAGGTGGCGATGACGGCGGTTTGCCGGTCGGCCACCCGCAAACCGAACCGCGTGCCTTGCACCAGGCCGGCCAGCACCAGGCCGAGCACGACCAGCGCCACCAGCACCTCCAGCAGGGTGAAACCGGGCGGCGCGTGTTTCACGGCGGCGGAGGGGGCGCCGTGCCGACCCGCTCGGTTTGCAGCGTCAGGCTCCGCGTGTGCGAACCGTCCGGCCAGGCCATGGCGATGGCGATGCCATACAGCGCCGGCACCGGCTTCGTCCGGTCAACCGCTGCGGCCTGGGCGAGCAGTTGGATGCGGAGGTGCCAATGGAACCCGTTGCCCTCCGCCCCTTGGCGGTCCTGCGGCTGGAAATCCGGCCCGACGCCCGCCAGCGCCAAATGCGACTGCGCCCGGCTGAGCGCCTCGTCATAGCGGGCGGCTGCATTGGCCGCCGTCAACCCGCCGATGCCGCCCTGGAACAGCACGCCCAGGGCAAGCGCCGCGATGATAAAGGCGACCAGCACCTCCAACAGGGTGAAGCCACATTGCCTTTCCCTTTGAGTGAGGGTCGCGCTGCCCCTTGCAGCGCGACCAAAGCGCGCGCCCTTGGCTCGCCCGTGCCGAACGGGTCGCGGCACCGCACCTGCCAAATCTCCCTCTCCCGCTGGCGGGAGAGGGTTTGCAGGCTGGCGATGGGGGCGGGGGTCACGACCCATTGGTGACGCTGACCCGGCCGGTCAGCCAGTCCACGCCGACCACGGCGCGGATCGTGCCGCTGGCCACGGCGATGGTGCCGCCGCTGGACCCGCCTTCCGGCGAGAACACGATGCCGTCCCGCGGCGCCAGGACCGACAAACGCCCCGGCAGCCGGGCCGGGACCGCGTCGCCGACCTGCCAGCGATGGCTCGCCGGGTCGAGCACGAACGCCACGGGCCGGTCGGTGGCGATCGCCTGGCTGCGGGCGAGGCGGAGCGCGCCGGACAGGATGGCGGTGGCGGACCGCACGTCCTGCCGGGCGCTGTTCGCCGGCCCGCGGCTGAGCACGATCGTGCCGACGATGCCCAGGATGGCCACCACCACCAGCATCTCCAGCAGGGTGAAGCCGTCGTCGCGCCGCCGGCCCATCGCCCTACTGCGCCAGGTCGTTCAGGCTGAGCATGGCGAGCAGCAGCGACACCACGATGCCGGCGATCGCCGCGCCCATGACGATCGTGATGACCGGCACCAGCAGGCTGACCAGGCGCTGCACGCCCAGCCTGGTGCGTTCCTCGTGGATCTCGGCCGCGCTCAGCGCCATGGGGCCAAGCTGCGCCGTTTCCTCGCCCAATCGCAGCAGGTGCACGGTGCGCCGCGGCATCACGCCGTGCTCGCCGAGCGGCCGGGACAGGCCGCCGCCGCTGCGGGCGCGGGTGATGGTCGCGTCGATGGCGGCCGTTGCCGCGGTGTTGCCAACCGCGTCGCGCACGATGCCCAGCGCGGCGATCAGCGGCACGCCGTTGACCAGCAGCGTGCCCAGCGTGCGGGTGAACCGGGCGGCCACCACCTCCCGCAACAGGCCGCCCACCACCGGCAAGCGCAACATGCCGCGGTCAGCCGTCAGCCGGACGTTGGGGCGTCGCAGCGCGGCGCGCGCGCCCAGCAGCAGCAAGCCCGTCAGGACGACGCCGTATACGCCATAAGCCGACACGGCGGCGCCGGCGTCGATGAGGAATTGCGTCGACCAGGGCAGCGCCACCCCGTTCTGCTGGAACAGCGGCACGAATTGCGGCAGCACCTGCGTCAGCAGCAGCACGATGGAGCCCACGGCCGCGATCAGCAGCAGCGCCGGGTAGATCATCGCGGAGCGCACGGTGCTGGCCAGGCTGCGCTGCCGCTCCAGCAACAGCGCCAGGCGGTCCAGCGTGGCCGCCAGCGTGCCACCGGCTTCCCCGGCGCGGACCATGCCGACCAGCAGGCGCGGGAAGCTGCGGGGCTGCCGGCCCAAGGCCGCCGCCAGCGGGCTGCCGTCCCGCACGGCGTCCCGCACGCGTTCCAGCACGCCGACCACGCGGGCGTTCGGCGCCATCTCCACCAGGAAGCGCAGGGCGCGGTCGAGGTCCTGCCCGGCGCCGAGCATGATGGACAGCTCCCGCACCGTATTGGTCAGCTCCCCCCGGCGCAGCACGGCGCCGCGGCCCAGATCGCGTTGCAGCAGGTCCAGCCAGCGGAGGCCGCCCGCCGGGTCGGCCCGGACGGGGATGTTGCCCTGGTTCTGGATGCGGGCGATGGCCGCCGCCTGGTTTGCCGCCTCCATCTCGCCGCGGGTGACGACGCCCGCCGGATCGATGGCGGTGTAGCGGAAGGAAGGCATCTAGGCGTCGGCCCGAATGCTGCGGACGACTTCCTCGACGGTGGTTTGGCCGGCCAGTGCGGCCGACAGGCCGGCCTCGAACATGGTCACCATGCCGCCGGCCACGGCTTCGCGCTCGATCTCCGCCCCGTCCGCCCGGCTGAAGATCAGCCGCTCGATGGCCGGCGTGGGTTGCAGGAACTCGACGATGGCTTGCCGGCCGCGGAACCCGGTGCCGTGGCACGCCGGGCAGCCCACCGGGTGCCACAGCGTCGGCGTGGCGGAGCCGGCCCGCCGGTCCAGGCCGAAGCGGCGGACTATCTCCGCCGGTGCCGGCGCCGGCACCCGGCAGTCCGGGCACAGCGACCGCACCAGCCGCTGCGCCAGCACGCCGCGCAGCACGGCGGTGAGCAGGTAGTCCTCCAGCCCCATGTCGCGCAGCCGGGTGATGGTTTCGGCGGCGGAGTTGGTGTGCAGCGTGGACAGCACGAGGTGGCCGGTGAGCGCCGCCTGCACGGCGATCTGCGCCGTTTCCAGGTCGCGGATTTCCCCCACCATGATGACGTCGGGGTCCTGCCGCAGGATCGACCGCAGCAGCGTCGCGAAGTTCAACCCGATCTGCGGCTTGACCTGGATCTGGTTGATGCCGCCGAGCTGGTACTCGATCGGGTCCTCCACCGTGACGACCTTGCGCGTGACTGCGTTCAGGTGGGTCAGCCCGGTGTACAGCGTGGTGGTCTTGCCGCTGCCGGTGGGGCCGGTCACCAGCACGATGCCGTTCGGCAGGGCGAACGCTTCCTCCAGCCGCTGCACCACGGCCGGCGGCAGGCCCAGCCGGGCGTAGTCGAACACCACGGCGCTGCGGTCCAGCACGCGCAGTACCACCGTTTCGCCGTGCAGGGACGGGATGGTGGACACGCGGAAATCCACCTCGTGCCCGCGCACCGCCAGCTTGATGCGGCCATCCTGCGGCAGGCGGCGCTCGGCGATGTCCAGCCGGGCCATGATCTTCAGCCGCGACACGATGGCCGGCGTCATGCCGGCGGGCGGACTTTCCGCTTCCCGCAACACGCCGTCGTTGCGGTAGCGCACCCGCAGCCTGTCCTCGAACGGCTCGATGTGGATGTCGGAGGCCTGGGTTTCCACCGCCCGGGCGATCAGTTGGTTGACCAGCCGGATTACCGGGGCCTCGCTGGCCATGTCCTTCAGCCGGTCCGCATCGTCCTCGCTGGCTTCGGTGGCGGCGTCTTCCACGACGCCTTCCGCCGCCGCCACGGTCGGATCGGGAT
The DNA here is from genome assembly GCA_965199555.1 of Acetobacteraceae bacterium. Taxonomy (GTDB): domain Bacteria; phylum Pseudomonadota; class Alphaproteobacteria; order Acetobacterales; family Acetobacteraceae; genus LMUY01. Next base: position 107,991 of record CBDASJ010000009.1, on the reverse strand, counting down.
AAAGCCGGCTGAAGGCGGCTTCCAGCTCGATCGGCACCGCCACTTCGATCTGGACGGCGCGGCCCACGGCCGCGGCAATGGCGGCGGGAACGAAGCCGTCCAGCGGGTCGGCCACGGCGACCACCACGGCATCCGCGGTTGCCTGCACCGGCATCGCCCGGGCATGGCGCAGGAAGCGGATCGTCAGCTGCTCGGCGAACAAGGGCTGCGCCGGGTAGCGGTCCGCGGTGGCGACCTCGCAGCCCAGCAACTCGGCATAGGACGCCGCCAGTTCCCGTTCACCAACTAGGCCCAGCTGGATCAGCACGCGATCCAGCCGCTGCCCGGTTTCCACCGCGACCCGCCGGCCCCGTTCCAGCGTGCGGGCGTCGCAGCGCCCCGCCGCCTGCAACAGGCCGGCAACCGCTTCGGCCCCGGCGGCCGGGCTGGCGGCACTTTCCCCCTGTGGCATTGCGGTGTTCATGTACCTTATCTTGTGCTTCCGGCCGGCCCCTGCCAATGCGTGCCCATCGTGATCGAGGATGCGATCCTGTCGTCGCCGGCGTGGGCCGCCTTGGCCGGGCCGTTCGTCGGCAGCCTTCTAGGCGTGCTGGTGCGCCGCCTTCCGGCTGGGCGCCCGGTGGCGATCGCGCGCTCCGCCTGCGAGACGTGCGGCCATGTGCTGGGTGCGGCGGAGCTGGTGCCGATCCTCAGCTTTCTGTGGCTGCGGGGTCGCTGCGCCAAGTGCGGCGCACGCATCGCGCCGCAGCATCTGTTTATCGAGCTGAGTGCCACCGCCGTCGCAGTGTGGGCGATCGCGGCCGATGTGCGCGGTCCGTTGCTCTGGGCGGATTGCGTGTTCGGCTGGGTGCTGCTGGCGCTGGGCTGGATCGACTGGGACCGCTTCCGCTTGCCCGACGTCTTGACGCTGCCGCTGCTGCTGGCCGGCTTGGCCGTGACGGCACGGTTGGACCCGGTGACTTTGACCGAGCACGCGGCCGCGGCGGCCGGCGGCTACGTCCTGTTCCGCCTGGTGGCCGGCTTCTATCGCCTTGCCAGGGGCCGGGCCGGCTTGGGGGAAGGCGACGCCAAGCTGATGGCGGCGATCGGCGCCTGGGTCGGCATTGGCGGCCTTTCCTCGACCCTGTTGGCGGGCGCGCTGCTCGGCCTGGTGTTCGGCTTGGGGCGGGTTGCAGCCCGGCGCGGCAGCCTGGCCACGGCCATCCCATTCGGTCCGTTCCTCGCCATCGGCGCTTGGCTCACGCGGATCTACCTCATGCCTGCTTGAGTGCCAGCCTCGTTCCCAGTGGCTCAACATCGCGACGGATCGGGGTGGATTGCCACCGAACGAGTCGAATATCAGCCGACGTAAACTGAGCGCAGCAAGCGATATGTGGCGCCGCAGACACACCTTCGTCCCCGCAGTGGCGACCGGGACCAAATGTTAGACACATTAGTTTGATAACTAACGAATGGGCAGGCCAACGGTAATGTGCTCAACCAGCACTGCGTTACGACGGAGCGATGTAAGCGCGGTGCTTTGCGCTCCTATCCCCTTGGAGGAGCGTGCAGGTGACAAAAGACACAAGCCACAGCGACGACAGGATGCCCGCAGGCCTTGACCGCCGCGGCCTGATCAGCAAGGCCGGCATCGGCGCGGCAGCCACGGCCTTCCTCAGCACGATGGGACCGGTTGGCGAGCTGCTGATCGGCAAGAAGGCCCACGCACAGGCCGCGATTACCGACACCGACATCCTGAACTTCGCCCTAAACCTCGAATACCTTGAGGGCGAATACTACACCCGCGGTGTCACGGGCGTGGGCCTGCCGAACAACATCGTCACCGGCACGGGCACGCTGGGCGGCGTCAACGGCGGCACGCAGGTGCCGTTCCAAAACCCGGTGTTCTTCGAGGTCGGTGCCAAGATCGCCATCGACGAGCAGGGGCACATCAACTTCATCCGCAGCCAACTCGGCTCGGCCGCCGTGGCGCGCCCGCTGATCGACCTAGCCGGCGCATTCCAGGCGGCTGCGCTGGCGTCCGGCGCCATCCCGGCTGGTGGCTTCTTCAACCCGTTCGCGGATGAAGTGAGCTTCTTCCTGGGCGCGTTCACGCTGACCGAAGTCGGCTTGACGGCCTATACCGGGGCGGCGGCGCTGATCAGCAACCCGAACGTGCTGAGCGCGGCGGCGAGCATCCTGGCCGTCGAGGCATACCATGCCGGCGCCATCCGCGGCCTGCTGACACAGTCGGCCGCCGGCGTGGGCTTGCAGGCCGACGTCAACACGGCGAGCCTGGTGCCATTCCAGTCGCAGGCGATTGCCAACCTGCAAAGCCGGGCCAGCGGTGCGGTGACGGCTGCCGGCATCCTGAACCCGCAGAACGGCTTCGCCCAGATCTCCGCACGCGACGGCAACGCGTTGGCGTTCCGCCGCACGCCAAGCCAGGTGATCAACGTCGTGGAGAATGGCAACGGCGCGGCCCACCGCGGCGGGTTTTTCCCGAACGGCCTGAACGGCAACATCGCCTGATCGCGTCGTCCCTTTCCTGACATAGCGGCGCCGGCACCAAGCGTGCCAGGCGCTACGGAGATACCCGTGGAACAGACCTTGATGACTGAAACATCCGTCGACGAGTCGACGGTCGAGACCGCCGCCACCGAGACCACCCGCCGCGGTGGCGTGAGCAAGGTTGCGGCCGCTTTCCTGGCCACGATGGGCCCGGTCGGCGCGGCAATCGTCGCTGGAACCGGCTCGGCCAAGGCCCAGTCCGTGACCGACGTGGACATCCTGAACTTCGCGCTGAACCTGGAATACGTCGAAGCGGAGTTCTACCTCCGTGCCGTTACCGGCGCCGGGCTGTCGAACGCCGACATCACCGGCACGGGGGCACTGGGCGGCGTGAACGGTGGCTCACCCGTTCCGTTCACGACCCAGCTCTACGCGCAGTATGCGGCCAACATCGCGATCGACGAGCAGGCGCATGTCCGCTTCCTCCGCTCGGCCCTCGGCTCCGCCGCCGTGGCCCGGCCGCTGATCGACCTGGCAGGCGGTTTCCAGGGCGCTGCGGTGGCTGCCGGGGTGACCACCCCCGCCGCGCAGTTCAACCCGTTCGCCGACCAGACCAGCTTCTTCCAGGGCGCGTTCATCTTCGAGGACGTCGGCGTGACGGCGTATGCCGGCGCCGCGGCTTTGATCCAGAACAAGACGTATCTTGCGGCGGCAGCGTCGATCCTGGCGGTTGAGGGCTACCACGGCGGGTTGATCCGGACCGTGCTGGGGCAGATGGGGGGTGCGGTGCCGTTCAACACCCAGGCCATCGCCAACCTGCGCAGCAAGGCTTCCAACATGGTGGACGATGTCGGCGTGCTGATCCCCGGCAACGGCTTCATCAACATTGCGCCGACGGATGGCAACGGCCTAGCCTTCCGCCGTACCACGGCGCAGGTGGTCAACATCGTCACCAACGGTGGCCAGGGCAAGGGCGGCTTCCTGCCCAACGGCTTCAACGGCAACATCACCAGCGGCGTCGTCAGCTAGGCGGCCTCGTCGGGCGCGGGTTGGCAGCGTGCCAACCCGCGGGCCGTTATATCGATGTTCACCCCGCCGAACCTGGCGGCGACATGCTCCCCGGGTGTAAGGTGACATGGCACCCTGCGGGTTTTAGGTAGTTGGGACGACTCCAATCAGTCGGACGTGCGTTGCCCACTCTGCTCGGGGCGAGCGTATTGGGCGTCTGCGCCGCAATGCTGATCTTCAACATGGTCGTCGGTACCGTGTTGCACATGAACGGCATCCGCTTCTGGAGTTATCCGCTGTTCGGCGCGCTCAGCGGCGTGACGGTGAAATCGGAAAAACAACGTCTCACGATCGGCAGCTTCGTGGACGGCCGGTTTCAGGCGGATTATGCGCGGCAAATCGGGCCGCGCGTGCCGATCTTCGAGTTTGCGGTTCGACTGAGGAATCAGCTTGAGTATTCCGTGCTCGGCATATCGGCCAATCCCGGGATTGTCGTCGGCGCCGACGACAACCTGATCGAGCGTGTTTACATCGACGATTATTGTGGCCGGAATCTGGCGCAGTTCCTGCCCGGTGCGCGCGAATGGGCGGCCCATGTGCGGGACATGCAGGATGTGGTGGAGCGACGGGGACAAACCTTCCTCTACGTCGTGACGCCGTCCAAGGTCGGACAATACCCCGCCGTGTTGCCGTCGAGCATGCCGTGCCCGGCCATGGCACACGACAAGGCGGAGTGGGTGCCCGCATGGGTGGCGCTGCTGCAGGCAGCGGGCGTCCACGTGGTCGACACCACGGCGGTGGTATGGGCGGCACACGGCCGCTACCCCTTTCACCTATGGCCGCAGGACGGCACGCACTGGAACGCTGTCGGCGCCATGCTGGCCGGGCAATCGGTCTACGCCGAACTCGGGCGTCTACGCCACGACCCGGCCTTGTCACCGCTGGGCTTCCACTGGCACTACGCCGAGGAGCCTCCCGGCGCGGACATCGACCTGGCCGTGCTGATGAACCTGCTGTGGCTGCCGACGCAAACCCCCACGCCGTTGGTTGACGTGGAGCCGGCACCCGATACAGACGGCTGCGCGAAGTTGAAGGTCACGATGGTGGGCGGCAGCTTCGCCCACGCGATCGGTGAGGCGCTCAGTCGCCAGCGCTGCCACCCCCAGGTCATGGAATACGAGTATTGGCACAATTTCGTCCTCACTTGGGACGACGGCGACATGGAGGAGCAGCCATTCAACGCGGCGCAGCGCGCCCGTGACCTGCGCGACGCCGACGTGCTGATCTATGAGGACAACGAGCAGATGCTCGGCCATTCCGAACACGGCAAAGCGCTGTACGACTATCTGATGGGTCACGAACCATAAGGTCAGCGGATGGTCGGGGCGCCCGGACTCGAACCGGGGGCCTCCTGTACCCAAAACAGGCGCGCTACCAGGCTGCGCCACGCCCCGACCGGCCGGACCCGATGACTAGAATTGTTCATCCACCTGGTCAACGTGCCCACCGGGGTGCCCGGCCCTGGACGCCGCGTCCACCGGCGGCGTAGCGTCCGCAGGTCCGGCATGGACCATAACGGATAGAGATCGAATGCGGGCTATTTTCATCCAGGTGAAATGCGAGATGGGACACGCGTACCGCGTGGCCCGCGCCTGCGTGGACGGCGTGCCGGAATGCTCGGAAATCTACTCGACGTCTGGCCAGTACGATCTGCTCGGCAAGTTCTACCTTGAGCCAACGCAAGACACCGGGTTGTTCGTCACCGAACGTATCCAAACCATTCCCGGCGTGAAGGACACCTACACGCTGATCACCTTCAACGCCTTTGCTTGAGGCGCACCCTACGTCACGCCTCCGGCACGGTCCGTTCCAGCTCTTCCAGCCACACCCGCGCATTGCCGTCTGACGGGGCGCGCCAGTCGCCGCGCGGGGACAGGCCGCCGCCGGCGGAAATCTTCGGGCCGTTCGGCATGGCCGAGCGCTTGAACTGGCTGAAGCCGAAGAAGCGGTGCAGGAACACGCCGAGCCAGCGGCGGATTTCCGGCAGGTCATAGGCGACGCGCTGCGCGTCCGGAAAGCCCGGCGGCCACGCGCCCGCCGCGGTGTCGCCCCAGGCATGCAGCGCCAGGAACGCGATCTTGGACGGGCGGAACCCATAGCGCAGCACGTGGAACAGGGTGAAATCCTGCAAAGCGTATGGCCCGATGGTCGCCTCGGTGCTTTGCAGCGCCTTGCCGTCCTCCGCCGGCACCAGCTCGGGCGAAATCTCCGTCCCCAGGATGGCCAGCAGCGTGTCCGCCACGTCGGGCGCGAACTGGTCGGAGCTGACGATCCAGCGGATCAGGTGCTGGATCATCGTCTTGGGCATGCCGGCGTTGACGTTGTAATGCGACATCTGATCGCCTACGCCGTACGTGCACCAGCCCAGCGCCAGCTCCGACAGATCCCCGGTGCCGATGACGATGCCGTCATGCTGGTTGGCCAGGCGGAACAGATAGTCGGTGCGCAACCCGGCCTGCACGTTCTCGAACGTCACGTCATAGGCCGGCTCCCCGCGCGCGAACGGGTGCTGCATGTCCGCCAGCATCTGCCGCGCCGCCGGGCGGATGTCGAGTTCGGCCTGGGACACACCGAGTGCCCGCATCAGCCGCCACGCATTCGCCTTGGTCGCGTCGCCCGTGCCGAAGCCCGGCATGGTGTAGGCGAGGATGTCGGTGCGTGGCCGCTCCAGCCGGTCGAACGCGCGGGCGGCGACGATCAGCGCCTGGGTCGAATCCAGCCCGCCGGACACGCCGATCACCACGCGCTTGATCCCGGCGGAGCGCAGCCGCTGCATGAGGCCGGACACCTGGATGTTGTAGGCTTCAAAGCAATCCTGCTGCAGCCGCAGCGGCTCGGACGGCACGAACGGGAACCGTTCCAGCGGGCGGCGCAGTCCGATGTCGTCGGCGGGCGGGTCCAGCCGGAAGGCCACGCGCCGCCATTGGGTGGCCGGGTGAGCGCGGCCGTTGTCGTCGAACGTGCCGGTGCGCATGCGTTCCTGCCGCAGCATGTCCAGGTCGACATCGGCCACCGCGCAGCCGTCTTCCTCTGGAAAGCGCTCGGTTTCCGCCAGGGTGGCGCCGTTCTCGTAGATGCCGGCCTGGCCGTCCCAGGCCAGGTCCGTGGTCGACTCGCCGGCGCCCGCCGCGGCGTACAGATAGGCGGCGAGGCAGCGGGCCGATTGCGACTGGCACAGCATCCGCCGCGTGTCGGCCTTGCCGATGGTGATGTTGCTGGCGGACAGATTGGCCAGCACGGTGGCGCCCGCCAGCGCGGCGGCGGAGCTGGGCGGCACGGGCACCCAGAAATCCTCACAGATCTCGGCGTGCACGACGAGGTCGGGCAGGTCCTCGGCAGCAAACAGCAGGTCGGTGCCGAACGGGGCGCTGAGGCCGGCCACGCTCACCTGCTGCCCGGTGATCCCTTGGCCGGACACGAAGTGCCGGCGTTCGTAGAACTCGCGGTAATTGGGAAGGTAGGTTTTCGGCACCACGCCCAGCAGCCGGCCGCGATGGATCGCGAAGGCGGCGTTGTAAAGCCGGCCGGCGTGGCGCACCGGCGCCCCCACCAGCAAGAGCGGCAGCAACCCCGCCGACCCGCCGACCACGCGCGCCACGGCCTGCTCCGCCGCATCCAGCAGCACGTCCTGTTGCAGCAGGTCGCCGATGGTGTAGCCGGACAGGCCGAGCTCGGGGAACACGGCCAGCGCCACGGCGTCGTCATGGCAGCGCCGGGCCATGCGCAGGACCGCTTCGGCGTTCGCCGCCGGGTCCGCCAGGGCGACCCGCGTCGTGCAGGACGCCAGGCGGGCGAAGCCGTGCCGGTAAAGCGAGCGGAACGATCCTGTCAGGTCCATGGTGGCTCCTGCCTCGGGCTCGGGTTGGCAGCGTGGCGATCTTCCCACCGTAGCCCGGTGCTGGCCATCCCCAGTTGGAACGTGGCGCGGCACGACCGTCCGCGCCATGATCAAGGGCCATTGAAGGAGGCGCACGCATGGCTGACCGAATCCTGATCTGGGGCGCCGGCGCCATCGGCGGCACGATCGGCGTGTTCCTGGTGCAGGCCGGGCACGACGTCACCTTCGTGGACATCGCGCCCGACCACGTCGCCGCCATTCGCGATCCAGGTTGTGGCCTGCACCTGGCCGGCCCCGGCGTGGACGCCCGAATCATCGCGCCCGCGTTCACCCCGGCGGAACTGTCCGGCTCGTGGGACCGCATCTACCTGTGCGTGAAGGCGCAGCATACCGAAGGTGCCAGCCGGGCGCTGTTGCCGCATCTGGCGCCCAGCGGCTTCGTGTTGTCGCTGCAAAACGGGCTGTGCGAGGACATCATCGCCGGGGTGGTCGGACGGGATCGCGTGATCGGCGCGTTCATCAACTACAGCGCCGACTGGATGGGGCCGGGCGACATTCTGTGGGGCGGCCGCGGCGCCGTCGTGCTGGGGGAGCTGGACGGCCGCGTGACGGACCGGCTGGCCGCGTTGCATGCGACGATCCAGGCGGGGTTCGAGCCGGACGCCATCATCACGGACGACGTGCAGTCGTATCTGTGGGGCAAGCTCGGTTATGCGGTGCTGTTGTTCGCCCAGGCGCTCGGCCAACTCGGCATCGCCGATTGCCTGGCCCGGCCGGAGCTGCTGCCGCTGTGGCGCGAACTGGCCGGGGAGGTGGGCGCGGTGGCGGTCGCCATCGGGGTCGGGCAGCGCGGCTTTAACGGGTTCGACCCCGCCGCCTTCGCACCCGGCGCCACGGCGGAGCAGGCCCGCGTGTCGGTGGCGGCGATGGTGGCGTTCAACCGCCCGAACGCGAAGACGCATTCCGGCATTTGGCGCGACCTGGCCGTCCGCAAGCGTCGCACCGAGGTGGACGTGCAGGTGCTGCCGGTGGTGGAGTATGGCGCCGCCCACCGGGTGGCCTGCCCAAAATGCCGCCGGCTGGCGGCGATGATCCACGAGATTGAGGAGGGACAGCGGCCAATGACCGACGACAACCTGCTGGAGCTGATGGCTGCGTAGCGTGTTGGACACCGCTCGTTCGCCGTTGCCATAACCCTATGTCGTACTTGATCCGCTGCCGATTTGCACCATAATGGTGTATGACGGAGAAGCGTAAGCCGGCGTACGACTTGCATGCGTTCAAGGTCTCCGCCGCGACCGCTTTGAACGTGACGGGCACGGCGCTGCGTAGTGCAGCGGCGCTGGGCTTTGGTCGAGCCGACATCGTGGCGACAATACAGACCATGAAGCCGGCGCAGTTCTACAAATACATGACCGCCTACGGGGATCACCGGGTCTGGCAAGACGTCTACCATGTGCCATCCATTGCAGGCACGCTCTACGTCAAGTTCACGGCCGATGCCGTGACTGAATTCGTGCTGCTGTCGTTCAAGGAGAAAGGCGATGACTAGCCCAGTCTGTCCCGAAACGGGGGCACCGATGCATCGCGACGTGCGGCCCATGAACGTGGCCTACAAGGACATCAGCCTCACCGTGGACATGCCTGGGTGGTATGCCAACCATTCCCGGGAAAGCATCCACACCGCCGAAGACATGAAGGTGTCCGACCGCGCGCTCAACCGCCTCAAGGCGCGTGCGGAGGGATTGCTTGACCCAGCGGAGATCAAGCGCATCCGCAAGCGGCTCCATCTCACGCAGGCGGCGGCCGGCGACCTGATCGGGGGCGGCCCACGGGCGTTCCAGAAATACGAAACCGGCGACTTGCTGCCCAGCCGGGCGATCAGCAGCGCCCTGCGGCTGCTGGATCGCGATCCCGGCGCGATCGACGTGTTGCGACCAGGCCAGGCCCGCGCAGTGCCAGCGGCAGTGCAGCCGGAAGCTGCTTCGTGATGCCGCCCGCCGCCGCCACCAACCCCCTGCTCGCCCCCTGGACGACGCCGTGCGGCGTGCCGCCCTTCGACCTGATCCGGCCGGAGCACTTCGTGCCCGCCTTTGACGCCGCCATGGCGGCCCACCTGGCGGAAATCTCCGCCATCGGGGCCGATCCCGCGCCGCCCAGCTTCACCAACACGATCGAGGCGCTGCAACGCAGCGGCCGGGCGCTGGACCAGGTGGGCAACGTGTTCGCCAATTTGGTGGTGAGCCAGGGCGGCCCGGCGCTGGAGGCGCTTGACCGGGAAATGTCGCCCCGGCTGGCCCAGCATGGCACGCAGGTGTCGCTCGACCCGGCGGTGTTCGCCCGCGTGGCCGCGCTGCACGCCCGGCGCGACACCCTGGACCTGGCGGAGGACCAGGCACGGCTGCTGGACCGCACCCATCTCGGCTTCGTGCGCAGCGGTGCGGCGCTGGAGCCGGCGGCCAAGGCGCGCATGGCGGCGATTTCCGAACGCCTGGCCGTGCTGCACACCGCCTTCGGCCAGAACGTGCTGCATGACGAGAAGACCTGGCACCTGCCCTTGGCCGAACCCGACCTGGACGGGCTGCCGGACTTCGTGCGCGCCGGCGCCGCCCAGGCAGCGGCGGAGCGCGGGCTGCCGGGCTTCGCGGTCACGCTGTCCCGTTCCCTGATCGAGCCGTTCCTGACCTTTTCCGCCCGGCGCGACCTGCGTCAGGTGGCGTTCGAGGCATGGATCGCCCGCGGCAGGCACCCCGGCGAGCACGACAACCGGGTGCTCATCCCGGAAATCCTGGCCCTGCGCGCCGAGCGGGCCAGGCTGCTGGGCTATGCCAGCTTCGCCGAATTCCGCCTGGCCGACACCATGGCCGGCACGCCCGATGCCGTCCAAGGCCTGCTGGCGGAGGTGTGGGAGCCCGCCAAGCGCAAGGCCCGCACCGAGCGGGACCGGCTGCTCGCGATGGCGCAGGCGGAAGGGTTCAACGGTGCGCTGGCCCCGTGGGACTGGCGATTCTATGCCGAGAAGGTGCGCCGGGCCGATTACGCGCTGGACGAAACGGAGCTGAAGCCGTTCTTCGTGCTGGACAACATCCAGCGCGCCGCCTTCGACACCGCCACGCGCTTGTTCGGCCTCACCTTCACGCCGCGGCCGGACATGCCGACCTACCATCCCGACGTGCAGGCGTTCGAGGTGGGCGACGCGGCCGGCCATGTCGGCGTGTTCCTCGCCGACCCGTTCGCCCGGGCCGACAAGCGCTCCGGCGCGTGGATGAGCAGCTATCGCGACCAGGAAGCGCTGGACGGCGCCGTGTCCCCCATCATCGTCAACAACAACAACTTCGCCAAGGCGTCGCCGACGCTGCTGAGCTTCGACGACGCCGCCACCTTGTTCCACGAGTTCGGCCACGCGCTGCACGGCTTGCTCAGCAAGGTGCGCTACCCCGCCCAATCCGGCACCTCCGTGCGGCGCGACTTCGTGGAGCTGCCGTCGCAGATCTATGAGCACTGGATCGAGTTGCCGGAAACGCTGCGCCGCTACGCCCTGCACCACGAAACCGGGGCGCCGATCCCGGACGCGCTGATCGACCGGCTGCTGGCGGCGCAGCGCTTCAACCAGGGGTTCGGCACGGTGGAGTACACCTCCTCCGCCCTGCTCGACATGGCGCTGCACGGCCATCCGGCCCCGGACACGCTCGACATCGACCGGTTCGAGGCGGAGACGCTGGCGCGGATCGGCATGCCGGCCGAGATCGGGCCGCGGCATCGCCCGGCGCATTTCCAGCACCTGTTTGCCGGGGGCGGCTATGCGGCGGGCTACTACTCCTACCTGTGGGCCGAGGTGCTGGACGCGGACGGCTTCGACGCGTTCACCGAGGCAGGGAGCCCGTTCGACCCGGCGACAGCCGCCCGGCTGCGCGGCCTGCTCAGCGCCGGCGACACGCGCGACCCGATGCAGCTCTATGCCGCCTTCCGCGGCCGGCCGCCCAGCACAACCGCGCTGCTCCGCAGCCGTGACCTGGTGGAACCGTAGGGCGCAAGCCCGATGGCGTCGGCGGCGCCGCTGCCATAAACACGGCGACGGTCGGCGAAAGGAGGGTTGCATGGGGCGCTTTGCAGTCGCGGCGATGCTGGTCTGCGCGGCGGCGCCGGCGGTGGCGGCCCCGTCCTGCGGCGACCAGCCAAACCAGGCGGCGATGAACCAATGCGCCGACGCGCAATACCGGGCAGCCGACAAGGCGCTGAACGCGAGCTACGGCAAGCTGCTCGCCAAGCTGAGTCCGCCGGGCCGCGCCGCCTTGCAAACGGCGCAGCGCGCCTGGGTGGCGTATCGCGACGCCCAATGCTCGTTCGACACGCTGGGTAGTGCGGATGGCAGCATCCACCCCTTCGTCCTGTCGCAATGCCTGGAGGAACTGACCCGCGCCCAAACGGAGCGGCTGTCCAGCCAGGCGAACTGCACCGAAGGGGATTTGTCCTGCGGCGGCCAATGACGGCCGCCCTGCGCAAGGTGGCGGCCCTTTGGTGAGCGAACCAGCCGCGGCCGAGCCGCCAAACCACGCCCGCACGCTGTGGATGATGGTGGCGATCCAGTTCTTCATGACCTTGTCCTTCACCGTGCTGAGCCCGGTGATGCCGCTGTTCCTGCCGCAACTGGGGGTGCACGGCGCCGCCGCCATCGACCTGTGGACCGGCGTGCTGAACGCGGCCACGCCGTTCGTGGCCGCCTTCGCGTCGCCGCTCTGGGGCCGGCTCAGCGACCGGAGCGGCCGCAAAGTCATGCTGCTGCGCTCCATGGTCGCCATCAGCCTGTTCACGGCGTTGATGGGGTTGTCGCAGAACGTGTGGCAGTTCTTCGGCCTGCGCGCGCTGATGGGGGCATTTGCCGGCTTCTCCGCCACGGCGATCACCCTGGTGGCGAGCCAGGTGCCGGCCAAGCGGCTCGGCTACGCGCTAGGCTGGCTCAGCACCGGGCAGTTGATCGGCGGGCTGGTCGGCCCGCTGGTGGGCGGCGCGGTGGCGGATTTCTCGGGCAGCAACCGGGTGCCGTTCTTCGTGACCAGCGGCATCGCCGCCACGGTGACGGTGGTCAGCGCCGTCCTGGTGCGGGAGCGTTTCACGCCCGAGCCGAAAACGGCCAAGCGCGGCTCCGCCTTGTCCGGCCTGCGCGTGCTGTTGGCCGGCACGGGCATGCTGCCGCTGTTCGTCGTGCTGCTGCTGGCGCAGTTCGGCGTCCGCTCCGTCCAGCCGGTGATCACGCTGTACGTGCAGTCGCTGGTCGGCGCGGCGCCCAACCTCGCGACGTTGAGCGGGTTCGCGTTTTCCATGACCGGTCTGGCCGACATCATCGCCTCGCCCTTCCTGGGCAAGCGTAGCGACGTGCTCGGCTATCGCCGGGTGCTGCTGATCAGCCTGTTCGGGGCGGCGTTGTTCAGCATCCCGCAGGCCTTCGCCGACAGCTACTGGCTGTTCGTCGCCGAGCGCTTCGGGGTGGGCCTGTTCGTGGGCGGCATCCTGCCGACCGCCAACGCGCTGATCGGGCGCATGGCGAGCCCCGGGCAGCGCGGCACCGTGTTCGGGCTGACCGCCTCGGCCACCTTCCTGGGCAATTCCGTGGGTCCACTGACCGGCGGCGCGGTGGCCGCGGCCTTTGGCCTGCACTGGGTCTTCCTGGTCACCGCGGCGATGCTGCTGGGCAGCCTGGCCTGGACCTGGCACGCCGTCCCGGCTGACAAGGACCTGCCGCCGGGGTGAGGGTAGCGAGTCGCGGCGCCGGCGCGGCTAAGACGACCGCATCCCTCGCGCCAAGCGGGGTGGCAACAAGCGGACGGTGATCGCGAGCCGTGGCGAGCACCCTGGGCTTCCGAGCGGCTGGCGCAGGACCGCTTCGGATCAACCTGCACCACGCGCTTTACGTCGCCTGGGGCATTATCGACAGTCAAAGTGTCAAGAGCGCGGAAAAAGGGGGATTTCGGACCCGCCCGGCTTTGATGCGGGCAAGAAAATCAAAGGCAAGAAGCGCCACGTCCGTGCGGCTCACCCCCGGCGGGCGGGAGCCTCGCGGGCCTATTACGTTCTGGAATACTATGCGACTGGGTGCACGTCGCGGCGCTGACCGAGGACGACCAGCTGGTCCTGGTGGAGCAATACCGGACGCTTGGCCAAGGATTGGGAGTGCCTGCGTAACGCCCTCGCTTTCCTGCGTTGGGCGTCACGGACGCCTGTCGGCGACGCGGCGCCGGCGCGGCTAAGACGCCGCATGATCAAGCCGTGGCGAACCCTGTCTTCCGAGCGGCTGGTGCAGGACCGCTGGATCAACCTGCGGGCAGACCGGTGCGTCACCCCCGGCGGGCGGGAGATCGCGCCCTATTACGTTCTGGAATACCGCGACTGGGTGCACGTCGCGGCGCTGACCGAGGACGACCAGTTGGTCCTGGTGGAGCAATACCGGCACGGTGTCGGCACCACCTGCCTGGAGCTGCCCGGCGGCATGATCGATGCCGCCGATGCCGACCCGGTCGCCGCGGCCAGGCGCGAACTGGCGGAGGAAACCGGCTTTGCCGGGAAGGACTGGCAACTCGTGAGCAGCCTGTTTCCCAACCCGGCCACGCAAACCAACCGCATCCACGCGGTGCTGGCCACCGGCTGCCGCCGCGTCGGCGAGCCGACCCTGGAGGACGGCGAGGAAGGTCTGCGCGTCCGGTGCGTGCCCGTCGCCGACCTCCTGCGCGACCTGCAGGCCGGCGTTCTGCAGCAGGCGATGCATGTCGGCATCCTGCTCCTGGCATTGTCCGCGGCCGGGCGGGTCAGGCTTTAGTCATTGCCCTGCGCCGTCCATAGGCTGGGCGTACGGTCCTCGTGCGCCAGCAGCCACCGCTTGCGCGCCACGCCGCCGCCGAAGCCGGTCAGCGAGCCGTTCGCGCCGATTACGCGATGGCACGGCACCACGATGGAGATCGGGTTGGCGCCGTTGGCCAGCCCCACCGCGCGGATCGCGGCCGGCCGGCCGATGCGGGCCGCCAGCGCGCTGTAGCTGAGCGTGCTGCCCGGCGGGATCGTGCGCAGGGCGTCCCAAACCAGGCGTTGGAACGGCGTCCCGTTGCTTGCCGTGGGCAGGTCGGTGATCGCGCCCGTGTCACCGGCGAAATACGCTTGCAGCGCCACGCTGGCGGCCGAGCGGCGCTCCGCCGGCTGCAAGTCGACCTGGCCGGCGCCATAGAAACGCGCCATGAGCCGGTGCAGCCGGTGCGCGTGGTCGTCCCAGTCCACCGCCCGCAGCGTGCCGGCCGCATCGGTGACGATCTGGATAGCGCCCGTCGGCGTGTCCAGCGTTTCCGTGAAGAAGCTTTGCACCGGCATCGCCGCCGCTGCCGGGACGGCCATTTCAGTGCTCTGGCTGTACCGGCGGTCCTTCCTGCATGACCAGGTGATACACGCGGCCCTTGAACAGGGGCATGACGGCGGCGATGGTTTCGCGCACCTGGTGCCGCACCGGGCTGGCCAGGGCAGCCTGCATCGCCGCCAAATCGTCGAAATACAGGTCGAACTGCACGTAGATCGCCGGTGCCCCGGACTCGGTTTCGGCCGGCTTGCGCAGCCGCACCTCCCGCAGGCCGGGGTAGGTGGCGATGGCGTGCAGCACGGTGCCTTCCATCTGCCGGTCGAAGGCGGTGCGGTCGGCTTCCGCCACGCTGCCCTCCAACATGGCGCTGCGGATGATCATGCATCGGTTCCCTTCGGTTCGGCGTTCAGCAATGCGGCGACGCCCCGTTCCGTCGCCAGGAGATGCGCGTCCATCAGCGTCGCGGCCTGTTCCGCGTCGCGGCCGATCACCGCCGCCACGATGGCGGCATGCTCCGCATTGACGTCGCGCACCAGCGCCTTGGTTTCGCGGTGGTTGAGCAGCCGTATCTTGCGATACCGCTCCGAATGGTCGGCCAGCGTGGTCCAGAACCGTTTCAGCCACGGCGACGGGCAGGCCGCCACCAGCGCCGCGTGCAGCCGCCGGTGCCGCGACTCCCATTGCTCCGCGGTCGCCCGGTCGTCGGGCGAGGTCGGCAGCTCCGTGCGGGTCAGCAAATGCAGCGCGGACACGATCTCCGCTTCCCACGCCGCGTCGCCATGCGCGATCGCCCCGAACAGGCACAGCCGCTCGATATCCCGCCGGGTCGCCATCAGGTCCGCCAGCTCCACCCGCGACAGCTCCATCACGCGGGAGCCGCGGTGGGTTTCCGCTTCCACCAGGCCTTCCACGGACAGGCGCATCAAGGCTTCCCGGATCGGCGTCAGCCCAAGCTCGAACCGGTCGCGCAAATCCGCCACGCGCAGCCGCTCGCCCGGCATCAGCGCGCCATGCAGGATTTCCCCGCGCAGCAGGTGGTAGGCGCGGTCCGTCAGCGAGGGTGGCGGTTGCGGCCGGGCGTCGGATGCCGAGTCCATCACCGATTTCCTGTTGACCCCAGGATTTTATAAATTCATCGTAGTTTTATAGCAAGCTCGTTGCGGGCTGAAGGGATGCCATGCCGACCTGGTCGATCGCCACCATTGCTGCCGGGCAACCGACTGCCTGCTTGGAAGTGGACGGCGCGCTGTACCGCCTGCAGCCCACCCTGGCCCGTGCCGGCCTGCCCGGCATGGCGACGGCGATGGATTTGTTCGCGGATTGGGACCGGTCCCGCGCCGCGATCGAGGCGAGCCTGGCGACCCTCGACCCCGCGGACAAGGTGGCCGCCGGGCCGCGCCTTTCGCCGCTGCTATACCCCGGCAAGGTGCTGTGCGCCGGCGCGAACTATTTCGACCACTTGGCCGAAATGGGCATGCCGGGCGCCAAGAAGGCGGAGCAGCGGCTGTTCTTCTTTATGAAACCGGCGCGCAACGCCGTGGTCGGCGAGGGTGACACGGTGCACATGCCGATCGGCACGGCCGCCTTCGATTGGGAAGTGGAGCTGGCCGCGGTGATCGGCCGCCGCGCCCGCAATGTTTCGGCGGAAACCGCACTGGAGCACGTCGCCGGCTACACCGTGGCGGTGGATTTCTCCGCCCGCGACCATAATCGCGCGCCGGAAACCTTCTACAAGCTGGACTGGGTGGCGGGTAAAGCCAACGACACGTGCTGCCCGCTCGGCCCGCGCTTCGTGCCGGCGGATACGCATGCGGATTGGCAGGATGTTGGGCTGCAGCTCAGCGTCAACGGCGCGCCGAAGCAGGACGGCCGCACAAGCCAGATGATCTTCTCCATTGCCGAACAGATCGCCATCGCGTCCCGCATCATGACGCTTGACCCCGGCGACGTGCTGCTGACTGGGACGCCGGCCGGCGTCGGCGTGCCGAAGGGCACGTTTCTGGCCGTGGGCGACCAGGTGGTGGCGGCGGTCGACGGCATCGGCAGCCTGTCCGTGCGCATCCAGGCGCCGAACGGCTGAACCCACCCCAATTGCAGGAGGCTGCCATGATCACCCGACGCGCCACGCTCACGACCCTGGCCGCAGCCTCCCTCGCCGGGGCGTCGCGGGCCCAAACGGCGACCACGCGCCTCCGCGTTTCCACCGCGGCGCCGCCCAGCGACTTCCTGTCCAAGGCGCTGGAGCAGATGAAGGGTGACCTCGACCCGGCGAAGACCGGCCTGGCGATGGAGGTCTACCCGGCCGGCACCCTGTTCAAGCAGGGCACCGAGGTGCCGGCGATGCAGCGCGGCACGCTGGAGATGAGCACGATGACCACCTTCGAGGTGGCGCAGCAAATCCCCGAATACGGCTTCCTCAACCGCGGCTACCTGTTCCGCGACTATGACCACCTGCGGCACGTGTTCGACGGGCCGATCGGCGACACCTACCGCCGCGACGTGTCGGACAAGATGGGGATCGAAATCCTCGCGGTGGCCTATCTCGGCACGCGCCAGGTCAACCTGCGCAAGCGCCGCGCGGCCAAGACCCCGGCGGACCTGGCCGGCATCAAGATGCGCATGACGGCCGGCCCGGAATGGCTGTTGCTCGGCCGCTCGCTCGGGGTCAACGCCGTGCCGATGGGCATGCCGGAAGTGTACCTGGCGCTGAAGACCGGCACGATCGATGGGCAGGAGAACCCGCTATCCATCTTCAACGCCGCGAAGCTCTACGAGGTGACGGAGCAGGTCGTGCTGACGAGCCACATGGTGCAGCCGGTCTTCATCAACATCGCCACGCCCGCCTGGAACAAGCTGACGGCGGAGCAGAAGGCGGCGTTGCAGGCGGCGGCCAAGCGGGCCGGCGCGTCCAACGACGAAGGCCGGTTGGCGGACGAGAAGACCATCACCGCCGGGCTGGCCGCGCGCGGGATGAGCGTGGATACGCCGGACCTCGCCGCCTTCCGCGCCAATGCCGACACGGTCTATGCCGAGTCCGACATGGCGAAATCCTGGAACGCGGCCCTGATGAAGCAGGTGCAGGCAACGGCGTAATGCCGCAGCCGGCAACGCCCTGGGCGCGGGTCCTGCGCTACGCGCAGTTGGCGGCGAACCTGGTCGCGGCGGGCATGTTCGTGGCCGTGTTCGCGATCTTCTGCGCCAAGATCATCGCGCGGTACGGCGAGCATGCCGAAATGGCCTGGGCGGACGAGGTGTCCGTCATCCTGTTCATCTGGATCATCTTCTGGGCCAACGCCTTCATCATGGGCGAGCGCGACCATGTCCGGTTCGACCTGGTGACCCATGCCATGCCGCCCCGCGTGCGCCGGGTGATGGGCATCGTGCGCGGCCTGCTGTTTGCCGGGCTGTTCCTGTACGTGGCGCCAGACACGATCGGCTACATCCTGTTCCTGTGGCGCGAACGCACCCCGGTGCTGGGGCTGCGGCTGGACTACGTCTACATGTGCTTCGGCATGTTCATCGCCACGGTTCCGCTGCGCGCCGCCTGGTCGGTGGTGCGGCTGTGCGGCCCGGATTGGCGCACGCAGGTCTGACACCGCGATGACATTCGGGCTCTGGGTGCTGCTGGGGAGCTTCGGCGTGTTCGCCGTGCTGGGCGCGCCGCTCGGCCTGTCCATGCTGGGCGCAGGATTCGCCTATCTGATCGCGAGCCACCAGGATCTGGGCCTGGTGACCGACCAGACCATGAACGGGCTGTACAACAGCTACCTGTTGATCGCGATCCCGCTGTTCATCTTCGTGGCCAACATCATGAACGCCAGCGGCGTGATCGAACGGCTGCTCGGATGCGGTTCCGCTCTGGTGGGGCACCTGCCCGGCGGCTTGGCGCAAGTGAACGTGGTGTCGAACCTGATCTTCTCCGGCATGAGCGGCAGCGCCGTGGCGGACGCGTCCGGCCCCGGGCTGATCGTGGCGCGCATGATGGCGCAGAACGGCCGCTACCCGCGCGGCTTCGCGGCCGCCACTTCCGTCGCGTCCGCCACGCTCGGGCCGCTGATGCCCACCTCGATCCCGATGATCTTCTACGCGCTGATCGCAAATGCCTCGGTGGGCGCCATGCTGCTGGGCGGCCTGGTGCCGGCGGCCCTGCTGGCGGCGGCGCTGATGGCAGCGGTGGGCATCGTGTCGCGGCGGCGGGACTTCCCGCGGGAAGCGCGCACGCCGTGGCGCGCGCTGCCCGGCGTGTTCGTGCGCGCCATCCCGCCGCTGCTGCTGCCCGTGATCCTGCTGGGCCTGATCTATTCCGGCGTGACGACGCCGACCGAGGCCGCCGCCATCGCCGCCGCCTACGCGCTGGCCCTGGCGCTGCTGGTGTACCGCACGCTGCGGGTCCGGCAGTTGTTCGGGGTGATCTTCGCCACGGTGAAGGCCACCACGATGATCGCCACCATCATGGCCGGCGCCTTCGTCTTCAACTACGCCGTCGCCAACGAGAACGTGCCGCAGTTGATCCAGGGCACCTTGCTGTCCTGGCACCTAACGTCGACGCAATTCCTGCTGTGCGTCAACCTGCTGATGCTGGTGCTGGCGATCTTCCTGGACGAGGTGACGATCCTGCTGGTGATCGTTCCCCTGCTGATCCCGATCGCGCAGGACCTCGACATCAACCTGGTGCATTTCGGCATCGTCGTGGTGCTGAACATGATGGTGGGGCTGACGCTGCCGCCGCACGGCCTGCTGCTGTTCGTGATGAGCGGGCTGACCGGCACGCCGCTGGGGGAAATCTTCCGTGAAATCCCGCCCTTCATCGTGGCCATGCTTCTTGTGGTGCTGGCCGTGACCTTCCTGCCGCAGTTGGCGCTTTGGCTGCCGAGCTATGCCGGCATGTTCACGCGGTAGCGGTTCCTAGCCTTCTGGCAGGCTGTCGCATTTGGCACATTGCAAACCCTCTCCCGCTGGCGGGAGAGGGAGATGCGCCGATGCGATCGCCCCGCCTCTTTATGAGGGGTTTCTACGTCGATCGGCCGAGGACCGCTCCGCCCTGCATCGACAGCACGACGACGGTTCCGGGGTCGGCGGGCTGGTCCAGCCGGGCCAGCAGCAGCACGCCCGCCGCGCGGACGGAAGCGAGGTGGCACGGTTCGGCGCGGCCGGCATCTACCTGGTGGAGCACGGTCGTCACCTCCTGCACCTCGCCGTCCGCGGCGTGGACCTGGAGCCAGGACGCGCCGCCGCAGCGGTGGCAAAGCTGGCGTGCCGGGAAGCAGACATGCCCGCACGCCCGGCAGGCGAACAGGGGCACGCTCATCGGCCGGTGGCTTCCAGCACGGCGGCGTTGGCGCACATGCCGTAGCGGTATTCCACCATGCCGTAGCCCGAAACGGCGGCCAGCCGCGCCCCCGCCACCTGCCGCGCCCCGGCCTCGCCGCGCAGTTGCACCACCGCCTCCACCAGCCCGTGCATTCCGGCCGCCGCACCCGCCTGCCCGGCGGAAAGCTGGCCGCCGGAGGTGTTGACCGGCAGCGCGTGCGGCGCCAGCCGGTCGTGGATGAAGCGGCGCACATCCCCGTCGGCGACGAAGCCCAGATCGGCCAGTTGCGCCAACACCATCACCGGATAGTCGTCATACACCAGGGCCAAATCCATCTCGGACGGCCCCGCCCCGGCTGCCTGCCACAGGGCGCCGGCAACGCCCGCCAGCCCGGTGCGCAGGCCGTCGCCTTCCTGGTGGTCCGGGTTGTGGCGGGCCGCCAGCGCGCGGATGCCGACCGCCCGCGCCTGCCCGGCCGACGCGGTCAGCACCAGCGCGTTGGCGCCGGACACCACCGGCACGCAGTCATAGCGGCACAGCGGCTCGGCGATGAACGGTGCGGCGAGATATTCCTCCAGCAATAGTGGCGAGCGGTACACCGCGTTCGGATTACGCTCCGCCCATTTGCGTTGGGCAATACAAACCGCCGCGTAGTCGGTTCGCGTCAAGCCGTGGGCGCGCGCATGGCGCTGCGTCACCAGCGCGAAGGGCGCGTTCGGGCCGCCGAAGCCTAAAGGCGCCAGATGGTCGCGCGTGGTGGCGTTGTAGTTCTCCACCAGGTCCTTGAAGTCACCGGGTTGGAAATGGTCGCCGGCCAGGATGACGATCGTTTCGGCGTCACCCGCCTGGATGGCCCGTGCCGCGTGTTGCAGCATGTTCATGCCGCTGGCGCCGCCATGGCTGTCTTCCATGCACCAGCGCGGGCTGAGCCCCAACTGCCAGGCGACGTCGATCGCGTGGTCCGGACGCAGCGTGAAGGAGGCGACGGCGATGCCGTCGACCGCGCGATGCGCGATCCCGGCATGGTCGATGGCTTGCAGGAACGCGGATTTCATCAGGCCCAGCGTGGAAACCTCTGCGGGACGGCGGCGGTACGGAACCTCCGCCGCACCGACGATCGCGACGCCCGCGAACCCGGTCACCGCGCCAGCCTGTAGCCGGCCGCCTCGCGGTCCCAGGTGCCGGGCGACACACCGCGTTCCCGCAGCTTGAACTTCTGGATCTTGCCGTTCGCCGTGGCGGGCAGCTCGTGGACGAAATCCACGTAGCGGGGCACGGCAAAATACGCCATGCGGGCCTGGCAGAACTCCATCAGCGCCACCGGCGTGAGGCTGCTGCCATCCCGCAGCACGATCGCCACCATCACGTCATCCTCCGCCAGTTCGGAGTTCACCGGGAAGGCCGCGGCGGTGGCGATCGCGGGATGGCTCAGCAGCACCTGCTCCACCTCGAAGGAGGAGATGTTTTCGCCGCGGCGGCGGATCGCGTCCTTCAGGCGGTCGACGAAGCGGAAATACCCGTCCGCCTCGTGAATCGCCCGGTCGCCGGTGTGGAACCACAGGTTGCGCCACGCCTCCACCGTCTTTTCCGGCATGCCGAAATAGCCGGTGGCGAAGGCGTACGGCTCGTCCGCCCGCAGCACCAGCTCCCCCGCTTCGCCGCGCGGCAGCTCGTTGTCGTCGGCATCGACGATGCGGGCCTGGAAGCCGGGGTGCAGCGGCCCCATGCAGCCCGGCTTCTGCCGCTCCACGCCGACGCCGATGACGAAATTGGTTTCGGTGGAGCCGAAACCGTCGACCAGGCCGATGCCGAAGCGTTCGGTGAACGGCGCCTGCAAGTTGCCGGGCACGCCGGGCGCCAGCGCCACCCGAACGGCGTGGGCGCGGTCGGTCGGGGAAGGCGGCTTCGACATCAGGATCGGCACCATCGCGCCCAGCACGTAGGTGATTGTGGCCCGGTGCTCCGCCAGCGCGGTCCAGAAGCCGCTGGCGGAAAAGCGCGGCTCCGCCACCAACTGGGCGCCGAACAGCAGCGCCTGGTAGAAGGCGTTCAGCGCGTTGGTGTGGAACAGCGGCAAGGTGGTCAGCAGCACGTCGCCTTCGCGCAGGCCCAGTATGTCGCCGGTGTTGACGCCCCACCAGAAATACTGCGCCTGCGGGCAGCACACCCCCTTTGCCGGCCCCGTCGTGCCGGAGGTGTACAGGATCGCCACCGTGTCGCCCGGCCCCACCGGCCCGGCGGCGGCCGGCGCCCCCAAGGCGGGCATGGTCTCGCTCGTCGGGCTTGCCGCGTCGCCGATCGTCCAGACGCGTTCGATCGGCAGGTGCCGCAGGTCGATCGCGTCCAGATTGGCCGCGAACTCCGCCTCGATCGCCAGCAGCCGGGCGCCGGAATTGGCCAGCATGTGGAACAGTTGCGGCCCCTTGGCCGCGACGTTGAGCGGCACGGCCACCGCACCCAGCCAGGCACAGCCAAGGAAGAGCTGCATGAATTCCGGACGGTTGCCGCAGATGAAGGCAACCCGGTCGCCGGGCGCGATGCCCGCGGCGGCGAGCATCCCGGCCGACCGCGCCGCCACGTCGCGGCACTCCGCCACCGTCCAGGCGGTGCCGCCCGTCTTGAACAGCGGCCGGTCGCCGTGCTGCCCGGCCTGCCGCTGCAGCATGGCGGGCAGCGTCCGTTCCGCGGGGCCGAACAGAACAGGCGGATGGGCGGGGTCTGGCACCGTGCAGCTCCGATCATGCGGGTGGCAAACTCCTGGCATACACTTTGCCCTGGCGGCAATCGCGCCTACGCTGCCGCGCCGAGGGATTGGAAGGAATGATCGAACGGATGCGTGCCGGAGCAGCCCCTCGATGATCGCGTATTTCGTGTCC
Organism: Acetobacteraceae bacterium; assembly: GCA_965199555.1. Lineage (GTDB taxonomy): Bacteria > Pseudomonadota > Alphaproteobacteria > Acetobacterales > Acetobacteraceae > LMUY01. Next base: position 85,072 of record CBDASJ010000009.1, on the reverse strand, counting down.
TTCACCCTGGCCGGCGCGCGCCTGGCGGAGGCGGATCGCGCCGGCCTGGTCCAGGTGCTGCGGCAAACGCCGGGCTTGGCCCGCGCGCTGGTGTTCACGCCGGACGTGGCGCACGACCCGTACCTGGACGATGGCCCGTGCCCGGCGCTGATGTTGGAATGCTACTTCCCGGACATCGAGTCGCTGGAAGCGGTGCTGGCGCCCGGCGGCCATCTCGGCCAACTGGCCGCGCCGGGCGTCCTGCCCAGCCTGGCCGGCGCGGCGGTCACGGAGCAGGCCATGCTCGCCCGGCGTTTCCCGGTGCCCGACCCGGTGTTCCGCACGCTGGCCGGGGGACAAGCCTGCACCTACGTGGTAGCCTATGAGGGCATGGCGGACGACCTCAACCAATGGCTGTCGCACTACATCGCGCAGCACCCGCCGATCATGGCCAAGTTCCCCGGCATCCGCGCGGTGGAGGTTTGCACCCGCATTGACTGGTGCAGCGCCGTGCCGTGGAGCCGGGTCCACCACATGCAGCGCAACAGCGTGGCGTTCGACGACGCGGCGGCGCTGACGGCGGCGCTGAACTCCCCCGTGCGCGACGAGATGCGCGCCGACTTCCACAATTTCCCGCCGTTCAGCGGCCGGGCCAGCCATTACCCCATGGCGACGACCACCGTCTTCCCCAGCCAGGAGCCTCCTACGCCATGACCGAGCCGTTCACCTTGCGCCGCCGCAGCCTGGGCGGCCTCGGCCTCGCCGCGCTCCTGGGCCTGGGGGCGACGCCGGTGGCGCAGGCGGCGGAAACCGACAGCCTCACCATCGCCTACCCGTTCGACGTGCCGAGCTGGGATCCGACGGCCTCCACCTTCACCGGCGCGCAATCGCTGTTCAAGGCGGTGTTCGACTCGCCGCTGCAATACTCGCCAGACCTGACGCTGATGCCCCGCCTGGTCACGGCCTGGGGCTTCCAGGACGCGGAAAAGAAGCGGCTGGAGGTGACCCTGCGCGAGGGCGTGCTGTTCCACGACGGCTCACCGCTGACGACGGAGGACATCAAGTACTCGATCATCGACCGCCCGGCGAAGGACCCGACGCTGCTGATCCGCCGCATCCTGCCGCCGCTGCAAACGGTGGAGATCGTGTCGCCCACCAAGGCGGTCATCGTGTTCAACCAACCTTCCCCGGCGGCGGCGATCTACCTGGCGTTCCTGGCCGGCTACTTCGTGCCCAAGGCGTATATCGAACGGGTCGGCGAAGACGGCTTCAAGCAGCATCCGATCGGCGCCGGCCCCTACAAGCTGACGCAATACGAGCGCGGCTCCCGCATCGTGCTGGAATCGTTCGACAAGTATTGGGGCGGCGAGCCGAAGATCAAACACGTGGTGTTTCAGATCATAACCGACCCGTCCGCCCGCGTGGCGGCGGTCGAATCCGGCCGCGCCGACATGGCGATCGAGGTGCCGATCCGGGAGATGACCCGGCTGGGCGCCGTGCCGGGCCTGACCGCCTCGGCCAACCCGTTCGCCCAGGTCGTGCTGCTGATGATGCCCAGCTACGTGCCGACCTTCCAGAACGAGTCGGTCCGCTTGGCGATGCAGATGTCGGTCGACAAGGTGGCCTTGTCCAAGGCGTTCTACGGCGGCGTGGCCGTGCCGCTCAGCGTGCTGGCGACGCCCGGCACGCCGGGGTTCATCCCCGGCTTCACCACGCCCTACGACAAGGCGAAGGCGGCCGCGCTGCTCAAATCCGCCGGGTTCGGGCCGGACAACCCGCTGAAGTTCCCCTTCATCACCACCAACGGCGCATTCCCGAACGATTTCGACGTGGCCCGGGCGATCGCCGCGATGTGGCGGGGCATCGGTATCCAGGTGGACATCCAGGAAGTGTCGCTGGCGAAATACGTCGACCTCAACCATTCCAGCACGCTGCCGGGTCCGGCCCTGTATAGCTGGGCCAACCCGACCGGCGACCCGGAGGATTACACCGGCCGCATCCTCGACGCGTCCTTGCCGTTCGCGGCCTGGAAGGAGCCGGAGGTCGGCGCGCGCGTGCGGGCCGCCATGGTCGAGCCGGACGACGCCAAGCGCAACGCCGAATGGCGCGCCCTGAACAAGGACGCCACCGAGCATGCCTGGGCGATCCCGCTCTACCAATCCGTCAACACGCTGGTGCACAAGACGGCGCTGAACGTCGTGATCTACCAGGGCGGCTACATCATGCCGGCCGATTACAGTTGGAAGCAGTCCTGACGCATCCATGCTGCGCCACGTCGTCGGGATTTTCGCACAGCGCCTGCTGATTGCCGTGCCCATGCTGGTGCTGGTGTCGATGGTGGTGTTCGTGATCCTGCGCGCCATTCCGGCGGACCCGGTCGCCATGCTGCTGCCGCCCGGCGGGACGGCGGCGGATGCGGCGGCGCTGCGGGCGCATTTTGGCCTCGACCTGCCATTGCCGGCGCAGTACTGGATCTGGCTGCGCCACGCGGTGGCCGGCGACTTAGGCGAATCCATCTTCTTTCGCGTGCCGGTCAGCCGCCTGCTGGAACATGCCTTTCCGGCCACGGCGGAGCTGTCGTTGGTGAGCCTGGGCATGGCGCTGGTGCTCAGCGTGCCGGGCGGCCTGCTGTGTTATGCGCAGCGCGGGCCGATCGGCCGCACGCTGGCCGATGCCGGCGTAGTCACCGCGCTGTCGGTGCCGTCCTTTCTGTGGGCGATCTTCTTTATCCTGCTGGTGGGCGTGGCGTTTCCCATCCTGCCGTTTTCCGGCCGCATCAGCGGCGACACCGCGCTGCCCGGCATCACCGGCTTCCTGCTGGTCGACCTGCTGATCACCCGGCGCTTCGGCGACTGGCTGGACGCCGCGCTGCACCTGCTACTGCCGGCATTGGCCTTGGCGTTGAGCTTCGCGCCCTCCGTCATCCGCGTGCTGCGCTCCGGCCTGACGGACGCGGCGACCGACGACTACGTCACCTTCGGCCGCCAGCGCGGCCTGTCGGAGCGCCGGGTGCTGGTGAACCACATGCTGCGCAACGCCGCCCTGCCGGCCGTGACGCTGATCGGCGTGCAGTTCGGTTTCCTGTTCGGCGGCACGCTGCTGGTGGAGCTGATCTTCTCGTTCCCCGGGCTCGGCAACCTGACGGTGCAGGCGGTGCGCAACCATGACCTGCCGCTGATCCAGGGCGCGGCGTTGGTGTATTGCGCCGCCGTGCTGGTGATCAACGCCGTGATCGACGCGCTGTATGTCGTGCTGAACCCGCGCCTGGCCCAGCGCGCATGACGGGCGTGCTGCGCAACGGCAAGGTGCAGCTCGGCCTGGTGCTGCTGGTGATCCTGGTCGTGGCGGCGTTGTTCGCCCCCCAGCTCGCGCCGCATGATCCGGAGCAGCAGGACATCCTCAACAGCCTGGTGCCGCCAGCCTGGACGGCGGAAGGCAGCGCCAGCTTCCCGCTGGGCACCGACAGCCTGGGGCGGTGCATCCTGTCGCAGGTGATCTATGGCAGCCGCACCGCGCTGACCGTGGCGGTTGCAGCCGCCACCGGCAGCATGCTGGTGGGCTGCCTGCTCGCGCTGGTCGCGGGCTATCTGGGCGGCCGGGTGGATTGGCTGGTGACGCGGCTGGTGGACCTTTGGATGTCGTTCCCGCCGGTGGTGCTGTCGCTGCTGCTGATGGTGGGCTTGGGCACCGGCACGCGCAACGTGGTGCTGGCCATCGTGCTGGTGGACTGGACGCGGTTCTGCCGGGTGGTGCGCGCGGAGGTGATCGTCACCCGGCGGCGCGACTACGTGACGGCGGCGCGGCTGCTGGGCTTTTCCCACGCGCGGATGATCGCCAAGGAGATCCTGCCGGCCGCGCTGCCGCTGATCATCACCATGTTCAGCCTGGAGATGGGCGTCGCCGTGATCGTGGAAGCGACGCTGAGCTTCGTTGGGCTGAGCGTGGGGGCGGACGTGCCGGCCTGGGGCGTGATGATCGCGGACGGCCGCAACTACGTGCACCAGGCACCGTGGGGCATGATCGCGCCGATGGCCGCGATCTTCACCGCCATCGCCGCCTTCAACTTCCTGGGCGACGGCCTGCGCAGCGCGCTGGATCCCCGCCTGCGCTTGTCCCGCGGCTGAGATGGCGGTGTCCGACGCCCCCGTCCTGGAGCTGGACGGCATCACGCTGCAGTCCGGCGCCGGCGGCCCGGCGCTGCTGCGCGACGTCAGCGTGCGGGTGGCGCGCGGGCAAACGCTGGGCCTGGTGGGTGAGTCGGGCGCGGGCAAGAGCATGGTCGGCCGCGTGGTGTCCGGCCTGCTGCCGCCGGGCTTCGGGGTCACGGCGGGCGGGCTGCGGTTCAAGGGCGCGGAGCTGACGCGGCAAACCCCGGCGGCGCGGCGGGCGCTGCTGGGGCGGCAGATCGCCTTCATCCCGCAGGAACCGCTATCCGCCTTGAACCCGCTGCTGCCGGTCGGGCGGCAGTTCGGCGAGCACCTGGCCCGCCTGGGCGTGCCGCGTGGCCAGCGTGCGGCCCGCGCGGCCACGTGGCTGGACGCGGTGCACCTGCCCAGCCCGGCCGCGCTGCTGCGCCGCTATCCGCACGAATTGTCGGGTGGGCAGTGTCAGCGGGTGCTGATCGCCATGGCGTTCAGCAGCGAGCCGAGCCTGATCGTGGCGGACGAGCCGACCACGGCGCTGGACGTGATCACCCAGTCCCGCATCATGCGGCTGCTCAAGGAACAGCAGGCGCGGCATGGCGCGGCCGTGCTGCTGATCACCCACGACCTGCACCTGGCCGCCGCGATGTGCGACGCGGTGGGCGTGATGTATGCCGGCGACATGGTGGAGCACGGGCCGGCCGGCGCCGTGCTGCACAACCCGGCGCATCCCTACACCCGCATCCTGCGCAACAGCGTGCCCGCCCTGCACGGGCCGGTCGCCGTGCTGCCGTCGCTGCCCGACCAGATGCCGGGTGCCGCCGCCGTGGCACGCTTGTCCGGCTGCCGCTTCGCCCCGCGCTGCCCGACGCGGAACGCCGCCTGTGCCGCGACCCTGCCGCCGTGGCGGGAGGTGGCGCCCGGCCATCGCGTCCGCTGCGCCCCCGCCTGTGCCCCCGCCGCCGCGGCCCCGGCGGGCAGCCCGGTCCGGGCGAACCTGGCCGCGGCAACCGCGCGAACCGTGCTCGACCTGGACGACGTGTCGTTGCGCTATCACGGCCGCAAGCGCTTGTTCGGCCAGCCTGGGCCAGCCGTCGACGCGGTGCGGGGCGTTTCGCTGCGGGTGGCCGCCGGGGAGTTCGTGGGCCTGGTGGGGGAAAGCGGCAGCGGCAAAAGCTCCGTTGCCCGGCTGGTGATGGGCCTGGCGCAGCCGACCTCCGGCCGCATCCGGCTGAACGGCGACGCGCCCCGCGCCGACCTGCTGCGCGACCAGGTGCAGTTCGTGTTCCAGGACCCGCAATCCGCGCTCAACCCCCGCCGCAGCGTGCTGAACCTGGTCACCCAGGTGCTGGAAGTCGCCGGCCATCGCGTCGCCCCGGCGGAGCGGCGGCGCAAGGCGGAGGCGCTGCTGCGCGACACCGGCCTGCCGCCCGATTGCGTCCTGCGCGTGCCGTCGCAACTGTCCGGCGGGCAGAAGCAGCGGGTGAACATCGCCCGCGCCCTGTGCGTGACGCCGCAATTGCTGGTCGCGGACGAGATCGTATCCGGCCTCGACGTGTCGGTGCAGGCGCAGATCCTCAACCTGCTGCTGGCCTTGGGGCGCGACCTCGGCATCAGCCTGCTGTTCATCTCGCACGACCTGGCCACCGTGCGCTACCTGTGCAGCAAGGTCGCCGTGATGCACCGCGGCGAGATCGTCGAAAGCGGCGATACGGAGGCGGTGTTCGCCAACCCCCAACACGGCTACACGCGGCATTTGCTCGACGCCGTGCCGTCATCCTGGACGCGCTGAGCCGAGATCAACCCGGCTCAGCGCCTCGATCACCTGATCGAAGCCGCCTCGTCAGCCAGCGTGCGCCGGGACGTTCCAATCGATTTGCCCGTGTTGGAAGTCGCTTTCGCGGCCGCCGCCGGGATGGTCGTGCTCATCCGAAATAGGATAGCCGTACGAGCTGCGTTCCCATCCGAGCGAGGCCCATTTGTCGCGGATCGCGCCGTGCACCGACCAAGCGCCCGTCGACGGCGTCCAGTATATTGAACCGTTCTGAAAATGATTGAAGCGGCCGAAATTGTCCGGACAGCCAGTCTCATCGGTGACGGGATAGCCCAGGAACGGGCAACGCTCCCATCCAAGCTGGCCCCATTTCGCGAATATCATGCCGTGCACGGACCAAGCGCCGGTCGACGGTGTCCAGTAGATTGAGCCATTCGCGTAATGGACGAATTTGCCGACGCCGTCCGGGCAAGTCGTGATGCCACCCTGCGGCGCGCCCAGGAAGCCACCCGGCCCACCCAGCGCGCGGTATTTGTCGCCGATCGGATCGGCGGCGGCACCAGCGAATTTGATCGACCAACTCACATTGTAGTCGGAGTTGCTGCCGCACCCATGTGCTGAATCTGTGCCGGGGTGGTGGTCGCTGGTTCCAAGGGAAAGTCCCAAGCTGGTTCCGGCTTGAAGCTGGGCGGCCGTGAAAACATGCACCGCGGCTGCGACGGGGCCGTCGCAGTCAGCGAACAGCAACGAGCCGATGGTCGACGTCAGCCACCCGGCAAGCGCGCCGAGGGCGGTTCCAAGCAACGGCACCACGGCCGTGCCGATCGACGCCCCAAGTGCGGCTCCGATGGCAGTGCCTGCCGCCGCTGCCGCCGCCGTGGCGCCCTTTTCGGCAAGGGTGGTTACGGTTTGCTCCAGCGCCTTCTCAGCCGCGGTCGGGTCTGCGTGTCCGCTGTTGACAATCGCGTAGCTGAACACGGCAACCTGCCCATCGTCGATCTCAACACCGTGGAACTGCATCGCAGTGCCGTACGTGCCGTTGTTCAGGTCACCGAGCTTCTGCGTCGCTTTCAGCGTGGGACGGCCGGCGATCGCCAGGCTGGCGGATATGTAGTCCGTATCCTTGTGCGCTGAACGCGTGTTGTTGATCGTGAATTGATCGACCGAGAAATCGTACTTGGCTGCAGTCATAGATACCTCCACCCATGCCGCCGGATCTGGCAGACCTTGGGCAGGCTAGAGGTGCCACCGCCTTCCTTCCTCCTCCAAACGGAGAGGTCCGGCAGATTTAGTTCGTGTCCAAAGCTCGTTGAGGCCAGGGCCAACCGGCCATCGTCAGCCGACCCCGAGGAGCTTCAGGGCCCGCGTGGCCGTCATCCAAGTGCCCCAGGCAAGCGGAAGACCCACTGCCAGCCAGGCAGCCACGACGGGGGCGTAGGCGGTCGGCCCCCTTCGAACATCCGGGTGCAGGACCAGGTTGGCCGCGGCGCATGTGGCAACGGACGCTGCCTGCGGATTTGCCGGATTCCCATTCGCCTGTGTCACGCGGCCGGGCCGGATCGGGCGGATCATCGCATTGGCCAGAAACCCAAGCGCGAGCAGTCCCACCAGCACGTACATGGACGTGTTGTAGGCCGATGCCCGGGGCACGCCGGCGGCAAGCGCCGCGTCGCGGAAGCGGCTCACCAGCATGGGTCCGATAAGGCCCGCCGTCGACCAGGCGGTCAGGATCCGCCCCTGGATGGCACTGGCGAACCGGGCACCGAAGATGTCGGCGACATAGGCCGGCATGGTCGCGAACGCACCGCCGAATGCCGATATCATCAAGCACAGCAGGATCGCGAACAGCGGAAGGTTACGGAACTCGATGGCGCTCGGGACGCCTGCGTAAAGCAGGATGCCCAGCAGGGAGATACAGGAGAAGGTCGCCTTGCGGCCGATCCGGTCGGATACGAGCGCCCAAGCGATACGGCCGGCGATGTTGAACAAGGACAGCATGCCGATGAACCCGGCGCTGATGGCCGCGGCAGCGTGGCGCTGCCCGGCGTCGAGTTCGGCCAAGGTGAGGCCGGGCAGGCCTAGCAGCAGGCCGCCGAACACCTCCTGCAACATCAGCGCCGCCATCCCCAGCACGCCGAGGCCGGCGCTGACGTTGAAGCAAAGCACCGCCCAAAGCAGCCAGAGTTGCGGGGTTCGCGTCGCATCGCGGACAGGCACGTCCTCGACCACTGCTAGGCGGAATTTGTGCGGCGAAGGTCGCGTGGGAGGCTGCCACCCAGGGGGCGGTAGACGAAAGCCGGTCGCGCCCGCGCCCATGGCCAGGAAGTAGATCACCGCGAGCACGGCGAAGGTCTGCCAAGCGCCAACCGACGTCGGCGAGCTGAAGGCGTTCATCAGGGTGTCGGCCAACGGCGCGCCGATCATGGCGCCGCCGCCGAACCCCATGACCGCGAGGCCGGCCGCCAGGCCGCGGCGGTCGGGGAACCACCGCATCAGCGTCGAGGTCGGCGATATGTAGCCGAGGCCGAGCCCGATGCCGCCCACCACGCCGCACCCGAGCCAAACCAGCCAAAGCCGGTGGGTCATGATTCCGGCCGCCCCGATCAGATGCCCGCCCGACCAGCAGGCCGCCGCCACCCAGGCCGCTTTTCGCGGCCCGGCCCGCTCAAGCCAGTCGCCCCACACCGCGGCGGAGCAACCCAGGAACACGAAGAACAGCGTGTAGATCCAGTCCAGGTCGCCGATGCGCCAGTCGCACGGGGCGCCAGCCAAGGCGCGCCATAGATCCGTGCCGCCTGGGCAGGCAATCGGCTCCGAAACGCCGAGCACCCGCGAAAGCGGAAGCAGGAAAACGCTGAACCCGTACGCCATGCCAATACAGAGATGCACCGCCAGCGCGGCAGGCGGGACGAGCCATCGGTTGAACCCCGGCTTCGCGATACTTCGATCACGATGGAGGAAGCCCGGTCGGGGCGGGAAAAGCACGGGCGCTCCGTCAACGAACGGCGCTGACGTCGAGGAGCGTGTCATCCAGAAGCGATCTGCCGCATTCGGCAAGTATCCCCGAGCTCAAACCTGTCCAGCGTGGCCCGGCAGCGAGGTGCATGCATCCTCCATCTGGAGGGGCTGCCGCTTGAGATCGGCGAGAAATTCGTTGCAGAGCAGAATCAACCATTTGTGAATGCAATCGGGTCTGAGCCCGGCCGCTTGCCCCGTGCGCCCTTGGTTGGTCCGGTCTAGGCTGTCGGCAGCAACGCGCGGAGTGGGTCCGATGGACAGCCGACTGAAGGCCGCAGCCGGCGCGCTCGACGGGGCAGCCGCGGCGCAGGCGCCCATTGCGTTCGACGCGGTGCGGGATGCGTTATCCGCCTCGTACTGCCTGCTTTTCGCCGAGCGCGTCGACAACCGGCAGGTGGAAGCGTCCGTGGTGGACGGGGTCGACCAGGCGTACGGGGATCGCCTCCAGCTCGCGGCCGCGGAGCGCTTGTTGCCGACGTGGTTGCGGGGCTTGAACGAGGGCATCGTCGTCGACCGGGCCACGTTGCAGCGCGACCACGACTTCGCCCGCTCCGACTTCTACAACTACGTCATCCGACCGGAAGGCCGGTTCCACTGTCTTATCGCCACACCGCACGTCACGCCGGCCCGGCGCTACCATCTGATTGTCGGGCGGCCGGCCCATGCCTCCGACTTCGCGTGCGCCGAAGTGAACCTTTTGCGCGCGCTGCTGCCGCACCTTGCCCGGCTGATCGCGGTGACCAACGACGCCGTGTGCGCAGCGAGCCGATCGAATGGACTAGTGGCGGCGTTCGACAGCCTGGCCGACAACATCGCGGTGGTGAGCGGCACGGGCGAACTGCAATTCGCCAATGCCGGGGCGCGGCGCGCGTTTGCGCTGCGGGACGGGCTGTCGCTTGCCGGGACAAAGCTGCGGGCCATGCATGCCGGTGCCACCGCGACGCTCATGGAAGCGGTCGCCAGGGTCACGGCCGAACCCTGCGACGGCGAGGGCGACGTCGCCTTGTGCTTGCCTCGGCCTTCCGGCTGCCCACCCTTCCAAATCCGGGTGCGGCGCATCGACGCGCCGCCGGACGGAGCGACCGCCGGTGGTCGCTCCGCCTTGCTGCTGATCCAACAGCCGAACTCCCAGCCGGACCTCAATCGGACGTCACTGGCCCGCTTCTACGGGCTGACGGCACGCGAAATGGAGCTTGCGCTGCTCCTGACCCAGGGCCGCAACCTGCGCAGCGCCGCTGGCACGCTGGGCATGTCCTACCAAACCGCCCGCTTCCATTTGCGTAACACCTTCAGCAAAACGGACGTGCACCGTCAAAGCGACCTGATCCGCGTGATGCTGCAGGCTTCACCGTAATCATAGCCCCCTGGCGAACTTCTGGAGGCGTGCGTTCGCCGCGCTGCCAGCGTGACGCTCAAACGCCTCCAGGCTCGTGGATTGGGCATTTGTTGAAGCTGACGCGGAACGCCGCCGAATGCTCGTACGGTTCCTTTCGCGCCCGGTTGATGTTGCCCAGCGGCTGGTGGGCCGCAAGCCCGATCCAAGGCGAGAAGCGCATCTCCTCGTTTACCTTCTGCACCTGGGCGTCGTCCCAGCTATCCTGGCGCCCGGCGCGGAGTGTGGCCACGGCTTGGAACGGGCTGTCCTCCTCCTTCCATTGCACGGTTGGGTCTTCGATCGGCTGCTTGTCCAAATCACGGCACAGCTGGACGCGCAGTTCCCAAACGCCGTCGAAGATCAGCATTTCCCCCTTGATGTGCTGGCGGAGGGCATCCGGGTTGCCGGTCGCGTCGATCTCCTGCTTTTCCCGTGACGTCAGGTCTGGCGACACGGGAACCACGGCAAATTTCGCGATGTAGTCACCGTATCGGAATGGGGTGACGCTGTAATAGATTTCGCCGAGGGGATCGACGTTCGGGGCGCCGCCCAGGGATTGCACCTTCGAGCTGGACACGCCCATGGCTTCCAACGCGGTGTTCACGCCCCGCATCACGGTGGACAACGCCTCCTTGGTGCCTTCCATCTTGTCGGTGGTGCCGGCCAGCATCTTGAGGTTGCCAAGGAATTTGTCAGCGGTCTTGGCCTGGAAAACCGGGCCGTTGACCAGCACGAAGTTCTGGGTGCTGCCTTCCGCACCAGGCAGGCGCTCGCCGTCCACGTCCAACACCTTCAGCGCCATGCCCCGGGGCAGGCTGATCGTGTCCGGCAGGATATCGCCTGCATTGGTCGACAGGCGCATGTACACGGTGTGCTCACCGGGTTTGGCGAACATGCCCTGCGCCAATTCGGCTGGCAGGTTCGGGCTCACGGTCAAGGTTCCCTGGAGGATGCCGTGTGCCTTGGCGTGGACCGAGCGGACGGCTCGGCCGTAATCCTTCGCCGTGGTTTGAAGGATCTTGTCAAAGGCCTGGTTGATGGCGTCGATCGTTGTCCCTTCGTCGGGTGACGTGGTTTCGACCGCGGACGTGTAGCGAACGGGTGGTGCCAGGCTCATCGTGTGACAACATCCTTCCATGGTGTTCGGAACCGGCTCAACGGTTCACCGGCTGGTTTTGCGGCCCATCGGTCCGGCGTGTCCAGCCGGGCGTTGCGGCGGGGGCACCAGGACGCCTGTGTGTCGGCTTGGGCGCGGCGCTGAGCGCCCGGCTTCAGCGCTTCGCCGAGCCGGGTTCCGCCAGGCCGCGATGCGCCTTTGCCGCCAGCGCGTCGGGCAACAGGTCGGCAACGCCGCCGAGCACCTTGTTCTTCATTGTCGGCAGCACCTTGTCCTTGCCCGCCATCAACGCGTCAAATGCGGCTTTGGCGACCGCGGCCGGGTCGTCCTTCTTGTCCGATGCGCCGGCCTTGGTGTCCATCATCTCGGCGCGGTTGAAGAAGTTGGTGTCCGTCACCCCTGGCATCAGCACCGTCACGTCCACGCCCGTGTCCTTGAGTTCCTCCCGAAGCGCCTCGCCGAACCAGCGCAGGAACGCCTTGCTGGCGCCATACACCGCCTCGAACGGGTCGGGCATCGTGGCGGCGATCGAGGACGTGAACAGCAGCTTGCCGCTGCCGCGCGCGACCATGTCCTTCAGCACGGGCTTGGTGAGCTGCACGGCGCCGCGAACGTTCAGGTCGACCATCTGCAACTCGCGCGCAAGGTCGGTTTCCGCGAAGGCGCCGCCCAGGCCGATCCCCGCGTTGACGCACAGCGGGCTCTGGGACGTCAACCGGTCGGCCCGCCTGGCGGATCGCCGTCACCAGCGCGTCCACCCCCTCCTCTCGGGACAGGTCGCTGACATGGGTCGTGACGGACACGCCGCCGCCGGACAGGCGCTGCGCAGCCTCGGTCGCATGCGCTTCCTGCTCGCCGGTGATTAGCACGTCGTAGCCGTTCGATGCGAACACGCGCGCCAGCTCGTAACCGATGCCGTTCGATCCGCCGGTTACGACGGCGAAAGAGCGAGGTTGACCCTGATCCATGCAAAAGACTCCCATTTGTCGTGGTGCTCGACCACGGACTGCACGATGTCTTGCCGCGGCTGGTCCGAGCTGCACGAGGCTGCCACAGCACTGGCCTTTCAGTTTTAACATCGCTCGGCGATGGCGTTGGTCAAGCCTATGCCGCGTCGTTGTTGGTTCCCAGCCCTCGTTAGGCGCCGAGCGCGGCCTGGGCCGCCAGCCGGAAGGGCGCGTTGGCCGCGCCGAACCCGGCATTGCCGTGGCGTTCGACGAGTTCGAAGAACAGGCCGCCATCGAACAGCGCCGTATAGGCCTGCCGTAACTCGCCACCCTCGTCGCGGTCGTACAACAAGTTGAGCCGCCGCATCGCCGCCAATGCCGCATCGTCCAGGTCCCAGCGGGCGGCGAGGTCATCGTAGTAGTTGGGCGGGATGCGCAGCATCGGCGTGCGGTTCTGCAAGCCGCCCACGGCGGCGGCGATGTCGGCGGTGGCGAAGGCGATGTGCTGCACCCCCGCCCCGGACGCGGTGGACACGAAGCGGCTGGTCAGCGTGTCGCGGCTGTCGGACACGTTGAGCGCCAGGCGGAACGCGCCGCCCTCGCTGACCAGCGCCTGGCTTTGCACCAGGCCGTGCGGATCGGTCAGGTCCACTGGCGCCGCCGCCTGCATGCCGAACACCGCACGCCAGAACAGCACGGCGCTGTGCAGGCCGCTCGCCGGGAGCGCCTGGGCCAGGTGGTCGACCGCGGTCATCCCGGCCTCGGCGCCGTCCTGCGGCAGCATGGCGAAATCATCTTCCCAGATCGACCGTCCGGCCGGGTCCGCCTGCACCAGGTGCACCAGCATGCCGTCCGGCGCGCGGATCGCCGGGATGTCGCGTTCGCCGGTCGCCCGGCCGGCCTGCCATTGCGGGCACTGCACCGCTTCCGCCCGGGCCACCGTGGCCGCCGCATCGTCCACCCGCAGCGCGAAGGCGCACACGGAGGTGCCGTGCATCTGGAAGTGCTCCGACGCGGCGCTGTCCTGTTCCCGGTTCAGCACCAGGTTGATGCCGCCCTGGCGGTAGACGTCCACGTCCTTGGACCGGTGGTGGCCGGCGTGCCGGAAGCCGAGCGACACCAAGCGCCGCGCCAGCGCCTCGCTGGCCGCCTCGTCCACAGCGAACTCGACGAACTCGACCCCGTCGATGCGCGGCGGTGGCGGCAACGCGGCCAGGCCGGCCTGCGCCTCCACCAGGGCCAGCGACCGCAGGCCGTCCCGCGCGATCATCCGCGCCGGGGCGGAGCGGAACTCGTCGTTGAACACTTCCAGCGACAGCGGCCCGGCATAGCCGCTGGCCAGCACCGCGCGCGTGAAGCCGGCCACGTCCAACTCGCCTTGCCCGGGGAAGCTGCGGTAGTGCCGGCTGAGCGACAGCACGTCCATGGTCAAGCGCGGCGCGTCGGCCAACTGGACGAAGAAGATCCGTTCGCCCGGCAGGTCCGCCAGGCCGGACGGATCGTCGCCGATCGCCAGGGTGTGGAAGCTGTCGACGATCAGGCCCAGGGCAGGGTGGTCGGCTTCCTGCACGATGCGCCAGGCCTGCGCCCAGCGGTTGACGTGCCGGCCCCAGGCCAAGGCCTCGTAGCCGACGCGCAGGCCGCGGCGGGCTGCCCGTTCCGCCATGGCATTCAGGTCCGCGGCGGCGCGGGACGGGTCGTCGATGGCGCCGGGCTGCACGTTGCTGCACACCAGCACCAAATCCGTGCCCAATTGCTGCATCACGTCGAACTTGCGCTCGGCGCGGTCCAGGTTGCGGGCACGCTGCGCGTCCGGCATGGCCTCGAAATCGCGGAACGGCTGGAACAGCGGGATGGCGAGGCCGAAATCGTCGGCCATGGCGCGCACCTCCGCCGGCGAGCCGTCGAAGGTGAGCAGATCGTTCTCGAAGATCTCCACGCCGTCGAAGCCCACCCGGGCGGCGGTGTCGAGCTTGTCGGCCAGCCCGCCGCTCAGGCAAACGGTCGCGATGCAGCGCATGGGGCGCGCCGGGGTCATCCCGCCAGGCTCAGCCCCAGCATGGTCCGCGCCTGGACCGGGTTGGCGGCCGGGCGGCCGTGCCGTTGCAGCGCCGCGACGGCCATGCCGACCAGTTCGGCGTTGCTGCCGGCCAGGCGGTCCTTGCTGGCGCGCACGTTGTCTTCCAGCCCGGTGCGCACGCCGTTTGCGCCGCGCGCCAGCGCCCATTCCATGACCACGGCCTGGTTGCGGCCGATGCCGGCGGCGGTCCAGGTCGCACGCGGCAACAGGCGGCGCAGTTCGGTCAACTGGATGTCCAGCAGATGCTCCTCCGCCGGCATGGCGTTCTTCACGCCCATGACGAACTGCACGTGCGCCCGGTCCGCCATCAGCCCGGCCTCCACCAGGCGCTTGGCGCCGTGCAGGTGCGACAGGTCGAACACCTCGATCTCCGGCAGCACGCCGTGCGTCTGCATCTTCGTCGCCAGGTCGACCACCAGTTGCGGCGCGTTCTCGTAAACGATGGTGGGGAAATTGACCGAGCCGGTGGACAGCGACGCCATGTCCGGCCGCAGATCCAGCGCGTTGCCGCGTGCCGCCTGGTCGCGCCCCCGGCCGCCGGTGGAAAATTGGATGATCATGCCCGGGCAATGCGCGCGGATGCCTTCCTGCACGCGGCCGAACCGCTCCGGGTCGGAGGACGGCGTTTCATCGTCGTTGCGGACGTGGATGTGGACCAGCGCCGCGCCCGCCTCGAACGCGGCATGGGTGCTTTCCACCTGTTCGGCCACGGTGATAGGCACCGCCGGGTTGTCCTTCTTGCGGGGGACGGAGCCGGTGATGGCGACGCTGATGACGCAGGGCTCGGCTTCGGACATGGCCGTCAGACCTCCAGGAACACGGTTTCGTCGTCGCCTTGCAGCCGGATGTCCAGCCGCCAGGCCGGCATGCCGTCCCGCTCGCCCACCGGGCGCGCCACCAGGGTCGCCCGGCGCGCCGGCTCCAGCGACGCGAGCAGCGGGTCGGAGTCGTTCAACGCCTCGCCCTCGAAATAGGCCCGCGTGTGCAGGTGGATCAGCAGGCCGCGGGCGAACAGCGTCAGCGCCACGTGCGGCGCCTGCGGGGTGTTGGCGCCGGGCGCGCCGGCCACCGGGCCGGGCTTGAGCGTGATGAAGCGGTAATTGCCCTCGACGTCGCTGGCGACGCGGCCGAAGCCGTCCCAGTCCGGGCCGGCGGCCGGGCTGGGCTGCCACAGCTCCACGCAGGCATCGCTCACCGGCACGCCGTCGCCGTCCGTGACCGTACCCAGCAGCAGCATCCGCTCGCCCTCGGCGCCGAAGCGGGTCAGGTCGGCCCAGGACTTGTCTTCCAGCAAGTGCCAGTACGGCCCGATGGTTTGGCTGGTGGTCGCGGCGGTCATGCGGCATGCCCCGCATGGGCGGCCGCATCCTCGAACGGCGTTTGCCCCCGGCCGCGCAAAACGAAGTCGAACTGGTAGCCGAGCGCCCATTCCGGCTGCGTCGTGTCCAGGTCGAACGCGGCGATCAGCCGGGCCCGCGCCGCCGGGTCGGGCGTGGCGTTGAAGATCGGGTCGAGCGACAGCAGCGGATCGCCCGGGAAATACATCTGGGTCACCAGCCGCTGGGCGAACCCGGTGCCGAACAGGCTGTAATGGATGTGGTTCGGGCGCCAAGCGTTGTGGTGGTTGCGCCAGGGATAGGCGCCCGGCTTGATCGTGGTGAAGCGGTAGCGGCCTTCGCCGTCCGCGAAGATGCGGCCGTTGCCGTGGAAGGCCGGGTCGAGCGGCGCGTCGTGCTGGTCCCGCTCGTGGTCATAGCGGCCGGCGGCGTTGGCTTGCCAGATCTCGATCATCACGTTCGGCACCGGGCGCCCGTCCTCGTCCAGCACCCGGCCCTGCACGATGATGCGCTCGCCCAGTGCCTGGCCGCCCTTCGCCACGGAGAGATCCGCGGTCGGCGGATAGCGCTCCGGGTTGAACACCGGCGCGGTGCGCTCCGTCGCGGTCTGGCCCACGGGCAGGCGGACCAGGGCGGCATTGGGGTGTCGCTTGGCCGTGCTGCCATAGCCGGGGGCGTATAGGGGCGGCTGCGAACCGGGCACGTAGGGGCGGAAAGGCATGTCGTTCATCGCGCATCTCCCATTGCTGGTCTGCCGACCCTTTTTGCTGACCCAGAATCGTCGTTGACTGGGTTTAACACGGCGCCACATCCCGTCGCGACGCAACCCGGAAGGACATCCCATTTGTCACGCACGGCATTTGTGTTGAACGGACCCAACCTCAACCTGCTGGGCAAGCGCGAGCCGGCCATCTACGGCGCGGAAACGCTGGCCGACGTGGAAGCCGCCTGCCGCGACGCCGGGCAAACGCTGGGGCTGGCGATCCGCTTCCACCAATCCAACCGGGAATACGAGCTGATCGACTGGATCCACGAGGCGCGGGAGCTTGCCGCGGGGATCGTGATCAATCCCGCGGCCTTTACCCACACTTCGGTGGCGATCCACGACGCCCTTGCCGCCTGCGACTGCCCGATCCTGGAAGTGCATATCTCCAATATCCACAAGCGCGAGGCATTCCGCCATCATTCATACGTTTCCTCGCTCGCCAGCGGCGTGATCGCCGGCTTCGGCACCCAGGGCTACGTCCTGGCGCTGCACCGGCTGGCGACCCTGGTTCCCGCTGCGGCCAACGCCCGGACGTGACGCTGGCCGCCTTGCGTGCCAAGCTCCGCCGATCCGGGGCGATGGAGGACCAACCGCGCATGTCATGGTTCACCGGGGAGCCGGCCGACGCGAGCGGGTTCGACGCCGCCCGCCTGGGGGACGCCATCCTGTTCCACCAGTCGCACGAGACGCAGTGGCCGCGGTCCATGTTCCTGCCGGACGGGCAATATATCGGCACCGCCGCCATCGGCGACCGGCCGGAGTTCGCCGAGGTGATCGGGCCGGTGCGGCCGCGCGGGGAGCCGAACGGGCTGATCCTCCGTGGCGGTCGGCTGGTCGCCGAATGGGGCGACACACGGCGCACCGACATGACGTTCTCCGTCGCCAAGAGCTATCTGGGCCTGCTGGCCGGGTTGGCCTGCGATGACGGGTTGATCGCCGATCTGGACGCGCCGGTGGCGGGTGCGGTGCCGGGGCCGTGGTTCGCTTCGGCGCACAACGCGCGCATCACCTGGCGCCACCTGCTGCAACAAACCAGCGAGTGGCAGGGCACGCTGTGGGGCAAGCCGGACACCGCGGACCACAACCGCGTGGTCGGCGGCGGGACGCAGCGCACGGCGGACAAGGGCGAAGCGCGCGCCCTGGCGGAGCCCGGCGCGCATTTCGAGTACAACGACGTCAGGGTGAACCTGCTGGCCGCCTGCCTGACGCATGTGTTCGGCCGACCGTTGCCGGACGTGCTGAAGCAGCGGGTGATGGACCCGATCGGCGCGTCCGCCGAGTGGGAATGGCACGGCTACCGCGGCGGCGTGCTGGAGCCGGACGGGCGCGCCCTGCGCTGCGTGTCGGGCGGCGGCCATTGGGGCGGTGGCATGTTCATCGGCAGCCGCGACCACGCCCGGCTCGGCTTGCTGGCGCTGCGCGGTGGCGAATGGGACGGGCGGCGCATCGTGTCGGCCGCGTGGATGCGCGCGATGCTCACCCCGTCGCCGCGCAACCCGCAATACGGGCTGCTGTGGTGGCTGAACGGCGGCGAACGGCCGTTGTATCCGGCCGCCCCGGCAGACAGCGTGTTCGGGCTGGGCGCCGGGCAAAGTTTCGTTTGGGTGTGCCGCAGCCTGGACCTCGTGGTCGTCGGCCGCTGGATCGACCGCGACAGCACGAACGGCTTCCTGGCAGCCGTAATGGCCGCACTGGCCGGATAGCGGCAAAAGCCCTCTCCCTCTGGGAGGGAGAAGAAGCGGGCGGGGGCGTGCTACCGCCGGTGTTTCGCCATCACCTGGTCCAGCGAAGCGAGGTGCGTGTCCGCCGTGACCGAGGCAGCGCGTTCCAGGGCGCGGTATTCCTGCACCAGCGTCCGCCCGGCATGGGTGAGCCGTGCCCCGCCGCCGCCCGCGCCGCCGGCGGTGGCTTCGACCACCTGGTTGCCCACCGTGCGGTTCAGGTCCTCCACCAACTGCCAGGCGCGGCGGTAGGACATCTTCATCGCCCGCCCGGCGGCGGAGATGGAGCCCGAACGCCCGATCTCCTCCAGCAGCGCCACCTTGCCCGGACCGATGCGGCCGCCATCGGCGAGATCGATGCGGATGCTGAGCGCATAGCGGCTGGCAGCGGCGCTCATGCGGGGGCGCCACGCTCCGGCCATATCTGGATTGCGGCCGGGTCGATCGAGATTCGGCACGGGCCGGGCGCGGCGGGGTAGCCCGGTTCCGCCAACACGGGCAGCAACGCCTCGCCCAACTGCACCACCAATCGGCGCTGCCCGGCGCGGACCTCCCCCACCTGGCGCAGCGTGGCGGGCAGGCCGGCGCCCAGCCGGATGCTGCCGGGCCGCACCGCCCAACCCACCGCACCCGTCGGCAAGGGCGGGCCGGCCACCGGCAGGAGCACGCCGCCCAAATCGATGCAGTCGGGCGCCACGGCCCGGCCGCCGGCCACCCACTCGGCGCCCAGCAGGCGCGCGGCGGCCTCGCTGGCCGGGCGTTGGAACACGGCTTCGACAGGACCGGCTTGCAGCACGTGGCCATCCTCCAGCAGCAACAGCTCGTCGGCCAGCAGGACAGCCTCGGCCGGGTCGTGCGTGACCAGGATGGTGGTCGTGTCGATCTCCGCCTGCAAGACCGACAGCTCCGCCCGCAGCCGCGCGCGCAGCGTTGCGTCCAGGGCGGAGAACGGCTCGTCCAACAACAGCAGCTCGGCCGGCCGGGCCAGCGCGCGGGCGAGCGCCACGCGCTGCTGCTGCCCCATCGACAGCTCCGCGGGGCGGCGATGCTCCAGGCCGGCCAGGCCGAGCCGGTCGGTCCAATAACGCGCGCGCACCGGGTCGCAGCCAACGCCGAAGCGGATTTGCTGCGCCACCGGCATGTGCGGCAAGAGGCCGTAGCTTTGCGGCACATAGGCGATGGCGCGTGCATCCGGCGGCAGCCGGCCGAGGTCGCGGCCGTTCAGGCGCACCGTCGCCTGCGCCGCTGGATCCAGCCCGGCGATCAGCCGCAGCGTCGCGGATTTGCCGGAGCCGGAGGCGCCGAGGATGCACAGCCGCCGGGCCTCCGTTTGCCAGGCCACGTCCAGCGTGAACCCGGGACGGCGCTGCCGCAGCGCCAACGCCAGCGGCCGGCCCGGCTGCGGTCCGGGGGCAGACACGAGGGATGGCCGGATGAAAGGCGGGTCCGCCGCCGGGCGCGCCGCCGCCGCCGCCCGGCCGCCGCGCAGGCTGAGCGCCATCACGGCCGCGGCGATCACCACCGTGGGCAGCACCACGGGCAGCATCGCCGGCAGGCCCTGGCTGCCAAAGGCGACAAAGGTGTACACGGGCAACGAATATGGATGGTAGGCGACCATGACCGTGGCGCCGAACTCGCCGAACGCCCGCAGCCAGGTCAGCAGCACCCCGGCCCAAATCCCCCGCGCCGCCAGTGGGAGGCTGACATGGCGGAACACGGCACCGGGCCGATGGCCCAGCGTGGCCGCCACGTCTTCCAGCACCGGGTCCACGCCGGCAAAGGCGGAGCGGGCGGCGACGATCAGGAACGGCGCGGCCACGAACGCCTCCGCCAACACGATGCCGGCGAAGGAGTCGGTCAGCGCCCCGCCGAACAGCCGGCCGAGCGGGCTGGCATAGCCCAGCAGGAACAGCAGCAGCACGCCGCTGGCCAAGGGCGGCAGCGCCAGCGGCAGTTGCACGGCGAAGCCCAGCGCCGCCATCGCGCGGCCCGGCACCCGCGCCAACAGGAAGCCGAGCGGGATGCCGCCCAGCACGGCCAAGGCCGTGGCCAAGGTGGCACTGGCGACCGACACGGCGCCCGCTTGCAGCAGCGCCGGCCCGTCGGCGCTGGCCCAATCCGCCAGCCCGGCCTGCCCGATGCCGGCCAGGAACGGCGCGACCAGGTAGGCCGCCAGCAACCCGGCCAGCGGCAGCACCGCGCCGGGCCGCCGCGCCGCCACGCGACGGTTGGTCAGGGCAGGTGGATGCCGGCCGGCACCGCCGCCGCGTCACCGGTGACGACGGGCTTCACCACGTCCAGCCCATGCTGCTGCATCACCGCCGCGCCGGGCGCGCTGAGCAGGAAATCCACGAACTTGGCGGCGGCGGCGGGGTCGGCGGCGTTTTGCAGCACGGTGACGGTGTAGACCGCGCTCAGCGCCACCTCCGGCGGCAACGGGATGGCGGGGATGTGCAGGTCGGCGGTTTCCGTCGAGTAGAAGAAGCCGACGTCGATCTGGCCGGATTGCAGCCGCCCGACCAGGTTTTCTTCCGGACGCACCTGCTCCGGGTTGTCGGGGGCGCCGAGCACGGCCTGCGCCAGGCCGGGCTGGTGGTAGACCTGCTCCGCCCCCTCCAGCAGCCGCAGGGTCAGCGCGCCCTTCGGGTCCAGCTTGGCATCGGTGCGGCCGATCTTGATGCCCGGCTCCCGCAGCACCTCGTACCAGGGCCTGGTCTGCAGCGCGGCGGCGAACCGGCTGGCCGGGTTGTAGCCGATCACCAGCGGCGAGCGCGCAAAGGTGACGTACCAGCGCACCCAGTCGCCGTTGGCCGCGGTCATCAACGTGTCGTTGACGCCCGGCGTGGCGCTGATGAACACGTCCGCGCGCCGCAGCTTGCCCTTGATCTGGTTGGCCAGGCCGTTGGACCCGCCGCCAAAGCCGCGGAAGCTGTCGCCGGTCGCACCGTCGAAGGCCGGGCCGATCCCGTGCTCCATCAGGTTCACGAGCGAGCCGGCATAGAGTACGTTCACGTCGGCGGCGGCAGCCGGCACGGCCAACAAGCAGGCTGCGAGGGCGAGCGGGGCTGGTCCGAGCATGGGCAGGTCCTTGCGACGGGCGGAGGCGTTGCGTTCGTTCGGCTATAGCGCAGGGCTCCTTGTGACGCCATGCGCTACGTGAAAACGGGAGGGTATCCATGACCAGCTTCGGGGCACATCGTCGATACCGGGCGGCGCCATGATCCGCTTGAGCCGGGCTGCGCTGGGCAGCCTGCCCGTTTCCGTGGTCCGCCCCGGCTTCGACGTGGCGGCGGTACGTGGCGGCATCGTCCATCTGGGGCTGGGCGGCTTCCATCGCGCGCACATGGCCCGCTACACGCACAGCCTGATGCAGGCGCAGCCGGACGCGCTGCAATGGGGCATCGTCGGCGCCGGCCTGCTGCCGGGCGACCGCCGCATGGCCGAGAGCCTGGTTCCGCAAGACGCGCTCTATACCCTGGTGGAACGGAGCGGGGCGCACGAGGCCGCCACGGTGATCGGCTCCCTGGCCCAGGTGATCTTCGCGGGCGAGAACACGGCGGCGCTGCTCCACGCGATCGACGCGCCGGGCATCCGCATCGTCAGCCTGACGGTGACGGAGAACGGCTATTGCCTCAACCGCGCCACCAAGACGCTGGATCTGGACAACCCGCTGATCCGCGCCGACCTGGCACAGCCCGCGCGGCCGCGCAGTGCCATCGGCGTGATCGTCGAGGCATGCCGGCGCCGCCGCGACGCCGGGGGGGCGCCGTTCACGGCACTCAGTTGCGACAACATCCAGCATAACGGCACCGTGCTGCGGGACGCCGTGCTGGCCCTGGCGCAGCAGCGGGATGCGTCGCTCGCTGCCTGGATCGCGGCGGAAATCAGCTTCCCGAGCACCATGGTGGACCGCATCACCCCGGTGACAACCCCGGCCGAAACGGCCGCGCTGGCCGAGCGTCACGGCGTCGCCGACGAGTGGCCGGTGTTCTGCGAAACCTTTACCCAATGGGTGATCGAGGACCGGTTCGTGGCCGGTCGCCCGGCCTGGGAAGCCGTGGGGGCGCAATTCGTCCAGGATGTGGCACCCTACGAGTTCATGAAGCTGCGCCTGCTGAACGCCAGCCACCTCGCGGTGTCCGGGCTGGGCCGCCTGGCCGGCTACGAAACGATCGACGAGGCGATGGCCGACCCGTTGATCGCCCGCTACATGACGGCGCTGATGGACCGGGAAACCGGGCCGACGCTGCCGCCGGTGCCGGGGATCGACCTGGCCGCCTACAAGGCGACGCTGGTGGAGCGGTTCTGCAACACCGCCATCAAGGACACGGTGGAGCGGGTCAACACGGACGCGCCGTTGAACGTCCTGGTGGACCCGATCCGCGACCGCCTGCGCACGGGCGAGCCGCTGGACCTGCTGGCGCTCGCCTTGGCGGCCTGGCTGCGCCGGGTGCGGGGCGAGGACGAGGCCGGGCAGCCGATCGACGTGCGGCATCCGCTGGCGCCGCTGCTGCGCGAACGTGCCGTGCAGGGCGGCGCGGACCCGGCGCCGTTGCTGGGCATCACCGCTTTGTTCGGCGAGACCGGCACCGACCCGCGGCTGGTGGCGCCGGTCGGCCGTTGGCTGGCGGGTTTGTACCGGGACGGCAGCCGGGCCACCCTGGCGCGGGCCGCCGCGGAACTGGCGTTCTAACAAGGCCCGTTGACGGTCCGGTCCGCCAATGACACGCTTTGTTCAACGGCAACCGGACGAAACTGACGGCCGGTTCGGGGGGAAGATCGGGTCATGACCAAGTTCAACGTGAAGGCGCGCGTGGCCGGCATCGCCGTGGCGGCAATGGCCGTCGCCGCGGCCCCGGCGCAGGCGGACTCGACGCTGACGGTCGCCACCGTGAACAACGGCGACATGGTCGTCATGCAGAAGCTGTCGGCCCAGTTCGAACAGCAGCACCCCGACATCCACCTGCGCTGGGTGGTGCTGGAAGAGAACGTGCTGCGCCAGCGCGTGACCACCGACATCGCCACCAAGGCCGGGCAGTTCGACATCCTGACCATCGGCAATTACGAGGTGCCGATCTGGGCCAAGCAGGGCTGGCTGCTGCCCATGGACAACCTGCCCGCCAGCTACGACGTGAACGACCTGCTGAAGCCGGTGCGCGACGCGCTGACCTATGACGGCAAGCTGTACGGCCTGCCGTTCTACGGGGAAAGCGCCATGACGTATTACCGCACCGACCTGTTCCAGAAGGCCGGGATCACCATGCCGGCCGCGCCGACCTACGCGCAGATCCGCGGGTTCGCCGACAAGATCACGGACAAGCCGAACCAGGTCTACGGCATGTGCCTGCGCGGCAAGCCCGGCTGGGGCGAGAACATGGCCTATGTCACCTCGCTGGTGGATGCCGAAGGCGGCCAGTGGTTCGACGAAGGCTGGAAGACGACGATCGACACGCCGGCCTGGAACAAGGCAGTGACGTATTACAGCGACATCCTGAAGGCGGACGGGCCGCCCGGCGCGTCCTCCAACGGGTTCAACGAGAACCTGGCGCTGTTCGCCAGCGGCCATTGCGGCATGTGGATCGACGCCACGGTGGCGGGCGGCATGCTGTTCGACCCGAAGCAGTCGCAGGTGGCCGACAAGGTCGGGTTCGCCCCGATGCCGACTGGCAGCTACACCGGCGGGCCGACCTGGCTGTGGTCCTGGAACCTGGCGATCCCCGCCAGCTCCAAGCAGCAGGACGCGGCCAAGGCGTTCGTCACCTGGGCGACGTCCAAGGAATACATCGCGCTGGTCGCCAAGGAGAATGGCTGGGTCGCCGTGCCGCCCGGTACGCGGCTGTCGACCTATGAGAACGCCGACTACCAGAAGGCCGCCCCCTTCGCCGGCTTCGTCCGCAAGGCCATCGACGTGGCGAATCCGACCGGCCAGACGGAGCATCCGCGGCCCTATACCGGCGCGCAGTTCGTCGCCATTCCGGAGTTCCAGGGCATCGGCACCCAGGTCGGCCAAACGATCGCCGGGACGTTGACCGGGCAGTCCACCGTGGAAACGGCGTTGAAGACGGCGCAGGCGGCGACGGAGCGGACCATGCGGCAGGCAGGCTACCCCAAGAAATAGGCCCCGCCTTGTCCGCAAGCCCCGCCGCGCGGCGTGCCGGCCCCTGGCTGGTGGCGCCGTCGGTGGTCGTGCTGCTGCTGTGGATGGTCGTGCCGCTGGCCATGACGCTGTGGTTCTCGTTCCAGCGCTACAACCTGCTGGACCCCACGGTGACGGGCTTCGCCGGCACGGACAATTACGAGTTCCTCGTCACCGACCCGGATTTCTGGGTGTCGCTGCGCAACACGCTGGTGCTGCTCGGCTCCGTGCTGGTGATCACGGTGGGGCTGGGCACCTTGCTGGCCGTGCTGTTCGACGGGGATTTCCCCGGCCGGTCGATCGCGCGCATCCTGGCGATCTCCCCGTTCTTCGTCATGCCGACGGTCAGCGCGTTGATCTGGAAGAACCTGCTGATGCACCCGATCTACGGCGTGTTCGGCGCCGTCGCCCGGGCGGTCGGGCTGCCGGCGGTGGACTGGTTCGCGCAGTTCCCGCTCGCTTCCGTGATCGCGATCGTGTCGTGGGAATGGCTGCCGTTCGCGCTGCTGATCCTGCTCACCGCAGTGCAGTCGCTGGACCAGCAGCAGCGCGAAGCGGCCCGCATCGACGGCGCGGGGATGGTGGCGCAGTTCGTTTACATCACCCTGCCGCACCTTTCGCGCGCGATCGGCGTGGTGGTGATGATCGAGACGATCTTCCTGCTGACGATATTCGCCGAGATCTTCGTCACCACCTCCGGCGGGCCCGGCAACGCCACCACCAACCTCGCCTTCCTGATCTATGCCCGGGCGCTGCTGCAATTCGACATTGGCGGGGCCTCGGCCGGCGGCGTGGTGGCCATCATCCTGGCCAACATCGTCGCTTTCTTCCTGGTCCGCAGCATCGCCCGCCAGTTGGAGGTGTAGGTGGGGCGTCGGATGCTGACGACGGTGGTGGGATGGGGCGCGGCGCTGCTGCTGTTCTTCCCGATCTTCTGGATGGTGCTGACCAGCCTGAAGACGGAGCGGGACGCGGTGTCCGCCAGCCTGGCCTTCACGCCGACCCTGGCCTCGTATCGGGAGGTGCTGTCGCGGGCGGACTACACCGGGTTCGCCCTCAACAGCGTCGTCGTTTCCTTGGGCGCCACGCTGCTGGCCCTGCTGTTCGCGGTGCCCGCCGCCTATGCCATGGCGTTCCACCCCACCCGGCGCACGCGTGGCACGCTGTTGTGGATGCTGTCCACCAAGATGCTGCCGCCGGTGGGCGTGCTGGTGCCGATCTACCTGCTGTTCCGCACCGCCGGGCTGCTGGATACCCGCATCGGGCTGGTGGCGATGGACGCGCTGATGAACCTGCCGATCGTGGTGTGGATGCTGTTCACCTTCTACAAGGAGGTGCCGCACGACATCCTGGAAGCCGGCCGCATCGACGGCGCGCGGCTATGGGGCGAGGTATGGCATTTGCTGCTGCCGCTGACCCTGCCGGGCATCGCCGCCACCGGGCTGCTGTCGATCATCCTGTGCTGGAACGAGGCGTTCTGGAGTCTGAACCTGACCTCGGCGGGGGCGGCGCCGCTGACGGTGTTCATCGCTTCGTTCTCGTCGCCCGAAGGGTTGTTCTTCGCCAAGCTGTCCGCCGCGTCGACCATGGCGGTGGCGCCCATCCTGGTGTTCGGCTGGTTTAGCCAACGCCAACTGGTCCGCGGCCTCACCTTCGGTGCGGTGAAGTAGCGACAGGAAGACGTGGCTAAATTCCCTCTCCCGCTAGCGGGAGAGGGGCAGGTGAGGGTGTGGCTAAATTCCCTCTCCCGCCAGCGGGAGAGGGAGAGTCGCCAACTTTGTACCCTTTTCTTCGGAAGAGGGAGCGTTACGCGGGGAGGATCGGCAGGGTCACCTGAGTGGGCCGTGCGGCGTCGACGTAGATCGTGTTGGTGGCGGTGCGGGTGCGCAGGGAGCGGCCTTCCGGCTCGCCGGTGTTCGGGTTGACGTCGAATTTCGGGAAGTTGCTGGACGAGATGTCGAGCCGGATACGGTGCCCGGCCGCGAAGCGGTTGGCGGTCGGGAACAAGGTAACGCGCGCCCGCACCACCTCGCCGGGCTGCCGCAGGCGCGGGTTAGACGGGTCCTCCACGTAGCGCAGGCGGATGATGCCGTCCGTCAGGATCATGGCGTAGCCGCCCGGATAGTCGGCGCTGGCCGGGTACACGTCGACCAGCTTGGCGGTGAAATCCGTGTCCGGCGCATCCGTTGATACGAACAGCTCCGCCTCGATCGGCCCCACCACGTCCACCGCCTCGGCCAACGGTGCGGTTTGGAACACCAGCACGTCGGGGCGGGACGCGAGCGGCAGGTAGGGCGGCGTGCAGCCGAAAAAGGCCGGGCCTTCCACCTGGTCGAAGCTGCCCCCCACGGCCACCGGCTCCAGGCTGGTCAGGTTGCCGCCGATCGTCGGCACGGGGTGCCGCGGGTCGTAGTCGAACGCAACGGCCGCGGCGTCGGCGGCGGGCGGTTGCGGCAGCAGGGCGCCGTCGCCGTGCAGGTAGTAGGCCATCGGGCGGGTCTGCGGCAGCGGCCAATCCGCCGCGTCGATCCAATGGCCGCCATGGTCTAGCCGGCCGTCCGCGGTGCGCCGGCCGCTGCCGCCGCCCATCAGGAACAGGCGCACCGGCGGCTCCGCGGTGGGCGCGCCTTGCAGATGCTGTTGGAAAAACCGGATGCGGTACGACAGCCAGTCCCCCGCCCAGGAATCGATCGTCGCCGCCGGGCCGAACTCCACGTCGCCAAAATGGGTGACGCTGCGCGCGCCATGCGTCCACGGACCGAGGATCAGGCGTTGCGGGCCGCGCCCGGCCTGCTTCAGCCCGGCGTAGTTTCGCGTCGCCGTCAGCGAATACGGGTCGAACCAGGACGACATGTGCACGCAGGCGGCCCGGCTGTAGCGGTCGTGCCAGCCTTCGGTCCAGATGCCGAGCTGTTGCCAGAACGCGTCGAACGGGCCGTGGAACCACTGCTCGAACAAATAGGCCTCGTAATCCGGATGGTGGCGCAGCGGCGAATGGCCGGGCTTCCACGGCATGCGGGTGAACCAGTCGCGCAGGTTCTCCGCCGACAAGGCGGCGTGCAGCACCGGGTCCGCCTGCGCTTCCGGTGACAGCAGCGCGTTGTTGAACGCCCAGGTCGCCTGCTTCAGCTCGAACGCGCCGAACTGGCGGATGCCGCCGGTCCAGCTATTGCTGAAGCCGCCGCTGTCCATCGCCTGCGCCACCAGCCCGGGCGGGTCCAGGCAGCCAAGGGCAGCCTGGGTGTGCGCGGCGTAGCTGAGGCCCATGGTGCAGATGCGGCCGTCGCACCAGGGCTGCGCCACCAGCCAGGCGCAGGTGTCGAACCCGTCCTCCCCGTCCGACAGGTATTTCACGAAGCGGCCTTCCGAGCCGTAGCGGCCGCGGCAATCCTGGTACGCCACCGCCCAACCCTGCTCCACCAGCCGGGCGGCAACGGCACCCCGCCGCACCGGGACGGGGGCGGCGGCGGTCAGCTCACTGCGGCTGGGCTCGTTGCGGCCGTACGGCGTGCGTTCCATGATGACGGGGAAGGGGCCCTCGCCCGCCGGCAGGTAGATGTCGGTTGCGAGGCGCGCACCGTCCCGCATGCTGACCATGTGCAGGGTGGGTTCCAAGGGCGATCCTCCGGTTCATGCGACGTGGTTCAGGTGGCAGGCGCTCCAATGGCCGGGCGCCACCTCGGCCAAAACTGGCCGCTCCGCGGCGCAGCGCGGCATGGCGTGCGGGCAGCGCGGGTGGAAGGCGCAGCCGGCCGGCGGCGCCAGCGGGCTGGGCAGTTCGCCCTGCAACGGGGAGAAGCGGCGGTGCCGGGCGGTGATGCGCGGCACCTCCGCCAGCAGCGCCTGGGTGTAGGGGTGGTTGGCGCGGCCGAACACCGCCGCCACGCCGGCCTGCTCCACGATGCGGCCGAGGTACATGATCGCCACGCGGTCCGACAGGTGCTCCACCACGCCCAGATCGTGGCTGATGAACAGATAGGTTAAACCTAATTGCTCCCGCAAATCGGCGAACAGGTTGAGGATCTGCGCCTGGATGGACACGTCCAGCGCCGCGACCGCCTCGTCGCACACCAGGATGTCCGGCCGGACCGCCAGCGCCCGGGCGATGCCGACGCGCTGGCGCTGCCCGCCGCTGAACTGGTGCGGGAAGCGGCGTTTTAGTGCCGGGTCCAGCCCGGCCCGGCGAAGCTGCGCGTCCACGAACGCCCCGTATGGGCCGTCCACCAGGCCGTGCACGCGCGGCGCTTCGCCCACGATATCCGCCACCCGCATGCGCGGGTTCAGGCTGGCATACGGGTCCTGGAAGATCATCTGCACGCGCAGACGTGCGCGCCGCGCATCCGCCGGGCCGAGACCGGCGACGGGTTGCCCGTCCTGCAGCACCGCGCCTTCCGTGGGCGGGAGCAGCCCGGCGGCGACGCGGCCCAGCGTCGATTTGCCGCAGCCGGACTCGCCCACCAGGCCCAGCACCTCGCCCTTGGCGATCGCCAGGCTGACATCCTCCACGGCGTGCACCACCCCGCCGCCGCGGCGCCAGCGGCCCGGCGCGGTGCCGAACCGGCGGCTGACCCGGCGCAGCTCCAGCGCGGGCGCCGTCACGGCAGCGGGCCGGATTGCGGGTGGAAGCAGCGCAGCGCGTGCGCGTCGCCGAACGGCGCCAAAGGCGGCTCCCGCCCGCACGCCGCGTCGGCATGCGCGCACCGGGTGCGGAACGTGCAGCCGGCTGGGCGGTCCGCCTGGCCCGGCGTCGTGCCCGGGATTTGCCGCAGCCGCGCGCCCCGGCGGTTGCCGCTGGGCACGCTGCCGATCAGCCCGCGCGTGTAGGGATGCGCCGGCGCGTCCAGCACGGCGTCGATGCCGCCGGTCTCCACGATGCGGCCGGCGTACATCACCGCCAGCTCGTCCGCCAACCCGGCCACCACGGCCAGGTCATGCGTGATCCAGATCAGCGCGGTGCCGTCGCGGCGGACCAGCGCCTGCATCTCGGCCAGGATCTGCGCCTGGATGGTCACGTCCAGCGCCGTGGTCGGCTCGTCCGCGATGATCACGTCCGGCTGGTGCAGCAGCGCGATGGCGATGGCGACCCGCTGCCGCATGCCGCCGGACAATTGGTGCGGGTAGGCGCGCAGCCGCTCCTCCGGCGCCGGGATGCCCACCTTGCCCAGCGCGGTGCGGGCCTGGTCCCACGCGGCGGCGCGGCTGGCGCGGCGGTGGGCGAACACCGCTTCCGTCATCTGCGTGCCGATGCGCAGCACCGGGTTCAGCGTCATCATCGGGTCCTGGAACACCATGGCGATGCGGCTGCCGCGCAGGCGCCGCATTTCGCGTTCCGGCAGGCCATGCAGGGCGCGGCCGTCCAGTGTGATGCGGCCGCCCGCCACCCGGCCCGGCGGGTCGACCAGCCCCATCAGCGAGTAGCCGGTGACCGACTTGCCCGAGCCCGACTCCCCGACCAGCCCCAGGATGCGCCCGCGCCCCACGGAAAAGGACACGCCATCCACCGCCCGCACCATCCCGCCGCGTGTGGCGAACTCGGTACGCAGATCCTCCACCACCAGCATGCCGCTTACCGCGCCGACCGTGGGTTCAGCACGTCGCGCACCTGATCGCTGACCAGGTTGATGCCCAGGATGGCCAGCAGCAGCGCCACGCCGGGATACAGGCTGATCCAGTACTGGCCGGACAGCACGTATTGGTAGCCGTTGGCGATCAACAGCCCCAGCGACGGCTCGGTCACCGGCACGCCGATGCCGAGGAAGCTCAGCGTCGCTTCCAGGGTGATGGCGCGCGCAACCTGCGTGGTCAGCACCACGATCAGCGGCGGCAGGCAGTTCGGCAGCAGGTGGCGGAACACGATGCGCCAGCGCGGCAGCGCCAGGCACTCGGCCGCCTCCACATATTCGCGCCGGCGTTCGGCCAGCGCCGTGCCGCGGGCGGTGCGCGCGTAATACGCCCATTCCACCAGCACCAGGGCGAGCATGACGTTGCCGTCGCCGCGCCCCAGCAGGGCCAGGATCATCAGCGCGATCAGGATCGACGGGAAGGAGAGTTGCAGATCCACCAGCCGCATCGCCAGGCTGTCCGTGCGGCCGCCGGCATAGGCCGCCAGCAGGCCCACACTGGTGCCGAGCACCGCGGCGAACACGGCGGACCCGACGCCCACCACCAGGGACAGGCGCAGCCCGTACAGGATGCCGGACACCATGTCCCGCCCTTGCCCGTCGCTGCCCAGCAGGAAGGTGAAGCCGGCGCTGCTTTGGGACCCGGGCGGCAGCCGCGCATCCGTGATGTCGATCTGACTGAGGTCGTACGGGTTCTGCGGCGACACCAGCGGCGCCAGCACCGCGCCGGCCGCGGCCAGCACCACCAGCAGCACGCCCAGCACCGCGAAGGGCGACGCCAGGAAGTCGCGCAGCAGCCGCAAACCGGGATGCTCTTCCCGCACCGCGGCACTCATGCCGCGCGGTCCAGCCGGGTGCGCGGGTCCAGCACCGTGTACAGGATGTCTACGACCAGGTTGATGGCGACGAACAGCGTCACGATGATCATCAGGTAGGCGACGATCACCGGGCGGTCGAGCACGTTGATGCTGTCGATGATCAGCTTGCCCATGCCGGGCCAGGCGAACACCGTTTCCGTCACCACCGCGAAGGCGACGGTGGAGCCGAACTCCAGTCCCACCACCGTCACCAGCGGCACGGCGATGGTTTTCAGCACGTGCACGCCCACGATCCGCGCCGGCGATAGTCCCTTGGCGCGGGCGAACTTGATGAAGTCCAGCGGCAGCACCTCCTGCGTGCCGCTGCGGGTCAGGCGCAACACGACGGCGATGTTGAACAGGGCCAGGTTCAGCGCCGGCAGCACCATGTGGCGCAGCCCGTCCACGGTCAGGAACGACCAGGCGACGCCTGCGACCTCCACCGTGCGGCCGCGGCCGCTGCTGGGCAGCCACTGCAATTGCACGGAAAAGGCGACGATCATCATCAACCCGATCCAGAAGCTCGGCAGGCTGAAGCCGAGGATGCTGCCCGCCACGATCAGCCGCGACAGCAGGGTGCGCGGCCGCAGCCCGGCGTATAGGCCAAGCGGCACGCCGACCAGCACCGACAGCAGCACGGCGGCGACCGCAAGCTCCATCGTGGCGGGCATGTGCTGCAGGATCAGCCGAAGCGCCGGCACGTTGTAGACGAAGGAGCGGCCGAAATCCCCGTGCGCCGCCGCCATCAGGAAGATCGCGTATTGCCGCCACAGCGGCTGGTCCAGGCCGAGTTCAGCGATGATGCGCGCCCGGTCCGCCTGGCTGGCGTCCGGGGAGATCATGACGTCGACGGGGTTGCCGATCACGTTGACGGCGACGAACACGATCGCCGTCATGGCGAGGATGACCAGCGCCGCTTGCAGCAGGCGGCGCAGCAACCAACCTATCAACCGGCGGTGCCCGCGATGTCAGTTGCCCCCGGCGGGGTGGGCGAACTGCACGCTGGAGTCCTCGCTCTCATTGGCTTCGAACTGCACGCCGGGCCGGCCGGCCCAGATCGCCTTCTGCCAGTACAGCGGCAGCAGCGCGTAGTCGTGCATCGCCACGGCGGTCGCGTCCGCCAGCAACGCATTGCGCTTGGCCTCGTCGAACTCGGCAGTCGCCTGCGTCAGCGTCGCGTCGAAGCGGGGATTGGAATAGCGGGTGCGGTTCAGCGCCCCCAGCCCGTTGGCCGGATCGTAGCTGGCGAGGATGGAGCGCAGCGCTTCGGACGAGTCACCCGTGGCACTGCTCCACCCGAACAGGAAGAAGCTGTATTTGCGCTCGGTCGCCGCCGGGGCGAACACGTTGTAGGGCAGCACGTCCACGCCGGCCACGTGCAGGCCGCCGCGCGCCAGCATCTGCCCCACCGCCTGCGCCACCTGCGCATCGCCGGCATAGCGGTCAGAGGAGGAGTGCACCGTCAGGCTGAACCCCTCCGGATAGCCGGCTTCGGTCAGCAGCGCCTTGGCGTGCGCGGGGTCGAACGGACTCGGCTTCAGCTCGGGCGTGTAGCCGCCTTCGCCTTCCGGCACGATCTGCCCGGCGGGCACGGCCGCCCCGCTCAGCAGCCGGGAAACGATCACCTCGCGGTTGATCATCTCGGACAAGGCCTGGCGCACCTTCACGTCGCGTAGCGGGTTGTGCGGCAGCTTCGTGCCGTCCTTCGCCGCCACGAAGGGCGAGTCATCCCGCGCCGCATCCACGGCCATGTAGATGATGCGGTTGGTGGCGCTGCTGAACAGCTTGACCTGGTTGTTGCGGCCGAGTTCCACCGCATCGGTGGGCGGCACGCTGTCGATCAGGTCCACCTGGCCGGACAGCAGGGCGGCCACCCGCGCCGCGTTGTTCGGGATGAAGCGGAGGGTGATCTTCTGCCAATCCGGCTTGCCGCCCCACCAGTTCGGGTTCGCTGCCATGACGACGCGGTCGTTCGGCACCCAGGACACGAAGCGGAACGGCCCGGTGCCGATCGCCGCCTTGCCGCTGTTGAAGTCGTCGTTGCCGACGCCGTCGCCGAGCGACGCGGGCAGCATGTAGATCAGGCCGATCTGCTCCATCAGCAAGGGCGTCGGCGTGGGTGTGCGGATGCGGATCGTCAGCGCGTCGACCGGCTCGGCCGCGGCCACGTTGGTGACGGCGTGCGTCCAGGGCGCCGGGCTGCGCACGATGTGGCGCACCCGTTCCAGCGAAAAGGCCACATCCTTGGCGGTGAAGGGCGAGCCGTCGTGGAACACCACGTTCGGGCGCAGCTTGATTTCCCAGTTGAGCGGATCGAGCGTTTTCCACGACACGGCCAGGCAGGGCTGGAGCTGGTTGGTCGCGGTAAAGGATACCAGCCGC
This sequence comes from Acetobacteraceae bacterium, assembly GCA_965199555.1. GTDB lineage: Bacteria > Pseudomonadota > Alphaproteobacteria > Acetobacterales > Acetobacteraceae > LMUY01. The sequence continues at coordinate 51,820 of CBDASJ010000009.1, read as the reverse complement.
TCGAACATGCCGGACGCGGTCGCGTTGTTCGGCCCGGTTTGCGAGAAGTGCGGGTCGATGGAAGACTGCTCGGTCGCCCGGCCGAAGGTCAGTTCGGTCAGGCGAGCCGGTTGTGCCCGTGCCGACAGGGTCGCGGCAGCCAAGGCAGCCGTCGTTCCGAGAAACCCGCGTCGCAGCATCACACCCTCCGACAACCGTTATGGGCACCCGCCCGGCTAGACGACGCGCCCGGACGCCGGGTCCATCAGGTGCATGTGCCCCATCTCCGCCGTCAACGCCAAGGGAACGCCCGGCGCGGCCGTGGTGAACGGGACGCAGCGGGCGCAGAGCGGCTGGCCGTCCAGGGCGAAGTGCACCATGGTCTCCATGCCCATCGGCTCCACCACGTCCGGCACCACGGTCAGCGTCGCGGTGCCCGGCTGGCCGGCCGGCTGCGCGTCCGTCAGGTGTTCGGGCCGCAATCCGAGCAGCATGGCGTGGCCGCGATACGGCGCATACCGCTCCACCCGCGCCGGCGGGATCGGCAGGGTGGCGCCGCCGCCCAGCACGAGGTGCGGCGCGTCCGCCGCGCCGTCCACCCTTGCTGGGAAGACGTTCATGCCGGGGCTGCCGATGAAGGTGGCCACGAAGCGGCTGACCGGATGGTGGTACAGCTCCTGCGGCGGGCCGACCTGCTCGATATGGCCGCCATTCATCACCACCACGCGGTCCGCCAGCGTCATCGCCTCCACCTGGTCATGTGTCACGTATACGGTGGTGACGGGCACGATCTGGTGCACCTTCTTGATCTCGGTGCGCATCTGCACCCGCAGCTTGGCATCCAGGTTGGACAACGGCTCGTCGAACAGGAACACCTTAGGGTCGCGCACCATGGCGCGGCCCATGGCCACGCGCTGGCGCTGGCCGCCGGACAAGGCCTTCGGTTTGCGCGCCAGCAGCGGCGTGATGTCCAGGATGCGGGCCGCTTCCGTCACCCGGCGCTTGATCTCCGCGGTCTTGTATTTCCGCAGCTTCAGCCCGAACGCCATGTTCTCGTAGACGCTCATGTGCGGGTACAGCGCGTAGTTCTGGAACACCATGGCGATGTCGCGGTCGCGCGGCGGCACGTGGTTCACCAGGCGGCCGTCGATGTGGATTTCACCCTCGGTGACGTCCTCCAGCCCGGCGATCATGCGCAGCGTAGTGGATTTGCCGCAGCCGGACGGGCCGACCAGCACGACGAACTCGCGGTCCGCGATCTCCAGGTCGATGCCGTGCACCACTTGCATCGTGTCGTACGACTTGACGATCTTCCGGAGCGAGACCTGCGCCACCGTTCCTCCTTTGCCGTGCCACTCGGCTTGGCGCGCACAGTAGGGGCGGCGAATCCCGCTTGGCAAGCAACGGGCGGAGGCGGCTAGTGGAAAGCCCAGCGCAGCGTTTGGGCAATGCCGAACGTCCCGGCACGCAGCAGCGGGCGGCCCAGCACCGGGTTGGCCAGGCCGTGCATGCGGCGCGCCCAATCCGGCAGCAGGTCGACACCCGCCTGCAAGGTCATCGCTTGGAGCGGTTGCGCCAGCCGGTTGGATGCCTGCTGCCCCAGCACCAGCCCGGCGACTTCCCGCGTGCGGGCGTCGCTTGCCATCAGCGGCCGCATCGTGTCGATCAGCCGAAGCGCCGCCGCTCGCCTGCGCGGGACCGGGTCCGCCCCCAGCGCCTCGCCCACTTGCGCCATCTCGGCGAAATAGCGGTCCTGGTCGGCCGCGGACATGCGCGGCTCGGCGTAGCGGATCCAGGCCTGCAGGAAGCTGGTGGTTTCCGTCACGTGCACCCAGGCCAGCAGCGCCGGGTCGTTCGCCCGGTACGGCGTGCCGTCCGGCAACTGGCCGTGAACGTGATCGTGGATGCCCCGGACCCGCGCGATCACGGCCTCCGCCTCCTCCCGCCCGCCATAGGTGGTGAGCGCGATGAAGCGCGCGGTGCGCCGCAATCGCCCCTGCATGTCGGCGCGGAACTTCGAGTGGTCCCAAACGCCGGCCAGCACCGCCGGGTGCAGCATCTGCAACAGCAACCCGGCCACGCCGCCGACCATCATGCCGGCCACGTCGCCATGGACGCGCCAGGCCACCGCGCGCGGCCCGAACAGGCCGTCCGTCCGGCGCTTGACCGGCGTCTCGCCCCGCGCGGTGTCGTTGAACAGGCCGACCACCCCGGCCGTGATCGCCTGCTTGACCGGGCGGACGAACGACTCCCCTGCGGCAGGCAGGCTCAGGCTGGTGGTGCGGTCGGCCATTGATCGGGGGTCCGTGAAGCGACATGCAATCCGGTGGCGTGCGCCACCACTCCTGAACATGGTCCCTGCGCGGAATAAGCAAAGCCCGGCTCAGGGCCGCAAGGATAACCCGATCGGCCGTATCAGCCCGTCCGGTCGCGGCGTGAAGCCAGCGACCTTGTTGCTGAGGCCCCAAAACCAGGTGAAATGATACAGCGGCACATACGGCAGCTCCGCCATCCAAAGCCCGTTGGCAGTGTGGTAGGCCGCCTTGCGCTTGGCCTCGTCGTCGCTGGCGGCACCGGCATCCAGCGCCGCATCCATGTCCTTGCTGCACCACCCCGTCCAATTCAGCGGGGCGCCACAGCGCATCCAACTGGCGATGTTGCCGTCCGGGTCGGGCCGACCGCTCCAGATCACCAGATAGGCCTGGTAGTCGCCCCGCGTCGCCGCCGCGGTTTGCGCGACCGCCTCGCCCTTGCGCAGCGTGACGTCGAAGCCGGCTTCCGCCGTCATGGATTGCAGCACCTCGCCGACCTGCACGTCCACCGGCGAGTCACTGGTCAGCAGCGTGAGCTTGGGGTGCGGCACGCCGGCCGCCGCCAGCAGCGCCTTGGCGCCCGGCAGATCGCGGGCCGGCACGGGATAGGCCGGGTCATACCAGGCATTGCCCGGCGCCTGGGTCTGGTTGCTCGGGATGAAGCGGCCGTCGAACACCGCCTGGTTCAGCCCTTCGCGGTCGATCGCCTTGGCGAAGGCCTGCCGGATGCGCACGTCATGCGCGAACGGCGTGTCCGCCTGCGCCCCGCGCGCCAGGTTGAACGACAGCATCTCGAATCCGATGGACGGCGCGGTGGCGACGTGCAGCGTGCTGCTGGCCTGCACCGCGGGCACGTCCGTGGCGGCCAGGCGATTGGCGATGTCGATCGCGCCGGATTGCAGGTTGACCAGCCGTACGCTGGTATCCGTCATGATGCGGAACTCGATCCGGTCCAGCGACACCGCGGCGGCGTTCCAGTAGCCGGGGAAGCGTTGCAATGTGATGTGGTCTTGCGCCGCGCGCTCCACGAAGCTGAATGGCCCGGCGCACACGATGTGGCTGGCGATCGCGTTCTGCGGCAGGTCCAGGATGCGGGGGGACAGCATCTCGCCCGACCGGTTCGCCATCAGCGCCAGCAGCGGGGTGTAGGGCGCAGCCAGGCGGATGCGGACGGTGTGCGCGTCCAGCGCGTCCACGCCAACCACGGGCTTCAGCTCCGTCCGGCGGTTGCTGTAGGGCGCGGTGCGGTAGCGCTCGAGGTTGGCGCGCACCGCCTCGGCATCCATGGGCGTGCCGTCCTGGAACTGGACGCCGTCGCGCAGATGCAGGGTCAGCGCCAGGTGGTCGGGAGACCAATCCCAACTCGTCGCCAGTTCCGGCACCAGGTTGAGCGAGGCGTCCAGCCCGATCAGCGTGTCGCACATCGAGGTCGCGACCGCGCGTTCGATGTAGGAGTTGCTGACCGCTGGGTCGAGCGAGTCGGGATCGAAATCCAGCGCGAAGCGGAGCGTGCCGGCCGCATGGGCACTCAGCGGCAGCAGCAGGGCGGCGGCGAGCAACAGGCGGCGCATCGGCAAGAGCCTCCTTCGGGGCAGGGTGCGTGACGTCCCGCTCGATGCAATCAGCCTGCCAGGGTCAGCCGCCTGATGCCGCGACCCGTTCGCCGACGCGGCGGCGCAACCCGGCGATGCCGGTGTCGCGGTGGCGGCTGGGATGCACCCGGTTGGTGAGCAGCGTCCAGGCGACCCCGCGTTCGAAGTCGATCCACAGCCCGGTCCCGGTGAAGCCGGTATGGCCGATCGTGCCGTCCGAGCACGCATCCCCGCCGGACCAGCCGGGGTGGCGGGCTTCCCAGCCCAGCGTGCGCGTGGCGGAGTGCCGTGTGCGGATGCCGGCGAGGGCGGGATCAAGCCCGCCCAGCATGGCCTGCGCGGCGTCGAGCACGCCGTCGGCCGTGCCGAACAGCCCGGCATGACCGGCGGCACCACCCAGGGCAAAGGCGTTCTCGTCATGCACCTCGCCGCGCATCACCCGGCCGCGCCAGGTGCAGCGTTCGGTGGCCGCGGTGTCGTCCGGGTCGGGCCGGAACGACAGGCCGGGCGGCAGCGGCTGCTGGAGCAGCGGGCGGCCGGTCAGCCGTTCAATGACGATGCCGAGCAGCATGAAGTTGATGTCGGAATAGACCGGCGGGCCGGGCCGCCACACGCGCTGGAGGATAAAGGCGCGTAGCGTCGCCGGGTCCTGGCCATAGGTGTACAGCGGCTCCACCGCGGGCAGGAAGGTTTGGTGCGCCAGGCATTGGCGGATCGTCAGGCGCCGCTCCGGCGCTGCGGCGTCGTATTGCCGCAGATCCGGGATCGCTACCGCCAGCCCGTCATCCAGGCCGAGGCGCCCTTGTGCGGCCAAGCGCAGGATCGCCGGGGTGGTGAACAGCACCTTGGTGAGCGAAGCGAGGTCGAACCAGGTTTGCCGCTGCATCGGGACGGCGGACGGTTCCGTTTGCGCCTGGCCGAACGCCTGCACCGCACGGTCCCCCGCCTCCGTCACCACGCCGAGCACGGCGCCGGGGATCGCGCCGGCCACGGCCTCCGCCACCGGGCCGGCTGCCGCGGCAAGCCGTTCGGCAGCCATGGGCGGGTTCACGGGCGGACGCGCTCCCGCATCGGTCGGCTCCTTCTTCCCGCCCATTCTGCTATCAGCGCCCGGTTGGCCCGTCGAGGTCGGTGCGGCCCCAGGTCAGAATGGTCGGGTGATACCTGGATTTGCTCACGCGGATAAAACTGCCATCTTCCAGCAATCGCTGGCGACATGCTAGTCGGTTCGCCGACGTGCGAATGGTGCGTTGGGGGACGAACAAGAATGCGCTTTATCGCCTATCACGGCCCGAAGGGTCCGGGCCTCGGCGTGACCGGCCTGCCGGACGGCACATCCCGCGGAATGGCGGCGACCGACGCCGGCTATCCCGGCACGCTGGAAGCGCTGCTTGCCGCCGGCCCCGCTGCCCTGGCCGCCGCCCACGCCACGCTGAGCCGGGCTGACACGCTGGACCTGGACGCCATCCAATACCTGCCGCCGCTGGCCAACCCGGGCAAGATCATCTGCGTCGGCCTGAACTACGCCGACCATTCGGCGGAAAGCGGCTTCAAGCAGCCCGACTATCCCACCCTGTTCGGCCGCTTCAATTCCAGCCTGGTGGCGCATGGCGCGCCGCTGGTGCGCCCCACGGTGTCGGAGCAGTTCGACTACGAGGGCGAGGTGGTCGCGGTGATCGGCAAGGCCGGCCGCCACATCGCGAAGGCGGACGCCCTGTCCCACATCGCCGGCTATTCGTTGTTCAACGAGGCCTCGGTGCGCGACTACCAGTTCAAGTCGCCGCAATGGACCATGGGCAAGAACTTCGACGGCACCGGCGCCTTCGGCCCCAGCTTCGTCACCGCGGACGAGGTGCCGCCCGGCGCGCGCGGCCTGCGCCTGCAAACCCGGCTGAACGGGGAGGTTGTGCAGGACGCGTCCACCGACGACATGGTGTTCGACGTGGCAACGCTGGTCAGCGTCATCAGCGAGGGTATCACGCTGCTGCCGGGCGACCTGATCGTCACCGGCACACCGGCCGGCGTCGGCTTGGCCCGCAAGCCGCCGCTGTGGATGAAGCCGGGCGATGTGTGCGAGGTCGAGGTCGAAGGCATCGGCTGTCTGTCGAACCCGATCGTCGACGAAGGCAAGGCTGGCTGACGCACGGCATGGACGAACCGCACCCATAAGCGGCCAACAACAGGAGGCATCCCATGACGCAGATCATGTCCCACACGCCCCAGCCCCGCCGTCCCGGTGAGCTGGGCGTGCATTCGGTGGACCACTTCAACTTCGTCGTCCCGGACCTGAAGCAGGCGCAGAAATTCTACGGCGATTTCGGCCTGGACGTGCGGGAGGAAGGCAACAGCCTGGGCCTGTACACCATCGGGCACGAACACCGCTGGGGCCGCGTGCGCGAAGGCGGCACCAAGAAGCTGACCTACGTATCGTTCGGCGCCTATGCCGAGGACATCGACCGGCTGCGCGCCGGGCTGAAGCAGTTCGACGTGCAGCAACTGGACCCGCCGGCCGGCTTCGAGTCCAACGGCATCTGGTTCCGCGACCCGGACGGCACGCTGGTGGAAATCCGCGTCGCCGACAAATCCTCGCCCAACGAGAAGGCGGTGCAGAACAACCCGTCTTCCCCGCCCGGCGTGCAGGGATCCCATGCGCGGTCCAAGGCGCCGATCGTGCGGCCGCGCCGTCTGGCTCATATCCTGATCTTCACCAGCGACGTCGGCCGCGCGATCAACTTCTATAGCCGGGTGTTGGGATTGCGCTTGTCGGACCGGTCCGGCGAGGGCGTGGCCTTCATGCACGGCATCCACGGCAGCGACCACCACATGGTGGCGTTCGCGAAGTCCAGCGGGCCGGGCCTGCACCACCTCAGTTGGGATGTCGGCTCCGTCCACGAGGTCGGGCTCGGCGCCATGCAGATGGCCGATCGCGGCTTTTCCGCCGGCTGGGGTGTCGGGCGCCACGTGCTGGGTTCCAACTTCTTCCACTACGTGCGCGACCCGTGGGGCAGTTGGTGCGAGTACTCGTCCGACATCGACTACATCCCGGTCGACCATGATTGGGCCAGCGGCGACCACCCCGACCACGACGCGTTCTATGTTTGGGGTCCGACGCCGCCGGCCGACTTCGTCACCAACCACGAGGTCGCGGCCTGACCGTGCCGGACAGCGTCGAAATCCTGATCGCGGGGGCAGGCCCGGTCGGCCTGTCCCTGGCGATCGAGCTGGGTCACCGCGGCGTCAGTTGCCTGGTGGTCGAACGCAACGACCGCGTCGGCTACAGCCCGCGCGCCAAGACTACCAACGTCCGCACCCGGGAGCATCTGCGCCGCTGGGGCATCGCGGACGCGTTGCGCCAGGCCTCGCCGATCCCGCCGGACTACCCGCCCAACATCGTCTTCGCCACCCGCATGAACGGCCCCCTGCTGACCAGCTTCAGCAACGCCTTCAACGGCTGCCGCGTCCGCAACGAGCTGTACTCGGAAGAAGCGCAGTGGGTGCCGCAATACACGCTGGAGGAGGTGCTGCGCCGTCACGCTGCGTCGTTGCCCGGCGTGACCCTGGCCTTCGATACCGAGCTGCGGGCCGTGCAGCAGACGGCTGAAAACGTGACGGCCAGCCTCGCCGATCGCCGCACAGGGCAAACGCGGGACGTGCGGTGCCTGTACCTGGTCGGGGCCGACGGCGCCCGCAGCGCGGTGCGGGAGGCGATCGGCGCCACCATGTCCGGCGACGGCGCGCTGGCGAAGAACACCAGCATCGTGTTCCGCGCGCCCGAACTGGCGGCGCTGAACCGGCACGGCCCGGCCATCATGTACTGGCTGGTCAACGACGACGTGCCCGCCGTGCTCGGCCCGATGGACGATCGCGGCCTGTGGTTCATGATGGCGACCAAGCTGGCCGACCGCATGGAAGCCAGCGCGGCCGACGCCGCCGGGCTGATCCGCCTGGCCACCGGGTTGCCGGATTTGGCGGTCGAGGTGGTGCGGACCGACCCCTGGATCGCCCACAGCCTGATCGCCGACCGCTACGCGCAGGGGCGCGTGTTCCTGGCCGGCGATGCCTGCCACCTGCACCCGCCCTTCGGCGGCTTCGGCATGAACATGGGCATCGGCGACGCGGTGGATTTGGGCTGGAAGCTGGCCGCTACCTTGCAGGGATGGGGCGGTCCGGACCTGCTGGCGTCCTACCAGGCGGAGCGGCGCCCGGTGCACGAACGCACCATCCGCGACTCCGTGATCAACTACGCCACCGTCGGCAACCAGTTGGTGCGCCCGGCGATCGAGGCCGACGGCCCGGAAGGCGAGGCGGCGCGGCAGGATGTCGGCGGCATCATCCAGGCCACCAAGGAGCGGGAGTTCCATACGCTGGGGCTGGTGCTAGGCGCGCATTACGCCGGCTCGTCGATCGTGGTGCCGGACGGCACCCAGCCGCCGCCCGAGGACACCAGCCGTTACGTCCCGTCCGCGTCGCCCGGCTGCCTGGCGCCGCATGCGTGGCTGGCCGACGGCACCTCGCTGTACGACCATTTCGGCAAGGGCCTGACGCTGCTGGTGACCGGCGGCGACGAGGGGGACACAACCGCGATGGTGGCGGCGGCAGCGGCCCGGCAGGTGCCGCTGACCGTGTTGGCGCCCGACGAGCCCGGTTTGGCCGATTCCTACGGCGCCCGCTTCGCGCTGATCCGGCCGGACCAGCACGTCGCGTGGCGCGGCGACCAGGTTCCGGACGATCCTGCCGCCCTCCTCGGCCGCGTGGCCGGCTACGCCTGACGCCTGCAAAACAAGACGAAGGGAGACAACGCCGTGCTGAACCGCGCCATCCGCTTGGCCATGCTTGCCGCGATCGCCGCCCCTGCCCTGGCCGCCCCCGCCTTCGCCCAGGCGCCGGCGCCCGCACCGATCGAGTTGAAGGTGTCGCACTACCTGCCCCCCAACCACACCATCGAGAAGGTGCTGGAGGATTGGGGCAAGGAGGTGGACGCCAAGTCCGGCGGCCGGCTGAAGCTGCGCATCTACCCGGCCTCGCAGCTTGGCCCCGTGCAGCGCCAGTTCGACCTGGCGCGCAACGGTCAGGCGGATCTGGCGGTCGGGCTGACCGGCGCCACGCCGGGGCGCTATCCCATGACCGAGCTGGCCAGCCTGCCCTTCGTCGCCCCCGCGGCCGGCACCACCAGCGCCATCATGTCCCGCCGGCTCACCGAACTGGCGCCGCAATACCTCGCGCCCGAGTTCGCCGGGCTGCATCTGCTGTGGCTGGGCATGACGCCGGAAAACAGCTTCTTCACCGCCCGGCGGGAGATCGCCAAGGAAGACGACCTGCGCGGCCTGAAGATCCGCTTCCAGGGTGAGGTGACCGCCCGCACGCTGCGCGACCTGGGCGCCGTGCCGCTGCAGGTGCCCCCTGGCGACATCGCGGACGGGATGTCCAAGGGCGTGATCGACGGCGCGACCTTCGACTACGAGGCGGCGGAAAGCTTCGGGCTGGGCACCGTGACCCGGCACGTGGTCGAACCGGGCTTCATGTCCGGCTCGCTGATCCTGGTGATGAACGCCGCCCGCTACGGGGCGTTGCCCGCCGACCTGCGCGCCATCATCGACGAAACCACCGGCCCGGCCGCTGCGGAAAAGCTGGGCGAGCGGTGGGACGCCGCAGAGCAGCACGGCCGCGCCTACATGCTCGGCAGCAACGTCAGCATCAACACGCTGCCGGCGGCGGAAGTGGAGCGTTTCCACGCAACCCTGACGCCCATGGTCAAGCAGGCGGTGGAGGCGGTGGACAAGGCGGGCAAGCCTGGCACCGCGTTCCTCGCCGCCTACGAGCATTAGGCCCGGTGCGTGTCGGTCGTTTCCCGCATCGCCGGGCTGCAACTGATCCTGGCGATGGCGGCCTTGTCGGTGATGGGCCTGGTGACGGTGGCGGACGTGGTGCTGAAATATACGCTCAGCCGGCCGATCACCGGCGCCTATGACTTGGTCGAGAGCCTCCTGCCGGTGGTGATCTTTCACGGCCTGCCCGCGACCCTGCTGCGGCGGCAGAACATTGCCATCGACCTGATCGACCATTTGGCCGGGCCGCAGCGCACCCGCTTCCTGCTGACGGCGGCGGACGGGGTGATGCTGGTGGTGCTGGTGCTGCTTACCTGGGCCATGGTGGCGCCCGCCATGCAGGCCCTGGATTACGGCGACCGCAAGCTGGAACTCGGCTTGCCGATCTTCGTGATCTGGGTCGCGGTCGGGCTCGGCCTCCTTGGCGCCGTCCTGGCCAGCGTGGCGCTGCTGGTGCAACGCCGCGCGCCTGCTCGGCCGTAGCATGAGCCCCGCCCAGGCCGGCCTCGCCGGCATCGCCGCCCTGTTCGTCCTGCTGATCCTGCGCGTCCCCGTCTGGGCGGCGCTGAGCCTGGTGGGGTTCGCGGGCAACATCGCCTTGTCCGGCTGGGACAGCGCCTTTGCCACGCTGGGGCAAACGCCGTTCGACACGGCCTCCCTCTACACCTTGTCGGTGGTGCCGCTGTTCATCCTGACGGGCGGGGTGGCGGCGGGCACGGGGCTGTCGGGAGATTTGTTCAAGGCGGCGCAGGTGATGCTGTCGGGGCTGCGCGGCGGGCTGGCGGTGGCCACCATCGGCGCGTCCGCCTGCTTCGGCGCGGTGTGCGGCTCCTCCATCGCGACGGCCGCCACCATGACGCCGATCTCGCTGCGGGAAATGCGGCGGGCGGGCTATTCGGACAGCCTGGCCACGGGCTCGATCGCGGCCGGCGGCACGCTGGGCATCCTGTTCCCGCCTTCCGTCATCCTGGTGATCTACGGCGCCATCGCGCAGCAATCCGTGCCGAAGCTGTTTGCCGCCGGGTTGATCCCGGGGCTGGTGCTGACCCTGCTGTACATTGCCGTCGCCCTGGCCGTGGCCGCCCGGCGCCCAACCGAAGGCCCGGCCGCGCCGTCCGCCCCCTTGCGCACCCGGCTCGCGGCGTTGCGCGGGCCGTGGCAGTTCCTGGCCCTTTTCGTCGTGACCATCGGCGGCATCTACGCGGGCGTGTTCAGCCCGACGGAAGCGGCGTCGGTGGGTGCGGTCGGCGCGGTCCTGCTGGGCATGCTGGGGCGCAAGCTGCCCCTGCGCGGCCTGGTGAAGACGGTGGAAACCGCCGTTGTCACCAGTTGCATGCTGTACGTGATCATCATCGGCGCCAATCTGTTCGCCTATTTCATCGTGCAAACCCAGTTGCCGACGCTGCTGTCCGAAGGGGCGCAGGCCTGGGCACTGCCGGGCTGGGCGGTGATGCTGCTGGTGATCGTCGCCTACATCCTGCTTGGCTGCTTCCTGGAAGCCATCGGCATGATCCTGATCACCGTGCCGGTGTTCCTGCCGCTCGTTGTCAGCTACGGCTACGACCCGACCTGGTTCGCCATCGTCGTGGTGATCGTGGTGGAGGTCGGGCTGATCCATCCGCCGGTCGGCATGAACCTGTTCGTCGTCCAGGCGCAGGCGCCGGAAATCAAGACGCTGGCCATTTACCGCGGCATCGTGCCCTTCCTGGCCGCCCCGTTCGCCATGCTCGTGCTGCTTTTCCTGTTCCCGTCGCTTGCCATCTGGCTGCCAACCCTGCTTTACGGAGGCTAACGGCGCGTTGCGCGCTTGCTTGGCACGACGCCAATGCCAGCCGCCGGGTTACCTTGCCGCAATTTCCCGATCACCTCGCAATCGGGGTTGCGACGTCCAAATCAGTTTGGAAGGCGGACAAAGGACGCTGGCGATGGATTGGACCGCGACGGTCGCGCGAGAATTTTCCAGGGAAAAGCTGACCCCCCGGCTGGCCGTGGTGCTGGCGCAGGAGGCGCTTGCCGCCGGGCGCATGTCGGACGCCGAGCGGCTGGTCGACATCGCCCGCGAACTGTTCGATTACGCCGCCGCGGACGAGAACCGGGACTAGCCGCAGGCTACCCGAGGCGGCGCGGATCGGCTACGCCGGCCGCATGCCAGACACCGGCCCGCCCTACACGATCCCGCTGCAAGGCGCATCCAACCTGCGGGACCTCGGCGGCTACCGCACGTTGGACGGCCAGGTGGTGCGCCGCGGCCTGCTGTTCCGCTCCGCGGCGTTGGCGACGCTGACGCAAGCGGACTTGGCTGTCGTCGCCGGGCTCGGCCTGCGCACGATCTGCGACTTCCGCGGCGTGGCGGAAAGCCGCCGCGCGTGCACGATGGTGCAGGGCGTGCGGATCGTGGCCGCGCCGATCGAGCCGACCGTCGGCGCCGGCTTGCGGGACATCCTGGCCACCAAGGAAGCCACGGGCGAAGCGCTGCACGCCGTGCTGGAGCGTGCCTACGTCGCCTACGCGCTGTCCAGCACCGACCAGTATCGCCAGTTGCTCGGCCTGCTGCTGGAAGGCGGCGCGCCGCTGCTGTTCCATTGCTCCGCCGGCAAGGACCGCACCGGCTTCGGCGCCGCCCTGGTGCTGACGGCGCTTGGCGTGCCGTGGGACACGGTGCTGGCGGATTTCGACGCGACCAACCGGCTTTGGCGCCGCGACACGGTGCCCAGCGACGACCTGCCGCCCGACATCCGCGCGTCCCTGCTGCAAGCCGAGCCGGCGCTGCTCACCGCCGCCTTCGACGCGGCGCGGCAGCGTCACGGCTCGATCGACCGTTACCTGGCGGAGGCGCTCGACCTCGGTCCGGCGCCACGGGCCCGCTTGCGGGAGTTGCTGCTGGAAGCCGCGTGATGCCGGACGCGGCGGACGACGCGCCGCTGATCCTGACGGCGATGCTGGACGACGCCTCCCAGGCACGCTTCGAGCGGGAGCGGCAGCGTCATTTCCCGCCTGCCCGCAACCTGATCCCGGCCCATGTCACCTTGTTCCACCATTTGCCGGGGCCGGAGCACGCCGCGATCGATGCCGAACTGGCAGCCGCGTGCCGCCGGCAGGCGCCCGAACCGTTCGCGGTGACGGGCCTGCGCCCACTGGGCCGCGGGACGGCCTACGCGCTGCACATGCCGAAGGTTGCGGCGCTGCGGGAGCGTTTGGTTGCCGCGTGGCGGCCTTGGCTGACCGCGCAGGACCGGCAAGCCTGGCGGCCGCACGTTACGGTGCAGAACAAGGTGTCGCTGCAGGAGGCCAAGCGCCTGCATGCCGAATTGCTGGCCGGCTTCGTGCCCGCGAGCGGCACCGTGGAGGGGCTTTGCTTGTGGCGCTACCTCGATGGCCCGTGGGAAGCGCTGCGGCGCTTCCCGTTTGCCGCCTCGGCGTGACCGGGTCAGGCGAGGCTTTCGGTGCCGCCGTCGATGCTCAAGGCCTGGCCGCTGATCGTGGCCCCGAACGGGCTCGCCAAGTAAAGCGCCATGTTGGCGATGTCCTGCTCGGTCACGAAGCACCGCAGGCTCACCGGGGCAAGCGAGCGTTCGGTCTGCTCGTTGTCGCCGATGCCGGCCGCCGCGGCTTTGTTGCGGATCACGCTGCGGATGCGCGGCCCTTCCACCAGGCCGGGCAGCAGCGCGTTGACGCGGATGCCGTCCTGCCCGAGTTCGATGGCCAAGGTTCGGGTGAAGCCGATCACGCCCCATTTCGCCGCCGCGTAGGGCGAGCGCAGCGGGAAGCCGAACTTGCCGGCCGCCGAGCTGAGATTGATGATCGACCCGCCGCCAGCCGCCCGCAAGGCCGGCACGGCGCGCCGCGCGCAATGGAATTGGCTGGCCAGGCAGATTTGCAGCGTCGCGTCCAACTCCGCCGGGTCAATCTCTTCCACCCGCTTGGTCGGCCCGGCGATCCCGACATTGTTCACCAGCACGTCCAGGCCGCCCAACTCCGCCAGCGCCGCCGTCATGAAGCGGTCCAACTCGGCCACGCTGCCGGCATCGGCCCGAATCGAAGGGTGCGGGCAATCGGCCAGCGCCGCCTCGTCGATGTCGGACACGAACACCCGGGCGCCGGCGGCGGCAAAGCTGTTGGCCATGACGCGCCCGATCCCGCCTGCCCCGGCCGAGATCGCCACCCGCATTCCGTCCAGTTGAACCGGTAGAGGGGACTTGGCGCCTTGGGGCATGGGCTTTTCCTCCGTCTTGTTCTGTTGCCCTGAACTCACCCGCGGCAAGGCGGCCGTCAAGCCTCGCGCGCGGGAACCCCGCGTGCCAGTATGGCGTCTCTCCTCTTTTGTTGGAAATTGTCTCACATGGCGGTCAGCGTTGTCACGGGTGCCAGCGGCGGGATCGGCCGCTGGATCGCGCTGGGTTTGGCGCGCGCCGGGCATGTCGTCGTGCTCGTCGGGCGGAGCCGGCGGGCGGGCGATGCGACGATGCACTGGATCACCGAACGGATGCCCACGGCCCGGCTGGAACTGCTGATCGCCGATTTGTCGCTGATCGCCGCCACCCGGCAGGCCGCCATGCTGATCGACGCCCGTTTCCCGGAGATCGACCTGCTGGTGAACAATGTCGGCACGTTCTGCACCCGGCGGGAAGAAACCGAGGAAGGGCACGAGCGCGTGCTCGCCACCAACCATCTGTCGGCCTTCGTGATGACGCGCGCGCTGGTGCCGGGGCTGCGCGCGGCGGCGAAGGCCCATGGCAGCGCCCGCATCGTGAATGTCGGCTCCTCCACCTCCGACCGGGCGCGCATCGACCCCACAGACCTGGAAGGCAAGCGGCGCTGGGGCATGGTCGGCGCGTATAGCCAGTCCAAGCTGGCGCTGATGATGACGAGCTTCACCTGGGCGGCGCGGCTGCAAGGCACCGGCGTGGTCGCCAACGTCGTGCATCCCGGCACCGTGGCGACCAAGCTGGTCCGTGCCCCCGGGGCGGTCGGGCTGGCCTGGCGGGCGATGGCGCCGTTCGTGCTCACGGCGGAGCAAGGGGCGGACACGCCGCTGCACGTGTGCCTGGCGCCCAAATACGCCACGCTGACCGGACAATACGTGAAGAAGCGGCGTTCGGTGCGGCCCAACCGCCGCACGCGCAACAAGGCGCTGGTGGAGCAGGTCTGGTTGGCTACGGAGACGCTGGTCGGCGGATAGCCCGCCACGCGGCGGCACTGGCCGACGCGCCCAATCCGATCGCCGCGTGCACGCCGCGGCTGAGCCAAAGCTGCACGCTGACCCGGCGCGCCCGGCGGCTGAACGGGCCATGCACGGGAGAGGCCGCGTCCGCCGGCAGGAACAGGGTCGGCTGCTCCAAGCGCCGGGCGGCCGGGTCGCGGCTCATTTGGCCGTCGAACCCGATGCGGGACATGAGAAAGGCGGTGAAGCGCGGCGACACGCGGGTGATCAGCGAAAAGGCCGCCGCGGTGCCGCTCACCACCACTTCGGCACGGCCGGCCACCGCCGCGAAATACACCCCGGCCGCCACCACCTCCGGCTGGTAGACCGGGGGCGCCGGCCGGGCCGGGCCGCCCATGTGGGACACCGCGTGGGAAAAGAACGGGGTGTTGACGGCGGGCGGGAACACCGTGCTGACGCGGATGCGGCTGCGGTCCATGGTCAACTCGGCCTGCAAGGCCTGGCCGAAGCCGCGCACCGCCGCTTTGGCGCCGGCATAGGACGTCATCAGCGGCAGGCCGTGGAAGGCGGTGGCGGAGCAGACGTTCACGATCGTGCCGACGCCGCGAGGCTGCATCAACGCCAGCGCCACGCGGCACCCGTTGACCGTGCCGGCATAGGTCACGGCCGTCACGCGGTCGAACTCCGCTTCCGGGACCGCCACGAAGCGGCCGTACACGCCGTTCCCGGCGCAGTTGATCCAAACGTCGGGCGGACCGAGTTCGGCCGCCACCCGATCGGCCGCCCGGCGCAAGGCGGCGGCGTCCGCCACGTCCGCCACCGCGGTCGCGGCCTGCATCCCGCTCGCCCGCACATCCGCCGCCGCCGCCGCCAGGCCGGCGGCGCCACGCGCGATCAGCCCGACATGCCAGCCCTTGCGCGCGAACAAGGCCGCGGTGCAGCGGCCGAGGCCTGACGACCCGCCGGTGATGACGACGATCCGGGGTGAACAGGCCAGCACGGCTTCTCCTGCAAGGCGGCGGCCACCGCGTCAAACGGCACGGCTATTCCACCACCACGGCGACCGGCCGCGATACGCCGCCTTCCAGCGGCAGGCGCACCTGGAAGCGGTGGTGGCCCGGCGTCATCGTCCACAGCAGCGGTGCGTCCGGTGCCCCGGTCGCCACCGGCTGGCCATCCACCAGCCAGACGATCTGCGGCACCGGGGGCTCCGCCGTCGCGCGCAGCACCAGGCGATTGAGCGCCGCCGGCGCTTCCGGGTTGCGCCACACATGCGTGTCCGGATCCGGCTGCACGATGGACAAGCGCGGTGCGGCGGGCGGGGCAGGCCGCGACGCGCCCGGGCGAACCCATTCCGCCAGCCGCTGGTCGCAGCCCGGGCCGGCCCGCGCGCCGGTGCCGGTGCAAAGCTCCGCCTGCTCGCGCCCAGGCGGTGCCGCGAACTCCCCGGCCACCAGGTCGCTGCGGCCCAGCCCGTGCAGCCGCAGCATGATCGATTGCGCCAACTGCGCCGCTGCCCGGCCGCCGCTGAGCTGCGTCATCGGCCCGGCATCCGCCCGGCCCACCCACACGCCCACCAGGTAGTCGCGCGACCATTCCAGCGTCCAGGCGTCGCGGTACCCCTGCGACGTGCCGGTCTTCAGCGCCACCGCGAAGGGGAACTCCGACGAGCCGTAGCGCGGAAAGGACGGCAAGCGCGCCAGCGGGTCGCTGAGGAAGCGGCCCACCAGCCGGGCGGCGTCCACCGACATCACCCGCCGCGGCTCCTCCGCCTGGCCGGCGAACCACCGCAGCTCGCCATCCACCCCGTCCTCCGCCAGCGTGGCATAGGCGCGCATCAGCCGGTCCAGCGAGGTCGGCAGTGCGCCGATCGCCATGGCCAGGCCGTAGCGCTGCGCCGGGCTATCCAGCCGGTGCAGCCCAAGCGCGCGCAGGAAGTCGAACCCTTCCGCCAGCCCGATCCGCCGCAACAGGTTGGTCGCCGGCACGTTGCGCGAATTGGCC
Source organism: Acetobacteraceae bacterium (assembly GCA_965199555.1). Lineage (GTDB taxonomy): Bacteria > Pseudomonadota > Alphaproteobacteria > Acetobacterales > Acetobacteraceae > LMUY01. The sequence goes on along the minus strand of CBDASJ010000009.1, from coordinate 34,947 downwards.
AGCGCCTGGCGCGGCAGCAGCGGCCCGAGGAAGTCGTGGTCGGCGTTGCTGATGCCGGCGGCACCTTCCGGCAGGTCGGCCAGCACGTCCTGCGGCGCGATCAGCCGGCGGTCCAGGCCGAGCGCGTACAGGAACGGCTTCAACGTGCTGCCGGGTGAGCGGGGGATGGCGGAATAATCGATGGCGCCCGCGGGGCGGCTGTCGAACCCGGCGGAGGCGACGTCGGCCAGCACCTCGCGGGTGCCGCGCCGCATCACCATCACCGCCACCTGCTGCGCGCCGTCCCGCCGCCACGCGCGCAGGTGCGCCACCGCCGTTGCCGTCACCCAGCGCTGCGTCGGTGCGTCCAGCGCGGCGCGGACCATGCCGCCCGCCGGGGCCAGGCGTTGCAGGCGCAAGGCAAGCTGCAGGAAGGCCGGCCGCCTCGGCGCCGGGATCGGGGCGAGCGTGGCCAGTTCGGCCTCCGCCGCCCCGCGTTCCGCCGCGGTCAGCCCCATGGCGGCCAGCGCCCCCCGGGCACGGATGGCGGCGCGGCCGTGGTGCCGGTGCAGCGCCATCCGCCCCGGCGCCTGCGGGACGGAGCACAGCAGGGCGGCCTGGGCGGCGTCCAGATCGGCCGCCGGCTTGTCGAAATACCAGCGGGCAGCGTGGGCGATGCCGTGGCTGTTCTCCCCATACGGGGCGAGCCGGAGGTATTGCGCCAGGATCGCCGCGTGCCCGTACCGCGCCGTCAGCACGATCGCGGTGCCGGCCTCGACCGCCTTGGCCCACATCGTGCGGGGCCGCGGATGCTGCATGCGCGCGACCTGCATCGCCAGCGTGGACGCGCCGGAGCCGTGGCCGCCGCGCAGATGCTGCCAGGCGGCCCGCAGCACGGCCGCCGGGTCCACGCCGGGATGCGACCAGAACCGCCGGTCCTCCAGCGCCAGCGTCGCCGCGACAATGCGGGGCGGCGGATCGACCGGCCAATAGCCGTAATCCACCTGGCGGCTGCCATCGTCGCGGCGGGTTTCGTGCCCGGCCTGGGTTAGGAAGCCACCATCCCGGTCCGTGATGAAGGCGGTCGGCGACGGGGACACCAATTGGGCGCCCGCCGCCACCGCGACGGCCCAGGTGGCCACCAGGCCGCATCCGGCCGCCAGCAGCAGCCGCAGCGTGCCGCCGCGCAGCAGCTTCCAGCCCGCGGGCGCGCCGCTACGTCGTCGCATTCGGGGGTGCGGGGCGCGTGCGCAACGCTTCCTGGACCACGGCCGGCAATGCCTCCCACCCGATCGACGGCGCCGTGATAGCGCACGTTGCCGCCGGCGTCGCCGAGTGCCGCAAAAAATTCTCGCGCCCGGGCCGCCCGCAGGTCAGGACGGGGACGCCATCTCCTGCATCACCAGGTTGACCCAGAAGCCGGTGCCGAAGGCGATCGCGTCGTCGTTGAAGTCGTAGGTGGGGGTGTGCAGCCCTTCGGACGTGGCGCCGCCGGCGCCCTGGCCCAGGAAAACAAAGGCGCCGGGCTTGGCTTCCAGCATGGACGCGAAATCCTCCCCGCCGGTGACGGGCTGGCAGTTGCCGTCCACCGCCGCGGCGCCCACTAGTGACGTGGCCGCGGCCACCGCGCGGGCGGTCTGCTCGGCATGGTTCACCAGGGCGGTGCCCAAGCGATCGTATTCCACCTCGGCCGTGCAGTTGAACGAGGCGGCGAGGCCGGTTGCCAGCTCCCGCATCCGCCGCTCCATCGTGTCGCGCACCGGCAGCGTGTAAGACCGCGCGGTGCCGCCCAGCACCACCTTGGCCGGCATGACGTTCAGCGCGTCCGCCGAGCCGCCGGCGACCGCGCCCACGCTGATCACCGCCGCGTCGGCCGCGGCGACGTTGCGGCTGACGATCGTTTGCAGCGCCAGGATGAACTGTGCCTGCAACACCAGCACGTCCGTCGACAGATGCGGCGTGGCGCCGCCATGGCCGCCAGTGCCGCGGAACGTCACGCGCCAAAGGTCGCCGGCCGCCAGCGCCGGGCCGACCCGGGTGCTGAAACTGCCCAGCGGCGCGCCCGGCTGGTTGTGCAGCCCGTACACGGCGTCCACCGGGAAGCGCTCGAACAGCCCGTCCGCCAGCATCGCCTTGGCCCCGCCGAGCCCTTCCTCGGCCGGCTGGAAGATGAACTGCACGGTGCCGCCGAACTCCCGATGCTCCGACAGGAAGCGGGCCGCGCCCAGCAGCATGGTGGTGTGCCCGTCATGGCCGCAGGCATGCATCAGCCCCTGGTTGACCGAGGCATAGGACTTGCCCGTCTGCTCCTCGATGAACAGCGCGTCCATGTCCGCCCGCAGGCCGATGGCGCGTTGCCCGGGGGAGCGGCCGGTCAGCGTGCCGACCACGCCGAAGCGGCCGACGCCTTCCGTGACCTCCAGCCCCCATTCGCGCAGCTTGGCCGCCACCAGTGCGGCGGTGCGGTATTCGTCCATGCCGATTTCCGGGTGGGCGTGGATGTCGCGGCGGATCGCCGTCAGGTCGGGCAGGAACGGCGTGATCCGGTCGAGAAGGTCGTGCACGCGGCCACTCCTGTTCGGCGGGGTATGGGGATTGCATTGACGCAGTTGCACGGTAGCATTGTGTTGAGTGCATTGCTACCAAGCCACCAAAGCTGCCGGAGAGGACGCATGGAAGGTCACGAGTTACGCTCGCTCATCGACGAGGTGAAGCAGCAGCGCCTGTCCCGCCGGGGCTTCATCAACCGGATGGTGGCGGTGGGGCTGACGGCGCCGATGGCGACGCAGTTGCTCGCCCTGGGCGGCGTGGCGCACGCGCAAACGGCCCCCAAATACAAGCCCACCAAGGCCGGCGGCGGCGGCACGCTGAAGCTGCTGTGGTGGCAGGGCCCCACCTTGCTGAACCCGCATTTCGCCGTCGGAACCAAGGACCAGGACGGCTCCCGCCTGTTCTACGAACCGCTGGCGTCCTGGGACTCCAATGCGGAACTGCGTCCCGTGCTGGCCGCCGAACTGCCCAGCCTCGAGAATGGCGGCCTGGCGGCGGACGGCAAATCCGTCACCTGGAAGCTGAAGCAGGGCGTGAAATGGCACGATGGCGAGCCCTTCACCGCCGACGACCTGGTGTTCAACTGGGCCTATTCCCGTGACCCCGCGACGGCCACGGTGACGACGGGCAGCTACAACGCGGTAACGGTGGAGAAGATCGACACCTACACGGTCCGCGTCTCGTCGGAAAAACCGCTGGTGTTCTGGGCGGACGCGTTCTGCGGCTATTACGGGATGATCATCCCGAAGCATCTGTTCCAGGACTACACCGGCGGCAAGTCGCGCGAGGCGCCCACCAACCTCAAGCCGGTCGGCACCGGGCCGTACCTGTTCAAGGAGTTCCGGCCCGGCGACATCGTCACCGGGGTGATCAACCCGAACTACCACATGCCGAACCGGCCGTATTTCGACGCCGTGGAGATGAAGGGCGGCGGCGACGCGACCTCCGCCGCGCGGGCGGTGCTGCAAACCGGCGAATACGACATGGCCTGGAACCTCCAGGTCGAGGACGAAGTGCTGGCCCGGCTGGAAGCGGGCGGCAAGGGCAAGATCCGGGTCACCGAAGGCGGCTACCTGGAAATGATCCAACTCAACATGACCGACCCGAACGTGGAGGTCGACGGCGAGCGCTCCAGCATCAAGACGGTGCACCCCAGCTTTTCCGACCCCGCGGTGCGGCAAGCGATCTCGCTGCTGGTCGACCGGGAGTCGGTGCACAAATACGTCTACGGACGCGGTGGCCCGGCCACGTCCAACATCGTGTTCAACCCGAAGCACTTCAACTCGCCCAACACGAAGTTCGAGTTCAACGTCGAAAAGGCCACGGCACTGCTGGACAAGGCGGGGTGGAAGCCCGGCCCCGACGGCATCCGCGTCAAGGACGGCAAGCCGCTGAAATACCTGTTCCAAACTTCCACCAACGGACCGCGGCAGAAGACGCAGCAGATCGTCAAGCAGGCCTTTCGCAAGGCCGGCATAGACGTCGAACTGAAGTCGGTGATCGCCTCGGTGTTCTTCTCCTCCGACGTCGCCAACCCGGACACGTATCCGCATTTCTACGCGGACCTGCAGATGTACACGACCGGTCCGACGCTGCCGGACCCGCAATTGTGGTTGCAGTTGTTTCTGTCCACCGAATGCTCGCAGAAGGCCAACAAGTGGCAGGGCCGCAATATCTGCCGCTGGCGCAACGACGAGTTCGACGACCTCTACAAGCAGTCGGCCGTCGAGGTGGACCCGATGAAGCGGGCCGGGCTGATCATCAAGTTGAACGACCTGGTGGTCAACAACGTCGTCGTCATTCCCGTCGTGACCCGCCCCAGCGTCGCGGCCATCGTGGACAAGCTGCAAGCGGAGATGAGCGGCTTCGACAGCTACATCTGGGATTTGCCGAACTGGTTCAAGGACGCCTAGGCGCGTCCTATGTCCGGCGCCCATCTCGCCCGACGCCTTTTGCTGGCCATTCCCAGCCTGCTCGGCATCAGCATCGTGCTGTACACGGTGCTGGCGCTGGCGCCGGGCGATCCGTTCTCCGAACTCGCCAGCAACCCGAACGTGCCGGTGGCGGTGCAGGAAGCGCTGCGGGCGAAGTTCGGTTTGAACGACCCGGTGTGGTCGCGCTACCTGCACTGGCTGGTGGCGATGCTGACCGGGGATTGGGGGTTCTCCTTTGTCAGCCGGGTGGATGTGGACCGGCTGATCCTCCAGCGCCTGCCGGTGACGATCGCGGTGATCGGCGCGTCGCAGGTGCTGGCGATCGGCGTGGCCATCCCCGTGGGCGTGCTGGCGGCGGCACGGCCGTACTCGCTGTTCGATCAGGTCGCCAACACCGTGGCGTTCATCGGCTTCTCGCTGCCCACCTTCTTCACCGGGCTGCTGCTGATCCTGTTGTTCAGCATCACGCTGCATTGGCTGCCCTTCGTGTACCGGTCGGATCTGAACGTTTCCGGCTGGCGCTGGTGGTGGGAGGAGTTCCTCCAGTCGATCATGCCGGTGACCGTGCTGGGCCTGTTCCAGGGCGCCTCGCTGGTGCGGTTCGTGCGCTCCTCGGTGATGGACGTGATCAAACTGGATTACGTCACCACCGCCCGGTCCAAGGGCATCGGCCAGCGCCGGGTGCTGCTGCGCCACGTGGTGCGCAACGCGCTGATCCCGGTGGTCACGCTGGTGGCGTTGCAGATGCCGGTGGTGTTCGGCGGCGCCATCATCACCGAGCAGATCTTCCGCGTGCCGGGCATCGGCTCCCTGCTGATCGATTCGATCCTGACCAACGACACGCCGGTGGTGATGGGCGTGACCTTCGTGTTCGCCGGCCTGGTGATCCTGTTCAACCTGGTTGCAGACATATTGTATGGCTGGCTTGACCCCCGCATCGCTTTCCGCTGACCCGGCCGTGCCGCTGGTGGCGCCAGCGCCGCCGCGCCGGGTGGTGCTGTCCCCCACGCGCGAGGCATGGCGCCGCTTCCGCAAGCACCGGCTGGCGGTGGTCAGCCTGGTCGTGCTGGCGCTGCTCGTCGGGGGGATCGCCTTCGGCCGGCTGTTCTGGCCGGTGCCGATGGACGACATCGATTTCGCCGCGCAACTGGCCGGCCCGTCGGCGGCGCATCCGTTCGGCACCGACGATCTGGGGCAGGATCTGCTGGCGCAGATGATCTATGGCGGCCGCATCTCGCTGGCGGTCGGCGTGGCGGCGATGCTGGTGGCGGTGGTGGTCGGCCTGGTCGTGGGCGCGGTGTCCGGCATGGCGAGCGGCCGGGTCGATGCGGTGCTGATGTGGCTGACCGACCTGTTCCTGTCGCTGCCGCAATTGCCGTTGCTGCTGTTGGTCATCTACCTGTTCCGCAGCGCGCTGGCCAAGGCGCTGGGCCTGGAAGGCGGGCTGTTCGTGCTGATCGTGCTGGTGATCGGCGGTTTGCGCTGGATGCCGGTGGCGCGGCTGGTGCGGGCACAGTTCTTTTCCCTGCGGGAAAAGGAGTTCGTGGAGGCGGCGCGGGCGCTCGGCGCGTCCCGGTTGCGGCTGGTGGTCCGCCACATCCTGCCCAATGCGCTGGGCCCGGTGATCGTCGCCGGCACGGTGGAGGTGGCCAACGCCATCATTGCGGAATCCACCCTGTCCTTCCTGGGGCTGGGCTTTCCGCCGGACACGCCGACCTGGGGGCGCATCCTGTTCAGCGCCAAGGACAACCTCGACAGCAACCCGCATTGGGCGCTGTTCCCCGGCGCCGCGATCTTCCTGGCTGTGCTGTCGATCAACTTCATCGGCGACGGCCTGCGCGACGCGCTGGACGCCCGGCGCGTGGTCTGAAGAACCCACAGGAGTGACGCACGCCCGTATCGGAAAGGAAAAGCGCGAAGTTTTGGCGATCAGCGGACGACAATTTGGGTGCGAGACGTCGGCTTGTTTCAGGCTTCCGTTCCGCCGCTTGATGTCAGAATGAGTTTTCCGGATGGCAGATGACCGGGACGAACACGACGGTGTAAAGGTCGTCGCTACCGCTATCCAGCCGGCAGCCATGCTGGAACAAGCCAGCCTGTCTAAAGGGCCGAGTTTAGACAATCGGTTTTGGGGTGGAATATCTATCATAGGAGGCGCCGTCGATCTGGTAGCTTCCGTGCCGCTTTGGCTTGCGCCGGAGCCGACGGCTGCGACGAAATTTGCGGCCGCCGCAGTGGATTACGTTGGTGCTGACACGTTGTGGACAGGGATGCGGCAAGTCTGGACCGGCCGTCAGATGAAGACGTTTACCGCGGATGCAGTACGTCGATCGCTGCAAAGCCTTGGTGTTGATGAAGATCTAGCGGATCGCCTTGCGTCAGGAAGTGACGTAGCAATGAACATGGCTGCGGCTGTCGCGGCCCCATTTGCAGTAGCTAAAGCGACTGGCGCCACGCGTATCTTGGCTGTTGACCGTGGGTTGGTTGATCTGGATGTGGAGGAGACGTGGCCGGGTGCTCACACGTTGCGTCAGCACGTAAATAGGGTCACAAGCCAACAACTGGCGATGCGGTTTATAGAACAACCATGGCTTAAGAGCGCATCCAACTTTAGCTCGAAGGCAACGGCAGAGTGGGCTATTTCAAAGTCTATTGCTGCTAATGCTGACGATATCCGTGCTTGGGCCTCTTTGGCGCAACCGGGAGACCAGGAGGTTTGGAAGGCACTTGACTGTGGTCAAGTCATTGGCCAGGTGCTTACAAAAAGTACAGGGGTGATGATTGACGCAACAAAGGTCCAGATAGTACTGAAGAAGACAGTTAGTTCAAACAAAGTCTGGTACATCTTCACAGCGTACACGGTCCTATGAGAGAAAAACTAGATGTTTGACCGGCGGAGCTATCCATACCTACAATCATTTATGGGTTGCAGTTTCTTCGAAGCGCCGGAGATAAGCGTTGCGTTGGACGATGTCGTATCAAGTTTTATCAGTTCGGCGCATTCATCAAACATTTTGGGGACGCGAGCTGACATACAGCGGTTTCTTCGTGATCACGGCAACGACCTTGAGACGGCGTTTGAAGAGCATGTTGATAGTCGGATTGACATAGGCGGCTTTGGTTTCACGGCTTCGGAATGGCTTATAGAGATCGAGTCTCGTTTGGCTGCGGCGGAGAATACTTAATGTGCTTCCGCGCAGACAATGGGAGGCGGCTTATCCATGGACCGGGTGCTGCTCGGACCCAGGACGTTGCTGCCACGCGCAGCATTGATATCTGATACCATGGCGGACGCGCTGCTCGACATCCGCGACCTGAAGACCTGGTTCCGCACCGATGACGGCATGGTCCGCGCCGTGGACGGGGTGAGCCTGTCGATCAGCCGCGGCGAAACGCTGGCCGTGGTGGGCGAGTCCGGCTCCGGCAAGACCGTGACGGCGCGCAGCGTGCTGAAGCTGATCGACATGCCGCCCGGCCGCTTCATGGCCGGGCAAATCCTGTGGCGCGGCCGCGACATCATCCCGCTCGGCGCCGGCGAGATGGACAAGATCCGCGCCCGCGAGATCGGCATGGTGTTTCAGGAGCCGATGACCTCGCTCAACCCCGTCTACACCGTGGGCTCGCAGATCGTGGAGTCGCTGCGCGCGCACGAGAACCTGTCGCGCAAGGCAGCGACGGAGGCGGCGATCGCCATGTTGCGCCTGGTGCAGATTCCCAACCCGGCGCGGCGCGTGCACGACTACCCGCACCAGTTCTCCGGCGGCATGCGGCAGCGCGTGATGATCGCCATGGCGCTCGCCTGCCGCCCGCAATTGCTGATCGCCGACGAGCCGACCACGGCGCTGGACGTGACCATCCAGGCACAGATCCTGGACCTGCTGGCCGACATGAAGGCGCAGTTCGGCATGGCCATCATGCTGATCACCCACGCCATGGGCGTCGTGGCGGAGAACGCCCAGCGCGTCGTGGTGATGTATGCCGGCAAGGTGGTGGAGGAAGCGCCGGTGGAGGAGCTGTTCGCCAACCCGCGCCACCCCTACACGCAGGGGCTGATCCGCTCCATTCCCCGCGTCGACGCCGGCGCGCAGGGGCGCACCCGGCTGGAACAGATCCCCGGCACGGTGCCGAGCCTGCTGCACCCGCCGCCGGGCTGCCGGTTCTCGCCGCGCTGCTCCTTCGCGGTGGAGGCGTGTCGCGCGGCGGAGCCGGAGTTGCGGCACGTGGCGGCGGACCACAAGGCGGCGTGCATCCGTGCCTGACGCCCCAGCGCTGCTTTCCGTCCGCGGCTTGAAGAAGCATTTCCCGATCCGGGGCGGGGTGCTGGGGCGCGAGGTGGACCGGGTCCACGCCGTGGACGGCGTCAGCTTCGACCTGGCCGCCGGGGAAACGCTGGGCGTGGTGGGGGAGTCCGGCTGCGGCAAGTCCACCACCGGGCGTTGCATCATGCGGCTGATCGAGCCGAGCGCGGGGGAGATCCATTTCGAGGGCCGCGACATCACCGGGCTGCAAGGCGCCGATCTGCGCACCCTGCGGCGGGAGATGCAGATCATCTTCCAGGACCCGTTCGCGTCGCTGAACCCGCGGCACACGGTGCGCGGCATCATCGGCGAAGCGCTGGTGATCCATCGCCTGGCCCGCAGCCGCCGCGACCTCACCGACCAGGTGGTGCGGCTGCTGGAAACGGTGGGGCTGCAAGCCGACCACATGCACCGCTTCGCGCACGAGTTCTCCGGCGGCCAGCGCCAGCGCATCGGCATCGCGCGGGCGCTGGCGGTGAAGCCGAAGCTGGTGGTGTGCGACGAGCCGGTGTCCGCCCTGGACGTGTCCATCCAGGCGCAGGTGATCAACCTGCTGGAGGATTTGCAGGAAGAATTCGGCCTGACCTATCTGTTCATCGCCCACGATTTGTCGGTGGTGGAGCATATCAGCGACCGTGTGGCGGTGATGTATCTCGGCCGGGTGGTGGAGATCGCCACGGCGCGCGCGCTGTACGACAACCCGTTGCATCCCTATACGGAAGCGCTGCTGTCCGCCGTGCCCATCCCGGACCCGAAGGCCAAGCGCAAGCGCATCGCGTTGGTCGGCGACGTGCCCAACCCGATCCATCCGCCCGCCGGCTGCCATTTCCACACCCGCTGCCCGATCGCGGAGGCGCAATGCGCGACGGTGGTGCCGCCGCTGGAGCAAGGGGGAGACGGCCACTGGGTGGCCTGCCACCTGCGGCGACCCAGCCCGGCCAGGGCGTCTGCCGTTCCCGCCTGACACGAGGCTTCCTCTAGGCAGGGCGATCGCATCGGACCGCGGCCAGTTAGAGACCCTCTCCCGCTGGCGGGAGAGGGAGATCAGCTAAACGCGATATGCCTCTATTGGGCGAAGGAGAGAAAGAGAGGGGCGGGCTAGCCGGCGCCCCAATGGGAGAACGAGGCGGCGACGATCACGACCGCGCCGAGCACCAGGTTCACCGTGATCAGCCGCCGGATCGCGTTGGCCGCGTCGGCGCTGGGTTGGGCGCGGAACCGCTTCCATGGTCCGAAGAACAGCACCACGAACACGATCGCCATCACTAGCCCCAGCGTTTGCATCACGTTGACGGATATCGGCAGCCGGGCGAAGCCGCCGTACACGCCGAACACCATCGCCCAGCCGGTGATCAGCACCAGCGGCATGGCGTGCCAGACGATCAGGAAGAACCGGCGGAATGCCTGCCCGTGCAGCGCCAGGCGGTCGGGCGGTGCCAGGACGGCCAGGCTCGGCCGCAGCACCAACAGCGCATACGCCATCCCGCCCGTCCACGCCGCCATGGCCAGGATGTGGACCGCCAGCACCAGGCTCCAAACCGTCATCGGATCATCCCTTCCACCAATTGCAGCAGCGCGGTGATCTCCGCCGCAGCGGCCGTGCGTGGGGCGGCTTCCACCGCGCCCATGCCCCGTTCAAACGCCTGGGCAAAGCCGGTGCGGTTGCCCAGCATGGCCGGCAGCACGGTATGGCCGGACGCCTGCACCACGGCAAGCGCACGCTCCCGCAGGCGGGGCGAGGTGGGCGCCCGGTTGACCACCAGCGTCGCCCGCCGTTGCTCCGCCGCCGCCAGCGCCATCGTGCCTTCGGCGGCCCACAGGTCGGGTGCGGAGGGCTGCACCGGCACCAGCACCAGGTCGGCGGCCCGCACCGTGCGTCGGGAGTCGGCATCCAGATGCGGCGGCGAGTCGACCAGCAGCACGTCGTTCTCGTGGCGCAGGCGATCCAATTCCGCGGCCACGCGCCAGCCGGATACCCGCGAAAACCCGAGCGGCGGCAGGCCCGGCCGGCTGCCGCGGATGGCATGCCACCGGGTCAGGCTGCCCTGCGGATCGACGTCCAGCAGGGCGACCCGGGCAGCGACGGCAAGGCCCGCGGCCAAGTTCGCCGCAAGCATGGTCTTGCCCGCGCCGCCTTTCTGCTGCGCAATCGCGATCACCACCGCCATTCAGCGACTCCTCGGGTAAACTCCACGGGGCCTGCCTGCATGGCCAACGGCAGGACAGGTTTGCCCGCGCGCCTCCACAAGCCCGTATGTGGCGGCGCGCGCAAGCCTGGCCTGGAATACAGACCGGTCGATGGCGTGCGAGGGAAGGGGGCGATGGTGGCAACGGCGGACCGGCAGGCGGAAATCCCGACCACGGCGCAGCTTTGCACCGTGTTCGCGCGGATCGGGCTCACCAGCTTCGGCGGCGGCCTGTCCGGCTGGCTGCTGCGGGAGATCGTGCAGCGCCGCGCGTGGCTGAGCGAGGAGGAGTTCCTGTCCGGCCTGGCGCTGGCCCAGGCGTTTCCGGGCGTGAACGTGGTGAACCTGTCGATCTGGATCGGCTTTCGGTTGCGCGGCACGCCCGGCGCCGTGTTCGCCGCCGGCGGCATGATCGTGCCACCCGCCGTGCTGGTGGTGTTCATCGCCGCCCTGTTCGCCGCGCTGACCGGGTTTGCCTTGACGCATCTGGTGCTGGACGGTGTGGGGGCGGCGGCGGTCGGCTTGTCGTTGCAGATGGGGCTGATCGCCGCCCGGCGCGCCGCGGCCAAGGGCGTGGGGTCGGTCGTCGTCATGGCGGTGGCGTTTGTGGCCGTCGGGCTGCTGCACCTGTCCTTGCCGCTGGTGGTGCTGGTGCTCGGCCCGGTCAGCGTGGCGCTGGCCTATTGGAAGCTCGCCCGTGCGTAGCATCACCCTGGCGCTGATCACCCTGTTCGCGCCGCTGTCGCTGGCGTCCGTGGGCGGCGGGCAAACGCTGGTGGCGGAAATCCACCGCCAGGTCGTGGCCAACCATCATTGGATGACGGAAAACCAGTTCCTGGACGCGTTCGCCATTTCCCGCATGGCGCCGGGGCCGGGCACGCTGCTGGTGACGCTGATCGGCTGGCAGGTCGCGGGCGCCTGGGGCGCGTTCGTGGCCTCGGTCGCGATCTTCACCCCCACGGCGCTGCTGGTCTATGGCCTGGCCCGGCTTTGGGCGCGCACCCGCGGCGCGCGGTGGCAGGTCGCGTTGGAGGCAGGGCTGCGGCCGGTGGCGGCGGGCATGATCCTCGCCTCCGGGCTGGTGCTGATCGAGGCGCTGGAGGGCGGCTGGCTGGCCCGCGGGATCGCCGTCGCGTCCACGGCCATCCTGATGGCGACGCGGGTGAGCCCGGTGCTGCTGATGGCGTGCGGCGCCGCGGTGTTCGTGGCGCTGCATGGAGTTTTGCCAGGATGAACGAGCTGCTGACCCCGGCGGAGATGGGCCGGGTGGATGCGCTGGCCGCCGCCGCCGGCGTCCCAGGCGTGACGTTGATGGCACGCGCCGGCTGGGCCGTGGCGCGCGCGGCGCGGCGGTTCGGCCCTTGCCGGACGCTGGTGCTGTGCGGACCCGGCAACAATGGCGGTGACGGCTATGTCGCCGCCCGGCTGCTGGACGCGGCAGGCTGGCCGGTGCGCGTCGCCGCCCTGGCGCCGCCACGGCCCGGCAGCGACGCCGCCCTGGCAGCGGCGGACTGGTGCGGCCCGGTCGTCACCTTCACCCCAGCGGAGGCGGCGGGGGCGGAGCTGGTGATCGACGCCGTGTTCGGCGCCGGGCTGGCGCGCGACGTGGACGGGCTTGTGGCCGACACCCTGGCAGCCGCCCGCCGGATCCTGGCGGTGGACGTGCCCAGCGGCGTGGACGGGGCCACCGGCGTGGCGCGGGGCCGGGTGGCGCGGGCGGACTGCACGGTGACGTTCTTTCGCTGCAAACCCGGCCACTGGCTGCTGCCGGGCCGCGACCTGTGCGGCACGATCGTGCTGGCCGATATCGGGCTGCCCGCGTCCGTGCTGGACGACATCCGCCCGCAAACGGTGGGCAACGGCCCCGCGCTGTGGCGCCTGCCGGTGCTGCCCGCCTCCACCCACAAATACGCCCGCGGCTTCGTGTCCGTGCTGGGCGGCGCCGCCATGACGGGCGCGGCGCAGTTGGCGGCGGAGGCGGCGCGGCATGGCGGGGCGGGCATGGTAACGATCGTGGCGCCGGGCCACGCCGGCCGCTACGGCCACGTGGCGGCCGGGCTGATCGTCAACGACGAGCCGCTCGATGGCCTGCTGGCCGATCCCCGCCGCACCACCTGGGTGTGCGGCCCCGGACTGGGGCAGGACGCGGCCCGGCTGGCCTTGCCGCGCCTGCTGGCGGCCGGCCGCCAGGTGGTGGCGGATGCCGACGCGCTCGGCGCCCATGCCGGCCACCCCGAGGCGCTGCGCGGCGCCGCCGTGCTGACGCCGCATGAGGGCGAGTTCGCCAAGCTGTTTGGGCCTTCGGGATCGGACCGGTTGGCTGCCGCCCGTGCGGCAGCGCGGCGGGTGGAGGCGGTGGTGCTGCTGAAAGGGTCGGACACGGTGATCGCCGCTCCGGACGGCCGGGCGGCGATCAACGGCACCGGCACGCCGGCCTTGGCCACCGCCGGTGCCGGGGACGTGTTGTCCGGGCTGATCGCGGCGTTGCTGGCGGGCGGCATGCCGCCGTGGGACGCCGCCTGCGCCGGGGCCTGGCTGCATGGCCGCGCCGGCGAAATGCTGGGCCTGGGCCTGGTGGCGGATGACCTGCCGGCCGCGGTCGCTCGCGCGATGCAGGCGGTTCGTGTAGGGTGACCCGGCCTGCAAGAGGGTGCGCAGCATGAGTGAGACGACCGCCCCGATCGGCCTGTTCGACCGCGCGATCCGGCGCATCACGGGTGTTTGGCGCGACATGGCGGCCGGCGTCGCGGTGGAAGGCGACCAAAGCATCGCCGCCCAGATGCGCGCCTGCCTGGAAGGCCGCGGCGGGGAGATGAGCGGCCGCAACCGGGCGGCCAAGCTGGCGCAAACCTACCTGCAACTCACCGAAGCCGGGCGCACCTCCTTTCTGCGCACCTTGGCGCAGTTCGACAGCGACCCGGCGGAGATCGCCGAAGCCTACCAGCGCCTGCAATCCACCGACGACCCCGCCGAACGCACCACCGCCACCACCGCGCTGCGCCGCGCCCTGAAGCCGCCGCGGGTGCGGCTGCTGACCCAGTTCACCACCATCCCGGACGGCATGAAGTTCGTGGTCGATTTGCGCGCCACCCTGCTGGAGCGGGTAAAGGACGACCCCTATCTGGCGGCGCTGGACAGCGACCTGCGCGCCTTGCTGGCCGGCTGGTTCGACGTGGGCTTCCTGGAGTTGCAGCGCATCGATTGGAGCAGCCCGGCCGTGCTGCTGGAGCGGCTGGTGGGCTACGAGGCGGTGCACGAGATCCGCTCCTGGTCCGACCTGAAGAACCGGCTGGACAGCGACCGCCGCTGCTACGCGCTGTTCCACCCGCGCATGCCGGCGGAGCCGCTGATCTTCGTCGAGGTGGCCCTGGTCCGCGGCCTGGCCGGCAGCGTGCAGCGCCTGCTGGACCGACGGGCGCCGTTGCTGGACCCAAAGGAAGCCGATACGGCGATCTTCTATTCCATCAGCAACTGCCAGCGTGGCCTGAACGGCATCAGCTTCGGCAACTTCCTGATCAAGAAGGTGGTGGCGGTGCTGGGCGAGGAGTACCCCAACCTCAAGACCTTCGCCACGCTGTCGCCAATGCCCGGCCTGTGCCGCTGGTTGACCGGACAGTTGCAGGCGGCGGACCCGAAGCTGCTGTCCGGCGAGGAAACCGCGGCGTTGGTGGCCCTGCTGCCGGACGAACCCAAGCCGGAGAACGGTGCCCAGGCCTTGTCCGCCGTGCTGAGGCGGCGGGGCTGGTCACGTGACGGCGCGGTGGTGAAGGCGCTGGAGCCGATCCTGACGCGGCTGGCGTCCCGCTACCTGCTGCTGGAGTCGCGCGGCAAGCGGGCGCTGGACCCAGTGGCACATTTCCACCTCAGCAACGGCGCGCGGGTGGAACGGATCAGCATGCTAGCCGACACGTCGGACAAGGGCGTGAAGGAAAGCGCTACCATGATGGTCAACTACGTCTACGACCCGGCGAAGATCGAGGACTATCACGAGGAATATGTCGGCGAAGGCAAGCGCAACGCCACCACCGCCGTGCGCCGGCTGTCCCGCGGTTGGCAGTAGCCTAGGGATCGGGTCGGTGGGCTGAAGCCTACCCTACGCCTACTGGCAGTAGCCAGCGAGACGGCCGAGCGGTTTAGATGTGCAGCGCTCGACCTTCCACGGCCAGTGCCGCTTCCTTGACCGCTTCGTTGAGGCTGGGGTGGGCGTGGCAGGTGCGGGCCACGTCCTCGCTGCTGGCGCCGAACTCCATGGCGGTGGCGATCTCGGCAATCAACGTGCCGGCGTCTGGCCCGATGATGTGGGCGCCGAGGATCAAATCCGTGTTCTTGTCCGCCAGGATCTTCACGAAGCCGTCGGTAGCGCCCATCGCGCGGGCGCGGCCGTTGGCGGTGAAGGGGAACTTGCCAACGTTGTAGGCGCGGCCTTCCGCCTTCAGCATCTCCTCCGTGGCGCCGATGGAGGCGACTTCCGGCCAGGTGTAGACGACGCCGGGGATGACGCCGTAATTCACGTGCCCGGCCTGCCCGGCAAGGGTTTCCGCCAAGGCCACGCCTTCCTCCTCCGCCTTGTGGGCCAGCATCGGCCCGGCGATCACGTCGCCGATGGCGTAGATGCCTGGCACGTTGGTGGCGTAGTGCGCGTCGACGGTGATGCGCTTGCGGTCGTCCAGCGCGACGCCGGCGGCTTCCAGGCCCAACCCCTCGTAGTATGGCCGCCGCCCGATCGCCACCAGCACCACGTCGGCGTCCAGTGTTTCCGCGGCCCCACCGGCCGCCGGCTCCAGGGTGAGCGTCACGCCGGACGCGGTCTTCTTCGCCGCCGTGACCTTGGTCTTGAGCCGGAACTTCACGCCCTGCTTGCCCAGCACGCGCTCGAACGTCTTGCCGACCTCCGTGTCCATGCCGGGCACCAGGCGGTCCAGGAACTCCACCACCGTCACCTCGGCACCCAGCCGGCGCCACACGCTGCCGAGCTCCAGGCCGATATAGCCGCCGCCGATCACCACCATGTGGCCGGGCACCCGGTCCAGCTCCAGCCCGCCGGTGGAGGTGACGACGGTCTTCTCGTCCACTTCCACGCCGGGCAGCGGGATGCTTTCGCTGCCGCTGGCGATGACGATGGACTTGGCCTGGTACTCCGTGCCGTCCACGGCGACGCGGCCCGGTCCGGCGATGCGGCCCTCGCCCTTTAGCCAGGTGACCTTGTTCTTCTTGAACAAGAACTCCACGCCCTTGACGTTGGCTGTCACCACCTCGCCCTTGCGCGCCTGCATGCGGGCCAGGTCCAGCTTCACGCTTTCCACGATGACGCCGTGGTCCTTGAAGCTGTGCGAGGCTTCCTCGTAGTTCTCGGAGGATTGCAGCAGGGCCTTGGACGGGATGCAGCCGATGTTCAGGCACGTGCCGCCCAAGGTGGCCCGCTTTTCCACGCAGCCGACCTTCAATCCCAATTGGGCCGCCCGCAGCGCGCACACGTAGCCGCCGGGACCGGCGCCGATGATGATGACGTCGAAGGACTCGCTCATGGTGTCTCCTGGCCTCTCTCCCTCGCTATCTCCCTCTCCTTCTGGGAGAGGGCCGGGGTGAGGGGCACGCGAATGCGGTTTGATGGGCGGGGGGTGTGACCCTCACCCAACCCTCTCCCCAAGGGGGAGAGGGCTTTTTGCGGTTGGGGTGGGTAGGTGGGTTACAGGCCGAGCAGCAGGCGGCGGGGGTCTTCCACGCCTTCCTTCACGCGGACCAGGAAGCTCACCGCCTCCTTCCCATCGACGATGCGGTGGTCGTAGCTGAGCGCCAGGTACATCATCGGGCGGATCTCCACCTTGCCGCCGATCGCCATCGGGCGGTCTTGGATCTTGTGCATGCCCAGGATCGCCGATTGCGGCGGGTTCAGGATCGGCGTGCTCATCAGCGAGCCGTACACGCCGCCATTAGTGATGGAGAAGCTGCCGCCGGTCAGCTCGTCCAGCTTCAACGCGCCGTCACGGGCGCGGCGGCCGAAATCGCCGATTGCCCGCTCGATCTGCGCCACGCTCATGGTGTCGGCATCGCGCACCACGGGCACCACCAGCCCGTTCGAACCGCCGACCGCGATACCCATGTGGACGTAGTTCTTGTAGACGATCTCGTCGCCGTCGATCTCGGCGTTGACGGCGGGGAATTCCTTCAACGCCGCCACGCAGGCGCGCACGAACAGGCCCATGAAGCCCAGCCGCGTGCCGCCGTGCTTCTTCTCGAACGCGTCGCGATATTCGGTGCGCAGCGCCATGGCCGCCGACATGTCCACCTCGTTGAAGGTGGTCAGCATGGCGGCGGTGTTCTGCGCTTCCTTCAAGCGGGACGCGATGGTGCGCCGCAGCCGGGTCATCTTGACCCGTTCCTCGCGCGACGCCTCCGCACCCGGGCCTCGGCTGGTGGGCGACGCGGCGGCGGCTGGCGCGGCCGCCGGGCGGCTCATGAACGCCAGCACGTCGCCCTTGGTGATCCGCCCATCCTTGCCGGACCCGGCGCCGACTTGCTCGGCGGACAGGCTGTTCTCGTCCATGCGCTTGGCGGCGGCCGGCAGCGGCGCATGCGTCGCGATGTCCGCCGGCGGGGTGGCGGGCCGTGCCACCGGGCCGGCCGGCGTCTGCGGCGGGGTCACGCCCGGCGGCGGCTTGGCAGGCGAGGAGGAGGAAGCGGGCGTGCTCGGCGGCTTGGCGGGCGCGGCGGCGCCGCTGCCTTCCTCGATCGTGCCGAGCAGGGCACCGACCTCGACCTCCGCACCTTCCTCCGCCACCAGCGCGCCGAGCGTGCCGGCGGCAGGGGCGTTCACCTCCACCGTGACCTTGTCGGTTTCCAGTTCGACCAAGGCCTCGTCGGCGGCGACCTTTTCCCCGGCCTTCTTCAGCCATCGCGCCACCGTGGCGGTGGTGACGCTTTCGCCCAGCGTGGGCACTTTGATGTCGGCGGCCATAACGGTTCCTTGATTCTCTCGGCTAATCCAGCGCGAGCGCGCGGGCGACCAGTCCGGCTTGCTGCGCGGCATGCACCTTCGCCAGCCCCGTGGCCGGGCTGGCTGCGGCGTCGCGGCCAATATAACGCGGGCGGGCGCAGCGATGCCCCAGCCCTACGAGGACCTGCTCGATCTTCCGGTCGACGAAGCTCCAGGCGCCCATGTTCTCGGGCTCCTCCTGGCACCAGACGATTTCGGCATTCGGGTAGCGGGCCAGCACCGGCGGCAGCGACTTGGTGGCGAACGGATAGATCTGCTCCATCCGCACCAGCGCCACGTCCTGCACGCCCTTGTCCCGCCGTTCCGCCAACAGGTCGTAATACACCTTGCCGGAACACAGCACGACACGCTTCACCGCGTTCTCCGGGCCGATCGCGTCGATCTCCGGGATGATGAACTGAAAGCGGCTTTGCCCGGTGAAGTCCGCCAGCTTCGACACCGCCAGCTTGTGCCGCAGCAGGCTTTTCGGCGTCATGATCACCAGCGGCTTGCGGTAGTTCCGCTTCAACTGCCGCCGCAGCGCGTGGAAGTAGTTGGCGGGGGTGGTGAGGTTCGCCACCGTCATGTTCCGCTCGGCGCAGAGCTGCAGGTAGCGCTCCAGCCGGGCGGAGGAATGCTCCGGCCCCTGACCCTCGTGCCCGTGCGGCAGCAGCAGCGTCAGCCCGGACATGCGGAGCCACTTGGTTTCCCCGCTGGCGAGGAACTGGTCGATGATCACCTGGGCGCCGTTGGCGAAGTCGCCGAACTGGGCTTCCCACAGTACCAGCACGGTCGGGTCGGCCAAGGTGTAGCCGTATTCGAAGCCGAGCACGCCCTGTTCGGACAGCAGGGAGTTGAAGATGTCGATCTTCGCCTGGCTCTCGGCGATGTTGTTGAGCGGCACGTATTCGTTGGCGTTGGTTTGGTCGATCAGCACCGCGTGGCGCTGGCTGAACGTGCCGCGCTGGCAATCCTCCCCCGACAAGCGGACGCGGTTGCCGTCCAGCAGCAGGCCGCCGAACGCCATGGCTTCACCGGTCGCCCAGTCGATGCCCTCGCCCTTGTCAAAGGCGGCCCGCTTGGCTTCCAACTGGCGCACGATCTTCGGGTTGGCGTCGAACCCGTCGGGAACCCGGCTCAGCGCGGCGGCGATCTGCGTGGCGGCGGCATCGGTCAGCGCGGTGGCGGCGTCTTCGGAACGCTCGTCTTCCTGGTCCGCCTGCTTCAGGCCGCTCCAGCGACCTTCCAGCCAGTCGGCCTTGTTGGGCTTGTAGCTTTGCGCCGCCTTGTAGCTGTCTTCCAGCGTGCCGTTGAAGTCGTCCCACATCGCCTTAGCCTCGGCCTCGGGCACGACGCCTTCGGCGGCCAGCTTGGCCGCGTACAGGGTGCGGGTGGTCTGCATGTCGCGGATCGCCCGGTACATGATTGGCTGGGTGAAGGCCGGCTCGTCCGTCTCATTATGGCCGTGGCGGCGATAGCAAACGATGTCGAGCACGAAATCGGTGGCGAACTCGTGGCGGAACTCGGCCGCCAAGCGGGAACAGAACAGCACCGCTTCCGGGTTGTCGCCGTTCACGTGCAGGATCGGCGCTTGCACCGACTTGGCGACGTCCGTGCAGTACAGGCCGGAATAGGCGTGCAACGGCACGGTGGTGAAGCCGATCTGGTTGTTCACCACTAGGTGGATGGTGCCGCCGGTGCGGTAGCCGATCAGCTTGCTCATCGCCAGCGTCTCGTACACCAGGCCTTGGCCGGCGAACGCCGCGTCGCCATGCATCAGGATGCCCATGACGCTGTGCCGCGTCTTGGTATCGCCCGCCGCGTCCTGCCGGGCGCGCACTTTGCCCACCACCACCGGGTCGACCGCCTCCAGATGGGACGGGTTGGGTTGCAGCGAGATGTGGACGGTGTGACCGCCGGCCTCGATGTCCGTGCTGGTGCCCAGGTGGTATTTCACGTCGCCGGAGCCCTGCACGTCGTCCGGCTTGGGGCTGGCGCCGCCGAACTCGCTGAACAGGGCGGTGAACGGCTTGCGCACCACGTTCACCAGCGTGTTGAGCCGGCCGCGATGCGGCATGCCGATGACGACCTCGCCTACGCCTGCCTTGGCCGCGGTCTCGATCATGGCGTGCAGCGACGGGATGGTGACCTCGCCGCCTTCCAGGCCGAAGCGCTTGGTGCCGACGTAGCGCTTCTGGCAGAACGCCTCGAACCCCTCCGCCTCGGTCAGTTGGCGAAGCAGCGTCTTCTTGGCTTCACCGTCGATCTGCGCCGACCAGGGAGCGCCCTCGATGCGCTTTTGCAGCCAGGCCTTCTGGTCCGGGTCCTGGATGTGCATGTACTCGACGCCGATCGGGCCGCAATACGTCGCTCGCAGCACGGCGAGGATTTCCCGTGCCGTGGCGGTTTCACGCCCCAGCACGTTGTCGATGAAGATCGGGCGGTCCATGTCCGCCTCGGTGAAGCCGTAGGTGGCGGGGTCCAGCTCCAGATGCGGCTTCGGCACGGTTAGGCCCAGCGGGTCGAGCTGGGCTTCCAGATGACCGCGCACGCGGTACACGCGGATCATCATCAGCGCGCGCAGGCTGTCCAGCGTCGCGGCGCGGACCTGTTCCGCCGACAGCCCGGGAGGAGAGGCGGTGGCGGGCTTGCCCGGCTTGGCAGCCGGCTTTGCGGCTTCCGGCTCATCGATCTGGAACCGGCGCGGCGCCCAGGACGCACCGGACGCGTCGGTGAGGACGGACCGGGCTTCGTCGTTCAAGGCGGCGAACAGCTCGGCGAAGCTGGTATCGACGCTGTTGGGCCGTTCCACCCAGCGGGCATACAGGTCGGCAATGAAGGCCGCGTTTGCGCCGTTGAATGCCGTCGCGAGGATATCGACGCCTGCCACTTCTGACTTCCCTTCCTGCCGTCCCATTATGTATGTGGCGGCGCTTCCTAGATCGACGAATTCGGCCCACAGCCGCCATGCGGCAGTCGCAGGGCTCAGTGTGCCTTTCCGAGCAGATAGTTCGTCAACGTCCCGACCTTCAACTCGATGTCCAAGTGCTCCTACTCGGCGGTCAGCGGCATTGAACTGTCCGGCGAAGCGGTTGCGTCAGCCACCCAGCGCCTTCACCATTGTGCTGCCCAGCGCCGAAGGGCTGTCGGAAATGTGGATGCCTGCAATCCGCATCGCCTCGAACTTGGCCGCCGCCGTGTCGCGGCCGCCGCTGATCACGGCGCCGGCATGGCCCATGCGGCGGCCGGGGGGCGCGGTGGAGCCGGCGATGAAGCCCACCACCGGCTTGCCGCGCTTTTCCCGCGCCAGGAACTCCGCCGCGTCGATTTCGCTGGCGCCGCCGATCTCGCCGATCATGATGATGCTTTCGGTTTCCTCGTCGGCCAGGAACATCTCCAGCACCTCGATGAAATCGGTGCCCTTTACCGGGTCGCCGCCGATGCCGACGCAACTGCTTTGCCCCAGCCCGGCGGCCGTGGTCTGCGCCACCGCCTCGTAGGTCAGCGTGCCGGAGCGGCTGACGATGCCCACCTTGCCGCGGCGGTGGATGTGGCCGGGCATGATGCCGATCTTGCAGGCCTCGGGGGTGATCACGCCGGGGCAGTTCGGCCCGATCAGCCGGCTGCGGGACGCGGACAGCGCCCGCTTGACGCTTGATCATGTCCTGCACCGGGATGCCCTCGGTGATGCACACGATCAGCGGGATTTCCGCGTCGATGGCTTCCAGGATGGCATCCGCGGCGAAGGGCGGCGGGACGTAGATCGCGGTGGCGTTGGCGCCGGTCTGCTCCACCGCCTCGACCACCGTGTCGAACACCGGCAGGTCCAGGTGCAGGGAGCCGCCTTTGCCCGGCGTGACCCCGCCCACCACCTTGGTGCCGTAGGCGATCGCCTGCTCGGAATGGAACGTGCCTTGGGCGCCGGTGAAGCCCTGGGTGATGACCTTGGTGTTGCTGTCGACCAGGACGGCCATTATGCGGCTTCCTTTACGGCCTGCACCACCTTGGCGGCGGCGTCGGCCAAATTGTCGGCGGAGATGATCGGCAGGCCGGACTTGGCCATGATCTCCTTGCCGAGTGCCACGTTGGTGCCTTCCAGCCGCACCACCAGGGGCACGTCCAGCGACACTTCCCGCGCGGCGGCCACCACGCCTTCCGCGATCACGTCGCAGCGCATAATGCCGCCGAAGATGTTGACCAGGATGCCTTCCACGTTAGGGTCGGACAGGATGATCTTGAACGCCGCGGTCACCCGCTCCTTGGTGGCGCCGCCGCCCACGTCCAGGAAGTTCGCGGGGGAGGAGCCGTACAGCTTGATGATGTCCATGGTGGCCATCGCCAGCCCGGCGCCGTTCACCATGCAGCCGATCACGCCGTCCAGCGCCACGTAGTTCAGGCTGTGCTTGGCGGCCTCCAGCTCCTTGGGGTCTTCCTCCGCCTCGTCGCGCAGCTTTTCTAATTCGGGGTGGCGGAACAGCGCGTTGTCGTCGAAGCTGACCTTGGCATCCAGCGCCACGATCTCGCCCGCGCCGGTCACCACCAGCGGGTTGATCTCCACCGTTTCGCAATCCAGCGCGGTGAACGCCTTGTACATGGCGGTCACGAACTTGCCGAACACGCCGACCTGCTTGCCTTCCAGGCCCAGGCTGAACGCCAGCCGGCGGGTATGGAAGCCGGAAATGCCGGACGCCGGGTCGATGGCCACGCGCAGGATCTTCTCGGGGTGGTGCTCGGCCACCTCCTCGATCTCCATGCCGCCTTCGGTGGAGGCCATGACGGTGATTCGGGAGGTGGCGCGGTCCACCAGCAGGGACAGGTACAGCTCCCGCTTGATGTCGCAGCCGGCTTCCACGTAGACGCGGCGCACCTTGCGGCCGGCGGGGCCGGTCTGCTTGGTGATCAGCGTGTGGCCCAGCATGGCGGCAGCGGCATCCTTCGCCTCCGCCGGGGACTTCGCCAGGCGTACGCCGCCCTTGCCTTCCGGCGCGTCCTGGAACCGGCCGGCGCCGCGGCCGCCGGCGTGGATCTGGCTCTTCACGACGTACACCGGGCCGGGCAACTTGGCGGCGGCGGCTTCCGCCTCCTCCGGCGTCCAGGCGACGTGGCCTTCCAGCACGGCCACGCCGTAGCCCTTCAGCAATTCCTTGCCTTGGTACTCGTGGATGTTCATGCGGTCAGCCTACCAGCTTCTTGGACGCGTCGATCAGCTCGCGGACGGACGCGCAGCTCTTCTCGAAGGCGGCCTGCTCGTCGGGGTTGAGCGCGATTTCCACGATGCGCTCCACGCCGCCGGCGCCGATCACCACGGGCACACCGACATACAGGTCGCTGACGCCATACTGCCCGGTCAGCATCGCGGCGCAGGGCAGCACGCGCTTCTTGTCGCGCAGGTAGCTTTCCGCCATCGCCACGGCCGACGCGGCCGGGGCGTAGAAGGCGCTGCCCTTTTCCAGCAGCTTGACGATTTCGCCGCCGCCATTGGCGGTGCGGGCGACGATGGCGTCCACCTTCTCCTGCGTGGTCCAGCCCATCTTGACCAGGTCCGGCACCGGGATGCCGGCGACGGTGGAGTAACGGGTCAGCGGCACCATGGTGTCGCCGTGGCCGCCCAGCACGAAGGCGGTCACGTCCTCCACCGAGACGTTGAACTCGTGTGCCAGGAACAGCCGAAAGCGGGAGCTGTCGAGCACGCCCGCCATGCCGACCACCTTGTTGGCGGGCAAACCGGATTTCTGCTGCATCACCCACACCATGGCGTCCAGCGGGTTGGTGATGACGATCACGAACGCGTCCGGGCAGTGGGTCTTGATGCCCTCGGCCACCGTGGCAATCACGCCGGCGTTCTTCGCCACCAAGTCGTCGCGGGACATGCCGGGCTGGCGGGGGAAGCCGGCGGTGACGATCACCACGTCCGACCCGGCGATGGCGCTGTAGTCGCTGCTGCCGACCATGTGGCTGTCGAAGCCGTCCACCGGGGCGGACTGCATGATGTCCAGCGCCTTGCCCGCGGCCACGCCGCCGAACACGTCGAACAGGGCCACGTCGCCTAACTCCTTCAACCCGATCAGGTGGGCGAGGGTGCCGCCGATATTGCCAGCGCCGATCAGCGCGATCTTGTTCCGAGCCATGGAGATCCTTCCGGGGAGAGCGCGTGGGACAACCCGCCAGGGCGGCCGGCCGTCCGGAAGGCAGCCGTGCCTACCCCATCCATCCCAGGGGGGCAAGTCACGGCGTCAGGTCAGGTGGGGCAGCGCGATCCAGTCGTTGGACTGCATTTCTTCCAGGCGGGAGGCGGTGCGTTCGAACGCCTTGGCGCCTTCGCCGCGCTCGTACAACTGGTCCGGCATCGCGTCGGCGGAGGCCACCAGCTTCACCCGGTGCTCATACAAGGCATCCACCAGGGTGATGAAGCGGCGCGCCTGGTCGTAGTTCTCCGGCCCCAGCCGCGGGATGCCGTCCAGCACCAACGCCTGGAACTGGGTGGCGATGGCCAGGTAGTCCCCCGGCCCGAGCGGCTGGCCGCACAGCGCGGCGAAGTCGAACCGCGCCACCCCGTCCGCCGCCAGCGGCACCCGCAAGGTCCGCCCGGACACGGTCAGCCGCTGCGCCTTGGGCGTGGCGGCGTTCGCCAGGGCGGTGAAGGCGCGGTCCAGCGCCGCGTCCGCCCGGCCATCCGCCGGCACGTACCAGGTCGGCATGTCGTGCAGCCGCTGCCGGCGGAAGTCGCGGCCGCCATCCAGCACCAGCACGTCCAGGTGCCGCTTGATCAGTGCGATGAAGGGCAGGAAGGCGTCGCGGCCCGGCTTGCCGCGGAACAGGTCGTCCGGCGTGGTGTTGGAGGTGGCCACCACCACGACCGCCCGCTCGAACAAGGCGGCGAACAGCCGGCCGAGGATCATGGCGTCGGCGATGTCGTTCACCTGGAACTCGTCGAAGCAAAGCAGCGCGGCGCGCCGGGCGATGTCGTCCGCCAGCGGCGGCACCGGGTCGGCACCGCCGGGATTGGCCCGCTTCCAGGCGAACACGCGCGCATGCACGTCCTGCATGAAGGCGTGGAAGTGGATGCGCTGCTTGCGCGCCACCTGGGCCTCGGCAAAGAACAGGTCCGTCAGCATCGACTTGCCGCGCCCCACCTCGCCCACGAGGTAAAGCCCGTTCACGCCCGACGGCGCTTCATCCACCGCGCGGCGGCGCAGCAGGCGGTTGATGAAGCCGCTGCGTTCCGGCTGCGGCGGTGGGTCGTAGCCGCGCAGCTTGGTCCACAGGTCCTGCAATCGTTCGGCGGCGACCGCCTGGGCCGGATCCGTGCTCAGGGTGCCGCTGGCGAGCCGGCTGCGATAGGCCGGCAGCGGCCCGGCGGAGGGCGAAGGGGCGTCCATTATGGGAGCGCGATTAACCCGGCAGCGAGTTGAGTTCAATCAATCGCGAGGACGCTAACCTTTCGAGTGAGTTAGGCATTGATGTTCGTGTAAGCTCCTAGCCAGAGGAACTAAACGATGCGTTTGACCCTGATCGCCACGCTGTTCGCACTCACCGCCACCTGGACTGGGGCCCATGCCGAAGCGGCACCGGGCCAAAGCTGCATTGCCCTTGGCCAGGGCATGTCCCGCGTGGCGGCCACGGTGGCCAACCCGGCGGATTGCTGCACCGGCCGCTTGCAGTGCGCCCAGTTCCTGTCCACCACCACGGTGGTCCGCCCCGTCCACGACCAGCGCACCTGACCGGCATTCCCTGCCGCTTGAAGCAAGGCGGCGCTTCGCTCTAGACAAGGCGGCATGGACGCCATGCCGATGACCGAGGGTTCGCTGGATTACGCCGCACTCGATGCGGTGCCGGTCGCAACCGATCCGTTCACGCATGTCGTGGTGCCGAACTTCGTTCCGTCTGGCTTTCTCCAACAAATCCAGGCCGACCTGCCGCCGATGGCCAATGGTGGCTCCTTTCCGCCTAGTTCGCTGCGCCTGGGTCCGGCGGCGGCCTCGCTGGTGCGGCAGATGGAAGGGCCGGTGTTCCGCGCCGCCATTGCCGTACCGCATGGGCGAATTCACCATCGAAGTGAACGTGACCAAGTCGGGCAAAAAGCCGCTGGTGCCCTTCCTGCAGAGCGTGAAGGAGAGCGCCGGCCGGCACATCGGGCTCTCGCTCTTCCTGCACGCGGCGGTCGTCGCGAGCCTCGCTTACTTCTTGCCGAGCCTCGGCAGCGACGACGCGGAGTCGATGTCGCGCGATCAGATGATGACCATGCAGCACCTCCTCGACGCCGCCGCGGTGAACGAACAAGAGCGGCTCGAAGCGTCCGGCCAAACTCCCAGCGAAGGTGGCGACGTCGGCGAGCGCGCCAAGGCCGAAGAAGGCAAGATGGGCAGTGCCGTGGCCCCGGTCGCCAACGCGCGCTGGGCCAAGAAAGGGCCGGCCGACAACCCGAACCCGCAACTGTCCCGCGAGCAGATGAAGCTCGAAGCCGCGAACAGCGGAATGATCTCCCTGCTCGCCGGGCTGAACGCGTCCGACAATGCGCCGGTTTCGCCCTGGGCGCCCGAAGTCGCGCTCGGCAAGGACGAGATGAGCGCCAACGGCAACATGTGGGGCGACACGATCGGCGATGCGTTCGGCACGGGCGGCCTCGGCATGACCGGTGGCGGCATCGGCGGCGGCGGGCTCGGCGAAGGCGTCGGCCTCGGCCGGATCGGCACGGGCCATGGCGACGGCACGATCGGCGGCCCGGGTGGGCTCGGCAACTGCACGGGGGGCCCGTGCGGCATCGGCGTCGGCCGCGGTCCGATGCGACAAGGGTACGTACCGCACAAGGTGACGGCGCGCGTGGGAACGCCCATCGTCAACGGGCACATCCCGGCGGAAGTCATCCAGCGCATCGTCCGGCAAAACTTCGGTCGGTTCCGCAACTGCTACGAGAGCGGCGCGCGCACGAACCCCACGCTGAGCGGTCGCGTCGCGACGAGGTTCGTCATCGACCGCACCGGCGCGGTGAACGTGGCCTCGGATGGCGGCTCGGATCTTCCCGACCGCGCGGTGGTGAGCTGCGTCGTCCGCAGCTTCCAAGGTCTCTCGTTCCCGCAACCCGACGGCGGCATCGTGACCGTCACGTATCCGATCATGTTCTCGCCTGGCGAATGAGCACTCGCGATGCGAACGGCGGCGGAGCCGACTCCAGAGCAAGAAGGCACTGTCGACGCGCCTCGGATTACGCCCCATGCCCTCGCGGTGTGGGGCGTTTCTGCTACGAGCTTCGGACCATGAAGCGCATCGAGACGTTCGAGGAGTTCTGGCCCTTCTACGTGCAGGAGCACGCCAACCCGCAGACGCGCCGGCTGCACTTCGCCGGCACCACGGTGGTGATCGGTCTCGTGGGCGCGTCGGTGCTGTTCGGCAAACGCTGGCCGCTCGCCCTCGCACCGTTCGCGGGATACGGGCCGGCGTGGGGTGTCCGCACTTCTTCGTCGAGAAGAACAAGCCGGCGTCGTTCGAGTACCCGCTGTGGTCCTTGGTCGCCGATTTCAAGATGTGGGGACTCATCGCCAGCGGCCGAATGGACGAAGAGATGGCGCGCCTCGAAAATGTTCGCGCGGCCGCCGTGTCCCGCCGCGAGGTCGCTCCGGCCCACCAAGCGGTGGCTCCGAGCTGACGTTCGCGGATTTGCCTGGCCGGGTCGCGCTCCCGTACCCTGGCAAATCCAATGACCGCCTCCTTCTCCGCGCGGCTGCTCCGCGGCTCGCTGGCTCTCCTGATCGCGGGCGCCTTTGCCTCGCTCGCGCGAGAGGGCCGCGCGGACGACGTCCGCTTCCACGGCCTGCTCGGCGGCTCGCATGCCGTCGGGGGAGACCAGCAGCGTGAGCTCGGATTCGGCGCCCTCGGAGGAGTGGCCCTCGAGTGGCCGCCGTCGCATCTCGTAGGCTTGCAGGTCGGGGTCGAAGGCATCCTGCTCGCGAAGGGCAAAGATCCAAAAGATCCGACGCTCGCGCCGCGCAGCACCGCCGCCGCGCTCCTGCCGAGCCTCGGCATTCGTCTGCATCCTGCACGCATTGCGGGGCCCCTGGGCCGACCTCAACGGTGGCCTCGCGGCCACGGGTGGCCTCGCGCGGCCCATGCTCGAGGCGCACGTCGGCTACGATTTTCGGGTCGGCAAAGGCCGGCTCGATTTCGGTCCTTTCGTCGGGTACACGCAAGTCTTCCAGAGCGACTCCGAGCTCCGACCGGACGACGGCCGCGTCCTGACGGTCGGCCTGCACACCGCGCTCGGCGCCGTTCCCGAAGAAGGGCACGACCGCGACCACGATCAAGTGCTCGACGCCGTCGACGCGTGCCCCGACACGCCGGGCAGCCACACCGACAACCCGCGCACCAACGGCTGCCGCGACCGCGACCGCGACCGGATCTTCGATCCCGAGGACGCTTGCCCCGACGTGCCCGGCGAAGCCAGCAGCGACCCACGCGAGAACGGCTGCCCGCCCGGTGACATCGACGGCGACGGCGTGATCGACAAGCTCGACGCCTGCAAGACCGTGCCGGGGGTAAAGACCGACGACCCGCACACGAACGGCTGTCCGAAGGACACCGACTCCGACGGCGTGGCCGACGTCGACGACGCGTGCAAGGCCGTACCAGGCGAAAAGACGAACGACCGCAAGACGAACGGCTGCCCGAAGGACACCGACCGCGACGGCCTCGTCGACGCGGAGGACGCCTGCCCCGACGTGCCGGGGCGCAAGACGAACGATCCGACAACGACCGGCTGCCCGGACAGCGTCGAGAACGTGCGGCTCGAGAAAGACGAGATCGTCGTGTCCGACATCATCCTCTTCGACACCGACAGCCCGCGGGTGCGCCACGTGAGCTGGCCGC
Organism: Acetobacteraceae bacterium; assembly: GCA_965199555.1. Classification (GTDB taxonomy): domain Bacteria; phylum Pseudomonadota; class Alphaproteobacteria; order Acetobacterales; family Acetobacteraceae; genus LMUY01. Next base: position 6,167 of record CBDASJ010000009.1, on the reverse strand, counting down.
TGGTGCAACGGATCGCGAAGTTCATCGAACGGACGCCCGACATCGCCGAGGTCAGCATCCAGGGCCACGCCGACGCCACCGGGACCGAGGCCCACAACTTGATTCTTTCTCGCGAGCGAGCCGAGAGCGTGAAGAAGCTTCTGGTAAAGTATGGGGTGAGCAAAGATCGATTGCTCGCCGAGGCGTTCGGCATCTCCAGGCCCCGCGTGAAGACCCAGAGCGCCGAACAGCAGAATCGTCGGGTCGAGTTCCTGGTCACCCGCACCCGTCCCCAGACTGGAGACTCCACGCCATGAGCCGCCCGATTTCGCGCTTCGTCTCCGTCTTCGCGCTCTCCGTCTTGGCCGTTCCGCTGCTGCACGCGTGCGGCGTCGAGAACGGGCTCGTGGGCGGCGAGTGCCGTGCAGGATACACCCAGTGCGGGCAACGTCTGCGTCGACTTGCAGAACGACCCGAAGCACTGCGGCAGCTGCGACGAAGTGTGCCCCACGGGCGTGGTCTGCAGCGGCGGCACGTGCGGCGGCAGCGCCAACACCGACGCCGCGCCGCGCGACGCCACCACCCCGGACGACGGCTCGACCCGCCCCGGCCTCGACGGGGGCGACGCCAGCGAGCCGAACGACGCCGATACCGGCGGCGACGGCAGCGAACCGGCCGACGCCGACGCCAGCGAGCCGGCCGACGCCGACGCGAGCGCGCCGACCGACGCGTGCACGCCGCCGTACGACGGTCCAGACCATTGCGGCGCGTGCGACGTGGTGTGCTCGGGGGACGCTCCGATCTGTCGCGCCTCCGGCGACGGTGGGTTCGCTTGCGCGCCGATCTGCGAGACGCCGCTCGTCAACTGCGACGGCACCTGCGTCGACGTGGCCGGCGACGACCCGTACCACTGCGGGTCGTGCAATCGGTTCTGCCCGTCGTTCCTCTGCGTGGGAGGTGTGTGCCAAGGCACGATTCCCGGCGAGGTCGTGGTCATCGGCCACGATTACTCCGGCGCGGTCGCGAGCACGTCGCAGACGCGGCTCTTGCTCAACGCGATCTCGATCGCGCCGCGCACGCCGATCCGCATCTTGTCGTACGAGCAGAACGCGGCGGTCGACACCGTCGCGCACGTGAAAGCGCTGCTCGGCGCGTCGCCGCGGCCGCTGGTGTTCACCGCGTCGAACGCGCCGGGCGACCTGCAATCGGCCACGCTCGCTGCGAGTTACGACGTCGTGCTCGTGTACGATCAAGAGAACGCCGACGGCGCCACCGCCACCAGCGTGGGTGACGGCGCGAAGATCACCCTGCACGACTTCGCGAGCGTCGGCGGCGTGGTCGTGGCGCTGGACGGCGCCGCGGGCCAAGGGCACATGCCCGAATTCCTCAGCGCCGCGCAGCTCCTCACGGTGAGCCAGCACTTCGCGGTCGCCCCGGGCATGCCGGTCTACGTGAGTCACAGCGGCGATCTGATCACCACCGGCGTGACGAGCCCGTACGGCGTTGCCGCGCGCACCGTGAGCTTCCTCACTCCCGAAGCCGACGTCGACCCGGTACGCTGGGTCGTCCGCGAAGGCCCCGCGAACGCGCTCGGTCGCCCGGTCGTCGTCCGCAAGACGATCAGCCCTTGAGGCGGGGTCGATTCGCAACGATCTCCGAGCCTACTCCGAGTGCCACCCCTGGCAGCGGCGCGCTCTGGTTGATCCTCGGCATGGTCTGTCACGTAAAGCCTGCCGCGCCGGTCCTCCAGTCACCCGACGCGACCGCAGTGGATGGGGCCGCGTCGTCGTCGCGAGTGATGCGGGCGACGCAGGCGGGTTCGCGCCTCGGTGCCGCGACCGAAAGTGCCTCGTACCAGCCGGAACGTTCGTGATGGGCTCGCCGGCCGACGAGCCCTTTCGGTGCCGCGAGGAAGCGTGCGCCACGACGTAACTCATCGCAGGTGTCGCACGCGACACGAGCATCGACGTGAGCTCGAGCGGCACCACGGTCGGACCGTTGCGCTGACTGCACATCCGACAGCTCCGACGCGACACGCAGAGCGATCCCACGAGCGAGTGGTACGGCACCCTGCCGCGCTGGTGTCGGCGATACGTCTCGCCGCCCACCACCACCTCCGTCGGCTCGGCGTCCGCTTGCTCCTGCAGCTCGCGCTCCAGCGCACGACGCACGATCTCGTTGCCCAGGCCCAGCGCAAGCTGCTCGCGCATCGCAAAATCCAGCGTTACGCCCGACTCACGCATGGCTTCGCGCAGCGTTGCAGTCGCCGTCTCGAGCCATTCGCCGTCGTGGTTCGCCGCCTTCTTCGTACTCGTTTCATGGACCGCCGCTCCTCGTGGGTCAGCAACCTCGTGACGTGCGGCGGCCCACTTCAATTCATCACCTCGACTCCGCGGGTGAGCCACACCCACCGGAATTTGACATCTGCCAAAACCTTCTTACGATGAGCTCGATGCCAAAGCCGTCCGCGCGTCAGCTTGCGTTCCGTGAAGTCGAAAAGGCAGACTCGTTCGCCCGTCGAGCCGCGCGGGCGGCGCGGCGGCGGCGCGGAGGGCGCCCCCGCAAACCAGCGGCTGAGCGCGGCGTGACGCATTTGCCTCGGCCCGCGCACGCCTTTCGTCACCCATTGCACGTCACCGTGCGCGTCGCGCCGGGGATGCCGTCGCTGCGCGAGCGGAAAGTCTTTCGTACGGTCCGCCGCGTCCTCCAGGTCGCATCGGTCCGGTTTCGGCAGATGTTTCGGATCGTGGAGTACAGCGTCCAGTCCAACCACGTGCATCTCGTGGTGGAGGCCCGGGACCGCCGCGAGCTGTCCCGCGGCATGCAGGGATTCGGCATTCGGCTCGCCAAGAACCTCAATTTGCGGCTCGCGCGCACCGGTCGCGTGCTCGAGGATCGCTACCACGCCCGCTCCCTACGTTCGCCCACCGAGACCCTCCGCGTGCTCCGCTACGTGCGGCAGAACACGCACCTCCATGCGATGCGCCACCGCCGCTGGGCGTCTTGGGAAACCGACCCATGCTCCACCGACGATCCGCGTCTGCTCGAGCGGCTGCCGCCACCGGCGACCTGGCTCGTGGTCCGGGCTCGGGAAGCTTTCGGTTAGATCATCGTCCAGTCCAAGCCCGAGCTCGGCACGCCGAGGTCGCGTTCGACCGGGATGAACCAGCCTCGTCTCCGTGCTGTCTCCGGGTCCGACGGGTTCGGCGTCTGGGCGAGCCGCGGCGTCAGGTTCTCGCGAGCTTGGCCTCAGTGGGGCGCGCCTCCGTCCGCAGCCGGCGGAGCGCCCGCGTCGGCTGGCGCGCTTTTCGCCGCTCCTGGCGCGTCTTTCGACATGTCGAGGGCGAGCTCCACGATCAGGTCGACGTAGCGCAGTTGCTGTTCCGACGTGCCGTGGAACCCCGCGCGCACGGTGAGCGTCGAATCGTTGGAGGTCAAACGGATGCTCTTGAGGATCTCGCGGGCGAGCGGGTTGCGCGCGTGCTCGAGGGCGCGGTCGCGCATCTGCGCCAGCTTCTGGTGCACGACGCCGGCCATGGTGTCGGAGTAGGCCTCGAGGTCGGCCTGCGTGGTGAAGCCACCCTTTTCGGTTTCGAGCACCAGCGCGACGCTGCGGAACGGACCGAGCTCGATCGAGCCATCCGCGCGAACCGCCTCTTCGCCCGAGAGCTCCAACTTGCGCGGGTCGGTCACCGTCGGCTTCGCCATGCGCTTGGCGCGGGCGACCGCGCGAGGATCGCCAAAAAACGCCAGCCCGTCGCGGGTCACGAGGTCGTAGTCGGGCAAATCGGCCGGATATTTCACCTTCGCCTTGGGCGAACGGAGCTTGTCCCAGCACGCCGTGATCTCGTCGGTGCCGACGCCGAGCCGCACGATGGCGAGATCGCCGTCCCCGCCGCGGGTGAAGACCACGTCCTCGAGGACGTAGAGCAGCGGGAAGCCGCACTCTTTTTCCTGGAACTTGAGCCAGTCCTCGTGGCCCCGGCCGCGGACGAAGCCCACGGCCGCCAGGAACAGCGGGCTCTTGCGCAGCTTCGCGGTGTTGAGGTGCACCGCCAGATCGGTGCCGCGAGGCACGTAGTCCATCGCCCGGCTGCCGGCGCGTTCTTCCGTGATCGGCGCTCGCGCGACCTTTTTTTTGGCGCACGCCGGGACCGTGCAGAGTACACCAGTCAGCAGGCAGAGGACGCTCTTCTGGTACAGCCTGCGCAAGGTCGAGTAAGGTCGAGCCATGACGATCCGTTCGCGTTACCACAGTTGTGCCGTTGCTCTCGTGCTGGCGTGTGGTTGCAGCACGGGCGCGCAGGCCACGCCCGCGCCGACCGAATCGTCGAATCTCGCGAGCGCGGCGGCGTCGGGCCCGCTGCCGCTCGTGGCTTCGCAGGCGACGAAGGCCACGTACACCTTCGACGGCGCGGCCAAGGACTTCTTGGTGTTCGCGCCGCAGAAGATCACCGTCAGCGCGTCGTGCGCCAAACCAGACGGCAGCGTCGACTGCGCCGCACTGCAGCTGCTGCGCAAAGGCAAGACCGTCCACCTCGCTCCGGCCGAGTACGGCAGCGGCATCGCGCCAGGTGCGGTGATCTGCAAGAAGCTCGGCCTCCAGAGCTCCAGCGGCCGTTCGGCCGACGGCAACGAATCGGGCTTCTGCAATTTCGGCGACGGCAGCGTCGTCACCCTCGGCACCCTCGACGCCAACGTGCTCGCCCCGTGAGCCGCTTCGGAACACCCGACGGGGTGAGCCGCCGCAGAACACCCGACGGGGTGAGCCGCTTCGGAACACCCGACGGGGTGAGCTGCCGCAGAACACCCGACGGGGTGAGCCGTTTGGCGGTGAGCAGGTTTTTGCTCGGGCTCGTGCTGGTTGGCTGCAGCGCGGCGCGGCCCGGGTCGGCGCCGATGACGGCCACGACGGCGCCCGCCGAGTCGGAGCCGACGACGATCGAAGAAGCCGAGAATCAAGTGCGACAGGCGCGCGCCGAGCTCGGGGATTTCGCCGCCAAAGATGCCGCCACGCAGAGCGGAGCGCCCAAAGGTCGCCCCGGCGCACCGCCCGACCAATGCCGCGCGCTCCGTTCGCTCGAGCGAGCCACCGCCGCCCTGTGCCGACTTGCTGGCGAGGACGACGGGCGCTGCAAAGACGCGAGGCGGGCGCTCGAGACGAGCCGATTACGGGTACAGTGCAACTAAGCTCGCCGTGAGCGTCAGCTCGCCGGGCGGCAGACGAGCCCGTCGTGACCGAAGTCGTCGCCGCAGCGGGGCAAGTCGGACGGACAGCTCGAGTCCGCGCCCTTGGTCGTGCACGACTTCGAGCACTTCTTGACGGTGGTCTCTTTCGTGTTGACGCACAGGTTGCTGGCGCACTCCGAGTCGACCGAGCAGGGCTCGTCGAGCTGTTTGCCGCCGGGGTTGCCACCGCTACTGCTGCTGCTCGTGCCGTCGCCGCTGCTGCTCCCGGTTTGACCGCTGCTCGTGCCGCCGCTGCTGCTCTCGTCGCCTCCGTCAGGCAGCACGCACGCGCCGACTCCGTTCGTGGTCACGCAGTCGGCGCCGTCCACGCAATCGTAGCTGCTCTTGCACGAACCATCGGCCTGACCGCTCGAGCTCGGATGCGTGCCGCTGCTGCCACCGCCGTTGCTGTTGTCGTCGTCGAAGTCGCCGCTGCTACCGGGCGAGCGCGTGGTGCCACTGCTGGCGCGCGTGCCCCCGTCACCGAGGCCGATGGGCGAGGAGTCCGCGCTGCCGCAAGCCACGAACGACAAGACCGAAGCGCCGAGCAACGTCGACATCCAAAGCAACGAGCGGATCATGTCGTCGATGGTAGCGCGATTCATGCCAGCGCACAGGCAGCGGGAGGCGGGCCAATCGCAAGGGCTGAGCCCTCTCGTTCGCTGCGCGGCACGCCTGCTGCTGGATCGAACGCCGTCCAGGGGTCACTTCGCGAACAGCACCGCCGCCGCGCTGCGACCGGCCAGGTGCAGGCCGATGGTCGGATCGTCGTCGTTGCGAAGCTCTTCGTCGCTCCGCAGCAGCTCGTGCACCCTCGTGTACGAACGTGGCGCCGCGAACGTCGACTCGCCCTCGCCACCGTTCCAGGCGAGCCACAGATCACCTTGCGTCGTGTGCACCAGCGCCGCGAGCGTGGGGCCCTCGTGGGTCCAGTCGACCGGAGAGCCGTCGGCCTCGAA
>CBDASJ010000008.1:0-298381 GCA_965199555.1 Acetobacteraceae bacterium | reverse complement strand
TATCCCTGCCGCGTGGCGGGCGGCATCGTGTGGGCGTTCCTGGGCGTGGGAGAGCCACCATCGCTGCCGGGCTTCGACTGTTTCGAAGCGCCGGACACGCACACCTTCGCCTTCAAGGGCATGATCGAATGCAACTGGCTGCAGGCGCTGGAGGTCGGCATCGACCCGGCGCACGCCTCCTACCTGCACCGCTTCTTCGAGGATGAGGAGCCGGAGGCCGCCTACGGCAAGCAGTTCCGCGGTGCGACCATGGGCGCGGACATGCCCATGACGCGCATCCTGCGGGAGTTCGGACGCCCGCGGATCGAGGTGGAACCAACCGGGTTCGGCCTGCGCATCGCCGCCTTGCGGCAACTGAACGAGTCGGAGATGCACATCCGCGTCACCAACATGGTGTTCCCCCATGCCTTCGTGATCCCGATGAGCCGGGAGATGACCATCACGCAGTGGCACGTGCCGGTCGACGACACCCATTGCTACTGGTACGCGATCTTCACCAGCTTCACCGCGCCCGTGGACAAGGCGCAGATGCGGGCGCAGCGGCTGAAGAACTACAGCCTGCCCGACTACCTGCCCCTGGTGAACAAGCTGAACGATTACGGCTTCGACCCGCACGAGCAGGAACATGAGACGTACACGGGCATGGGCGACGACATCAACGTGCACGACCAGTGGGCCGTGGAGTCGATGGGTCCGATCCAGGACCGCACGAAGGAACACCTGGGTGCCAGCGACAAGGCGATCGCCGCCTGCCGCCGGCTGCTGATGCGCGCCATACGCGGCGTGGCGGAAGGCCGGCCACCCTTGCTGACGGAAGGCGCTGCCGCGGTGCATGGCCCCGCCTCCATCGACGCGATCGGCCCGGTGGATGGGTGGGACGCCCATTGGCAGCAGATGGACCGGCAACGGCGGGCCGCCGCCAGTTGGAACGCCGTGCTGGCCGAAGCGGCCTGACGCTCCGTTGACCTGGGGATCGCCGGACAGCTTCGCCGCCCGCCATGGCGTGTGGACGGAGGATCAGCACCGCGCCGGCCAGGCGGTCGCCGAGCGGATCGCGCGTGACGGGCTGGACGTGGTGCGCCTGGCCTTCGCGGACGCCCACGGCGTGCTGCGTGGCAAGACCCTGGTGGCGGCGGAGGCGGCACGCCTGCTGGCGGACGGTGCCAATGCCACCACGACGCTGCTGATGAAGGACCTTTCGGGCAAAACCGCGTTTCCCGTGTTCGATGGTGGCAGCGCCTTTTCCGACCCGGCGCTGCGAGGCGCCGCCGACATGGTCATGCTGCCCGACCCGACGACCTTCCGGGTGCTGCCCTGGGCGCCGCACTCGGGCTGGTTGCTGTGCGACCTGTTCCTGCCGGACGGGCGGCCCATGCCGTTCTCGTCGCGCAGCCTGATGGCGGCCCAGGTGGCGCGGGTGGCCGAGCGCGGCTACCGCTTCACTGCGGGGATTGAAGTCGAGTGCCACGTGGTGGCGCGCGGCGCCGCACCCGGGCCGGACGGCCGCTCGGCACCGCCCAGCCTGCTCAACCCCGGATACCAATACCTCACCGAGCTACGCTACGACGCGCTGGACCCGGTGATGGAAGTCCTGCGCCGCACGCTTCAGGCGTTGGACCTGCCGCTGCGCACCCTGGAGGTGGAGTTCGGGCCGAGCCAAATAGAGCTTACTTTTGCGCCCGCCGAAGGCGTTCTGCCTGCGGACCAGTTCATCCTGGTCCGCTCGGCGGTGAAGCAGGTCTGCGCCCGCAACGGCCTACATGCCAGCTTCATGAGCCGCCCGCGCCTGCCCGGCGTGGTGTCCAGCGGGTGGCATCTGCACCAGTCGCTGCGGGATGCGGAAGGCGCCAACCTGTTCGCGGACCCGGCCGGCCGGCCGCTCAGTTCCCTGGGCATGGCCTGGATGGGCGGCTTGCTGGACCATGCCGCCGGGAGCTGCGCCTTCACCACGCCGACGATCAACGGCTACCGCCGCTATCGCCCCTACACCAACGCGCCCACGCGGGTGTGCTGGGGCACGGACAACCGGGGCGGCATGGTGCGGGTGCTAGGTCGCCCCGGCGACGCCGCCAGCCGGATCGAAAACCGGGCGGGCGAACCCGGGGCCAACCCGTACCTCGCCATGGCGGCGCAGATCGCCGCCGGGCTGGACGGGGTGGACCGAGGGCTCGACCCCGGACCGCCTTCGGCTGCGCCTTATGGCGAGGGCGCACCGCCCCTGCCGCGCAGCCTGGAGACGGCGCTTGCGGCGTTAGGCGCGGATCACTGCTTCCACGCCGCCTTCGGTTCGGCCTTCATCGACTACTTCATCCACCTGAAGGAAGCCGAAGTGGAACGCTTTCTGCTCGAGGTGACGGAGTGGGAGCAGACCGAATATTTCGAGATGCTGTGAAAGGATGACCCCAGGGTGAACCGCATGACTCGTTTAGCCCTGCTCCTGTCCGCAACTTACCTTGTCACACCCGCTGCGCAGGCGCAGATCCCAGGCAACAAGGTCACGATCGGTGTGCTGACGGATATGAGCGGCCCGTTCTCCGACGGGGTGGGCGCCGGGTCGGTTGCGGCAGCCAGGCTGGCGGCGCAGGACTTCGCCCCGGAAAGTGGCGGCTTGCAGGTCGAGATCGTAGCCGCCGACCACCTCAACAAGCCGGATGTCGGGTCCACCATTGCCCGGCGCTGGTTCGATCAGGAAGGGGTGGCGGCCATCGTCGACCTGCCGAACTCCGCGGTCGCGCTTGCCGTGGCAGGGGTCGCCGCCGAGCACAACAAGGTGGCGCTGGCGTCAAGTTCCATGACATCCGACCTGACGGGACCGGCCTGCAAGCCGACCACGGTGCAGTGGGTGACCGACACCTGGGTGCAAGGCAAGAGCACCGCGGCCGGCCTCGTGCCGCAGGGCCTGAACAAATGGTACTTCCTAACCGTGAACTATGCGCTCGGCCTGTCGCTGGAAAAGGACGCGACCGAGGCGCTGACGGCTCTGGGCGGAACGGCGTCCGGCGCCAGCCGCAATCCCCTCGGCACGACGGATTTCGCCGGGCCGCTGCTGCAGGCGCAAGGCTCCGGCGCGAACGTGCTGGCGCTGGCGAGCACCGGATCGGACATGGTGAACGCCATCAAGCAGGCGCGTGAATTCGGCGTCACGCCCGGCCTTGCGCCGGCCGCGCTGTTCGTGGAGCTCAGCGATGTGCGCGCCATGGGCCTGGACGTCGCGCAGGGGCTCGAACTGACGGAAGCCTTCTACTGGGATCTGAACGACAATACGCGCGCCTGGAGCAGGCGCTACGCCGCCGTCATGGACGGGCGCATGCCGACGGAGGACCAGGCCGGCGTCTACTCCGCCACCCTTGCCTACCTGCGGGCTGCCCGGGATGCGAGAACGCTCGACGGCTGGCAGGTCGTGGACCAGATGAAGCGGACGGCGATTCACGACCCGTTATTCGGCGACGTGTCTATCCGCCCGGACGGACGAGCGGTCCACGACATGTATCGGTTTCGCGTGAAGACACCAACCGAGAGCCACGCACGCGACGACGTCTACACCCAGTTGGCGACCATTCCGGCAAATGCCGCGTTCCGCCCATTGATGGATGGCGGTTGTCCCATGGTTAAGTAGCCTGAACGCGGCGTGGCCGAGGAGAAGGCGCTGACGGCCGGTTGGATCAGGGCATGCCGCCCTGTCGCACCATCGGTCCCTGGATCCGGGCACGTTGCCGCTTGGCAGACCGAGCTTTGCGCAACAGGTCGGCCAGCCGCGTCGCGGCCGGGGTGAGCGGCAGCCCGGCGCGCTGGATCAGCACGATGGGCGGCGCGGGCAAAACCTCCTTCACGGGGATGACCTGGAGCAGGTGGCTGGTCGCCCCAGACGCCATGAACTGGACCGGAACCATTGCCAACAGCTCCGAACAGGTCAGGGAAACCATAAGGGTGAGCGCCGACTGGCTTTGAAGCGCGAGCCGCGGCGGCGCAAGCCCCAGCGACTGGAACAAGGCGGCAAACTCCTCGCCTGCTTGCAAGGTGACGGAGGTGGACGCCCATTCAGCCCCGGCAAGCTCCGCGAGTGACCTGGCGCCCGCGAGGGGATGCCCGTGCCGCGCCACGACGACGCGGGTGTTGGCGAACAGTACCTCCTGGCGCAGGCCGGGCGGCAGCGGCTGCTCTGGTTCTGGGCCGATGTAGAAGTCAATGCCGCCATCCCGCAGCCGGTTTTCCACGGTGGGGTAGATCCCCTCGATGATGGTCAGGCGGACGGCCGGGTAAAGGCGGCGGAACGGGCCCAAGGCCGATGGCAGCATCGCCGTGTGGGCCGCGATCGACAGGGCGAGCGTCACGCTGCCGCTGACGCCGTCACGGAGTTGGCTGACTTCCTCCTGGGCACGGCGGACTTCGTGGAGGATCGCGCTGGCACGTTGCACGAATGCCTGTCCGGTCATGGTCAGCGCCATGCCGCGGCCGTTGCGCTCGAACAGCGAGGCCCCGAGTTCGCGCTCCAACTGGCCCAGGCTGCGGGTGAGCGCCGGCTGGGCCAGTTGGAGGTGACGGGATGCCCCACGCAGGCTCCCGCGCTCGGCGATGGCCACGACGTCGCGAAGGTGGTGGAGCTTCATGTCGGATGATACCTGAAACGACGAGATAAGATCAAAATGCCATCTTTCAGCTCGATCGTCTGCGCTGCGATATCGAGCCAAGGGTCGTCAAAGATGCGGCCGCTCAGGAGGCCGAGATGATCCCATTCCACAGCATGGCCAACCAGCCGCGCCGGCCGGGCGAACTGGGCGTGCATCCGGCCAACCGTTTCGATGTCGCCGTGAAAGCGGGCGATATCTCTGAGGCCAAGTTGAAGGGATCGACCTTGCTGCGGAACCTGATCGCGGACCACCCGGCCCACAACTCCAGACCTCGTCCCATGAGGCGGTACCTGCTGCTCGTCGGGCTGCTCGGTCCGCTGGCAGCGGGAGCGCAGACCATTCCACAGCCCAGGAGCGCCGACATGTCCGCATCCGTGATCCAGCAGCAGCAGGCAATGCTGCTGGCGCAATGCCCACCCCCGCCGCCGCGCATCCCGGCCGCCGAAGCCGGGCCGATCCACGTCACGCGTTGGGGCCAGGAGGGGCCGCGCTTGGTGGTCATCCATGGCGGCGTGCAAGGCGGCCTGGGCGGCGGCCCCAGCACCTTCGCCGGACAGGAGGCATTGGCGCAACGCGGCTGGCGGTTGGAGCTGCCGGATCGCCCGGGCTTCGGCAGCAGCCCGAGCCGCGGCCCGGAGGATATGGAGGCGGATTCCGTTTGGATCGCCGACATGCTTGGCGACGGCGCGTTCCTGATCGGCCATTCCTGGGGTGGTGCGGAGGCCCTCCTCGCCGCCGCACGCCGGCCCGAGGCCGTTCGCGGCCTCGTGCTGATCGAGCCGGCGTTGCAATCCCTGCTGTTCGGCAGCCCACGCATCGGCGCCGACCCGGCGCTGCGGGCGAGCGCGGAGCAGTTTGGCGGCGTGATCATGGCGGCCAAGACGCCGGCGGATTACGCGCTTGGCTTCGGCCGCGTACTCGGCACCGCCGTCACCGGCAGCACGACGCCGGGCACCGCGATGGCCGGGCTGCAGGCCGACCCGGCGGCGGCGGCGCGCTTCGGCTGTTCCCTGTTGCAGGCCCGCATGGCGTCCCCCCCTGCCCTGCGTCAGGCCGCCGAACGCGTGGCGGCGGCAGGCATACCCACCCTGGTGATCACCGGTGGCTGGAGCCCGTTCTTCGACGCCGTCGGGGAAACGGCGGCCGAGTTGAGCCACGGCCGTCACCTCGTGGTGCGGTCACCCAACCACTTCGTCCAGCTCGCCGCGGCGGACGAGTTCAACCAAGCCGTCGACGCTTTCCTGCGCGGCGCGGAGCGGCACGGGCCCAAACCGGCCTCACCGTAGCACCGGCGGCGGCAACGCCGCCGACACGGGACAAGAACAACAAACGTCCAACGATTTCGCGGCGAGCCTCGCCGCGAAAAGGGAGAAACTCGACATGAGGCAGAAGCTGCTCGCGACGACGATGGCAACCCTGTTGCTCGCCACGCCACCGGTCGTGGCCTGGGGGCAGGTCGTATCTGGCAGGCAAGGCACGTCGGAAGGCCCTGGTTTTGGTGCCTCGCCGGCAGCACCGACCAGTCCGCAGGGGCAGAGCGCCGTCCCGAGTCTGAACACCACCGGCGACCAGACGCTGCCGCAGACGCCGATCCCAAGCTCGGCACCGCCTCGCATCGGCCTGTTCCCCGACACGGGGGAAAAGCTGCTGAACGCCGGCATCGACTTCCATGGCATCGTGTTCGACCATTTCCTCGCCAACCCGACCGCCGGCACCGTGCCGGGACAAAGGAGCAACCTGTTCGTCTTCCGCCCTGCCGCCGACTTCGATTTGCAGAAGCTGGCCGGCATCCCCGGCGGCAACGTCCATTTGGGGCTGAGCTTCTTCGGCGTGCGCGACGACATCCCGCAGGTTCTCACGCAGGCCGGCGGCGTGATGACGGGCTTCCAGACCACGCCATCCACGCAGACCAACCTCGTCTCCCTGCTGACATACGAGCAGCGATTCCTGAACGGCCGCCTTTCCATCGAAGCCGGGCGGACGAACGTCTACAATTATTTCCTGCTGCCGAACTCGCTCGATCCGTTCACGCACTTCTCCAGCACGTTCCAGGTCGTCGGCGACTTCAACTCCAACCCGTATCCGGTATGGGGCGGCCGCGCGACGTACCGGATCACGCCGACCTGGTACGTGCAGGCTGGCGCGTTCGAGGACAATTATCGCTATGCCGTCAACTACGGCGACCGGTTCGGCACCAGCAAATCGACGGGGGCGCAGATCCTGGGCGAGGTTGGCTACCGCAGCGAGTTCGCCAACGATCCTTACCCGGCCAACTTCGAGGTTGGGTTCGAGTGGAACACGACGCGCTATGGCGACCGGACCAACAATCAGAAAGGAACGGCAGCGCCGATCATCGTGCCTATTACCTCCGCCGGGCCGTTCGCGGGCGGCGGGGTCATTTTCGCGCAAGGACAGAAGGTCATCTTCCGTGGCCCGTCACGGCCGGTCGGACCACCTTTCAACGTGGCCCTATACGGCGCGATTGACACGTCCGTGGACAAGCCGCAGGCGATCGACTTCGACGTGCTGGCGGGCGTCAACGTGACGGGCTTCATCCCGAGCCGCCCTCTCGACGCGTTCGGCGTGCAGGTCAAATACCAGCGGCTGAGTGCCATTGAGCAGTCGCGCGAGACGCTGGTGCAACGCATCCTGGGACGCCAGGCGGGCACGCAATCCCGTAATGGCTACAGTGTCGAGTTCGTGGGCAACGTGCAGGTTACGCCGGCGATCTCAATCCGGCCGATCGCCGAGTACTTCATCCACCCGGACAACTATTATGGCCCGCCGGCCGCCGGCAGCTATCAGCGGCCGCAAAGCGGGTTCGAGGCGGGGGTGTTCGCGGTGGTGTCGCTCGGCCGGCTGCTGGGCACCAGCAGCAAGCCGTTCTAAGCCTCGGCCTGGTTTTTACACGTCGCTGTCTAGCTTACGGGTCATCCGCGAGCTAGACTGAATCATTGAGCTATGCGGCTGCCGCCTGGGGATGTTGGGCGGCATCGGCACCGAGTTGATGGCGCGCGCTACTGGGTTTGTGGAAGCGGCAGTGGCGCTGCGCATTAACTGCGTGGCGAGCTTGCAGCGATCGTAAGACTGGTCGCGCCGGCGACCAACGGCGGGAGTCCCGGTCCAATCGCTACGGCTCGGCTGTGTGAGTAGTTGGTTGCGGGGGCACGCAACTATCTTGATTTGCTACTCACAGGCTGACCAGTCACGTGAGCTATGCGCTGCATCTCGGACGTTCAAGCGCTCGAGCCAGTCCCGAAGCGGACATAGATACACCCGCTGTTCACAATGGGACTGGGCCGCTGTAGTAGGGGCGAGTGACCAATCTCTTGCCGTCCTTCCGCGGCTCAGGATTGTCATGCAGCACTTAGGACCGAATCCTGTATCCCCGACCGCCCGACCCGTGGTGCCCTGGAACAAGGGCGCCCTTGTCGGACCCAAACCGCCCTTCAAGCCCAAACAGGTCTGGTCCATCCGCCTCACCCTTCAGCGCGAAGGCCGCATTCGCAACCCAGCGTTGTTCGACCTCGCCATCGATAGCAAGCTGCGCGGCTGTGACCTCGTGCAGCTGTAGACCCGAGGTTCGAGGTTGACCGGGGCTACGCGGAAGCGTTCTTGCAATTCGCTTTTCTCCTCGGCTGCCATGGCGTCCGCCTCCGTCGCACGGATCTGGGCGGCCTGCAGCAGAATCGCTTCCACCCGTGCCCGGTCGGCCGTGTAGGCGACCGGGATCGCCATCTCCTCCCACATGAACGGGAAGTCGCGCGTGTAGTTGAGTACCGGCTCGGCGAAGATCTTGCTGTTGCTGACGGTCACGATGCGGCCCGTGAACTGGCGCGAGTGGACCCACATGGCGCGCTCGGCGTTCTGGACGGCGGGCGGCTGGCCCATCTCCATGATGGTGGTCTGGATGAAGCCGAGGCGCATGACGTCGCCACGCACCCCGCCCATGGAAATGTGGTCGCCCACCGTAAAGGTGTTGCCATGTTGAGTTGCACTGAGATCTGACCCGGAGAGGGTCTGAGTTTTCGCTGAGAAATGACCCGTGTCTGACCCACGTCCCCGACGGAACCGTCGGGGTTATCGGAGTGATCGACATGGAGTTGTTGAGCGTCATTCGCCGGTGGCACCACCGGGAGCATATGCCCATCCGCGAGATCGAGCGGCAGACGGGGTTATCGCGGAACACCATCCGTAAATACCTACGGTCCAATACCGTTGAAGTGCGGTTCAAGGTGCCGGAGCGCCCAAGCCGCCTGGCCCGTATGCTGACAAGCTGGCGGAGTGGCTGCGGGTCGAGGCGGGCAAGGCCGCAAGGCGCGTCGAACGGCGCGGCGGCTTCATGCTGACCTGGTCGTCCTGGGCTACGACGGATCCTATGCCCGGGTCGCCGCCTTTATCCGCCAGTGGCGGGTGGGGCGGGAGATCTCCCAACGGACCACTGGGCGAGGCGTGTTCGTGCCTCTGGCCTTCCAGCCCGGCGAGGCGTTTCAGTTCGATTGGAGCGAGGACTGGGCTGTGGTGGCGGGCAAGCGGGTCAAGCTGCAGGCGGCCCACACCAAGCTGGCGCACAGCCGCGCTTTCGTGATCAGGGCCTACCGGCTGCAAACCCACGAGATGCTGTTCGATGCCCTGACCGAGGCGTTCCGCGTACTTGGTGGCGTGCCGCGCCGCGGCATCTTCGACAACATGCGGACGGCGGTCGATCGCATCGGCTCGGGCAAGGCGCGGCAGGTCAACGCGCGCTTTGCCGCCATGGCGAGCCACTACCTGTTTGAACCCACGTTCTGCTCCCCCGCTTCGGGCTGGGAGAAAGGTCAGGTCGAAAAAAACGTGCAGGATGCGCGTGGGCAGATCTGGCAGGCCATGCCGCCCTTTGCCGACCTATCCACGCTCAACGCCTGGCTCGAGGCCCGCTGCGTCGAGCGCTGGAGCGAGCTCACACATGGGGTCCTGCCGGGCAGCGTCGCCGCCGTGCACGCCGAGGAACAGGCTAGCCTGATGCCAGTGGGTCGGGTGTTCGATGGCTTCGTCGAGCACACCAAGCGGGTATCGCCGACTTGTCTCGTGCACTTCGAGACCAACCGCTACAGCGTGCCCGCCTCGTTTGCCAATCGGCCGGTCAGCCTGCGGATCTACCCCGACCGGCTCGTAGTGGTGGCCGAGGGCCAGGTCGTGTGCGAGCACGCCCGGGTCGTCGAGCGCTCCCACGACGTCCCCGGCCGCACGATCTACGACTGGCGGCACTACCTGGCGGTGATCCAGCGCAAGCCTGGGGCGCTGCGCAACGGTGCGCCCTTTGCCGAGATGCCGGAGGCGTTCCGCATGCTCCAGGCCCAACTGCTGCGACGACCAGGGGGCGACCGGGAGATGGTGGACGTCCTCGCCCTGGTGCTGCAGCACGACGAGCAGGCCGTGCTATGCGCCGTGGAGTTGGCGCTCGAGCAGGGCGTCGCCACCAAGACCCACGTGCTCAACCTCCTGCACCGCCTGGTGGACGGCAAGAACCCGGCCGCGGCCATCGACGCGCCGCAGGCCTTGGTGCTGGCGCAGGAGCCGCGGGCCGACATCGGGCGCTACGACGCGCTGCGGGTCCGGGAGGTGCGCCATGCGTCATGATCCCGCCAGTGCCGCGCTCGTGGTCATGCTGCGCGGGTTGAAGATGTACGGCATGGCCCAGGCCGTCGGCGACCTGGTGGAACAGGGTGCACCGGCGTTCGAGGCCGCTATCCCTACCCTGTCCCAGCTGCTCAAGGCCGAGATGGCCGAGCGCGAGGTGCGCTCCATCGCCTATCACATCAAGTCGGCCCGGTTCCCCGCCTACAAGGACCTGGCCAGCTTTGATTTTGCTGCCAGTGAGGTCAACGAGGCCACGGTCCGGCAGCTGCACCGGGGCGAGTTCACTGATCGGTCCGACAACGTCGTGTTGATCGGCGGTCCCGGCACCGGCAAGACGCATCTCGCCACGGCGCTCGGCGTGCAGGGCATCGAGCACGGCCGCAAAAAGGTGCGGTTCTTTTCCACGGTCGACCTGGTCAACGCCTTCGAGCAGGAGAAGACCGCCAACAGAGCCGGGCAACTCGCCGATCGCTTGCTCCGCCTGGATCTCGTGGTCCTGGACGAACTCGGCTATCTGCCGTTCAGCTCATCGGGCGGCGCGCTGCTATTCCACCTGCTCAGCAAGCTCTACGAGCGGACCAGCGTGGTGATCACCACCAACCTGAGCTTCAGCGAATGGGGCGACGTCTTCGGCGACACCAAGATGACGACGGCGCTGCTCGATCGGCTCACACACCACTGCCACATCCTGGAAACCGGCAACGACAGCTTCCGGTTCAGGAACAGCTCGGCAGACGGAAAAAGCAGGAGAACCAAAACACCCGCTTGACCCACGCCCGCAGCACGCGGGAGATACCGCAAGACGGGTCAAATCTCGACGAAAACCACGGGTCAGATCTCAGCGAAAATCAACACACGGTCGGCTGCGTCCGTTCCCAGATTGCGAGCAGTTCGTCGTTCAGGTGCTCGCGCGTCAGCGCGTCCAAGGCGCC
The DNA here is from genome assembly GCA_965199555.1 of Acetobacteraceae bacterium. GTDB lineage: Bacteria > Pseudomonadota > Alphaproteobacteria > Acetobacterales > Acetobacteraceae > LMUY01. The sequence goes on along the minus strand of CBDASJ010000008.1, from coordinate 287,202 downwards.
GAACGGTTCGTTCATCAGCAGGACGCCGGGGTCGGTCATCAAGGCCCGTGCGATGGCGACGCGCTGCTGCATGCCCCCGGACAGTTCCCGCGGCATCCGCGCGGCCTGGCCGTTCAGCCGAACGATGTCCGGCAGGCTCTCCATGCGCCGGGCGATCTCCGTGCGGGACCAGCGCCCTGCCAACTCCGCCGGCAGGGCGACGTTGCCGCCGACCGTCAGCCACGGCAGCAGCACCGGGCGCTGGAAGGCGATGCCGACCTGCGGCGACGGACCAGCCAGCGGGCGCTCCCCCACCAGGACCGTTCCCGCGGTGGCGGGGAGCAGCCCGGCGATGACGCGGAGCAGGGTGGACTTGCCGCAGCCGCTGGGGCCCACCAGGGACACGAACTCTCCCCCAGCGATGGAGAAGCTAGTTTCGGCCAGCGCCGTCGTTTCACGGCCTTCCTTGGTGCGAAATAGCTTCCTCGCACGGTCGACGCGAATGTCGCGCGGGGACGCCGCCCCGCTCACTTGCCCTGGGCCGTGTTGTGGTCGAACGCGTTGTATTGGGCGATAAAGGCGTCTGTGTAATAAGGCGCCGGATCGATCGGCTTCGCCAGTTGCTTGGTGTCGACCAGGTTCTGCACGTGGCGTGCCCAGGTCGCATCGTCCTGCGAACCCCACGCCAACGTCACCGGTAACATCCACGCGCATCTGCGCCGCGGTCGCGCGAAGGATGTTGAGTCGCTTGGTCACGGCGGCGGCTTCATCCTCCCCGGGCAGCGGCGCCCGGGTCGGGTAAGCCTTCCAGAACGCACGAACCATAGCCTCCGGGTTGGTCTTCAACGCGACGGCGCTGCGCGCCAGGCCGCGGCCGATCTTGGCGACCACGTCCGGGTTCTGCTGGATGTAATCGTCGCGTGCGCCCAGGCCGATGCCGTAATAGCCGCTCTGCCAGGGTGCGTCGGGCAGTTGCCGCAGCTTATAGCCGGCATTCTCAAGGACGCGAACAAGCCGGGCCACGCGATGAACGCAGCGATCGTACCGCTCTTCAGCGCCTCCATGGACGTGATGCCGTAGCCTGCCGCCACAATTTTCACGTCCTGCAGGTCGGCGTTGTCGTCGTGCATGCGGGCGCCCACGAAGGCGCTGATCGCCGGCGATTAGGACGGTAGGCCGATGGCCTTGCCCTTCATGTCGCCAAAGGTCTGGATTGGCGATGACGGCAGCACCACCGCGCCCCATATCTGCTTGCGGGCGATGGTGTAGACGTAGCGCAACGGCGTTGGCTGCTGCGCCCCGGCCAGGAGCAGGGAATCCGGCGAGACCTGGCCGAACTGCGCGTTGTTCGCCAGGACAAGTTGGATAACTTGCCCGGTGCTGGGCGCCGTCTGGATCGTGACGTTCAGCCCCTCATCCTTGAACCAGCCCATCTGCTGGGCGGACGGGCCATACGGCTCGTACGACACGTCCTGGTCGGAGGTGCTCAGGACAATGGTGACTTTCTTCAAGTCCGCCGCATGCGTCGTGGCACTCGCGCAAAGACAACCTGCGACAGCCGCCAATCGGACTGCGCGCCCGATCGGCCACAGGATCGTCATGAAGGCTTGCCGGTCATGTTCAGGCTCTCCGGGGTCAATGGGGAATGAATACAGCGCGTAGGATACCTGCCTCGGCGCAGTGACACTCAGCGTGGAACCCAAGCGCCGTATTTAAGAGTATCCGCCCAATAGTTAGAATGCTGCTTAATTAGGCATAGTGTGACGAAGGCTGCCTCTATGAACAAGTTTTCAGCATAACCTCAAAGCCTTCGCTTATTACGATATCAGTAACATGTTGCAAGGATCGTGCAAGTGCAGGCGCGCAACTGGGTTGCAAATGCGAGTGGAAGCAACCGCCGGCGGATCGTGCCGCAGGCGGCGGCGAATTGAGTGTGCGCCAGCCCGATCTGCTGCAGCACGCACAGCAGCACGTAGGCAGCCGAGGCGAACCACACAGCCGCAGCTGATTGGCCCGCATCGTGGCAGCCGAGGTGTGGTCGGCGAACAGGTCGAGCTGGCATTCCATGATCCGGTTCTCCATTTCGCCGCGTGCGCAGTAGACCGCCGCACACAGGTGCCGGGCAGAGGCCTCGGCGGACGGGAGCAAGGTGACCACGAAGCGCGGGTTAACCTTGTCGCTGGCTGATCCCGGCAGCCACTCGGCCTTGCTGACCACCCGGCGCGCGAGCCCCGCTGTCGCGGGTGGACCAGGTGAAATCTGAGGTTGAAATTGAGGTTGCCCCGATCTTGTGGACGGTTTGTGGGCGTGGGAACTACGTGTCGGCTTCTGCTGTTTGCATGCTGGCTTCGTAGGCCATGGGTGAACGGTAGCTCAGGGCCGAGTGCAGCCTGACGGGGTTGTACTAGCCCTCGATGTAGCTGAAGCAGGCCATCCTCGCTTCGACTTGGGACGTAAACCGGCGGCGGCTTAGCAACTCTGCTTCCAGGGTCGAGAAGAAGCTCTCGGCCATGGCGTTGTCGTAGGCGTCACCCACGGATCCCATCGACGGCCGCACGCCAGCCTCGCCGCAGCGCTTGCCGAACGCCACGGACGTATATTGGCTGCCCTGGTCGCTGTGATGGATGACGTCGTTCGGCCGGCGCTGCCCGATCGCCATCTCCATCGCGGCCAGCACCAGCTCGGTATGCAGGGTGTTGGCCATCGACCAGCCGACGACCTTGCGGCTCCACGCGTCCAGCACCACCGCCTGAATACGGCGGACGGGTTCTGGGCATCAGCAACACCTCTGGCGAAAGCTTCAGGGTGTCCACAAAACCGGGGCAATCCCACCGCTCGAAGATGTCGCGCACGGCTGGGGAGAAGCCGCGGATGTAGGCGGCGAGGTTGGTGAGCAGGTTGTCCTGGTCGCCCATCAACGTCTTCAGGTCGAAGGGCGACGTGTTGACGAAACCCAGCTTGGCGACGCGCAGCAGGAAGGGCTCGGGGTCGATGCCGAGCGGCTCCTTGGTCGCCTTCTCGGCCAGCACGGCGGCCTTGGTTGGGGCCAGCACGCAATCCAACCGGCGTAGCACGGTGAAAGGCAGGATGACGCGGCCGTATTCGGACGGCTTGTAGTCGCCGCGAAGCAGGTCGGCGACAGACCAGATAAGGGCGGACAGGGATGCGGATTTGGCTCAAGGCCCCTCGGTGCAGGATTTAAAAAGTCAGGTGGCGAGAAGCTGCGCGAGGCTGCCGCGCACTGCCATCGCAACTTGGGACCGGTCTTCGGATGGAAGATGCCCGATGCGCTCGGCATCCCGTGCCTCGATCGTGGCAACCTTGGCGGACCGCACGACGGATGCTTCCGGCAGCCCCGCGGCGGTCAGGTCGGACACGGCGACGTCACCTGGCCAGCCACGATTGGCTGCACTCGTCACCATCAGCACCCAAAGCAGCTCCGGCGCCCCTGGGGCGACTGGGACCGCGACGACCAAGGCCGGGCGTCGCTGCTGCACCGGGCGGTTGGTGTAGGGGAATGGCACCTTCACCAGGTCCCACACCTCAAAGCCCGGCATAGGCCTCGGTGTCAGCTGGGCTGTCCCACTCGGCAAACGTCCTGAACGGATCGTCGGCCGCGCTGTTGGATTGAGCCCGGGTCAGCACGACTCGACCTGGCTCGATGACATAGGCAATCTCATCGCCTTCGCGCAGACGCAACGCCGCGCGCACGGGCTGCGGAATTGTCGTTTGCGCCTTGCTGGTAAGCTTGCTGGTGATCATGGGCCATGGTAAGAATAATCCTTACCTTGGGCAAGCGCCGTGCCCCGTCAGGGAGGGTCAGCTCTGGATATAAAAGGGTGTCATGATCTGAAACGTTGAATTCGAAACAGTCCGTCGGGGTGTCCGGGTCCAAGCAACTGCCCCACGCAACTGGGCCGTCTGTAACCGTGTAACCGTCTGTAACCGTGTAGACAGGTCGACGGGATGGGGGGACGGCGACCTACCGCTTCGGTGAAGGCAGCGACGTCGCACGGCCACAATGGCGCAACCCGCCCTTAGTGGCAGAAAGAAGCTGTCCAGCGGTGTCGCGCTGCGCGAGCAGGCTGGACGTGGCTGCGCCAAGGAAGCACGGCCATCACGATCGCACTGCGCGTCAAACAGCATGGGTTAATCCCTCTTATGTCAAACACGGCTATTGGTCCGGTTCTGACCGCCACTCCCGTCGGCTTAGCCGACAAAGCTATAACTGACGATCAGCCGGGCGAAGCTTCCCCCAAGCCGAGGCAGACTGCCACACTACCGCCCATGAAGCATTGGCTGTCGGCTGGATTATGGTTGGTGAAGCAGACAAACAGACTGCTTCTTCTCCACGACCGTGGAAGCGGTGGTCGTGACCCAACGCAAAATGTTCACCGCAATTGCCACCGTCGCGCCGCTTTCGTTCGTAATACGCACTTCGGCCTTGGCTCTGCGCTTTACAGCATCCAACTCAGTCACACGGTAAGTGACCGTGATCGTGTCGCCGATGAAGACTGGTGCCACGAAGCGAATCCGGTCATAACCTTGGTTTACCAGGGTCTCGGATCCGTCTGTGCTGACTACCCCAGCGACCGCCATGGTAGAGACCCGGGACATGAAGCCGACCATCATGGCGCCGTGCGCGATGCGTTTCCCGAAGGCGGACCGCCGCATCATGGCCTCGTCTAGATGCTGGGGTGCCAAATCCCCGGTCAGGCCGGCAAAGTTGTAGATATCACATTCAGCGATCGTGCGCGAGAAACTCGCGCCATCACCGACCTTGAGTCCTTCCATGATCTCAGTCTTCACTTCACCAAGGGGCAGTGTCCTTCACTGAGTGGCCGAACTGCGACGTCGGCTGGAACATCGGCAATCACTTGCGCCAAGTCCCACTCACCGCTTGACCGGCCTGGAGACTTTACCTGCATGATGTACATACCGTGCACCATACGGCCGTCCACACGGAGCGTGCCGCCCTGAACAAACGGATCATTGAAGGTCATCGACCGTAACGTCGCCATAACCCGGTCGGCGTCCTTGGTGCCCGCAGCCTGCACAGCTTTCAAATAGTTCAGCACGGCACTGTAGCTTCCGGCCATGTCCATGTTGGGCATTTTACCAGTGCGAGCAAGGAATCTTTTGGAGAATGCACGTGAGTCGTTATTGAGGTTCCAATCAAAGGCTGTGGCGTAGATAAGGCCCTGAGCGATGTCCAGACCCATCGCTTTGATGTCGTCGGGCATTGTATACACCCCCGTCATCTTCTGGCCGCCTTGCATGACACCAAATTCGGCGGCTTGCTTCACGACGCGGACCGCGTCCGTTCCAGCGACGCTGTATATGATGACGTCGGCTTTCGAGTCCCTCGCTTGCAGTAGGAATGACGAGTAGTCATCCGTGTTATTCGGCACTTTGACCGAGCCGACGATGGTGCCCCCCACGCCTTTTATTACCTCGGTAAAGTCCCTTTCCGAGACGGCACCCGCAACCGTGTCTTGCGAGATGAAAAACCAAGTCTTAGCGCCCTGCTTGGCCAGAACCGTAGGTGTCGAATGAGCAACGGAGTACGTGTCGTATGTCCAGTGCGCCACATAGGGTGAACAATGCGAACCGGTGATGTCCGAACTTGATGCACTGGTGGCCAACACGACTTTCTTGCGCTCGCGGGCAATATCCATCACCGCGAAAGTCATGGCCGATGTCGGAAGGTCGGTGATGACGTCCACGCCTTGCGCGTCATACCACTTGCGCGCGATCGCGCTGGCAATGTCGGGCTTGAGTTGGGTATCGGCTGATACGACCTCCACCGGCTTGCCCAGGATCGACCCGGCATCCTCGGCTGCCATCTTCACGCCCTCGAGAAGAGCGGGGCCGCCGACGCTGGCATAGGCGGTCGAGAAATCCCCGAGCACACCGATTTTCACCGCGTCGGCACTTTGAGCGCGCAGGATCGCCGGCTTACTGAGGACGGTAGCGCCCACTGCGGAAACGCCCACTTTGATGAGGCTGCGCCGGGGTATGGTCATCGTTTCCATTTCGTATTTCCACATTCTTGTCGGGGCGACACGCACAGAAACAAACGCTTCAGAACCATACAACCGGGTAGCTCTCAGCGCGTCGTGGGGTCTGTGAACTGTTCTAAGACGCACAGCTCTCGCGCAGGTGAAGACCGGGTGGAATCGATGTAGATTTGGCTTTGCTTGGCGGCGGCTACTCCTGGCGTCTTTTGTCCGGCCCTGAGGTGTTCCGGGCAGAACCAACCGGTCCTAGCCAGTCGCGCAGGATGTCCGCCTGATGTTGGCCCCGCCCCGGGGCGGATGTGCGCAAGGTGCCAGGGGTACGGCTGAGACGAGGTGCTGGGCCTGGCTGAACAACACCGTCCAGTGTCTGGAAGGTCCCGCGCGCATGATTGTGCGGGTGGTCAGGGGCTTCATCCAGCCGTAGCACGGGCGCAAAGCATGCATCCTGGTTCACCATGGCGGCGATCCATTCGGCTCTGGTGCGGGTGCGGAAAGTCTCTGCGAACCTTGCCTTAGTGGCCCGCCAACCCGATGGGTCAGTCTGCGGCGGCAAGCTTCCCGGATCGATGCTGAGGCAGCGTAGCAAGGCGGCGTAGAATTTCGGCTCCAACGCACCGACGCTTACGTAGCCGCCGTCGGCCGTTTCGTAGACGTTGTAGTAGGGCGCACCCCCGTCGATCAGGTTCTCGCCGGGCGAACCGGGCCAATTGCCCGCGGCACGCAAGCCGTAGAACACCGACATGAGGCTTGCCGCACCGTCCGTCATAGCCGCATCCACCACCTGTCCGCGGCCGGAGTGTTTGCTTTCGTGCAGAGCGCACAATAGGCCAAATGCCAGGTAGAGGGCGCCTCCACCATAATCGCCAACCAGGTTGAGCGGGATGACAGGCGCGCCGTCCGCCGAGCAGATCGACCCCAAGGCGCCGCTGAGAGCGATGTAGTTGATGTCGTGCCCCGCTTCCTGCGCCAGCGGTCCGTCTTGGCCCCAGCCTGTCATGCGACCGTATACGAGGCGCGGGTTGCGGGCATTGCAGTCCTCCGGGCCCAGACCGAGCCGCTCTGTCACCCCGGGCCGGAACGGGTCGATCAATATGTCGGCCCGCTCCACCAACTGCAGGGCAGTATCGACGCCGGCCGGCGATTTGAGGTCTACAATCATCGAACGCTTGTTGCGGTTGGTGATGTCGAATTGGGATTGGATGCCGGCTGGGCTGGTCATCGATCCACCCGCGCGCTCGAGCCGTACTACATCCGCGCCCATATCCGCCAACAACATCCCGCAGAACGGCCCGGGACCGATGCCGTCCAACTCCAGCACTCGTACCCCATCGAGGGGGCCGGGTGATGCAACAGGGCCCGACGTTCTGTCCGTCTCCGACATCAGCCCCACCTCCGCTTGCATCCGCTACGCGGGTCGTAAATTTCTCACTGCAGATGGTCGTGTGGCACGCCGGCGGGCGAACGAGATGGCTGAGATCGCTCTATCCAGGAGCCATTCCCTGGGCCGCCAGCGCTGCCGCCAGCACGCGTTCCCGGTGGACGCTCGCGTCGCCGAACGCGTACTCCAACGACTTGGCCCGTCGGAGGTACAAGTGTAGATCGAGCTCCCAAGCGAAACCAACGCCGCCATGAAGCTGAATGGCCTCGTTGCACACGGACCTTGCCGCATCACCACAAAATGCCTTGGCCATGGAAACGGCTTTGGCAGCTTCCTCGGCGGTGCCGGAAGACATCGCCCAGCTTGCGTAGTATGCGGCGGTACGGCTGGTTTCCACCTGCACCAGCATATCCGCGCAGCGATGCTTGAGCGCTTGGAAGGCCCCGATCGGCCGGCCGAACTGAACGCGCTGCCCGATGTAGTCCACAGCCATATCAAGCATCTGCCCGGCGATGCCGGTAAGCTGCAAGGCGCTCGCGGCGGCGCCCGCGTCAAGCAACCGTTGCAGGGCGGCCGAAGACGGTGATCCACCGAGCACACTCGTTGCTGCCAGCGGCACGGAGGCGAAAACAACCTCATCCGCTCGTGAAGCAAAGTCGAACAGCGTGTGGGACCGGCGGGTGACGCCAGGTGCGGACGGATCGACCAGAACCAGACCGGCCTCGTCCGCTTCATCGAAGCGAACGGAGACGAGCAGGCAATCCGCCGTCCCGGCGTAGGGCACGAGGATTTTGCGGCCATTCAGCACAAAGCCGTCCGCCGTCTTGGTAAGGCGTGACATAGGAAGCCCATGTTCGCCGTCGCTGCCGGCCTCGGTCACCGCGGGCACGACTCGGCATGCCCCTTCGGCGATGGCAGGCAGCAGGGTTGCTTGCTGCTGTGGGGTGCCGAACCGGGCGACCACGTCCGCGGCGAGCGTCGTCTCGACCAGCGGCCCCGGCACCAAGGCACGCCCAAACTCTTCCAGGACCAAGGCAAGATCGACGAACGACAAACCCAAGCCCCCGTGCGCTTCCGGCAGCAGCATCGCCGGCAAGCCGATTCCGGTGAGCCCTTGCCAAAGCGCAGCATCGAACCCGTCACCATCCGCCAGGGCGCGAAGCTTGCCGGTACTCCATTGGTCCGCGAGAAAGCTGTGGACGCTGTCCCACATCGCATACTGGTCAGCCCCAAAGTCAAAGTTCATGGCGACTTCGGCAGCCCGAGCACCCGCTCGGCAATGATGTTGCGCTGGATCTCGGACGTTCCGGAGTAGATGGTGAATGCGCGGGATTGCAGATAGCTGTTCTGGAACAACCCGGCAGCCGGCGCGGCCGGGTCACCCGGCGCCAGCGCTGCCTCGGGACCGATGGTCTCGAGCGCCGTCTCATACATGCGTTGCGCCACATGGCTCCAATAGAGTTTTTGGAACGACGATTCCGGGCCGAGCTGCTTGCCCTGAATCATCTTCGAAAAGCTGCGCAGGCAGTTCAGCCGCATCAACTCGATTTCGATCACCGACGTTGCCAGCTTCTGCCGCAGCGAGGCATCGTCGACCGCCGCACGGTTGCCCCGGCGTTGCGATTGAGCCACATCCAGCAGCACTCCTAGCTCGCGCTTGAACCGGATCTGACGGGCAAGCGCGTCTTCCGGACCCCGCTCATGCGCCAGGGTGGTCATGGCGATCTTCCAGCCTTCGTTGAGCCCGCCAACCAGGTTCTCGACGGGAACGCGCACATTGTCGAAGAACGTCTCGTTAAACTCGCTCTCGCCAGAGATCTGCCGCAACGGGCGCACGGTGATGCCCGGCGTTTGCAGATCCACCAGGAGAAAGGAAATGCCCTTGTGCTTGGGTGCCGCCGGGTCGGTGCGGACCAACATGAAGCACCAGTGAGAATACTGTGCGAAGCTGGTCCAGACTTTCTGACCGTTGACGACGAACTCGTCGCCTTCGCGCACTGCTGTGGTGCGGACTGCAGCAAGGTCGGAGCCGGCATTGGGTTCGGAGAACCCCTGGCACCAGACCTCCTCACAGGACAGGATCTTCGGCAAGAAGCGTTGCCGCTGCGCCTCGGTGCCGTGATGCATCAGGGTGGGAGCCGTCAGGTTCCGACCGATGATGTTCAGCCCCTCAGGGGCAGAGGCACTCGCCAACTCCTCCGCGAGGATCGCCTGCTCGACCAGTGTCGCACCGGCGCCACCGTACTCACGCGGCCAAGCGAGCCCTGCCCATCCACCAGCAAAGAGCTTCTTCTCCCACTCGAGACGAAACATGTAGCGTTCGCGCTCGTTCGCCGACTCGTGAACGGTTTTGCCCCAACCCTGCGGGAGGTTCGCACGGATCCACAAGCGGGCTTCCTGTCTGAAGCTATCTTCCTTGGCCGAGTAACTGAAATCCATGGACTAGCACGCCAGCCAAGGATGAGAACGGCACGTCATGGTCTGGCGCCGCCAATTAAGAACCGTGGACATTGATCGGTGATCCTTCGCGGGCAAGCATGGGCGTGGCAGATGTCACTTTGACCCGGCAAACATGCCTCAGGTCACCACGTTCGGTCAACTGAACCCGAACGTCTGTCGGCTATCGGACTCACCGTCACATCGGCGATAGGGTCGCCAGGACGGCGTTTCGGAGTTCATGCTTCATCACTTTGCCGTTCAGGTTACGAGGCAGCGGCGTCGCGGACAATTCGATAAAATCCGGCACCTTGTAGTCCGCTAACCGCGTCATCAGGAAGGCCCGCAGCGTCTCCGCCGTCACCGCCGGGTCGGCGAGCCGCACGACGGCATGGACCCGCTCGCCCAATACCGGATCGGGCCGGCCGATCACGGCGCATTCGATCACGTCGGGGTGCTCGTGCAGGGCGTATTCGACCTGGGTCGAAGAGATCTTCAACCCTCCCCGGTTCAGCATGTCTTTCTTCCGGTCCATCAGACGCAGGCGACCGGCTTCGTCAAGGCTGGCGATGTCGCCGGACCGCCACCATCCGCCAATGTATTCCCGACGCGCGGACTCCGGATCATTCCAGAACCGGGCCCCGTTGGCCGGGCTGCGGATCCACAGCTCGCCGGTTTCGCCGGGTGGCAGTTCCCGTCCCGCTTCGTCCATCACGCACAATTCGACGCAGGTCAGGGCGCGACCGACGCTGTCCGGGTGAGACGCGCTTTCCTCAGCCGACATGAACACGGATGGGCCACCCGATTCCGTGGCGCCGTAGGAGTTCTGTAGGTGCAAGCGGGGGAAGCGGACCGCCAGGCGTTCCACGGTCACCGCCGGCATCGGCGCCGCGCCGAATACGCCGACGCGCCAGTGCGACAGGTCGAGACCGGATTCCGGCTGGCGCAAGCACAACTCGTACATGGCGGGAACCATGAGCGTGTGCGTCATCCGCTCCGCGGCCGCCGTGGCGAGGAAGTTTGCGGCTTTAAATTCCGGCAGTAGGATCACAGTCCCGGCGCAGCGAACCATTGGTGTGAAGGCGGAGACGACGCCGCCGGTGAAGCTCAACGGGATCGCGATCACGCTGCGATCCGCTTCGGTCAGCTTCGCGCAAATCTCCGAATGCATCGCCGAATGTATGACGGACAAATGGGAGAATTCGACGCCTTTGGGTATGCCGGTCGTACCGGAGGTGTACAGGATCAGTAATGTGTCTTCTTCGGTCACCGGCAGGCAGTCCGGCCCGTCCCCGCTGTCCAGCACATCGGCGAAATCGATCGAACCCGGGCAGGACGTGCGGGCGATGCGCAACCGCAGCGCCGACGTTTCATCCAGCGGCGGCAGCAGCCCGGACAATTCCGTGTTGTGGATGATGGCGCAGGCGCCGCTCGCGCTCAACGCCTTGGCGACACCGGGTGCCTGTTCACGGATGTTGACCGGCACGACGATGGCGCCGATCCGCGCCGCCGCCAGCAATGCCAGCACGAACTCCACATGGTTGCCCAGCAGCAGGCCGATGCGGTCGCCGTGCTGGATGCCGCGGGCCAGCAGTCCACGCGCCAGTGCGGAGGAGCGCTGTTCCAGCTCCGCCCAGCTCAGGCGCTCGCCATCCGCGACCAGGGCCTCGCCATGCGGACGGCGACGCACCGCATCCTGCAGCATTGCAGTGTAGCTAAACGGCCGGTCAACGAAGCAGGTGACGACCCGATCCCCGAAGTGCATCTCTCGTTGTACGGCAACGCCGACATCCTGCCAGCCTGCAAACGAGCTCATGACCCTCGTCCCATCTGTCCGGCGCCTCCCTCATCGAAGACCCACGAAACCATGCCTGCGACGGCGGGATGTGAAGGGGTGGTGGAATCGGCGTAAACGGCCAGAGCGCCGCCACGTCATGCGAACTCCACCGGGCCTTCACGCTGGATGGGCTGAAGACTGCTAATCCGGCGATGGCATCCGGGAGGCAGGCATGGACTACACCGATATCGACTATGAGAAGGTGAACGGCGTCGCCCGCATCACGATCAACCGTCCAAAAGTGATGAACGCCTTCCGTGGGCAGACGATCGAGCAGATGACCGACGCCTTGCGGGACGCGGACGCCGATGACTCGGTTGGCGTGGCCGTCCTGTCCGGGGCTGGGGACCGTGCTTTCTGCACGGGCGGCGACCAGTCCGAGCATTCTGGCACCTACAGCGGCCGCGGCGTGGTCGGTATCCCGATTGAAGAATTCCACAGTGCCATCCGCGACGTCCGCATTCCGGTCATTGCCCGCGTCCAAGGCTACGCCATCGGCGGCGGCAACGTCATTGCGACGATGTGCGACATGACCATTGCGTCGGAGAAGGCGGTCTTCGGCCAGGTGGGACCGAAGGTGGGCTCGGTCGATCCGGGTTGGGGCACGGCCTATCTCGCCCGCGTGGTGGGGGAGAAACGGGCGCGTGAAATCTGGTATATGTGCCGCCGCTACAGTGCGGCCGAAGCGTATCAGATGGGCCTGGTCAACAAAGTGGTGCCGGCCGAACAGCTCGACGAGGAAGTCGACCGCTGGTGCCAGGAGATCATGGAGCGCAGCCCGACGGCAATCGCCATCGCCAAGCGCTCGTTCAACGCCGACACCAACAACATCGCAGGCATCGGCAACCTCGGGCTGGAGGCGCTGGCGCTCTATTACATTAGCGAAGAGTCGCGTGAGGGCGTGAAGGCGTTCATGGAGAAGCGCAAGCCGGATTTCCGCGCGGCACGACGCCGGCAGAAAGGCGGCTGAGCATGCCGCCGGATGCCACGATGGAGGTCAGCGTGGAAGCCGGTATCGCCACGCTCACGTTGAGCCGGGCACCGGTCAATGCGATGAACGATGCCTGGATCGCGGATTTCCACCGCAGCCTGGACATGCTGGCCGCCCGTCAGGACTGGTCATTGCTGCATCTGCGCAGCGCGGTGAAGGCGTTTTCCGCCGGGGCGGACCTCAAGCAGCTCCGAGATAACTTCGACCTGGATCCCGCCGTGCAGGCAGAGGTCGGCGCCCGCTACCAGGCGCTGTTCCGCCGGATCGAGGAGTTGGGCGCGGTTACCTTGGCCGAAATCAGTGGTGCGGCGTTGGGTGGCGGACTGGAACTGGCCCTGGCATGCGATCTCCGGGTGGCGGCGGAGGAGGCCCGGCTCGGTCTGCCGGAAGTCGGCCTGGGCCTGATTCCCGGTGCTGGCGGGACCCAGCGGCTGACGCTGCTATGCGGCAGGCCGCAGGCCTTGCGGCTGATCCTGGGCGGTGTAGTGGTCGACGGTCTGGAGGCGCATCGGATCGGCCTCGTGCAATGGGTAAGCCCCCGAGCCGAGTTGGGCGCGCGCGCGCGCGACATTGCGCAAGACTATGCCCGCTTGCCGAGGCATGCCGTTGCCGCCGCGAAGGCCTGCATTGCCGCCGCGGGTGGGATCAGCAGGGATGGTGAGGCAGCGGAGGTGGCGAACGTCCGCCACCTGCTGGGCACGCCGGAAACGCGCCGCTTGGTAGCGAACTTCTTGTCGAAATCATCGTGAAGAGTGCATCAATGGTGCTGGACGGTAAATCAATCATACTGACCGGGGGAGCCTCCGGCATCGGCAAGGCGACAACCTTCCTGCTGGCGCGCAACGGCGCCCGCGTGTTTGTCGGGGATCGCAATCCGGACACCGGTGCCGCAATGCTGGAAGAGGCCAGGGCGGAGAACCTCTCGATCTCCTTCGCGCGATTGGACATCACCGATCCCGAGCTGTGCGCGTCGTTCGTGGACAATGCCCATGCCGAGTTCGGGGGCGCCGCCGACGCGCTGGTAAACGTCGCTGGCTGGGACCGGGTGCAACCGTTTCTCGACAACGATCCGGCGTTGTGGGAGCAACTGCTTGACATAAATCTCCTCGGCGTCATCCGCATCACGCGGCTGGTGCTGGACCCGATGATCGCGGCCAAGCGCGGTGTCATCATCAACACGTCCAGCGATGCGGGCCGGGTCGGCAGTAGCGGGGAAGTGGTGTATTCGGCCGCAAAAGGCGGGCAGATCGCGTTCACCAAAGCCTTGGCCCGTGAGATGGCCCGGCACAACATCCGGGTGAATTGTGTTTGTCCCGGGCCGACCGAGACACCGCTGATGTTCGAGCAGGTTGGCGAGAACGTCACCAAGATTGTGCAGGGCATGTTGCGGGCAATCCCGCTCGGTCGCTTGGCACAGCCGGAGGATATCGCCGGACCCATCATGTTTTTCCTCGAGGACCGCGCGTCTTACATCACCGGCCAGGTGTTGAGCGTCAGCGGCGGCCTCACCATGGTTGATTGAAGGACTGTCGCATGCACGATCCAGATGAATACCCGGAACTGCGGGAAACCGCGTTCCGGTATGCACGGGAAAAGCTGCTTCCTCGCTACCAGGCTCGCGAACAGGAAAGCGTCTTGGACCGCGGCATGATGCGCGAGATGGGAGCGTTGGGCTTCATCGGGCCGGAGCTGCCGGAGGAATATGGCGGCCTTGGCCTGACCAACGTCGCCAGTGGCGTCGTTATCGAGGCATTGTCCTATGGCGACTTCAATGTCGCCTACGTGCAGTCCTCTGGCTCGTTGCTGGGCCAGGTGATCGCGCGGAACGCGAGCAAAGCGGTGGCCAGCGAATGGGTGCCGCAGATCGTGCAAGGCGAGAAGCTGCTGGGTATCGGCTTAACGGAGCCATCCGCCGGGTCGGACGCCGCACGGCTCCGCCTGAAGGCGGAGCGTCGTAACGACCGATACATACTGTCCGGCGAGAAAACCTCCATCAGCATGGCCGACCAGGCCGATGGCTTCGTGGTGTTCGCCCGCACCGGCACCCCGGAGGAAGGCGGTCGCGGCGTCACGGCGTTCCTGGTGCCCTCCGACAGCAAGGGGTTGTCGCGCACGCGGTTCAACGACCTGGGAAGCAAGATCGTCGGCCGTGGCTCCTTGTTCTTCGACGAGGTGGAAGTGCCGATGGAGCACCGGCTGGGCGAGGAGGGCAAGGGCTTCTACGAAGTCATGTCCGGCTTCGACTTCAACCGGGCCATGATCGGGCTGATGTGCACCGGCGCCGCACAGGCGTCGCTGGATGAGACGTGGCGTTACGCCAACGAGCGCCAAACCTTTGGCAAGCCGTTGGCCGAACATCAAGGCTTCACCTTCCCGCTGGCGGAATTCGAGGGCTTGATCGAGGCTGCTCGCCGGCTTTGCTACCGCACGCTCGGATTGCGCGACGACAATCGCGCGCACACGTCGGAAGCGGCGATGTGCAAGTGGCTTGCGCCGAAAACGGCGTTCGAGGCGATCCGGCAGTGCCTGCTGTGCCACGGGCATTACGGCTGGTCGCTCGACATGCCGCACCAGCAACGCATGCGGGATGTCATGGGACTGGAGATCGGGGACGGCACCGCACAGATCATGAAGATGATCGTTGCGCGTGAATCGCTCCGTCGCGCGCGGGCTTGACGCTCACTCGGTGAGGAACGTGGCCGCATCGGTCAGCGGAGCACGGTCGGTCCGAAAATGGTTGCTGGGGTGTGCGGGATCGGCGTAGCCGAAAGAAAGCCCGCACACCACCAGCCGGCCGGGAGGAACGTCGAGGTACGACCGGATAAACGCCGAGTGTTCCGCCACGGCTCCTTGCGGAACGGCCGCGATGCCGAGACTGTGCGCCGCCAGAAGCAAAGTGCCGAGATAGATGCCCGTGTCGACCACCCCATAAGGGCCGAGCGCCTCGTCCGTGGTGATGATCGCCACGTGCGGCGCGCCGAAGAAGCTGAAATTGCGCCGCATCTCCCCCACGGAAGTTGCCCGGTCGCCATGGGCGATCCCCAGGCTGCGATAAAGGCCCCAAGCCGCATCCCGCCGGCGTTGCCGGTACATGCCGCGGTACTCCGATGGGAATGGCAAGTCGGGCGTCTGTGGACCTGCTTCTGCCTGCGCCGCCAATGCGGCGCGGAAACGCTCCGTGGCGGCACCGCTCGTGACGATGGCGTGCCAAGGCTGGCTGTTGCATCCAGATGGCGCGAATTGCGCTAGGCCGAACATCGCCTGCATGGTCGGTTGCCCGACAGGCTGCGGCAGAAAGCCGCGGCAACTGAAGCGGTCGCTGAGCAGGTGACGCAGGGTGTCCGCCTCCGGACCGAGCGGGATGGGCATGTCGGGGCCGGACCGGCTTAGATGAGTGGGCTGGGTCATGGCACGATTATCCAACATCCCGTCATGCTCTTGGTGAAGCCCGGGTGAAATATCGTGCGCAACCTCCATGGGGCGCGTCCTGACCCGGCCCCCTGGACGATACCCGCCTGCCACGTCTCCCTTGCCGTCTACTCCCAGCTATGGCTAGTGTTCGCGAAACAGCCGAACAAACGTCGGCATGGCCGGATCAATCCGGCTGCTTGGGAGAGCGGAATGAGCCACTTATCCAGAGTCGCACCCGAGCCCGCGGCCTTCGCCGTGCCATGTTTTACCATCGACCGCAGCAATCGATGCCTGTGGCGGGGCCGCAAGCGGTTGGACATGCCGCCCAAAGCCTTCGACGTGCTGGACTACCTGCGTCGTAATCCCGGCCGTCTCGTCAGCCAGGACGAAATCCTCGATCACGTCTGGTGCAGGCGTTTCGTCCAGCCAGAGATCGTCAAGACCTACATCCGAACGCTGCGGCGCTTGCTGGACGACGATGTCCGGCAGCCCCGGTTCATCGAAACCCGACCGCGTAGCGGCTATCGGTTCCTGGGTGGCTTGCCGGATCGGCAGGCGGTCGTGGCCGACGCCTCCACGTGCGTACCAGAGGGAGTGGAGCAGGAGAGCGCGGCGTTGACCGTCGCATTCGACCAGGCCAAAGCGGGGCAACGTGATTGCCTGGTGATCAGCGGTGAGGCCGGCTCGGGCAAAAGCGCCGTGCTAGACGCTTTTATCGAGGCAGCCAGGGGCGGGTCGGAGGTGCTGACGGCGATTGCGTACGGCGCCCCGGCACGTGGCTCGCCCGAACCGCTTTCATTGGCCATCGCCTTGCTGCAGGACCTGACCGGCCAGATGGATCCGGCGGCGCTGACGCAGGCGCTGGTCGTTCATGCACCGAGTTGGCGGCATTGCCTTGGTCCCGACCGCGATCCGCTACCGGACCAGTCGAGACCAAACTGGTGGCCACAGACGATGGTCCGGGAAGCCTGTGCCCTGCTGGAACACTTCGCCAGCGGAAGCACCATCGTGTTGGCGCGGGACGACCTGCAGTGGGCCGACCCGGACACGATCGATCTCCTCGTGTGCCTTGGGCTGCGGCGCTACTCCGCCAAGTTGCTGACGGTGGCCACATATAGCCCGGTCGGCGCGGCTGGGCTGTGCCCGGTGCGTGAAGCGGTCGACAACCTCGTGTTCCAAAGCCGCGCGAGGGAGATCGCACTCCCGCCATCAGCCCGCGGCCGGGCCGGGCTGTCATCGCCGGTGGGATGTCGTGTATCGGTCGACACACTGCACGGCGGCGATGCCGAAGATGATGACGAGGGAGGGAAACGATCGGTTGGATCCGCGTTGCCAGCGGTGCGGTCGGCGTTGGAAGCGGGAAGCATCGCTGGCCCCCGCTTCTGTGCCTGGGCCGTCGCCAGTATTCTGGGCAAAGAGGTGGCGGAGGTCGAGGACCTCCTGTCCTATCTGGACGCGGCTAAGCAATATCTACGCCGCGATGGATCGTACACTCTACCAGATGGCAGGCGAACGCCGATCTACCGATTTCAGGATCTTGCCGGCCAGGAAGCCTTTCTGAACGGCCAGCCGCCGGCGCGACGGACCCAGCGGTATCACGTGTTCGGCCAGGCCATCATCAGCCTTTGGGGCGACAGCGTGAAGACCGTCGCCGATGACGTATCACGCTGTTTCCGTTACGCCGGGAATTGGCCGGGGGTGATCGTCTACAACAGGCTGGCAGCAGAAGTCGCGGCCGAGCAGAATCGTCCGATGGACGCAGTCCGGCTGCTCACGGAAGCGCTCGACCTGTCAGCGAGGCTGTCAATCGAGAGCGGTGGAGCACTTCGGCGCCGATTTGCCTCAAACTAAGGGAAGTCGGCTGATGAGGCGGTAGTGTCTCAGTTTGAAATTCGACGAGCGAGGATTTCGGAAATCGCACGATGCAGTGCGACAAGGTCGCTTGTGACCTCTTGAGGCATGCCTTCAAGAACGTGATCCAATGGCTGCC
The DNA here is from genome assembly GCA_965199555.1 of Acetobacteraceae bacterium. Lineage (GTDB taxonomy): Bacteria > Pseudomonadota > Alphaproteobacteria > Acetobacterales > Acetobacteraceae > LMUY01. The sequence goes on along the minus strand of CBDASJ010000008.1, from coordinate 269,160 downwards.
CGGCCTGTTTTAGAATGTCGTGCTTACTCCAGAGATGTTCAATCGAACTTTGCAAAGCTGCAATGTTCCGACGAAGGCCTCTGCCTAACTCTCCGCCATCGCGCGCCATGTTACCTCCGGGAGTAGCTTAAGCCGCCTTCGCCGCGCGCGGCTTATACGCCCAGCGCTTCTTCGTCGGCTCGGCCTGCGCATCAATTAGCGCCACCACGTCCTCCATGCTCGAAAGCGTCTTGGATAGGCCCGCCGCCATTGCGGGGCTGCACCGCAGCGTCTTGTGCTGCCGGGCGAAGTTATACCAGGTGCTGTAGAGGGCAACCATGTGGCCGTGGTTCTCGGCCTTCTTGGAGAAGCCGTTCGTCAGCCGCGTGAACCGGCGCATGTGCATCCGCATCGTCAAGTTCGAACGCTCTACGTAGCTGGTGCTGACGTGCGCCTTCTCCGGGTTGCCTTCGATGCGGAACTTGCGAATGCCGGTGCAATCGGCCGGGCTGTAGCGACCGGCACCGGGCACGCCAGCGCCATACAGTTTCACGAGCTGGGCGTAATCCACGTCAGCGCCGAATGCACCCTCTACGGCCAGCAGGTAAGGCTTGTGGCCGTCTGTGGTGAGCTGCACGCGGTTCGCCAGCCGGCCCGCTACGTCCTGCATGAACTCGTGCGCGTAGCCTGCATCCCGGCCGCCGATGAGGTAGGAGACGATGAGCTTGCTGTCGGCATCAAGCGCCGTCCAAGTCCAGAGGTCGCCAGCATCCTCCGGGGCAGCCTTCGCAACCTCGACATTCTTCTGCTTGGCATAGTTGAACGACCAGATTTCGTCGCACTGGACGCGCTTGCTGCGGACCTGGCGCACCGTCTCGTCATGGTGCTTGGCGCAGGCCTCGCCCGCGTCCTCCAGCAGCTTCGTTACCGTGTTGATGGACGCGTCCGCAATGCGGGAGATCGACCGCATAGAAGAGCCCTCGCAGAGGAGGGTGAGGATGTGGGTTCGCTTGGCGGACGTGAGCTTGTTCATGCTAAGCATGATATGAACTCGTATGCTTACCGGCAAGGATGTTTTCAGGATTCACAAAAAAATGGGGTGATGCTATGCACCACCCCGGTTGCACGCTTTCGTCCTTGGACCACCACGAACCGTCCTTCCCGTCTCACCGGGTTGGGCGGTTCTTGCTTATAGGCCGCCCCGCAGCGGTGACCGTGCCACGGTTAGACCGACCCTCCTTCCCGTCATCGATTCGACCTCCTGGGATCGCCCCAGAGCATCAAACAGCAGTAACGTGCCGTGGTCAAGACATTACCAAAAAATAGCGAATTATCTTGCTGCAGATTGCGGTAATGCCCTAAACCTGGAGGGAAGCAATCTTAAGGTGACGGGTTATGCGTATTAAAAGCCCTGGTTATCCCAACGTAAACCTCAGTCAAGCTATTGATTCTACTAAGAAACTGTTCGCCAAAAATCGGCAGAACGTCATTGATCGAGAAGCGGCCACGAAGGACATAGGCTACAGTGGGCTTACCGGCGCTTCCACGAAAATGCTATCGAACCTTTCTCATTTTGGCTTGATTGAGAAGGCGGGCAAGGGCGGCGTACGCGTTACACCGCTAGCCGCACGGGCGCTTCACCCGCGAACGCCGGACGAAGGTAAAGCCGCCCTTCTTGAGGCCGCCTATTCCCCGGACTTGTATGCAGCAATCAAAGAACAGTGGCCCGACGGCTTTGTTTCCGACAACGCCCTCCGTGGATACCTTGCACGAGAGGGTTTTGCTTCAGCCGCCATAAACGGCGCGGTCAGCAGTTACATGGAAACTTACCACTTTTTGCAGCAAGCTGGCGCAACCGAAAGTCATGGCCAAAGCCTTGGTGACGTTCAGGATGCCGCTGCCAATGAGGGCGGAAGTGCGCGAGACGAGTACGACTACACTACAACTCCTGCCAGCAAGAATGCAGCAGGTGCATTGCCGCCGCCCTCGAAGACAGAGGCTAAAGGAATCGAGATTATGAGTGGTGAGCGGATTGTGTTTGTCGAAGAGTCGGGCCCAGCCCAATACCTAAAGCTCATCGCTAACGGCGAGCTGGACGAGACTATGCTGGAGGCGCTCGAAGATTACATCAAACGGCAGAAAAAGCGGCTCCTAGGAGGCTCAACCAAGTCGCCGAACTAAGATCAGCGGTGGAGCCAGTTACTTTTCACTCCATCGCTTCGCCGCCGCCTTCTTAGCAATCTCCGCCCGCCGCTCCGGCGTCATCCCGGCAGCGCGGGCGGCCCCACCCAGCTTGCCGAGTTGCGCAGCGGCGCTGGCGATCGGCGGCAACGTCTCTTCGTCCTCGCCGGTCGCGATGCGCATGACCTTCACGGCGTTGCCGATCACGTCGGCAGGGCGCTTTTCGCCTCGGGGGCCCTTAGGCATTCCCCTTCTCCCGCGAAGGAGCCTGGACCCAGTCCTTACTAGGACGCATCCGCTCCCAAGCGTCGTTTGGCGACTGGTAAAAAAGAAGCTGGTCGCGATCGCTCAACATTCTGAGTTCCCACCCCAGAACAGCGCCTCCGCCGGAGAGAAGCTCGTAAATGTTGTCTAATACCAACGGCTCTAACCTCTGACCGTTGCCCATTCTCTATGTGTGATTGAGCTGACCCGGTTGGTGTCGCTGATGAACGCGTTCCACGCCGCGCAGCATGCGTCGACGATCTGGTCGTAGCTGTCCCACACGCGCCGGTTCAGGTAGTTGCCGCGCAGGTAGGCCCAGACATTCTCTATGGGGTTGAGCTGCGGCGAGTAGCTCGGCAGCGCCAGCAGGGTGACGTTGTCCGGCACGACGAGGCGCCCACCCGTTTGATGCCAGCCTGCGCCATCGCACACCAACACGGCATGTGCGCCGGGACTGACCACCTTGCTCAGCGCTTCGAGATGCAGGCTCATTGCCTCGCTGCCCACCCAAGGCATAACCAAGGCGCTGCCGATCGCGCGCTGTGGGCAGACAGAGCCGAACAGCCAGACGGAGTCGTGCCGGTCGTCGCGGGCCACGGCGGGGCGCGAGCCGACCTCGTTCCAGACCGCACCGTAGGTACCCTGCTGGCCCACGCGGGCTTCATCCTCGAACCAGACCTCCACGGGCTTGCCAGCGGCCTCAGCGGGCAGGGCCGCCGCTACGTGGGTCGCGAAGTCCTTTTAAAAAGCTCCTGTGCCGCCTCGTCCCGCTTGGGATTGTGCGGGCGAGGCTGTAGCCGGGTCAGCCGCAGGCGACGTAGAAGCTTACCCACCGTGCGCTCGGCCACCGTCACGCCGAACCGGGTGGCGATCACGCCTTGCAGGTCGCAGCAGCGCCACCGCACCACGCCGTCCTGTTCCAGGTTCGGCCCGGCCAGAACGAGGGCCTTAAGTTCGGCCATCTGCGGCTCCGACAACGCCGGAGGGCGGCCAGATCCCACCTTGTTGGTCAGTCCCTCAATCCCGTCGGCATTGAACCGGTGAACCCAGTCCCGCAGCGTTTGACGATCCATCCCGCACAGCGCCGCCGCTTCGGCTCGCGACGCGCCGTCCAGCACGTGGGCGATGGCCAGGATACGACAGGCGACCGCACCCGCCTCCATCCTAGCCAGGCCGCGCAACTCCGCCGACGAATGATCCAGCCGCGTTAAAGATACCGCCACGCCCATCACACGCCCTCCCCGCATCAGCGCGGGAACAGCGAATCAGATCGCAATGGCCATGGGAATCCCACAAACGCGAGAGTCAAACGTTCCGGCGGTTGGTATAATCCGCCTTGTGAAGGGACCAGGGAAGTTTTTGCCACGCCACTAGCCTCCATGCTTTCCGCTAAGCATATGGGAAGCCGCGGCAGGATGCGAGCGGAACGGCTAGAGCAGTCCGATTTCAAACTGAGACACTACCTCCACCCGACAGCCAATGCTTCATGGGCGGTAGTGTGGCAGTCTGCCTCGGCTTGGGGGAAGCTTCGCCCGGCTGATCGTCAGTTATAGCTTTGTCGGCTAAGCCGACGGGAGTGGCGGTCAGAACCGGACCAATAGCCGTGTTTGACATAAGAGGGATTAACCCATGCTGTTTGACGCGCAATGCGATCGTGATGGCCGTGCTTCCTTGGCGCAGCCACGTCCAGCCTGCTCGCGCAGCGCGACACTAAGGTGACACTGTTCACCTGGATACGGATTGAGCCGAGACTGAGGTACGGGAGCTGGGCAGCACGTTTACCTGGATGAAGGTCACCGACAATGCCAGTGTGGAGACTGCGGTCGCCGCGGCTAAGGCGCCGCCTGGCGCGGCACACGCGCTCGTGAACCGTGCCATGTTGCGCCCCGGTCCCGCACCGTCGACCGCGGGGCCAAACCCCACGCCCCTCCTTGTTCCGCAAGGTGACCTGTTCGAGGTGAACAACGCCCTTACACCGTGTCGCTTGGCTGGAGAGTACAGATGTCGATCCGGCAAAGCTCAACCTGAACTCGGGCGGCGTCGCGATCGACCATCTGCTCAGCGCATCGGGCACTAGGCTATCGATGACGAGAATGGATGCGCTTCGCGTCCTCAGCAAGCATGACGGCTGTAAACGATGTGCGAGGTTGGTGGCATTGCCACTGCCACCGTGATGGAGGTGACGTAGACATGCCGCTCAAGACCAGGTTCACGTAGCTGATGGGGATCGAGCATCCTATCGTCCAGGGGCGGCATGATGTGGGTGGGCCGCGCGGAGCTTGCAGCGGCGGTCTCCAACGCCGGAGCGCTCGGCATCCTGACGGCGCTCACGCAACCAACGCCAGATGACCTCCGGCGCGAGATCAATCGCTGCCAGACCATGACCGACAAGCCGTTCGGTGTGAACCTGACGATCCTACCCTCTACCTCGCCACCGCCTTACGCCGAGTACCGGCGGGCGATCATCGAAAGCGGCATCACGATCGTGGAAACCGCTGGTTATCGCCCGCAGGAGCATGTCGAGGACTTTAAGGCGCACGGGATGTAGGTGGTGCACAAATGCACCGCCGTTCGGCACGCGCTATCGGCCGAGCGCCTGGGCGTGGACGCAATCTCGATCGACGGGTTCGAGTGCGCCGGCCATCCTGGCGAGGACGACATACCAGGCCTGCTTCTCATCCCGACCGCCGCCGACAAGGTCACCGTCCCCATGATCGCCAGCGGCGGCTTCGGCAACGGTCGCGGCCTGGCCGCGGCGCTCGCGCTGGGTGCGGACGGCATCAACATGGGCACCCGCTTCTGCGCTACAGTCGAGGCGCCGATCCACGATAACGTCAAGCGCTTTCTGGTAGAGAATGACGAGCGGGCCACCCGGCTGATCTTCCGCAACCTGGACAACAGCGCCCGCGTCGGCCGCAACAGCGTATCGGATGAGGTCGGCCGCATCCTGGCCAAACCGGGTGCGACCTTCTCCGACGTGGCGCCTCTCGTACGCGGCGTGAGAGGCAGGGACGTGCTCGAGTCAGGTGACCTCGGCGCCGGGCTGATCTGGGCGGGCCAGGTGCAAGGGCTCATCCACGACGTCCCGACTTGTGCGGAGCTTGTCGGCCGCATCATCGCCGCAGCAACGGACGTCATTCATGGCCGGCTTACCGATTTGGCTGTATGACATGAGCGACATCGCGTCGATACGCGCCGGACGGAACCCCATTGGCGAAGCAATCGGCAGGCGTGCGCGGTGTACCGCAACCTAGCCGCACGGCTCTTCGCCGGCTGGGTAGACCCTGCGACCAGTTGCTGTGCGACTGACAACGGCTCCCCTCCCTTGTGAGCACATCATTCTCCGGCGGCCGGAGCCACTCGAAAGCCACCTTCCCGGCTGTCGCCGGCTTGGCGTGGCGCGTCGCGTAGCAGTCGCCCAGCCCTTCGCGTCGGTCGCACTGACCATCACGCGGCCGACGGCGCGCAGTCAAGGCTGGACGGCTTGCGGCACGTCCAGCATGCCAGGGTCCCATGCCGCTGTCTGTTGCGACGTAGAGGGTGTCCGTCCTGACGTAAGCGTCCGGCCGTCGCGCCACCTGATTCGATGTGTGGCGGTAATGTGCTGTTGCATGACGTAGGAGCAAACCGACCTTAAACGCTGTTCAAGAATAGCTTATTCGTTGTGCATGGGTCGCAGCAGCTACACGGAATATAGTCTCGTCCAACCGTCTCTTTCAGCGCGATGGACAGAGTGGTCTGCGCTACTCCGTCCGTTCCCACGAGATTCGGAGGCGGTTGCACCAGTTTCCATTCGGCGGGCGGCATCTGTCGCAGGGCCAGTTTTGGTGCTGCCAGGTTTGGTCCGTGGGGACAGTCAGACATCCTGGCTACGGCACCACCTGGCTGGTATGGGGTTCGACGCCCGAGGGTGGGATCTTGGAATAGAGATCGGCCCGACACGGCGAGTGCTGGACGGCCTTGATGCACTGCTTGGAGCCACGGCGGGTACCAGCGGCCCGGTAAACTTGGTTGGGCTCAGTATGGGCGGCCTGTTGGCGGGGTGGATGGCTCAACGCCATCCGCTTTGGTGCGCCAGGTTATCATGGTATGTTCGCCATTCAGGTCACCGCTGGACAGCTTCTTTCTGCCACTAAAGCGGGTTGCGCCATTGTGGCCGTGCGACGTCGCTGCCTTCACCGAAGCGGTAGGTCGCCGTCCCCCCCATCCCGTCGACCTGTCTCTACACGGTTACAGACGGCCCAGTTGCGTGGGGCAGTTGCTTGGACCCGGACACCCCGACGGACTGTTTCGAATTCAACGTTTCAGATCATGACACCCTTTTATATCCAGAGCTGACCCTCCCTGACGGGGCACGGCGCTTGCCCAAGGTAAGGATTATTCTTACCATGGCCCATGATCACCAGCAAGCTTACCAGCAAGGCGCAAACGACAATTCCGCAGCCGGTGCGCGCGGCGTTGCGTCTGCGCGAAGGCGATGAGATTGCCTATGTCATCGAGCCAGGTCGAGTCGTGCTGACCCGGGCTCAATCCAACAGCGCGGCCGACGATCCGTTCAGGACGTTTGCCGAGTGGGACAGCCCAGCTGACACCGAGGCCTATGCCGGGCTTTGAGGTGTGGGACCTGGTGAAGGTGCCATTCCCCTACACCAACCGCCCGGTGCAGCAGCGACGCCCGGCCTTGGTCGTCGCGGTCCCAGTCGCCCCAGGGGCGCCGGAGCTGCTTTGGGTGCTGATGGTGACGAGTGCAGCCAATCGTGGCTGGCCAGGTGACGTCGCCGTGTCCGACCTGACCGCCGCGGGGCTGCCGGAAGCATCCGTCGTGCGGTCCGCCAAGGTTGCCACGATCGAGGCACGGGATGCCGAGCGCATCGGGCATCTTCCATCCGAAGACCGGTCCCAAGTTGCGATGGCAGTGCGCGGCAGCCTCGCGCAGCTTCTCGCCACCTGACTTTTTAAATCCTGCACCGAGGGCCTTGAGCCAAATCCGCATCCCTGTCCGCCCTTATCTGGTCTGTCGCCGACCTGCTTCGCGGCGACTACAAGCCGTCCGAATACGGCCGCGTCATCCTGCCTTTCACCGTGCTACGCCGGTTGGATTGCGTGCTGGCCCCAACCAAGGCCGCCGTGCTGGCCGAGAAGGCGACCAAGGAGCCGCTCGGCATCGACCCCGAGCCCTTCCTGCTGCGCGTCGCCAAGCTGGGTTTCGTCAACACGTCGCCCTTCGACCTGAAGACGTTGATGGGCGACCAGGACAACCTGCTCACCAACCTCGCCGCCTACATCCGCGGCTATGCTGAAAACTTGTTCATAGAGGCAGCCTTCGTCACACTATGCCTAATTAAGCAGCATTCTAACTATTGGGCGGATACTCTTAAATACGGCGCTTGGGTTCCACGCCGAGTGTCACTGCGCCGAGGCAGGTATCCTACGCGCTGTATTCATTCCCCATTGACCCCGGAGAGCCTGAACATGACCGGCAAGCCTTCATGACGATCCTGTGGCCGATCGGGCGCGCAGTCCGATTGGCGGCTGTCGCAGGTTGTCTTTGCGCGAGTGCCACGACGCATGCGGCGGACTTGAAGAAAGTCACCATTGTCCTGAGCACCTCCGACCAGGACGTGTCGTACGAGCCGTATGGCCCGTTCGCCCAGCAGATGGGCTGGTTCAAGGATGAGGGGCTGGACGTCACGATCCAGACGGCGCCCAGCACCGGGCAAGTTATCCAACTTGTCCTGGCGAACAACGCGCAGTTCGGCCAGGTCTCGCCGGATTCCCTGCTCCTGGCCGGGGCGCAGCAGCCAACGCCGTTGCGCTACGTCTACACCATCGCCCGCAAGCAGATATGGGGCGCGGTGGTGCTGCCGTCATCGCCAATCCAGACCTTTGGCGACATGAAGGGCAAGGCCATCGGCCTACCGTCCTAATCGCCGGCGATCAGCGCCTTCGTGGGCGCCCGCATGCACGACGACAACGCCGACCTGCAGGACGTGAAAATTGTGGCGGCAGGCTACGGCATCACGTCCATGGAGGCGCTGAAGAGCGGTACGATCGCTGCGTTCATCGCGTGGCCCGGCTTGTTCGCGTCCTTGAGAATGCCGGCTACAAGCTGCGGCAACTGCCCGACGCACCCTGGCAGAGCGGCTATTACGGCATCGGCCTGGGCGCACGCGACGATTACATCCAGCAGAACCCGGACGTGGTCGCCAAGATCGGCCGCGGCCTGGCGCGCAGCGCCGTCGCGTTGAAGACCAACCCGGAGGCTATGGTTCGTGCGTTCTGGAAGGCTTACCCGACCCGGGCGCCGCTGCCCGGGGAGGATGAAGCCGCCGCCGTGACCAAGCGACTCAACATCCTTCGCGCGACCGCGGCGCAGATGCGCGTGGATGTTACCGGTGACGTTGGCGTGGGGTTCGCAGGACGATGCGACCTGGGCACGCCACGTGCAGAACCTGGTCGACACCAAGCAACTGGCGAAGCCGATCGATCCGGCGCCTTATTACACAGACGCCTTTATCGCCCAATACAACGCGTTCGACCACAACACGGCCCAGGGCAAGTGAGCGGGGCGGCGTCCCCGCGCGACATTCGCGTCGACCGTGCGAGGAAGCTATTTCGCACCAAGGAAGGCCGTGAAACGACGGCGCTGGCCGAAACTAGCTTCTCCATCGCTGGGGGAGAGTTCGTGTCCCTGGTGGGCCCCAGCGGCTGCGGCAAGTCCACCCTGCTCCGCGTCATCGCCGGGCTGCTCCCCGCCACCGCGGGAACGGTCCTGGTGGGGGAGCGCCCGCTGGCTGGTCCGTCGCCGCAGGTCGGCATCGCCTTCCAGCGCCCGGTGCTGCTGCCGTGGCTGACGGTCGGCGGCAACGTCGCCCTGCCGGCGGAGTTGGCAGGGCGCTGGTCCCGCACGGAGATCGCCCGGCGCATGGAGAGCCTGCCGGACATCGTTCGGCTGAACGGCCAGGCCGCGCGGATGCCGCGGGAACTGTCCGGGGGCATGCAGCAGCGCGTCGCCATCGCACGGGCCTTGATGACCGACCCCGGCGTCCTGCTGATGAACGAACCGTTCGGCCTTGGACGCGCTGACGCGCGAGCACCTGAACGACGAACTGCTCGCAATCTGGGAACGGACGCAGCCGACCGTGTGTTGATTTTCGCTGAGATCTGACCCGTGGTTTTCGTCGAGATTTGACCCGTCTTGCGGTATCTCCCGCGTGCTGCGGGCGTGGGTCAAGCGGGTGTTTTGGTTCTCCTGCTTTTTCCGTCTGCCGAGCTGTTCCTGAACCGGAAGCTGTCGTTGCCGGTTTCCAGGATGTGGCAGTGGTGTGTGAGCCGATCGAGCAGCGCCGTCGTCATCTTGGTGTCGCCGAAGACGTCGCCCCATTCGCTGAAGCTCAGGTTGGTGGTGATCACCACGCTGGTCCGCTCGTAGAGCTTGCTGAGCAGGTGGAATAGCAGCGCGCCGCCCGATGAGCTGAACGGCAGATAGCCGAGTTCGTCCAGGACCACGAGATCCAGGCGGAGCAAGCGATCGGCGAGTTGCCCGGCTCTGTTGGCGGTCTTCTCCTGCTCGAAGGCGTTGACCAGGTCGACCGTGGAAAAGAACCGCACCTTTTTGCGGCCGTGCTCGATGCCCTGCACGCCGAGCGCCGTGGCGAGATGCGTCTTGCCGGTGCCGGGACCGCCGATCAACACGACGTTGTCGGACCGATCAGTGAACTCGCCCCGGTGCAGCTGCCGGACCGTGGCCTCGTTGACCTCACTGGCAGCAAAATCAAAGCTGGCCAGGTCCTTGTAGGCGGGGAACCGGGCCGACTTGATGTGATAGGCGATGGAGCGCACCTCGCGCTCGGCCATCTCGGCCTTGAGCAGCTGGGACAGGGTAGGGATAGCGGCCTCGAACGCCGGTGCACCCTGTTCCACCAGGTCGCCGACGGCCTGGGCCATGCCATACATCTTCAACCCGCGCAGCATGACCACGAGCGCGGCACTGGCGGGATCATGACGCATGGCGCACCTCCCGGACCCGCAGCGCGTCGTAGCGCCCGATGTCGGCCCGCGGCTCCTGCGCCAGCACCAAGGCCTGCGGCGCGTCGATGGCCGCGGCCGGGTTCTTGCCGTCCACCAGGCGGTGCAGGAGGTTGAGCACGTGGGTCTTGGTGGCGACGCCCTGCTCGAGCGCCAACTCCACGGCGCATAGCACGGCCTGCTCGTCGTGCTGCAGCACCAGGGCGAGGACGTCCACCATCTCCCGGTCGCCCCCTGGTCGTCGCAGCAGTTGGGCCTGGAGCATGCGGAACGCCTCCGGCATCTCGGCAAAGGGCGCACCGTTGCGCAGCGCCCCAGGCTTGCGCTGGATCACCGCCAGGTAGTGCCGCCAGTCGTAGATCGTGCGGCCGGGGACGTCGTGGGAGCGCTCGACGACCCGGGCGTGCTCGCACACGACCTGGCCCTCGGCCACCACTACGAGCCGGTCGGGGTAGATCCGCAGGCTGACCGGCCGATTGGCAAACGAGGCGGGCACGCTGTAGCGGTTGGTCTCGAAGTGCACGAGACAAGTCGGCGATACCCGCTTGGTGTGCTCGACGAAGCCATCGAACACCCGACCCACTGGCATCAGGCTAGCCTGTTCCTCGGCGTGCACGGCGGCGACGCTGCCCGGCAGGACCCCATGTGTGAGCTCGCTCCAGCGCTCGACGCAGCGGGCCTCGAGCCAGGCGTTGAGCGTGGATAGGTCGGCAAAGGGCGGCATGGCCTGCCAGATCTGCCCACGCGCATCCTGCACGTTCTTTTCGACCTGACCTTTCTCCCACCCTCCGTCTGCTTTCCAACATGCTGCGCATGCCGGAACCTTTGCAGGCTCCGCCCGAAGCGGGGGAGCAGAACGTGGGTTCGAACAGATAGTGGCTCGCCATGGCGGCAAAGCGCGCGTTGACCTGCCGCGCCTTGCCCGAGCCGATGCGATCGACCGCCGTCCGCATGTTGTCGAAGATGCCGCGGCGCGGCACGCCACCAAGTACGCGGAACGCCTCGGTCAGGGCATCGAACAGCATCTCGTGGGTTTGCAGCCGGTAGGCCCTGATCACGAAAGCACGGCTGTGCGCCAGCTTGGTGTGGGCCGCCTGCAGCTTGACCCGCTTGCCCGCCACCACCGCCCAGTCCGCGCTCCAATCGAACTGAAACGCCTCGCCGGGCTGGAAGGCGAGAGGCACGAACACGCCCCGCCCAGTGGTCCGTTGGGAGATCTCCCGCCCCACCCGCCACTGGCGGATAAAGGCGGCGACCCGGGCATAGGATCCGTCGTAGCCCAGGACGACCAGGTCAGCATGAAGCCGCCGCGCCGTTCGACGCGCCTTGCGGCCTTGCCCGCCTCGACCCGCAGCCACTCCGCCAGCTTGTCAGCATACGGGGCCAGGCGGCTTGGGCGCTCCGGCACCTTGAACCGCACTTCAACGGTATTGGACCGTAGGTATTTACGGATGGTGTTCCGCGATAACCCCGTCTGCCGCTCGATCTCGCGGATGGGCATATGCTCCCGGTGGTGCCACCGGCGAATGACGCTCAACAACTCCATGTCGATCACTCCGATAACCCCGACGGTTCCGTCGGGGACGTGGGTCAGACACGGGTCATTTCTCAGCGAAAACTCAGACCCTCTCCGGGTCAGATCTCAGTGCAACTCAACATGGCAACACCTTTACGGTGGGCGACCACATTTCCATGGGCGGGGTGCGTGGCGACGTCATGCGCCTCGGCTTCATCCAGACCACCATCATGGAGATGGGCCAGCCGCCCGCCGTCCAGAACGCCGAGCGCGCCATGTGGGTCCACTCGCGCCAGTTCACGGGCCGCATCGTGACCGTCAGCAACAGCAAGATCTTCGCCGAGCCGGTACTCAACTACACGCGCGACTTCCCGTTCATGTGGGAGGAGATGGCGATCCCGGTCGCCTACACGGCCGACCGGGCACGGGTGGAAGCGATTCTGCTGCAGGCCGCCCAGATCCGTGCGACGGAGGCGGACGCCATGGCAGCCGAGGAGAAAAGCGAATTGCAAGAACGCTTCCGCGTAGCCCCGGTCAACCTCGAACCTCGGGTCTACAGCTGCACGAGGTCACAGCCGCGCAGCTTGCTATCGATGGCGAGGTCGAACAACGCTGGGTTGCGAATGCGGCCTTCGCGCTGAAGGGTGAGGCGGATGGACCAGACCTGTTTGGGCTTGAAGGGCGGTTTGGGTCCGACAAGGGCGCCCTTGTTCCAGGGCACCACGGGTCGGGCGGTCGGGGATACAGGATTCCGTCCTAAGTGCTGCATGACAATCCTGAGCCGCGGAAGGACGGCAAGAGATTGGTCACTCGCCCCTACTACAGCGGCCCAGTCCCATTGTGAACAGCGGGTGTATCTATGTCCGCTTCGGGACTGGCTCGAGCGCTTGAACGTCCGAGATGCAGCGCATAGCTCACGTGACTGGTCAGCCTGTGAGTAGCAAATCAAGATAGTTGCGTGCCCCCGCAACCAACTACTCACACAGCCGAGCCGTAGCGATTGGACCGGGACTCCCGCCGTTGGTCGCCGGCGCGACCAGTCTTACGATCGCTGCAAGCTCGCCACGCAGTTAATGCGCAGCGCCACTGCCGCTTCCACAAACCCAGTAGCGCGCGCCATCAACTCGGTGCCGATGCCGCCCAACATCCCCAGGCGGCAGCCGCATAGCTCAATGATTCAGTCTAGCTCGCGGATGACCCGTAAGCTAGACAGCGACGTGTAAAAACCAGGCCGAGGCTTAGAACGGCTTGCTGCTAGTACCCAGCAGCCGGCCGAGCGAGACCACCGCGAACACCCCCGCCTCGAACCCGCTTTGCGGCCGCTGATAGCTGCCGGCGGCCGGCGGGCCATAATAGTTGTCCGGGTGGATGAAGTACTCGGCGATCGGCCGGATTGAGATCGCCGGCGTAACCTGCACGTTGCCCACGAACTCGACACTGTAGCCATTACGGGATTGCGTGCCCGCCTGGCGTCCCAGGATGCGTTGCACCAGCGTCTCGCGCGACTGCTCAATGGCACTCAGCCGCTGGTATTTGACCTGCACGCCGAACGCGTCGAGAGGGCGGCTCGGGATGAAGCCCGTCACGTTGACGCCCGCCAGCACGTCGAAGTCGATCGCCTGCGGCTTGTCCACGGACGTGTCGATCGCGCCGTATAGGGCCACGTTGAAAGGTGGTCCGGCCGGCCGTGACGGGCCGCGGAAGATGACCTTCTGTCCTTGCGCGAAAATGACCCCGCCGCCCGCGAACGGCCCGGCGGAGGTAATAGGCACGATGATCGGCGCTGCCGTTCCTTTCTGATTGTTGGTCCGGTCGCCATAGCGCGTCGTGTTCCACTCGAACCCAACCTCGAAGTTGGCCGGGTAAGGATCGTTGGCGAACTCGCTGCGGTAGCCAACCTCGCCCAGGATCTGCGCCCCCGTCGATTTGCTGGTGCCGAACCGGTCGCCGTAGTTGACGGCATAGCGATAGTTGTCCTCGAACGCGCCAGCCTGCACGTACCAGGTCGGCGTGATCCGGTACGTCGCGCGGCCGCCCCATACCGGATACGGGTTGGAGTTGAAGTCGCCGACCACCTGGAACGTGCTGGAGAAGTGCGTGAACGGATCGAGCGAGTTCGGCAGCAGGAAATAATTGTAGACGTTCGTCCGCCCGGCTTCGATGGAAAGGCGGCCGTTCAGGGATCGCTGCTCGTATGTCAGCAGGGAGACGAGGTTGGTCTGCGTGGATGGCGTGGTCTGGAAGCCCGTCATCACGCCGCCGGCCTGCGTGAGAACCTGCGGGATGTCGTCGCGCACGCCGAAGAAGCTCAGCCCCAAATGGACGTTGCCGCCGGGGATGCCGGCCAGCTTCTGCAAATCGAAGTCGGCGGCAGGGCGGAAGACGAACAGGTTGCTCCTTTGTCCCGGCACGGTGCCGGCGGTCGGGTTGGCGAGGAAATGGTCGAACACGATGCCATGGAAGTCGATGCCGGCGTTCAGCAGCTTTTCCCCCGTGTCGGGGAACAGGCCGATGCGAGGCGGTGCCGAGCTTGGGATCGGCGTCTGCGGCAGCGTCTGGTCGCCGGTGGTGTTCAGACTCGGGACGGCGCTCTGCCCCTGCGGACTGGTCGGTGCTGCCGGCGAGGCACCAAAACCGGGGCCTTCCGACGTGCCTTGCCTGCCAGATACGACCTGCCCCCAGGCCACGACCGGTGGCGTGGCGAGCAACAGGGTTGCCATCGTCGTCGCGAGCAGCTTCTGCCTCATGTCGAGTTTCTCCCTTTTCGCGGCGAGGCTCGCCGCGAAATCGTTGGACGTTTGTTGTTCTTGTCCCGTGTCGGCGGCGTTGCCGCCGCCGGTGCTACGGTGAGGCCGGTTTGGGCCCGTGCCGCTCCGCGCCGCGCAGGAAAGCGTGGACGGCTTGGTTGAACTCGTCCGCCGCGGCGAGCTGGACGAAGTGGTTGGGTGACCGCACCACGAGGTGACGGCCGTGGCTCAACTCGGCCGCCGTTTCCCCAACGGCGTCGAAAAATGGGCTCCAGCCACCGGTGATCACCAGGGTGGGTATGCCTGCCGCCGCCACGCGTTCGGCGGCCTGACGCAGGGCAGGGGGGGACGCCATGCGGGCCTGCAACAGGGAACAGCCGAAGCGCGCCGCCGCCGCCGGGTCGGCCTGCAGCCCGGCCATCGCGGTGCCCGGCGTCGTGCTGCCGGTGTCGGCGGTGCCGAGTACGCGGCCGAAGCCAAGCGCGTAATCCGCCGGCGTCTTGGCCGCCATGATCACGCCGCCAAACTGCTCCGCGCTCGCCCGCAGCGCCGGGTCGGCGCCGATGCGTGGGCTGCCGAACAGCAGGGATTGCAACGCCGGCTCGATCAGCACGAGGCCGCGAACGGCCTCGGGCCGGCGTGCGGCGGCGAGGAGGGCCTCCGCACCACCCCAGGAATGGCCGATCAGGAACGCGCCGTCGCCAAGCATGTCGGCGATCCAAACGGAATCCGCCTCCATATCCTCCGGGCCGCGGCTCGGGCTGCTGCCGAAGCCCGGGCGATCCGGCAGCTCCAACCGCCAGCCGCGTTGCGCCAATGCCTCCTGTCCGGCGAAGGTGCTGGGGCCGCCGCCCAGGCCGCCTTGCACGCCGCCATGGATGACCACCAAGCGCGGCCCCTCCTGGCCCCAACGCGTGACGTGGATCGGCCCGGCTTCGGCGGCCGGGATGCGCGGCGGCGGGGGTGGGCATTGCGCCAGCAGCATTGCCTGCTGCTGCTGGATCACGGATGCGGACATGTCGGCGCTCCTGGGCTGTGGAATGGTCTGCGCTCCCGCTGCCAGCGGACCGAGCAGCCCGACGAGCAGCAGGTACTGCCTCATGGGACGAGGTCTGGGGGTGTGGCCGGGTGGTCCGCGACCAGGTTCCGCAGCAAGGTCGATCCCTTTAACTTGGCCTCAGAGATATCGCCCGCTTTCACGGTGACATCGAAACGGTTGGCCGGATGTACGCCCAGTTCGCCGGGCCGGCGCGGCTGGTTGGCCATGCTGTGGAATGGGATCATCTCGGCCTCCTGAGCGGCCGCATCTTTGACGACCCTCGGCTCGATATCGCAGCGCAGACGATCGAGCTGAAAGATGGCATTTTGATCTTATCTCGTCGTTTCAGGTATCATCCGACATGAAGCTCCACCACCTTCGCGACGTCGTGGCCATCGCCGAGCGCGGGAGCCTGCGTGGGGCATCCCGTCACCTCCAACTGGCCCAGCCGGCGCTCACCCGCAGCCTGGGCCAGTTGGAGCGCGAACTCGGGGCCTCGCTGTTCGAGCGCAACGGCCGCGGCATGGCGCTGACCATGACCGGACAGGCATTCGTGCAACGTGCCAGCGCGATCCTCCACGAAGTCCGCCGTGCCCAGGAGGAAGTCAGCCAACTCCGTGACGGCGTCAGCGGCAGCGTGACGCTCGCCCTGTCGATCGCGGCCCACACGGCGATGCTGCCATCGGCCTTGGGCCCGTTCCGCCGCCTTTACCCGGCCGTCCGCCTGACCATCATCGAGGGGATCTACCCCACCGTGGAAAACCGGCTGCGGGATGGCGGCATCGACTTCTACATCGGCCCAGAACCAGAGCAGCCGCTGCCGCCCGGCCTGCGCCAGGAGGTGCTGTTCGCCAACACCCGCGTCGTCGTGGCCCGCCACGGGCATCCCCTCGCGGGCGCCAGGTCACTCGCGGAGCTTGCCGGGGCTGAATGGGCGTCCACCTCCGTCACCTTGCAAGCAGGCGAGGAGTTTGCCGCCTTGTTCCAGTCGCTGGGGCTTGCGCCGCCGCGGCTCGCGCTTCAAAGCCAGTCGGCGCTCACCCTCATGGTTTCCCTGACCTGTTCGGAGCTGTTGGCAATGGTTCCGGTCCAGTTCATGGCGTCTGGGGCGACCAGCCACCTGCTCCAGGTCATCCCCGTGAAGGAGGTTTTGCCCGCGCCGCCCATCGTGCTGATCCAGCGCGCCGGGCTGCCGCTCACCCCGGCCGCGACGCGGCTGGCCGACCTGTTGCGCAAAGCTCAGTCTGCCAAGCGGCAACGTGCCCGGATCCAGGGACCGATGGTGCGACAGGGCGGCATGCCCTGATCCAACCGGCCGTCAGCGCCTTCTCCTCGGCCACGCCGCGTTCAGGCTACTTAACCATGGGACAACCGCCATCCATCAATGGGCGGAACGCGGCATTTGCCGGTATGGTCGCCAACTGGGTGTAGACGTCGTCGCGTGCGTGGCTCTCGGTTGGTGTCTTCACGCGAAACCGATACATGTCGTGGACCGCTCGTCCGTCCGGGCGGATAGACACGTCGCCGAATAACGGGTCGTGAATCGCCGTCCGCTTCATCTGGTCCACGACCTGCCAGCCGTCGAGCGTTCTCGCATCCCGGGCAGCCCGCAGGTAGGCAAGGGTGGCGGAGTAGACGCCGGCCTGGTCCTCCGTCGGCATGCGCCCGTCCATGACGGCGGCGTAGCGCCTGCTCCAGGCGCGCGTATTGTCGTTCAGATCCCAGTAGAAGGCTTCCGTCAGTTCGAGCCCCTGCGTGACGTCGAGACCCATAGCCCGCACATCGCTGAGCTCCACGAACAGCGCGGCCGGCGCAAGGCCGGGCGTGACGCCGAATTCACGCGCCTGCTTGATGGCGTTCACCATGTCCGATCCGGTGCTCGCCAGCGCCAGCACGTTCGCGCCGGAGCCTTGCGCCTGCAGCAGCGGCCCGGCGAAATCCGTCGTGCCGAGGGGATTGCGGCTGGCGCCGGACGCCGTTCCGCCCAGGGCCGTCAGCGCCTCGGTCGCGTCCTTTTCCAGCGACAGGCCGAGCGCATAGTTCACGGTTAGGAAGTACCATTTGTTCAGGCCCTGCGGCACGAGGCCGGCCGCGGTGCTCTTGCCTTGCACCCAGGTGTCGGTCACCCACTGCACCGTGGTCGGCTTGCAGGCCGGTCCCGTCAGGTCGGATGTCATGGAACTTGACGCCAGCGCCACCTTGTTGTGCTCGGCGGCGACCCCTGCCACGGCAAGCGCGACCGCGGAGTTCGGCAGGTCGACGATGGCCGCCACCCCTTCCTGATCGAACCAGCGCCGGGCAATGGTGGACCCGACATCCGGCTTGTTGAGGTGGTCGGCGGCTACGATCTCGACCTGCAAGCCGCCACTTTCCGGGGCGAAGTCCTGCGCCGCCAGCCTGGCTGCCGCAACCGACCCGGCGCCCACCCCGTCGGAGAACGGGCCGCTCATATCCGTCAGCACACCGATCGTGACCTTGTTGCCTGGGATCTGCGCCTGCGCAGCGGGTGTGACAAGGTAAGTTGCGGACAGGAGCAGGGCTAAACGAGTCATGCGGTTCACCCTGGGGTCATCCTTTCACAGCATCTCGAAATATTCGGTCTGCTCCCACTCCGTCACCTCGAGCAGAAAGCGTTCCACTTCGGCTTCCTTCAGGTGGATGAAGTAGTCGATGAAGGCCGAACCGAAGGCGGCGTGGAAGCAGTGATCCGCGCCTAACGCCGCAAGCGCCGTCTCCAGGCTGCGCGGCAGGGGCGGTGCGCCCTCGCCATAAGGCGCAGCCGAAGGCGGTCCGGGGTCGAGCCCTCGGTCCACCCCGTCCAGCCCGGCGGCGATCTGCGCCGCCATGGCGAGGTACGGGTTGGCCCCGGGTTCGCCCGCCCGGTTTTCGATCCGGCTGGCGGCGTCGCCGGGGCGGCCTAGCACCCGCACCATGCCGCCCCGGTTGTCCGTGCCCCAGCACACCCGCGTGGGCGCGTTGGTGTAGGGGCGATAGCGGCGGTAGCCGTTGATCGTCGGCGTGGTGAAGGCGCAGCTCCCGGCGGCATGGTCCAGCAAGCCGCCCATCCAGGCCATGCCCAGGGAACTGAGCGGCCGGCCGGCCGGGTCCGCGAACAGGTTGGCACCGTCCGCATCCCGCAGCGACTGGTGCAGGTGCCACCCGCTGGACACCACACCGGGCAGGCGCGGGCGGCTCATGAAGCTGGCATGCAGGCCGTTGCGGGCGCAAACCTGCTTCACCGCCGAACGGACCAGGATGAACTGGTCCGCAGGCAGAACGCCCTCGGCGGGCGCAAAGGTCAGTTCTATTTGGCTCGGCCCGAACTCCACCTCCAGGGTGCGCAGCGGCAGGTCCAACGCCTGAAGCGTGCGGCGCAGGACTTCCATCACCGGGTCCAGCGCGTCGTAGCGTAGCTCGGTGAGGTATTGGTATCCGGGGTTGAGCAGGCTGGGCGGTGCCGAGCGGCCGTCCGGCCCGGGTGCGGCGCCGCGCGCCACCACGTGGCACTCGACTTCAATCCCCGCGGTGAAGCGGTAGCCGCGCTCGGCCACCCGCGCCACCTGGGCCGCCATCAGGCTGCGCGACGAGAACGGCATGGGCCGCCCGTCCGGCAGGAACAGGTCGCACAGCAACCAGCCCGAGTGCGGCGCCCAGGGCAGCACCCGGAAGGTCGTCGGGTCGGGCAGCATGACCATGTCGGCGGCGCCTCGCAGCGCCGGGTCGGAAAAGGCGCTGCCACCATCGAACACGGGAAACGCGGTTTTGCCCGAAAGGTCCTTCATCAGCAGCGTCGTGGTGGCATTGGCACCGTCCGCCAGCAGGCGTGCCGCCTCCGCCGCCACCAGGGTCTTGCCACGCAGCACGCCGTGGGCGTCCGCGAAGGCCAGGCGCACCACGTCCAGCCCGTCACGCGCGATCCGCTCGGCGACCGCCTGGCCGGCGCGGTGCTGATCCTCCGTCCACACGCCATGGCGGGCGGCGAAGCTGTCCGGCGATCCCCAGGTCAACGGAGCGTCAGGCCGCTTCGGCCAGCACGGCGTTCCAACTGGCGGCGGCCCGCCGTTGCCGGTCCATCTGCTGCCAATGGGCGTCCCACCCATCCACCGGGCCGATCGCGTCGATGGAGGCGGGGCCATGCACCGCGGCAGCGCCTTCCGTTAGCAAGGGTGGCCGGCCTTCCGCCACGTCGCGTATGGCGCGCATCAGCAGCCGGCGGCAGGCGGCGATCGCCTTGTCGCTGGCACCCAGGTGTTCCTTCGTGCGGTCCTGGATCGGACCCATCGACTCCACGGCCCACTGGTCGTGCACGTTGATGTCGTCGCCCATGCCCGTGTACGTCTCATGTTCCTGCTCGTGCGGGTCGAAGCCGTAATCGTTCAGCTTGTTCACCAGGGGCAGGTAGTCGGGCAGGCTGTAGTTCTTCAGCCGCTGCGCCCGCATCTGCGCCTTGTCCACGGGCGCGGTGAAGCTGGTGAAGATCGCGTACCAGTAGCAATGGGTGTCGTCGACCGGCACGTGCCACTGCGTGATGGTCATCTCCCGGCTCATCGGGATCACGAAGGCATGGGGGAACACCATGTTGGTGACGCGGATGTGCATCTCCGACTCGTTCAGTTGCCGCAAGGCGGCGATGCGCAGGCCGAACCCGGTTGGTTCCACCTCGATCCGCGGGCGCCCGAACTCCCGCAGGATGCGCGTCATGGGCATGTCCGCGCCCATGGTCGCACCGCGGAACTGCTTGCCGTAGGCGGCCTCCGGCTCCTCATCCTCGAAGAAGCGGTGCAGGTAGGAGGCGTGCGCCGGGTCGATGCCGACCTCCAGCGCCTGCAGCCAGTTGCATTCGATCATGCCCTTGAAGGCGAAGGTGTGCGTGTCCGGCGCTTCGAAACAGTCGAAGCCCGGCAGCGATGGTGGCTCTCCCACGCCCAGGAACGCCCACACGATGCCGCCCGCCACGCGGCAGGGATAGGCGGACTGTCGGATGGACTTGCAGAAATTGCTGCCTTCGGGCTCCGCCGGCTGTTCCAGGCAGGCGCCCGTCGCATCGAACAGCCAGCCATGGAACGGGCAGCGCAGCCCGCCATCCTCGGCCCGGCCGTAGGTGAGGTCGGCGCCGCGATGGGCGCAATGGCGATCGAGCAGGCCGTAGCGCCCGGCGGGGTCGCGGAACAGCACGAGGTTCTCGCCCAACAGCCGCACCGGTCGCACCGGCCGCGCGCCGTCGAACTCGTCCACCAGGGCGGCCGGCTGCCAATACTGGCGCATCATGGCACCGAGCGGCGTGCCCGGACCGCTCTCGGTGATCAATGCATTGCGTTCGGCCGTCAGCATGTGCGAGCCTCCAATGTTCAATTAACGAACACGCGTGCGCTTACGAGCAGATTGTCCGCCTTGATGGTGGATGGCAAGGGAAACGATGTCCAAGCTGCGTGCCGAGGATGCTGCCCGCCGAGCCGGTGCCGGTTTGGGTCCGGACCATTCGGAGGCATTGGCGCGTGGCCTGCAGGTGATGGCCGCCTTCGGCGCGGCACACCAATCCCTGACGTTGAGCGAGGTGGCGGATGCCGTCGGCCTGCCCCGGGCCACGGCCCGGCGCGCGTTGCTGACCCTGGTTGCATTGGGGTTCGTGGCCGTGGAGGGACGCCAATTCCGGCTGACCCCACGGGTGCTGCAGCTTGCCAGCGCGTATCTGACCTCCAACGGCGTTTCCACCCTGCTGCAGCCCGCCTGCGATCGCATCGCACGCGCTGCCGGCGAGTCGTGCACGGCCGCGGTGCTGGAAGGCGGGGAAGCCGTGATGATCGCGCGCGCCTTGCCGCAGCAACTGGTACCTGCCGGGGCGGGCATCGGCTACCGGTTGCCGGCGTATTGCAGCGCGCTTGGCCGGGTGCTGCTGGCTCATCTTCCGGCGGACCGCTTGGCGGCCTACCTGGACGCCACGCCGCTTCTTCCCGTCACCGCACGCACATTGACCGATCGGACAGCGCTGGAGGCCGAGATCGCGTGCGTGCGCAGCCAAGGTTTCGCCTATGTCGATCAGGAAGCCGAGCAGGGGTTCCGCTCGGTCGCCATGCCCATCCTGCGGTTCGACGGCAGGATCGTCGCCGCCCTGAACATCGGCGCCCGGGTCGAGCAGGCCGGTCGGGATGCCATGCTGGACGCCTTTTTGCCGATCCTGCGGGCGGAGGCACTCGAGCTATCCGGTCAACTCGTCTGATACTCAGATGATCCGGGGGCGCGTGCCGTTCAGCCCGTCCGGCACAGTGTTGGGCACCCCGGTCTTCGCGGCCTGCCGGAACGACGCGTGAAGCGGATCAGGGCACCAGTCGGGCCCGCAGCCGGATCGCCAGGAGCAGCGCCCCACCGGCGAGCAGCCCCCAAAAGGCACCGCTGACGCCGCCGAAGCCCAAGCCGGAAGCGGTGACCAGGAACGTCACCAAGGCCGCCTCGCGTTCCTCCGGCACGGCGACGGCGCCGTGCAGCGCGCCGCCCAAGGCGCCCAGCAGCGCCAACCCTGCTACCGTCTCGACCAGCAACGGTGACGCGCCCACGAAGCTTGTCATGGCCGCGGCGAGCGGCCCCAGTACGACGTAGGCGGCGCCCAGCACGGCAACCGCCTTCCAGCGTTGTGCCGGGTCGGGATGCGCGTCCGGCCCGGCGCAAAGCGCGGCGGTGATAGCGGCCAGGTTCACCGCGTGCCCGCCGAACGGCGCCGCCAGCACCGAAAAGACGCCCGTGGTGCGGAACAGCGGCCCGGGCTCCGGATGGAAGCCGTTCACGCTCAGGACGGCGATGCCGGGAATGTTTTGCGACGCCATGGTGACGATGAACAACGGCACCGCGATGCCGACCAGCGCCGCGACGGTGAAGACGGGTTGGACGAACACCAAATGCGGCAGGATCGAGGTCGCGGGTGCGGCCCCGGGTTGCAGCGCGATCAGCACAATCGTCACCGCGACGGCCGCCGGCACCGCCAGCAGCCGATGGATGCGCCCGGCCACCGCCCAGGTGCCGATAACCGCAAGGGCCGGACCCGGCAACTGGGCGATCGCGTGAACCGGTGCCAGGCACAGGCTCAGCAGCACGCCAGCCAACATGGCATTGGCGAGCGTGGCCGGGATCATCGTCACCGCGCGCCCGAGCGGACGCCACCAGCCTGCCACCACCACCAGCACCGCCGCCAGGAGAAACGCCCCCACCGCGGCAGGGAAGCCACCGTCCACCGCGCTTGACGCCGCCAACAGCGCAGCGCCCGGCGTGCTCCAGGCCATGCTGATCGGCATGCGGGTGCGCGCGCTGAGCCATAGGGCGCACACGCCCTGGGCCACGCAAAGCGCCACCAGCCCGGAAGCAGCTTCGATCGGGCTGGCACCGGCAGCGGCAAGGCCGCGCAGCACCACGGCAAAGGAGGAGGCAAATCCCACGAAGGCGGCCAGGAGGCCGGCGAAGACGGTTTGCGGCGGCAGAAAGGAATACATGGCCGCACAAGTTCCGCATCGGCGCCGATCAGGCAAGACGGCTTCCGGCCTGGATCACGCCAGGCTTATGTCCAGCGGCCCGGTCACGTCGCGCGCCAGCGTGTCCATGACCCGCAGCCGCCCGAGGTCGGCGTGGCGCCGGGCCAGCGTTTCCGCCGCGTCGGCGTCGCGCGCGCCCAGCGCGGCCACGATGGCCCGATGGTCTTCCAGCACGCGGTCGTTGTGTTGGCGGTGCGCCTCGACCGAGGTGAAGCAATCCGGGCTGTAGGCGAGATAGGCGATGCGCAGGCTGAGCGTCAGCACGTGGAGGTAGTCGCGCTCGATGATCGCGTTGCCGCAGGCGGCCGCGACCGCCGCGTGGAAACGCCAGTTGCTTTCGTTCATCGCGTCCGGCGTCCCGGCTGCCGATGCGGCCTCGAACACCCGGCATTCCGCCTCGACCGCGGCAAGCTGCGCATCCGTCCGGCGCAGCGCCGCCCAGCGATGGGTCAGCCGTTGCAGCAGGCCATACGCCTCGACGTAGTCGCGGATTTGGTGCCACTCCATGCCGGCCACGGTGGCCCCGCGGTTCGGCAGCAGCACCACGAGCGACTCGGCCGCCAGCCGCACCACCGCTTCGTGCACCGGCGTTCGCGACAGGCCGAGCCGCGCCGCGATCGCCGCCTCGTCCAGCGGGGTTCCGGGCTTGCGCGCCAGCGAAACGATTTCGCGTCGTAGGGTGACATAGGCGTGCTCGACACCTGCGCCCTTGCCGATGCGCGTTTTCCCCTTGCGCGTACTCGTCATGCTTGCATAATCCGTGCATAAATTCTGCCGACAGACGCAGGATGCCACACACGCGGCGCCAACACATCCCTTCGCCATTCTGACAGGAGCGCCCCGATCCATGTCCTCGCCCACCCCCACCCCCATCACCACCGCCTCGCTCGTGGCGAGGCTCGACCGTTTGCCTGTGTCGCGGTTCCACTTCGTCGTGCTGGTGGTCGCGGCGATGTCGCTGTTCTTCGACACGCTCGACACCGTCGTCACGGGCTTCGCCTTCGCCGCGTTTCGCGAACCGTGGCACCTGGGTGGCATGGCGCTTGGCGTCACCTCCGCCATCGGTTTGGCGGGCTACCTGGTCGGCTCCATGCTGGTGGGCTTCGCGGCGGATCGCTGGGGCCGCAAGGCGGTCATGATGGGCAGCCTGGTGCTTTACTCGCTGTTCTCCGCCTCGCGCGCCATCGCACCGGGCATCGAGGTGTTCGCGGCACTCAACTTCTTCACTTGGCTGTTCGTCGGCATGGAAAGCTGCGTCGTGCCGCCCTATTTGGCGGAACTGTGGCCAACCCGCCTGCGCGGCCGGTTCAACGGGCTGATGATGGGGTTCTTCGCCTTCGGCATCGCGCTTTCCCCGGTCTGGGCGCTGGTGTTCCTGCCCGCCGTGGGCTGGCGCTGGACGCTGGCGCTGACCGCCCCCTTCGCCCTGCTGATCGGCGCCATGCGCACCTTCCTGCCCGAGAGTCCCCGCTGGCTGCTCAGCCAGGGCCGGGCCGCCGAGGCCGAAGCGGTGGTGAGCGCCATCGAGGCGCGCGTGGCACATCGGGCGGGGCCGCTGCCGGCGATCACGGCCGTCCCGGTCGTTGCGGCGACACCGCCCCTGCGCCCCGCTGCCGTGCTGGCCGCCGGGGTGCTGCCGCTCACGCTGATGCTTTGGCTCGTGTGGTTCACGGAATACGGGGTGCTCTACACCTTCCAATCCGTGCTGCCGACGCTGCTGGCGACCGAAGGCTTCTCCATCGTGCGGTCGACGCAGTTTTCCGTCGTCATCTTCTCGGGCTTCGTGCCCGGCTACATGCTGTCCGGCGTGTTCCTGGACTGGTTCGATCGCAAGACCTGGCTGATCCTGAGCTTCCTGGGCATCGGCATCAGCGGAACGCTGTTCGGCTATGCCCAGACCCCAGGGGAGATCATGGCCTGCGCCTGGTTCACCGCCTTCTTCCTCGGCAACGGCTCGACATGCATCTACACGCTGACGCCCGAGCTGTACCCGACCGCGATCCGGACCACCGCGATGGGCTTCGCCTCCGCGGCGGGTCGCGCGGGCGGCATCTTGCTGCTGCTGGCCTTTGGCATCTTTTCCGTAATCCAAGGCCGGCTGGCGCTGTTCGTGGTTAGCGACGGGCTGCTGGCGCTCAGCATCGTCGCGGTGGCCGTGCTGGGTCCGCGCACACGCGGGCGCACGCTGGAGGCGACCTCGGCCGACCCGGCGGGGGTGCCCGCCGAATGAGGGCGGAGGTGGTCGGCGCCGGGTTCGCCGGGCTGGTGGCGGCAACGGCACTCGCGCAGCGCGGCTGGGCGGTGCGGGTGCACGAGGCGGCGCCCGGCCCGCGCAGCGTCGGCTCCGGCCTGTACGTATTCGCCTTCGCGCAACAGGCGCTGGAGCGTATCGGCGCGCTGGACCGGGTGCGCCGGGACGCCGTGGCGCCGCGCAGCCGCACCATCTTCATCGACGGCGAACGCCGGTCCGTTACGCCCTTGGACGGCATCCTCACCACGACGCGCGGCCGGCTGCACGAGGTGCTGATGGCGACCGCCGCCGAGGCTGGCGTCGTGTTCGCCTGGAACTCTCCCGCCGCCGGCGCCGACGACGGGGGCGCGCTGCTGCTGGCGGATGGAAGCCGCCTGCCGGCGGAGCTGGTGGTGGCGGCGGACGGCGCCGCGTCCGTCGTGGCGCAGGCGGCGGGGTTCGCGATGGATCGGGTGCGGCACGCCGACGGCATCACCCGCGCGCTGTTGGACCGTACGGGCATGGCCGGCCCCGAATGGGATGGCGTGCTGGATCTGTACGACTATCGCCATCGCCCGCTGCGGCTGCTTTACACGCCGTGCGGCGCCGACCTGTTCTACATCTGCCTGATGACGCCGCAGGGCGACGACGCGGCCGCTGCCGTGCCGGTGGACGCCGCCCTGTGGACGCGCAGCTTCCCGCTGCTCGCCCCGGCGCTGTCCCGCATCGGCGGCCTCGGTCGGCACGACCGCTACGGCACCATACGGCTGGATCGCTGGTGGCGCGGGCGCCTGGCCGTGGTGGGGGACGCGGCCCACGCCATGCCGTCCAGCCTCGGCCAGGGTGCCGGCGTCAGTATGATGAGCGCGCTGGCCATGGCGGAGGCGGTGGCGGCCGATCCGGATGGCGGCCTGGCCCGCTGGGAGCGGGAGATGCGTCCGGTGGTGGAACGCTGGCAGGCGCAGGCGGAGCAGGTGGCGACCGAGCGCAGCCTCGCCACCGCCCGGCATCCCGGCCATGACCTTGCCGCCGAAGCGAAAACCCCGCTGGAGACCGTGCCATGACCCTGGTTCCCGACGCACCGTGGTATCGTGCCCTGCTGGTGGCCGTGCAGGCCCAGCAAGCCGGCGTAGTGGATCGCGTCGGGCGCCCCTGGGCACAGCATTTCGAGCGGGTGGCGCTACGCACGCTGTTCCGCAATCCCGCGGCCCCGCGCGCACAGCTCGAGGCCGCGCTGCTGCACGACGCGTTGATGGACCGCGGCGGCGGTGAAGCCATGCTGCGTTCGCTGGAGGTCGAACCCGAAGCGGTCGAGATGATCCGCCTCACCACCCCGCCGCCCGATGCCGATTTTTTTCGCGATTTCGAGGCGATCGGCCCGGCGGAATGCGCGCGCTATCTCGACTACGTCCGCGAACTTGCCGATACGGGCCACCGTCTTGCTATCGAGATGAAGCTGGCCGACATCACCGACACGATCGACGCCTGCCGCACGGGCGCCACGCCGGTGCTGATCGACCAATTCCGCAACCGCTACGAGCCGAGCCGGCGCATCCTGGAAGGCGTGCTTTCGACCCTGGTTTGAAAGCACGCCCTTGATGGTGGGGGACTCTACAAGCGCTTCATCGCCTCGTCCGCGATGCTGGGGTCGTACATGGACGCGAAGGTCAGGCTCGACGGCATCGGGTCCAGGCCGGCGGTCTTGTTGGCGATGTTGATGAAGTCGAGGTTCTTCGTGAACTGCGCTTCCGTCAGTTGCGGGGTGCGGTAGTACATCCCGGCATTCCCGGCGAAGGCGGTTTCCGCGATGGTGGGGTCCAATTCCAGGAACCCGATCGCGAACGCCTTGAACTTGTCCGGCTCGGCCGCCATCGACCGCATCGCCAACGCCAGGCCCGTGACGTAGCGCACCAGCGGGTCACGCCGCTCGCGCAGGGTTTTCTCGGCGGTCGAGCAGATGATGTAGGTGTACTCCGCCAATTCCGGCGGCGGGTCGGTCACCATGTTGAACAGGTAGGCGCACCCGAACTTGCTGACCGCCAGGTCGGAGGTCGGGGAAGACAGGCAGAAGCCGTCGATCACCCCCTGCGACAGCGCCGCCACGATGGCCGGGCCGCCGCCCTGGATCGGCACCAGGTGCAGGTCGCGGTCCGGGTTCATGCCACCCTTGACGGCCAGCCAGCGCAGCAGGTTGTCCGGCGCGCCGCCCGGCCCGGTGTCGCCCATCCGCAGCCCCTTCAGCGCGGCGACCTTGGCCGCGACCGGGCTGGCTTCCGTCACGCCCAGCCGGTCCAGCACCGCCTTCTTCACCACGACGTGGGAGCCGAACTTGCCGACCGTCTGGCCAATCGTGCGGAAGGGCAGGTTCTCCTTCTTGGCGTTCAGCGCCTCGCCCGGGTCGCCCCACTCCACGTCCACGCTGGCGTTCACCAGCGCGGTCATGTTGGTGCCGCGGCCGGACGCGTTGGCCGTGACCTTCACCCCGGCCTGGCTGAAGAAGCCGCCATGGATCGCGTAATCCTCCACCATCCAGATCCAGGACTTGGCGGTGGACCGGATGGTTTGGATCTCCGGCACCGGCTGCGCGATGGCGAAGCTGGGCCGCGCCAGGGTGGATGCTGCCGCGGCCGCCAGGCCGAACCGTCGCGTGATCATGGGATGTTCGCTTTCCAGGTAAGGGTGGGGTGTCAGCCGGTCCGCCAGCGCAGCACCCAATGCTCGATGTATTTCAGCGCCGTGTTGATCAGCGCGCCCACCACCGCCAGCACGATGATGCCCGCGAACACGCTGGACGTGTTGAACAGGCCGGTCGCCTGGCTGATCAGGAAGCCGATGCCGCGGTTGGAGGACATGAACTCCCCCACCACCGTGCCGACCAGCGCGTAGGGCACGCTCACCTTCAGCCCGGTGATCACCCAGGACGCGGCGGACGGCACCACCACGTAGCGCATCACCGCCAGTTCGCCGCCGCCCATGATGCGCGTGCTGTTGACGTATAGCGCGTTGACCTCGCGCACGCCGGTATAGGTGTTGAGGAAGATCACGAAGAACACGATCGCCGCCGACACCGCCACCTTGCTTTCCAGCCCGATACCGAACCAGATGATGAACAACGGCGCCAACGCGATCTTGGGGATCGAGTAGATGGCGGTGATGTACGGGTCGAACACCTCGGCCAGCATCTGGAAGCGGCCGAACAGCAGCCCCAGCCCGAACCCGGCGCCGCAGCCGATGATGAAGCCGAACAGGGTGGCTTCCAGCGTGACGGACAGATTGTCCCACAGCGTGCCGTCCAGCGTCCAACGCCACAGCCGTGTTCCCACCGCCTGCGGCGAGGAGATCAGCAGCGTGTCGACCCAGTTGCCGGATGCCACCGACCACAGCGCGATGAAGGCGATGCCGACCACGATCCGCAACACCAGCACGGCCCAGCGCCTGCGGCTCGCGGCAGTTTCCACCGCCACCACCCGCGCGCTGCGCGGCCCGTCCACGGCCAGTTCCGCCGCGCCCATCGCTTCGCTCATCGGCGCACCTTCGCACTCATGCCGCTTCCCCTTGCCGGATTTCCGGCGACAGGGCGTCCCAAAGCCGGGTGTAGGCAGCCTCGAACTCCGGCAGGAAGCGCACGCGGAACACGTCGCGCTTGGCCGGAAGCTGCATCGCCTCGATCTGCTTGATGCGGCCGGGCCGACCGCTGAACACCACCACGCGCTGCGCCAGGGTGATGGCCTCCGCCAGATCGTGGGTGACGAACACCACCGTTTGGCCGCGCTCCGCCCAGATGCGCAGCAATTGTTCCTGCATCAGCAGCTTCAATTGCGCGTCCAGCGCCCCGAACGGCTCGTCCATCAGCAGTGTCCCCGGCCCGTAGGCCAGCAGTTGCGCCAACGCCACCCGCTTGCGCATGCCGCCGGAGAGTTGCGCGGGGTAGCTGTTCTCGAACCCTGCCAGCCCGACGGTTTCCAGCATGGCGGCGATGCGGCGCCGGCGCTCGGCGGCCGGGACGCGGTGCAGGCGCAACGGCAGGTCCACGTTCTGCGCCACGGTGCGCCATGGCAGCACGGCATCCTGCTGCGTCATGTAGCCAACGCGGCGGTTGATCCCGCTTACCGTCGCGCCGTCGTGCAGGATGGTGCCTTCCTCCACCGGCAGGATGCCGGCGATCATGTTCATCAGCGTCGACTTGCCGCAGCCCGAGGGGCCGACGAAGGCCACGAACTCGCCGGGCTGGATGTGCAAGTCCACCCGGTCCAGCGCCAGCCGCTCCTGCCCGCGCGCGACGTAGGATTTGCGCACGCCGCGGATTTCGATGCTGGCCGTCACGCGCGGTGGCCGAGCTGGCCGGCGCGGACCAGGCGGCCCGGCCGCGCCCCGGTGTCGGCGCCGTGCTCGAAGATCGGCACGCCCGACACCAGCGTGGCCCGATAGCCGTCCACCCGCTGGATCAGCCGCCGGCCGCCGGCGGGCAGGTCGAACACCATTTCCGGGTGGTGCAGTTGCAGCCGGTCCAGGTCGATGACGTTGACGTCGGCCTTCAACCCGGGCCGCAGCCGCCCGCGATCGGTGAAGCCGAAGAAATCGGCGGTGGTGCTGGTCTGCTGCTGTACCATCCACTCCAAGGGCAACCGCTCGCCGCGGGTGCGGTCCCGCACCCAATGGGTGAGCGTGAAGGTCGGCATGCTGGCGTCGCAGATCACGCCGCAATGCGCGCCGCCGTCGCTCAACCCCAGCATGCTGGCCGGGTCCAGCATCATCTCGCGCACCGCGTCGAGGTTGCCGTTGTTGTAGTTGACGGCGGGGAAGAACAGCATGCGCGATCCATCGCCGTGTGTCAGGTAATCGTAGGCGAAGGTGGCAGCCGGCACGCCCGCGGCCTGTGCCATGGAGGCGATGCTGCGTTCCGGCGGCGGCTCGTAATCCGGCCGTTCCCCCAACACGAACAGCCGCTCGAACCGGGTGGCGATGTCGCGGTTCAGCGGCGGCAGGCGGGCGAGCAGCGCCTCGTCGTCCGGCTGCGCCAGGATGGCGGCGCGGGTGGCGGGGTCGCGCAGGCGTTGCAGCCGCTCCGGGAACGGCACGTCCAGCAGCGCGGCATAACTGGGCCGGGCGGTGAACGGGCTCAGCGAGGTGCGTAGGCCCAGGATAAGCCCCACCTGGCGCGCGGCTACCTGCGCGCTGATCGCCAGGCCCTCGGCGCGTGCCGCGTGGGTTTCACGCATCAGCCGGCGCCAGCGCTGCGGGTCGGAGGAGCGGTCGGTCAGCAGGAACCAAAGCGGGCGACCGGTGTCGCGCTGGAGCTGCCGCATCCAGGCGAACTCCCCGGCCTCGTCCTCGAACTCGCTGAGCATGCCGAACGTGCCGCTGCCGACCTCGCCCAGAGCGCGGCCAATACCCAGCAGCTCGGTGTCCTCGGCATAGCGGCCCGGCACCAGCTCGCCCGCCACCGTCTTGTGTTGGTCGGTGCGCGACGTGGTGAAGCCGAACGCCCCGGCGCGCAGCGCGTCCGCCGTCAGTGCCCGCATGGCGGCGATGTCGTCGGGCGTCGCCGCTTCACGGCGGAGGGCCCGTTCGCCCATCACATAGACCCGCAGCGGGTGATGCGGCACCTGGGCGCCGATATCGACGGTGCGGGGCAGGCGCTCCAGCACGTCCAGGTATTGCGGGAAGCTTTCCCAGTCCCATTGCAGGCCTTCGGCCAGGGTGATGCCGGGGATGTCCTCCACCCCCTCCATCAGGTCGATCAAGCTTTGCCGGTCCTGCCGGCGGACCGGGGCGAAGCCCACGCCGCAATTGCCGAACAGCAAGGTCGTGGCGCCGTTCCAGGAGGACGGCGCCAGCACCGGGTCCCACGTCGCCTGGCCATCGTAATGGGTGTGGATGTCGACCCAGCCCGGGGTCACCAGGGCGCCGGCCGCGTCGATCTCGCGCCGGGCCGGACCGGCCTTGCCGCCCACGGCGGCGATGCGGTCGCCATCGATGGCGAGGTCGCCGGCGAAGGCGGGGGCGCCCGTGCCGTCAACGACCGTTCCACCCCGGATCACCAGATCATGCATCGCCAGACCCCTCGTTGAAAGGATTGTTCACGAAGTTGTCTGATGAAGCAATCAACTTCGTAACGGTGGACGATCGCGCAGGAAGTCGCCCAGCGCCGGGCGGCGCGGTTGCCGGGACAGCAGGTGCAACGCCTGCACGAGTTGGTCGAAGGCGTGCGCCACCTGCTCCGCGCCTTCGATCACGCAGCCAAAGCCTGGGCAGATGCGGGCGATGGGGCGGGCGCGTTGCAGGGCATGGAGGTCGGCGATCACCGGCGCCGGGTCGATGCCGCGCAGCCAATCCATCTTTGCGCCGACAAACGCGGCGATGTCTTGCGGATCGAACAACGCGCCGTCGCTCACCCGGCCGCCGGGCGCTGGGGCAAGCACGAAACCGAATGAGTCGGAGCTGAACAACGTCTGGGTTTCGGCTTCGTACAGCCAATTGGTGGCCAGCAGCCGCAGCTCCGTCCGCAGCACTTCCAGCCGCAGCGCGCCGACCGACGTGACTTCGCCATCGGCGATCCGGCGAGTGCGCCGGGCGCCGCCAGCGTGCAGCCGCGCCGCCATCTCCGCGTCGTCGATCGCGTCAAAGAAGTCCAGCGGGTCGAGCGCGCCGGCATACAGCACCTCCTCGACACCGTGCTCGCGCAGGATCCACGGCAGGTTCAGCATGCAGTCGGCTTCGCGCCGGGTGACGATCACCCGGCGGTTCCGGCAGCCCGCGGCGGTGGCGGCGATGCCCTCCGCCATCGCGGCCCGGTGCACGGGAAGGCCGGTGTCGATCAGCATCCATTGCCCAGCGTCGCGCAGCACGTATCCGCCCACGGGCAGGAAGCCCCGCGCCTCGGTCGGGAGCCACGAGACCGGGCGCTGCCGCCCGTCCAACGCCAGCCAGCCGCCCACCGCGAACAGGCGGCCGGGAAGCACCGCGGTGACGGCGTTCGTCACCCGGCCGGGCTCATCGCCAGGCCCACCTTGAACAGCGGCACGGTCGCGTCCGGCGTGTCGACCACGCAGCCATGCGCGCCGGCCAGCAGCCGCGGCCGCAGGTGGGCGAGCAGGGCGTCGAACTCCGCCGCACCGGGTTCGCTGTCGGTGAAGCGCGGCCAATGCAGCGCCTTGGCGTTGAAGTATTGCATCATTGCGATGTCGGGCGGCGCGATCTCGCTGCTCAGATGGTCGCACTGGTCCGGCGCATGGGCGTGGAAATAGGCGCAGGCGTCGGACAGGAACAGGATGCGGTCCAGCGGATCGAACGCCCACAGCGTGTCCGGCAGGTCGCGCCACACGGCCGGCACGAACAGCAGATCGCGGTCGCCCAGCGCCAGCGTGTCGCCCGGCGCCACCTGGCGGAACCGGTCCACCAGGCCGGGATAGTACAGGTGGTAGTCGCGCAGATCCCCGACGGCGACTGCATCGGGATATTTGCGCAGCCAGTGCTCCAGCAGGCCGCCATGCGGCAGCTCGCCATGGGTCGGGAACACGAAATCCACCGGCCGCCCGTCCAGGAAGCGCTCCACGTCCGCCTCCACGTCCGGCCAATGCAGCGGATGGCCGGTGTCGACCAGCACCGTCCGCTCGCTGCCCTTGATCACGTACATGGAATAATGCGCGTGCATCCCGTCCACGCTGCTGGGGATGCAGCCGCCGGTCCACAGGCAGGACGGCGTGACGCGGCGGGGCAGGGTGCCAGTGCGCTCGAAGCTGCGTGTGGGTGTCATGAGTTGTTCTCCACTGCTGCTGCGGCGCCGCGCCCCGCCGCCTCGCCAAGCGTCACGGCAGTCAGCAGCCCGTTGCCGGACAGGTAGCCGGACGCATCCCGGCCGGACACGCCGCAGGCCGCCCCGCCGGCGGCCCACAGATTGGGCAAAGGCTGCCCGGCCGCGTCCAGCACGCGCGCATCGGGATCGATGCGGAGGCCGCCCTGGGTGTGGAACAGCGTGCCCGTCACGCGCACCGCGTGGAACGGCGGCTGCAACGCCGGCACGCCGGCGAAATCGCGTCCGTAACGGTCCGCGCCGCCGGCGGCCTTCAAGGCACCCACGTCGGCCGCGGTGCGCTGCAGCGTGGAGGCCGGCACGCGCATGGCGTCGGCCAGTGACGCGACATCGTCCGCGACCAGCACCGCGCCGACCGCCTCCGCTTGACGGTAATCCTCGAACTGACGGGAAATGGCGGCAATGCGCGCGTCGAACACCGTCCAGGCGATGCCGCCGGGCTGTGCCATCACCACGGCCCCCTGCTCGGAATAGCCGGACGCCTCGTTGCTGAAGCGCTCGCCCGCCGTATCAACCTGGAAGCCGCCTTCCGTGATGGTGGCCCAGGTGATGAGGATGCCGGCCGGATGCGCGACGGAGCCGTGGCCCTGGTGGCCGGACAGGTCGCGCACGGCGGCGCCCAACGCTTCCCCCCACAGGATCGCGTCGCCCTGATTGCCCCGGTGGCCGAAATAGATCGCGTCCGCCATGGCCGGGATGTGCTGCCCCACCAGCGCCGGGTTGCCGCCATAGCCGTTGCAGGCCAGCACGAGCTGATGGCAGCCGACATGGTCCACCGTGCCGTCCGGCCGCGTGACCGCCGCCCCGCGCACGCGCTGCCCGTCCGCGAACAGGGCGGTGACGTGGGCGTCGCACAGCACGTCGATCTCCTGCGCTTCCACCGCTTCGCGCAACCGGTCCACCAGCTCGCGGCCGGAGCGGGACGGCAGCCCGTGCATGCGACAGGCGCTGTGACCGGGATAGCGAAAATCCGCGATCACGGAGAAGGGCAGGCCATGCGCGTCCGCCAGCCAATGCAGCACCGGCGCCGCTTGGCCTGCCACGGCCTGCACGATCGCAGGGTCGGGCTGGTCGTGCGCCTTGGCGGTGATGTCGCGGGCGAAGGCGTCGGGTGTGTCGGCGATGCCCGCCTCCGCCTGCCAGCGCGTGCCGGCCGCCGGCACCAGCCCGGCGGACAGCGCGGTGGAGCCGGCCGGCACGGGATCGCGTTCCAGCACAAGCGGCGCCGCGCCGGCGCGGTGGGCGGCCAGCGCCGCCACCAGGCCGGCGGCTCCCCCGCCTACGATCAGCACGGGCACCACCGGGTCGAACGCGACGCCTTCCGCCGGCAGGATCCTCATGACGGCATCCTCACATCCCGAGATAAGCGCGTTGCAGCGCCGGGTCGGCGCGCACGGTGGCGGCCGGACCGTCCAGCACGCAGCGGCCGCTTTCCATGACATAAGCGCGGTCGGCCACGTCCAGCGACTGCACCACGTTCTGCTCCACCAGCAGGATCGCCGTACCGCCGGCGCGCAGCCGCGCGATCAGCCCGAACATCTCTTCCACCAGCAGCGGCGACAGGCCGAGCGACGGCTCGTCCAGGATCAGCAGGCGGGGCTGCGCCATCAGGCCACGGCCGATCGCCAGCATCTGCTGCTCCCCGCCGGACAAGGTGCCCGCGCGCTGTGCCAGCCGCTCCCGCAGGCGCGGAAACAGCTCCAACACGCGCGCCAGCGTGCCGCTCCGCTCGGCCCGGCCGCGCCGGTAGCTGCCGAGCAGGAGGTTGTCGCGCACCGGCAGGTCGGGGAACACCCGGCGGCCTTCCGGAACGTGGACCAGGCCCGCGGCCACCACCTGCGCGGCGCTCCGGCCGGACAGCAATGCGCCGTCGAACCGCACCGTGCCGCCGCGGGTCGGCAGGATGGCGGACAGCGCCATGTTCAGTGTGGTCTTGCCGACCCCGTTGGCGCCGAGCACGGTCACGATCTCCCCGGCCGCCACGTGCAGGTCCACGCCGTGCAGCACCTCACCGGCGCCGTAGCCCGCCCGCAGGCCCCGCACGTCCAGCAAGGGGGCGTCAGGCATGGGCGGCGAGCTGCGCGGCCGCGCCGTGCCCCAGATACGCTTCCGCCACCGCCGGGTCGGCGACCACGGCGGCGGGTGGGCCGGCGGCGATGATGCGCCCGCCGGCCAGCACGTGCACCGTGGAGCACAACTGCATCACCGCCTGTAGTACGTGCTCCGTCATCAAAACCGTGATCCCCTGGCCGGGCAGCGCGCGCAGCAGCGGCAGCACGGCGGTCACCTCGCTGGGGTTCAGGCCGGCCAGCACCTCGTCCAGCAACAGCAGGGCGGGTTCGGTGGCCAGCGCGCGCGCCAGCTCCAGCCGCTTGCGGCCGGCCACCGTCAGCGCGGATGCCGGCTTGGCAAGCTCCGGCCCCAGGCCCAACTGCTCGCCCACGGTGGCGGCCCGGCGCAGCGCATCGGCCCGGCTGCGGTGACGCAGATGCGCGCCCACGGCGATGTTCTCCTGCACCGTCAGCCCGGCGAAGGGCTGCACGATCTGGAACGTGCGGGCGATGCCGCGCCGGGCGCGTTGATGGGCCGGCAGCCGCGTCAGATCCTCCCCGCGGAACAGCACGCGGCCGCTGGTCGGCGGCAGGAAGCCGGCGACGATGGCGAACAGGGTGGTCTTGCCGGCGCCGTTGGGGCCGATCAGCCCGGTGATGGCGTTCTCCGGCACGACGAAGGACGCATCAGCGATGGCTTGCAGGCCGCCGAAGCGCTTGCCCACGTGCTCCACCGACAGGATCACGTGCGCTGCCCCAGGCGGCGCAGGCGCAGGGCAGCCAGACCGCCGGGCGCAAACGCGATGGCCGCGACCAGCAGCAGCCCGAACACCACCTGGTCCGCCCCGGGCAGCGGGCCGGCCACGCCGTGCAGCACTTCGCCCAGCACGGCCAGCACCAGCGCGCCCAGCACCGGCCCGGCCACGGTGCCGAGCCCGCCGACCACCGAGGCCAGCAGCACCGCCACCGACACCGCCGGGCCGAACGCCAGCTCGGCGTTCAGGAACAAGTGGTACTGTACGTAAAGCACGCCGGCTGCCGCCGTGATGGCGGCCGAAAGCGCCATGGCGCGGAGCTTCACACCGAATGGGTCGATGCCGAGCGCGCGTGCCGCGTCCTCGTTCTCCCGCACGGCCGCGAGTTGCGCGCCGAAGCGGGTGCGGGCCACGGCCGCCGTGATCGCCATGGCCACCGCGACCACGGCCAGTGCCACCCAGGCGAAGGTGGCACGGCTGGCGAACTGGAAGTTGCCGGGCCGCACGGCGAGCGGCAGCAGCAACCCCGCCGCGCCGCCGGTGGCAGGGACGGCGTTGACCACGATGCGGAACACCTCGGCAAAGGCGAGCGTGACCAGCGCGAAATACGAACCGCGCAGTCCGGCCCGGAACGCCAGCGCGCCGATGGCGGCCCCGACCGCGGCACCGGCCCCGATGGCCAGCCCCGCCGCCACCCACGGGTTGATGCCCCACCGTGCCTGGAGCAAGGCGGTGGCATAGGCGCCGGTGCCGAAGAACGCCGCGTGGCCGAACGAAAGCTGCCCGCCATAGCCGCCCAGTAGGTTCCAACCCTGCGCCGCCACCGCCGCGATCAGCGCCACGACCAGCACGTTCAGCACGGTGTTCGCGTCCGTCAGCAGCGGCACCGCCGCCACCAGCACGAGCAACGCGACCGCCGCCTTCATGCCCGGCCGCCCCGCGCCCCCGCGCCGAACAGCCCGGTGGGGCGGACCAGCAGCACCAGGATGAAGGCGGCGAAGATGCCGACCTGGCCCAGGCTGTCGCCCAGGAACAGGCCGCATAGGCTTTCCACGGCGCCCACCAGCAGCCCGCCCAACAGGGCACCGGGGACGGAGCCCATGCCGCCCAGCACCACCACCGTGAAGGCGACCAGCACAAAGGCCTCGCCCGCTTCGGGGTTGACGTAAAAGGAGGGCATCAGCAGCCCGGCCGCAACCGCCAGGCACGCCGTGCCCAGCCCGAAGGTCGCGGCAAAGATGTGGGGCACGTTGATCCCGGCCAGGCGCGCGCCCAGCGGCTCCTTTGCCACGGCGCGGATGGCGCGCCCTGTATCCGTGCGGGACAGCAGCAGCCACAGCAGCAGGGCCACGACCACCGCGCCGCCGAACCCGATCAGCCGCGGCCGGGACAGCAGCATCGGTCCGACCGGCACCACGTCAAAGGCGGCGTCGCCGCCCACGGTCCGGGTGTCACCGCCGAACCCGGCCAGCAGCGCGTTCTGGATCGCCACCGCCAGCCCCAGCGTGACCAGCAAGACGTTGCCGTCATGCCCGCCGCCGGCAGGCCCGATCACGAAGCGCTGGAGCAGGTAGCCCAAGACGAAGAACACCGGCGCCAGGATCGCGATGGACCAATACGGGTTCACGCCCAGCCCCGCCCACAACCCCCACACCGCGAACATCGCCACCGTGAGCAGCGCGCCATGGGCGAAGTTGACGATGTGCAGCACGCCGTAGACCAGCGTCAGGCCCAGCGCCACCAGCGCGTACACCGAGCCGGTGAGCAGCCCGTTGACGGCCGCCTCCGCGATGATGGCCGGCGGAAACATGCCCGGCTAGGCCGGCACCGGGAACACCGGCTTGGCGTCGGCGAACGCATCCGGGAAGATGACCTTCACGTCCCCGCCCTGCACCTGGGTGTTGACGGGCGCCGCCCCCGTGTTCTGGCCGCCGGCGAAATGCGTGGGCCCGTACGGCATGATGTGGCCGGCGTAGCTGGAGCCGGCCAGCGCTGCCGTCAGCTTCTCCTTGTCGGTGGAACCGGCGCGGTCCAGCGCATCCGCCACCAGGCCCACGCAGGAATAGTTCAGCATCACGTTGTAGGCCCAGACCTTGCCCATGGCCTCCGTCGCGTGGCGCACGGTGGCGGTCTTCGGGTTGCGCGGGTCGGCCCAATGGTTGCAGTCCAGCATGTTCTCGGCCGCGTCCGGAAACTCCTTGATGAAGCGGTAGTTCGACGCGGCGCCGTTCAGGATGCCGTAGATGCCCTTGGGCCGGATGCGCTGCTGCGCCAGCGTGCGCACCAGCAGCACCGATTCCGCATAGTAGTCGGACGGGATGATCAGGTCCGGCCGCAGGGAGCGGATGCGCAGCGCGATGTTGGACATGTCGCGTGCCGGGGTCGGGTGGGGGATCACCTCCAACACCTCGAAGCCGAGCTGCGGCAGCTTGTCCGCCAGCAGCTTGGCGGTGCCGGTGCCGAACAGCCCGTCCTCGTGCACCAGCACGACGGTCTTCACCGGCTTGCCCGCCGCGTCGTTCAGCTTCACCAAATTGCCCAGCGCGGTGCGCGACACGATGTCGAACCCGGGCGCGAAGCGGAACGTGTTGGTCAGGCCGCGCGACACGATGCTGTCCGCCACGCCCACGTCCACCACGTAGGGCAGGCCATAGCGCGACGCCGCTTGACTCGCGGCCAGGCAGATCGGGCTGGCGAACCCGCCGACGATCGCCGCCACGCCGGCGCTGTTCATGCGCTCCACCTGCGCCACGCCGCCGTCGGGCGTGGATTGCGCGTCGCCGAACACCATTTCGATGCGGGCGCCGCCCAGGCCCTTGATGCCGCCGGCGGCGTTTATCTCGTCCACCGCGATCTGCGCGCCCGCGCGGCCCAGTTCGCCGTCCTGCGCCAGCGCGCCGGTGACGGGCTGGAGGATGCCGAGCTTCACGGTGGCAGGCTGTGCCCGCAGCACGGCGGGCGCGGCGAGGCCAAGCGTCGTGCCCAGCACAGCGCGGCGGGTGAGCGTCATAGGCGTATCCTCCAGGATGTTGCGGTGTCGGGCCGCGCCGGGCCGTGGGGGCGGATGCTGGTCATGCCACCCGCGCGGCGAGAGTTGACGTGAACCACCCGGCCGTCAAGCAGCCAGCGGGCGGCGCACGCGGCCTGCAAACCCTCTCCCGCCAGCGGGAGAGGGAGATCCGTCCTTGCGATCGCACCGCGACGGCGGAGGCGCGCGTGCTGGTCAACGCGGGCGCCGCATGGTGATCTGCTGGCATGACAACGCTTCCAACGCCCGAAGCCGTGCGCGAACGCCTGGACGCTCTGCGGGCCGGGCGCGGCTTCCTGCTGCCGCATCATGGCGCGATGGCCGCGTCGCTGCCGGACCTCCATGCCGCCTACAACACGATGTATGCCGCGCTGACGCTGACGGACCATCACCTGACGGCGTTCGAGCGGGAGTTCGTGTGGCTGTGCATCCTGGTGGCGGGGCGCGAGCCGGTGGGCACCCACCATGCGGACGCGTTCACCCGCACCGGCGGCACGGTGACGCAGGCGCGCGTGGCGTTGCAGCTCACGGGCTATGCCGGGTCGGCGGACGCGCTGGCGTTTGCGGAGCGGCATTGGCCCGGCTTCTTTCCGGATTTGCAGGCCGAGCGCAGCTACGTGGACGGCATCCGCCAACTGGCTGGAACTGCGGTGCCGCCCGTGCTGTGCCTGCTGGCCTTGGCGGCCGTCCACGCGCTGCTGCGCCAGCCCTGGGGCCTGGCGGCCACCCTGCGCGCCCTTTACGCACCCGGTGGCGCCGTGCCGGAAGACAAGCTGGTGGAAGCGTTGGCCCTGGTGATGTGGCCGAGCGGGGTGAACCGGTTCGTGGACGCGTGCACGGTGTGGCACGGGCTGATGCGGGACGGCTCCGTGCAGCCGTCGCCGCGCTTCCGCGCCTGGGCCGACACGCCCGGCACCGGCCCGTTCGCCGCGGCGGGCTAGGCCGCGAGTCACGCCGCGTCCATGAAGTCGGCGCAGCGATGGCCGATCAGGATGGCCGGGGCGTTGGTGTTGCCGCTGGTGATGCGCGGCATGACGGACGCATCTGCCACACGCAGGCCGGCCACCCCGTGCACCCGCAGCCGGGCGTCCACCACCGCGCCGCGATCGCCGTCCGTGCCCATGCGGCAGGTGCCCACCGGGTGGAACATCGTGTCCGCGGTGCGGGCGATCCAGCTATCCAGCTCCGCGTCGGTTTGCACCAACGGCCCCGGCGACGTTTCAGCACCCCGCACCGGATCGAAGGCCGGCTGGGCGAAGATGCGGCGCAGCAGCTTGGCGCCGGCGCGCAGCACCTCGCGGTCGCGCGGGTCGGACAGGTAGTTTGCCTGGATGGCGGGCGCCGCCGCCGGGTCCGCGCTGCGCAGCGTGACCTGGCCGCGGCTGTGCGGCCGCATCTGGGTGACGTTGGCCATGAAGCCGTGCGCCTCGCCTACCCGGGCCGGGCCGGCGAAGCCGGGCACGCGCAGGGTGCCGGTGGTCAGCCCGGGCAGGAAATGGCCCTGGAGATCGGGCTCCTCCAACGCAGGGTCCGAGCGGAGCAGGAACCCGGCCGCCAGCGGGAAGCTCGCCGCCGGTCCGCTGCGCAGCAGTAGCGCCTGCACCAGCGCCATCGCTGCCCGGTCCGCGCGGGTGAGGGATTGCAGCGTGATCGGCCGCGTGCAGGCGTGCTCCACCCGCACAAGCAGGTGGTCCTGGAGGTTGCGGCCCACGCCCGGCAGGTCGGCCACGGGGGTGATGCCAAGAGCCTGGAGGTGGTCGGCTGGTCCGATGCCCGACAGCATCAGCAATTGCGGCGAGTTGATCGTGCCGCCGCACAGCACGATCTCGCGCCCCAGCACCGGCCCGGCCGCGGTTTGCACGCCGACCGCGCGGCCGTTCTCCACCAGCACGCGCGCGACGCGGGCGCCCGTGACGATGCGGAGGTTGGGCCGACCGCGTGCCGGCTGCAGGAAAGCCCGTGCCGCCGACCAGCGCTGGCCGCCGGCGATGGTGAAGTGGTAGCGGCCGACCCCCTCATGCGGTGCGGCGTTGAAGTCCCGGCTGGGCGGGAAGCCGGCCTCGATCCCGGCGCGGACGAACCGGTCCAGCAACTCGTGCCGGACGCCGCCATCGGTGATGGGCAGCGGCCCGTCGCCGCCATGCTCGGCACTGGCGCCGTCCTGGAAGCGTTCGATGCGACGGAACGCGGCCAGGGCGTCGTCCCAGCCCCAGCCGGGCAGCCCGGCCTGCGCCCAACTGTCGTAGTCGGACGGGCGGCCCCGCGCCCACACCATGCCGTTGATGGCGGACGACCCGCCCAGCACGCGGCCGCGCGGCCAGAACGATTGCCGCCCGCCAAGGCCGGGCTCCGGCTCCGTGTGGTAGAACCAGTTGCTGTAGCGGCTGCGCAGCAGCACGCCGGTCATCAGCGGCACCCGCAGCAGCGGATTGCGGTCCCGCCCGCCAGCCTCCAACAGCGTCACCCGGCGGCGCCTATCGGCTGACAACCGCGCCGCCAGCACGCACCCGGCGGAGCCGGCGCCGACCACGACGACGTCCGCCATCGCCGTCATCCAGCCGTGCTCACAGCGCGGCCAGCATGTCGGCGACCGTGCGCAGCTGCGCCACCGGCTTCAGCGCTTCCACGGCGACCCCGTGCACGCCGGGGTCCAGGGCGGCGCAGCCATCGGACAGCAGCGTCACCTCGTACTCGCGCACCGCGGCGTCGCGCACGGTGCTGGCCACGCCGCCATTGGTGACGACCCCGGCCGCCAGCAGGCGCCGCACGCCGGCGCGGTTCAGCACCCATTCCAGCCGGCTCATGTAGAAGGCGGAATAGGCGACCTTTTCCACGAGGAGGTCCGCAGGCGCCAGCTCGTCCACCAGCGCGTGGCCCCAACTGCCCGGCTGGAAATCGCCGCGCCGCAGGAACGGGCGCAGCCGCAGCAGATGCGGGGAAATGAACGGCGCGCCCTCCTTGCCGGGCACCAGGGTGAAGTGCGTGGACACGATCCAGCCGCCACCCGCCCGTACCGCGTCGGCCAGCGGCCGGAGCCGTGCCGGCAGCGCCGCGATCTCCGGTACCCCTAGCCCAGCCCGGCCATACGCGCCGTCCGGATGCACGAAGTCGTTTTGCAGGTCGCACAGCAGCAGCGCGGTTCCGGCCAGCGGCGCGGCGGTCATTGGGCGGCCTCCAGCACCAGGTTGCCGAAGCGGTCCACCCGGCCTTGCTGCCCAGGCTCGATCAGCACGGTGGTATCCGGCTGTTCCAGCACGGCCGGGCCGGGCACGGTGCAGCCGGCGGGCAGCAACAGGCGGTCCATCACCGGCACGTCCGACCATCCGCCGAACCAGACCCGCCGCGTGCCCCGCGCCGCTGCGGCGACCGTGGCATCTGCTTGCGGCGCCATGGACAGCAGGTCGATCTTGGGGCGCAAACCGATCACCGCGGTCCGCAGGTTCAGCACCCGGATGGGCACGCCGGGCAACAGCCGGCCGTAGGCCCCGCCATAGGCCGCGGCAAAGGCCTGCTCCAGCCCGGCGGCGGTCACCGTGCCGCTGCCATCGGCCGCCAAGGGCAGCGGCACCGCCACCGTGTGGGTTTGGCCGAGGTAGCTCATGTCCAGCTCGTGCGTGACCAGCCGGCCGGCAAACGCCACCGTCGCCCGGTCCAGCAGCACGGACAGCTCCCGCGCCGCCTCGTCCATGGCGGACCGCAGCTCGGCCGGGTCCAGCGTCGACAGCAGGCGGTTCAGCGTGCGCACCCGGTCATGGCGCATGTCCGCGATCACGCAGCCCAGCGCGGAGGTGACGCCGGGGAAGCGCGGCACCAGCGCCCGGGCCAGCCCGACCTCGCGGATCAGCGCGCCCGCATGCAGGGCGCCGCCACCGCCGAACGGCATCAGGCTGAACCGGTTGGGGTCGTGCCCGCGCTCGATGGACACCAGCCGCAGCGCACTGGCCATGCGGGCGTTGGCGACGCGCAGGATGGCCGCCGCGGCGTCGGTGACGTCCAGGCCGAGCGGCGCCCCCACCGTTTCCGCGATCGCGCGGGATGCGGCTTCCACGTCCAGCCGGGCGAGCTTGCCGCCGATCGGGCGATCCGCGTTGATGCGGCCCAGCACGACGTTGGCGTCCGTCACGGTGGGCCGGGTGCCGCCGCCGCCGTAGCACACCGGGCCGGGCCGGCTGCCGGCGCTTTCCGGCCCTACCTGCAACAGCCCGGCCGCGTCCACGGCGGCGATCGATCCGCCGCCCGCGCCCACGGTGGTGATCTCGATCATCGGGGTGCGGACCACCAAACCGAAATCGATCGTGCTTTGCGCCGCCAGTTGAGGCACGCCGTTCGCCACCAGCGACACGTCGAAGGACGTGCCGCCGATGTCACCTGTGATGACGTCGGGGAACCCGGCCTCCGTGGCTATGTGCGCCGCGGCGATTACGCCGGCCGCCGGCCCGGACAAGGCGGTCCGCACCGGCAAGCGCTGGGCGGTCTCCACGCTCATCACGCCGCCATTGGATTGCACGATCAGGAACTCGCCGGTGAAGCCGTCCTGCCGCAGCCGCGCGTCCAGCGTGCCGAGGTAGCTGCCGACCACGGGTTGCAGCACGGCGTTCAGCGCGGCGGTGCTGGTGCGCTCGAACTCGCGCATTTCCGGCAGGATCTCGTGGCTGGCAGCGACGTGCGGGGTGGGCCACAGGGCGCGCACGGCGGCCGTGGCGGCACGCTCGTTGGCAGGGTTGGCGTAGCTGTGCAGGAAGACGATGCACACGGCCTCCGCACCCGCATCCCGCAACTGCCGGGCGGCCGCTTCCACGGCGGCGATGTCCACCGCCGTGTGCACCGTGCCGTCCGCCAGCGTGCGCTCCGGCACTTCCAGGCGCATGTCGCGGTCGATCACGGGCAGGAAGCTGCCGGTCAGCCCCCAGGTCTGCCGCCGGTCGCGACGGCGCATTTCCAGCACGTCGCGGAACCCGGCGGTGGTGATCAGCCCGGCGCGCGCGCCCTTGCGTTCCAACACCGCGTTGGTGCCGACGGTGGTGCCGTGCACGATGGCCGACAGCTCGGCCGGCGGCAGCAGGGACGCGATGCCGTTGGCGAAGCCGTCGGCTTCCGCGCCCCGCGTGCTGGGCACCTTGCCGACCCGCACCTGGCCGTTCGCCTCGTCATACAGGAAGAGGTCGGTATAGGTGCCGCCGACATCGACGCCTACGACCTTGCTCATTGGGTGTAGCCCATGCGGGCGTCGCGGTCGGCCGCGGCCGCGTCGCGTTCCGCCGGGTCGCCGCGCCCGCCGCCGCCCGGGCTTTCCACCCGGATGCGGCTGCCGCGGTGCAGCGACACGCCCACCACCTTCGACGCCAAGGGCGGCGTTTGCCACGCGCCACCCACCTCGCCGTAGCTGATGCGGTTGAGCGCGCCGGGCCCGCCGCCCAGCACGCCGCGCGGCGGAAAGCGCCCGCGCTCGGCGAACACGAACGCCTCGGCCGCCTCGCCCAGCAGCTCGATCTCGTAGACCGCCCCCAGCCCGCCGCGTTCCCGCCCGACGCCCCCCGAGCCCGGCCGCAGCGCCCATTGCGTGTAGCGGATGGGGTAGGCCGCTTCCATCACCTCCACCGGCGGGATGATGGCGGTGGCAATGGGCGGGTTGCCATGGGACAGGCCGTCGC
This sequence comes from Acetobacteraceae bacterium, assembly GCA_965199555.1. Classification (GTDB taxonomy): domain Bacteria; phylum Pseudomonadota; class Alphaproteobacteria; order Acetobacterales; family Acetobacteraceae; genus LMUY01. Next base: position 224,361 of record CBDASJ010000008.1, on the reverse strand, counting down.
CTTCCGGGTTGCCGCCATGGCCGCCGCCGAAGAACTGGAACATCACCCAGCGCCGCCCGTCGGGATGCGTTCCGGCGATCGACAGGGCGTTGATGGTGCCATAGGCGTGGGCGCAGGCCCGGTCCGGGCGGATGCGGGCGAACAGGCTGAACAGCACGTCGATGATGCGCAGGATGGTTTCGGTGTAGCCGCCCACCGGCCGCGGCGGCTGTGCGTCCAGCAGGGAGCCGTCGGGCACGATCACCGAGATCGGGTCCATCACGCCCGAGTTCGCGGCCACGGCCGGGAACAAGTGCTTCAACGCCACATAGACGCTGGCCACGGTGGTGGCCCGGCTGATGTTCACCGGCCCGGCACAGGCAGGTGCCGAGCGGGAAAAGTCCAGCGTCAGCTCCTCGCCCCGCTTCGTCAGGTCGCAGGCGATGCGCAGCTTGGTGTCCACGCGGCCGTCATTGTCCAGGAAGTCTTCCTCGGACCAGCTTCCGTCCGGCAGCGCCGCGATCTCCGCCCGGATCTGCTGCGCCGCCCGCGCCCGCAACTCCACCAGCGCACCCGCCACCGTGTCGGTGCCGTACTCGTCCAGTAGCGCATCCACCCGCGCCTGCCCGAGGTCCAGCGCCGACAGGTGCGCCTGGAGATCGCCATGCGCCACCGCCGGCAGGCGTGAGGCGGCCAGGATGATGTCCACCACGTCCTGCCGCAGCGTGCCTGCCGCGTATAAGCGCACCGGCGGGATCAGCACGCCTTCCTGGAAATACTCGGTGGCGGCCGGGTTGTAGTTGCCGGGCACCGCGCCGCCCACGTCGTGCCAATGGCCGACGCTGCCCAGCCAGCAGAACAGCTTGCCGTCCCGGAAGCAGGGGCGGATCAGCCGGAAATCGGAAAGATGGGTGCCGCCGGCATACGGGTCGTTGAAGATGAACACGTCACCGGGCACGACGTCGGGGAACTTGTCGATCACCGCCCGGGTGCCGAACGCCATCACGCCCACGAAGATCGGCAGGCCGGACTTGCCTTGCACCAGCGTGGCCCCGGTGCGGGCGTCGTACAGTCCGTGGCATGCGTCATGCGCTTCGGCGATGGTGGGGTTGAACGCGCTGCGGAACAGCGTGGCGTCCATCTCGTCGGCGATGCTTTCCAGCCGGCCCTTCAGAACCGCGAGCGTGACCGGATCCACCGCCTCAGCCTCCCTGCTTTTCTGCGTCGTAGGCTTGGCCGCGTTCGAGGATGCCGGGCGTGCCGAGCACGTCGTTCAGCCCGTCGAAGTCCAGCATGCGGTCCCGTTGGGCGGCCGTGGACCCGGTGGCGTGCAGGCTGGCGAAATAGCCTTGCAGCGCATGCGCCACCGCCCGCATCGTGCCGCCGGGATAGATCACCATGCGGAAGCCGAGCTCGCCCAGCCGCGCCAGCGGGGTGATCGGGGTGCGGCCGCCTTCCACCATGTTGGCCAGCAGCGGCACCTCCGCCCCGAAGCGCGCACCGATCGTTTCCATCTGCGCCAGGCTGTCCGGCGCTTCGATGAACAGCACGTCCGCGCCGGCGGCGAGGTAGCGTTCCGCGCGTCCCATCGCGCCATCGAACCCTTCCACCGCGATCGCGTCGGTGCGGGCGATCACCAGCGCGTCCGTGCGGGCATCGCACGCGGCCTTGATCTTGCCGACCATCTCGGCCGCGGGGACCAGCGACTTGCCGCGCAGGTGGCCGCAGCGTTTCGGGAAGGACTGGTCCTCGATCTGGATCGCGGACGCGCCGGCGCGTTCCAGCACGCGCACCGTGCGCTGCACGGACAAGGCGTTGCCGAACCCGGTATCGGCATCCACGGCGATCGGCAGGTCCACCCGCTCGCGGATGCGGGCCAGGACGTCGGCCACCTCCGTCATGGTCACCAGCCCGATATCGGGTCCGCCCAGGCGCGCGTAGGCAATGGAAGCACCGGACAGGTAAAGCGCCTGGAAGCCCGCTTGTTCAGCCAAGGCAGCCGAAAACGCGTCGAATACGCCGGGAAACAGAACCGGAGCCGGACCGCGTAAAATCGCCCGCAGGGACGCGACTTCCATTGCCAGGACCGCTCCAAACTTGTCTTATCTAGAAGACATCAGCGCCGGACCTTGTCAATCGTCCGCGTTTGGGGAAGGGAGCCCGGCATGCCGACGCCGAAAACGTTGTTCCAGAAGGTTTGGCAGGCCCATGTGGTGGCCGAGCGGGAAGACGGGGCGTCGCTGCTGTGGATCGACCGCCACTTCGTGCACGAGGGCAGCTTCCACGCATTCGGGATGCTGGACCATGCCGGCCGGGCGTTGGCGCGGCCGGACCTCACCTTCGGCGTGGCCGACCATTACGTCCCGAGCCATTCCCGCCGCCTGCCGATCGCCGATCCGGAAGTGGCCGGCATGGTGCAGCAGTTGCGCGACAATGCCGGGCGGCACGGCCTGGACCTGCTAGACATCGACGACCCGCGCCAAGGCATCGTGCACGTGGCGGGGCCGGAGCAGGGGCTTTCGCTGCCGGGCATGACGATCGTGTGCGGCGATTCGCACACCTCCACGCATGGCGCGTTCGGCGCGCTGGGTTTCGGCATCGGCGCGTCCGAGGTCAGCCACGTGCTGGCAACGCAATGCCTGTGGCAGCAGCGCACGCCGCGCACGCTGCGCGTCACGGTGTCGGGCGCGCTGGGGCCGCACGTGGCGGCCAAGGACGTGATCCTGGCCATTATCGCCCGCATCGGCGCGGCTGGCGCCGTCGGGCACGTGATCGAATATGCCGGCGATGCCATACGCTCCCTTGGGATGGAGGGCCGCATGACGCTGTGCAACATGTCCATCGAGGCCGGGGGGCGCGCCGGCATGGTGGCGCCGGACCACACGACGTTCGCCTGGCTGGAAGGCCGGCCGCGCGTGCCCAAAGGCGATGCCTTCGCCCAAGCGGTGGCCGCCTGGTCCGCCCTGCCCAGCGATCCGGGCGCGGTATTCGACCGGGAAGTGCTGCTGGACGGCGCCGCCATCGCGCCAACCGTCACCTGGGGCACCAGCCCCGAAACCGCCGTACCGGTGACCGGGCGCGTGCCGGACCCGGCGGGCGAGCCGGACGCGGAACGGCGCGCCGGGATGCGGCGGCAGCTCGACTACATGGCGCTCGAACCCGGGACTCCGTTGGACGGGCTGAAGATCGACCGCGTGTTCATCGGCAGTTGCACCAACGCCCGGCTGCCCGATCTGCGCGATGCCGCCGCCGTGCTGCGGGGCGGCCGTGCCGTCGTGCCCGGCCTGGTCGTGCCCGGCTCCACCCCGGTGAAGCGGCAAGCGGAGGCCGAAGGGCTGGACGCGGTGTTTCGGGCGGCGGGCTGGAGTGGGGGGAGGCCGGCTGCTCCATGTGCGTGGGTATGAACGGCGACCTGGTGGCGCCCGGGGAGCGCTGTGCGTCCACCAGCAACCGCAACTTCGAAGGGCGGCAGGGCAGGGGGGCGCGAACGCACCTGATGTCCGCCGCCATGGCCGCCGCGGCCGCCCTGCGCGGCACGATCACGGATGTGCGGACGGTGGCGGGGCCGGGCCGGTGACGCCCTTCACCGTTCTGGACGGGCTCGCGGTTGCGATCGACCTGCCCAACGTCGACACGGACCAGATCATCCCGGCCCGCTTCCTCCGCAAGCCGCGAAGCGCCGGCTATGGCGGCTTCCTGTTCCACGATTTGCGCGACGACAATCCCGCCTTTGCCGTGGCGGGCGCCGCGGTCCTGGTGGCCGGCGAGAATTTCGGCTGCGGCTCGTCGCGGGAAGGCGCGGTGTACGCTCTGGTGGACGCCGGCATACGCTGCGTGGTGGCGCCGTCGTTCGGCGACATCTTCGCCGCCAACGCCGGCAAGAACGGGCTGCTGACGGTGACGCTGCCCGTGGCTGCGATCGTGCCGATGCTGCCCGGCCCCATGCGCGTGGACCTGCCGGCGCAATCGCTGGCGCTGCCGGACGGCAGCGCCCTGCCGTTCGCCATCGATGCGTTCCGCAAGCGCTGCCTGCTGGAAGGGCTGGACGATATCGGGCTGACCCTGGACTACGCCGACCGCATCGCCGCCTTTGCCGCCACCGACCGGACTGCGCGGCCCTGGGCCATGCCGGCGTGACAGCCGTCGCGCCCGCACGGCCGGGCGTCCGCCGCATTCGGGCGCCGGCGGGCGAGCCGCTGCCCTTGTACCATCGCATGTACCTCCTGCTCCGGCAGATGGTCACCGAGAATCCCTGGCCACCCGGCCAGGCCCTGCCGGGCGAGCACGAGTTGGCCAGCCGCCATGGCGTGTCACGCATCACCATCCGCCGCGCCATGCAGCAATTGGAAGACGAGCGCCTGATCGAGCGGCGCCGCGGGTCCGGCACCTTCGTGCAGCGCCCGCGCGGCGGCAAGCGGCGTGAGCAATTGCGCGACCTGATCGAGAACCTGCTCGAAATGGGCGAGCAAACCGACGTCCGCCTGCTCGAATTTGCGTATTGTCCCGCGCCGCCGCCGGCCGCCACCGCCTTGGAGGTCCAGCCGGGCACGGTGGTGCAGAAGTCGGTGCGCGTCCGGTCCAGCGGTGGCGTGCCGTTCAGCTACCTCACGTGCTGGGTGCCGGACGACATCGGCCGCCATTACGGGCCGGACGAATTGGCCAGCCGGCCGCTGCTGCGCCTGCTGGAGGAAGCCGGCTCGCCGCCGGCTGCCGCATCGCAGGTGATCTCCGCACAACTGGCGGACAGCCTGGTCGCGCCGCTGCTGGGCGTCCAGCCGGGCAGCGCGCTGATCCGGGTGACCCGGCAGGTCCGCGACGCCGCCGGACGCGTGATCGAGGTGGTCGAGGCGCTCTACCGCCCGGACATGTACGAGTATCAGTTCGACATGGTGCACGAGCGCGGGCGGTGGGAGCCGGCCCGTGCCGTGACTGGGCTATGAAGCTGCGTCCCACCGGTCACAGAACGCCTCGATATCCGTCGCCTGGAAGTCGGCCAGGCGCTGCATGATCAGCTCGAACGGCCAATCCCACCAGGCGATCCGCTCCAGCCGCGCGGCGACGGCGGGCGGAAAGCGGCTGCGGATTGGCCGGGCCGGGACGCCGCCCACCACGGTGTAGGGCGCCACATCCCGTGTGACCACCGCACCGGCCGCCAGCACTGCGCCGTTGCCCACCCGAACCCCCGGCAGCACCGTCACCCCGTGCCCGATCCAAACGTCGTGGCCGACGAGGACCCGGTCGGCCCGGCGGTCGCGGAAGAAGCCGTGATCCCGTTCCGCACCGGCATCGTAGTATTCCGGGCAGTACGTGAAGCGGTGCAGTGACGGGCGGTCCATCGGGTGGTTGGGCGCCCCGATGCGGACGTTGTTGGCGATGGCGCAGAACCGGCCGATCGTCGCGTCCGCCACGGTGCAACCCTGCCCGAGATAGGAGTAGTCGCCGAGTTCGGCATACTCGATGGCCGTGCCATGCAGGATTTCGCAGCACCGGCCGATCGTGGCATGTCGCAGCGACACGTCCGGGTCCATCCAGGTTTCTGCGAGCTTCGGCCGCTGCTGTGCTTGGCCCATGGGTGCTCCTGCTTCGATCGCCATTAAGCTGCTGCAGGAGTGCATGGACGACGCGCCGCCTCGCCATTACACTTTGTCCATGCTGCCAACCGCCCTGCCGTCGCCTTCGATCGTCGTCCCGGGTTGTGACGCACTGCGCAAGCTGCGTCGCCCGCGCGCCGTCGCCATCTGACCGTTCGCCCGGATCAGCCATGCCACAGCAAACCCGCCGCGGCCGCACGATCATGGCCCTGCTTGCCGGCACCGTCCTGCTTCCCGTGGCGTTTACCGGGCTCGGCGTATGGGAAAGCTATCGGGGCGACGCGGACGTCGCCACGGCGGTGCGGCTGCGGGATCGCTTGGCGCCCATCGTTGCCACACTGGAAGCCCGGCAAGCCCGGGGCGCGCCCGACCGCTTCGACATGGGGCTGCAGTTCCGCCGGGGCGACAAGTTCTACGGCGGCCCGTTGGCGGTGACGGAAGCGCGGGAGGAGTTGTCCAGCCTGGATACCGCGCGATGGTTGGCCGTGTTGCGCACCTGGCTGCCGCCGGTGGTGGTTGCCACGGCCGGGATAGCTGCGGCCTTGTCCGTTGCCGCGCTTTGCACCGCGGCACTGCTCGGCCGCGCCGGGCGCCATTCACGGGACGCGCTGCTGCGCGGGTTCTCCTTCATCCGCCGCGCGCTGCCGACGCTGATGGGCGCCCAGGTCATGCTCATGGCCGTTGCCTTCGTCGCCGTCGTGGCGTTCGAGTCGATGGCGCTGCTGGATGTCGACGAGTTTTCCGCCGGCGGCTTCAAGCTGCTGGGGATCGGCGTGGTGGTGGCGGCGATCAGCCTTTGGACGGCCTTTCGCGCCGTGTTGCAGTTGCGGCGCACGGTGGCGGCGTTCACGCCGGACCCAATGCCGATCGACGGCAGGCTGGTGTCGCCGGCGGAAGCGCCGGGCTTGTGGGCGCTGGTGGGCGACCTCGCCGGACGGCTCGGCGCGCTGCAACCGGACAATTTGGTGGTCGGGTTGACCGGCGGCTTTTTCGTCAGCTCCGGCCCAAAGTGGTTGCGCCCCGCCGGCACCGCGCTGTCCGGCCGCACCCTGTACATCCCGCTGCCAACCCTGCCGCTGCTGCGCGCGGACGAGGTCGCCACCATCGTCGGCCACGAACTGGCGCATTTCTCCGGCGGCGACACGGATTGGAGCCAGCGTTTCCTGCCGATCTACGCGGGGGTGGAACGCTCGCTGGACGCAGTGGCCACCGCCGCGACGGGTGAGGGCGGCGCGGCGTCTCCCTTGGTCAGCCCGTCGCTGCGGCTGGGCCAGTTCGCCATGGAGCAGTTCCATTGGGCGGTCCGGCATTGGAGCCGCGTGCGGGAGTTCGCGGCCGACGCCGCCGGCGCCGCCGCGACCTCGCCGGACGCGGCGGCGCGCGCGCTGGTGCGAATCTCGGCCCTGCAACCGCGGATCGAGGAGGTGCTGGACCCGGCTGCCCACACGCCTGCCGAAGCGCCTGCCGACCTGGTTGCCGCCGCGTTCGACAACGCGCGCGTGCGCGGCCTGGACGATCCCGCGACCCATCTGGAAGACGAGCAGCCGCACCCGACCGACACGCATCCGCCCACCCGGCAACGTCTCGCCGCCCTCGGCCAGGCGGTCACGCCGGCGCTGCTGGCCGAAGCAGCCGCGGCGCCCGCGGCGGACGGGCTGTCCCGGCTGGGCGCCTGGTTCGCCGATCCCGGATCGCTCAGCCGTGCCGCCACGACCGATTTCCTGTCCGAAGTGGCGGCACAGCGCCTTGCCCAACGCAACGCGCTGCAAGCCACGGCGGATCGCGTGCTCGGTGAGGACCAGGTCCTGCACGAGAACACCCGTGTGGTGATCGTCCTCGGCATCGGTGCCGCCCTGCTGGCGTTGCTTGGGCTGGCCATGCTGGCGCTTGGCATGCCGGGGCTGGATGCCACCGAACAGCGCATTTTCTCCGGCGTGGCCGTGTTGCTGGCGGCCGGGCTGGCGCTGCGGGCCTGGTATCTGTCGCGCCGGGCGCGCGTGCCGTTCATGGTGCTGCGGCCGGACGCGATGGAGTTGCCCGGGCTCGACCGCCCGATCGCCTGGAAAGACCTGGCCGATCTGGACATCACGATCACCCGCAGCGGCCTCGTCACGCGCATGTTGCTGCCGCCCGAGGCGGCTTTTCCCGTCCGCCTACCCGGCGCGCGGCGACTGCGGCTGGATGCCAAGCGCGGCATCGTCACGGTCAAGGCCATGGCGCCGCGGCGGATGACCGCGCAGGCCTACGCCACGCTGATCGGGCAATACCGGCGCGCGGCGCAGGCCCGGCGCTTGCTGCAAGATGACACCACCGGCGCGTGCCCGTGAAGGCGCCGGGCGAACGGAGATAGACCGATGCAGACGCAAACGAACCCACGCCTGACCTTGCCGTCCCGCAACAGCGGGTGGGGGCACAACATCAAGCTGGCGCTGGCCGTGCTGATGTTCGCCGGCGCCTTGGTCGCGCTGGCGATCTATACCGCGCCCAACCTGCTGACCGACTGGCAGGTGCGGGACGCCGCGCAGACGGTGCCGAACGGCGAGGTCATCAAGGGCTCCTGCAGCTCCAACCTGGTGTTCAACATCTGCGATGCCACGCTAACCGTGCCGACGAAATCCGGCCCGGTGTCGCGCAGCGTCAACTACGTCTTCACCGGCGTGCATGTCGGCGATTACAGCGTCGAGGTCATGGCCGACCCGGCCCGGCCGGAGCTGGCCACGACCGATATGGCACTGGACAAGCTGTGGAACCGCACGCTGACGCTGTTGGCCGGCGCCGTCATCCTGCTGGCCCTGACGGTGATGCCGCTGATCGCGATCGTGCGGCGGTCACGGACCAGTGCCGTCGGGTCCTGATCGCCCGGGCCGCAGCGGGGGGGGGGGGGGATGGCGCTTCCCTAGCGATGCTAGTGCGCGTGGATCTCGATCAGCGATCCATCGACCAGCGTGTTGTAGACGGCCTGCACCCAGCAGCCATTGCCATCATACCAGACGCTGCCCTTCACCGGGCCAGCCAGGTCGTACTTGGTGGCGGCGACCTGTCGCGCGCCCAGTTGCAGCGTTTGCGGCACGGGTGCATCGGCATGCACGGCGATGATCTTGCCGGTTTCACGGTCCAGCAGGCGCGTTTGCGCCACGGTCTGGATGTTCCAGAAGCTGGTTGACAGCAGCGGGGCGGTGCCGGGTTGCGGCCCGGTGATGCCGCGCCAGGTCCCGGTTTGCGGATCGCGACTGGCATCCACGTGCCGCGGTGTGCCGTCATCATCCGTGGTGGTGACCAGGTGGACCATCTGGCCGCCGTGCCAGCTTTCCTCGCCGTGGTGCTGGTAGCGATACACCCGTACGCCCAGTGCGTGCAGCGCCACCGCCACGTCGATCGTGACCGTCATGTCCGCTCCGGCCACCGCATAATGCACGGCCTGATGGCCGATCAGGTCGCCGCCCCGCATGATGTCGTAGCCGACGGTTTGCCCGTTCGACACCGGGCAGACCGGTAGCGGCGCGGCCAACAACCCGGCCGGACAAAGCACCACCGTTGCCACTGCCGCTAGCCCGGTCGGGCGGATCACGCCAACGCCCCGGGCAAATTGCCGTCGCTGGCCAGTTCCCCCGTGTGGGCGATCCGGGCTAAGCCCTCTCGCATGCTCCGCGGCATCCTCACCGTCGGCGGCTGGACCATGGCGTCCCGCCTGCTCGGCTTCGCGCGCGACATGCTGATTGCGGCACTTGCCGGCACCGGCGGGGTCGCTGACGCATTCCTTGTCGCCAACAAATTACCCAACATGTTCCGCCGCCTGTTTGGGGAAGGCGCATTCAACGCTGCCTTCGTGCCGGAGTTCACCGGGCTGCTGGCCACCGAAGGCCACGCCGCGGCCAAGGGGTTCGCGCAGCAGGCAATCAGCGTGCTGGCGTTCTGGTTGCTCGGGCTGACGCTGCTGGGCGAGATCTTCATGCCGGCGATCATGCACGTTTTGGCGCCGGGCTTCACGGAGGAACCGGGCAAATTCCAGCTTGCGGTGGATTTGGCGCGGATCACCTTCCCCTACCTGCTCCTGATCTGCCTTTCCGCCCTGCTGTCCGGGGTGCTGAACGGGCTCGACCACTTCGCCGCCGCCGCCGCTGCGCCGATGCTGTATAACCTGAGCTCCATCGCGGCGATGCTGTTGCTGACGCGCTATGTCCCGACGGTGGGCCACGCGCTGGCCTGGGGCGTCTCCGTTGCCGGCGTGGCGCAATTGGCGCTGCTGGTTTGGGCGACCCGGCGCGCCGGCATGCCGATGACCATCCCCCGGCCGCGCCTGACGCCGGCCATGCGCATCTTGCTGCGCCGCATGGGGCCGGGGCTGGTCGGCGCCTCGGCCATGCAGCTCAACCAGGTGGTGGACGTGATCGTGGGCAGCCTGCTGCCGCCCGGCGCCATCTCACTTTTGTACTATGCCGACCGAGTGAACCAGCTTCCGCTAGGTACCATTGGGGCAGCAGTGGGCACGGCGCTGCTGCCGCTGTTGTCGCGCCAGGTGCGTGGCCCGGACCCGGGGGCGGCGATCGGCACGCTGAATCGGGCGCTGGAATTCGGCCTGGTCCTGACGGTTCCGGCGGCGCTGGCGCTGGTCGTGGCGGGATATCCGATCCTGGCGGTGCTGTTCCAACGCGGCGCCTTCAGCCTGGAAGCGGCGCGGCTGTCCGCGCAATCGCTCGCCGCCTACGCGCTCGGCCTGCCGTTCTTCGTGCTGGTGAAGGTGCTGGCGCCGGCGTTTTTCGCGCGCGGCGACACCACCACGCCGGTGCGCATCGGCATGATCACGCTGGTGCTGAACTTCGTGCTCAACCTGGCGCTGATGATCCCGCTGCAGCATGTGGGGCCGGCGCTGGCCACCAGCCTGGCGGCGGCGTTCAACGTGGCGGCATTGACGGTGGTGCTGTATCGCCGGGGCTTCCTGGTCCCGGATGTCAGGCTGCGGCAGCGCCTGCCGCGCATCGGCATGGCGGCGGTGGCGATGGCAGCGACACTGTGGCTGGTGCAGCACGACCTGTTCAACCCGGCCAGCATGTCGCACGGCCTGCGCTGGCTCGGCCTGGCCGGGCTGGTGGGCGGCGGCTGCGCCGTGTACGGGCTCGCCGGCCTGGCGCTCGGCGCGTTCGAGGTGACCGAGCTGAAGGGCCGCATCCGGCGCCGCCGCCCCGCCTGACTTTGCTGCATCGCACGGCTGCTTTTTGCAATCGCCGGGCACAGGCGCGCAGAGTACCCCCGACCGGGCGGCAAACCGCCCGGCATAAGAACAGAAAAGGGGCCGAGACATGACGGTTGCAGCCATCCTGCGGCACAAGAACGCCGAAACGATCACCGTCGCGCCGGACACCTTGCTGATGGACGTGGCCACGCTGCTGTCCCACCACCGCATCGGCGCCACGCCCGTGGTGCAGGATGGTCGCCTGGTCGGCATCATCAGTGAGCGTGACCTGGTGCGCTGCCTCGCCCGGCACGGCGCCCACGCGCTGGACCTGACCGCGGCGCAGGCGATGACGCAGGCGGTGCAGACCGTCCGGCCGGAAACCACCGTGGTCGAGGCGATGGCCGCGATGACCGCCGGGCGCTTCCGCCACATGCCCGTGCTGGTGGACGGCCGCATGACCGGCGTGGTCAGCATCGGCGACGTGGTAAAGGCGCGGCTGGACGAGCAGGCCAACGAGGTGGACAGCCTGCGCGCCTATGTCGCCGGCGCGTGACCCCCTAGCGCGTCCGCCGCGCGTACCGACTGCTTTAGCCTGGCCAGCAGCCGCATCAGCCCGTCGATGTCGCTGCCGGACAGGTCGGCGAAGCCATCGGCGACCCAGCCCTCGTGCTCGGCCGCCATGGCCGCGAACTCGCGCCGCCCGGTCGGGGTGAGGCTGACGGTGACGGTGCGCCGGTCGCTGGGCCGGGGCGTGCGGGTCACCAGCCCGTCCGCTACCAGCCGCTCGATCAGCCCGGTGACGTTGCCGTTGGACACCATCATGCGGCGGGAAATGTCGCCCAGCGTCAAACCGTCCGGCGCCCGCGCCAATTGGGCCAGCAGGTCGAAGCGCGGCAGCGTCACGTCGAACCGCTCGCGCAGGCGGCCGCGGATCATGGTTTCCATCATGGTGGTGCAGGTGAGCAGGCGCAGCCACAGGCGCAATTCGTCCTTGTGGTCCGCCGGATGTTCCTGCGCCCGGGTTTCGGCATCCAGGACCGTCGTGTCGTCGCGCAAATCATCCCACCTTTGCCGGGCGCCGGAGATATCAGAGCACGATTGCAGCGGCAATTGTTTAAGCCTAAAACAATTTCGTCGGTGAAGGGGATTTGCGATGCGGATAGCCGTTCTCGGTGGCGGCCCGGCGGGCCTCTATTTCGCCATCCTGATGAAGCAGGCGAACCCGGCGCACGACATCACCGTGTATGAACGCAACCGGGCAGACGACACGTTCGGCTTCGGTGTCGTGTTCAGCGACCAGACGTTGGAAACCTTCGAACGCTACGACCGGCCGAGCTTCGAAGCGATCACGCGCGAGTTCGCCTACTGGCAGGACATCGAGATCCGCCACAAGGGCACCGTGCACCGCATCGGCGGCAACGGGTTCTGCGGCTGTGCCCGGCGGACGCTGCTGATGCTGTTGCAAGCCCGCGCCCGCAGCCTGGGCGTGCGCCTGGAGTTCCGCCACGAGGTCACCGGGCTGGAGGAGGTGGCGGACGCCGACCTGATCGTCGCCGCCGACGGCATCAACTCCGCCGTGCGGGAGCGGCATGCCGAGCATTTCCGCCCGGCCGTGGACATGCGGCCGAACAAGTTCACCTGGATGGGCTCGACCAAGCCGCTCGACGCCTTCTTGTTCTCGTTCCGGGAAACCGAATGGGGCGTGTTCATCGCCCATGCCTACCAGTACGAGGCCGGGCGCTCGACCTGGGTGCTGGAAACCGACGAGGCCACCTGGCGGCGCGCGGGGCTGGACCGCATGGACGAGGCGGAGTCGGCCAGGTTCATGGAGGCGGTGTTCGCCGAAGATTTGGCCGGGCATCGGTTGATCACCAACCGGTCGCTCTGGCGCTCCTTTCCGATGATCCGCAGCGGCAGCTACGTCATGGGAAACAAGGTGGTGCTGCTGGGCGACGCCAAGGCGACGGCGCATTTCTCCATCGGCTCCGGCACCAAGCTGGCGATGGAGGACGCCATCGCGCTGTTCGAAAGCCTGCGCGCCGAGCCGGCCGTGCCGGACGCGCTGGCGCATTTCGAGAAGACGCGGCGCGAGGAGGTGGAGAAGACGCAGCACGCCGCCGACGTGTCGCTGGTGTGGTTCGAGCAGGTGCGGCGCTTCTGGGGCATGGACCCGGTGCAGTTCGGCTTCGGCGTGATGACCCGGTCCAAATCCATCACCTACGACAACCTCCGCCTGCGCGCGCCCGGGTTCGTGGACGAAACGGACCGCATGTTCGCGCGCGGCGTGGCGGCGGCTGGGTTCGCCGTGGATGTCGATAGGCCGCTGCCGCCGATGTTCCAGCCGATGGCGTTGCGCGGCATGGTGCTGGCGAACCGCGTCGTCGTGTCGCCCATGTGCATGTATTCCGCGCAGGACGGGGTGCCGAACGATTGGCACACCGTGCATTACGGCAGCCGCGCCATCGGCGGCGCCGGGCTGCTGTTCACCGAAATGACGGACGTGTCGGCGGAGGCGCGCATCTCGCCGGGCTGCGCCGGCATCTACACGGACGAGCAGGAAGCGGCCTGGGCGCGCATCACCGCCTTCGTCCACGCCCAATCCCAGGCCAAGATGTGCCTGCAACTGGGCCATGCCGGGCGCAAGGGCGCGACGCGGCTGATGTGGGACGGCATGGACCGGCCGCTGCCGGCCGGCGGCTGGGACATCATCGCGCCGTCCGCCCTGCCGTACTACCCGGACAGCGTGGTGCCGCGGGCCATGGACCGCGCCGACATGGACCAGGTCGTCGCGGACTTCCGCAATGCGGCGCTGCGGGCGGAGCGCGCCGGCTTCGACATGCTGGAACTGCATTGCGCCCACGGCTACCTGCTGGCGACGTTCCTGTCCCCGCTGACCAACCGGCGCAGCGACGAGTATGGCGGCTCGCTGGCCAACCGGATGCGCTTCCCGTTGGAGGTGTGGGACGCGGTGCGCGCCGCGTGGCCCGACGATAAGCCGATGTCGGTGCGCATTTCCGCCAGCGACTGGTCGGAAGGCGGCATCACCACGGCAGAGGTGATGGCGATCTCCCAAGCGTTCACCGACCATGGCTGCGACCTGATCGACGTGTCGTCCGGCCAGACCGTGCACGATTCGCGGGCGGTGTATGGGCGCATGTTCCAGGTGCCGTTCAGCGACGCCATCCGCAACGAGGCCGGGCTGGCGACCATGTGCGTCGGCAACATCACCACGGCCGACCAAGTGAACACGATCCTGGCCGCCGGCCGGGCCGATCTGGTGGCGCTGGGCCGGCCGCATCTGGCCAATCCGTTCTTCACCCTGCACGCCGCCGCCCGGTATGGCGTCACGCTCCTGCCATGCCCGCCGCAGTACCAACCCGGCAAGCAGCAATTGTTCCGCACGGAGGAGCAGGCGCAGCGGGAGCTGGAGGAGTTGCGGCGCAAAGCCAGGCCGAAGGTGACGATCGTGCCGCAGGCGGCGCGCGCCGCGGAGTAGCCAACACGCCGCTTGGATGCATCTTGGTGTCAGGATTGCTCGTTATCGGCTTGTATGTCGGGCAGCCGCATGATGCTGTCGCGAACCAGCAACCGAGGAGTCTTCCAGGATGGCGAAGAGCGTAACACCGAAAACGACGACAAAGGCCAAGGCCCCTCCGCCGCCGCCGGCCAAGGCTGCGGCCAAGCCCGCCGCCAAAACCGCGGCAAAAGCGCCGGCCAAGGCAGCCTCCGCCAAGGCAGCTCCGGTAGCGGCCAAGCCAGCGGCCGCTGTGACAGTGACCCTGAAGCACATGGCCGCGGCGTTCGCGGAGCGGCACAACATGGCCAAGCGCGACGCGGACAGCATGCTGGCCGACGTCTTCGGCACGGTCGTGGAGCATCTGAAGTCGGGGGAGCGGGTCCGCATCGGCGGGCTCGGGATCATCGAGGTGAAGAATCGCGCCGCGCGAATGGGGCGGAACCCGGCCACCGGCGAACCGGTGCAGATCAAGGCCAGCCGGAAGATCGCGTTCCGTGCGGCCAAGGAACTCAAGGAAGCGATCTAACGCGGATGGTGCCGAGCGGCCAGCCACTCGGCACCATCTGACGGGTTAGACCGCCGTCGGAGCGTCCGGCGCCTTGCGCGCGCGACGCTTGGTTGCCGCCGGCACCGGCTCCGCCCCATTCGCCTTTTCAGCGGCGGAGGTCTTGCCCGGCTTCTTCGCGGCGGTTTTCGCAGCCGGCTTCTCGGCGACGGACGCCTTCTTGGCCACCGGCGCCGGCTTGCGGGCCTTTTCCTTGGCGGAAGCGGCCTTCATCTTTTCCTTGCGGTCCTTTAACTCGTCGCGGATCATCGCCTGCGCCGCCTTGGCCACCGCGGCGCGTGACGCCTCCGGCACGGCATCGAGCGCGGTGAAGAAGGCCTGGCTGACGGGCTTCGTGCCGCGCGGCGCGCGGGTGGACGTGGTCTCTGCTTTCAGCATGGTGGGCGACTCCAAATG
The DNA here is from genome assembly GCA_965199555.1 of Acetobacteraceae bacterium. GTDB lineage: Bacteria > Pseudomonadota > Alphaproteobacteria > Acetobacterales > Acetobacteraceae > LMUY01. The sequence continues at coordinate 209,140 of CBDASJ010000008.1, read as the reverse complement.
CGATCGTGATGATCGTACGGCACATATAATGGAGGGTATGCAACGAAAAACCTAATTTGCTTGACATTCGTCGGCAAAACACCGTGGCGACCGCCTTGTTCATCGCAGGGCGGCCGAACAAGCGGCCTTAGGCGGCGCCATAGTCAGGCCATTATTGCGCCTCGTGCACGATGTCCCCGAGGGGAAGGCTGTCGGTATTCTTCAGCCGCTCCAGCGATACCATCGATCGCACATGCGCCACCGTTCCATGCGGCAGCAGCACGTCGTTCACCAACGCGCCCAGGCTTTGCAGGTCTTGCACCGCGACTTTCAGCAGGTAGTCCGCATCGCCGGTCACCGCATAGGCTTGCTGGATCGCGCCGGTGCGCTCCACCAGGGTGCGGAAATGCCGCGCGTTGTCGGGCGAATGCCGCGCCAAGGTGACCTGCACGAACGCCGTGACGCCGAAGCCGAGGCGCTGCGAGTCCAGCCGGGCATTGTAGCCGGCGATCACGCCCGACTGCTCCAGCCGCGCGCGGCGGCGCGAGCATTGGGAGGCGGATAGCCCGACGCGGTCGGCAAGTTCCTGCACGGACAAGCTGCCGTTGTCCTGCAGCAACGTCAGCAAGCGCAGGTCGAAGCCGTCGAGCGCGAAAGCTTTTTGCATGGGACGCAACATAACCGCGCCATGTCACGCGCGTCACGCCGGCAACCTGCTTCGTTTGCAACCATTTTGCGTGGCGAACGTGGGAACCTCGCGTTCCTTGAAGGAGCATGCCCATGGGTCCCTTTCCACACGACGCCCCGCCCGCCACGATCACGCAGGACAATCCCGCCGGTTTGGACGGATTCGCCTTCGTGGAGTTCGCCCACCCGCAGCCGGACGCGTTGCACGCGTTGTTCCGCCTGATGGGCTTCACCGCCGTCGCCCGGCATGCCACCCGCAAGGTGACGCTGTATCGCCAGGGCGACGTCGACTACCTCGTCAATGAGGAGCCGGACAGCCACGCCACCCGCTTCGTCGGGCTGCACGGTCCATGCGCGCCCAGCATGGGCTGGCGCGTCGCCGATGCGCGCGCCGCGTTCGACCGCGCCGTCAGCCTGGGCGCCGAGCCGGCGGACCCGGCAGACGGTGCGGCCACGCTGGACGTGCCGGCCATCAAGGGCATCGGCGGCTCGCTGATCTATTTCGTCGACCGCTACGGCGCCAAGGGCAGCATGGCGGATTGCGGCTTCACCTGGACGGGCGAGGCCGACCCGCACCCGGTGGGCGCCGGACAGTTCTACATCGACCATTTGACCCACAACGTGCAGCGTGGCCGCATGGGGGTGTGGAGCGGCTTCTACGAGAGGCTGTTCAACTTCCGCGAAATCCGCTTCTTCGCGATCAACGGCGAATACACCGGCTTGCACTCGCGCGCGCTGACCAGCCCGGATGGCCGAATCCGCATTCCGATCAACGAGAGCGCGGATGAGAACAGCCAGATCGAGGAGTATCTGCACGCTTATAACGGCGAGGGCATCCAGCACATCGCCTGCGGCTGCACCGACGTGCACCAAACGGTGGAACAACTGCGCGCCGACGGCCTGCCGTTCATGCCGCCGCCGCCCACCACCTACTTCGAACGCGTGGATGGCCGCGTGCCCGGCCACGGTGAGGACGTCGCCCGCTTGCAGCGCAACGGCATCCTGATCGATGGCGAAGGGACCAGCGAGGGCAGCGCTACCAAGGTGCTGCTGCAGATCTTCTCCGCCAACGCGATCGGGCCGATCTTCTTCGAGTTCATCCAGCGCAAGGGCGACGAAGGGTTCGGCGAGGGCAATTTCCGCGCGTTGTTCCTGTCCATCGAGGAAGACCAGGTTCGCCGCGGCGTGCTGAACGCTGCCGAGTAACCGAGCCGGTCACTCGACGTCGGTAGTGAACTTCCGTTAGGCACAGCCTACCTCGTGCCCGGCCGACCGCGTGGACGCTAGGCGGACGGCATGACTTCAGTGTGATCGCAGTTGGCATAGCTCGCGTAAAAACCCTCTCCCGCTGGCGGGAGAGGGCAGGGTGAGGGTGGCCGGCCAAGCGGCAAGCCATTGCGAACTTAACCCCCACAGGGCAGCGCCACCCTCACCCCGGCCCTCTCCCGCCAGCGGGAGAGGGAGACGCGCAATTGCCAGCCGGCTTGATTTACCGGCCAGGGAACGGTTGGGTGGTCGCCATGACCGAAGCCGCTCCCACCCTTGCCGACCCCGACCACGATCCCTGGCTGTGGCTGGAAGAGGTGGAGGGCTCGCGTGCCACCGCCTGGGCCGACGCGCAGACGGCGGCCACCCTCGCCGCGTTCGGTGGCGCGGCTTATCTTGCCGACCGTGACACCCTGCATGCCCTGCTGGACCGGCCGGACAACCTGCCCATCCCGGCGCGGCGTGGCGGCTTGCTCTACAATTTCTGGCGCGACGGCGCGCATCCCCGCGGGGTGTGGCGCCGCACCACGCTCGGCTCCTATCGCAGCGACACGCCCGAGTGGGACGTCCTGCTCGACCTCGATGCCGTGGCGGCCACGGACGGGGAGGATTGGGTGTGGCAAGGCGCCGCGACCCTGCCGCCGGCGCATGACCGCGCCATCCTCCGCCTGTCGCGCGGCGGCAGCGACGCGGCCGTGCTGCGGGAGTTCGATCTCGGTACGCGCCAATTCATTGCCGACGGGTTCAACCTGGCGGAAGCAAAGGGCGGCGGCGCCTGGATCGACCGTGACACGGTCCTGCTGTCATCCGCCGCCTATGGCGTGACGCAATCCGGCTACGCCAGCACCGTCCGGCTGTGGCGCCGCGGCCATCCGCCGGGGCCGCCTTTGTTTGAAACCGGACCGGCCAACATGTCGGCCTGGGGCGACTATGACTCGGCCACCGGCTGGCTGGTGTTTGGCGAGGCCAAGGACTTCTTCAACTTCAACTTCTTTATCGGCGACCAGCAGGGGCCGCAGCGCCGGGTGGAGCTGCCGTCCGACGCCAGCTTCGTTTGGGATAGCACCTGGCTGGCCATCAAGCTCCGCACGCCTTGGACCGTGGGGGAGGTGTGCTACGGCGCCGACACGCTGCTCGCGATCAACCGCGACGCCTTCCTTGCCGGCGACCGGGCGTTCACCACCCTGTTCGAGCCGACGCCCCGCCGGGCGTTGCAGAATTTCAGTTGGGTCGGCGGCATGCTGCTGGTCGGCATCCTGGACGAGCTGCGGCCCGTCATCCAACTCGTGCAGCCCGGCAGTTGGACCACGCACGTGCTGGACGGCATGCCGCCCGTTGGCACCGCGGGCGCATGGGGCCTGGACCTGGAGGACACGGAGTCGGACGGCACGTTGCTCGCCACCGTGCAGGATCCCGTCACGCCGCCCACGCTGATGATGGTGCCGCCCGGGCCGGCCGCGCCGGTGATCCTGAAGCGTAGCCCGGCGGCGTTTGCCGCGACGGGCCTGGTGGTGACGCGGCACGAAGCGATTTCCAGCGACGGCGAGCGCATCCCCTATGTGCAGTCCGGCCCACCGGGGGAAACCGGCGACGCGCCGGTGCACATGACGGGCTATGGCGGGTTCGGCGTGTCCTCCAACCCGGCCTACGCCATCCGCAGCGGCAAGCTGTGGCTGGAACGCGGCGGCACCACCGTGCTGGCCAACATCCGCGGCGGGCGGGAGTTTGGCACGCGCTGGCACGAGGCCGGGCGCCGCGCAGGCAAGCGCTTGTCGCATGACGATTTCGCCGCCGTCGCCGCGGACCTGGTGCGCCGCGGCGTCACCCGGCCAGGGCGCATCGCGGCGGAAGGCGGCTCCAATGGCGGGTTGCTGATCGCCAACATGCTCACCCGCTTCCCCGAGCGGTTCGGCGCGCTGTTCTGCACCATCCCGCTGATCGACATGCGCCGCTACACGCAACTTCTCGCCGGGGCGAGCTGGATCGCGGAATACGGCGACCCGGCGGTGGCGGAGGATTGGGCGTTCCTGGGCTCGATCTCCGCCTACCACGCCGCGGAGCCGGGCCGGCCGTACCCGCCCATCCTGCTGGCGACGGCGCGGCGGGACGACCGGGTGCATCCGGGCCACGCCCGCAAGATGGCGGCGAAGCTCCAGGCGATGGGCTACCCGGCGCATTTCTACGAACCCGCCGCAGGCGGCCACGGCTACGGCAAGGACAACGCCGAGGTCGCGGCGTTTTCCGCCCTTGGCATCGCGTTCCTGCGCCAGGCGATCGGCTGGACGTAAGTCCGGCTCAGTACTCGAACTGGTAGGTCAACCCGACGCTGTTGCCGCCGGAGCCGGCGCCGACATCCGTCTCCGCCTTCAGCCCCTTGTAGATGTCGATCTGCACGGTGGCCTGGGTGTTCGCCCCCGTGGTGCCTTGCTTTGCGCCCACGTAGACGCCGTTGGCGACGTATTTCCCGGCCTCGATCGTCGCTGCGCTGCTGCCACCGCTGCCGCCGCTTTGCCCGCCGCCCACCGACAGGCGGTCCAGGCCCAGGCCCTTGCGCACGCCTTCCAGCGGGTTGGAGATGCCGCTGGTCGTGCCCGACAGATCGGCCAATGCGGCGGCGATCTCGGCATATTGGAACGGCCCCAGCTCCTTGGCGCTGCGGCCGAACAGCAATTGGGCGAGCACCTCGTCCTGCGGCAAGGGCGGGGACGAGGACAGAGTGATCTTCGGTGCGCTGGCAAAGCCGCTGACGATCAGCATCGCCGTGCCCGACGCGGTGGGTGAATCCGCCTCGAAATCCAGCGAGGGGTCGATCTTGTTCGTCACGCCGGCACCGTCGAACCCGACCTTGCCGCGCGCGAAGGTCAGCGTCGTGCCGGCCAGGCTGAACGTGCCCCGCCGCATGGCAAAGCCGCCGCTGACCTGGGGCGCCGCCGTGGTGCCGCCAACATGCAGCCCGCCGCCCAGCACCGCGTCCACCCCGCGCCCGCGCACGAAGATCTGGCCCGGCGTGTCCAATTGCAGGTCCAGCCGCACCACGGGGCCGGGCTTGGCAGGGGGCGGCGGCGGCGCGCCGGCGATGCGCACCGGCAGCACCGCGACCGAGGCGGGCAGGTGCTCCGGGATGTTGATGGCGGCGCGGCGGATGGCGATCTTGCCGGACGCCGCGAGCATGCCCTGGATGTCCCCGCGCACCGCCAGGTCGGCGTCCAGGTCGGCGGTCAGCCGCTCGCTGGCCAAGGGCCGGGCATTGCGCAGGGTCACGGCCAAATCCACCGGCATCGCCCCGCGCAACCCCACGCTGCCGCTGGCCGACAAGGTGCCGGGGCCAGCCTGCCCGGTGAGGCTGGCGATGCGGATCGTGTCGCCGCTGGCGCGGATCGTCGCCGCCAACGCGGTGATGCGCACGCCCTGGCCGAAATCCTGCACTTCGCCGTTCGCCAGCGTGACCGTGCCGTCGATCAGCGGGGCGGTGGCGGTGCCGTTCACGCCGACATCCAGCGCCACCTGGCCGCGGGCGCGCCGGCCGTCCGGCGCCAGCACCGGGTCCAGCAAGGCGAGGTCCGCCCCACCGGTCGCCCGGATCGCCAACGCGCCGGCGCCCAGCGGGACACGCCCGGTCACCGCCAGGTTGGACCGGCCGGCGGTCAGCCGCGCATCCACCGTGGCCGATTTGCCGGCGAGCTGCGCGGTGGCGGTGATGTTGGCCGGCGGCAGCGCGCGGGCTTCGCCGGTGCGCATGTGCAGCCCGGTCGCCGTCAACCGCACGGTACCGGTTGGTGCCGCCGGGGTGCCGGTCAGCTTTGCGTCCGCGCCGATCTCCCCGGCCGCGTCCACGCCGGGGGCGAACGGCTTGGCCAGGTCCGGCGTCACGCCCCGCAAGGAGGCAGTCAGGTTCAGCGCCGGGGTGACGCGGCCGGCAAGGTCCAGCACCGCTTGCTGCAAGCCGATCCGCAGGCGGTCCACCGCCACGCCGTCGCCGAAGCTGATGCGGGCCGGGGCCAGCAGGCGCACCGTCTGGTTCTTCCATTCCGCTTGCAGCGCGGCGAGCTGCACCGCCTTGGCCACCAGGTTGAGCGTGGCGCTGCTGGTGACCGTGGCGTTGGCGCCGGCCAGGTTGGTCAACCCCGCCGACAGCCGCAGGCCCAGCGCGTCCTCCGGCCCGTTCACCGCCAGCTTGGCGGAGCCGCCGATGCCGCCGGCCTCGATGCCGGTCGCGTCCAGCGTGGCGGCCACCACCGGGTGGGTGGTGGGATCGCTCACCCGGGCGGACAGCACCGCGCGTGCCACGCGGCTGCCGGGGATGCCGGCCTCGGTGGCATCGAGGTCGAGCTTCGCGGTGCCGCCCGGCTGCAACTCCGCTTCGGCGGACACGCTGCCGCTGACGGCCTGGCCCACCAACGGCCGCAGCTCGTCCAACCGGGTCATGCGCAGGCTGATCCTGCCCAGGGGCAGGGTGGCGCCCGGTGGCAGGCTCACGCCACCCTCGGCGTGCAGGCTTTTCCAGTCCGCCTTGTCGATCGTGGCGTGCAGCGTGCCGTCGGCGGCGCGGTCGGCATGCAGCGACAGGGTGAGCGGCGATGCCTCGAGCGTGCCCTGCGCGACCAGGCTGCCCACGGGCTTGCCCGGCAGGCCGCTCGCGTCCAGCGTCACGCTCACCGGGCCGCGCGGCAGCCCCTTGGTGCCGAAATCGCCGGCCAGCTTGGCCGCCACTGCCAGATTATCTGCCGGCCCCTTTGCCGTGCCATCCAGGGTCACCGCGCCCTCGACGCTGGACGCCAGCACCGCAAGGTCGGTGAGGCCCACCTTATAGTGTACGTCCAGCGCGCCCGCCTTGTCCGTGCCGCTGGCGGCCAGGTTGACCGTGCGGCCGTTCAGTTGCGCCCGGCTGATGGTGATGTCGCTGCCGGCCAGCGCCGCCGTCACGCCGAGCGTGGCGTTGTCGCCGACCAGCCCCGGCACGGGGGCCAACCCGCCGGTGATCCCCAGCGTGCCGTCGGCCGTGACCGTGGTGGTGCCGCCCGCTATCGCCGCGTCCACGGCAAGCCGCGTGCGCCCGCGCAAATCCACGCCCCCGGCGGCGGCCAGCGGCTGCAGATCCGGCGCGGTCAGGTCGACATGGGCCGAAATGGCGCCGCCGGTGTTGGCATGGCCAGTCGCTTGCAGCAGCGGATGGTTGAGGCTGAACGTCACCGGCCGGGCCGGGTCATCCAGCCGGGCATCCGCTTGCAGGGTGAGCGGCGCGGAAGCGAACAGGCTGGGCTGCGGCCCTGGAATGCGCAGCCCTTCGACCGTGGCGCGCAACGCGGCCGCGCCGGCATTGCCCGACACATCCGCCGCAAGCGTGGCAATCTGCGCCCCGCCAGCCGCCAAATCCGCCACGCGCAACGTGCCGGTCGCGTCCGGCCTGGTGAACGGGCCATGCACATGGGTGTCCAGCGCCACGGAGCGCCAGGACACGCCGGGCGCCGGGGTCATGGCCGGCGCATTAGCGGTGACGTCGAGGTCTGCGGATTGGCCAGCCAGGTCCACCGTCCCCTTGGCGTTGGCGCGCAACGGCCCGGCGGACAGGTCCAGCGCCGTCACCTCTGCTGTGCGCGGCCCGTCCATTTGGGCGTTCAGCTTGATGGCGCCGATGTCCGGCAGCTTGGCGACCGACGCGATCAGGCCCTGGGCGGGTTCCGACACCTGGAGCGTCGCCGCCACATGGGCCGGGTCGATGCGGCCCCGCACCGCGTAGCTGCCGGCGCTGTCCAGCCGGTCGACCGTGAGCTCGGCATCGCCGTCCTGCAGCGACGCCACGTGCGCGGAGCCGTCCAAGGCCAGAGCGGCGGCAACGCCGGCGACGGGGGCGGCGATGTCGATGCGGTGAGCATGCAGCGCCGCGACGGTCACCCGGACGGGCAGGGAGAACGGCGTGTTGCTGGTGGGGGCCGGCTGCGGCGCGTTGGGGTTCGGCACCGGCAGCCGCGCCACCTGGATGCGGCCGGCGCTGAGCAGGTCCACCCGCGCTTCGCGATGCAGCAGCGCCAAGGGCGACCAGTCCAGGGCCACGTCGTCCAGCGACAGCCAGGTCCCTTCGGTATCGCGGATTTCCGCGTGGGCGAGCCGCAGCGCGTCCGGGAACCGTCCGCCCAGGCCGACCAGCGCCACCTGGCCGCCTGTGAACTGCCCGGCGAGCCGCTCGGCCAGGCGGCGACCCGGGTTGATGTTCAACAGCAGCACGACCGCCAGCACGGCGAACACCGGCACCAGCACCAGCACGCCGACCACCCAGGCTACGATGCGGAGCACCTTGCGCATCAGAACGCCTGCCCCAGCCCAACATAGGCTTCTGCGATCTCGTCCTTGCGCCGCTTGTTCAGCGGCACGGCGATGTCCAGCCGGATCGGCCCCAGGCTGGTATAATAGCGGCCGCCGATGCCGACGCCGCTGAACACCGTGCCGGTGAACGGTGCGGAGGTTTGCCCGACCTGGCCCGCGTCGATGAACGCCACGGCGCCGAAGCTTTCCCCGAAGCGCTGCCGATATTCCACCGTCGCCGCAGTCACGGAACTGCCGCCCGTCGGCCGCTGGCTCGGGAACAGTGGACCCACCGATTGGTAGCGGTAGCCGCGCACGGTCGCGCTGCCGCCGGCGTAGAAGCGCTGGTCCGGCGGGATCTGGAACGTGCTGGCGCCCTGCGTCGTGCCCACCAGCCCGCGCAAGGCGATCACGCTGCGCCCCTCGGTATCCGCCAGGTTGATGTAGGTGGAGCCGCTGAGTTGGACGAGCGTGAAGAACGAACTGCGGCCGCCGAACGGCTCGGTCGGGGTCACGGTCAGCTTGGCCTTGATGCCGTGCGTCGGGTTGAACAAGCCTTCCGGCCCGGTGCTGTCATAGGTGACGCCCAGCGGCAGGCCCAGCAGGCTGTAGGATTGGGTCAAGCCTTCCTGCGTCACCCGCTCCTGCACCGCGCTCAGCCCGGCGGACGCGCTCCACTGCTCGGACAGCTTGCGGCTGAACGACACGCCGGCGAGTGCCGCCTTGCGGCTGTAGGCGTAGAGGTTTTCCTTCAGAAAGGCCGCGTTGTAGCTGAGCGACTGGTCGCGCCGCAGCCAATCCGGCTGGGTGAAGGTGGCGTTGAAATTGTAGCCCGGCCCCTTCACCTCCGCGCCGGTTTCCGCCTGGGTGATCGCCGCGCCGAGGCTCAGCGTTTCCGCGTTGCCGAACACGTTGCGGTAGGTGAAAGTGACCCCCGCCGTCGGCCCGGTATCCGTCGAATACGCGACGTTGAACGCCACGGCATGGCGCGCCCGTTCCGTGACGGTGAAGGACAGCGGGATGGTGCCGTCGGGCGACAAATGGTCTGGGATGCGCGCGTCCACGGAGGAGAACACGCCGCTGGCCGACAGGTCTTCCCGCGCCCGCTCGATGGCGGCCGGGTTGTACAGCTCCCCGCTATGCACCAGCAGGCGGCGGCGGACATAACTGTCGTTGGTGACGACCAACCCGTTGACGTCGATCGCGCCGATATCCACCCGCGGCCCCGGATCGACGTGGAAGGTGATGTCCAGCACCTTGTCCGCCGGCGTTTCCACCGCGTCCGGCGCGCTGACCTTCGCCAAGGCGTGGCCGTTGTCGCGCAAGGCGGCCAGCAGGTTGCCTTGCGCCGCCAGCACGGTGCTGGCGATCGCCGGGTCGCCCGGCGCGATGCCCAGCTTGGCCCGGTCCGCGTCCGACACCGGGCCGTCCACCGTCACGTGGCGCAGGTGGAACACGGGGCCGCGTTCCACCGAAACGGTGATGGCGGCGTTGGCGCCGGCCGGCTTGGCGGACAGCGCGTCCGGCAGGCCCGGATCGTCCAGCGCGCGGCCGTCGATCCGGATCGTGGCATGCCCGTCATAATAGCCGAAGCTGTGCAGCGCCGTTTCCAGCCGCGAAACGTCGCCCTGGGCACGGGTGACCAGGGCGAACGGCCCGACCGGCGCGCTGGTCTTCAGCGACACCAGGGTGGAGCTGTCGTGCAGCGCGCGGTCCACCGCGCCGTCGCCGGTGGATGCGATGGCCACGTCGTATGGCTGCGGGTCGGCCGCATGCGCCGGCGGCTGCACGGTGGTGGCCACGGCCGCGAACAGCGCCAGGCGTCGAAGGGTGCGGCCACGAGGCATGCCGTGCCGCTATACAGGCAATCGCGGCAGCGCACGAGAAGCCATGTCGTTGCTTCGTCATTGTTCAACGTGCCCCACCACGCTAGTTTTGCAGCCATGGCAGCCCAAACCAGCAGCCGGCGGCTGATCGCACGGCGCGACAGCCGGCCGCCCATTCCGGCGGCGGATGGCAGCCTTTGGCCGGACACGATCTCCCCGGTGCGGCGGGTGTTGCGCGGCCTTCGCGTGGCGCGGCGCGGGCTGGTGGCGCTCGCCTGGACGCTGGTCTGCTGCGTCATCCAGGCGGTGCTGCTGGTGCTGCCGGGCCGCGGCAAGGTGGTGTTCGCCCGGGTCTACTGGGCGGCGTTCAGCGGGCTGATCGGCTTGCGCGTCCGCACGATCGGGGCACCGGTCGCGCGCGGGCAAGGACGGCGGATCGTGTATGCCGCCAACCACAGTTCCTGGCTGGACATCCCGGTGCTGGGCGGGCGGTTCGAAGCGTGCTTCGTGTCCAAGGACGCCATCGCGTCCTGGCCCGGCATCAACCTGGTCGCCCGGCTGGGCCGCACCGTGTTTGTGACCCGCACCCGCGGCGCCACCGGGCGGGAGCGCGACGACATGCGGTCGCGGTTGCTGGCAGGGGACAATTTGATGCTGTTCCCCGAAGGCACCAGCTCCGACGGCAGCCGGGTGCTGCCGTTCCGCTCCGCCTTCTTTTCGGTCGCGGAAGGCGAGGAGCCGCCGCTGATCCAGCCGATCTCGGTGGTGTACGACCGCCTGGGCGGCCTGCCCACCCGGCGGAGCACCCGCGCGGTGTTCGCGTGGTACGGCGACATGGAGCTCAGCAGCCATTTCTGGCGCTTGGCGCAGTGGCGCGGCCTGCGCGTCACCGTGCTGGTCCACCCGCCGCTCGACCCGCGGGACTTCCCGAACCGGAAGGTACTGGCCCAGGTCGCGTGGGACGCCGTGGCCGGAGGGGCCGCCGCCATGCGGCAGAACCGGGAGGAGCGGGCGGTCGCCATCACCACCGCCCGGCGTTTGGCACCGGCGGCGGCATAACGGTTCTTGACAGGACCCACCCGCGGCCTGGCACTGTTTGAGTACCAAACCGGAGGCCGAATCGGCTGCGGACCTTGACCCGCCCGCGCGTGAGGATAAGTGCTCCTGCTTCGCTGCCGGGCTCGTCCGGGGGCGGTGCCTGGATGCAACCCGCCGCATGACCCAGCCCAAGCGCCTGCACGTCATCACGTGGGGCTGCCAGATGAACGTGTATGACAGCGCCCGCATGGCGGACGTGCTGGCGCCGCTCGGGTATGGGCCGACGGAAACGCCCGACGACGCGGACATGGTGATCCTCAACACCTGCCACATCCGCGACCGGGCGGCGGAAAAGGTGTTTTCCGAGCTGGGCCGGCTGCGCAGGATCAAGGAAGCCCGCGCCGTTGCCGGCCAGCGCACGGTGCTGGCCGTGGCAGGTTGCGTGGCGCAGGCGGAGGGCGAGGCGCTGCTCCGCCGCGCGCCGTTCGTGGACATCGTGCTCGGCCCGCAAACCTACCACCGCCTGCCGGAGATGGTGGCGCGCGCCGCCCGCGCGACGGGAACGGTGATCGAGACCGACTTCACGACGGTGGAGAAGTTCGACGCTTTGCCGGAGCAGGCGGCGAGCCAGGGGCTGACGGCCTTCCTCACCGTGCAGGAGGGCTGCGACAAGTTCTGCTCGTTCTGCGTGGTGCCCTACACCCGCGGGGCGGAAATGAGCCGCCCGGCGATGGCCGTGCTGGCCGAAGCACGCCGCATGGTGGCGGGCGGCACGCGGGAGATCACGCTGCTGGGGCAGAACGTCAACGCTTGGGCGGCGCCCGGCCCGGACGGCGTGCGCTGGGGCTTGGCCGAACTGGTGCGGGCGCTGGCGGCGATGCCGGGACTGTTGCGCATCCGCTACACCACCAGCCATCCGCGCGACATGACGGACGCCCTGGTGGCGGCGCATCGCGACGTGTCGGCGCTGATGCCGTTCCTGCATTTGCCGGTGCAATCCGGCTCCGACCGGATGCTGACGGCGATGAACCGCCGTCACACCGCCGACCACTATCGGCGTCTGGTAGACAGGCTGCGCGACGCCCGGCCGGACCTGGCCCTGTCCTCCGACTTCATCGTCGGCCATCCCGGGGAAACGGATGCCGACCACGCCGCGACCATGGCGCTGGTGCGGGAAGTCGGGTTCGCCCAGGCGTATTCTTTCAAGTACTCGCCCCGGCCCGGCACCCCGGCTGCCGGCGCGCCGGGCCAGGTGCCGGAAGCGGTGAAGGATGCCCGCTTGCAGGAGCTGCAGGCCGCGTTGCGCGACGGGCAGGGGGCATTCAACGCCGCCAGCCTCGGGCAGGTCGTGTCCGTGCTCGTCACCCATCCGGGCCGCCGTCCGGGCCAGTTGGGTGGCCGCACCCCCGCCCTGCAACCGGTGCATTTTTCCGGCCCCGCAACGCTGATTGGCACCGAAATCCCGGTGCGGATCAGCGCGACCACCCCCACATCCCTGACAGGCCACCCCGTAGAGGAGCTTGCCCGCGCTTGACACAACCCGCCCCGGTCCTTGCCGCCGCCATCCCCGCCGGCCTGCCCGCCCGCGCCGTGACGATGCAGTTCGAGGACAACGCCTTGCTGCCGTTGCTGCTGGGCGACCACGACCGGCATTTGTCCCGGCTGGAACAGGGGCTTGGCGTGCGCTTGGCCTGCCGCGGCAATCGCGTGTCCATCAACGGCGACCCACAGCGGGTGGAGGCAGCGCAGGCCGCGCTCGCCGGCTTGTGGCAGCGCTTGCGGGCCGGGCAGGGCGTCGCCAGCGCGGATGTGGACGCGGCCATCCGCATGACCAATGCCCGCGTGGTGGAGCCGGATCCGCGGCTGCCGCTGTCCGACCTGCCGGCGATCCGCACCCGCCGCGGCTCGGTCGGGCCGCGCTCGCCCGGGCAATCCGCCTATATGGAGATGCTCGGCCGGTTCGAGATGGTGTTCGGCATCGGCCCGGCCGGCACGGGCAAGACCTACCTGGCGGTGGCGCAGGCCGTGGCCATGCTGGCGGCCGGGCAGGTGGAGCGCATCGTGCTGTCCCGCCCGGCGGTGGAGGCCGGCGAGCGGCTCGGCTTCCTGCCCGGCGACATGAAGGAGAAGGTCGACCCGTATCTGCGCCCGCTCTACGACGCCCTGGGGGACATGATGCCGGGCGACCAGATGGCCCGCCGCATCGGCACCGGAGAGATCGAGGTCGCACCGCTGGCGTTCATGCGCGGCCGCACGCTCAGCCACGCCTTTGTTATTCTGGATGAGGCACAGAACACCACGCCGGCGCAGATGAAGATGTTCCTCACCCGCATGGGGGAAGGCACACGCATGGTGATCACGGGCGACCTCAGCCAGGTGGACCTGCCGCCGGGCACCCGCTCCGGCCTGCGGGAAGCGCTGGACACGTTGGAGGGCGTGCAGGGCATCGGCGTCAACCGCTTCGACGTTCGCGACGTGGTGCGTCATCCGCTGGTTGCGCGTATAGTGGATGCTTACGAGCAGCGTGCGGTGGCCGAGCGGGACACGCGGGGCCGCGCCAAGCGGGAGAGTGATGGAGCCTCCAAGTAGTCGAAGCCTTCCCCAGCCGGGGCAGGCTTTCGCGGTTATCGTGGCGGAACGGGCGTGGCGCCGCATGGTGCCAGGGGCCGATCGCCTGGCCGCCCGCGCGGCGCTGGCGGCGGGCGGGGTGGGTACTGTGGTCCTCGCGTCCGACCGTACTGTGAAACAGTTGAACGCGCGGCACCGCGGCCGCAACAAGCCGACCAATGTGCTGACCTTCGACACCGGCGACGTGGTCCTGGCCGCCGGCGTGGTCCGGCGCGAGGCGCGGGCGGCCGGGCGCCGCGCCGCGCATGTCATGGCGCATCTGGTGGTACACGGCGCCTTGCACCTGGACGGCCACGACCATGGCGGCGCCGGCGAGGCCCGCCGCATGGAACGTCGCGAAACCCGCATCCTGCACCGCCTGCGCGTGCCCAACCCTTGGCGCCATACATGAGCGAAACGCTTGGCCAATTGTTGCTGCGCCGCCTGCGCCAGCGGCTGTGGCGGCGGGGCGAGCACAGCCTGCGCGAAAGCATCGCCGAACTGGTGCAGGAAGCGGCCGACGCGCCGCAGGAGCCCGGCGTGCTGCCGGAACTGGATCGACAGGAACGCTCGCTGATCGCCAACGTGCTGCGCATGCGCGGCACCACCGCCGACGACGTGATGATCCCGCGGGCCGACATCGTCGCCATGCCTGTGGACGTGACGCTGGACCAGGCGTTGGAGCAGATCCGGCGTGAGGGCCATTCACGCCTGCCGGTGTTCCGCGAGCAGTTGGACGACATCGTCGGCATGATCCACATCAAGGACGTGTTCGGCTATGTCGGCCGCGCCGACGCGTTCGAGCTGGAAAGCATCGTGCGCACGCCGCTGATGGTGGCGCCGCAGGTGCCGGTGCTCGACCTGCTGCTGCAGATGCGCCAGGCGCGCATCCATTTGGCGCTGGTGGTGGACGAGTACGGCGGCATCGACGGGCTGGTCACCATCGAGGACTTGGTCGAGACCATCACCGGCGACATCGCCGACGAGCATGACGAAGAAGACAAGCCGCTGGTCACCGAACGGCCGGACGGCACGCTGGATCTGGACGCCCGGCTGCCGGTCGGCGAGTTCGAGACGCGGTTCGGCGCGGTGCTGACGGAGGATGAGCGCTCTGCCGACATCGACACGGTGGGCGGGTTGATCTTCACCATTGCCGGCCGGGTGCCGTCGCGTGGGGAGGTGGTGACCCACCCTTCGGGCATGGAGTTCCGCGTGCTGGACGCCGACCCGCGCCGCATCCGCCGGCTCCGTGCCCGGTTGCCGCCGGGCCAGGCCGTCGCCGACGCGGCGGAGTAGGGGTTGCTTCGCGTCCCGCGCGCGCCATTTTACGGGCTCGGACCGACTCGGTCCCATTCGGAAGGTTCGCACATGTTCATCGAAACCGAGGGCACGCCAAATCCGGCCACGCTGAAGTTCCTGCCGGGACGCGAGGTCATGGGCAATGGCACGGCGGATTTCGCCACAGCGTCGGCCGCCGACCATTCGCCGCTGGCGCAGGCGCTGTTCCAGTTGTCCGGCGTGGCCCGGGTATTCCTCGGCGGCGATTTCGTCACCATCACCAAATCCGACGCGGCCGACTGGCAGGGGCTGCGGCCCGAAGTGCTCGGCGTGATTATGGAGCATTTCGTCGCCGGGCGTCCGGTGATGAACGGCGCCGGCGACGTGATGGACGAGGACGTGGCGCCCGAGGATCGCGAGGTCGTCGAGCAGATCAAGGAACTGCTGGATACCCGCGTGCGGCCTGCCGTTGCCAGCGACGGCGGCGACATCGTGTTCCGCGGCTACCGCGAAGGTGTCGTCCTGCTGCACATGCAGGGCGCGTGCTCCGGCTGCCCGTCATCTTCGGCGACGCTGAAGCACGGCATCGAGAACATGCTGCGCCATTACGTGCCGGAAGTCGTGGCGGTGCAGCAGGTGGATTTGTAGCAGCCATGGCGCTCGATCCGGGCGCCCAGGCCGCGCTCTTCACCGACGCCCGCTCGCAATATCATTGGCGGGACGAGCCGGTCTCGGACGACGTATTGCACGAGATGTATGCCCTGTTGCGGATGGGACCGACGTCCGCCAACTGCTCGCCGGCCCGCTTCTTGTTCCTTCGCACGGCGGAGGCCAAGGAGCGGCTGCGGCCTGCGCTGTCCGCGGGCAATGTTGACAAGACTATGACCGCCCCAGTGGTCGCCGTCGTGGCGCATGATCCGCAGTTCTATGAGCAACTGCCGAAGTTGTTCCCCCATGCCGATGCCCGCGCCTGGTTCGCCGGCAACGAGGCGCTGGCGACGGAAACGGCATTCCGCAACGGCACGCTGCAGGGGGCCTACCTGATCATGGCCGCCCGTGCGGTGGGGCTCGACGCCGGCCCGATGAGCGGCTTCGACAAGGCGAAGGTTGATGAGGCGTTCTTCGCCGCCAGCGGGTGGAAGGCTAATTTCCTCGTCAATCTGGGCCATGGCGACGGGGTTGGCGTGTTCCCACGCTCCCCGCGGCTGACCTTCGACGAGGCTTGCGTCCTGCTCTGAATGCGTTTGTTGGTGTTGGATGCGGCACTTGGCCCGTGCTCCGTCGCCCTGGTGGCGGACGGTATGTGTTCCGACATCCGCCATGGCGGTGACAGCCGCACAGCCACGGTAAGCCTGCCGGCCCTGGTGGACGGATTGCTGGCGGACCAGGATGCGAGCTTCGACGCTGTTGCCGTGACGGTCGGGCCCGGCAGCTTCACCGGCTTGCGCGGGGCGTTGGCTTTGGCACACGGCCTGGCGCTTGGGGCAGGCGTGCCGGTGGTGGGCGTGACCGTGGCGGAAGCGCTCCTCGCAATTGGCTCCCTGCCTGCGGACCGCGCCGCATGGGTGGCGCTGGATAGCCGCCGCGCAGGCCGGGTTTTCCTCGACATCGGAGACGGCATGGCGGCGGTGACGATGGACGCGCTGCCCCGGCCGGCCGACCCTGTGTCCGTGTTCGGCGACGCGGCGCCGCCTGTTGTGGAAGCCCTGCGTCAAGCGGGCGGGGATGCCATCTGCGTGGGAGACGGTCGCGTCGATGCCGTCGCCGTCGGGCGCGTGGCGCTGCGTCGCCTGGCCGGCAACATGGCCCCCTGCGAGGGTCAGCCGCTTTATGTCGAGCCGCCGGAAGCCCGTCCGGCCGCGCACCAGCGCCCGGCGCCGGTTTGACCCCGCTGGGGCCGGCGCATGCCGCTGCCCTGGCCGCCATCCACGCCGCTGCCTTCTCGCCCGGCGAGCGCTGGGACGATGCCGCCATGGCCGAATTGCTGGCCATGCCGGGTGTGTTCGGTTTCGTCGATGAACGAGGCGGCTTCATCCTGCTGCGAAGCGCGGGGGGTGAGGCGGAAATCCTGAGCCTGGCCGTCCATCCAGCCGCCCGTCGTCGCGGCCTCGGCCGGGCATTGCTGGACGGGGGGCTGGCAGCGACGGCGGGGTTGCCGATGTTCCTGGAAGTCGCCACCGACAACGCGGCGGCCCGCGCCCTGTATGGGTCCGCCGGGTTCAGCGAGTGCGGACGGCGACGCAGCTATTATGGCGCCGGGCGTGATGCGGTGGTGTTGC
The DNA here is from genome assembly GCA_965199555.1 of Acetobacteraceae bacterium. Taxonomy (GTDB): domain Bacteria; phylum Pseudomonadota; class Alphaproteobacteria; order Acetobacterales; family Acetobacteraceae; genus LMUY01. The sequence continues at coordinate 191,880 of CBDASJ010000008.1, read as the reverse complement.
GGCGGTAGCGGCGGCTTACGCGCGGCGGATCGACACCACCGCGATCCCATCCGCCCCGGGGTTCACCGACAGGACGGTGTGGCCTTGTTCCGCTGCCGTCTTTGGGATGTTGCGCAGCGGCTCCTCCCCCCGCAGGGTGACGTGCAGCACGTCACCAGGCTGCAACCGATCCAGCGCCAAACGCGTGCGCACATACGTCATCGGACACACTTCGCGGCTGATGTCGAGGTCCATGTCTGAATAATCCCCATCCAACCCCAAGCATCGCCGTTGCCAATCCGGTCGCCAGCCCTGTATATGGCGCGCCTTTACGATTTTGGAGTAGGTGAATATGGCGGACGATACACCAGCGCTTGATGTGTTGGCGCTGACCGCTCAGATCGTTTCGGCCCACGTCAAGGCGAATTCGGTGTCGGCCGACGCGTTGCCGGACCTGATCCGCGAGGTTCACCGCGCGGTGTCCGGCCTGGGTGCGGCACCCGCCCCGGCACCGGAGCGGCCGCAGCCCGCCGTGCCCGTCAAGAAGTCGGTGTTCCCGGATTTCATCATCTGCCTGGAAGACGGCAAGAAGCTCAAGATGCTGAAGCGGCACCTCATGAGCTCCTACAACATGACGCCGGAGCAGTATCGCGACCGTTGGGGCCTGGGCGCCGACTACCCGATGGTGGCACCGAATTACGCGCTGCACCGCTCGTCGCTGGCGAAGAAGATCGGCCTCGGCACCGGCAGCCGCGCCGCATCCTAGCGTTCGGGGGCAAGCGCCCGGGCGTGCTGTCAGGTGGACAGCCCGCCTCGGGATCGGCTACGCCGTAGGAACAGCCGTGGCCAGGGAACCGATGGAATCGCGCATCGAGCGCTTGTGTGTTGAACGGGGATTGAAGATGACCGGGCAGCGCCGCGTCATCGCACGCGTGCTGTCGGACGCCGAGGACCATCCTGACGTTGAGGAGTTGTATCGCCGCGCGGCGGCGTTGGACGAGCGGATCTCGATCGCCACCGTGTATCGCACCGTGCGGCTGTTGGAAGAGAAGGGCATCCTGGCCCGGCGGGATTTCGGCGGCAACCGCGCCCGCTACGAGCCGACGGCGCACGGCCGCCATTACCATCTGATCGACGTCGACACCGGTAAGGTGATCGAGTTCGAGGACCCCGAGCACGAGCGGCTGATGCAGACCATCGCCGCGCGTCTGGGCTTCGACCTCGTGTCGCACCGGCTGGAGCTGTTCGGCAGCAAGCGTGCCGCCAAGCGGGAACCCGTTGCGGTTGAACTCCGGTCCGGCAAGCGCGCGGGCATCGAGCCGGGCAGTCCGGCCCCGGCCGAGCCTCGGGTTCAGCGGTGAGGCTGGACCGGCCCGCCGTCGTGCAGGTTCCGGGGCTTCGCACGTCGGACCGGTCGAGCTTCGGTGAGCTTCGCGCCGGCCCTCTGGGCCTGCGCATCGCGACCACGCCCGATGAACTGGACGCGGTGCAGGCGCTGCGCTTCCGGGTGTTCTACGACGAGATGGGCGCCGAGCCGGATGCGGCCGCCGCGGCGTCGCGCCGTGACGTGGACGCGTTCGACGCGGTGGCGGACCACCTGGTCGTCATCGACCATGCCGTGAGCGACGGCCCGGAGGGCGTGGTCGGCACATACCGAATGATGCAACGCGAAGGTGCGGCCATCGTCGGCCGCTTCTATTCCGCCGCGGAGTATGACATCGCGCCGCTGCTGAGCTTTCCCGGCCGGGTGCTGGAGCTGGGGCGGTCCTGCGTGGACGTGCGCTACCGCGGCCGGGCCGTGATGCAATTGCTGTGGCGCGGCATCGCCGCCTACATCTTCACCAACGAGGTCGACCTGATGTTCGGGTGCGCCAGCCTCGGCGGCACCGACCCTGACGCGATCGCGGCGGAGTTGACGTACCTGTATCACAACCACCTGGCGCCGCCGGCACTGCGGCCCCGCGCGGTTGAAAGCCGCTACGTGGACATGCGCAGGCTGCCGCCCGAGCAGGTGGATGGGCGGCGCGTGCTGACCACGCTGCCGCCTTTGGTGAAGGGCTATTTGCGGCTGGGCGGCATGGTGGGTGACGGCGCGGTTATCGACGACCAGTTCAACACCACCGACATCGCCATCGTGGTGAAGACCGATCTGGTCACCGGAAAATACATCGACCACTACAAGCGCACGACCTGATGCCCCGCTTCAACGTCGTCATGACGGCGCCCCGGCTGGCCGGGGCGGCCGTCGCCGTGCTGGAACGGGCGGGCTGCGCAATCCATTACATGCCGGCCTATCCCAGCGCCGACGCGGTGGCGGATCGCGTGCGTGCGTCGGCGGCGGACGCGGTGCTGTCCCGCCAAGGGCCGGTGCTCGCCGTGGCGATGGACGCGTCGCCCCGTTTGCGGATCGTGGCGCGGCACGGCGTGGGCGTGGATGACGTGGACCTCGCGGCGGCGGCGGCGCGCGGCATCGTGGTCACCCGTGCCCCCGGCTCCAACACCCCGGCGGTGGCGGAGCACACGATGGCCATGATCCTCGCCCTGGCCAAGCAGTTGCGCCCCACCGGCGCCGTGCTGGCGGCGGGCGGCTGGCGGGACGCGGCACCCCCGGTGCGCGACATCGTGGGGATGCGGCTCGGCCTGGTCGGGTTCGGCGCGATCGGCCGCGCCGTCGCCCGACTTGCCGGGGTGTTCGGCATGGAGGTGGCGGCCTGTGGGCCGGGAGGCGGACTGTCCCTGGCCGAGTTGCTGCCCCGGTCGGACGTGGTGTCCCTGCATTGCCCGTACTCGCCGGCCACGCACCATCTGCTCGACCGCGCCGCGCTCGCCGCCATGCCGGCGGGGTCGTTCGTGGTGAACACGGCGCGGGGCGGGCTGGTGGACGAGGCGGCCCTGCTGGCGGCGCTGGAAAGCAGGCACATCGCGGGCGCGGCGCTGGACGTGTTCGAAACGGAGCCGCCCCCGGCCGACCACCCGCTCCGCCATCATCCCCGCACGATCGTGACGGCGCACATGGCGGGGACCACGCCGCGGTCGTTGGTGGCGATGGGGGTGATGGCGGCCGAGTGCATCGCCGCGGCGCTGACCGGCGCGCCGATCCCGGCCGGGCGAACCGTGCAAGTCTGATGTTCCGCTGGCCGAACTGGTTCATCGCGCGGCTGTCCGGCCTGGCCGGGTGGCGGGCCGACCTGGCGTCTGCCGGCCTAGGCGTCTTGTCCGCCGCCGCCCTGCCGCCGGTCTACGCGATCCCTGTGCTGCTAGTATCCGTCCCCGGCTTGCTGGCGCTGATCGACGGGGCGAAGGGCTGGCCGGGCGCATTGCGGCGCGGCTTCTTCTTCGGCCTGTGCCACCACATTCTCGGGCTGTACTGGATCACCGAGGCGATCCTGATCGAGTCGGCGCGCTACTGGTGGCTGGTGCCGATGGCCGTGCCGGCGCTGTCCGCCCTGATGGCCCTGTTCATCGCCGTGGCCTGCGCCGGCTGCCGAATGGCGCCGGCGGGCTGGCACCGGGTGATGCTGTTCGGCGGCCTGTGGACGCTGGCGGATTTGGCGCGTCAGTTCATCGGGACAGGCTTTCCGTGGAATCCCTGGGGCAGCGTTTGGACGGTCCCCGGCCATGTCGGCGACGTGCTGATTCAGCCAGCCGCGTGGATCGGCGTTCCCGGCATGACGCTGCTGACGGTGTTGTTGGCGGCAAGCCCGGCGCTCGGGCGGCGATGGCTGGCCGGGGCAGGGCTCGTCCTGGCGGGCTGGGTGGTGTTCGGGGTGTATCGCCTGGACCAGCCGGTGCCCGCCGCCCCGGGCGTGAGCATCGTGCTTGTGCAAGGCAACGTTCCCCAGGATGACAAGTGGGACCGCACGATCGCCGCGACCGTGTTCGAACGCTATCTGGACCTGACCCGACGCGGCGTCGCGGAGGCCCGGCGTCGCATGCCGGACCAGCCCGTCGTCGTCGTGTGGCCGGAAACCGCCAGCCCGTATCTGCTCGGCCGCGACCGGGCGGCGCGTGAGGCCGTGTGGCAGGCAGCGATCCCGGCCACCGCGGTGCTGGCCGGCAGCATCCGGGTGGACGCGGCGGGGGAGCCGTACAACACCATGTTCGTGCTGACCGGCCCGGACACGATCGCCGGCACCTACGACAAATGGCATTTGGTGCCGTTCGGGGAATACCCGCCGAGCTGGGTGCCCTTCGCCGTGCAGATCGTCCCGGGGCACCTTGCCTTCGGCAGCGGGCCGAAAACCTTGCACGTGCCCACTCTGCCGCCGTTCGGTGGCCTGATCTGCTACGAGGCCATCTATCCCGGCGAACTAGTCGACGAAAAGAATCGGCCGGATTGGCTGGTCAACATCACCAACGATGCCTGGTTCGGCAACTCCACGGGGCCGCGCCAGCACTTCCAGGCCGTGCGCTTGCGGGCGGTCGAAGAAGGCCTGCCGATCATGCGGGCGGCCAACACCGGCATCACCGGCGCCTTCGACGCCGCGGGCCGAGAGATCGCCCGACTGCAACCCAGGGTAGCAAACGAGATCGTGGTGTCCTTACCCGGGCAGCGAGGTCCGACACCTTTTTCACGGTTGGGGCTTAGCATACCCCTGATTCTGGCGCTGATTGCCTGCGGTGCCGGGCTTGGGGTGAACAAAAAACGAGACCAAGTCCGATTTTCCAACCAAAATCGCTAGGAACCGGTCAGCGTCCAAACAAGGTTTATGAAAATGTTGACAATTCGCGGTTGTGGCTTTAACCACCTCTTTACGCGTCAGGAACTTGCCGCCAACCGGTCGGCTTCGGCGAAAAAAGGCAGGTGGCTTCATGGCGGATCAGGGCGACAATCGTGCCAGCCCAGTTGATGTGCATGTTGGCGCGCGCATCAGGCTTCGCCGCACGATCATGGGCATGTCGCAGGAACGTCTGGGGGACGCGCTGGGCCTGACCTTTCAGCAGGTGCAGAAATACGAGCGCGGTGCCAACCGAGTCGGTGCGTCGCGGTTGTTCGACCTGTCGCGCATCCTGGACGTGCCGATTAGCTTCTTTTACGATAACATGCCGGAATCGTTGGCCGGGATCATGCCATCCAGCCCGCAGCCGCAGGTGTACGGTTTTGCGGAGCAGCAGGACGGGTTTGGCAGCAACGATGCGCTTGCCAAGCGGGAAACCTTGGAACTCGTGCGGGCGTACTACCGCATCACCGACCCGAACGTCCGCAAGCGGATGCTGGACCTGATCAAGTCGATGGGCCCTGAGGACTAGCTCCGCTTCGCCTCGATCTTGTCCCACACCGCGCCTGACAGGTCCGGGCCGCCGAACCGGACGATCTCCTGCAAGCCGGTGGGCGAGGTGACGTTGATCTCCGTCAGCCAGTCGCCGATGACGTCGATCCCGACGAACAACAGCCCGCGCTCGCGCAGCATGGGGCCGATCTTGGCGCAGATTTCACGGTCGCGGGCACTCAGCGCCACGGCTTCCGGCCGCCCGCCGACATGCATGTTGGAGCGCGCCTCGCCCTGGGCCGGCACGCGGTTGATGGCCCCCAAGGGCTCGCCATCCACCAGGATGACCCGCTTGTCGCCGAGCCGGACCGCCGGTTCGTAGCGCTGGATCATCAGCGGCTCGCGTGAGCGGGCCCAATGCATCTCCAGCAGGGAGGCGAGGTTCTCGTCATCCTCCCGGATGCGGAATACGCCGGCGCCGCCATTGCCGAACAGTGGCTTGACGATGATGTCGCGATGCTCGGCGCGGAAGCTGCGGATGGCCTCGCTGTCCCAGGTTATCAGGGTCGGCGGCATCAGTTCCGGAAAATGCGTGACCAGCAGCTTTTCCGGCGCATCGCGGACGCTCGCCGGGTCGTTCACCACCAGGGTGCGCGGATGGATGTGTTCCAGCATGTGGGTGGCGGTGATGTAGGCCATGTCGAACGGCGGGTCCTGCCGCATCAGCACGACATCCATGCTCCCCAGATCGACCCGGCTGGTTTCCCCGAACCGATAATGCGCACCGCGGGTGCGCTCGACGGTAACCGGCCGGGCGATCGCCGTCAGCCGCTCGACATTCGCCGCGCCGGGCGACGGCTTGCCTTCCCGCAGGCTCATATGGCGCACTTCGTAGTGCCACAGGGCGTGGCCGCGCCTTTGCGCCTCCAGCATCAGTGCGAAGGTCGAATCCGCGTCGATGTTGATGGTTTCGATCGGGTCCATCTGGACGGCAACCCGCAACGTCAATGCCATGATCCGCTCCGCAGCAGTGTCGGAGGAACACGTAGCAGATCGAACGCGCGAGGGAACGCTCGGCAGGGATCGTCGTTCTGACGGTACGCCTATCCAATTCAAAAGGACTGCAAGATGAGAATGTCTCTCGCCGCGGCAACCCTGCTTCTCGCCGGTGGCACGGTTCTGGCGCCGGTCGCAGCTATGGCCCAGGCCACCAACACGCCGGCCACGACGCCGAGCACGGCACCCCAGGTCGCCCCATCAGCCACGACCCCGTCGACGACCATGTCCGCGCCATCGACCACGCATTCCACTGGCTCGCAGACGCCGGCAGCTTCCGTGAATACGACGCCGCAATCGACATCCTCGCCCAGCCCGAGCTCCGTTCAAACGCGGAACACCAACAACCGGACGGCAGCAGCACCGGTGCCGGGGCGCAACAGCTTCACGATGAGCCAAGCCAGCCGTCGCATCGCGGCTGCCGGTTACACCAAGGTTGAGGGCCTGAAGAAGGACAACCAGGGGATCTGGCGCGGCCAGGCTCAGAAGGACGGCAACCCGGTGTCCGTCTCGCTGGATTACCAGGGCAACGTCACCGGCCAGTAACGGCGGCTGCCGAACACAAACAAGGGGAATATCATGCGCACAGTTGCACATCTTTACGACAGCTACGAGACCGCCCAGGGCGTGGTGGCAGAGTTGGAGCGTGCCGGGTTCTCACATGACGACGTGAGCCTGGTGGCGAACCAAAGCTCCGCCAGCACCGGCTCGATGGGGACGACGGGAACCACCACCAGCACCACGGGCACGACCACGGCGGACACCACCACCGCTCCGGCAGCGGGCGCCGGCACTGGTGCGTCCATCGGAACCATCCTCGGCGGCGGTGCTGGTCTGCTCGCAGGCATTGGCGCGCTTGCCATTCCAGGCGTCGGCCCGGTGATCGCCGCTGGCTGGCTGGTGGCGACACTCACGGGTGCCGGAGCCGGCGCGGCCGCCGGTGGGCTGTTGGGCTCGCTTACCGGTGCGGGCGTGTCCGACGACCATGCCCACGTCTACGCCGAAGGCGTGCGTCGTGGCAGCACGCTGGTCACCGTTCGTTCGGATGACGCGCGTGCGACGGAAGCCGAAGCGATCATGTCGCGCCATGGCCCGGTCGATGTGGCGCAACGCGGGGCTGATTACCGCGCGTCGGGTGATTGGAGCCGCTTCGACGAAACCCGCGGCGTTATGACCGAGGACGAGTTGCAGGCCGAGCGGTCGCGTATGACCACCCGCGCCGGGATCTAAACCAGCCGCGGCTTGGTTGCGCTCGACGGGGGTGGTGTTACACCACCCCCGTCGAGAAGGATTCAACCATGACCATGACGGCACGACCCGTTGCCATTCTCTCCGATAACTATGCCTGGCTCGTGCAGGACGACGCCACCGGCTACACGGCTATCGTCGATCCGGCCGAAGAAGCGCCGATCGTCGCCGCCATCGATGCCTCGGGCGGGCGGCTCGACGCTATTCTCTTGACCCATCATCACGACGACCACATTGCGGCCGTTGAGCCCATCCAAGCCCGTTACGGCGCTACGGTGATCGGCGCGACTGCCGATGCCCATCGCCTGCCGAAGCTCGATGAGTCGGTCGCCGAAGGTGACACGGTGCAACTTGGTGAAGCCAGCGCGCGGGTGATCGACACGCCGGGCCACACCGTCGGACACATCTCCTACTTCATACAACCCGGCAACGTGCTGCTATGTGGCGACACGTTGTTCAGCCTCGGCTGCGGCAGGCTGATGGAAGGCACAGCGGCAGACATGTTCGGCAGCTTGAAGAAGCTCGCCGCGCTGCCAGGAGATACGGTGGTGTGCTGCGGTCACGAATACACGCAGAGCAATGCGAAGTTCGCCGTGACGGAGGAGCCTGACAATCAGGCGCTGGCGCAGCGGGCGGCCGAAATCGACCGGATGCGTACGGCCCAGCAAGCCACCGTGCCGACGCGCTTGTCCGACGAGTTGGCGCAAAATCCCTTCTTGCATGCCACGGACGCTGCCAGCCTTGGCGCCCTGCGCAAGCGCAAGGATGAGTTCCGGTGAGGCTGTACTACGCCCCGGGTAGTCCATTCGCCCGCAAGGTGCTGGCCTGCGCAATCGCGCGCGGGATCGAGGACCAGATCACCCTGGTTCCGGCCAAGGGCGAGGACGCGGAGCTCGCACGGGTCAACCCTTTGGGTAAGATCCCCTGCCTGGTGACGGATGACGACGTGGCGTTGTTCGACAGCCGGGTCATCTGCGAGTTCCTCGACAGTGTCGGGGATGTAATCCCGCTACTCCCCGAACACGGCCTGCGAATGCGCGCCCTGCGGCTTCAAGCCCTGGCGGACGGGATTTGCGACGCGGCCGTGGTGTGCCGCGGTGAAGGGGCTCGGCCCAATGAGCCGGCGCGGGACTTGGTGATCGCGACGCAGCGCCAGAAGATCGAGCGGGCGCTGAACGTGTTGGAAGGCGACGTTCCGCCCAAGCACCTCGATATCGGCAGCATTGCCGCCGCCTGTGCGCTGGGCTACCTGGATCTGCGGCTTCCCGCCGAGCCCTGGCGGGATGGTCGTCCAGGACTTACCAAGTGGTACGCGGCCATGATCGAGCACCCCTGCCTGGCTCGAACGATACCTGCCTGAAGACCGCCGCCCCACGGCGGCTACTCGGCTATCTGCGCTGGTCGAAGCCGAGAAAGCCGGCCGCTGGAATAGCTGAGCCGCCATTGCCGGCGAACAGTGTTGGTGCCCGCGGCGCGGGTGGCGACGCGACCTGCTGGCGGGCCGCAACGGCACGCGAACGTTCCTGAGCACGGGCCTCGGCGGCGGCCCGGCGGCGATCAGCCGCCGTCGGCGGCGCGACCGCCTCTTGCGGCGGTGGCCCATTGCGCTGGCTGCTGGAACTGCCGCCGCCGCGAAGCGACAGCAGTAGGAAGGACAGGTCGTTGCGCCCGAGATCGACCGACAGCTCGAGCGGCGTCAGGCCGAGCAGGTTGGTGCCATCCAGATCGGCCCCGCGAGAGATCGCGTCACGCGCGGTCGCGATGTCGCCCCGGTTGATGGCATCGAACAGCGCCTCCGTCGGCGGCAGGTCGGATGCCGCCCGGTCTGCCGGCGCCGCCGAGTCCGGGCGGGATTGCGCGCCGGGGATCGCCACCGGCGGCGGTTCCGAACGCGTCGCCCGTGGTGCCTTCGGCGCGGCCCCGCGAATGTTCGACTCGCTCAGGTTCGACTGCGCCATCGCCGGCATGGCGAGCAAACCGCCGGCAATGATCACGGGTAACCAGGACAGGGTGCGCATGAACACCCTGTAGCCCATCGCGCGTCCCGATTCCAAGCTCAGCCGACGCTTTCCCGCCGCCAGGCGGCAAACGCCAGGCCCAGCAGCAACGGCAAGGCGGCCCAGGCCGGCAGCAGCGGGATGGCGTCGACACCGGTCACCAGGTGGTCGTGGTTGCGCCGCAGCCCGATCCATCCCGCGCCCGACGCGACCCGGTCCGGTTCAACCGCGCGCAACTCCGGCGCGCCGGCGGGGTCCAGCCAGTGCAAGCTGCCGCCGGACGCGCGAACGATGCCGGTCAGATAGCTGCCGGTGGCCCGGAGGTCGGCCATCTCCAGCGGGTTGGCACTGCCAGCCGCCGCGAATGCCGTCCGCGTGCCGTCGCTGACCCGCCATACCCCTGGGTCGGGCGCCGGGATCGAAGCCGCCGCCCGACCCGGTCCGGTCGGCTTCAGCGTCAGCATGGATTGCTGGCCGCCCGGCGCGGTCGCCGCCACGGGCGGCGGCGGCGCGTCCGAGGTGGTGCGCCGCTCCACCGACAGCGTTCCGCCGTCCACCGAGGCGGCGAGCGCCTCTTCCTCGAGTGCCGGCTCTTTCATCAGCCAATGCGCGACCCGGCGCAGCAACTCGGCCTGTGGGCCGCCGCCCTCATGGTCGCGCGACCACAGCCAGATCTGGTCGGACAGCAGCAGCGCCGTGCGCCCCGTGCCGATCCGGTCCAGCACGAGCAAAGGCTGCCCGTCCGGCCCGCTCATCACCGCCTGGCCGCGCGACGCGTTCGGCACCAGCCGCCGATACCATTCCCCCCAAGTGGGCGTGGCGCCGGGCTTGTCGCCGGGCAACCCGGCCGTTACCGGGTGGCGCTCACCCAGGGCGGTGACCAGCGGGCGGAACGGCCCTTCCACTGTGCTGGCATTGCCGCTGAGCGGCTCGGCCGGCAGCACGGGGGCCAATGGGCTGTAGGCCAGCGACGCCGGGCCGCCGAACTCCGGCCCCACCGACAGCAGCAGGGCGCCGCCTTGCCGCACGTAATCCGCGATGTTGCGAAGATAGGGCGGGGGCAGGATGCCGCGATTGGAGAAGCGGTCCAGGATGATCAAGTCGAACTCGTTGATCTTCACCTGGAACAGCTCGCGCACTGGAAAAGCGATCAGCGCCAGCTCGTTCAGCGGCGTCATGTCGTCCTTTTCAGGCGGGCGCAGGATGGTGAAGTGCACCAGGTCCACTGCCGGGTCGGCCTTGAGCAGCCGGCGCCAGGTGCGCTCCCCGGCATGCGGCTCCCCGCTTACCAGCAGCACGCGCAGCCGGTCGCGCACGCCGTTGATCGATACCACGGCGTGGTTGTTGAGGTCGCTGACCTCGCCGGCCAGCGGCGTCGCCGTCAATTCCACCACCGTGGGGCCGGCGCGGGTGATCGGAATTTCGATCGGCTGCACCGTTCCCACGGGGACCTGCAGCACGCGCGGCGCTTCGCCATCGCGGCGGATCGTCAGCGGCGCCATCTGCCCGGCGTGGTCCACGCCCAGATCGTCCACGGCGACGCGCAGCACCACGGATTTGCCGACGATGCCGTAGGCCGGCGCCTCCACCACGCGGACGCGGCGGTCGGTTTGCTCGCCGGACGCGGCCAGCAGCACGTGCAGCGGCACTGGCGGCGTGGCCTTCGGGATGTCGTGCACCGCGCCGTCCGTCAGCATCATCACCCCGGCCAGGCGGGAGCGCGGGATGTCCGCCAAGGTGCGGTTCAGCGCGCTGAACAGGCGGGTGCCGTCATGCCCGGCTTCCGGCACCGTCACCGTGCGCAGCTCCAGGCCGGGGATTTGCCCGGCCTCTGCCTGCAGCTTGGCCGCGGCGGCTTCCACCAGCGGGGCGCGGTTGCCCACCGCCATCGAGCCGCTACGGTCGACCACCATCACCGCGATGTCGTTCAGCGCTTCCCGCGTTTCCTGCACCAGGCGCGGCCCAGACAGCCAAAGCAGCACGACCGCGAAGCACAGCAGCCGCAACGCCGCCCCCCGCGCGCGCCGCCACAGCGCCGGTGCGGCGGCCAGCACGCACAGCGCCGCCAGACCGCCGAGCAGCCAAAGCGGCACGGCGGGATCGAAGCGCAGTGAGGCGATGGCTTGCACGCTACTGGCCCAATCGCTCAAGGATGTGCGGCACGTGCACCTGGTCACCTTTGTAGTTGCCGGTCAACGCGTACATCACCAGGTTCACGCCGAAGCGGTAGGCGAGCGTGCGCTGGCGCGGGCCGCCGTCGATCGCCACCGTGTTGCGGCCGGCACCATCCACCGCCCAGGCCGCCGCCCAGTCATGCGAGCCGATCACCACGGGGCTCACGTCGTCGTTGCTGCGGTCCCCTTGCCGCTGCACCCAGACCGTGTCGCCATCCGTGCGGCCGGGATATTGGCTGAGCAGGTAGAACGCGCGGGACAACACGTGCTCGGTGGTCAGCGGCGTCAGCGGCGGGATCGCCAGGCCGGCGGCGGCAGCGCGCAAGGCGGCGGCGTCGCCGCGGCTGTCGATGACGATGATGCCGCCGTCGCGCATGAAGGCGTTCAGCGCGGTGATGGCGGCGCCGGACGGGGCCTGGCCGGCGGTGATCGGCCAATACAGCAGCGGATAGAAGCTGAGGTCGTCCGTGCCGGGCCGCACGCCGGACGGGTCCGCCAAATGGGCGGCGGTGCGGGCGTTGACGTAGCTCGACAGCCCCGCCAGCCCGGCGCGGGCGGTGTCGTCCACCGCCGGGTCGCCGGACACGATAAAGGCCAGCCGGGTTTCCAGTGCCGCGCGCCAAGGAGGGTTGGGCAACTGCGCCTGCGCCGGGACCGCCAGCAGCAGCAGGGTGGCCGCCAGGGCTGGACGCAGCAGGCCGCGCAGGCGCAGCGCCAGCAGCAGGTCGATCGCCAGCAGGGCCAGGCCGGCCGCGACCAGCCAGGGGCCGATCGCCCGTTCGCGCACGCCGCCCGCCAGGTCCTGCAACGTGGCCCCTTCCACCGGGGCTGCCGCCACCAGACTGCCCATGGCCGTCGACAGGTTCAGCGCGCGGCGCCCGGCTTCCGGACCATACAAGCCCGGCGGATGTTGCGGCGACACCGGGGTCTTGGCGAAATCGGCCGCAGCCAGCCCGTCGCGGCCGGGGGCGGCGCGCCCAGCACGCCGAAGCCGTCCAGCGTTTCCGCCGGGCTCAACGGTGCGGCGTCCGGCGCGGCGCTGACCCCGGCAGACAAGGCAACCAGCCGCCGCAGCATGTCCGGGAACAGGCCGGACAGCGGCAGGTTGGACCAGTCCGCGTTGGCGGTAACGTGGAACAGCACCACCCGGCCGGCGCCGCGCACCGCTTCCGTCACCAGCGGCGTGCCGTCGCGCAGCCGCGCCCAGGTGTGGTCGCCGAGCTGGGCGGACGGTTCGGCCAGGACCTGGCGGTTCACCGTCACCTCGTCCGGCACCGGCAGCCCGGCGAACGGCGAGTTCACCGGAAAGGCGGCGAGCTTGGCCGGCTGGCTCCAGGACAGGGCGCCGCCCAATTGCCGATCCTCCGCCAGCAGGCGCTCCGGCATCAGCGGGTCGGGCGCGGCGGGCTGGCCCAACTCGTCCACTGGGTCGGCGCTGCGCGGCCCGGCGAAGCGCAGCAGCAGCCCGCCATTGCGCACCCAGGCCTGCAATTCCGGGATTTCCGCCGGGGCGAGCGGGCGGTCCGCCAGCACGATCACGGCGATGTCCCGCTGCAACAGCGTGTGCAGGTCGCCGCGGCGCAGCTCCGTGAACGGCGCCAGCGCCTTGTCGAGGTAGTACAGCGAGCCGACCAGCGGCGTGTCGGCCCCGGCCTCCGCGGTGACCAGCCCGACCGGGCGGCGGCGGAAGCCTTCGTCCAGCAGCAGCGTCGCCCCGGCCGAGGCCGGGCCGTCCAGCACCAGCCGGGTCAGCCGGTTGCGGAGCTCCGGCGGCAGCACGATCGGCAGTTCGGCTTCCGTGGCACCCGCCGCGACATGCGCGGTGGCACGGGCGAGGGTGCGACCGTCGCCGCTTTGCGCCAGCACGGCCAAGTCGGTGGCCAGCGGCTCCGGCAGGGTGGCGACGCGGGCGACCAGCCGGTCCGCTTCCGCCCGCGGCGGCAGCAGCATCGGCGCGGTTGCGGCAGCGGGCGCCACCTCCGTCACCGGCCCGGCGGCGGCGAGCGCGGCGTGGAACGCGTCGTCACCCGGCGCGGCAACGCCGTCGGCGATGTAGACCACCGTGCCAGACGCGCCGCGCAGCGCCGCCGCGGCGGCGGCGTGGTCGGGCGGCCACGGCAGCGGGTGCAGCGCCGCCAGGCGGGGCCGCAACTCCGCTACCGGGGTGACGGGGGACAGCGCGGGCGCCGCGTTCTGGCCGGAGCGCGCCGTGGTCAGCAACTCCGCCGGACGGCCGGCACGCTCCGCCCGGTCCAACGCGGCCCCGGCGGCGGCCATGCGGGCGGACCAGTCGGGCGCCGCGGCCCAGCCGTCATCGACCACCAGCAGCAACGGCCCCGACCCGACCAGCGCGCCGGCCGCGTCCAGCACCGGCCCGGCCAGGCCCAGGATCAGCAACGCCGCCGCCACGGCGCGCAGCAGCAGCAGCCAAAGCGGGGTGCGGGCTGCGGTTTCTTCCCGCGGCCGCAGCCCGGCCAGCAGGCGGATGGCGGGGAAGTCCTGCACCCGAGGCGCCGGCGGGGTGACCCGCAGCAGCCACCATAGCGCCGGCAGCGCCACCAGCGCGAACAGCACCCAGGGCGCGGCGAAGATCACGACAGGCCGGCGAGCGCGGTGTACAGCCCCAGCAGGGCGGCGGCCGGCTGCGCATCGGTGCGATGGGTGGCAAACCCCCAGCCCGCGGCGCTGCACAACGCGCCGAGCCCGGCCTGCTGCGACGCCAAGGCCGAGGCGTAGGCGTCCCGGATGCCTTCCACCTGCGGCACCAGCATGTCGCCATCCGCCTCCACCCCGCGAAACCGCACCCGGCCGCTGTACGGCAGCAGCGCTTCCGCCGGGTCGAGGATTTGCAGCAGGTGGCCCCGCACCGGGATCGCCGCTAGCCGGGCCACGGTGCGTTGGATATCATCCAGCGGTTGCAGGAAGTCGCCCATCAGCACGATGCGGCCATGCGCGGGCAGGGCGGCCATCGGCGGCAGGCCCTCGCCCGGCCCGTCCGCGGCCAGCGCCGCCGCCATGGCCGACAGCGAGCCGCCGGTGCGCTGCCCCAACAAGCGCACCCGCTCACCGCCGCGCAACAGCAGGGAGGCAGTAGCCAGCAACAGCAGGTCGGCGCGTTCCAGCTTGAACGGCATCGCGGCGCCGGAGCGCCAATGCATGGACGCAGAGCCGTCCCGCCACAGATGCACCGTTTGGGCCGCTTCCCACTCGGTTTCCCGCACATAGGTGCGGGCGGATTTGGCGGATTGCCGCCAATCGATGCGGCCGGGCGCGTCGCCGGCCTGGTAGGGGCGGAACTGCCAGAAGCTGTCGCCCTGGCCCACCCGCCGGCGCCCGTGCACGCCTTGCGCCACCGTTGCCGCCACTCGCTCCGCCGCGACCAGCAGCGGCGGCAGGGCGGAGCCCAGCGCTTCCGCGCGCAGCACGGCCCCCCCGGAGCGGACCGGCGGCGTCGGCTTCAAAGGCGCCCGACCAGGCCGGCGATCACGTCGCGCAACGCCACACCCTCTGCCCGGGCCGAGAAATTCAGCGCCATGCGATGCCGCAGCACGGGGTGGGCCAGGGCGGCCACGTCGTCCAGCGATGGCGACAAGCGGCCGTCCAGCAAGGCGCGCGCCCGGGTGGCCAGCATCAGCGCCTGCGCCGCCCGCGGCCCCGGCCCCCAGGCAACGTGGTGGCGGACCGTGTCGTTGGCCGCGGTGTCCGGCCGCGCCCCACGCACCAGCGCCAGGATCGCGTCCACCACGCTTTCGCCCACCGGCACGCGGCGGATCAGCGTTTGGGCGGCAAGCAAATCCTCGCCCGTCAGCACCGGCTTGGGCCGGGCCGCCTGCGCGCCGGTGGTGGCCAGCAGCATGGTCCGCTCGTTGGCCAGGTCGGGGTACGGCACGTCCACCTGGAGCAGGAAGCGGTCGAGCTGCGCTTCCGGCAGCGGGTAGGTGCCTTCCTGCTCGATCGGGTTCTGCGTCGCCAGCACATGGAAGGGGCGAGGCAGGGGGTGGTCCACGCCGGCCACCGCCACCCTGCCTTCCGCCATGGCTTGCAACAGGGCGGATTGCGTGCGCGGGCTGGCGCGGTTGATCTCGTCCGCCATCAGCAACTGGCAGAACACCGGCCCGGGCACGAACCGGAAGGAGCGGCGGCCCGTCGCGTCCTCGTCCAGCACTTCGGAGCCGGTGATATCGGCCGGCATCAGGTCCGGAGTGAACTGCACCCGCTTGGGCGCCAGCCCCAGCACGGTGCCGAGCGTTTCCACCAGCAGCGTCTTGCCCAGGCCGGGCACGCCGACCAGCAGCACGTGGCCGCCGGACAGCAGGCAGATCAGCACCTGCTCCACGACCTCGTCCTGGCCGAAGATGATCCGCCCCACCTCGGCACGGGCCGCGGCGGCGCGCACCCCCAACGCCTCGACATCCGCGACCAGGCCGTCCCCCACTGTCACCGACATGTCGCATGTGCCCTTTCGTGACTGCCGCCACCAATCCCCGCGCATATGGCAGGGAGGTCTTTGATCGTCAGGGGGATGCTACCTATATCGCAGCAGAACGGAAGCATCGACGGAAATGGAAACGTGTTGTGAACGATGCTGATCCGAAGTTGCGGAGGAACCCGTCACCTGGCACGGTGCTGGGCGGTCTGCAGGCCCTGCTGCCCTGCCGCGGCGCCCGGCCGGCGCGCACCCGGGTCGAATGCGGCGACCTCCCCTTCCTGATCAAGCGCGACGGGACCTGGCTGTACCGCGGCACGCCGATCAACCGCAAGGAGATGGTGTGCCTGTTTTCGGGCGTGCTGAAACGCGAGGCGGACGGCTCCTTCTGGCTGGAAACCCCGGTGGAACGCGGCCGCATCGAGGTGGAGGACGCGCCGTTCGTTGCCGTCGAGCTGGCCTGGGCCGGTGACGCGCGCGACCAGGTGCTGAGCTTCCGCACCAACATCGACCAGACGATCACGGCCGGGCCGGAGCACACGATCCGCGTCGCGCATGACATGCTGACCTGCGAGCCGACCCCTTACCTGCATGTGCGGGACGGCGTCGGCGCCGCACCGCTGGAAGCGCGGATCAACCGGGCGGTGTACTACGAGCTCGTCGCCCTGGCGGTGCCCGGCACCGTGCGGGGGCGCGAGGTGCTGGGTGTGTGGAGCTGCGGCGCGTTCTTTTCGCTGGGCGACCTGCCCGCCTGCGAGGACTAGCGGTTGGACGCGGCCGAGTTGCGTGCCCGCCTGGCGGAGCGGGACGGCACCGTGCCGGCGCTGCCGGGCGACGCGCTGGCGGTGCCAGCGACGGGCGACGACATGGCCGGGCTGCCGGCACGGCCACCGGTGCCCGCCGCGGTGCTGGTGCCGATCGTCCACGGGCCTGCCCCGGGCATCCTGCTGACGAAGCGCACCTCGACCCTGTCTTCGCATGCCGGGCAGGTGGCGTTCCCCGGCGGCCGCATGGACCCCGGCGAAACCGCGGTGCAGGCCGCGCTGCGGGAAGCGCATGAGGAGGTGGGATTGCCCGCCGATCTGGTGGAGGTGACGGGCTGGCTGCCCGACTATCTCACCGGCAGCGGCTTCCGGATCAGCCCGGTGATCGGGCTGCTGGCGCCGGGCTTCGTTCCCGTTCCGGCTGCGGCGGAGGTGGAGGAGGTGTTCGAGCTGCCGCTCTCCGTGCTGCTCGACCCATCGGCGCCGGAGCGGCGCAGGGCGACGTGGAAGGGGCGGGATCGCGAGTTCTGGGTGTGGCCGCACACACGGCATTATATCTGGGGCGCGACGGCGGCGATCCTGGTACACCTGGCGCACCGCCTGCGCGCCGCGGCGGCCTGATGTTCCGCCTGGGCGAGGCGTTCCTGGCCTTGGCGCCGTTGTTCGCCGCCGCCCTACTGTATGCCGTGGTGTATCGGCGGCTGCCCAGCCGCCGCGCCGTGCTGCTGCTCACGCTGGCGGAGATGCTGCTGGCCATCGCCCTGGTGTGGCAAGGCACGGCGGAAGGTCTGCGGCCGCACGAGCAGTATGTGCCGGCGCAATTGCATGACGGCGCGGTGGTCGAGGGCCATGGCGGCTAGCGCCGCGGCCGTGTCCGACCCCGGGGTCCGCAAGGTCTTTTCCGCCCTGCCGTCCGCGCGGCTGGTGGGGGGCTGCGTGCGCGACGGCTTGGCGGGGTTGCCCAGCGCCGACGTGGATTTCGCCACCCCCGCACCTCCGGACGCGGTGGCGACGGCGCTGGCCCAGGGTGGCTTCCACGTCATCCCCACCGGGCTGGCCCACGGCACCGTCACCGCGCTGCTGGACGGCCGGGCGTTCGAGATCACCACCTTGCGCCGCGACGTGGTCACCGACGGCCGCCATGCCGAGGTGGCCTGGACGGCGGATTGGCGAGAGGACGCCGCCCGGCGCGACTTCACGATCAACGCGATGTCGCTGTCGCCCGACGGGGTCCTGCACGATTATTTCGGCGGCGCCGACGATCTGCGGGCCGGCCGAGTTCGCTTCGTCGGGGAAGCAGGTGCCCGCGTGGCGGAGGACTACCTGCGCATCCTGCGCTTTTTCCGCTTTCATGCCCGGTTCGGCATCGGCCCGCCCGACCCGGCGGCGCTTGCCGCGATCCGCCACGGCATTGCGGGCCTGGCGCGGCTGTCCGCCGAACGGGTGTGGTCCGAGTTGAAGCGCATCCTCCTGGCGCCAGACCCGAGCGGCGCGCTCCGGCTCATGGCGGATAGCGGGGTGCTGGCCGCCATCGTGCCGGAGGCAGGCGACCTGGGCCGCGTGGCCGGCTTGCCGCCCGATCCGCTGCTGCGGACGGCCGCGCTGCTGGGTGGGGAGGGGGTGGCCTTCGCGGCGCGCTTGAAGCTGTCGGCGGTTGAAGCCGGGTGCCTGCGCGCGCTGGCTGGGCCGCCGCCCTGGGGGGAAGAGGCCGACCTGCGCCGCCAGCTTGCCGATACCGCGCCGGACGTGCTGCTCGGCCGCTCGCTGCTGGCCGGCCAGCCGGAAACCGTGCGGCAGCAGATCCGTGGCATGGCCCGCCCGGTGTTCCCGCTGGAAGGGCGCGACGTGGTGGGGCTGGGCGTGCCGCCGGGGCCGGCGGTGGGCGACCTGCTGCGCCGGGCGCGGGCCTGGTGGCTCGCCGGCGGCTGCCTGGCCGATGGCGCGGCGTGCCGGGCCGAACTGGCGAGGCTGCTGGCAGCCTGATAAGGGGCCGCATGGACGCACGAACCCCCGGCTCGCTGCTGCACGAGCCTGGCTCCAGCACCCTGCTGCGCCGGCTGTGGCGCGAACACCTGGCGCAGCATCGCGGGCGGGTGGTCGTCATCCTCCTGCTGACCGCCATCATGGCCGGGCTGACCGGGCTGTACCCCGTCGTGATCGACCGCGCGTTTTCCATGTTCGCCGCGCGGGACCGCCGCATCCTGTACCAGGTGCCGGCGCTGGTGGTGGCCATCACGGCGGCAAAGGCCGGCAGCACCTATGCCCAAACGGTGCTGACCCAGGGGCTGGTCCTGCGCGTGATCCGCGAGTTGCAGGCGCGCATGTTCGCGCACCTCACCACGGCGGACCTGGCCCGGGTGGAGCGGGAAGCGCCGGCCCAACTCGCCGCCCGCTTCACCACGGACGCTGCGATCATCCGGGAAGCGCTGACCCGTGCCATTGGCGGCATCGCCAACGCCATCACCGTGGTGGGGCTGATCGCCTCCATGCTGTGGCTGGATTGGGTGCTGAGCCTGATCGCCGCGGCCCTCTACCCGCTCGCGGCGCTGCCGATCCAGCGCATCGGCAAGCGGGTGCGCCGCGCATCCGGCGGCATGCAGGAGCGCATGGGCGAAACCGCCACCATGCTGACGGAAAGCTTCAGCCAGGCGCGCACCGTTCGCGCCTACCGTCTGGAAGCGATCGAGACGGAGCGGGCGAACGGCGTGTTCGGCTCGCTCAACCGGGCTCTGATGCGGATGACACGCACCCGCTCCGCGGTGGACCCGATGCTGGAGGTGCTGGGCGGGGCGGCGGTGGCGGCGGTGATGGGCTTCGCCGGCTGGCGCGCGGCGGTGGGGACCAGCACGGTCGGCAACTTCACCGGCTTCGTGGCCGCCCTGCTGATCGCGTCGCAGCCGTTGCGGGCGCTCGGCTCGCTGAACGCGGCGGTGCAGGAGGGGTTGGCCGGGCTGGCGCGCGTGTTCTCCGTGATCGACGAGCCGCCCGGCATCGTCGAACGGCCGGACGCGACCGCCTTGCCGGCCGGCAGCGGGCGCGTTGTGTTCAACGACGTGCGCTTCACCTACCCGGACGGGCGGGAAGGGCTTCGCGGCCTGTCCTTTGTCGCCGAGCCGGGGATGACGGTGGCGCTGGTGGGCGCGTCGGGGGCCGGCAAGTCCACCGCCTTGGCGCTGATCCCCCGCCTGCACGACGCGGCCGGGGGCTGCATCACCGTGGATGGCGCCGACGTGCGGGGGGTGAGGCTGGGCAGCTTGCGCGACGCCATCGCCTATGTCGGGCAGGACACGATGCTGTTCGACGACACGGTGGGCGCGAACATCGCCATGGGCCGGCCCGGCGCCGACCCGGCCGCGATCACCGCCGCCGCGGAGGCCGCCGCCGCCGGGTTCATCGCCGCGCTGCCGGACGGGTTCGACATGGCGGTGGGCACGGGTGGCGGCCGGTTGTCCGGCGGGCAGCGGCAGCGCGTGGCGCTGGCCCGGGCGCTGCTGCGCGACCCCCGCATCCTGCTGCTGGACGAGGCGACCTCCGCCCTGGATGCGGAAAGCGAGGCGGCCGTGCAGCAGGCGCTCACCCGGCTGCGGCAAGGGCGCACCACGATCGTCGTCGCCCATCGCCTGTCCACCGTGCGGGACGCCGACCTGGTGGTCGCCATGGCCGACGGCGTGGCGGTGGAGCAGGGGACGCATGCGGAATTGATGGGCCGGGATGGCCTGTATGCCCGGCTGGTGCGCACGCAGGCCTTTGCGGGCTGAGGGCGAATGTGCGATGACCGATCGGTCAGCCGCCTGTCACCACTGGAGTTGCAACGTTGAGCCTCGACGAGCAGGATGCCAGCCACGCCGACGACCCTGTCGCCGAGGACCAATCCCCGGAACGGGGCAAGCCGGACGAATCGGATAAGAAGCAGTCTTCCGGCAAGGATGCTGAGGGCTCCGACAAGCAGGCCAACAAGAAAGAGGATGAGCCGCCCAAGAAGAGCTCTCCCTGGATCAAGATCATCGGCCTGACCGTGGTGGTGCTGGCAATTGCCGGCGGCGTTTACTACTACCTGTCCAACCGTGACCTGGAATCCACCGACGATGCCTATACGGACGGTCGGTCCCTGACGATCTCACCCAAGGTGTCCGGCTACGTGGTGGAGCTGCTGGTGAACGACAACCAGCGCGTCAAGGCCGGTGACGTGCTGGCGCGGATCGACCCGCGCGACTTCCTGGTTGCACGCGACCAGGCGCTTGCCAACCTCACCATCATCAAGGCGCAGGAGCGTTCGGCCGAGCTGAACGCGGAGATCGCGCGCAAGAACTTCCCCGCCCGGCTGCTGCAAGCGCAAGGCCAGTTGCAGCAGGCGCAAGGCCAGTTGTTCCAGGCGCAAACGGACTACAAGCGGCAGCACTCCATCACGCGTGAGGCGACCACCCAGCAAAGCGTCGACCAGTCCACGGCGCAACTGCAACTGGCGCAGGGCCAGGTGGCAGCCGCCCAGGCCACTGTGCAGCAGGCGGAGCCGGTGCAACAGAACATCGGCACGGCCGACCAGCAGATCAGCCAGATCGGCGGGCAGATGAAGCAGGCCCAGGCGCAGCTCGACCAGGCGGAGCTGAACCTCAGCTACGCGACCATCCGCGCGCCCCAGGATGGCTGGATCACCAAGCGCAACATCGAGGTCGGCAACTACCTCCAGGTCGGCGCCTCGATCTTCTCGATCGTGACGCCGGAGGTGTGGGTCACCGCCAACTTCAAGGAAAGCCAACTGAACCGGATGCGGCCCGGGCAGAAGGTCAGCTTCGAGGTGGACGCGTATCCTGGGCTGAAGCTCGACGGCCACGTGGACAGCGTGCAACTCGGGTCGGGCTCGCGGTTCACCGCTTTCCCGCCGGAAAATGCCACCGGCAACTTCGTGAAGATCGTGCAGCGCGTCCCGGTGAAGCTGATCATCGATCGCGGCATGGACCCGACGCTGCCGCTGCCGCTGGGGCTGTCGGTGGTGCCGACTGTGACGTTGAAATAACGCAGCCGACATGAGCGACACGACCGTCAAGTCCGACGCCGCGTGGAAGCCACGGGCCAACCCGTGGCTGATCGCCGTGGTGGTCACGCTGGCGGCGTTCATGGAGATTCTCGACACCACCATCGTCAACGTGAGCCTGCCGCATATCGCGGGCTCGGTTTCCGCTTCGTATGACGACGCCACCTGGGCGCTGACCTCCTACCTGGTGGCCAACGGCATCGTTTTGCCAATCTCGGGCTTCCTGGGGCGGGTGATCGGCCGCAAGCGATACTTCCTGATCTGCATCGCCATGTTCACCGTGTCCTCGTTCCTGTGCGGAACCAGCACCAGCCTGGGCGAGCTGATCGTGTTCCGCCTGATGCAGGGCTTCTTCGGCGGCGGCCTGCAACCGAACCAGCAATCCATCATCCTGGACACGTTCGAGCCGGCGCAGCGGGGCAAGGCGTTCGGCGTGGTGGCGATCGCGGTGATTTTCGCGCCGGTGATCGGCCCGACCTTGGGTGGCTGGATCACCGACAACTATTCCTGGCGCTGGATCTTCTTCATCAACATCCCGGTCGGCATCTTCGCCTTCTTCGCCGTCACCGCACTGGTGGAGGACCCGCCTTGGGTGCAGCGCATGCGGGTCAGCGTGCGGGAGTTCGATTACATCGGCCTCGGGCTGATCGCGCTGGGCCTGGGCAGTCTCCAGATCATGCTGGACCGCGGCGAGGATGACGACTGGTTCGGTTCGCCGCTGATCGTCACGGCCGCCTTTTTCGCCGTGCTGGGCATTGTCGGCGCGGTGGTTTGGCTGCTGACGGCGAAGAAGCCGATCGTAAACCTGCGCGCGTTCGGCAATCGCAACTTCGCCGTAGGGTCGGTGATGATCTTCGCCATCGGCGCCATCCTGTATTCCGGCGCGGTGCTGCTGCCGCAACTGGCGCAGCAACGACTGGGGTATACGGCCACGCTGGCCGGGATGGTGCTGACGCCAGGCGCGCTGATGATCCTGGTGCTGATCCCCATCGTCGGCCGGGTGCTGCCGTACATCCAGACCCGCTACATCATCGGGTTCGGCTTCTTCACGCTGGGGTGCGCTTACGGCTATGCCCATGGCA
Source organism: Acetobacteraceae bacterium (assembly GCA_965199555.1). Taxonomy (GTDB): domain Bacteria; phylum Pseudomonadota; class Alphaproteobacteria; order Acetobacterales; family Acetobacteraceae; genus LMUY01. The sequence goes on along the minus strand of CBDASJ010000008.1, from coordinate 168,912 downwards.
TCACGCCGGACGCCACCTTCGGCACGCTGGCCCTGATGCGTGCGGCGCAGACGCTTGGCCTGGCGTTCCTGTTCGTGCCCACCAGCGCCATCACCTATTCCACCATGCCGCGCGAGTTGAATGGGGACGCCAGTTCGCTGTACGTCATGTTGCGCAACGTCGCCGGGTCGATCGGCATCTCGCTTGCGACGGCGGGCATCACCGAGCGTACTCAGGTGCACCAATCCTACCTGTCCGAGCACTTGAACGCGTTCAACCCGGCGTTCAATGACTACCTGGCGCAAACCGGGCAAAGCCTGATGAATATCGGACGCACGGCCGGGCAGGCGGCCAACCAAGCGATGGGGCTGGCGTTGCAGACGCTGAACCAGCAGGCGGCGGTGCTGGCCTACCGCGACGTGTTCGCCTATTGCGCCATCGCCGCCTTCTGCATCGTTCCCATCACCTTTCTGTTCGAAGCGCGGACCACCCGCGGCGGCGGCGGGGGAGGGCACTAGCCATGAGCGGCAGCGACTGGAAACCGAAGGCCAATCCGTGGCTCATCGCGCTGGTGGTGACCATGGCGGCGTTCATGGAAATCCTGGACACCACCATCGTCAACGTGGCGCTGCCGCATATCGCCGGCGCCTTGTCGTCGTCCAACGACGAGGCGACCTGGACGCTGACCTCCTACCTGGTGGCCAACGGCATCGTGCTGCCGATCTCTGGCTTCTTTGCCAACCGGCTGGGCCGCAAGCGCTACTTCCTGATCTGCATCGCGGCGTTCGGGCTCTGCTCCTTCCTGTGCGGGATCTCGGCCAGCCTGCCGCAGCTCATCGTGTTCCGGCTGGCGCAGGGTTTCTTCGGGGGTGGGCTGCAGCCGAACCAGCAATCCATCATCCTGGACACGTTTCCGCCGGCCCAGCGGGGTGCGGCGTTCTCCATCACGGCGGTGGCGACCATCGTGGCGCCGGTGGTGGGGCCGGTGCTGGGCGGCTGGATCACCGACAACTACACTTGGCGCTGGATCTTCTTCATCAACATCCCCGTGTCGATGCTGACGTTCTTTGCCGTCAGCACCCTGGTGGAAGACCCGCCGTGGATCGCCAACGAGCCCAAGCGGCAGGTCGACGGGATTGGGCTGGGGCTGATCGCCCTGGGGCTCGGCTGCCTCCAGGTGGTGATGGACCGCGGCGAGGATGACGACTGGTTCGGCTCCAACTTCATCGTGGGCATGGCGATCCTGGCGGCCGTGGGGCTGGTGGGCGCGATCGTTTGGCTGCTGTCGACGAAGAAGCCGATCGTCAACCTGCGCGTGCTGGCGGATCGCAACTTCGCACTCGGCTCCTTCACCACCTTCGCGTTGTTCGGCATCGTCTACTCCTCGGCGGTGCTGATCCCGCAGCTCGCGCAGGAGGTGCTGAACTACAACTCGACGCTGGCGGGCCTGGTGCTGTCGCCCGGCGCGGTGCTGGTGTGCTTCACCATCCCGATCGTGCAGCGCGTAATGGGGTTCGTGCCGACGAAATACATCGTCGCGGCCGGGTTTCTCGCCCTGGGTTGCGGGATGACGTATTCCATGTTTCTGGTGCCGTACATCGACTACGACACGCTGGCGAAGATGCGCACCGCCCAGTCCTTCGGCATCGCGCTGCTGTTTGTGCCGATCAGCACTCTGGCCTACATCACCCTGCCGAAGGAGCTGAATGGCGACGCTGCGGCGTTGTACACCATGTTCCGCAACGTTTCCGGCTCGATCGGCATCAGTGCCGCGACGGCCGAGGTGACGGAGCGGACGCAGGTGCGGACAGCGCACCTCGTCACCCATTTGGACGCGTTCAACCCCAACTACACGCAACTGGTGCAGCGCTACCAGCAGACGCTGGTATCCATGGGGCATGCGGCCGAAACGACGATGACCACGGCGACCGGGCAGGTCTACCAGATGCTGCGCACGCAGGCGCAGGTGCTGGCCTATTCAGACGTATTCATGTTCTGCGCGATCGCGGCATTCGCCGTCACGCCGGTGGCGTTCTTGTTTTCCGGCGGCACGGCGAAAGGCGGCGGCGGAGGGCACTGACCGGCGGTCACGGGCCGGTCGTGATCAACCCCTTCAACCCGTCCAACACGCCCTGGGTCAGCGCGCCCTTGGTGACCAGGTCCTGCAAGGTCGCGTAGGGGCGTTTGTCGACGATCTGCTGCGCGCGGACCGGGCCGACGTTCGGCAGCACCTTCGCCATGTCCGCCGCGGTCGTCTTGTTCACGTTGGCCAGGGCGATCTTGTCCTGGATGGCGGCGAACACGTTGGCCGGGACTGCCTTCTTGTCCAGGAGCTGCTGCTTTTCGGTGTAGGGCCGATTGGCGACGATTGCCTTGGCCCGGACCGCACCCACGCCGGGCAGCGCGTCCAGTGTCTTCTCATCGGCGGAGTTCACGTCGATCAAGGAAGGGCCGGCGGGCGCCGCGATGGCAGCCATCGGCGCTGCGCCGGGTCGCAATGGGGCGGATTGCCGGGTCGCGGGGTGGCTGGCGGTGGTCTGCGCCAGTCCCAGGCCGGGGACCGCCAAGGCCCAGGCCAGCAAAACGGCGACACGAACGATCATCATGGGCAATCCTCCTCCGGCGAACGAGACACCAAAAGCAGGCTCAAGGCCAGCGGACTTCCGGTGGCAGGCTCATCAGGATCGCTTCCACGTTGCCGCCGGTCTTCAGCCCGAACAGCGTGCCCCGGTCGTGCAACAGGTTGAATTCTACGTAGCGGCCGCGGCGGACCAACTGATGGTCCCGCTCCGCCTGCGTCCAGGGCTGCGCCATGCGGCGGCGCACGATGGCGGGGTAGGCATGGAGGAAGGCTTTCCCCACGTCGCGCGTGAAGGCGAAATCCCCCTCGGCGCCGCGGCGTTCCAGATGGTCGTAGAAGATGCCGCCCAGGCCGCGCGGCTCGCCCCGGTGCGGCAGAAAGAAGTAGCGGTCGCACCACGCCTTGAACTCCGGGTAATAGGCCGGGTCGTGCGCGTCGCAGGCGGCCTGGAAGGCGGAATGGAAGCTGGCGGCGTCTTCCTGCGCTGCCGCCGAGTCGGGCCGCATCGGGGTGATGTCGCCGCCGCCACCGAACCAGCCACGCGTGGTGACGATCATGCGGGTGTTCATGTGCGCCGCCGGTACAAGCGGGCTTTGCGGATGCGCCACCACGCTGATGCCGCCGGCCCAGAACCGCGGGTCCTCCGCCGCGCCTGGGATGGAGGCGCGGAACTCCGGACTGAACTCGCCCGCCACTACGGACACGTTCACGCCCACCTTTTCGAACACCCGCCCGTGCATCAGGCCCATCACGCCGCCGCCTTCCAAATCCGGCCGGGTCCAGGGTGAGCGGGTGAAGCGGCCGGGCGCGCGGTCCTGCAGGACGCCGCCCTCGTCCTCGATCGCCTCGAAGGCGGCGCAAAGCCGGTCCCGCAGGGCGGCGAACCATGCCTGCGCCTGCGGGCGCAGCGCGGCGTGGGCGGGCGCTTGCGACATAACAAAGCCTTCCAATGTGGTACGGCAGGCCGGAATGCTGCCGCGCCGTGTTGCAGGGGCGAAGTGCGTCCCCTAGAACATCGTGGCCGCGCTTGAGAAGGTAGCCGTTCCATGTCGACCACGTCCCCCGCAGCGATGCCCTCCGACCTGGGCCATGGAACCGCGCCGACCGCCACCAAACGCGACTTCCTGAAGTTGGTCGCCGGTGCCGGTGCCGTTGTCGGCTTGGGTGCCATCGTGTGGCCGTTGGTCGACAGCATGAACCCGGCCGGCGACGTGCTGGCGCTGTCTTCGGTGGAGGTCGACCTCGCCCCCATCTCGGTCGGCATGGGCATCACCACGGTGTGGCGCGGCAAGCCGATCTTCGTGCGCCACCGCACGGCGGATGAGATCAAGACGGTCGAGGCGGTGCCACTGAACCAGCTGATCGAGCCGGCATCCGACCAGTCGCGCATCAAGGCCGGCCATAGCCAATGGATCGTGCTGATCGGCATCTGCACCCATCTCGGCTGCATTCCGCTGGGCAACAAGCCGACCGACCCGCGGGGCGAATGGGGTGGCTGGTTCTGCCCCTGCCATGGCAGCCAATACGACGTGTCCGGCCGGGTGCGGCATGGGCCGGCGCCGGCGAACCTGTATCTGCCCCCCTACGCATTCGAGTCCGACACAAAGATCAAGATCGGCTGAGGACAAACAGCATGGCCGGATTGCACAAGAGCGACATCAAGAACCCGGTGCTGAACTGGGTCGATTCCCGCATGCCCATCCTGACGATGATGCAGAAGGAATACGGCTCGTTCCCGACGCCGAAGAACTTCAACTACTTCTGGAACTTCGGCGCCTTGGCGATGGTCACGCTGGTGATCATGATCGCCACCGGCATCTTCCTGGCGATGAACTACACGCCGAACACGAACCTGGCGTTCGACAGCGTCGAGCGGATCATGCGGGACGTGAACTACGGTTGGCTGTTGCGCTACGTGCACGCCAACGGCGCGTCCATGTTCTTCATCGTCACCTACATCCACATCTTCCGCGCGATCTATTACGGCTCCTACAAGGCGCCGCGCGAGTTGCTGTTCATGCTGGGCGTGGTGATCCTGCTGCTGATGATGGCCACCGCCTTCATGGGCTACGTGCTGCCCTGGGGGCAGATGAGCTACTGGGGCGCTACCGTCATCACCAACCTGTTCTCCGCCATCCCCGTGGTGGGCGACAGCATCGTGACCTGGCTGTGGGGCGGGTTTTCCGTGGACAACCCGACGCTGAACCGTTTCTTCGCGCTGCATTACCTGATGCCGTTCATGATCGTCGGCGTCGTGTTCCTGCACATCGTCGCGCTGCACATCACCGGCTCCAACAACCCGCTGGGGATCGACGTGAAGACCCCGCAGGACACCATCCCGTTCCATCCGTACTACACGGCGAAGGACAGCGTCGGGCTGTGCGTGTTCCTGCTGATCTTCGCCTGCGTGGTGTTCTTCGTGCCGAACTATCTGGGGCACGTGGACAACTACATCCCGGCCAATCCGCTTGCGACGCCGGCAGAGATCGTCCCGGAATGGTACTTCCTGCCGTTCTACGCGATCCTGCGTTCCGTGCCGTCCAAGCTCGGCGGCGTGACGCTGATGTTCGGGTCGATCGCGGTGCTGTTCCTGTTGCCGTGGCTCGACACCTCGCCGGTGCGCTCCGCGCGCTTCCGGCCGATCTACCGGCAACTGGTCCTGCTCCTCGTCGTGACGATGTTCGTCCTGGGCGAGGTCGGGGCGCATCGGCCCGAGGGCATCTGGGTGGTGTTGGGCCGTGTGGCCACCGCCTATTACTTCCTGCACTTCCTCGTGCTGCTGCCCCTGCTCGGCAAGGTAGAGCGGCCGTTGCCGCTGCCGGAAAGCATCAGCAATCCCGTGCTGCGTGGTCGTGGCCCGGGCGGTCCCGGCGGCGGCGGCCCGCTGCCGCAAGGTGCGGCGGCAAAGCCCATGGAGAAGATGTGATGCGCCTGGCCACCCTTGCGCTTGGCGCCCTGCTGGCCCTGCCGGGCATCGCCGCGGCTCAGACGGCCGAGCCGGAAACGCCGCCCGACGTACCCTGGAGCTTTGGCGGTCCGTTCGGCACGTTCGATCGCGCTTCCGAACAGCGCGGGCTGCAAGTTTGGCAGGAGGTTTGTTCCGCCTGCCATTCCATGAAGGAGGCGTATTACCGCAACCTGACTGGCATCGGGCTGAGCGCTGACCAGGTAAAGGCGTTCGCGGCCGCCATCACCGTGCCCGGCGGCACCGACGATGCCGGCCAGCCGATCGACCGCCCGGCGCTGCCGTCCGACCATTTCCGCTCGCCCTTCCCGAACGACAAGGCGGCCCGGGCTGCCAATAACGGTGCCTTGCCGCCGGACCATTCGTTGATCGAAAAGGCGCGGGAAGACGGCGCCAATTACATCTCCGCCCTGCTGCAAGGCTACCGCGACCCGCCCGCCGGCATGAAGATGGGCGATGGGATGAACTACAACATCTACTTCCCGGGCCGGCAGATCGCCATGGCGCAGCCGCTGCATGACGGCCAGGTGACCTATGCCGACGGCACGCCGGCTACGGTGGAGCAGATGTCGCATGACGTGACGACGTTCCTGGCCTACATGGCCAACCCGGAAATGGAGCAGCGCAAGCGTATCGGCGTGCGCATCGTGCTGTTCCTCGCGGGCATGACGGTTGTCACCTACGCGGTGAAGCGGAAGATCTGGTCGGACCTGCATTAGCGTATGGAAACCATCCAGCCGGTGATCGGGATCATCGGCGGCTCGGGGCTGTATGATATCGACGGCCTCGAGGACAAGGCGTGGCGTCACGTTCCCACCCCATGGGGGGAACCGTCGGACGCGTTATTGTTTGGCCGGCTGGATGGCGTACAGTGCGTATTCCTGCCGCGTCACGGACGTGGGCACCGCCTGTCCCCGAGCCACCTCAACTACCGCGCTAACATCGACGCGCTGAAGCGCTCCGGTGTGACCGATGTGCTGTCGTTGTCGGCGGTGGGTAGCCTGAAGGAAGACTATCCGCCCGGCCACTTCGTGATCGTCGACCAGTTCATCGACCGCAGCTTCGCACGGGAGAAGAGCTTCTTCGGCGACGGTTGCGTGGCTCATGTCAGCGTGGCGGACCCGGTTTGCCCGCGGCTTGGTGACGCGTTGGAGGAGACCGGGCGCGGCCTTGGCCTGCCGGTCACCCGTGGCGGCACCTACCTTGTCATGGAAGGCCCGCAATTCTCCACCAAGGCGGAAAGCCAGTTGTATCGTAGCTGGGGATGCAGCGTGATCGGCATGACCAACATGCCGGAAGCCAAGCTCGCCCGCGAGGCGGAGCTTTGCTACGCGACGGTGGCGATGGTGACTGATTTCGATTGCTGGCACCCGGACCACGGGCATGTCACGGTCGACCAGATCGTCGCCGTGATGAACAGCAATGCCGATAAGGCGCGTGCCTTGGTGAAAGCGGTCGTGCCGGTGTTGGGCGCGCCGCGCGGACCGTGCCCGGCTGGATGTGACCGGGTGCTGGATTTCTCCATATCGACGCCGGTGGAGGCACGCGATCCCACGCTGATGAGCAAACTCGATGCTGTGGCTGGCCGCGTTCTGACGTAGCCTTTGCCGGACGTCTGTTCCTCAGCCCTCTCCCGCTTGGCGGGAGAGGGCGATTAGCATACGGCTGGAACTAAATGCGGCCGAGCACCAGCAGGACGATCAGGATCAGGACGATCAGGCCGATGCCGCCGGTCGGGCCATATCCCCAGCCAGCACTGTAGCCATAGCCGCCGCCGCCGAGCAGCAGGATGATCAGGATAATAACGAGGATCGTACCCATGGGTGACACCCCTTCCGGTGTTGCTTGCCCGTTCAGAACGCCGTCAAGCCGACGGGGTTCTCACAAGCACGCGATTTCCCGCTAGCGCCCGATGTTCAGCCGTGCAGGTGACGGCGCAGGAAGTCGAGCGTGCGGTGGTGGGCCAGGTCTGACGCCGCCTTGTCGAAGCTCGCGCGTTCGTCGCAGCCGAAGCCGTGCCCGGCGCCGGGATAGATGTACAGCTCGACGCCGGGCTGCGACGCCCGGATGGCCTCCACGTCCGTCAGCGGGATGCCGTGGTCTTCCGCGCCAAAATGCAGTTGCACCCCGCAGGCCGGCGTTTCTTCGCGGGTGGCGGCGATCCCGCCGCCATACCAGCCGACCGCAGCCCCGAAGCTCTTGCTGCGGGTGGCGCCCCACCAGGCGATCGTGCCGCCCCAGCAATAACCGACGATGCCGAGCTTGCGCTGGCCCAGGACTGCGACCGCCGCCTCGACATCCGCCATGCTGGCCTCGGCGGACACGCCGGACCGCAGCGCCATGCCGCGTTTGCGATCCTCGTCGCCATATCCCAGCTCAACGCCATGCTCGACCCGGTCGAACAGCGCCGGGGCCACGACGGCGAAGCCATCGCTGGCGAACCGGTCGCACACGGCGCGCATGTGGCGGTTCACGCCGAAGATTTCCTGCACGATAACGAGGCCCGCCGTCGCGTCGTCGGGACCGGCCTGGTAGGCACCCAGCCTGTGGCCGTCGGCGGCCGTAAGCTCGATCATCCGTCCCATTCCGCTTCTCCTCGGTTTCGTGCCAGGGTGGTCCCATGGGTGAGATCGTCAATCTGCGCAAGGTGCGAAAGGCCAAGGCCCGCAGCCAGGCGGCCGAGGCCGCGGCGGAGAACCGCACCCGGCACGGACGCACCGCGGCGGAGCGGGCACGGGACGCCCTGGAAGCGGAACAGGCACGCCGCACGCTGGACGGTGCGAAGCACGACGAGGGGTGAGCTTCGTCGCGGTGAAACTGCTGTCGATGGCGCTGCTGCCGTCGGCGCTGTTGGTGGAGTTCGCCACGTTCGGCCTGCTGCTGCGCCGCTGGCGGGTCGGCCGGCTGCTGCTATGGACCGGCGTGCTCGACCTGGCCGCCTGCCTGCTGCTGCCGGTGGATAGCTGGGCCATCCGCCCGCTGGAGGACCGCTTCCCGCTCGTGGCAACACCGCCGCCGCATCTGGACGGCATCATCGTGCTGGGCGGCGCCATCGACGACCTGACCAGCCTGGACCGCGACACGCCCGTGCTGACCGCCGCGGCGAACCGGCTTACCACCTTCGTCATCCTGGCGCACCGCTACCCGGCCGCGCGGCTGGTGTTTACCGGTGGGTCCGGCCGGGTCGAGCAGGGGGTGGCCAACGAGGCGCATTTCGCCCGCATCCTGCTGGCCGAACTGGACGTGCCACCCGATCGGGTGGTGTTCGAGGACCGATCCCGCACGACGGCGGAAAACGCCGCGGCGTCCTGGGCGCTGGTGCATCCGGCGCCGGGCGAGAGCTGGGCGTTGGTGACCTCCGCCAGCCACATGCCGCGCGCGGTCGGCGCGTTCCGGGCGATCGGCTGGCCGGTGCTGCCGTGGCCCGCCGGGTATTATTCCCGCGACACCCATCCCGCGCTGGCGCTGTCGCTTGGCGGCAAGCTCGCCACGCTGGACACCGCGGCGCATGAGTGGGAGGGCCTGCTGGCATATTGGCTGACCGGCAAGTCCAGTGCGCTGCTGCCCGGGCCGACGTAGCCGCGCCTAAACCTGGCTTACGCCGCCCTGCTCATCCTGAAACGCTGTGTCAGCTTGACCAGCTCGGCCGCTTCCTGCGTCAGGACCTGGCTGGCCGAGCTTGTTTGCTCGACCATGGCGGCGTTCTGCTGGGTGACCTGATCGATCTGGTTCACCGCACGGTTCACCTCCGCCAAGCCGACTGCCTGCTCGGACGCAGCGGCCGCGATCTGGGCGACGAGGTCGTCCACTTCGGAGATCTGCGCCACGATCTCGTCCAGGGAGCGGCCGGTCTCGTTCACCAACAGGACGCCGCCGTCGACGTGCTGGCCCGACGCGCCGGCATGCGCTTCGATCTCGTTGACGGCAGCCGATGTCCGCGCCGCCAGCGCGCGGACCTCGCCGGCGACAACGGAAAAGCCGTTGCCGACAACACCGGCCCTCGCAGCCTCGATGCCGGCATTCAGCGAAAGCAGGTTGGTTTGCACCGCGATGCGCTGGATCACGCCGACGATGCGGCCGATCTCGGATGACGAACGTGAGATCCCGCCCATGGCTTCCGCCGTCTGCCGCATCACCTGGTGCGAGTCGCGTGCCCCGATATTGGCGTTGGATACAGCCTTGCGGACGTTGCTGGCGTTGTGGGCGGTCTGGGTCACGGTGGCGGTGATTTCGTCCAGTGCCGCGGCGGTCTGCTCAAGCGTGACCGCTTGCGTTTCAGTCCGGTGTTGCAGGTCCTCGACGGCTCGCGCGACGTCGGCCACGCCCCGGGCAATCTGGTTCGAACTGCGCTGGATACCCTGAACCAGGCCCTCCAAGCAGGCGCCGGCGGCGTTGAAGTTGTCCCGAAGGCACTCGTATTGGGACGCGAACGCGTCGTTCAATCGGACGGTGACATCGCCGGCGGCCAGCCGCTCCAATCCGTTGGCCACTACGCTGACAACGAGGGACTGCTCCGCGGCGGCGCTGACCTGGGCTGCTTGCAACCCTTCCTTCTGCACGGCGGCCTTACGGAACACCTCGACGGCCTGCGCGACCTGGCCGATCTCATCCCGGCGCAGGGTGGCCGGGAGAACCGCGTCGAGGTTGCCGGATGCGATGTCGATGGTCGTTCGCGCCAGTTGGCGAAGTGGCCGCAGGGCCCGGCGGATGGTCCAGGCCATGAACGCCCCGAGGCCGAGGATCGCAAGGGCACCGGTCACCACGGCTCCGCGCAGGATCCGCCATGCAGGTCCCTCGAGCTTTTCGACTGGTTGGCCGACGAAGAGCATGCCGACCACTTTGTCGTTGTAGTCGCGGATTGGCTCGTAGATGGTCAGGTATCGTCGGCCCAGGACCTTGGCCACGCCGTGAAAGGTCTCACCCTGCTGCAGGACGCGTTGCCGGACGGCTGGGTTGTCCAGCCTGGTGCCGATGCCTCGGGTTCCGTCGGGTTGCCGCACGCTTGTCGCCACGCGGGTGTCGCCGTTGAAGATGGTTGCCACGCCGTGGCTTGCTTCACCCGCAGCGTCCACGATGTCGTTGTGCCCAACCAGGGGTGCGTAACCCAACCGAAGCTGCCCATCATCGGCGGACCATTCGGTGCCAAGCGGCTGAAGATAAGCCTTGAGAAGCCTCAAATCCCCGAGCAGCTCGAGATCGACCTCCTGACTGACCGCCGCGCGGCTGACATAGGACGTCCAGACCTGCACGGCGCTGATGCCCAGGATGAGCGAGATCAACATGGGAATTGAGAGTTGTGTAACGAGTCCCCAGCGAACTCGGAGTATTCCTGTCAAGGTAGACCCTCGGTAACGGTGTTGCCCTTTTTACAGGCGGCGCGTTTACAAAGCCTTTAACGGGCGGCGCCTTCGTCAACCCAGCAAGCACCGGGTATTGCCCTTCGGGGCAGCGCCTCGCGTCGGAACGCGACGTGATGTAGCCTCGGGTCCGGCTGTGCCGCCGGGCTGACCAGCGGTTGGCCAACCGCGAGACGCAAGCAGCCATGACCATGCCCGACCGAGACCGCGCGGCGCCACAGGCCATTGCCGCCGGCGTTTGCCCACGGCCCGGCACTGCAACCGCGCCGTGACCGCCTCCGCACGTGGCGAGGAGAAGCCAATTCCGCTGCTGGCACTCGGGGCGCTGGGCGTGGTGTTCGGCGACATCGGCACCAGCCCGCTTTACGCCGTGCAGCAATGCTTCAAGGACGATCCGTCCTTCGCCCACGATCCGGCGGCGATCCTCGGCGTGTTGTCGCTGATCATCTGGTCGGTGATCCTCGTCGTCTGCATCAAATACACCGGCTTCATTCTGCGCGCCGACCATGACGGGGAAGGTGGCACCCTGGCCTTGCTGGGCCTGGTCCGGGGCAAGCTGCAGCCGCTGCCGTTCGCGCGGCCGGGCGTGTTGACCCTGCTGGTGCTGTTCGGCTCGGCGCTGCTGTATGGCGACGGGGTGGTGACGCCTGCCATCTCCGTGCTGTCGGCGGTGGAGGGGTTGAAGCTGGCCAGCCCGGGCTTCGCGTCCCTCGTGGTGCCGCTTTCGGTGGGCATCCTGCTCGCTTTGTTCCTGCTGCAGCATTTCGGTACGGCGCGGGTCGGCCGCTGCTTCGGTCCGGTCATGCTGTCCTGGTTCGTGGCGATCGCGGCCTTGGGCGTTGTCAGCGCGGTGCGGCACCCGGCGGTGCTTGCGGCCTTCAACCCGCTGGCCGGGCTGCGGCTGCTGATGGGCCACGGTTGGGCCGGCTACGCCGTGCTTGGCGCGGTGGTGCTGTGTTTTTCGGGCACGGAAGCGCTGTTCGCCGATCTGGGCCATTTCGGCCGCCGCCCCATCGTGCTGGCCTGGTATGCGGTGGTGCTGCCCGCCCTGGCGCTCAACTATCTCGGCCAAGGCGCCGCGCTGTTGCAGGACCCGGCGGCGGCGGCCAACCCGTTTTTCGCCATCGTGCCGCATTGGGCGCTTTACCCGGCCGTCATCCTGGCGACCGTGGCCACGGTGATCGCGTCGCAGGCGCTGATCTCCGGCGCGTTCTCGCTCACGCAGCAGGCCATCAACATGGGGTTCGCACCGCGCTACGCGGTGGTCCACACCTCGGAGGAGGAGAAGGGCCAGGTCTACATGCCCGTGGTCAACTACGCGCTGATGATCGGATGCTTGGCGCTGGTGCTCGGCTTCCGCTCCTCCGACGCGCTGGGGGCGGCGTATGGCCTGGCGGTGATCGGCACCATGACCATCACCTCCATCACGTTCTACGTGGTTACCCGGCAGGTTTGGGGCTGGTCGCGGGCACGCGCCGTGCCGCTGTTGGTGGCGTTCCTGGCGGTGGATGGCGGGTTCCTGGTCGCCAATCTGGCCAAGCTGCTGTCCGGCGCCTGGGTGCCGCTGCTGATCGGTGGCCTGGTGTTCGCCGTGCTGGTGATCTGGACCGTCGGACGCTCGCGGTTCCGCCAGGCGATGGCCGAGTTGTCCATGCCGCTGGCCGAGTTCCGGCAGATGGCGCAATGCTGGGAGCACCGGGAGCAGGGTGGCGCCGTGTTCCTGACCGAAAACCTCGACAAGGTGCCGATGATCGCCAGCAACGCATGGCTGCGCGGCCATGTGCGGCACGAGAACGTGCTGCTGCTGCGGGTCGAAACCACGAAGCGGCCGCACGTGGCACCCGGCGAGCGCCTGAGCGTCGAGGAGGTCGGCGACGGCATCTATCGCGGCGTGGCGCGGTTCGGCTTCATGCATCCGCCGGACATCGCCGGGGCGCTGTCATCCGGCCTGCCGTTCGCGCGCGACGCCGCCGTGTTCTTCCTGCCCCAGGTGATCGTGAAGCCCTCACCGACCTGGTGGCGCGGGCTGTGGCGCCGCTGCTACCTGTTCCTCGGCAGCACCGGATTGACCCCGATCGAATATTTCCAGCTTCCGTCGCAGCAGGTCGTGTCCGTGGGGTTGGAGTTGAAGTTCTAGCCTCGCTCGTCAGTCCGCGGCGCCCACGCGCTCGAACAGCAGCACGGACCGGCCGGTCACCACGTATTCCTTGCCGACGCCGACTTCTTCCTCGTGGTTCGGCGCGTTGGTGTCGAACACCAGCCGCCACACCGTGCCGCCGGCGATGGCGGGCAGGGTGAAGCCCACACCCTCGTGGTGGGCGTTCAGCACGATCAGCATGGAGCTGTCGCTGGACACGCGGCGCACGCCCGTTGCGCGCGCACGGCCGTCCAGCAACATGCCGAAGCAGCGCAGATTGTCGTCGTGCCAGTCATCGCCCTTCATCTCGGCGCCGCCGGCGTTCAGCCAGGTCACGTCCCGCACGCCGGACTCGGCGTCCAGCTCCCCGGTCAGGTAGCGGCCGCGGCGCAGGATCGGATAGCGGTGGCGCAGCGCCGTCAGTTCCTGCACGAAGCGAACCAGCCGCTCGCCGCGTTCGCCGACGTTCCAATCCAGCCAACTGGTCGGGTTGTCCTGGTTGTAGGCGTTGTTGTTGCCGCCCTGGCTGCGGCCGAACTCGTCGCCGGCCAGCAGCATCGGCGTGCCCTGGCTCAGCATCAGGGTGGCGAGCAGGTTGCGGATCTGGCGCTCCCGCAAATCGTTGATGTCCTGGTCGCCGGTGGGGCCTTCCACGCCGCAATTCCAACTGATGTTGTGGCTGCTGCCGTCGCGGTTGTCTTCGCCATTGGCCTCGTTGTGCTTCTGGTTGTAGGAGACCGCGTCGTTGAGCGTGAAGCCGTCATGCGCGGTGACGAAGTTCACCGACGACCAGGGCCGCCGCCCGCGCCGGTTGAACTCCCCGGCGGAGGCGGACAGCCGGGCCGCCATGGACGCGGGCGAAGCCTCCGCCTTCCAGAATGCCCGGGCGGTGTCGCGGAACTTGTCGTTCCACTCGGCCCAGCCGGGCGGGAACTGCCCCACCTGGTAGCCGCCGGGCCCGATATCCCACGGCTCCGCGATCAGCTTCACGCCGGACAGCACCGGGTCCTGACGGCAGGTGTCCAGGAAGCCGCCACCCTGGTCGAAGCCGTGGTCCTCGCGCGCCAGGATGGTGGCCAGGTCGAAGCGGAAGCCGTCGACATGCATCTCCGTCACCCAGTAACGCAGGCTGTCCGTCACCATCTGCAGCACCCGCGGGTGGCTGATGTTGAGGGTGTTCCCGGTGCCGGTGTCGTTGATGTAGAGCCGCTTGTCGGTCGGCAGCAGCCGGTAATAGCTGCGGTTGTCGATGCCGCGGAACGACAGGGTGGCGCCCTGCTCGTTGCCTTCGGCGGTGTGGTTGTACACCACGTCCAGGATGACCTCGAGCCCGGCTTCGTGGAAGCGGGCCACCATCTGCTTGAACTCGGAAAAGGCGAATTCCGGGCTGAAGGCATAGCGCGGGTCGGGCGCGAAGAACCCGATCGAGTTGTAGCCCCAGTAGTTGATCAACCCTTGCCGCAGCAGGATCTCGTCGTTGACGAAGGTATGCACCGGCAGCAGCTCGACCGCGGTGACGCCCAGCCCGCTGATGTAGTTCAGCACTTCCGGCCGCGCGAAGCCGGCGAACGTGCCCCGCAGGGTTTCCGGGACGGCCGGGTGCTGCTTGGTGAAGCCGCGCACATGCGCCTCGTACAGGATCGTCCGCTCCCACGGCACCATCGGCGGGTGGTCGCGGCCCCAGGTGAACGCCGGGTCGATCACCCGGCACTTCGGCACGAAGGCGGCGCTGTCCCGGGTGTCGAACGACAGGTCCCCGGTCTTGGCGCCCACGGTGTAGCCGTAGCAGGCGGGGTTCCACCGCAGCACGCCGACATGCGCCTTGGCATACGGGTCCATCAGCAGCTTGTGCGGGTTGAAGCGGTGGCCTTCCTCCGGCGCGTACGGGCCGTAGACGCGGTAGCCGTAAACCGTGCCCGGCCGAGCGTCGCGTAGATAGCCGTGGAACACTTCGTCGGTGTATTCGGGCAGCTCGATGCGCTCGAGCTCCGTCATGCCCCATTCGTCGAACAGGCAGAGCTCGACCTTCTCGGCATGGGCGGAAAACAGGGCGAAGTTCACCCCCAGCCCATCCCAGGTGGCGCCGAGCGGGTGCGGCCGGCCTTCGCTGATGCGGTCCTTGATGACGGCGATAGGCAAGTCAGCGATCTCCCTCGAGGGCCGGCAGCCGGTTCAGTTGCACGGATGTCCGGCAGGCGCGATAGGGGCGGGTGAAAATTGCCCGGCGCCGCCGTGCATCAGCCGACACGGAACGGAGCAAGCGCATGGTGGTCACCGGGTTCGAGCAGTTCGCCGTCGGGCAGGTGTTCACGTCCGCGCCGCGAGCGGTGGACGCGGTCGCCATCAAGGGGTTCGCCGAGCAGTTCGACTTTCAACCGCAGCACGTCGACGAGGACGCTGCCGCCACCACCATGTTCGGCAGCCTGGTGGCGAGCGGCTGGCACACCGGCTCGCTCACCATGCGGCTGATGCTGGAAAGCGTGCTGGCGGGCGTCAGCGGCCGCGGCATGGGTGTCCGGATCAACGACATCGGCTGGTCTTCCCCCGTGCATCCCGGCGACGCACTGTATGCCGTCAGTGAGATCATGGACGTGCGCCCGTCCCGAACCAAGCCGGACCGCGGAGTGGTCGTCATCCGGACGGTCACCCGCAACCAGCACGACGCGCCGGTGCAGGAGATGACGGGAACGCTCATCATCCTGCGCAGCGACGCGGTGGTATAGCCCTCGGCTACTCCGCCGCGCGGTCGAGCTCGCGTTCGGCCAGCATCTGCAATTGCGGCTCCAGCGTGACCAAATCCCGCTCCGCCACGCAGCACAGGAATTCGGGCGACGTCGGATCCTGTATCCCGTCATCGTGCAGCAGCCGGCCATTCGCGCCGAGCGGCAAGGCGGTCAGCCCCAGATCGCCATACACCTTCAGCAGGGTCGGCCCGGCGCGCCACACCGCCGGGTCCAAACCTTCCTGCGCCGCCAGGTCGCGCAGACGCCAGATGGCGGAAATCCGGTCCGTGGGGGAGCCCGCGGGGTCGCCGATCGCCAGCATCACCCGGCCCATGCGGACGAAGGGCAGGCCAGACCGCCCCGCTTCGCCCATGACCAGGCCGTCGGCCCAGGGCGGCGGCTTGGCGCCGAAGGCGAGATAGCGGCTGCGCCCAGCATCGCTCCAGGGCAGCCAATCGACATGCCCCGGCCGCAGCAGCCGCCACAGCGCAAGCAACGCCAGCAACACCGCCAACGCCATGACCAGGCGCAGGCTGTTCGGCAGGCCGGGCGACAGCACGATTTCCCACCAGGAGTTCTCCGACAGCCGGCGCACCTGCGGCTCGAACGCGGCGAGGGCGATGACGCAGACCGCCAGCGCGATCAGCGGCAGCACCACCTCCGCCCGCAGCGTGCTCGTCAGCAACCGGGCGTTGCGGTAGAACGCGTCGCGGAACGGCGCCACCAGGATGGCCGACAGCACCAGCACGGCGGAAATCCACAACTGGTTGCCCTGCGCCGCGGTGTAGCCCGCCGCGATCAGCAGCAACGCCACCGTGGCACCCCAAGCAAGCGTGACGCGCTGCGACAGCCCGATCGCCAGCACCATCAACGCGGCGCCGATCAGCGAGGGCACGAACTGCCCGGCATTGGCCGCCATGTCGGCGAAGTCCGGATCAATCCAGGAGAAATCCGGTCGGTCGTCCAGCACCCCCAGCGACAGCAGCAGCGCGCCGCACATCGCCACCGTGCCCGTCGCCACGCCCACGGCGAAATCCGGCTCGCTGATCCGGCCGAGCCCTTGGGCGCGCCGGGCGAGGGCGCCGCTTTTCAGCAGGGCACCGCCGCGCAGCAGCACCTCGTTGGTGGCGAACATGGTGCCGGCCATGAACAAGGGGATCACGTAGTAATACAGCCGGAACACCAGTATGGCGCCGAGGACGACCGGCGGCGGCAGATACGGCTCCAGCCCCAGCAGCATCGCGGTGTCGAACACGCCGATGCCGCCGGGCAGATTGGCGATCAGCCCGGCGCTGTAGGAGGCGAGGTAGCAGGCCAGGAAGCGCAAATAGGTGAGCCCGGGCGTGGCCGGGATCAGCGCGTAGAAGATCGCCGCGGTGACCGCCACGTCGACGGAAGCGAGTGTCACCTGGACGATCGCCATGCGCCAGTTCGGCAGGTTGAACTCGTGCCCGCGCAGCCGCAGCGTGCCCGCGACCTTGGACACCACCACGTAGGCGGCCACGATCGCCCACATGGCGGCGCCAATGCCGTAGAACGCCCAAAGCGGCAGCACGCTGCTGAAGAACGGCACCGACATCGGCTCGAAGAACAGGATGCAACCGCCCAGCACCAGGCCGCCGAGGCCGAAGGTCAGCGAGCAGAAGCCCACCACCTTGGCGATCTGCACCGCCGTCAGCCCCCAATGGGAGTACAGGCGGTAACGCACGGCCGCGCCCGACACCGCTGCGAAGCCCAGATTGTGCGACAGCGCATAGGCACAGAACGAGGCGAAGGCGACGCGACGGTACCGCACCTTGTGGCCCGCATAGATGGTGCCGAGCCGGTCGTAGAAAGTCAGCACGCCGTAGGACAGCACCGTCCAGGCGAAGGAGATCACCAGCGCACGGGCTGGAATGGCGGCGAGCGAGGCCTGGATATCCGCGATCTTGAGGTGGCGGAACTCCCGCTGCACCACGTAGATGGCGCCGACCAGCAGTATCACCCCGATCAGCGCCGGAATGTGGCGGAGGTAGCGCTTCAAGCGGCTTCTGCCGGGCGGTTCAGCGCCGAACGGATCAGCCCGACGGTTTCCGCCACGCCAAACAGCGCCACGAAGCCGCCGAAGCGCGGCCCTTCCTGTTGGCCGAGCAGCACCTGGTATAGGCACTCGAACCAGTTCTTCAGCGCGGGGAAGGCGTGGCGCTTGCCGACCGCATACACCTCGTCCTGGATGGCTTCGGCCGGGCTGTCGGTCGGCATCGCCGCCAGCGTGTCCGCCAGGTCGGCCAAAGCCGCGGCTTCCACGGGGCTGGCGCCGCGGAAGCGCTTGGCCGGGCGCACGAAGTCCCGGTAGTACGCCACCGCGTAATCGACCAGCCGCGCCAGGAACGGCGTTTCCGCCGGCCCGGCGCCGGGATGGTAGCGGCGGATGAAACCCCACAGCATGTCCGCCCGGTCGGCGTTCACCACGCTGGCGAGGTTCAGCAGCATGGTGAACGGGATCGGGCTGCCGGCGTCGTTCGGGATGCGGCCGCCGCCGATATGCCAGGCGGGGTTCGCCGGGTCGTCGCCACCCTTCGCCACGTGCGCGATGTAGTCGTCCACGGCGCGAGGGATCACGTCGAAGAACAGCCGCTTGGCGCGCTGCGGCTGATGATACATGAATTGACCCAGGCTTTCCGGCGGAGCGTAGCGCAGCCACTCCTCCACCGATAGGCCGTTGCCCTTGCTCTTGCTGATCTTCTGCGAATGTTCGTCCAGGAACAGCTCGTACGTGTAGCCGACCGGCGGCGGCGAACCCAGCACGGTGCAGATGCGGCCGGACAGCCGGACGCTGTCGATCAGGTCCTTGCCGCTCATCTCGTAATCCACGTCCAGCGCATGCCAGCGCATGGCCCAGTCCGCCTTCCATTGCAGCTTGCAGGCGCCACCGGTCACCGGCGTGGTGAATCGCTCGCCGGCCTCGTCGGTCCAGGTGACCGTGCCGGCCGCCGGGTCAGTGGCCTCGATCACCACCTGCATGACCTGGCCGGTGCGCGGGTGCAGCGGCAGGATCGGCGAATAGGTCGCCCGCCGCTCCGGCCCCAGCGTCGGCAGGATGACCTGGCGGATTTCCTCGTGCAGGGCCAGCACGCGCAGCAACGCGGTGTCGAACCGCCCGGACAGGTAGTAGTCGGTCGCGGACGCGAACTCGTATTCAAAGCCGAACCCGTCCAGGAAGCGGCGCAACCGGGCGTTGTTGTGCGCGCCGAAGCTTTCATGGGTGCCGAACGGGTCCGGCACCCGGGTGAGCGGCTGGCCGAGGTACTCGCGCAGCATCGCCCCGTTCGGCACGTTGTCCGGCACCTTGCGCAGCCCGTCCATGTCATCGCTGAACGCCAGCAGGCGGGACGGCTTGCCCGTCAACGCGGTAAAGGCCTGTCGCACCCAGGTGGTGCGCGCCACCTCCCCGAACGTGCCGATATGCGGCAAGCCGGACGGGCCATACCCGGTCTCGAACAACGCTTCCGCCTTGCCGGACGCCGCCAAGCGCGCGGCAACCTTGGCGGCTTCCTCGAACGGCCATGCCTTGGGAAGGGCGGCTTCGTTGTTGCGAACTGTATCGGCCATCGGGCGCACGCTAGGAATTGCGACCCGCTGGGTCAATCGGCTCAGGGCGACCGGCAGCGGATCGTTGCCCCGGTTTTCCGCACGGCCTAACCTCTGCCGCGAAGGAGATTTCATGCACGACAGCCTTGTTCGCGGCACGATTGTTACCTCGACGGAGGTTCTGCCGGATGGCTGGATCGCCATCGCCGGCGAGCGCATCGCCGCGCTAGGGCAGGGTGAACCGCCGCAGGCCACCCGGGTGCTGGATTACCGCGGCCACCTCGTGCTGCCCGGCTTGGTGGACGGCCACATGCACACCAGTTCGGCGATTGGCTGGCCCGGCATCGAGGGCGCCACCCGCTCCGCGGCGGCGGGCGGCGTCACCACCTGCGTGGACATGCCATACGACGTGCCCCAGGCGGTGACCGATGCGGCCGTGCTGGCGGAGAAGATCGACTGGGTGGACCGCACCGCGCATGTGGACGTGGCGTTGTACGGCACCATCGCCAAGCATGGCGGCGTGGATGCGGTGGCCGGGCTGGCCGCGGCCGGCGTGTGTTCGTTCAAGCTGTCGACCTACGAGTATGACGCGGTGCGCTTCCCGCGCATCGACCACCCCACCATGGTCGCCGCCTTTGCCGCCATCGCCCGCACCGGCCTGCCGGTCTCCGTCCACAACGAGGATCAGGAGCTGGTGGAGCGGCTGACCGCCGAAGCGCTGGCGGCCGGCGAGACCCACCCGATCATGCATTGCCGCACCCGTCCGCCGCTGGCGGAAACCATGGCCGACAACGAGATCTTCGAGATCGGTCTGGAAACCGGGGCACATGTCCACATCGCGCATTCCTCCGTGGCGCGCGGCTTTGCCATCGCCGAGGCGTTCCGCGCCGCCGGCGGGCAGGCGAGCGGGGAAGCCTGCATCCAGTACCTGTGCATGACGGAGGACGACATCGTCCGCCTGGCCGGGCGCGGCAAATGCAACCCGCCGTTCCGCACCGCGGCGGAGGTGGAGCGCATGTGGGTCGCGCTGCAGGCTGGCACGATCGCCTATGTGTCCACCGACCACGCGCCCTGGCCGGCCGACCGCAAAGGGTTCGCCGACATCTTCAAGTGCGGCGCCGGGCTGACCGGGCTGCAAAGCTTTGCGCCGCTGATGTACACGCTGTTATCGGAACGCGGCCTGTCGCCGACCCTGATGGCCAGCTACTGCGCGGACCGCCCGGCACGGCATCACGGGCTGCTGCGCAAGGGCGCCATCGGACCGGGCATGGACGCCGATTTGCTGGTGCTGGAGCCGGGCGAGTTCACCTTTGACGAGGCGGCGATCCAGGACCGGCCGGAGATGCGCTGGTCGCCCTACCAGGGCCGGTCCATGCGCGGCCGGGTCGCCGCCACGCTGCTGCGGGGCGAGATCATCTGGGATGGCGCGACCGTGCTGGCGGCGCCGGGCACCGGCCGTTTCATCCGGCGGGGGGAAGGCTGACATGGCACGTTTGCTGACCGTCGCCGCCGCGCAGATGGGTCCGACGCAACGGGCGGATAGCCGCGCCGCCACGCTGGAGCGCATCATCCACCTGCTGGAGCAGGCGGCCGGGCAGGGCGCCCGGCTGGTGGTGTTCCCAGAGCTGGCCTTCACCACCTTCTTCCCGCGCTGGCTGCTGCCGGCCGAAGCGGTGGCGGCGATGGCCGAACCGGCGATGCCCAACCCGGCGGTGCAGCCCTTGTTCGACCGCGCCCGCGAACTCGGCGTCGGGTTCAGCATCGGCTATGCCGAGCAGGCCGGCGCGCGACTGTTCAACACCGCCATTCTGGTGTCCCCGGAAGGGCGGACCATCGGCACATATCGCAAGGTCCACCTGCCCGGCACGGTCGAGCCGCGCCCGGGCGAGCGCAACCAGCAACTGGAAAAGCGCTACTTCGCCTATGGCGACAAGGGCTTCCCCGTGTGGCGCGGCCCGGCGTCGCTAGGCAGCGGCGTGTTGGGCATGATGATCTGCAACGACCGGCGCTGGCCCGAATCCTGGCGCATGCTGGGCCTGGGCGGGGTGGAGTTGGTGTGCGTTGGCTACAACTCCGCGGCGTATGACCCGAATGGCGGCACGACCGAGGATGCCGCCCTGCGCACCTTCCATTCCAAGTTGGTGGTGCAGGCCAACGCCTACATGAACGCCACCTGGGCGGTGGCGGTCGCCAAGGCGGGGGTGGAGGACGGCGCCGGGCTGATCGGCGGCTCCTGCATCGTGGACCCCAACGGCGTCATCGTGGCGGAGGCCGCCGGCCTGGCGGACGAGGTGGTGGTGGCGGTGTGCGACCTGGATGCCTGCCGCCAGGGCAAGGAAAAGATGTTCGACTTCGCCGCCCATCGCCGGCCGGAGCAGTATGCCGCGATCACCGCGCAGGCCGGCGCCACGCCACCCCAGCTTTTGCCGGAGGCAGCCGAGTAATGGCCCGCATCGTCACCGTCGCCGCCGCCCAGCTCGGCCCCATCCAGAAGGCCGAGCCCCGCGCCGCCGCCGTGGGCCGCATGGTCCGCTTGATGGAGCGCGCCCATGCGCGCGGCGTTCAGGTGGTGGTGTTCCCGGAACTGGCGCTCACCACCTTCTTCCCGCGGCATTATCACGAGGACCGGGCCGAGGCGGATGGCTGGTTTGAAACGGCCATGCCCTCGAACGAGACCGCGCCCTTGTTCGAGGCGGCGCGGCGCTTCGGCATCGCCTTCCATTTGGGCTACGCCGAGCGCACGCCGGACGGGCGGCATTTCAACACCGCCATCCTGGTCAACCCGCAGGGCGAGGCCATGCTGAAATACCGCAAGGTCCACCTGCCGGGCCATGCGGAGTACGACCCAGCGCGCAAGGTGCAGCATCTGGAGAAGCGGTATTTCGAGGTGGGTGACCTCGGCTTCCCCGTGGTGCGGGCGCCGCTGGGCGGCATGCCGGTCAATGCCGGGCTGCTGATCTGCAACGACCGGCGCTGGCCGGAAGCCTGGCGGGTGCTGGGGCTGCAATCGGTCGAGCTGGTGATGCTGGGCTACAACACGCCGAGCCTGAACCAGGACGCCCGCGGGTTCGAGGCGCACCATCTGCGCGTGCTGCACAGCCACCTGACCATCCAGGCCGGCGCCTACCAGAACGCCACCTTCGCGGTGGCCACGGCCAAGGCCGGGGTGGAGGATGGCTGCGAGCTGTTCGGCAACTCCATCATCGTCAACCCGCAGGGTGAGATCATGGCGGAAGCGACCAGTTGGGGCGACGAGCTG
This sequence comes from Acetobacteraceae bacterium, assembly GCA_965199555.1. Taxonomy (GTDB): domain Bacteria; phylum Pseudomonadota; class Alphaproteobacteria; order Acetobacterales; family Acetobacteraceae; genus LMUY01. The sequence goes on along the minus strand of CBDASJ010000008.1, from coordinate 146,341 downwards.
ATCACGGCCGATTGCGACCTGGACCGGTGCACGCTGGGCCGCACCACGATCTTCGCCTTCGACAAGCATCGCCGGCCGGAAGCCTACCGCCGCATCACGGACCAGGTGGGCGCCGTGGCACCGCCGGAGTGGCATGCGAGCCGCGCCGCGGAGTAGCGTGCCGACCATGCCCGATGGTCTCTACGAGCGCGACGCGCTGCTTTGGTCCGAACAGCAGGCCGACCTGCTGCGCCGTACTGCGACTGGTGAACGGCTGAACGCGTCCATCGACTGGCCCAACGTCATCGAGGAGGTCCTGGATGTGGGCCGCGCCGAACTGCATGCCTGCGAAAGCCTGCTGGAACAGGCCATCGTCCACCTGTTGAAGCTGGCCGCTGCGCCGGGCCACCCGTCCACCCATCATTGGCGCGTCGAGTTGCTGGCCTTCCTGGCCGGTGCCCGGCGGCGGCACGCGCCGTCCATGACGCAGCGCATCGACCTGCAATCGGTCTATCACGACGCGCGGCGGCAGGCCCGCGCCGCGCTGGCGGACGCGCCCGTTTCACCCGCATGGCCGGACCAGTGCCCTTTCACGATCACCGACCTGCTCGACCGCACTGCCGACATCGCCGCGTTGACCATGCGGCTTGCTTGACCGAAGGGTTCGCGGTCGAGGCACGCAGCCTCGCGCAATCCTTCGGCGATCACACCGTGTTCCAGGACGTCAGCTTCACCGTGCCGCGCGGCCAGGTGTTCGCGATCCTGGGCGGGTCCGGCAGCGGCAAATCCACGCTGATGCGGCAGCTCGTCGGGCTGCTGCCGATCACCGCCGGGCGGGCCCGTATCATGGGGCACGACGTGGCGACCGACACCGACGCCGTGCGGCGCGAGATCGGCGTGATGTTCCAGTCTGGTGCTTTGTTCGGCTCGCTCACCCTGCTGGAGAACGTCGTCCTGCCCCTGCGCACGCTCACCGCCCTGCCGCCGGAGGCCTGCGCGGCGGTGGCCCGGCTCAAGCTGGCGCAGGTCGGCCTGGCGGAGGCCGCGTCGCTCCGCCCCGCGGAAATATCCGGCGGCATGGCCAAGCGCGCCGGGATCGCGCGGGCGCTGGCGCTGGACCCGCCGCTGCTGTTCCTGGACGAGCCCTCCGCCGGGCTGGACCCGGTGATTTCGGCGGAACTGGACCGGCTGATCCTGCAACTGCGCGACAGGTTGGGCGCGACCTTCGTCGTGGTGACGCACGAGCTGGCATCCGTGATGGCGATCGCCGACCGGTGCCTGATGCTGGACCGCACCGGGCGCGGCGTGCTCGCGCAGGGCGATCCGCGTTTGCTGGCCCGCGACAGCACCGAACCGGCCGTGCGCGCGTTCTTCCGGCGGGAGGCAGCGTGATGCGTGGCACTTATCTTCGCGTGGGCATCCTGGTGGCGGGTGGCGTGGCGCTGTTGCTGGGCATGGTGCTGTTCCTCAGCGGCAGCCAGATCCGCCATGCCAAGCCGTACGAGACCTATTTCCGCGACAGCGTGCAGGGGCTGGATGTCGGCGCGCCGGTGAAATACCGCGGCGTCGCCATCGGCGCCGTGACCGAGATCGGGCTGGTTAGCGCCGCCTATGGAAGGGACGAGCCGGACGCCATCCGGCGCACCACCTTCCGCACCGTGTTCGTCCGCTTCGAGATCGACGTGTCGCGCGTCGGCGAGGCGCCCAACGCCGACAGCGTGTCCCGCGGCCTGCGCGCCCGCATCGCCCCGCAGGGCCTGACCGGGTTGAGCTACGTGGAACTGGACTTCACCAACCCGACGCAGTTCCCGCCGCTCGACGTGCCATGGACGCCTCGCTACGACTATATCCCGTCCGTCCCGTCCACGCTCAGCCAGGTGCAGGATGCGGCGACCGTGTTGCTGGGCAAGATCCAGCAGGTTGACATCAACGGACTGGCCAGCGGGGTGCTGGACTTGGTGACCGAGCTGCGCGGCACGTTGCACGACGGGGACGCCCATAATCTGATGGTGCAGGCCACCGCCACCTTGCGCACGGTGCAGTCCGCCTTGTCGGACGCCGACGTGTCGGCGCTGTCGGCGCAGTTGCGCGACACGCTGGCCTCCGCCCGTGCGCTGGCGCAGGGGCCGCAAACCCAGCAATTGCTGCGCTCCGCCACCGCGGCCACGGATCGGCTGAACCAGGCCGTCGCCCGATTGCCGCAACTGATCGCCTCCTTGGACGAGGTGGCGCGCCGGGCGGATAGCGGCTCGGCGGATTTGGAGGCCGGGCTGGTGCCGTTGCTGCGGGACGCGCGCACCACCGTGGCCGCCCTGCGGCAAACCAGCGAAGCGTTGCGGCGCGACCCGGGGCAGGTCGTACTCGGCGGCGCACCGGCGCGGAGCCGCGACCGGTGAGGCGGCGATGGCTGCTGGCGGCCCCGGCGATCCTCGGCGGGTGCAGCATCCTGCCGGCGCGTCCTTACCTGGAGAAGCGATCCTGGCCGCTGGACGTGCGCCGCCCGGTTGCCTTGCCGCCGCGGCCGGGCGGCAAGGTGCTGCTGGTCCGCACGTTGCGCACGGCGCCCGGCCTGGAAGCCCGCGGCCTGCAGATCGTCGAGAACGACGGCAGCATCCACACGGATTTCTATGAGGAATGGAGCGTGCCGCCGGCCGACGCGGTGGAGGACAGCCTGCGCCGCTGGCTCGCCGCCAGCGGGTTGTTTTCCGCCGTGCTGGCACCCGGCAGCCGCGCCCGGGCGGATTGGGCACTGGAAGGGGAGTTGCAGTCGCTGCTGGCGCTGCCGGCGCAGACCATCAGCCGCGCCGCCCTGGGCCTGGTGCTGATCGACCTGTCACCCTCGCCGGCCCGCGTGCTGTTGCAGGCGGATGCCACGGCCGAGGCGCCCCTGGACGGCAGGAGCCCGCCGCAGATCGCCGCCTCCGGCCGTGCCGCGGTAGCGCGGCTGATGGCGGAGGTGGAAGGCAGGATCGCGGCACTGCCCCAGCAACGCCGGATGTCGGGCGCTAGCTAAGGTCCGCGTCGCGGAACCACACGCCGCTGGCGACCGCCGTGACGATGGTGGTGCCATACAGGACCAGCGCCAGGCCCAGCACCGCGAAGGTCCAGGTCAGCGAGTCGGTTGCGGCAAGCACCGCCCATCCGCCGCCCACCGCCACCAGCAGGCGCAGCAACCCGCCGAGCAACGGCCATGTCAGCCGGCCGGCGCCCTGGGATGCGAAGTACAGCGACAGGCCAAGGCCGAAGAACCCATAGGTCGGGCCAACGAAATGCAAGTAGGCCGTGCCGGTGCCCAGCATGCGCGGATTGCTGCCGAACAGGTCCAGCCAGGCGCCGGGCCAGATCGCGGCGGCCACGCCGATCGTCTCGCTGAGCAGGAACGCCAGGCCGCCGCCCGTCAGCGCGATGCGCAGTGCACGCTGCCGCTGCCCGGCGCCGATGTTGGTGCCGACCATTGCCACCATCGGCGCGCCAAGGCCGAACACCAGCGGGATCAGCAGGTATTCCAGCCGCGCGCCGGTGCCATAGCCGGCGACCGCGTCCGGGCCGGCGGCCGTGCCGACCAGCGCCGTGGTCAGCGCCACCGTCAGCGTCGTTTGCAACGTGCTGATCGTGGCCACCCCGCCGACGCGCAAGATGTCGGCGAACATCGGCCAGTTCAGCGGCACGGCCCGCAACCGCACCACGCAGCGACCGGACAGCATGTACCAGCCCAGCACGAGGATCATCGCCAGCGTGGTGACCAGGATGGCCGCGCCGCCCCCGGCGATGCCCAACGCCGGCAGCGGGCCGAAGCCGAAGATGAGCATCGGCGACAGCGGGATGAGCAGCGCGACCCCGACGCAGATCGCCAGCGAGGGCACCAGCATGTTGCCGGTGCCGCGGATCACGCTGGCCAGTGCGTTCATCAGCCAAACCAGGACGCCGCCGGCGAACACCACATTGGAATAAGCCAAGGCCGCATCGATCGACGCCCCTTCGCCGCCCATGGCTGCATAGATCTGCCGCCCGAATAGCAGGAACAACGCCGAACTCGCCACGCCCAAGGCGAGGTTGATCAGGATCGCGTGCAGCACCAGCGCGTCCGCATCCTGGCGGCGGCCGGCGCCCAGGGCCCGGGCGATGGCGGACGATATGCCGCCGCCGACCGCCCCGGCGGACAGCATGGTCATCATCATGTAGCCCGGGAACACCAGCGCCATGCCGGTCAGCGCATCGGTGCCCAGGTGGGACACCCACCAGGTTTCAATCAGCCCGGTGGAAGCCTGCGCCAGCATGACCAGCATGTTCGGCCAAGCAAGCGCGAGCAGCGTCGGCACGATGCGGCCATGCAGCAAACGCCGGGTGCGCGGGCTCATGCCCGGGACGGAGGCAAGGCCGGCCGAAGCGGATGCGGCGTCCAAGGGCAGGCTGGCAGCGGTGGCGACGTCCATGCGCGAGGCTCTCCGGGCAGGCACGGGCGGGCGTGCTGCTTTCCAGCACCCTAGGCAGAGATGGTATCATTGTGCAAGTCACTGTCGTGCCGTTCGCACGGCGCGGCTTTCGTCACCGGCGTTGCTGCGGTGCAATGCCAACACGGTAAAGCGCGGTGATCAGGAGCTTAGGGATCAGATCCACGGCCACTCGTCGAAGTATGGCGCATTTCTCGGTGAAGCTCGCCCGAACGGCTGAATGTGCCTGGTCCACGCCCACGCTGCCTAAGATCAACCTAACTGCGGCCGTATCCTTTGCCTAAGGGAGAGGCGGCGATGATCTGCCAGCCATCGATTGTGCGCGCGCGATGGTTGGAACCGGCGCAGTGAGCACAGAAGCCGAGAGCCATAAAGCCGGCGCGTCGAGCCGGCCTGATGTCGTAAACGACCGGCTGCCGAGAACGACTATTTGAAATGCGGTGCGGGCAGAGTGACAAACCCCGCACGTTGTCGTTTTTTTGTCACGTTTGCTTGGTCATCTTCCGTCCCGGCCATACACTTCGTGCTTTCCAACATCGGAGCCGGCTAGCGTTCACCCAACGCCAGACTGGGCCTGGAATGTTGGGCCAAGGAGAACAAGTCAGACTTTCCGCTCGCGTGCATCTGCTGGCGATCGGGGGATGCGCGCTGCGCCTACTCCCCTAAACGCCCTGGGAGTTTCGTGATGGTTGTGACCGACAGCGTATTTTCCTTGCATGCCTCGCTGCGTGACCAACGCCGCGAGGTCGAGATGAGCCTTTCGGCGTATCTCGACGCCTGCCGCGACGACCCCGGCTGCTACGCCACACCGGCCGAGCGCATGTTGCGCGCCATCGGCGAGCCGGAACTGGTCGACACCTCGCGCGACCCGCGGCTGGCCCGCATCTTCCTCAACCGCACGGTCCGCGTGTTCCCCGCCTTTGCCGAATTCCACGGCATGGAAGAGACCATCGAGCGGATCGTCGGCTTCTTCCGCCACGCCGCCCAGGGTTTGGAGGAACGCAAGCAGGTGCTTTACCTGCTCGGCCCGGTCGGCGGCGGCAAGTCCTCCCTGGGGGAACGGTTGAAGGCGTTGATGGAGCAGGAGCCCATCTACGTGCTGAAGGCCGGCAATGAGGTGAGCCCGGTGTTCGAAAGCCCGTTGGGCCTGTTCGATCCGGACACCATGGCCGGCCCGCTGCACCAGCGCTACGGCATCCCGCGCCGGGTGCTCACCGGCATCGCCAGCCCCTGGGCATTGAAGCGCCTGGACGAGTGGGACGGCGACCTCGAGCGGTTCCGCGTGGTGAAGCTTTACCCGTCGCGCCGCAAGCAGGTCGCGGTCGCCAAGACCGAGCCGGGCGACGACAACAACCAGGACATTTCGGCGCTGGTCGGCAAGGTCGATATCCGCAAGCTGGAGATGTACAGCCAGAACGACCCGGACGCATACGGCTTTTCCGGCGGCCTGAACCGCGCCAACCAGGGCATCCTCGAATTTGTCGAGATGTTCAAGGCGCCGATCAAGATGTTGCACCCGCTGCTGACCGCCACGCAGGAAGGCAACTATCTCGGCACGGAGAACATCGGCGCTATTCCGTTCCAGGGCATCCTGCTCGCGCATTCCAACGAGGCGGAATGGCAAAGCTTCCGCAACAACCGCACCAACGAGGCCTTCCTCGACCGCGTGTCGGTGGTGAAGGTGCCGTACTGCCTGCGCGTGACCGAGGAGGGCCGCATCTACGAGAAGCTGATCAGCGGCTCGGCCCTGGCGGACGCGCCCTGCGCGCCGCACACGCTGGAAATGCTGGCGCGCTTCGCCGTGCTGTCCCGCTTGAAACCACACGCCAACTCCCGCCCGTTCGCCAAGATGCGGGTGTATGACGGCGAGAACATCCGCGAGACCGACCCCAAGGTCCGCACCATGCAGGAGTACCGCGACACCGCCGGTGTGGACGAGGGCATGGACGGGGTTTCCACCCGCTTCGCCTACAAGGTGCTGTCGGCCACGTTCAACCACTCCTCCAACGAGGTCGCCGCCGACCCGGTGCACCTGATGTACGTGCTGGAGCAGGCCATTCGGCGCGAGCAGTTCCCGCCCGACACGGAAGCGGGCTACCTCGCCACCATCAAGTCCGAACTGGCCGCGCGCTATGCCGAGTTCATCGGCAACGAGATCCAGAAGGCTTACCTGGAAAGCTACGGCGATTACGGACAGAACCTGTTCGACCGCTACCTGGATTATGCCGACGCCTGGATCGAGGACCAGGACTTCAAGGACCCGGACACCGGGCAGATGATGAACCGGGAGCTGCTGAACGGCGAGCTGACCAAGATCGAGAAGCCGGCCGGGATCGCCAACCCGAAGGATTTCCGCAACGAGGTGGTGAAGTTCGCCCTGCGCAACCGCGCGTCCAACGGCGGCCGCAACCCGGCATGGACCTCCTACGAGAAGATCCGTGACGTGATCGAGAAGCGGATGTTCTCCCAGGTGGAGGATTTGCTGCCCGTGATCAGCTTCGGCTCCAAGAAGGACGGCGAGACGGAAAAGAAGCACCACGATTTCGTCGAACGCATGGTGTCGCGCGGCTACACCGAACGCCAGGTGCGACGGTTGGTCGAATGGTACATGCGGGTCAAACAGTCGGCCTGAGCGCGCGCATTTGGATATCATCGACCGGCGCCCGAACCCGCACGGCAAGAACCTGGAGAACCGCCAGCGCGTACTGGCGCGAGCCAGGGGCGCCATCGCCCGCGCGGCCCGCGCCGCAATCGACGGGGGCACGCTGCGTGAAACCGGGCAGGGCGAAACCGTCACCATCCCGGCCGACGTGCTGCACGAGCCGTCTTTCCACACCGTGTTCACCGGCGGCACGCGCGACTTCGTGCTGTCCGGGAATAAGGAGTTCTCGGCCGGCGACCGGATCGAGCGGCCACCCGGCGGCGGCGGCGGCGGCGGGGGCAGCGGCAGCGGCCAAGGGCAGGGGGAAGCGCAGGACGGCTTCCGCTTCGTGCTCAGCCGCGACGAGTTCCTGGACCTGTTCTTCGAGGATCTGGAACTGCCGGACCTGCTGAAGAACCAGGTGGTCGCCACCGAAACCACGGCACCGGCCCGCGCCGGGATCAGCGTCGACGGCACGCCGTCCCAGGTGGACATGTCGCGCACCATGCGCCAATCCATGGCGCGCCGCATCGGGCTGCGCCGCCCCAAGCCGCCGGAGGTGAAGGCGATGGAGGCGGAGGTCGCCCGCCTTGCCGAAACCGGCGAGGATGTCGACCGCCTGCACGAGCTGCGTGGCGCGTTGGAGCTGGCGCTGCGCCGGCTGTCCCGCGTCCCCTGGGTCGACCCGATCGACATGCGGTTCCGCCGCTTCACCCCGGTGCCGAAGCCGTCGGCGCGGGCCGTCATGTTCTGCCTCATGGACGTGTCCGGCTCCATGTCCGAAGGCATGAAGGACCTGGCCAAGCGCTTCTTCCTGCTGCTGCACGTGTTCCTGGAGCGGCGCTACAAGCGCGTCGATCTGGTGTTCATCCGCCATACCGAAGTCGCCGAGGAAGTGGCGGAGGAGGTGTTCTTCACCGACCCGCGCACCGGCGGCACGATCGTGTCCACCGCGCTGGCGGAGCTGACGCGCATCCAGCGGGAGCGCTACCCGGCCGCGTCCTGGAACATCTACGCGGCGCAGGCGTCGGACGGCGACAACTCCGGCAGCGACACGCATCGCGCCGTGTCCATGCTGGAACAGGACATCCTGCCGGTGGTGCAGCATTTCGCCTATATCGAGGTGTCGCTGTCCGCGGCCATCATCCGCGGCGACACGGACCTTTGGCGCGGCTACGCCCCGCTTGCCGGGCGCGCGCCCAAGCTGGCGATGCGCCGCGTGGCGGAGCGGCGGGACATCTTCCCCGTGTTCCGCGACCTGTTCGGGCGCAAGGCCGCCGCCGGATGACGGGTCGCTGGACAATCGACACCATCGCCTTTCCGGAACCCTCTCCCGCTGGCGGGAGAGGGCATGGTGAGGGTGGCCGGTTTGACCATGTCGCATGGGGGAACACGGACATTCACGCGGACGCCGCCACCCTCACCCCGGCCCTCTCCCGCCAGCGGGGGAGGGAGGTCTGCCGCTGATGGACCTGCCCTTGATCTACAGCGGGACGGATTGGGATTACGGCACGCTGCAACGTTCCTATGACGCCATCGAGCGTATCGCCACGGAGGAACTGGGCCTCGAACTCTATCCCAACCGGATCGAGGTCATCACCTCCGAGCAGATGCTGGACGTCTACACCGCGCATGGCATGCCGCTGACCTATCGCCACTGGTCGTACGGCAAGCGCTTCCTGCAACACGAAAGCAGCTACCGCCGCGGTTACACCAGCCTGGCCTACGAGGTGGTGATCAACTCCAACCCCTGCATCTCCTACCTCATGGAGGAGAACACGGCGACGATGCAGGCGCTGGTGATCGCGCATGCGGCGTTCGGCCACAACCACTTCTTCCGCAACAACCATCTGTTCCGGCAATGGACCGAGCCGTCGGCCATCCTCGACTATCTGGAGTTCGCCCGCAGCTACATCGCCGGGTGCGAGGACCGTTATGGCGTGGCGGCGGTGGAGCGGATCCTGGACGCGGCGCATGCCTTGTCGCGCCACGGCGTGCACCGCCACGGCGGCAGCCGGCCGATGAACCTGAAGACGGAGGAGCAGCGCGAACGCGAGCGGCAGGCGTATGACGAGAAGGTCTTCGACGACCTATGGCGCACCCTGCCGGACGCCAAGCCTGCCGCCGGCACCGACAAGCTGGCGGACCGCCGCCGCCGGCTGGGGTTGCCGGAAGAGAACCTGCTGTACTTCCTGGAGAAGTCCTCGCCGCGCCTGCATTCCTGGGAGCGGGAGGTTATCCGCATCGTCCGGCTGATCGCGCAGTATTTCTACCCGCAGCCGCAGGCCAAGGTGATGAACGAAGGCTGCGCCACCTGGGTGCACCAGCGCATCATGACCCGGCTGCACGAAACCGGGCAGATCGACGACGCGGCGTTCCTGGAAGTGCTGCATTCCACCAGCAACGTCATCATGCAGCCCGGCTTCGACCACCCGGCCGGCGGCCCCGGCTTCAACCCCTATGCGCTCGGCTACGCCATGATGACCGACATCGCCCGCATGTGCGAGCAGCCGACCGCGGAGGACCGCGCCTGGTTCCCCGACATTGCCGGCAACGGCGACCCGGTCGGTACGCTGCGGCATGGCTGGGCGAACTACCGCGATGAAAGCTTCCTGCTGCAATTCCTTTCGCCCAAGGTGATGCGCGACTTCCGCATGTTCCGGCTGCTGGACGACAGTGCGGAACCCACCTTGCTGGTGGACGCGATCCACGATGACGACGGGTATCGCAGCATCCGCCGCAGCCTGGCACGCTCCTACGACCCCGGCCTGAACGACGCCGACATCCAGGTGGTGGACGTCGACCTGTCCGGCGACCGCCAGTTGCGGTTGGAGCATCGCACCCATCCGGGCCAGTTGCTGGCCAAGAAGGACGCGCAGGCGACCTTGCGGCAGTTGGCGGTGCTTTGGGGCTATGAGGTGCGGCTGGCCGAGGTGGACGCGGACGACGAGTCGGTTTTGGCCTCGCACTCGGCAGGCCCGCCGGGCTGACCGGTCAGGTGCCGAGCCGGTAGAACAGCACGGCGAACAGGCCGTCCAGCAGGATGGTCACCACGATGCCGCCGACCACGGCCGCGGTGGCCGCCTGGCCGACCGCGCGGGGGCCGGTGCCGGTGCCCAGCCCGGCGCGGCAGCCGATCCCTGCCACGGCGGCGCCGAAGCACACCGCCTTGAACAGCCCGCCCCACAGATCGTGGCCGTGCACCGCCCGCAGCAATTGCGCCGACACGGCGGCCGGCGAGAACCCGAACGCCAGCATGACGGTGAGCAGGCCGCATAGCCCGGCGAGTTCCAGGAACAGGGTCAGCACCGGCATCACCAGCACCGCCGCCGCTAGGCGGGGCAGCACCAGCATGGTCATGGCCGAGATGCCCATGGTTTCCAGCGCGGCCAGCTCCTCGTTCACCTTCATGGTGCCGAGTTCGGCGGCAAAGGCGGAGCCGGTGCGGCCCGACAGGATCACCGCGGCCAGCAGCGGCCCCAGCTCGCGCAGCAGCGACAAGCTGACCAGGTTGACCACGAACAGGTCGGCGCCGAACCGCCGCAGCGGCACGGAGGATTGGAAGGCGAGGATCAGCCCCATGAGGAAGCCAAGCAGCAGCACCAGCGGCAGCGCGCGCCACCCCGCCTCGTCGGCCAGCCGGGCCAGGTCGTCGAGGCGGAACTGCCGCCGCCGCCGCGGCAGGCTTGTCAGCGCGACCAGGCTTTCGCCGAAGAACGCCGTGCCATCGGCGGCCGCGCGCCCGGCTGCCCGGGCCAGGCCGCGGAAGGTCCATGGACGCGGCGCGGGCGGGGCAGGGCGCTCCGTGCCGCCGACCTGCTCCACCAGGGCGCGGGTGTCCACCGTGGCACCTTGCAAGGCCGCGTCGCCGTGCCGCCGCATGAGGGCGGCAAGCAGGGCGGCCCCGGCCGTGTCCACGGCGGTCGTGTCGCTGAGGTCGAGCGCGAGGCGGCCGTCCCCGGCCGGCGTCGGCGCCCCGCATGGCCCGGCTCCACAGCAGCGCCGCGCCGCCATGGTCCAGCCGGCCGTGGAACGCCAGCGCGCCGGGGCGTTGCGTCAGCGTCGCAGGCTTCAGGTCGGTGGCTAGTGCGCCAGCCAGGCGTCGAACCTTTGCCCGAGCTTGTCGCCGTTGTCCCGCCAGAACTGCTCGTCCACCTGCAATGCCCCGGCCAGGTTGGCAGGCGCGGTGGGGGAGGCCGCGAGCAGGTCGGGGGGCAGCAGGTCGTTGGCCCCCTTGACCACCGGGCCGATCGGGTAATTGGCGGCATACAGGGCCTGCCGGATCGGGGTGCCCATGAACAGCAGCAGCTTGGTGCCATCGGCCAGGTTCGGGCTGCCCTTCATGAGCGCCCAGGACTGCACGGTGTAGAGGCTGCCGCTCCATTGCACGCCGAAATGCCGCTGGGCATCGTGATTGGCCAGGGCGACCGAAATGCTGTCCGCACTGGACAACAGGACCTCACCCGAGCTCAGCACCTGGCCGCCCGGTGCATCCTCCGTCCACCAAACCAGATAGGGCTTGATCTGGTCCAGCTTGCGGAACGCCCGGTCCACCCCCTCATCCGTCCGCAGCAGCCGGTACACGTCGCCCGCGGCGACGCCGTCCGCCATCAGGGCGATTTCCAGGTTGCTTCGCGCGCCGCGCCGCAGGCCGCGCTTGCCCGGGTAGCGCGCGACGTCCCAAAAATCCGACCAGGTCGGCGTGGCCGGGAACTTGTCGCGGTCCCAGGCGAGCACCAGGCTGCCCACGCCGGTGCCTGCGCCGCAATCGCTGGTCGCCTGTGGCAAGTAGCGGTCGCGGCCGCCCAGCGCCGCCCAGTTCAGTTTCTCGAATAGGCCGTCGTCGCAGCCCGCCAGCAACTCGTCCGCCGAGACGAGAACGACGTCCCAATCGTTCGACCCGCCTTCCACCCGGCTGCGCAGCGTGCCCACGCCACCGGACCAGCTCCGGACGTCCAGGACCTGCCTGGTTTCCGCCGTGAACGGCTTGAAGAAAGCTGCGTCCTGCGCCTGCTGCAACAAGCCGCCACGGCTGACCACCGAAAGGTCGCGCGCGACGGCGGGGAGACCGAGAACGACCCCGCAGAGCGTGGCTGCCAGCAGCGTGCGAGGCGTCATCAGGCAGTCGGTCCCGGACGGAAGGAGTGCGCGACCCTAGCGTCGGCGGGGTGGTTGTAGCAATCCCGGCCGGCGGCGCGCGGCGGCGAAATACCTAGCGGCGGCGGCAACCCTCGATCACGGAACCGCGTTCTGCCGCCACCGCCGGATTGCACTTCAAGGAGCCCATACCCATGGCCAAATCATACAGCACCGATGACGCCCAGGCGCAGATCGCGTCCTTGCGCAAGCAGGTTAACCAGTTGATGGAAGACCGCCTGACGCCGGCGTTCAACGACGCGACCAGCCGCGCCAGCCAGGCGGTGAGCCAGGCTTCCGATTACACGCGCGAGCAGGCCGGCGTGGTGGCCGACCAGGTGCGTGGCAGCCCGCTCATCGCCATCGCGTTGGCCGGTGCGATCGGGTACGTGCTCGGCCGTTTCGTCCGCTAGGCGATGCGCACGGTCGATCTCGGGCGGACCGCTGCCCAGGCCGAACTCGTCCGGCTGAAGCGCCTCGTCCGCCGCCAGGCCATGCGTGCGGTGTGGGGCGCAGTGGCGGCCGTGTTTCTTGTCGCCGTGCTGGTGATGGTTCACGTCGTCATCTACACGGCCTTGGTGCCCGCGTTGCTCAGCCCGATATGGGCGGCGGTCGTCGTGCTGGTGCTGGACCTGGTTGGCGCCGCCATATTCGGGTTCATGGCCAAGAGCGGTGCCCCTGATCCCGTCGAGGCCGAGGCCAAAGTGGTTCGCGATGAGGCTTTGGTCGGGATGCGGCAAAGCCTCACAGTGGCAACATTGCTCAGCCCTGCCACCAGGCTGATCCTGCGGACGAAGGGTGGCAAGAGTGCCTGGGGCATGACGCTCGCCGCGTTGGCAGCATCCGTCATGTCCAAACGTCGGAATTGAGCACGCCGGCGGAACCAAATGTGCTGACCCGGCGTAGCGGTCGGGTCGGACACATCCTCCTCAATCGTCCACGTGCGTTGAACGCCTTGGACCACGGTATGGTCCAGGCCGTTTCTGGGGCGCTTGCCGAGTGGCGAGACGATCCCACGATCCACATCGTGGTCATCCAGGGCGCGGGCGGGCGTGCCTTCTGCGCCGGAGGCGACATTCGTGTCGTGCGCGAAGCCGTGCTGGCCGGGCAGCACGATGCGGTCGAACGCTTCTTCGCGGATGAATACGCGCTCAACCAGGCTATCGCCGACTATCCGAAGCCCTATGTGGCCTTGGTCGACGGCATCTGTATGGGCGGTGGAGTTGGCGTTTCCGTACATGGGTCTGCACGGGTCGTTACTGCCTCTGCCCTGTTCGCCATGCCGGAAACCGGGATCGCGCTGTTTCCGGACATCGGGGCGACATACATCCTGCCGCGGCTTCGTGGCGCATCGGGGATGTATATGGCACTGACCGGCGCCAGGCTGGGCGGCATGGATGCCGCTTTCGTCGGCCTGGCAACCCATTTCACCGACAACACCACCATGGCAGGCCTGCCGTCCTCGCTGGAAGCCAACGGCCCAGCGGCACTTGCCGAAGCATGCCGCGTGTTCGATGCCCCGATCGCCCCGCAGATGGCCGCCATCGACCGATGCTTCTCGGCCGAAAGCGTGCAGACCATCCTGGACCGCCTGGCAACGGAAGACACCGACTGGTCCCGGGCGACGCTCGAAACGTTGCGGGGCATGTCACCGAGTGCCGTGCTTTGGACCTTCGAGATCGTTCGCGCCGGAGCCCGCCGCACCCTGCCGCAATGCCTGGCAGCCGAGCTTGCCTTGACGCGGCACGCCACCCGCCACCCGGACTTTGCCGAGGGCGTGCGGGCGATGGTCGTCGACAAGGATCGGCAGCCAAAATGGTCCGTGCCCGACATCGAGTCGGTGGACGCGGCCGCCATCGCGTCCTTGTTCGCCTGAACGCTCCCGCCGGACCCTAGCCGCCCGGCGGCATTGGGTCTTTCCTAACGAATTGTGACGATGCTGCCCGGGTGAAACGGGCCGCCATCCTCATCCTCGGGCTGTTGCTTGCAGGACCAGCCCTTGGCAACGAGTGTGAGGTGGCGGCAAACGCGGCGGAGCAGGCCCATGGCCTGCCAGCCGACCTGCTCACCGCCATCGGGCGCGTGGAATCCGGCCGTCGCGGCCCGGATGGCCGGGTGGCACCGTGGCCGTGGTCCGTCAACGCAGCCGGGCAGGGCTACTACCTGAACTCCCTGGCGGAGGCGGTCGGCCTCGTCAGGTCGCTTCAAGCCCGCGGCATACGCTCGATCGACGTCGGTTGCTTCCAGGTCAACCTGATGTTCCATCCGGATGCTTTTGCAAGCCTGGAGGACGGGTTTGACCCGGCGGCCAACGCGCGCGCGGCGGCCGGCTTTCTCGGGCAGTTGCACGGTGTCGCGCAGGGCTGGGAGGACGCGATCGGCCGCTACCACTCGGCGGACCCGTCCTTAGGCATTCCCTACATGCGCCAGGTTCTGGCGTCCTGGCACGGCGGCGCGATGATGGCTGCCCCACCCCTGTCTCAGGTTGCGTCCCTGGTTCGCGTCATCGTTCCGCAGGCGTTTGCCGCGGCCGCACTGGTGCCGGGCGGCGTGCCGGCGGGGCCGCGTGCGCTGCGCCCGGCCACGACTGGCGGCGGGCTCCGCCTACCGGTCGTCATCGTGCCAACCTCTTCACGGCTTTAACGGTTCGGTCAACTTTCGCTGGTTAAATCAGCGCATGGCCGCCCGATCGGTGGTGCAGCCTCCGCCGGCAAAATGCTGGGTCGTTGCGTGTGTTATGGCGCTCCCATTCATCGGAGTTGCGCCAAGAAGAAGGATGACAAGCATGTACGAGTACATCAAGGCTTGGTTGGAACTGAAGGCCGACCGCCGCGCCGTGACCGCCCTGGAATACGGCCTGATCGCCGCGCTGATCGCCGTGGTGATCATCACGGGCGTGACCACGCTGGGCACCAGCCTGAACGGCACGTTCGCCAAGGTAAGCGCGAAGCTGGGGTAGCGACTTGGGCCGCCGGCATTATGCGCGGCGGCCCGTTCTCCTCGGGACAGGTAAGCATGGCAGAACCGGCAGCGACCTTCCATCTCCTCCTGCTCGCAACGGGTTTGGCATTGTTTGCCCTTGCCTGCCTGCAGGATTGGGCGATGCGGCTGGTGCCGAACCGGGTGCCCGCCGCGATTGCCGCCGTGGGCGTCCTGCTTCGCGTAACCGACGGCACGTGGCTGCTCGGGTTCCTCGCCGCCTTCATCGTGTTCGTGCTCGCGGCGTTCTGCTGGCGCCGCGGCTGGCTCGGGGGTGCGGACGTGAAGCTGTTCGCGGCCGGGGCGCTGCTGGTTCCGCCTAGCGCTGCAACCGGCTTCATCCTCGCCTCGTGCCTTGCGGGCGGGGTGCTCGCCATCCTCTACGCCGGGCTGTCGCATCTGGTGCCGCCACCCTCTGCCACCCGGCCGGCGACGAATTTACGCCGCTACCTTCGGGTCGAGCAGCGCCGCATGCAGCGGCACGGCCCGTTGCCTTACGCCACGGCCATTGCCGCCGGTGCAACATTCGTCCTGCTCGGGGGCTGACCCATGCTGCTCCGCTTTGCCGTCTTCGGACTATTGGCGCTGGGGCTTGGCGGCTTCGGCACCGTGGCCTGGCTGTCCACCCGGCCGCCACCCTCGCCAGCCGTGGCGGAAGCCGCGGCCGTGGCCGACGTGCCGCCCCCGCCCAAGCACCACGTCGTGCTCGCGATCGCGACGACCTTGCGGGCGGGCTCGTTGCTGAAGCCGGAAGACCTCGTCCCGCTTGACCTGCCGGCGCCGCCGGCCGGCGCGCAGGACGACACGCCTGCCACGCGGGTCGGCCTGGTCGGAGCGATGCTTCGGCGCAGCCTAACCGCGGGGGATGTCGTGCTCGCACCGGACGTCATGCGCCCGGGCGACCATGGCTTCCTTGCAGCCGTGCTCGGCCCCAACATGCGGGCTGCGAGCGTCGCGGTCGATGCCGTCAGCGGCAGCGCCGGGCTGATCTGGCCGGGCGACCAGGTGGACCTGATCCTCACCCAGTCCCTCGAAGGCGACTTGCCGGCGGCCCACCGCGTCGCCGCGGAAACCATCCTGGCCGACGTCCGGGTGATTGCGATCGACCAGTTGCTGGTTCGCGGCACGGCGCCCGGCAACGACGGTGCCGGTGTGGGGCGAACCGTGACGCTTGAGGTCACCCCCTCCCAGGCAGAGCGGGTCGCCGTGGCGACGCGGCTGGGCAAGCTGTCGCTCGCCGTACGCTCCGCCGACAGCACGGAACCCGCGCCGGCCGTGAACAACGCTTTCGTCCAAACCACCTGGGGCGGCGACGTCTCGCCAGCTTTGGGCAAGCCTACGCCGCCCGCCGTAAAAGACGGCGGTTCACTGGTGCGCCTGTATCAGGGCAGTGCCGACGGAAAGGAGTTCCGGTTCTGATGTTTAAGCGCGCGAGTTTCCTGCTTTGCCTGCTGTTGGCGTGCACGGCCGCCCGGCGGCCGCCATCCGGGGCAGGCGAGTCGATGTCCATCGAGGCCGGCTCCGGCCGCGTCGTCACCCTTACGGCACCGGCCGCCAGCGTGTTCGCCGCCGACCCCAAGGTCGTCGAGGTGCGGCCGGCCAGCCCCACCAGCCTGTTCCTGTTCGGCGTCGCCGTGGGCCACACCACGGTGGCGGCCATGTCGGCCAGCGGACAGCCGATCGCCCAGTTCGAGGTGACGGTCGGCCCGAACGGCTACGCGGCCGGCGCCGCCAACGCGCAGATTGCGTCCTCCATGCCGGGCAGCAGCATGATGGCCGGGGTGCGGCCCAACGGCCTGGTGATCAACGGCGCGGCGCGCAGCCCGCTGGAAGCGGACCGGGCGGCGACGATCGGCCGCTCCGGCCTGTCCGACACGCAGAAGCTGGACAACCGCACCACCGTGTCCAGTGCCGTGCAGGTCAACCTGCGCGTCCGCGTGGTGGAGATGTCGCGCAACGTCACGCGCGAACTCGGCGTCAACTGGCAAACGCTGGCGAATATCGGCGGCCGCTACGGCACGCTGGGCTTCACCTCGATGCCCGCCTTGGTCACGGCGGCCAATACCGCGGTGGGGGGCGGCTACAACTTCAACACGCCGGGCAAGATCCTTGACATCAACAACGTCATCGATGCCTTGGCGCAGGACCAGTTGGTCCACGTGCTGGCCGAACCGAACATCACCGCGATGAGCGGCGAGACGGCGAGCTTCCTGGTCGGCGGTGAGTTCCCGATCCCCGTGGCGCAGTTCGGCGACACCATCTCCATCGAGTTCAAGCAGTACGGCGTCAGCCTCGCCTTCGTGCCCACCGTGCTCGGCAGCGGCCGCATCAGCCTGCATGTGCGGCCGGAGGTCAGCCAGTTGACCAACCAGGGCGCAATCCAGCTCGGCAGCGGCAACAACAACGTGCAGATCCCGGCCCTGCAGGTGCGCCGCGCCGACACGACGGTGGAACTGGGCAGCGGGCAAAGCTTCGCGATCGCCGGTTTGATGCAGGACACGACGAGCCTGACGGCGAATGGCGTCCCCTTCCTCGGGGACATCCCGATCCTCGGCGCGCTGTTCCGGTCGGACAACTTCCAGCGCAACGAGACGGAGCTGGTGATCCTGGTGACGCCCTACCTCGTGCAACCTGCCAGCAGCCCGGCGGCGCTCAGCACGCCGGACCAGGGCTGGCGTCCGCCAAACGATCTGGAGCGCATCCTGCTGCTCCGCCAAAAGGCCCGCGGGGATGCAACCAACGTCGCGATCCGTCAGAGCGTGCCGGGCGATGCCGGGTTCATCGTGCAATGAGGCGCGTTCTGTGCGTGGCGATGCTGCTGCCGGTGGCCGCCTGCGGTGCGGCGTTCGACGTGTACGAGCGGCCGGGCACGTGGCGCCCGGTGGGCGCCAACGAGGCCAATCTGCGCGCCATGGTGGCCGATCCGGATGATCTGGTGACCGGCGTGGCCGACCACAGCGCCGACGGCCAGGTGGTGGCTGCCGCAGTCGCGCGCTATCGCGCCGGAAAGGTGAAGGCGCTGCCCGACACGGCCATCTCCAAGGTCGCACCGATCGGCAACGCTGCCGCGGGCGGTGCGTCCGCCTCGACGGGCACGCAGTGATGGACGGCGGATCGAAGCTGCCGCCCGCCGGGCAGGAAGCCGCGACGCGGTCGGACCGCTTGCCGTTCCTCGCCTTCATCGCCGACAGCGACAGCGAGAACGTGCTGCGCGAGGGCCTGGCACAGGCGCTGCCATCCGGCTTCGAAATCCGCCGCGGCAATGTCCGGGGGGCGCTGGCGGCACTGGCGCAGATGCCGACGCCGCGCGCGCTGGTGATCGACATCACCGGTGAGTCGCAGCCGCTCGGCCTGCTCGCGGATCTAAGCCACGTGCTGGAGCCGGACGTCCAGGTGATGATCGTGGGCGAGCGCCAGGACGTTGCGTTCTACCGCCAGGTCACCCGCACGCTCGGCGCGACCGAATACCTCTACAAACCCCTGGTGTCGGAAATGGTGGCCCGCCATTTCGGCGCGCAGATCACCCACCAGGCGCCGTCCAGCGCCGCGCTGGGCGGTCGCATGGTCACCGTGACCGGCACACGCGGCGGCGTCGGGGCCACCACCATCGCGGCAAACCTCGCATGGCACCTGGCCGATATCGGCCGGCGCCACACGGCCCTGCTGGATGCGGATCTGCAAACCGGCACCGCCGCCATGCTGCTGGGGGCGCAGACCGGCCCCGGCCTGCGCTCCGCCCTGGAACAGCCAAGCCGCGTCGACGAGTTGTTTGTCGAGCGTGCCGCCGTTCCGCTGGGCGACCGCCTGCACGTCATGGCCAGCGAGGAGGCCTTGTCCGAACAGCCCGGCTGTGCCCCGGGCGCGGCCGAGCGCCTGGCCGCGCTGATGCGCCGCCGGTTCAACTTCGTGGTCGCCGACGTGCCGTTCGGCGCGTCGCTGCTGTCCCGCGACCTGCTGGACCTGACGCAGCAGCGCGTCCTGGTGATGGTGCCAACCCTGCCCAGCATCCGCGAGGCGCTGCGCATGATCGCCCTGCCATCGGGCACGGCGCAGGCAAGGCGGGCGGTGCTGGTGCTGAACCGCAACGGCATGCCGGGTGGCCTGACCAAGCGACAGGTGGAGGACGCGTTGCGCATGGCGGTTGACGTCACCATTCCCGACTTGCCGCGCGTGCTCGGCGCCGCGGAAAGCCTGGGCGAGCCGGCGGCCAAGCAGCGTGGCGGGTTCCGCACGGGCATTTTCGACCTGGCCAAGGAGGTCGCGTTCGCGCCATCGGCCACACCGGCCAAGACCCGGCGGATGCCATGGTCGCGCCGGTGAGCGCCTTCGGGCGTCGCGCCCCGAACGAGCCCGCGCCGGCTCCGGTTGCGGTCCCCGCGGCGAAGGAGCCGACACCGGGCGTGATGCGCGCCACGGCGCCGTTGGCCGAACTGCGCCAGCTTTGCTTGACCCGGCTGGACCCAGTGTCGATCGCCGGCATGGCGCCGGACCGGCTGGCCATCGAGGTGGAGCGCCTGCTCGCCGACATCGCGACCGACAAGCGGATTCAATTGAACGGCCGCGAACAGCGCCAGCTTGCCGGCGAGCTGGTGAACGACATGCTGGGCCTCGGCCCGCTGGAGCCGCTGCTGGAAGACGAGACCGTGGCCGACATCATGGTCAACGGGCCGGAAAAGGTGTTCGTCGAACGGGCGGGCCGCGTCTACCTGTCGAACGTGAAGTTCCGCGACGCGGCGCATGTCGCCAATATCTGCCAGCGCATCGCGGCCGATGTCGGGCGGCGGGTGGACGAAAGCAGCCCGATGGCCGACGCCCGGCTGAAGGACGGCAGCCGCGTCAACATCGTGTTCCCGCCATTGGCGCTGGACGGCCCCTACATCTCCATCCGTAAGTTCAGCAAGAAGCGGATCGACTTCGCCAAGCTGGTCGAATACGGCTCCATGAGCGCCCCGGTCGCGCGCATCCTGGAGATCGCCGGGCGCTGCCGGCTGAACATCATCATCAGCGGCGGCACCGGCAGCGGCAAGACGACTCTGCTGAACGCCGTCAGCCAGTTGATCGATTCCTCCGAGCGCATCGTCACCGTCGAGGACGCGGCGGAGCTGCAGTTGCAGCAGCCGCACGTGGTGCGGTTGGAAACCCGGCCGCCCTCCCTGGAAGGGCGCGGCGAGATCACCCAGCGCGACCTGGTGCGCAACGCGCTGCGTATGCGTCCGGACCGGATCATCGTGGGCGAAGTGCGCGCCGGCGAAGCGTTCGACATGCTGCAGGCCATGAACACGGGCCATGACGGTAGCATGTCCACCATCCACGCCAACACCTCCCGCGACGCCATCACCCGCGTCGAGAACATGGTGCAGATGGGCAATTTCGGCCTGCCGTCAAAGGCCATTCGCCAGCAGATCGTCGGCGCCGTCGACCTCATCATCCAGGTGGAGCGCCAGCGCGATGGCGGCCGCCGCCTGATCCAGGTCACCGAAGTGTGCGGCCTGGAAGGCGAGGTCGTGATCCTGAACGACATCTTTGCCTACGAGATGACCGGGGAAGGGCCGGACGGGCGGCTGCAAGGCTTTTACAAGGTCAGCCGCGCCCGGCCATCCTTCAACGATCGGCTGTCCTATTTCGGTTTGGACAAGGTGTGGTCCAACACGCTGGCGGAGGCGGAGCAGTGATCGCCCGGCCAGCGCCGTGAGCCTCACGACGCTCCTGATGGTGGCGAGCGTCCTGCTCGTCGGCTTTTCGGCGGCCGCCATCCTGGTGCTGTATGCGGACCAGCGTGCCCGCCGCCTGCGTGAGCGCCGGGCCAAGGTCGTGACGCCATACCAGCGCAGCGAGGCGCCGGTGGCCGGGATCGCCCGGCTGTCCGTGGCCGTGCCCACGGCCGCGCTGGCGCGGCGGGTGAAAAGCCTGGCGGGCATGGACCCCGACCGCCGAGACCCTTATCCGCTGAAGCCGATCCTGGTGGTCCCGCTTTCCGTGCTGCCCGGCTGGGCGGTCCAGTGGCTGATGCACGGCCTGCTCGGCAAGCTGTCCTGGGGGCTGCTGCCGCTGGCCTCGTGGTTCGTCATCCGATCCGTCTACATCGGCAGCGACACGAAGCGC
The DNA here is from genome assembly GCA_965199555.1 of Acetobacteraceae bacterium. Lineage (GTDB taxonomy): Bacteria > Pseudomonadota > Alphaproteobacteria > Acetobacterales > Acetobacteraceae > LMUY01. The sequence continues at coordinate 125,053 of CBDASJ010000008.1, read as the reverse complement.
ACGGCCACGTTGTATCGCCAGTTTCCCGATGCCTTGGCGACCATCGTCCGCGGCGTGCGCGTCGGCATTCCCGTCAGCGAGGCGCTGCGGGCCGTGGCACAGGATTCGGAGCAGCCGACCTCCGTCGAATTCGGCCGGCTGTATGACCAGGTCAGCATCGGCACCCCGATCGAAGACGCGCTGCGCGAGATGGCGGCGCGCAACCGGTTGCCCGAATACCGCTTCTTCGCGACCGCGCTGGCGTTGCAAAGCCAGACCGGCGGCGGCCTCACCGAAACGCTGGAGAACCTGGCGGAGGTCGTGCGCAAGCGCGTTGCGCTGAAGGCACGTGGCTTCGCCCTCGCCGCGGAAGCGCGTACCAGCGCCGGCGTCCTGACCGTGCTGCCCATCTTCGCCGCCGGCGCGCTGGCGGTGATCAGCCCGGATTACATCGGCGAGCTGATGCAGGAAGGCGCCGGCCAGACGGTGTTCGGCTGTGCCGTGCTGTGGCTCGGCCTCGGGATGCTGGCCATGCGCTTCATGATCAAGAAGAGCCTGTCATGAGCCCCGTGCTCGTCGCCGCGGGCGGCGTGTCCCTGCTGTGCTCGATCGGCGCGCTCGTGCTGATGCGCGCGGTGCAGGCGCAGGAGAAGATGGCGGCGCGAGTTGCCCTGGTGCATCGCTCGGCAGGAATCCAGCGGATCACGCGGGTGCGGACCGGGACCGGGCCGTTCCGCATCGTTTCCGTTGTCGGCATGATGCTGGCGCGCAGCGGATTGCTGTCCGACAAGACGATCACCGAGTTGGAGCAGACGCTGACCGCCGCCGGCTTTCGCGGCGGCAACGGGCTGGGGCTGTTCGTCGGCAGCAAGATCCTCATGCTGTGCGCCTTGCCGGCCCTGGCCTGGGTCGGGCTGGGCGCCCTGGGTGTTTCGTCGACCGTCCATAACGGCGTCACCGGCGCAGCGGCGATCCTGGGGCTGCTGATGCCGGACTACATCGTGAAGTCCATGCGCAGCCGCTTCCTCAAGCGGCTGGACGGCGGCTTGCCGGACGCGCTGGACATGATGGTGATTTGCTCGGAAGCCGGGCTGGGCCTGGAGCCGGCGATCACCCGCGTCGCGGCGGAGATCGGCCACGCCCACCCGGCCGTCGCGGAGGAGCTGCACCAAACGGCGAGCGAGCTTCGCATCATGGCGGACCGGCGCATCGCCTTGCAGAACATGGGCACCCGCACCGGGCTCGAAAGCCTCAAGCGGCTTGGCTCCACGCTGGTGCAGACCCTGCAATATGGCACCCCGCTGTCCCAGGCGCTGCGCACCCTGTCGGCCGAGATGCGAACCGAAATGCTGACGCGGTTCGAGGAAAAGGCCGCCCGGCTGCCGGTGCTGCTCACCGTGCCGATGATCGTGTTCATCCTGCCGACCGTGTTTGCCGTGGTCGGCGGCCCCGCCGCGCTCAAGGTGATTGCCTCGCTGCGTCACCACTGATTTCCAAAACGGAGTTTCGCAAAATGCGTGCCCTTCCCTTGCTCGCCCTGCTGCTGCCCCAGCTATTCCTCCTGGATGGTTGCGGCTCCACGGGCAAACAGTTCAGCAACAAGCCGCCGAGCCTTCAGGTCGGGGCCGCGGCCCTGGCCGGTGGCGCGCCCGAGGCCGCCTTGTCGGTTGCCCGGCGGCAGCTTGCCAACAACCGCGACGACCTTGGCGCCCTGCTGATCGAGGGCCAGGCGCTGACCGAAATGGGCCAGGTCGCGCAGGCGGAAGCCAGCTTCCGCCGGGCCGCGCGCGTGTCCCCCGGCTCGGCTGGGGCGCAGTTCGGGTTGGGCCGGGTGCTGCTGGTGTCCGGCCGCGCGGCGGATGCGGAGGCGGCCTTCAAGGCGGCGTTGGCCATGCAGCCGGACGATGCCCGCGCGCTGACCGATCTGGGCATCGCCCGCGACATGCAGGAGCACCATGCGGAAGCGCAGCAGGCCTACAAGCAGGCGCTTGCCGTTGCACCGGAACTGGACGCCGCGCGGGTAAATCTGGGCCTGTCGCTGGCCTTGGCGGGCAGCGCGTCCGAAGGCGTGGAGGTGCTGCGCCCATTGGCCGCCAGCCCGTCTGCGCCGCGCCGCGTGCGGCATGACCTGGCCACCGCCCTGGCGCTGGCTGGCGATTCAGCCGGCGCGGAAACGCTGTTGAAGCCGGATTTATCGGCGGCGCAGATGCCGCTGGCCATGGCCGGGCTGGCGGCGCTGCACACGCCGTAGCGACGAGGGAGTCCGGGACCGGCGCTCGCCAGCGCCGGGGCCGACGCCATATACTCGCCTATGCCGCCCGCCCGACTGGTCACGCCTCACACCGCCGCGCTGGTCGCCGGGCATGGCCGTGCCAGCATCCTGACCGAGGATGGCGAGCTGGCGACCGGTACGCCGGGCGAGGTTACGGCGTTGCTGGGCAGTGCCATGCCCCTGCTGGTGCATGCCCCGGTGACGCTGCGGCGGCTCGGGCTGCGGCCGCGGGCGTGTTTCGACCTGCTCGAACTGTGGGCGTTCGTGCGGCCGGCCTGTGCCGCCGCGCCCACCGTTCGCGGCCTGGCCTTGGCGTTGGACATGGACCCGCCATCGGACATGGAAGGCGCCGCGGCCTTGCTGCCGACCCTGGCGGAAACGCTGCTGGCGCGCCTGGCTGCCGGGCAGGACACGCCAGCCAACCGCGCCGCGGCATCGCTGGCCAGCCGCATGGCGAGCGCCGGTTGGGCCTGGGCGCCGTTCGTCCTTGCGGCCACCGGCCACCCGGACGGCCCAACCGCGGACGCGCTGCGGGTGTGGAAACGCCTGCCGGAGTGGGAGGAGGAAGCGCCGCCCCCGCCTCCTTCGGCGCATCCCGTGCCACCCGCCGACGCCCGCCGCCGGCTTGCCACCATGCTGGGGCCGCATGCCGAGCAGCGGCCGGGGCAGGGAGATTATGCGTCCGCCGCCGCCGCCGCCTTCGACCCGCGCCAAACCCGGGGGGATCCGGCGACCGTGCTGGCCGAGGCCGGCACCGGAACGGGCAAGACGCTGGGCTATGTCGCCCCGGCCAGCCTGTGGGCGGAACGCAACGGTGCGCCGGTGTGGATCAGCACGTACACCCGGCATCTCCAGCGCCAGGTGGAGGCCGAGCTGGGCCGCCTGTATCCCGACGCGGCACAGCGCCGCCGCCGTGTCGTGGTGCGCAAGGGTCGCGAAAACTACCTCTGCCTGTTGAACCTGGAGGACCGGGTGAACAGCCTGGCCGGAGCGCACGGGTCCGCCGGCGTCATCCCGCTGGGGTTGATAGCGCGGTGGGCGCTGGCCACCGCGGACGGTGACATCGCCGGGGGCGACCTGCCCGGCTGGTTCTCCGAACTGTTCGGGCCAGCGGCGCTGCTGGGCCTGGCGGACCGGCGCGGCGAGTGCATCCACGGGGCGTGTCCACATTACCGGCGCTGCTTCGTGGAGCACACCATCCGCCGGGCACGGACGGCCGAGCTGGTGGTGGCGAACCACGCGCTGGTGATGATCCAGGCGGCGCACGGCTTCGCCGACGGGGCCAGCAGCGGCGGCCTGGACGGCGGCGCGGTGCCCACCCGCTACGTGTTCGACGAGGGCCACCATCTGTTCGACGCGGCGGACAGCGCGTTCGCCGCCGTGTTCAGCGGCATCGAAGGGGCGGAGCTGCGGCGCTGGCTGCTGGGGGCGGAGGGCGGCGCGTCCCGGGCGCGCGGCCTGCGGCGCCGCCTGACCGAACTGGCGGGCGGCCGCCCGGAGCTGGAAGCGCCGTTGGACGCGGCGTTGCAGGCCGCCCGCGCCCTGCCGGCACCCGGCTGGTCGCTGCGCTTGGCGGAAGCCGCGCCGGAACTGGGCGGCCTGGAAGTGGGGCAGGCCAACGTGTCCGAGTCGCTGCTCCGCCTGGTGCGGCAGCAGGTGCTGGCCCGCACGCCCGGTGTGGACCTGACGGAAGGGCGGCGGGCGCTGCTGGATTGCGACCTGCACCCGTTGGTCGACGGCTTCACCGATGCGGCCGCCCGGCTGGAACGGGCGCTGGGCCGCATTGCCGAGCCGCTACGCACACTGGTCGACCGGCTGAACGAGCGCCTGGACCTGGAGGCGGACGAGTTGGAGGCCGCCACGCGCGCCCGGATCGAGGCGGCCGCCCGTGTCGTGAAGCATCGCGCCATCGATCGGCTGGGCGCGTGGCAGGCCATGCTGAACGAGATCGCGACGCCACCGGCCGAGCCGGGGGAACGCCCGACCCATGTCAGCTTCCTGCAACTCGACCGGCGCGAGGCGGGCGACCGCGACGCCGGCATCCATCGCCATTGGCTGGACCCCACGGTGCCGTTCGCCGCAACCCTGGCCGCGTCCGCTCACGGCCTGCTGATCACCAGTGCGACCTTGCGGGACGGCGCGGCGGTGGAGCCGGAGGTGGCCTGGGCCGCCGCGGAGGCGCGGGTCGGTGCGTTGCACCTGCCATCCCCCGCCATTCGCGCCGCGGTTGCCAGCCCGTTCGACTACGCCCGGCAAACCCGCGCCTTTGTGGTGACGGATGTCGCGGCGGACGTGCCCGCCTTGGCAGCGGCGTTTCGCACCCTGTTCCTGGCCGCGGGCGGGGGCGGGCTCGGCCTGTTCACGGCGATCAGCCGGTTGCAGGCGATCCACGGCCGCATCGCCCCCGCGCTGGAACAGGCCGGTATCCCGCTGCTCGCCCAGCACGTGGACGCGATGGACAACGCCACGCTGGTGGACGTTTTCCGCACCGAGCTGGATTCCTGCCTGCTGGGCACGGACGCCATGCGGGACGGGGTGGACGTGCCGGGCCGCGCGCTTCGCCTCGTCGTGTTTGAGCGTGTGCCGTGGCCGCGGCCGGACATCCTGCACCGCGAGCGCCGCATCCACTTGTCGGCCGGTGATCCACGCGCCTTTGATGACGCGGTCGCCCGGTTGAAGCTGCGCCAGGCATTCGGCCGGCTGATCCGCGCCGCGGGAGATCGCGGCGTGTTCGTGCTGCTCGACCGGCGGGCGCCGAGCCGCCTGTTGCAGGCCTTGCCGCCCGGCGTGGAGGTGCAGCGACTCGGGCTGGCGGAGGTGGCGGCGCACACGCGTTCGTTCCTTGCCGAGCCGGGCGACCCCTTGATCGCAATGCCGGATTCCCCCAGGGTCCGCCCGAGAATAGCGACCGAATTCGAGGAATGAAGATGCTCGCACGGCTAGGCCTGGACCCGCAGGAGGCGTTGGTCTGCACCATGGTGCTGGTCGCCGCCACGGACGGTGGGATCACGGACCGGGAGATCGGCGTGATGTCCGGCCTGGTGCAGACGCTGCCGGCGTTCAATGGCTTTTCCACCGAACAACTGGACGCCGCCGCGGAGGCCGCAATCAACCTGCTAGGGGAAGATGACGGGCTGGCCCATGCCGCGCGGCTGATCCGGGAAGCGTTGCCGATGCGATTGCGCGAGACCGCTTATGCCTTGGCGTGCGAAGTGATCGCCGGCGACGGCTTCGCGGCGCAGGCTACCTTGCAGATGTTGGAGTTCGTGTTGAACGAACTGCACCTCGACCCCCTCGTGGCCAGTGCGATCGAGCGTGGCACCCGCGCCCGCTACCGTCGGGTCGAGGATTAACGGCCGGAGCGGGGAACACCTCCTGGCGGCGCCGCGTTGGAAGCGGCATCGCGTGGAGGTGTCTGATGAGTGATCCAACGAGCGCCAAGGTCGGCCCGGTAATGGCGGACAGCGTGGACGAAGTGCAAGGCATCTTCCCCAGTGATGCCGCCATGGAAGAAGCCATATCCAAGTTGACCCTGGCCGGGTTCGACCGGGCGGATTTCAGCCTGCCCACCACCAGCCCGACGGGCGGCACGGCAACGCCGGAACAAGGTGCGGCGACTCCGCTGACAGATACCGATTTGCGTCAAGCGCGGAACATGGGGACCGGCATGGCCGGCTCAATCGGCGCGATGGCGGCGGCGGGCGCCACGATCGCGACCGGCGGCGTGGCCGGGGTGGCGATCGCGGCTGCTGCGGCGGTTGGCGTGGGCTCTGCCCTGGTCGCCAATGCGGTCGGCACCGCGGCGAAGACGGCGCAGGCCGAGGGGCACGAAGCCGATGCCCAGGCGGGCAAGCTCGTGCTGTCGGTGCACGTCGCCTCGGCAGACAAGCAGGCAGATGCCGAGCGGATCATGCGCGTTGCCGGGGCGAGCGCCGTCGTGGCGGTCACGCGGGCCGCCACTTCCGATGTCGGAGTCGACTCGTCCGGCTGGACCGGTTGAATCAAAAACGCCAGGTCGGGCAAAAACCCGCCTGGCGTTTTCAAAAGAAAAGGCCGCCTTCGAGGGCGGCCTTTTTTATTTAGGCGAGCTTGAGATTGCTCGCAGCGGCCTTGCCGCGCTCCATCACGACGTCGTAGCTGACCTTCTGGTTCTCATCGAGGCCGCGAAGACCAGCCGCCTGCACGGCAGTGATGTGGACGAACACGTCCTTGCCACCGTCCTGCGGCATGATGAAGCCGAAACCCTTGGTGGTGTTGAACCACTTAACAGTACCCATAGCCATAGCTGCGTCAAACTCCGTCAGAGCGCCGTGCGGATGCACGACGTATTTAAACAACCGGACCCTGAACGACTTGACGGACACCACCCAAAGCGGGTGAAGGCGCAGCAAGGCGGTGGCCGAAGCGATTGTAGTGAGCCCTCAATCGCAGCATTGGCGGCACAAGTCAATTGCTAGCTTTGACACCATCCTGTGCTCGCAATTGCAGCAATTTCAAAAGCAGAAGGGGTGGACCTTGCGATCCACCCCTTCGTTGTTCAGGACGATTTGGACGTCGTTGTTAGAAGTCCATGTCGCCCATGCCGCCCATCCCGCCCATGCCGCCGCCACCCGGGCCGCCGGCCGACGCCTTGCGCTCCGGACGCTCGGCGATCATGGCCTCGGTGGTGATCAGCAGAGCCGCGATCGAGGCTGCGTCCTGCAAGGCCGTGCGCACGACCTTGGTCGGGTCGATGATGCCGGCGCCGACCATGTCCTTAAACTCCGCCGTTTGCGCGTCGAAGCCGAAGTTGTAGTCGCCGTTCTCGATGACCTTGCCGGCGATGACGGCTCCGTCCTCACCCGCGTTCTCGGCAATCTGCCGCAGCGGCGTCTGCACCGCCTTGCGGACGATCTCGATGCCGAGCTTCTGGTCCTCGTTGGCGGGCTTCAACTGCGCCAGGATCAGGCTGGCACGGGCCAGGGCGACACCGCCGCCGGGCACGATGCCTTCCTCGACGGCCGCACGGGTCGCGTGCAGCGCGTCGTCCACGCGATCCTTGCGCTCCTTCACCTCGACCTCGGTTGCGCCGCCGACGCGGATTACCGCGACGCCGCCTGCGAGCTTGGCCAGACGCTCCTGCAACTTCTCGCGATCGTAGTCGGAGGTGGTTTCCTCCACCTGCGCGCGGATCTGGTTGCAACGGCCCTTGATATCATCCGTGTTGCCGGAGCCCTCGACGACCGTCGTGTTCTCCTTCTCCATGATGACGCGCTTGGCCCTGCCCAGCATGTCGAGCGTAACCGTCTCCAGCTTGATGCCGAGGTCCTCGCTGATGACCTGACCACCGGTCAGGATTGCCAGGTCTTCCAGCATCGCCTTGCGACGGTCGCCGAAGCCCGGTGCCTTCACGGCCGCGACCTTCAGCCCGCCGCGCAGCTTGTTCACCACCAGGGTCGCTAGGGCCTCGCCCTCGACGTCCTCGGCAATGATCAGCAGCGGGCGGCCGGACTGCACGACCGTCTCCAGCAGCGGCAGCATCGGCTGCAGGCCGGACAGCTTCTTCTCGTGGATCAGGATGTAGGGCTGGTCCAGCTCGGCGATCATCTTCTCCGCATTGGTGATGAAATACGGAGACAGGTAGCCGCGGTCGAACTGCATGCCCTCGACGACGTCGAGCTCGGTATCGATGCCCTTGGCCTCTTCGACGGTGATGACACCCTCGTTGCCGACCTTCTGCATCGCTTCAGCGATCATGCGGCCGATATCGGCCTCGCCATTGGCGGAGATCGTGCCGACCTGAGCCGTCTCGGCCTCGGTGGTGATCTTGCGGGTGCGGCTCTTCAGCTCCTCGACGACCGCGGACACGGCCAAATCGATGCCGCGCTTCAAATCCATCGGGTTCATGCCGGCGGCCACGGCCTTGGAGCCCTCGCGGACGATGGACTGCGCCAGCACGGTCGCCGTGGTGGTGCCGTCACCGGCCAGGTCGTTGGTCTTGGTCGCGACCTCGCGCAGCATCTGCGCGCCCATGTTCTCGAACTTGTCGGCAAGCTCGATTTCCTTGGCGACGGTGACGCCGTCCTTGGTAATGCGGGGTGCGCCGAAGCTCTTGTCGATGACCACGTTGCGGCCCTTGGGCCCCAGCGTGACCTTTACCGCGTCGGCGAGGATGTCCACGCCGCGCAGCATGCGCTGGCGGGCGTCACCGCCGAACCTTACGTCCTTGGCTGCCATGTTGTTCTACCTTCTTAATGGTGGGGATGGATCGCAGGCCGGTGTCAGGCCGCGATGATGCCCATGATGTCGGACTCTTTCATGATCAACAGGTCTTCCCCGTCGATCTTGACCTCGGTGCCCGACCACTTGCCGAACAGGATCTTGTCGCCGGCCTTGACGTCTAGGGCGACGATCTGGCCCTGCTCGTTGCGGGCGCCGGGCCCGGCGGCGACGATCTCGCCCTGCATCGGCTTTTCCTTCGCCGTGTCGGGGATGATGATGCCGCCGACCGTCTTTTCTTCGGCTTCAAGTCGCTTGACCACGACCCGGTCATGCAAGGGACGGAACTTCATTGAGGTGCTCCTCAGTAGCTTTGTGCAAGGTATTTGCGAACCGCAGCGGGCTGCCTTGGCAGTCCCACCATCGGAGTGCCAGCGATCTACGCGTGGCATCCGGCTGCGTCAAGCAACATTTTGGCACTCGTAGCGCCGGACTGCCAAACGCAACGACACCGTAGCCCAGGATCTCGCTTGAAGCCAACCAAGCGCTTGCAGCCGGTTGGCCCTGGTCGCTGTCTGAACCGTGGCAATGATGCGGAAGGAAATCGTCAACGATCGTCCCTGTGGCAAAGATCACCGGGCGTTCCGCCAAGTTCAGCGCGCTTGCCGGCGTAAATCAGCCGCCGTCATCACCCGTTCGCTTGTGAAAAGCACAAGATAATGCAATATAGTGCCATAGAGAGTCGCATACATCAGCGGGAGTCGATCGGCGATGGCAGACGCGAGTTCAACGCAGGCCGTGCTTGGCCTGACAGCGCAGATCGTATCCGCGCATGTTTCCAATAACGTCGTGTCACGCGACGCACTGCCCGAGTTGATCCAGCAGGTGTTTTCAACGCTGATGGGCGCGGGAACCGAGCAGGCGGAGCCCGAGCGGCTGCAACCGGCGGTGCCGATCAAGAAGTCGGTGTTTGCCGAGTACATCGTGTGCCTCGAGGACGGCAAGAAGCTGAAAATGCTGAAGCGTCACTTGCAAACGTCCTACAACATGACGCCGGAGCAATACCGCGAGCGTTGGAACCTGCCGCACGACTACCCCATGGTAGCGCCGCGTTACGCCGAGCACCGCTCCGAATTGGCCAAGAAGATCGGCCTCGGACGCAAGCCTGCGGCCGATGCCGAGCCAGTCGCCGCCGTAGAGCCGCCAGCGCCTGCCAAGCGGACCCGCAAGGCCGCTTGAGCCCAGTCGGTCGGAGGGCGCCGTATCGCGCCCTCCATTGGCTTTGCGGAGTTGGCCGCCGCCGTTAGCGAAGCCTGGCCCCGACCCAGCGACGCCTCGCTGCGCGTGAGCGGAAGATGATTTGCCGCCCGATAAAGCCTTTCACCACGGCGAGATGGCGGGCACGGCGCAGCCGGTTCCAGGACCATGTGAACCGCAGAAAATCCCAGTCCAGCCGTTCCGGGCAGCCCTGCGCCGAATCCGGCCGCACCCGGCCATAATGCAGCACGCTGCGCCCAATCACCCGTAGCAAGGACAACCAGGTCGGCACGTCCAGGTAGATGACGGTGTCGGCCGAGCGAAAGCGGGCTTCAATCGTGGCGACGTAGTTGCCGTCGATCACCCAGGCTGGCAATGCGGCCAGGCGCGTCACCTCGGCCTGGAACTGCGCCGCCGGTGTCGTCACCCAGCCCGCCTGCCAATAGACCTGATCGAGATGGAACACCGGCAGCCCGTGCTGCGTGCCGATGCGGCGTGCCAGCCGGGACTTGCCACTGCCCGGCGGCCCCATGACCACGACGCGGTGCATGGTACGGGGCAGGTCTTCGTCAGGATGGTGCAGAACTATTCCGCGGCTTTCGGCACGTCATGGACGGAGGCGGCTGACGGGGCGATGCCCAAATATTCTTTCCAGAACGACACCGACACCAGCTTGGGAAACGCCGCCTGCCAGGTTGCCGTGGCTGCGGGACCCCGCGTGTAAAGACGCCACAGCGTTCGCAGCGCATGGCCACCCAGCCGGCGAAAATCTTCCCGTGAGCGATGGAAGGTCGGCAGCGCCGCGTCCCACCAGGTTTCCACCGCCACATGCTCGACGCCCTGGATCGCCGGCCAGTTGAAACGCTCGACCGGCAGCAGGCGCACGGGGGCCGGGCGCGTGGGGGCACAGCCGTGATAAACCAGCAGCTTCGCCAAGGTCCACAAATAGGCGGCGCGGCCGATCAGGGGCCGACCGCTTCTCACCGGTTGCTCGTAGATGACCTGGTCGCGTGAGCTTTCCCGTGGCGGATGCTGCTTACGATGGCGCTCCAACCCGGCATGCACCCGAAGCGGCGATCCGTGCAGGATGTCGGGACCCGACAGGAAGTCGTCGATGCCCTGCAGGATCAACGCCGCGCTGTAATACCGGAAGGTGAGGAGATGAACCAGGAAGTGGCGCGACATGCGCCGGACCACGCCCCATCGGCCCGGCCCCTGATGCAGCGCCGCCGTGATCAGCATGTTGCGCGTTTCGTAGTAGAGCTGCCAGCTACCGAGCTTGAGGTAGAATGGCTGGTGCCAAACGCCGATGCCGGCAAGCGACAGTGTTGGCACACCCTGCTGATGCAGGCGCAGCCCCAACTCGACGTCGTCGCCCCGAATGAAGCACGGCAAGGGCAGGCCCACTTGCCGGATCAGCGCGAGCGGGAAGCCGCAGCACCACCATCCGTTATAATGGATGGGCGCCGGTTGGCCCAGGGCGGTCAGGTGCTCGGGCTGAGCGAGGTCAACGTCGTGGAACTGCGGTTGGAAGGCCCAGTGCCGCTCCGAGATCACGGCTCCCGCCTCGTATAGCCGGGTGGGACGCACGGCATCCAGCATCTGGCCACCCACCGCGACATCCGATTTGGCCAGCTGAAAAAAGGACGCCATGCGCAGGATCGAGTCCGGCTCAAGCTCGATATCGTCGTCCAGAAGCACCGCATGGGTCACGTCCGGGTCTTCCAGGCAGGCCAGCAAGCCGCGGCTGAATCCGCCCGCCCCGCCGAAATTGCCCTGTTCGATGACGTGCAGTTTCGAACCGAGACGTTGGGATGCCGTGCTGAGGCCGCGATGGCTGTCCGGGAAGGGTCGGCCCTGGTTCACCACGAAGACCCGTGCCAACCGATCAACCAGACACGGATCGGCGGCAATGCACTGCAAGATGCGGGCGATGTCGTCTTCCCGGTTGAAGGTGCAGAAGACCAACGCGAGCCCAGTTGCCGGCCCCGGTCTGGCCTGGCAGACCCACTCCCCACCGAGCCATTGCACCGGGCTTTTATGCGTCGTCAGTTCGACCGAAAGCACGCCCTGCTGGCGGAAATGCATGCCATCGTCATCGAAGTGGAACTCGACGACCGGCCCGGTCACCGACCGCTCCGCCATTACCGATGTTGCATCCGGCGTGCGGCGGAACACCCGGATGTCGCATTCGCCGGTTATTTTTAACCGAAGCGTCAGCCTGCCGAGAACGGTGTTGCGGCGCCATGGTGCTTCAAAGAAGGCGTTGAAGTACGTGTCGAAGTTGAGTGTGGTTTGTTCGCCGATGGCCATCGTGCCATCATCCGCGACGGTGATCTGCGGTGTCGCACGACCACGCCGCTTGGCTCGCCAGTACAAGGGACGCTTGGCCAAAGGTGAGTCGATCAGGAACCGCTGCACCAGCAATTCACGCGGCTCGGTCGTGTTGCCGCCAGTCATGGGCCGTCTCCGCGTCAGCGACCACGAAAGATCGCCGGCATGCTTGGTTTCACGCCATTTGCTAACACAAATGGGACACCGCCACCCAGGTCAGTGCCCGCTCGGCGGTCACCCGCGATAGCGGCGCGGGATGATCAGGTTGCTGCCGGCGGTCAGCACCAGCGTTGTGCTCATTAGCACCAATGCCATGGCGGAGGCGAATGGCCAATTATTGTTGGTGCTGAACTCCCAATAGATCAGCGGTGCCATCATCTGAAACCGCGGGCCGCCCAGCAGATACGGCGTGGCGAACGCGTTCATCGCCAGGATGAAGCACAGCACGCCGGCGATCGCGATGCCGGGCAACGCCAGGGGCCACACCACCCGCCAAAAGCTGCGACCCGGCGGTGCGCCGAGGCTTTGCGCCGCTTCTTCCACCCGGGGGTCGATCGTCTCGATCGTGCTTTGCACCGTTAGCACCACGAAGGGCAGGTTGACCGACACGATGCCCATGACCACGGCGAACGGCGTGTACATCAGCTCGAACCCGCGGCCGGTGACGCCGCGCACCAGGTTGTCGATGGCACCGCCATGGGCGAACAGGATCATCCAGCCGACCATCCGCACCACGCTGCTGACGAAAAGCGGCAGCACGACGCCCAGCATGCACAGCGTCTTCCACCGGCTGGTCATGCGCGCCAGCCGATACGCCAGCGGCAGCCCCAGCAGCAGGCACAGCGCCGTCGTGGCCAGCGCCACCCCGAGCGTGCTGCGCAGCACCCCGACATAGAACGGGTCGGCGACGAAGCGCAGGTAGTTGGCGCCGGTGACCGTCTCGATCATCAGTTCGGTCGCGTCGTACTGGTTCAGGCTGAAGCGCAGCACCAGCAGCAGCGGCGCCACCAGCATAGCCGTGACGACCAGCAGGGCAGGGGACAGGAACGCCGTCGCCGCCCCGGCCTGGCGTTCGCCCAGGCTCGCCGGCAGGCGGGTGGCGACGGCCTCCATGCCTCAGCCCTGCACGTTCTTCTTCCACCACTCCGATGTCGGGCCTTGCAGCTTGCCGGTGATGTCGTAGTTGGGCGGGAACAGCTTGGGCGCCGGGTCGGGCAGGGCCAGTTGCTCGCCGACCTTGCCCACCAGCTTGCAGTTGTCCACCGTCGGCAGGTAGCCCATGCGTTCGGCAAACCGCGTCTGCGCCGCCGGCTCCAGCATGGCGTTGAGGTACTTGAAGGCAGCCGGCTTGTTGGCCGCGTTCTTCGGCACCACCATGCCGGAGATGTAGAGCACGGAGCCTTCGGTGGGGAACTGCGCCTTCACCGGGATGCCGGCGTTCTGCCACATGATGACGCGGGCCAGCCACATGATGCCGACGTCGATCTCCCCGGACTTGATGCCGGCGCCGATGGCATCCGTGGACGGGTATAGCCGCAAGCCGTTGGCGTTCAGCTTCAGCGCCAGCGCCTTGGCCTCGTCGGAATCGACCTTGTTCACGTCGCCGGTCGCCGCCAGCGCCGCCGCCATCATGATGTAGAAGTAGTTGATGTCGCCCACGCCGACCCGGCCCTTGTATTTCGGGTCCAGCAGGTCGGTGAAGGTCTTAGGCGGCTCCTTCACCTTGTCCGGGTTGTAGATGATGATCTGCGGGCTCCAGATATGCGGGGCGTAGAACGGTGATTTCAGGTTCGGCAGCACGTTGGCCAGGTTCGGCACCTTGCTGGCGTCGATCGCCTCCACCAGCCCGGCCTCGCCCACCTCGTGGCCGCGCACCCCTTGCAGGCACACCACGTCATCCGCCCCGCGCGGCAGGCGGCGTTGCGCATACAGCTTGGCCACGCGCGGGTCCTCGTCGCCCACGTCCTGCGTCACCGCGATCCCTTCCGGCGTCAGGATCGGCTTCTCGACGTTGTCGCGCAGCAGGTTGGCGTAGTCGCCGCCCCAGGTGGCGATGACCATGCTGTCCTCGGCCAAGGCGGGCCCGGCCGCGAAGGGCAGCGCGGCGGCACCGCCGAGGGCAGCTCGGCGCGACAGGCGGAACGCGTCAGACATGGTGGATCATCCTTGCTTGAATGGTTCTGGCGGGCAGGCACGGCACCGGGGCGCCGTCGGCATCGAACAGGCGCTCCGCCGCGACCTCCCATTGGACCGTCACGACGTCCCCGGCGGCGAGCGCGGGGGCGGCGCGGGCCGTGCTGTCGCGCACTAGCACGCGAAGCGACGGCCCCAGCCGCACCAGATGTTCGCGCACCGGGCCAAGGTAGCTGACCAGTTCCACGGTTCCCGCCACGCTGCCCAGACCCGGCTCCGCGGCCGGAGCGAGCGACAGCCGCTCCGGCCGCAAGGCCAGCGTGCAGGGGCCGGCGCCCGCGTACTCGCCTGCGAGCCGCACTGTGGCGCCGTCCGCCAGCACCGCCCCGTCCGCTTGGATGCCCGGCAGCATATTGCTGCGGCCGATGAAGCCGGCGACGAAGGGCGTGGCCGGGCGCTCATAAACGTCCTGCTGGGTGCCGGTTTGCTGCACGCGGCCGTCCTTCATCACCACCAGACGGTCGGCCATCGCCATGGCCTCGTCCTGGTCATGCGTGACCATGATCGTGGTCAGCCCGGCGGTGCGTTGCAGCAGGCGGATGTCGCGCCCCACCTCCGCCCGCAGCGCCGCGTCCAGGTTGGACAGCGGCTCGTCCAGCAGCAGCACGCGCGGCTGGATCGCCAGGGCGCGGGCCAGGGCGACGCGCTGCTGTTGGCCGCCGGAGAGCTGTCGGGGCAGGCGGTCCGCCAGCGGCTCCAGCCGGGTGAGCCGCAGCATCTCCGCCACGCGGGCGTCCCGCGCTGGGGGCCGCACGCCGCGCATTTCCAGCCCGAAGGCGATGTTGCGCGCCACCGACAAATGGGGGAACAGCGCGTAGCTTTGGAACACCAATCCCAGGTCGCGCTTGTAGGGCGGCAGGCGCAGGATGCTGCGCCCGTCCAGCAGGATGTCGCCCGCGCTGGCCGCGACGAAGCCGGCGATCATGCGCAGCGTCGTCGTCTTGCCGCAGCCGGACGGCCCGAGCAGCACCACCATCTCACCCTGCGCGATGTCCAGGCTGACGGAATCGACCGCCACCGCGCTGCCAAAGCTTTTGCCCAGCCGGTCGAGCTGCAGCCGGCTCACGCGACCACCCGTGCCACCGGCACCAGCCGATCCAGCACGAGCAGCACGCCGCCCACCAGCACCACCTGCGCCACCGCCATGGCGGCGACCAGCGGGTCGATATGGTATTGCAGGTATTGCAGCACCGCGATCGGCAGGGTGGTGACGCCCGGCGCGGTGAGGAACAGCGTCATCTCCAGGTTCTCGAACGACCAGATGAAGGCGAACAGCGCCCCGGCGACGATGCCGCCCCGCATCGCCGGCAGCGTCACCCGCCAGATCACGGTCAGCGGCCGGGCGCCCAGGCTGGCCGCCGCCTCCTCCGCCGCGCGGTCGTGGTTGGCCAGGGAGGCGAGGCAGAGCCGCACCACCCAGGGCAGGGTGATCACCACGTGGGCCGCCACCATCAGCGGGACGGAGCCGCTGAGCGGCCACTCCGTCCGCTCTTCGAGCATCACGGCCAGCACGAAGATGCCCAGCCCGATCGCCACGCCGGGGATGGTCAGCGGGGCCAGCAACAGCGTGGACACCGCGCCCCGTCCGCGGAAGCGATAGCGCGACAGCCCGATCCCGGCCGGCACGCCAACCAGCAGGCTGACGACCACGGCCGCCGCCGCCGTCAGCAGGCTGGTGCGCAGCGGGCCGGCAAATTCCGGCAGGATGCGGGCATACCAGCGCAGGGTGTAGCCATGCGGCGGAAAGACGATGATCGTTTCGTCGAAGACGCTAAGGAAGAGCGTCAGCACCAGCGGCACGAAGATCACCGCGGCCCCGACCGCGACGAGGACGTGCACCAGCCAGCGGCCGGAGCGGTCGCGCCAGGAATCCGCGAAGACAGCGTGGTCCAGCAGCATTCGATCCGACATGGCCCTGCGGCGAGCAATCAGCGTGCCATGGCCGGGCGAGGTGGGCAATCAGCCCATTCGTCACTCGCCGCTCAGGGCTTTCGCAGCGGCAGGCGGATCATGCCGGCCTTGTGCATCAGTCCGGCGGCGATAGTGTGGTCGTCGGAGGTATGCGCATGGTGCTGGGTGTCGGCGGGTCGGATTTCGAGGCGGAACTGGCGCGCATGACGCCGATGACCGCCGGCGTCGCGCCGATCGGGGTCGAGGAGCTGAAGCAGCGCGTGGCCAAGGCGCAGCGCCTCATGCGGGAGCAGGGGGTCGAGGCGCTCTACCTCGATACCTCCACCAATTTGCGCTACTTCACCGGCGTGGCGCTCAACCTGACGGAGCGGCTGCATGGCGCCTTGATCCCGGTGGAGGGAGAGGTCGCCTATCTCAGCCCGACGTTCGAGGAACCGAAGACCCGCGAGTACCTCCGGTTCGGCGACGACATACGCTGCTGGGAGGAGCACGAGGACCCGACGGCGCTGGTGATCGAGACGGTGCGCAGCAAGGGCTACGACAGCGGTACGATCGCGGTGGACCCGGCGACCCCGTTCTTCACCGTGGACGGGCTGCGCCGCGCGGGCAACCGCTTCGGCTTCGCCAACGCCGCTTCCATCACCGCCGCCTGCCGCCAGGTGAAGTCGCCGGCAGAAATCGCGCTGATGCAGGTGGCCATGGACATCACGCTGGCGGTGCAGAAGGCGGCGGCGCGCTGCATGCGCGCGGGCATGACCACGGGCGAGGTGCAGGGCTTCCTGGATGCCGCGCATCGCAAGCTGGGCGGACAGCCGGCATCCCGCGCGGTGCAGTTCGGCGAGGCCACCGCCTACCCGCACGGCGTGCCCTATCCGCAAACGCTGGCGGACGGCGACATGGTGCTGGTGGACACCGGCTGCTTCGTGGAGGGCTACCGCTCCGACATCACCCGCACCTACGTGTTCGGGGAGCCGACACCGCGCCAGCGCGAGATCTGGGAGCTGGAGCAACGGGCGCAGCAGGCCGGCTTCGACGCTGCCGTGCTCGGCGCGCCGTGCCAGGCGGTGGACATCGCGGCGCGCGGCGTGATCGAGGCCGCGGGGTTCGGCCCCGGCTACAAGGTGCCGGGCCTGCCACACCGCACCGGGCATGGCATCGGCATGGACGTGCACGAGGAGTCGTTCATGGTCCGCGGCAACATGACGCCGCTGGTGCCCGGCATGTGCTTCTCCGACGAACCGACGATCTGCATCTACGGCGAGTTTGGCGTCCGGCTGGAAGACATCATCTATATGACGGATGCGGGCGCCCGCTGGTTCACGCAGCCGTGCCACTCCGTCGACGATCCGTTCGGCATTGGGGGAACGCCCGCATGACCCAGACCCTGTTCGTCAACGGCCGCGTGCTGGACCCGCGCGGGGACGGCCCGCGCGACGGCATGGAAGTGCTGGTGGAAGGCGGCACCATCCGCGAGGTGTCCGACCGGCCGATCCGCAGCGAAGGCGCCGAGCGGTTCGACCTCGGCGGCCGCGTGCTGATGCCGGGGCTGATCGACGCACACGTGCACGTGGTCGCCGCCTTTGCCGACCTGGCCGCCAACACGGTGCAGCCGTCCTCGCTGGCGGCGTTGCGCGCCGGGCAGATCATGACCGCGATGCTGATGCGCGGCTTCACCACGGTGCGTGACGTGGGCGGTGCCGACCGTGGCCTGGTGGAGGCGCAGGCCGCCGGCGTGGTCGTCGGCCCGCGCCTGGTGATTTCTGGCAAGGCGCTCAGCCAGACCGGCGGGCATTGCGACATGCGCATCCGCTCCGACGACCGCCGGCCGTCCGAACACCGGGTCGGCGCCATGGGCCGGCTGTGCGACGGGGTGGAGGCGGTGCGGCTGGCGGCGCGGGAGGAGCTGCGGGCCGGCGCGGAGTTCATCAAGGTGATGGCCAATGGCGGCATCGCCTCGCCGACCGACCCCATCCACATGCTGCAGTTCACCCGCGACGAGCTGAAGGCGGCGGTGGAGGAGGCAACCAATTACGGCACCTACGTGTCCGCGCATCTGTATACGGATGCGGCGATCCGCCGGGCCCTGGAATGCGGCGTGCACTCGCTGGAGCATTGCAACCTGATCCAGCCGGCCACGGCCCGGATGGCGGCGGAAGCCAAGGCGTTCGCGGTGCCGACGCTGATCACCTACGAACGGCTGGCGCTGGAAGCGGCGTCGCTCGGCATGGCGCTGGACAGCGTGGCGAAGATCGAGACGGTGCGGCAGGCCGGGCAGGAATCGCTGTCGATCCTGCACCAGGCGGGCGTGCGCATGGCCTATGGCACCGACTTGCTGGGCGCCATGCACCGCCACCAATCGGGCGAGTTCGCATTGCGGGCGCGCGTGCTGCCGGCGCTGGAGGTGCTGCGTTCGGCGACCACCCTGGCGGCGGAGCTATGCGGGCTGGGCGGGCGCGCCGGCATCATCGAGCCGGGGGCGGACGCCGACCTGCTGGTGGTCGATGGCGACCCGTTGCGCGATTGGACGCTGCTGGAAGCGCAGGGCGCCCACATCCCGGCGATCATGCAGGCCGGGCGGTTCGTCAAGCGGCAGGCCTGACATCCCGCCGGGCTATTTCAGCAGCGAGTAGAGCAGGCCGAGCAGCGACAGGCTGGGGATGCACAACGCCATGCCCGAGGCCCAACCCGCCTTGGCGGCGCTCGGCAAGCCGGGGTCGGGCTCGTCCCGGTTGTCGAACAACTCGTCTTCGTCATCCAACAGGCGGCGGAGGTCCTCGGGGATATCCTCATCTGCCTTGGGCACCCGGAACATGGCTTGCAGCGCTTGCCCAACCCGCTGCCGGAATGCTGCCCCGGGCAGTTCAGGCCATCCGATCATCGCCGTCTGCATCATGCGTCTCCCGTTTCGATAAGAAGAGGGTGACACAGCTTGTTTAAGGTTCGTCTAACGCAGCGAGACTCTGTGCAATTAAGAGCCAGATAGCATGGCAACGAGGCAGACCGCGGCGATCGTCAGGACGATCCGGAAGATCATGCGACGTTCGTCCTCGAACGACGCGGCGACTGTCGCCTTGCTCTCGGCGCGGTCGAAGTTCTTGGCGATGTCGCGACGCAGCCGCGGGCTCAGGTCCTGGGTCATCGTGACGTCCTATCGGGTAAGGGCATAGAGCAGGCCGCCGAAGCCGAGCCAGATCGGCGTGCACAACGCCAGGGCCACGCCGATGCCGCGCGGCGGCGATACCGGATCGCGCGGGCGCCAGCGATCCGCCCAGACATCGTCGTCCGTGGTCACGCCGGCCGAGCCACGCAGGAGCGGCAGCAGGCCGGAAGCGACGCCGTTGCGGCCGGCGCGGCGCCGCTCGGTGGTGTCGGGGGCGCCATGGTCGAGCGTGTCAGCATCAAACATCGTGGTTGCAGCCTCTGCGGTCCACGTGACCTTGCATCGGCGGCGATTACCGCATCGTTAATAGAGCTTCCAAATATTTAGACATGTCGGCTAAAGGGTCAAACGGCGTTTAGCCCCAGTGCGCGATACGCTGACCAGAATGCCTATGCCGGCAAAGGCTGCACCGGCATACAGGCAGGTCACGGCGCCCGGCGCGCCGGCAATCCCGAAAATCAGCGCCACCACGGCGGAGCCGAGCGACCACCCGACCGTGCGGGCCACGGCCAACATGCCGCTGGCGGCGGCGTTGCGCGCCGGCGGGCCGGCGGTCATCAACGTGAGGTTGTTCGGCGTCTGGTAGAAGCCGAAGCCGATGCCGCAAATGCCCATGCGCCAGGCCACGTCCCAATCCGCCGGCGCGGCCGGCATGCCGGCCACCAGCAACAGGCCGATCGTCATGGCGGCCAGCCCCACGCTGCCCAGCAAGGCGGCCGGATATCGCGCGGTGAGCCGCCCGGCCACCGGCGCCGCCACCGCCACCATCAGCGGCCACGGCGTCACCAGCAGCCCGGTGGCCACGGCGGAACGGTGCATCACCGTCTGGAACAGGAACGGCAGCGAGACATAGGCGAGGATCTGCGCCGCATACGAGCAGATCGAAGTGCAGACGGACAAGGCGAACAAGGGAATGCGCAGCAGGTCGAGCGGCAGCAGCGGCTTGCTTTGCCGCGACTGCTGCCAGATGAGCAGCCCGCCACATGCCAGGCCGCCCGCCAGTTCAGCCAGGGCAAGCCCGATCTGCGGGTCACCCAACCCGTCCACCCCCGTCACCACCAGACCCAGCGACACGGCGCTGAGCAGCGCCCCGACCAGATCGAACGGCCGATTCTGGCGCGGGCTGGCTGGCGCCTTGGCCAGGAACAGCGGCACGGCCACCAGCCCGACCGGCACGTTGACCAGGAACAGCCACGGCCAATTGGCAACCGACAGCACCAGCGCCGCCACCGTCGGCCCCAGCGCGGCCGAAAGCGCCACGGCCAGGGCGGTGATCGCGAAACCCTGGCCCAACAGCTTGCGCGGGTAGATCGTGCGGACCAGCGCACCGCCCAGTGCCGCCATGCAGGCTCCACCGATACCCTGCACCGTGCGGGCGCCGATCAGCACCGCCAGCGACGGCGACAAGGCGCAGGCAAGCGAGGCGGCGGTGAACAGCGTTAGGCCGAAGCCGTAAACCCGCTTGAGCCCCAGCGATTCGCCCAGCGACGCCGCCGGCAGCAAGCAAAGCGTCACGGCAAGCTGGTAGCTGTTGACCACCCAAACGGTCGCCGCGTCGCTGCTTGCCAGTTCGTGCGCGATGGTCGGCAACGCGATGTTGGCGATGGCGGCGTCCAGCCCGGCCAGCACGACCCCGAACATGGCGCATCCCATGACCCAGCGCCGCTGCGGCGCGGCAAGGCCGTCAGTCTCCTGCATCATGATCCTTTCGGTCCGGGCCGTTCCGCCGTGCTGTTAGGGCGGACCTATCCAGGATGCTGAATTGCAGCGGCTGGCGGACAGGGTGGGATTCGAACCCACGGTACGCGTTAACGCACACACGCTTTCCAAGCGTGCGCCTTAAGCCGCTCGGCCACCTGTCCTACGCCGCCGTGTCATAGCAACGCCGCCGCGGCGCGTCCATCCGGCGCTATGCGTCCATCTTCAGCGCGGCCAGGAAGGCGCTTTGCGGGATTTCGACCTTGCCGAACTGCCGCATGCGCTTCTTGCCTTCCTTCTGCTTTTCCAACAGCTTGCGCTTGCGGCTGATGTCACCGCCGTAGCACTTCGCCGTCACGTCCTTGCTCAGCGCGCCGATGGTTTCGCGGGCGATCACCCGGCCGCCGATCGCCGCCTGGATGGCGATCTTGAACAACTGGCGCGGGATCAGGTCCTTCAGCTTGGCGCAGATCGCCCGGCCTCGGCTTTCCGCGGCGCTGCGATGCGCGATGAAGCTCAGCGCGTCCACCGGGTCCTGGTTGACCAGGATGGAGATGCGGACCAAGTCGCTTTCCTGGTAATCCTCCATCGCGTAGTCGAAGCTGGCATAGCCGCGGCTGATCGATTTCAGCCGGTCGTAGAAGTCGAACACCACCTCGTTCAGCGGCAGCCGGTACACCGCCATGGCGCGGTTGCCGACATAGGTCAGGTCGGATTGCTGGCCCCGCCGCTCGTTGCACAGCGTCAGCACGGAGCCGAGGTAGTCGTCCGGCACCATGATGGTGGCCTTGATCCACGGCTCCTCCATGCGGGCGATGTAGGTGGGGTCGGGCATGTCGGCCGGGTTGTGCAGCGGCTCCATCGTGCCGTCATTCTTGTAGATGTGGTACACCACGGACGGGGCCGTCGCGATCAGGTCCAGGTCGAACTCGCGCGACAGCCGTTCCTGGATGATCTCCAGGTGCAGCAGGCCCAGGAAGCCGCAGCGGTAGCCGAAGCCCAGCGCGGCGGAGGTCTCCGCCTCGTAATGGAAGCTGGCGTCGTTCAATCGCAGCTTGGACAGGCTGTCGCGCAGCTTCTCGAAATCGTCGGCGTCCACCGGGAACAGCCCGCACCAGACCACGGGGATGGACGGCTTGAAGCCGGGCAGGGCGGTCAGCGCCGGGCTGCGGTCGTCGGTGATGGTGTCGCCGACGTTGCAATCGGCCACCGTCTTGATGGCGGCGGTGATGTAGCCCATCTCGCCCGGCCCGAGGTCGTCCGTCGGGACCATCTTGGGGGTGAACACGCCGCATTGCTCCACCAGGTGGGTGGCGCCGTTCGACATCATGCGGATCTTCATGCCGCGCCGCAGCCGGCCGTCGCGCACCCGCACCAGGATCACCACGCCGAGGTACTGGTCATACCAGCTATCCACCAGCAGCGCGGTCAGCGACGCCGCGGCATCGCCGGTGGGCGGGGGCAGGCGGGTGACCAGCGCTTCCAGCACGCCCGCGATGTTCAGCCCGGTCTTGGCGCTGATCATGACGGCATCCTCGGCGTCCAGGCCGATCACGTCCTCGATCTGCTGCTTCACCCGCTCCGGCTCCGCCGCCGGCAGGTCGATCTTGTTCAGCACCGGGACGATCTCGTGGTTGGCGTCCATCGCCTGGTAGACGTTGGCCAGCGTCTGCGCCTCGACCCCCTGCGACGCGTCCACCACCAGCAGGCTGCCTTCACACGCCGCCAGCGACCGGCTCACCTCGTAGGCGAAGTCGACATGGCCGGGCGTGTCCATCAGGTTCAACTGGTATGTCAGACCGTCCTGCGCCTGGTAGGCCAGGCGCACCGTCTGCGCCTTGATGGTGATGCCGCGCTCCTTCTCCAGCTCCATGTTGTCGAGCACTTGCGCGGTCATCTCGCGCGCCGTCAGCCCGCCGCAGACCTGGATCAGCCGGTCCGCCAGGGTGGACTTGCCGTGGTCGATATGCGCGATGATGGAGAAGTTGCGGATGCGGGCGAGCGGAGTGTCGGTCATGTTGCTCAAATAGGCCCAATCCGCGCCCGTGTCAGCGGAATGCCAGGTCCGGCCGGCTTTTCCGGCTTGCCGGACGCCTGGCGCGGCCCGATACAGCCGATAGGCGGCCGGAGTGTCGTCGTAACACGGGGGAACGATCATGCTGACACGCCGCACCCTTTTGAACGCCACGGCCGCCGGCGCGGCGGCGACCGGGCTGCCCGGCTTCGCCCGGGCGCAGGGCCGCCCGGTGATCAAGATCGGCGTGCTGAACGACATGTCCGGCCCGTACCATGACGCCACCGGCCAGGGCTCGGTGGTGTGCGTGCAGCAGGCGGTGCGGCAGTTCAACAGCAGCGGCTTCGACGTGCAGGTGCTGGCCGCCGACCACCAGAACAAGCCCGACGTGGGCGCCGGCATCGTGCGGCAATGGTTCGACCGCGAAGGCGTGGACGTCGTGATGGACGTGCCGACCTCCTCCGTGGCGCTGGCGGTGAACGCGATCGCCAAGGAGAAGAACAAGCTCTACATCAACAACGGCGGCGGCACCGGCGACCTCACCGGGGAGCAATGCACCCCGGTGACGATCCACTGGGCCTACGACACCTACATGCTGTCCAAGTCGACCGCCGCGCAGCTCAGCAAGCTCGGCGGCACCAAGTGGTTCTTCATCACCGCCGATTACGTGTTCGGCCAGCAATTGGCGCGCGACGCCATCCGCTTCGCCAAGGAAGCCGGCAGCACCGTGGTGGGGGAGCGGCGTTACCCGTTTCCCGCCACGTCGGATTTCTCGTCCTTCCTGCTGGCCGCGCAATCCTCCGGCGCCAACGTGATCGGCCTGGCCAATGCCGGCGCCGACACGTCCAACTGCATCAAGCAGGCCGCCGAGTTCGGGCTGATGCAACACATGAAGATTGCGGCCCTGCTGATGGAGGTCACCGACGTGCAGGCGATCGGCACGGAGATCGCCGGCGGGCTGTTCGTCAGCGCGACGTTCTACTGGGACGCCAACGAGGGCACGCGGGCGCTGACCAAGGCGGTGCAGCCGCTGATGCCCGTCAAGCAGCCGCCGAACATGATCCAGGCCGGCTGCTACGCCAGCGCGTTGCACTACATGAAGGCGCTGACCGCGATGGGTCCGGAGAAGGCGCGGGATGGTGCGGCGGTGTGTGCCCAGATGAAGGCGATGCCCACCGACGACGAGGCGTTCGGCAAGAACCGCATCCGCAAGGATGGCCTCTGCCTGCTGCCGTCCTTCCTGTACCAGGTGAAGACCCCGGCGGAGAGCCACGGCATGTGGGATTTGCAGAAGCTGGTGGCGACGACGCCGGCCGACCAGGCATGGAAGCCGCTTGCCGAGGAAGGCTGCCCGCTCGCCCCGTCGGAGTGACCGCCGGGCTGCGCTACGGCGTCGAGATCCGCTCCGCCCAGGCAGCAGACGGTGCGGAGATCGCGCGGCTGCTGGCTGGCTGCGGCACGTCAGCCTCCGTGCGGGATGTGACGGAACGGCTGGACGCGATCCGCTTGCACGGCCATGCCGCCTGCCTGGTAGCGACGGGCTATGGCGGGTTGAGCGGACTGGTCGCGCTCGCCTGGTTTCCGGTGCTGCATGAACCGAGACCCGTGGCTCGCGTGTCCGCGTTCATCGTGGACCCGGCGGAGCGCCGCCGCGGCATCGGCCGCATGCTGCTGAAGGCGGCGTCACAGGCGGCACGGTCGGCAGGTTGCGACAGGATCGAGATGGCGGTGCCACCGGATGGAGACGACGCGCTGGCATTTTGCCACGACACCGGCTTCTTGCCGCAGGGCGAGGTGTTGAGCCGGGTGCTGCGCAAACGGTTTTGAGAAACGGGGGCCGGCGCTTGGCCGACCCCCGTCGCAGTCCCCGACGAGCCTAGCGGTGGTGGGCTGCCGGCCGGCTCGAATGCGACGTGCTGTGCTGCGGTGCCGCCGCGATGCCGACCACGTCGCACGCCATCTCGTCCTTCGGGATCAGGTCCTTGGCCGCGGCGTATTGCGGCAACTGCGCCACCGGCACCATCGCGGCCTCGGCGAAGACCGACTTCAACCGCGGACAGAAATCACTGCCCTCGTGCTGGCCTTTCACGCTCTGCTCGTTGGCGAGCAGGGTGATGTAGCTGTCGTAGCGTGCCTGGGCGGTGCGGCCGAAGGTCTTCTTGAACCAGGCGTTCACCACCGCATCCTGGGCCACCAGCTCGGACCGGTCCCGCTCCACGAAGTGGTTGTAGTCATCCTCGTCGCTGCACCCGACGGCGAGGACGCTCAACTCGCTCTTCAGGGCGCCGACGTCGAACGCCGACTGGTCCCGTTCCGAGCTGCACCGGGCCTGGGCACCGGCGGTCATGCCGAACAGCACAGCCGCGGTGAGGGCCGCGCGGGCGGCGCGACGGGCGATCACTTGGACGTCCTCGAGTGGGTGGTCGTCGTGGTGCTTCTCCGCGAATGGGTGGTGGTCGTCGCCGCGGGGGCGGGGGTGGCGGCCGGCCGTGCTGCCACGGCGGGGGCATCGACGTTGACGGTCACGCGCAAGGTGGCGTCTCCTGGAATGAATTTCACCGTGAAGCTATCGGCACCGGACGTGCCCGCGCGGGGTGTGTAATCGACCCGCGTGTCGTCGCCAACCGTGTGCACGTAGACGTTGCCGCCCTTGGCCGCCTGGGTCAGCAGGCCGGCGCCAAGCGGTTGGTCCGACCGGCGCACGGGGATGCCGCACCAGCCGCCGCCGCCCGTCGTCATGGTCGCCGTCGCTTCCTTGCCGTCCTCCAGCGTAACGGCGGAGACCGTGCAGTTCGCTGCCTTGCCCGACAGGTCCGTGGAGTAGGTGGGCAGCCGGGCGGTTGCCACGGCCGCCGGTTGGGTCATGCAGGCCGACAAGCCCAGCAAGGGCAGTGACAGCAACGCGGCAAAATGTCTGGCTGGCATTCGGAACGGTCTTCCTCGGTGTTCGGCGGGCCGGTCGACCCGCATTGGCTTGTCCACGACAGTGGCAGGGTGCGCGTCGATACCAACAAAATAACGCGAGGGGGAGTGCCTGACGCGAAACGATTTGAAACTCTTGGCAGATATCGCGATCCGCCCGGCCAAAACGCAAAAGCCCCCTTCCATTGCTGGAAGGGGGCTGATGGACGCGAAACGCAACCCGCCCGCGGCGGGGAAAGGCCCCGGCTTTAGTAGCCGTAAGCCGGACGCTGCGGGGTGGTGACCGCACCGGCGCCAGCGCCGAGTGCGCCGCCGCCGAGCGCGCCGATCGCCGCGCCACGGCCACCGCCCGCCAGCCCGCCAATGGCCGCGCCGGCACCGGCACCCAGCAGGCCGCCGCCGATCGCACGCTGGCCGGGATCATACGGGTCGCTGCAAGCGCCCAGGCCAAGTGCCAGGCCGAGGGCCGCGACCGTCATCACCTTCGTCTTCTTCATTCGATCTTCTCCATGCAAGGCGGGTGGTTCGGCCCGCCAGGTGGCCACATGAACGCGATGTCCAGCGGCTCGGTGTCATCACTCGCGATGGAATAACAAAACATTTCCACCGCCGATATGGGCTGTAAGGCCCAAGCATGTCCGTGGCGTGGCGAAGGCCGCCATGCTCCTGCCATGTTAGCCGTCGGCGCCCCGGGCTTGCTCGCGCTGGGGCAGGCCGCTAAGCCCCTGCCTTCGCCCGCTGGCCCCTTATTCTGGAAACTTTGCTCCGATGTTCGGAAACCTGTTCGGGTTCATGTCAGCCGACATGGCCATCGATCTCGGCACGGCAAATACACTGGTCTACGTCAAGGGCCGCGGCATCGTGCTGGCGGAGCCCTCCGTCGTCGCCATCGCCGACGTGCGCGGCAAGAAGCAGGTGCTCGCCGTGGGTGAGGAAGCCAAGCAGATGCTCGGCCGCACGCCGGGCAACATTTCCGCCATTCGGCCGCTGCGCGACGGGGTGATCGCCGATTTCGAGGTCGCCGAGGAGATGATCAAGCATTTCATCCGCAAGGTGCATGCACGCCGCGGCTTTTCCTCCCCCACGATCATCGTCTGCGTGCCGTCCGGCAGCACCGCCGTGGAGCGGCGGGCCATCCAGGAAAGCGCCGAGTCGGCCGGCGCCCGCAAGGTCATGCTGATCGAGGAACCGATGGCGGCGGCGATCGGCGCCGGCCTGCCGGTGACGGAACCGTCCGGCTCCATGATCGTCGATATTGGCGGCGGCACCACGGAGGTGGCGGTGATCTCGCTGGGCGGCATCGTCTACAGCCGTAGCGTGCGCGTCGGCGGGGACAAGATGGACGAGGCGATCATCAGCTACATCCGCCGCAACCATAACCTGCTGATCGGCGAAAGCTCTGCCGAGCGCATCAAGATGGATATCGGCGCCGCCTGCTCGCCGGACTACAACGAGGAAGGCCCATACCGCGAGGTGAAGGGCCGTGACCTGATGGCCGGCGTGCCACGCGAGGTGCATGTCAGCCAACGGCAGATCGCGGAAAGCATGGCCGAGCCGGTCAGCGCCATCGTCGATGCGGTGAAGGTGGCGCTGGAAAACACCCCGCCGGAACTCGCCGCCGACATCGTCGACAAAGGAATCGTGCTGACGGGCGGCGGCGCTTTGCTATACCGTCTGGACCAGGTGTTGCGCGATGCCACCGGCCTGCCCGTCGTGGTGGCGGAGGAGCCGTTGTCCTGCGTGGCACTCGGCACCGGGCGTGCCCTGGAAGAAATGAAGCGGCTGCGTAACGTGTTGACGTCGATGTATTAGCAAGGGCGCCGAACGCTTTGATCAGGCTCTCGATTCCTGTTCGTCAGGCGCTGTCCCGCCTGACCCTGCCGGTGCTGATCGCCGTGGCGTTCGGCGTCATGCTGGTGGGCAAGGCGGATGCGCTCCTGGCGGAACGGGTGCGCATGGCGCTGGCGGACGCGCTGGCCCCGATCTTCGGCATCGTGTCCGAGCCGATCGCCCGCTTGCACAACGCGGTGGCCGATGCCGGCGATATCCTGACGGTGCGGGCGGAGAACGTCCGCCTCAAGGAAGAGAATGACCGGCTGCGCCAATGGCAGGCGGTGGCCATGGCGTTGGATGCCGAGAACACCACCCTCAAGGCCAACCTGAACTGGATCCCCGACCCGGCGCCGTCCTACGTCACGGCGCGGGTGGTGGCGGATGCCGGCGGCGTCTACGCCCGGGCGGTGCTGCTTTCCACCGGGCCGAACAAGGCCATCACCAAGGGGCAGATCGCGTTGGACGAACGCGGCCTGGTCGGCCGCGTCACGGAAGTGGGCATGCGCAGCGCCCGCGTGCTGCTGATCACCGACATCAACAGCCGTATCCCCGTGATCCTGGAAAACAGCCGGGCGCGCGCGTTGCTGATGGGCACCAACAACGCCCGGCCGCGCCTGATGTTCTGGCCGGAAGGCAGCATGCCGGCCGAGGGCGAGCGCGTGGTGACGAGCTCGGAAGCCAACGCCTTTCCGTCCGGCCTGCCGATCGGCGTCGTGCACTACACCGCCAGCAACGTGCCCGAGGTGGAGCCGTTCGCCCGCCTCGACCGGTTGGAGGTGGTTCGCATCTTCGATTACGGCCTGACGGGGATCCAGCCGCCGGAAAGCCCGAACCGGCTGGTGGCAGACCGCAAGCGCTGATGGCCGGACCGCGGTAGTGGACAAGACCCCGGGCATCCGGCCGCGCCAAACCCTGTGGCGGCAATTGGACGCGGCCTCCCGCGCCGCGTTTCCCGCGTCCTGCACCGCGTTGATGTTGTTGTCGACATCCTTTCCCCTGGGTGTGCCGGGGCAGGCGGAATGGCAGTCGGCGGCGGCACTGGCCTGCGTGTTCTTCTGGTCGCTGTTCCGCCCGGCGTCCATGCCGCCGGCGGTGGTGTTCGGCATCGGTTTGCTGGCGGACCTGCTGGACCTTTCGCCGATCGGCGTCACCGTGCTGGTCCTGCTGGTGGTGCACGGGTTCGCCGTCCGCTGGCGCCGGGTTCTGGCCCGGCAAGGCTTCCTGTTGGTGTGGCTGGTGTTCCTGGGCGTCGCCGCCGGGGCGGCCGTGCTGCAATGGGCATTGACCTGCGCGCTGACCGTGCATCTGTTTTCCCCCGCCCCTGCGCTGTTCCAATGGGCACTGACCGCCGGGCTGTATCCCATGCTGGCCATGCTGTTCACCCGCGCGCATCGCGGCCTCGCCAACCCCGAGCAGGCATGAAGAAGGAAAACCGCACCACCGGCGTGTTCACCCGCCGTGCCTTGCTGGTCGCGGCCGGACAGGTGGGCGTGCTCGGGGTGCTGGCCGGGCGGCTGTACCAGGTGCAGGTGGAGGAGGGCGGGCGCTACGCCACGCTGGCGGAAAGCAACCGCATCAGCGCCCGGCTGATCGCACCGCCGCGCGGACGCATCATGGATCGCTTCGGCACCGTGGTGGCCGGCAACAAGCTGAACTGGCGTGCCCTGCTGATGGTGGAGGAGACGGGCGATGTCGGCGGCACGCTGGACGCCTTCAGCCGCGTGGTCTCGTTGGCCGACCACGAACGGGCGCGGATCGAGCGGGAGCTGCATCGCCGCCGCCGCTTCATTCCCCTGGTGGTGCGCGAATTCCTCAGTTGGGACGACATGGCCCGGATCGAGGTCAACGCGCCCGACCTGCCCGGCATCCTGGTCGATGTCGGTACCTCCCGCCAATATCCGGAAGGGCCGACCCTTGCCCATGTGGTGGGCTACGTCGCGCCACCGTCCGAAACGGACATGGGCGACGACCCGATGCTCGCCTTGCCGGGCATCCGCATCGGCCGCGCCGGCGTCGAGAAGTTCCACGACCTGAAGCTGCGCGGCCGTGCCGGTGCCGTGCAGATGGAGGTCAATGCGGTTGGCCGGGTAATCCGCGAACTGGACCGGCAGGAAGGCACGCCGGGCCAGGACCTCGGCTTGACCATCGACTTTGAGTTGCAGAAACAGGTGCTTGGTCGCCTCGGCGACCAGAGCGCGTCCGCCGTGGTGATGGATTGCCGCAACGGCGAAGTGCTGGCGATGACGACCACGCCGTCCTTCGACCCGAGCCTGTTCAATTCCGGCGTGTCGCAGGCGCAATGGGTCGAGTGGACCAACAACCGCCGCGCGCCGCTGATCAACAAGGCAACCGCCGGCGTTTATCCCCCGGGCTCCACCTTCAAGATGGCGGTCGCCATGGCGGGGTTGGACAACAAGGTGATCGGGCCCGGCGACCGCATCAACTGCCCGGGCTACCTCGATGTCGGCGACACGCGGTTCCATTGCTGGAGCAAGTACGGCCACGGCTCGCTGGATGTGCGGGGCGGGCTGAAGAACTCCTGCGACGTGTTCTTTTTCGAGTTGGCGCGTCGCGTCGGGATCGACCGGCTGGCCGCCATGGCCAACCGCTTCGGCATCGGCGTGGACCTGGATATCGAGCTACCCGGCGCCCGCAAGGGGCTGATGCCGACCCGCGCCTGGCGGCAAGCGCGCGGCCATCCTTGGGGCATCGGCGACACGGTGAACTGCGGCATCGGGCAGGGCTACGTGGAAGCGACGCCGCTGGCGCTGTGCACCTACGTGTCCCGCGTCGCGACCGGCCGCGCGGTGCAGCCGCATTTGACGCGCACGCTCAACGGCGTGGTGCAGCCGGGCATCACACCGGCGGACTGGCCCAGCATGAATCTGCAGGAGCACCATCTCCAGCTTTGCCGGGAAGGCATGTTCGCCGTGGTCAACGACCCTGGCGGCACGGCGCCGCTGGCCCGGCTGGGGATGCCTGGCATGCAGTTGGCCGGCAAGACGGGCTCCAGCCAGGTGCGGCACGTGTCCCGCGAGTTGCGGGAGCATGGCAACTTCAAGTCCGAGAACCTGCCGTGGGAGTACCGTCCGCACGCGCTGTTCGTCGCCTTCGCCCCCTACGACGCACCGCGCTACGCCGTGAGCCTGGTTGTCGAGCACGGCAATGCCGGAGCCGCGGCGGCCGCCCCGCTGGCGCGGGAAATCATGGTCGACGCGCTGACCCGCGACCCGGTCAACCGGGTCGAGCCGCAGGGGCAGAAACTGGCAGACCGGTCGTGAGCGCGGCGTGATCAACGAACGGCGGCTGATCCGGGCGGAACCGTCCTTCGGCCTCACCACCAAGCTGTTCCAGATTTCCTGGATCTACGTGCTGCTCATCTGCGCGCTGGCCGGTGTCGGTTACGCCGCGCTGTATTCCGCGGCTGGTGGCTCGCCCGACCCGTATGCGGGCAAGCAGGCGATCCGCTTCGCCTTCGGCCTGGTGATGATGCTCTGCATCGCCCTGGTCGACATCCGCATTCTCGCCCGGCTGGCCTGGCCGCTTTATGCCGTGTCGCTCGCCCTGTTGATCCTGGTGCTGCGCGTCGGCCATGTCGGCAAGGGCGCCCAGCGCTGGATCGAGCTCGGCGGCACCCAATTGCAGCCGTCGGAGTTGATGAAGATCGCCCTGGTGGTGGCGCTCGCCGCCTGGTTCCACCGGGCGACCTGGGAACGCATGGGCAACCCGCTGTTCCTGATCCCGCCGGCGGTAGCGGTCGCCGTGCCCGTGCTGCTGATCCTGAAGGAACCCAATCTCGGCACTGCCGTCATCACGGCGATCATCGGCGGCTCGATCTTCCTCGCCGCGGGCGTGCGCTGGTGGAAGATCGCGCTGGTGGTGCTGCCCATCCCGTTCGCGGCGCGCATCGGCTACAGCTACCTGCACGACTACCAGCGCGCCCGGATCGAGACGTTCCTGAACCCGGAAAGCGACCCGCTGGGGGCCGGCTACAACATCCAGCAATCCAAGATCGCCCTCGGCTCCGGCGGGATGTGGGGCAAGGGCTTTTTGCAGGGAACGCAGGGTCACCTGAACTTCCTGCCGGAAAAGCAAACTGACTTCATCTTCACCATGCTGGCTGAGGAGTTCGGCTTCGTCGGCTGCCTGGCCATCATGGCCCTGCTGCTGCTGATCGTGCTCGGCGCCATGGCGATCGCGCTGCGCTGCCGGCACCAGTTCGGCCGGCTGGTGGCGCTGGGCCTGGCCGTGAACTTCTTCCTCTACGTCGCCGTGAACATCGCCATGGTGACGGGCGCCATCCCAGTGGGCGGCGTGCCGCTGCCGCTGGTGTCGTATGGCGGGTCGGCCTCGCTGACCGTGATGCTGGGATTCGGCATCCTGATGAGCGTGCACGTCCATCGGGACGTTGAGTTCAAGGATCGGCGGGAGGATTGAGGTCGGCGTCCCCCGCCTCCGCCAGCACGGCGGTGGCGCGCTCCACGGTGCGGACCATGATCTCGCCGGACCGCTTCACGGCCGGGTCCGCGTGGTTGATCAACCGGTCGGCAACCAGCAGCACGGGCGACAGCGCACCGCGAATGTCGTGGCGCAGCTTGCGATGCTGCTCGACCTTGTTGGCCAGTTCCAACCGCGACACCCGCTCCGCCGCCTCGGCGACGCTGCGCATCCGGTCCAACACCAGCCGCTGAAGCAGCAGCGTCGCGATCGCAGCGACTGCCAGCGCCACGACCAGGACTACCCCCCATGCGGCGGGGCGTGGCAGCACCGTTCCGGCCAGCAGGTAGGCCGAATAACCAAGCGCTTCCCCGAGAAAGACCAGCAGGGCCAGCGCGACGAACCATTGGGCCGCGTGGACAGCCGGGCGGGAAGGCGGATCGGGCGCGCGCAATCATCAGAACTCCTGCTGCACCCGTCCAGACGCAGGCCGAGTCAGCGGGTTTCTTCCGGACGCCCGTCGCTCCGGTTGCTGGTATGACGGTGAATTGACGCCGTGCGGGGCGGACGCTTATAAGCCGGCCGCTGAGCAGGGTCCGCGAGAGCGAGCCCCGACCGCTGTTGGAGAATCGCCGTGAAGCGCACCTATCAACCCTCGAAGCTGGTCCGCAAGCGCCGGCACGGCTTCCGCGCCCGCATGGCGACCGTGGGCGGCCGCAAGGTCATCGCGAACCGCCGCCGGATCGGCCGCAAGAAGCTTTCGGCCTAGGCGCAGCATGGCGCCGGACCGGGCGCCTGCCCCCATTGGCGCGCCAACGCCGCTTCGGCTGAAGCGCCGCGCCGAGTTCCTGCGCGCGGCCAAGGCCGGCCGCAAGGCCGCGCTGCCCGGCCTCGTCCTGCAAGCCCTGCCGCAGCCCCAGCCCGGCCCGGCGCGCGTCGGCTTCACCGTCACCAAGAAGGTGGGCAACGCGGTCGTCCGCAACCGCACGCGCCGTCGCTTGAAGGAAGCAGCCCGCTTGCTGTTCCTCCAGCGTCCCGTCACGTCGGTCGACCTGGTGCTGATCGGCCGGGACGGCACGCGCAGCCGCCCATTCCCGGCGCTAATGGACGATCTGCGGCGCGCGCTGGACAAGGCCGGCGTGCCGTGACGCCGGCCGCCGCCTTGCTGGGAGGCGTCGTACGCGGCTACCAGTGGACCATCCGCCCGCTGATCGGCGCCAACTGTCGCTTCCACCCGGGATGCAGCGACTATGCCGTGGAGGCGCTGCGCACCCACGGCGCAATGCGGGGCAGTGCGCTGGCCGCTCGGCGCATCCTGCGTTGCAACCCCTGGAACGAGGGCGGCCTCGATCCCGTCCCCAAGCCCGAGAGCTGATCGCCCGCATGGACCAGAAGCGCCTCATCGTTGCCATCGCCGTTTCCTTGGCGATCCTGCTCGGCTTCCAGTTCCTGATGCCGAAGGCGCCGCCACGGCCGCCGACCCAGCAAACCGCCGCGGTGAACAGCCCGGCGCCGGAACAGGTTCGCCGCACGGCGGACCCGTCCTTCCCCGGCACCGAGCCGGAATCGGTCCCCGCGCCGAAGGACGTGCAGCGCATTCCCATCAACGCCGACCGCGTCAGCGGCAGCGTCAGCCTGCGGGGCGGCGTGTTGGATGACCTGGTGCTGAAAGACTACCACGAGGAGGTCAACCCGGCCTCGCCCCTGGTCCGCATCCTGGAGCCGCAAAGCGATCCGGAACCGAACTACATCCAATATGGCTGGACCAGCGACACGCCCGGCGTGAAGCTGCCGACCGACGCGACCGATTGGACGGCGTCCGGCAAGGAGCTGACCCGGGGCGCGCCGCTGACGCTGACCTGGGATAACGGCGCCGGGCTGCTGTTCTCGATCAAGCTGGAAATCGACGACTTCTACATGTTCACCGTGACGCAGTCGGTGAAGAACAACACGGGCGCGCCGCTGGCATTGCACCCGTACGAGCGGGTGCGCCGGGATTACGAGCCGGTCACCGCCGGGTACTACATCCTGCACGAAGGCCCGCTCGGCGTGCTGAACGGCAAGCTGGACGACCCAAGCTATGCCACCGTCAAAAGCGAGGCCGCGAAGAATAGCGGGGTTGCACAAACCACCTCGACCACGGGCGGCTGGATCGGCATCACGGACAAGTACTGGCTGACCGCGGTGATCCCCGACCAGGCCGTGCCGCAGACTGCGACCTACCGGCACGGCCGGTCGGCCGCCGGGCCGGACCGCTACCAGGCGGACTTCACCGCCACGGCACCGGTGACGGTCGCGCCGGGCGCCGACGCGTCCACGACCTTCAGCGCCTTTGCCGGCGCCAAGGAGGTTCACCTGCTGTCGCGCTACGAGCAGGCGGACCATGTCCCGTTGTTCTCCTATGCGGTCGATTTCGGCTGGTTCTGGTTCCTGACCAAGCCGATCTTCTATGCGCTGGACTGGCTGAACGGCGTTCTGGGCAATTTCGGCGTGGCCATCATGGTGTTCACCGTGTTTGCCAAGCTGCTGTTCTTCCCGCTGGCCAACAAATCCTACCGCTCGATGAGCAAGATGAAGCTGCTCGGGCCGAAGATGACGGCGTTGCGCGAGCGCCTGAAGGACGATCCGACCAAGCTGCAGACCGAGATGATGCAGCTTTACAAGGCGGAGAAGGTAAACCCGGCAAGCGGCTGCCTGCCCATGCTGGTGCAGATCCCGGTGTTCTTCTCGCTCTACAAGGTGATCTTCGTCACCATCGAGATGCGGCACGCGCCGTTCTTCGGCTGGATCCACGACCTTTCGGCGCTCGACCCGACCAACGTGTTCAACCTGTTCGGCCTCATACCGGTTGACCCGACGCATTATGCGGGCTTCCTGCACCTGTCGGCCTGGACGTTGATCATGGGTGCGACGATGTACATCCAGCAGCAGTTGAACCCGCCGCCGCCGGACCCGATGCAGGCGCGGCTGTTCAAGTTCATGCCGCTAATATTCATGTTCATGATGGGCCGGTTCCCCGCCGGGCTGCTGATCTACTGGAGCTGGAACAATACCCTCACGGTGCTGCAACAATGGCTGATCATGCGGCAAACGAAAGTGGGCCCGGCGGTGACGGCGTCGATCCCCCGAACCCCGAAGAGCCAGGGCGCGAAGAGCTAGACGCCCAGGCGCTCGAGCGGGGGCGGCTGCTGTTCGCCGCGCCCTGCAAGTTCTTTTTCGCGGCGCAGCGGCTGGATCAGCTCCCGCCACCGGCGGGGACGGAAATCGCTTTCGCCGGGCGGTCCAACGTCGGCAAGTCCAGCCTGATCAACGCGTTGGTCGGGCATCACGCCCTGGCTCGCGCGTCCCACACGCCCGGCCGCACGCGACAGTTGAACTTCTTCGACCTCGGCGGTCGGCTGACGCTGGTGGACATGCCGGGTTACGGCTACGCGCAGGCGGCCAAGTCGGTGAAGGAGGACTGGCAGGGCCTGATGTTCGACTACCTGCGCGGCCGGCCGACCCTGCACCGGGTGCTGCTGCTGCTTGACGCGCGGATCGAGGTGAAGGCGTCCGACACTGCCGCGATGGAGCTTCTGGACCGTGCCGCGGTCACCTACCAATTGGTGCTGACCAAGTCGGACGACGTGAAGCCGCGCGCCTTAGGCGCCAAGCAGGACGAGATGCGGGCGATCGCGCGCAAGCACCCCGCCGCGTATCCGGAGGTCGCCACCACCAGCAGCAGCTCCGGCCACGGGATTGAGGCGTTGCGCGCCAGCCTGGCCGCCCTCACGGGTTGACCCGGCGACACGCCCGAAGCTAGCTGGCCTCCTTTTCCGCCAAGGGCTGTGTCTGCATGAGCATCAAACTCGAGGACATCATCAAGACGGAGCCGACCGAGCAGGCCCGCATCCTCGCGCACGCCCTGCCATACCTGCGCCGTTATGCCGGCGCCACTGTGGTGGTGAAATACGGCGGCCACGCCATGGGCGAGCAGCACCTGGCAGAGAATTTCGGCCGCGACATCGCCCTGCTGAAGCAGGTGGGCATCAACCCCGTGATCGTTCACGGCGGCGGCCCGCAGATCAACGCCATGCTGAAGCGGCTGGCGATCCAGTCCACCTTCGTGGACGGGCTGCGCGTGACCGACGCGGCGATGGTGGAAGTGGTCGAAATGGTCCTGGCCGGGACGGTCAACAAGCACGTGGCCGGGCTGATCAACGCGGCCGGCGCCCTGGCGGTGGGCATCTGTGGCAAGGATGGCGGGCTGATCCGCGCTCGCAAGCTGCAACGCTCCGTGCGCGACCCGGACAGCCGGATCGAACGCGTGCTGGACCTGGGCTTCGTCGGCGAGCCGGCCGAGATCGACGTGCGGGTGATCCATGCCCTCACGGGCGCCGGGTTGATCCCCGTGATCGCCCCGGTCGGCTGGGGTGAGGACGGGCAAACCTACAACATCAATGCGGACACTGTGGCCGGTGCGGTGGCGGCTGCGCTGGGAGCCAAGCGGCTGCTGATGCTGACCGACGTGCCCGGCGTGCTGGACGCCGACAAGAAGCTGCTGCCGGAGTTGACGATCGCGGACGTGGACCGGCTGTGTGCGAGCGGCGTGATCACCGGCGGCATGATCCCGAAGGTCGAGACCTGCGTCGCGGCGGTTCGTGGCGGGGTGAAGGGGGCGGTGATCCTGGACGGCAAGCTGCCCCACGCGTGCCTGCTGGAGATGTTCCTGCAAGCCGGGATCGGCACGCTGATCCGGGCCTGAAGAACCGCCTGTCCAGTCAGGACAGTTCGCGAACCAGCTTGCGGCGCATGGCGTCGGCGAAGGCGTCGTAATCCTGGCACGCCACAGCGAAGGCGCCGGGGCCGCCGATGACCTCCGCCGCGTAGCTTTGCAGCAGATCGGGCTCCTCGTGCAGCACGCACAGCCCGTTGATCGTGACGCCCGCCGCCGCCAACCGGTCGCGCACGCTGCCGGGCGCGATGCCCGCGTTGCTGCGCCCATCCCCCGCCACGTCGATCACCCGCCGGCTGGCGGGGGCGGGCAGGGCGCCCAGCAACGCTTCGGCCGCGAGCAGGGCTTCCCCGATGGCGGTTTGCCCGGCCGGTACCACGCGCGGCACGTCCGCCACCGCCTGGGCAAAGGCGTCGATCTCGGCGTCTGACGCAACGCGCGTCCACTCCACCATCACCTCGTGGGCCGCCATGCCAGACCACAACAGCAGGCACAGCAGGCTGGCCCGCCGGGCACCGCCCCGTAGCGCGGCCACCACCTCCGGGTCGCGCAGCGCCGCGGCAAGGCCGCCGGTGATGGCGTTGAACTCGGCGAAATTAACGCTGGCCGATCCGTCCAGCGCGAT
This sequence comes from Acetobacteraceae bacterium, assembly GCA_965199555.1. Lineage (GTDB taxonomy): Bacteria > Pseudomonadota > Alphaproteobacteria > Acetobacterales > Acetobacteraceae > LMUY01. The sequence goes on along the minus strand of CBDASJ010000008.1, from coordinate 87,506 downwards.
CACCAAAGCAAGGTCGGCCGGCTCCAGCTCAGACGACTGCCATCCGCTCCCGCCGGAGCTGCACCGTCAGTTCGTCCAGCGCGCGGCTCACCCGGTCCAGCATCTCGTCGATCTCGGCCGGCGTGATGATCAGCGGCGGGCTGAACGCGATGCTGTCATTGGGCAGGCCGCGGCAGATCACGCCGTGCTGCTCCCCCAGCTTGCTGAACCGGCCTGCGACCTTCATTGCCGGGTCGAAGTTCTGCCGCGATGCCTTGTCCGCCACCAGCTCCATCGCGCCGATCATGCCGATGCCACGGACCTCGCCCACCAACTCGTGCCCGGCGAAGCGGCGGCGCAACTCGGCCTGCATGTGCGGACCCACCTCGCGCACGTGGTCGACGATGCGGATCTCGTCGTAGATCTTCAACGCCTCGATCGCCACCGCGGCCGGCACCGGATGGCCGGAATAGGTGTAGCCGTGCCCGAACGTGCCGATGCGGTGGCTTTCCTCCGCGATCGGGCGGAACACCTTCTGGCTGATGATGGTGGCCGAGATCGGCATATAGGCCGCCGACAGCGCCTTGGCGCAGGTGACGATGTCCGGCTGCATGCCGAAAGTTTCCGTGCCCCAGTAATTGCCGGTGCGGCCGAAGCCGCAGATCACCTCGTCGGCCACCAGCAGGATGTCGTGGCGGCGCAGCACGGCGCCGATCTTCTCGAAATACGTGGCCGGCGGCACGATCACGCCGCCCGCGCCCATGATCGGCTCGGCGAACATGGCAGCGATCGTGTCGGGGCCCTCGGCCTGGATCAGCGCTTCCAGTTCGGCGGCGCAGCGGCTGGCGAATGCCTCCTCGCTCTCGCCCGCCTGGCCACCATGGTAGAAGTCTGGCGTCATCGTGTGGACGAAGCCGGGCAACGGCAGGTCGAACGAGCGGTGGTTGTACGGCAGCCCGGTCAGCGACGCCGCGGCCAAGGTGATGCCGTGATAGCCCCGCAACCGCCCAATGATCTTCTTCTTGGCCGGGCGGCCCAGCGCGTTGTTGTAGTACCAGGCCATCTTGATGGCGGTGTCGTTGGCTTCCGAGCCGGAGTTCGAGAAGATCACCCGCCCGTCTTCCAGCGGCGCCCGCTCGGTCAGCATTTCCGACAGCTCGATCAGCGGCCCGTGCGACTTGGCGGTGAAGGCGTGGTAGAACGGCAGCACGCGCATCTGGTCATACGCGGCCTTGGCCAGGCGCTCGTTGTCGAAGCCGAGCGAGGCGCACCATAGCCCGGCCACGCTTTCGATGTATTCCTTGCCGTCCTCGTCCCAGACACGCACGCCCTTGCCGCGGCTGATCACCATCGGGCCAGCCGATTCGTGCGCCACCAGGTCCGTGTAGGGATGCAGGGTGTGGGCCACATCTCGGGCGGCAGCGGAGTTGGGGCGGACGGGCATGCGGGCCTCCTGCATCGGTAAGCCCGCGATGCTAGGCCCGGGAGGCGAAGCGGGGAACCCCTGCGCATCCGTCGCCGTGGCCTGTGACAATCGCGGCGACTGTGCTTAGGAGGGGGCAAACAACGGGGGCGGTGATCGAATGAGACGTGTCACGCTGGTGGTGGCGGCGCTCGCCTGCGCCACGATGGCCGCGTCGGACGCCGGGGCGCAGTCCCGCGGCCGTGGGGGGCGGGGTGGCGGCGATGAGGACACCCTGCCTCCTTCCGTTCCACCCAGGGTGTCCACGCTGACGCCGACCCGGGGCATCGCCGGCCCGCGCCTGGAACCCGGCGCCGTGATCTGCACGACCGAAGGAGATCTGCAGCATCGGGGCGAGGTCAATCGCCGCATCGCCGATGGCGTTGCCGACCCGGGCGACCCACTTTCCGGCTGCCGGCTGATCAACCAGGAGCGCGGCGTGGACATCGTCAGCCGCCAAGGCCCAGGCCGGCTTCAGGTGAAGCTGAAACCGTCCGGGGAAGTCGGGTGGACCGACGCGTTCATCCGCTAGCCAAGGCGGGCTGCCATGCGGTCGCAGGCGAACGCCCGGCGGCGCGCGGCTAACTGGCGGCGCGGCGCGCGGCGGCTTCCTCCGCACTGGCGACCCCGCCATGGGCCGCCGACCAGGCAACCGGGTCCTCCAGGAAGCGTCGCACCTCCGCCAAGGCGGGTTCGGCGAAATACGGCCGTTCCCGGCACGCTTCCAGCACGTCCCACCAGGTGCACAGGCTGTGCAGCGAAACGTCCATCTCGGCCAGAGTTTCGAAGCTGCCGGGGAACACGCCGTAGAAGAACACCACGAAGGCGTGGTTGACGATGGCGCCCGCGTCGCGCAGCGCCTGGGCGAACTGGATCTTGCTGCGGCCGTCGGTGGTGAGGTCCTCCACCAGCAGGGTCTGCTTGCCTTCCGGCACGTCGCCCTCGATCAAGGCGTTGCGGCCGAAGCCCTTCGGCTTCTTTCGGACATAGGCCATGGGTGCCATCATGCGGTCGGCGATCCAGGCGGCGAACGGAATGCCCGCGGTTTCACCGCCGGCCACGGCCTCGATGCTTTCGTAGCCGATGTGGCGCCCTATCTTCTCGACACCCAGGGCGCAGATCTTCGCGCGTGCCCGGGGGAAGTAGATGATCCGGCGGCAGTCGATATAGACCGGAGACTTCCAGCCGGACGTGAAGGTATAAGGTTCTTCAGGACGGAAATTGACGGCTTTGATCTCTAGCAGGATGCGCGCCGTGGTCAGCGCCGCGTCGCGATCCCAATCGGTCTGGTGCTGCTGCGGCATGTCGGCCCCTCGTTGGCAAGACAGGTTCGATAGCGGCTGCCGGCTCGTGCGTCCATGCCGGGCGACGGCCGATGCGTGAGCCGGTCGCGCTGCGCAGCCCCGGCGGACCGCCAATGGACGAAACAGCCCCGGTATGGGTGCTGGACGACCCGTTCGACAGCGCGTCCGACCAGGCGATCGGCGTGGCGGAGCGGCTGGGCGTGCCGCATCTGCGGGTGCCACTGGCTTGGCGCTGGCACGCCCGCATGTTCGGGCTGTCGCCCCGTGGGTCGCTGCGCGGGCTGCTGGCATCGGGCTGGCCGTTTTCCGCCCCGCAAGGGCCGGCGGTGGCGATCTCCGCCGGGCCGCGATCCGAAGCGGTGGCGTTGTGGCTGCGGGAAGGGTTCGGCACGCGGCTGGTGCATTGCGGCACGCCGCGCTGGCGGGCGCGCTTGTTCGACCTGCTGGTGGAGCCCCGCCACCTCCGGTCGCACCACGCCCCCAACGTGGTGGAGGTGCTAGGCGAGCCGCACCGCCTGTCCCCCTTGATGCTGTCGCAGGCGCGGGTCTCCTGGGCCGGCCGCTTGTCGCACCTGCCACGGCCCCTGATTACGCTGCTGGTGGGCGGTGGCGGCCTGGCCGGCGAGATGCGCCCCGCCGCCGCTCACGCCCTGGCCCGGCAGGTGGCCCGCATGGCGGCGGCTGCCGGCGGCTCCGTGCTGGCCACCACCAGCCGTCGCACCGGCCAGGAAGCGACCGACGTGCTGGCCGCCGGGCTGACCCCCAGCATGCACGTGCTTTACCGCTGGGGTGAGCCCGGGGAGAATCCCTACGCCGCCATGATCGCACTGGCCGACGCCATCATCGTGACCGGCGACTCGCCCAGCATGATCAGCGAGGCTTGCGGCGGGGAAGCGCCGGTGTTCATCGCCAGCCTGGGCGACAAGCCATCCCATCGCCGGCTGCACACGCTGATGTTCCAGGCGACGCAGGCCCGCCCGCTCGGCAACAGCCTGGCGGGCTGGCCGCGCACGCCGCTGGACGAGGCCGGGCGCGTGGCCAAGGAAATCCGCGCCCGCATGTCGATCGGGCCGCAAGCCGTCGATTGACCCGGCGGGCCAGCCGACGCAGGTTTCGCGGCATGGAACGCAGCTACAAGATCGCCGTCATCCCCGGGGACGGCATCGGCAAGGAAGTCGTCCCCGCCGCGCTGGAGGTGCTGGACGCCGCCGCCACCCGTTTTGGCTTCACGTTGAAGCCAGCGCATTATGACTGGTCCTGCGAGACCTACGTTCGAACCGGGGCGATGATGCCGGCGGACGGGCTGGACCAGCTTCGTGAGTCAGACAGCGTGCTGCTGGGGGCGGTGGGCTGGCCCGGCGTGCCCGACCACACCTCGCTGTGGGGCCTGCTGATCCCGATCCGCCGCGGCTTCGACCAGTACGCCTCGGTGCGGCCTTGCAAGCTGATGCCGGGCGCACGCACCCCGCTGGCCGGCCGTGGCGAGGCCGACATCGATTTCGTGGTGGTGCGCGAGAACACGGAAGGCGAGTATTCCGCCATCGGCGGCCGCATGTTCGACGGTACCGAGCATGAGTTCGTCAGCCAGCAGAGCGTGTTCAGCCGCCGCGGCACCGACCGGATCATGCGCTATGCGTTTGAGCTGGCGCGCACCCGGCCGCGCCGGCACGTCACCTCCGCCACCAAATCCAACGGCATCACCATCAGCATGCCGTATTGGGACGAGCGTTTCGCGGCGATGAAGGCGGACTATCCCGACGTGGCGACGGCGCAATTCCACATCGACATCCTGTGCGCGCATTTCGTGCAGCACCCGGATTGGTTCGACGTCGTGGTCGGGTCCAACCTGTTCGGCGACATCCTGTCCGACCTTGGGCCGGCCGTGGCGGGCAGCATCGGCATCGCGCCCTCCGCCAACATCAACCCGGAGCGCCTGCATCCCTCCATGTTCGAGCCGGTGCACGGTTCGGCGCCGGACATCGCCGGCAAGGGCATCGCCAACCCGATCGGCCAGATCTGGTCGGCGGCGATGATGCTGGATCATCTGGGCGAGGCGGAGGCAGCCCAGGCCATCATCGGCAGCTTCGAGGCGTTGCTGCGGGAAGGCGGGCCGCGCACGCGCGACATGGGCGGCCAGGCCGGCACGGCAGATGTCGGCCGGGCGATCGCCGAGGCGGTCCGGGCCGGCTAGCACGCCAGGCTTGCTGCCGGACGCCGACCCGCCTACCATCCGCTCTCGTTTGCGAGAGAGTCGCAATTGGAGGCAGGCCTGTGGGACGCGACGGGACGGTGATCGGACGGCGATGCGAACGGGCGGTGGTCACCGCTTATCGGGAGCTGCGCGCCACGGGCAACCTGGACATGGAAGCGTTCCGCGCCTGCACCGTTCTGTATCGCATCCACCATCCGGAGGCGTCCCTCAACGAAGCGCGCCGGCTGGTGTCGGAATGGATCGACCACCACGTCGTCCGCGGCGACACCGGGCCGACGCCGGGCTGCGAATGCGGGAACGACTGAGCGCCTGACTGCCACCGTGATACCGGAGCTGATCGGGCATCGCGGCGCCCGCGCGCTGTTCCCGGAAAACACCGTTGCCGGGTTCCGCGCCGCACTGGCCGCCGGTGTCCACAGCTTCGAGATCGACGTGGGGATGACGCGGGATGGTGTGGCCGTGCTCAGCCACGACGCGTGCCTGTCGCCCGACCTCACCCGCACGTCTGACGGGCACTGGATCACCACCGCCGACATGGCGCTGCAGGCCTTGGATTACGCGCAGTTGCAGGCGTTCGACGTCGGCCGGTTGCGGCCCGGCAGCCGCACTGCCAAGCGCTTCCCGCGCCAGGTGCCGGCCGACGGCGCTACTATCCCGATGCTCGAGGAGGTGCTGCGCCTGCACCCGCATGCGCGTTGGACGGTGGAGGTGAAGACCTACTTCAACCGTCCACGCCTGACCTTGCCGCCGGAGCGCCTGGTGGAAGCGGTGGCCGAGGCAGCGGACCGGGCCGGGGCGACCGAGCGGGTCGTCGTGCAATCCTTCGACTGGCGCGGCCCGCGGTATCTGCGACGCCTGCGGCCCGACCTGGCCTATGCCTGGCTGACCACCCGCAGCACCCGTGCCTGGCGCGGCGGCCAGGCACGGCTGCCGGACACGGTGGTGGAGCAGGGCGGCGGCACCTGGTCGCCGCAATACCGAGAGCTGACGCCCGAGCTGCTGCAGCGGGCCCACGCGGCCGGCCTGCGCGTCGTGCCATGGACGGTCAACGCGCCGGACGCCGTCGTACGCCTGGCGAAATGGGGCGTCGACGCGATCATCACGGACGACCCGCTGGTGGCACGGGCCGCGCTGCATCACGCCGGGCTCGAACCACCTCCGCATCCAGCGCCGAACTGAAGCGGGAGCGGTCGGCCTGGGTGAGGCTGGCATGGCCGCCGCCGCCGAGCCCGACTTCCCGCAAGTGCCGGGCGATCTCCCGACCCGCCAGGGCGCTGCCGATGTTGTCGCCGGTCCAGGGCCGGCCGGTGTGGCCGAGCGCCCGCGCCCCCTTGTCCAGGCAACGCTTGGCCAGCGGGATGTCGGCGGTGATGCAGATGTCGCCCGGCGCGATGCGCTCCGCGATCCAGTCATCGGCGGCGTCCGGCCCGTCGGGCACGATCACCATCTGCACACCCGGCTGCTGCGGCGGACGGATCGGGCGGGAGCCGTTATGCACCACCAGCACGTCGGAGCGGGTGCGGGCCGCTACCCGATACACCTCCTCGCGCACTGGGCAGGCGTCAGCGTCGATATAGAGCCGCATCAAGGAAGCCGGTGCACCCTCGCCCAGGCCGGGCGAGGGCGCGCCGCGATCAGCCGCGCTCGGCGATTGGCGTGAAGTCGCGCAACGGCGCGCCGGTGTAGATTTGGCGCGGACGGCCGATACGCTGCGTCTTGTCCTCGACCATCTCCTTCCACTGGCTGATCCAACCCACCGTCCGCGCGACCGCGAACAGCACGGTGAACATGCTGGTGGGAATGCCCATCGCCTTCAGGATGATACCGGAGTAGAAATCGACGTTCGGATACAGCTTCTTGCTAACGAAGTAGTCGTCGTGCAGGGCGATGCGTTCCAGTTCCATCGCCATGTCCAGCGTCGGATCATCCTTGATGCCGAGTTCCTTCAGCACCTCGTGGCAGGTCTGCTGCATGATCTTCGCGCGGGGGTCGTAGTTCTTGTAGACGCGATGGCCGAAGCCCATCAGCCGCACGTTGCTATCCTTGTCCTTCACCTTCTCGATGAAGGCCGGGATGTGCTCCGGGCTGCCGATCTCGTTCAGCATCTTCAGCACCGCCTCGTTGGCGCCGCCATGCGCCGGGCCCCACAGGCTGGCGATGCCGGCGGCGATGCAGGCGAACGGGTTGGCCCCGGTGGAGCCGGCCAGGCGCACCGTGGAGGTCGAGGCGTTCTGCTCGTGGTCGGCGTGCAGGATGAAGATGCGGTCCATGGCCCGCGCAAGCACGGGGCTGACATGGTATTCCTCGGCCGGCACCGCGTTCATCATGTACAGGAAGTTCTCCGCGTAGCCGAGATCGTTGCGCGGATACATGAAGGGCTGGCCGACATTGTACTTGTAGGCCCAGGCGGCAATGGTCGGCAGCTTGGCGATCAAGCGGAAGGCGCTGATCCGCCGATGCTCCTCGTTCGTGATGTCCAGGCTGTCGTGATAGAACGCGCTGAGCGCCCCCACCACGCCGCACATCACCGCCATGGGATGAGCATCGCGGCGGAACCCGCTGTAAAAGCTGCGCAATTGCTCATGCAGCATGGTGTGGTGCATGACGCCGCGGTCGAACTCCGCCCGCTCCGCTTTGTTCGGCAACTCGCCGTTCAGCAGCAGGTAGGCCACTTCCAAGAAGGTCGACTTCTCGGCAAGCTGGTCGATTGGGTAACCGCGATGCAGCAGCACGCCCTCGTCGCCGTCGATATAGGTGATCTTGCTTTCACAGGCGGCGGTCGCACCGTAGCCGATATCGTAGGTGAAGATGCCGAGGCTGCCGTAAAGCTTGCTGATATCAGCCGCTTGCGGCCCGATCGTGCCGGATTTCAGTGGCACCGTCAGCGACTTGTTGCTTCCCTCAAGGGTGATTGTGAGAGACCCGTTGGCGGTGCCGCTCATGCTTGGTTCCTGTCGAAACGGGCCGGCGGAGATCGCCGTCCAACTGCACCGGCACGCTCCGGCGAATGTGTTTTATTAAGGGCGAAGCGTTCCGGGAGCAACCTTCGCGCTTGCAGCATCGGTGCCACTGGCCAGCCAGATGCCCCGGCGATGGGCGCGCGCGTCGCCTTCGGCAGCTCCGAACACGGCGTTTTCGGCCTTAGCCCAGCCATCGTCCACCAAGGCCGCGTTGACGTCCGCTCCGTCGGCGGCGCATCGCGCGGCGGGCCGTCCCATCATGTCGTGGCCGGACACCCGGCATTCCACCTGCCGATCCCGCACGAGGCTCGCCAGCACCGCGGTGGCTTGCCCACCGCAATCCGGTCCGGCGGCGCAGGGCTGGCCACGGGCCGGGGCGCGCAGGTCGCTCAGCCGCACGACGACGCCGTCCAGCCGCAGCGTGTCGCCGTCGATCACCGCCACCCGTCCCGGCGGCGCCGAAATAACGCGCGCTTCCGACGTCATCTGCCCGAACAGGCTGCCGGACAGGCCGAGCATCACGAGCGATCCCCCAGCCGCGGCCCCCAGCAACGCCACCGTGGCGGTTCGCAGCAATCCATGGGGCCGAGCCGGGCGATTGGAGGAGCGGAAGATGCGACGGGGACGATCGATGGACACGCAGATATCCCGGAGGCGGAGGTCGAAACGATGCCTAGCGCGACCGGCGAGCGACTTGCAAGCGCGGCCGTGAGCGCTTGGTTGTTGTTACAACCAGAACGGCTTAGCGCGCCGAACCTTCGCCCAACTCTTCGCCACGGCAACCCGCGCATGCGACCCGCCGGCTGCGGTGAAGCCCCGCACGGCGCCAATGGCGAACTGCCGCGCGCCGCTGCCGGCCAAGGGCTGCATCAGGCTGGCTGCCGCTGCGGCGTCGTTCAGGTGACCCAACGCCTCCTGCAATCGCGTGACCCGGCGCAGGAAGCGGCGCACGCGACGTGGATGGTAGAACTCTGCAAAGAACTCAGTGGTGTAGCGTAGTTTCTTGCCTTGCTTGCGCAGCGCGTGCAGGTCCTCCGCAGGAGCGGCCGCAATGTCTGGCCCGGCTGACAGCAGGCGGCGGTGCTGCCGGGCAAGCGCGTGCTTGGCAAAGTCCCGCGCATCCTGGCCTAACAAGGCTAGTTGCGCCTCATCCGCGTCAATTTCCCAAGGCCGCAAGGCCGCCAGATGGACCAGTGCCATGCCGAGCTGGCGAAACCGGGCGGAAGCGAACTCCTCCCGGAGCACGGCATAGGCCGCGTCGCGCTGCCGGGCTGCGTCCGTAAGCAGGGCCTGGATGCGCGGCTCGTCCGGCATCGCCGCTGCCAGGCTGGCTCCGGCGCCGGCAAGGAAGACGTCCCAGTCGCGCGCGGCGCCTAGCATCCTGGCGAAGGCGGAAAGCTGCTGCTTCACGTCGCCGACGCTGGAGTCGCCGACCACGCGCCCGAACACCGACAAGGCCGAGCGAAGCCGCCGGACGGCCACCCGCATTTCGTGCACCGGCGCTTCGGACAGGCCCGCCGCCGCGTCCGGCACGCCGGCAAGGATCACCCCGGTCAGGTGGCCGACCACCGACACGAAGGCATCGGCCACCGTCTGCCCGGCGGGCACGCGCGGAGCGCCGCTGCGGCGGGGCGTGGCCATTCCCCTGGCGACTGCCAGCGCCTCCGTTGCCAAGGAGCACGGCGCCGGCGTGATCGGCAGGCTGGCGGCCCAATCGACCGTCAAGCTGGCGAGCAACGCCGGCGGGCCGTCCAACAGCAGGCGACAGCTCGGCTGCGCCTGCGCCACGCCCCGCAGCACGCCGCTCAACACCATCAGCGTCGCGGCTTCGTCCGACCCGATGCGGATAAGGCGGCATTCGCCTTCGAAGCCGGCGACCGGGATCAACGGTCCCGGCAGTGGCGGCAATGCGGTCAGCTCAGCCGCCTCAGCGACCAGCGGTGCCGGCGTGCCCGGCGGCCATGCCTCGCCAGGGCGCGGGCCACACCGCTCCAGCCGCCACCCCGATTTGGTTTGGCAAAGGCTGAGCAACTCGGCGGCCAGCTCGCCCCCGGCGGTGTCGTGCCAAACCAGGTTCGCCGCCGTACCCCGTCCGCTGCGGCGGCCGAACACCGGCTTGCGCAACAGCCGGGGCAGGTCGGCCGGCGGCAAGCAGAACTCCAGCCGCGCCATCGGTCTAGGCAGTCACCGCCGTTAGGTCGGTTGGCACCAGGAAGCGCGTTAGGCGGGCGCCGACCTCGCCCAACTCGCCCCACGGCACGGCGACCGCGAACTCCGCCAGCGCACCGGACGGATAGCCCGAGGCCAGCCGCTGGACGTGCTTGTCGGTGACGGCCGCGTGCGCCCCCGCCAGCATCATCGCCAGGTCGTGCAGCCCGGGATTGTGCCCGACTAGCAGGACGCAACGCGCGCCCGGCGCCACGTCCCGCAGCACGTCCAGCAGGTCGCCCTTCGGCGCGAGGTAAAGCGCGTCCATCGGCTCGATCCGCGGCGGCGTGTCCCACGGGCCCAGCGCTGCCAGCGTTTGCAGCGTGCGCCGGGCCGACGACACCAGCACCGTGTCGGGTAGCAGACCCAGCCGCTTGATCTCGCGCGCCATCACCGCGGCCGCTTGTTGCCCGCGCAGGTTGATCGGCCGCGCATGGTCGGAAAGCTGCGGGTCGTCCCAGGAGGACTTGGCGTGCCGGAGGAGGAGGAGCTGGCGCATGGGCAGGCCGGATGATGGCACGGCCCGGCCGCCTTGTCGCCACCGCCGCCAGCGCCACGTTCGGCGGCGAAAGGAAACACAGGTGGGCACGCTTCGAGTCGTTTTGGGAGACCAATGCAGCGCCAGCCTGTCCGTGCTGAGCGACCTCGATCCGGCCGCGGACACCGTGCTGATGGCGGAGGTCCGCGACGAATGCACCTATGTCCGCCATCATCAGAAGAAGATCGTGCTGGTGCTGTCCGCCATGCGCCACTTCGCCCGCGCCCTGCGCGCCCGCGGCGTAACGGTGGATTATGTCACGCTGGACGACCCGTACAACACGCACAGCCTGCGCGGGGAACTGGCGCGGGCGGTGCAGCGCCGGCGGCCGGAACGCGTAGTTGCCACGGAATGTGGCGAGTGGCGGCTGGCCCGCGACATGGCGGAGTGGCACGAGCTGGTCGGGTTGGAGGTGGAGATCCGCACGGACACGCGCTTCCTGTGCAGCATCCGGGAGTTCCGCGCCTGGGCGCAGGGCAAGCGGACGCTGAGGATGGAGTTCTTCTACCGCGAGATGCGCAGCCGCTACGGCGTTCTGATGGACGAGGACGGCACGCCGGCCGACAACCGCTGGAATTTCGACGCCGAAAATCGCAAGCGCCTGCCACGCGGCGTGCAGGTGCCATCTCCGCCGCGGATCGAGCCCGATGCCATCACGCGCGACGTCTTGGCCCTGGTGCGCGAGCAGTTCGGCGACCATTTCGGCACCTGCGACGGGTTTGCCCTGCCGGTGACGGCGGTGGACGCCCGGGCCGTGCTGGACGATTTCGTCACCCACCGGTTGCCGCAGTTCGGCGACTGGCAGGATGCGATGAAGACGGGCGAGGCGACTCTTTTCCACGCGCTGGTCTCGACCTCGATCAACGCCGGGCTGCTGCTGCCGATGCAGGCGGTGGAAGCGGCGCAGGCGGCCTACCGCGCCGGGCGGGTGCGGCTGAACGCCGCCGAGGGGTTCATCCGCCAGATCTTAGGCTGGAGGGAGTTCGTGCGCGGCGTCTACTGGCTGCATATGCCTGAATACAGCAGGCTCAACGCGTTGGAGGCGACAAATGCCTTGCCGCACTTCTATTGGGATGCGGAAACGCGGATGAACTGCCTGCACCACGCGATCGCCGACACACGCGCCAACGCCTATGCCCACCACATCCAGCGCCTGATGATCACGGGCAATTTTGCCCTGCTGGCCGGGCTGGACCCGGCGCAGGTGGATGAGTGGTACCTGATCGTCTACGCCGACGCCTACCAGTGGGTCGAGATGCCCAACACCCGTGGCATGGCGTTGTTTGCCGATGGCGGGATCGTCGGGTCGAAGCCGTATGCGGCCTCCGGCGCCTACATCAACCGCATGAGCGATTACTGCTCCGGGTGCCATTACGACGTGAAGGACTCCGCGGGGGAGCGGGGCTGCCCGTTCAACGCGCTTTACTGGGACTTCATCGCGAGGCACGCCGCGCGCTTCGCCGGCAACACCCGCATGCAGATGCCGCTGCGTAACCTGGACCGGATGGCGCCGGAGCGGCTGGCGCAGATCCGGGCGCGCGCCGCACGCCTCCTGGCGACGATGGAGGCGGGCGACCCCCTTTAGCCGCAGGGCACCATGGCCAAGGCCGGTTGGATGGCGGTAACGTCGCGCAATGACCATCACCCTGGCCTGTGCCGATTACAACCGCCTGATGCCGCTGGTCAGCGGCGCCGTCCAAGGCGAGGGCGTCGATCTGGCATTGCGCCTCAGCGAGGCTGGCTCCTGGCCCAGCCGGGCGGCGATGTTGCGGGCGGCCTTGGAGGACCCAGCGGTCTCCGGCGGCGAGGCGTCCATGGGCGTCCACCTCAGCCGGATCGACAGTGGCGACCGGTCCTTCGTCGCCCTACCGGTGTTCGTGTTGCGCAACTTCACGGCACGGGACCTGTATGTGGCGAAGGGATCGTCCTTCACCACGGTGGCGCAACTCGCTGGCAAGCGGGTCGGGATGTATAGCTGGAGCGCGAGCGGCTCCATCTGGTATCGGCATTTCCTGGCCTGGGCGGGATTGGACCCGCTGGCGCTGCAATGGTGCATCGGCGATGTCGATGGCGGCTACACGCCGCGGGTCGACCCGACGCTGCCGCCGAACGCCACACGGCCGCCGCCGGGGCGCTCCCTGGCGCAGATGCTCGTGGCGGGGGAGTTGGACGCGCTGTACAGCCCATCGCGCCCCTTGCAGTTCGACGCGGTGGATGGCCCGATCGTGCGGCTGCTGCCCGAATACCGCTGGGTGGAACTGCAATACTATAAGGACACCGGCCTGTTCCCGCCGCAGCATCTGATCGTGCTGCGGCGAGCGGTCTGGGAAGCGGATAAGAGCCTGGCCGGTCGCATCACCGACGCCTTTATCCGCTGCGAGGACGCCTACCTCGCGTCCATCCGCGGCTTCCCCTACGCCTCGCCCTGGTTCGAGCAGGAGCGGGATGAGGCGGAGGCGGCGTTGGGCAACCGTGCCTATGCCCACGGCCTCGACGCCAACCGCAAGGCGATGGAGCAGTTCGCCGCCATGGCATACCGGCTGGGCCTGACCGGGCGCCATGTCACGGTGGACGACTATTTTGCGGAGTTCCTGTCCGCCTAGTCGCCTGTCCGAAGGAAAGCAGTGGTTGCGCAACTCGCAGCAACCTTAACCTTCCTTACAGTTTTTGAAGTCATTCTCAACATGTTGGCGACTTCGCCTTCAGCAATGGGAAAGGCAAGCCAGCAGTGTCCACCGCCTTGCCGAACGCGATGGAGGCTGAACGGCGCGTTGTCGCTTCGCCCGCGCTGGAGCCGGGCGGCTGCCGGCCACCGGATATCTCGGTCGTCATCGCGACCTGCGACCGGCCGCACACGCTGGCGGATGCCGTGCGCAGCGCCCTGGCGCAGGAGGGTGCGGCGGTTGAGGTGATCGTGGTGGATGATTCGCTGGAGCACACCGCGGCCGGCGTGATCGCCGGGCTGGACGATGACCGCGTCCGCTACCTGGTCAATTGGCAATGCAGCAAGGGCCGTCCGGCCATTCCGCGCAACATGGGGGCGACGTTGGCGCAGGGCGCGCTGGTGCATTTCCTGGACGACGACGACCTCGTGGCACCGGGCCACTATGCCGCGGCCCGAGCGGCCTTTGCGGCGCGCCCGGACGTTGGCGCCGTGTTCGGCACGGTGGAACCGTTCGGCCAGGACGCGGCGGAGATCGGCGGGGAACGCCGGTACTTCGCCCTGGCGGAACGGCGTGCCCGGCGATGCGCACGGCTGGGTCATCGCTGGGCCTTCACTGCCGCCATGCTGTTCGGCCCCACTCTGCTGGTTTGCAGCGCCGGGATGGTGCGGCGCGAGCACATCGAGGCGCTCGGCGGCTTCGACACGGCGATGCCGCTGGTGGAGGACGTGGATTTCTTTATGCGCGCCATCCGTCATGGCGGCGTGCAGTTCCTTGATCGCCCGGCCCTGCGCTACCGGATCGGCCCGTCGCTGATGCGCCAGCCCGGCCGTGACCGGATGGTGGAGGAAAGCTACCGGCAGTCCCACGCCCGCTACCGTGCGCAACATGGATTGGCGGAATTCGCCGCATTGAAGGCTTTGGCAAAAGGGTTGCGTCTGACATGAGCTTGACGATCGAGACGGGAACGCAGCCCGAGGCGTTCGACGCCCTTGCCGCCGAGTGGGATGCCATGGCGCTGGGCGGCGTGCCGCGCACCCCGTTCCAATCCTCGACCTGGCACCGGCTGTGGTGGAAGCATTTCCGTCGCAGCGAGTTGAAGGTGCGCGACGAGTTGCGGCTTTACAGCGTCCGGGACATGTCTGGCAGCCTGGTGGCCGTGGCGCCGATGATGCTCACGCACCGGCCGGGCAACCTGCCGATCCGCACGCGGGAACTGCAATTCCTCGGCGCCGACAGCAACGTCACGGAAATCCGCGGCATGGTGTGCCGGGAAGGCTGGCATAAGGACGCGCTGGACGCGCTGGCTGGCCATTTCGCCGAGCGTCCCGGCTGGGATTGGGTGCAGTGGCGCGGCCTGCCGGCCAATTGCTTGCCGCCGAGCAAGGGCTTCCGGCAAACCAAGCACTTGCAGGATTTCTTTCTGCCGCTACCCGAGAGCTGGGACGCGCTGAAATCCACTTTGCCGCGCAACCTGAAGGAATCGCTGCGGAAATGCTACAACTCGCTGGCGCGGGACAAGCACGACTATGAAATCCAAGTCCTCAGCGACCCCGATGACGTCCGCCGCGGCTTGCAGCGCATGCTCGACATGCATGCGATGCGCGCCGACCTGGACGGGACGGTGCCGCACATCAACGCCTTCGCCACGCCGGAAGCCCGGGCGTTTATCACCGACTATGTGGAGGAGGTGGCGCAGCGCGGGGGCGTGAGGTTGTTCGCGCTGGCGGTGGCCGGCGTTCCCGTCGCCATGCGGGTCGGCTTCACCTACGAGGAGGAGCTTTACCTTTATTACTCCGGCTACGACCCGGCCTGGGGCCGGTACAGCGTCATGACCACGGTGGTGGCCGAGGCGGTGAAGTGGGCGATCGCGCAGGGATGCCGTAGGGTGAACCTGTCCACCGGCTCCGACGTGTCGAAGACGCGGTGGCGCCCCGCCTGCACCGACTTCATCGAGGGGGTGCAGCCGTCCGGCACGTGGCGCGGCCACTTGGCGCTCGCTGCCGCGGAAGCATTGCGCGGACGCAGGCTGGCCGCATCCTTCCAGCGGCCCCGCCCGCAGAGCGAGCAGGTGGAAGGTGAAACGGTGCCGGGGGGCGCCGTCGCCTGATGCGGCGGACGCTCAGTCCGCTTCGGTTTCCACCCGTGTGCGCCAGTCGGCGAGCACGTCCGCCAGCGTCTGGCGCCACGGTATGACCGGCGACCACCCGAGCATCTCGCGGGCGCGTGTTGCATCGCCGACGGCAAGCTGGATTTCGCTTGACCTAAGCCTTCCTTTGTCCTGCTCGACCCGGATGTCGATCCCCGCAAGCGCCACCAAGTCGTCCAGCACGTCGCCGATCCGCCGCGGCTGACCGGACGCGATGTTCAGGATGGTGCCGGACGGGATCGCGCCGGCGTGCCGCAGGCATCGGACGTAGCAGCCACACACGTCCCGCACGTCCAGGAAGTCCCGCTGTGGATCGAGCGCCCCGACTTGCAGGGTCGGCGCTTGCTTTCCCGCCATGATGCGGGCGACCTGCCGGGCGAAGGCAGACACGACGAACGCCGCGGTCTGGCCCGGACCGGTGTGGTTGAACGGCCGCGCACGGATGATGCGCAGCCCGTCCTGGGCCATCGCCCCCAGCGCAAGGTCGGCGGCGGCCTTGGTGGCGCCGTAGGTGTTCATCGGGTTCAGCGCCGCCGTTTCGTCCAGCGGCACGCCTGGGAGAAACGAACGCCCATAGGCGTCCGCGCTTGACGGGAACAGCAGTGTGCAGCCGGGCACCTCCGCGGCCAGGACCCGTGCCAGGGTCAGTGTGCCGCCGAGGTTGATCCGCCACGCTGCGTCCGGGTCGGACTGCGCCGCCGGGATGGCAGACACCGCGGCCAGGTGGACGCAGGCATCCGGCTTGAAGGCTTGTACCGTCTTGGTGACCGCAGCCACGTCCGTGACGTCGAACTTCGCGGCGCATAGCTCCGCCTCGGAAAGCATGCTGCGCAGGCTGGTGAGCAGATGGCTGCCGACGAACCCGCCGGCGCCTGTGAGGAGGATGCGGCGAGGCTCCCCCGCCGCCATGTTAGGCAGCCATGCGGGCGCGGTGCCTGGCGAGGTCCGCGTCCACCATTTCCGCCACCATGGCCTCCAACGACGTTTCCGGCGACCAGCCGAGCTTGGCCTGCGCTTTGCTGGAGTCGCCGAGCAGGACATCCACCTCCGCCGGGCGGATCAGGTCGGAGCGGGTGGTAACGTGATCCTCCGGCGTCAGCCCGACATAGCCGAACGCGATGGTGCACAAATCGCGGATCGAGGTCGTGCGGCCGGTTGCGATGACGTAGTCGTCCGCCACGTCCTGCTGCAGCATCAGATGCATGGCCTTGACGTAGTCCCGCGCGTGGCCCCAATCGCGCGTGGCGTCCAGGTTGCCGAGCGGCAGATCCCTGGCTAGGCCCAGCTTGATGCGGGCAACCCCGTCGGTGACCTTGCGGGTGACGAATTCGATGCCGCGCAACGGGCTTTCATGGTTGAACAGGATGCCGCTGCTGGCGTGCAGCCCGAAGCTTTCGCGGTAGTTGACCGTCATCCAATGCGCGTAAAGCTTCGCCGCTGCGTAAGGCGAGCGAGGGTAGAAGGGCGTTTTCTCGCTCTGCTTCGGCTCTTGGATGAGGCCATACATTTCCGACGAACTGGCCTGGTAGAAGCGGGCGTCCGGCTTGATCATTCGAACCGCCTCCAACATGTTGGCGGCGCCAATCCCGGTCACGTTACCCGTCAACAGCGGTTGCTGCCACGACGCCGCGACGAAGGACTGGGCGGCAAGGTTGTACACCTCGTCCGGCTTAAAGACGCTCAGCACGCGTATCAAGCTGGACAAATCCGTTAGGTTACCGTCGACCAACTCCACGTCCTTGAGGATGCCGAGCCAGCGCAAGCGCTCCCCAATCACGTCCGACGAGGCGGAGCGGCGCATAAGGCCGACTACCTTGTAGCCCTTTCCAAGCAACAACTGGGACAGATAGGCGCCATCTTGCCCGGTGACGCCGGTAACGAGTGCTGTGGGCATGGAGGTCCTTGTCGCTGGTCGGTCCCGGCTACCGCAGACCGCTGCCGTTGGCCAGAAGGGGCTACGGGGCCGCCAGCTTGGCCAGCAATCGCGCGTGGCTACGCAGGCCGTGGTGGAAGCACCGCCATTCGAATTTCTCGTTGGGGCTGTGGACTTGGTCGTCCGCGAGGCCGAACCCAACCACCAGCGAGTCGATGCCGAGCAGCCGGCGCATGCTTTCCACCACGGGGATCGACCCGCCGCTGCCCATCAACACGGCCGGGCGGCCATATTCGTCCGCCAGGGCATCCTGGGCGGCGCGGACCCAACGGCTGTTGGTCGGGATCTCGATGCCCGGCGCGGTGGAAAACAGCTCGAAGCTGACGCGGGCGTCGGCCGGCGTACGCTCCGCCACGAACCGCTTGAAGGCCGCGAACACCGCGTCCGGATCCTGGCCGGGCACCAGGCGGAACGACACCTTGGCCGAAGCCTGCGCCGCGATCACCGTCTTGCTGCCGGCGCCGGTGTAGCCGCCCCAGATCCCGTTGATGTCGGCGGTCGGCCGCGCCCACATCCGCTCCAGCGGCGCGCGTCCTCGCTCGCCCACCGGCACGGACAGGCCGATCTCGCCGAGCAACGCCGCCTCGTCGAAGCCGAGCGCCTGCCATTCCGCCGCCTGCTCGGCCGAGGTTTCGGCGATGCCGTCGTAGAAGCCGGGCAGTTGGATGCGCCCGTCGGCATCGTGCAGGTCGCCCAGGATGCGCGTCAGCGCGTTGATCGGGTTCAGCGCGGAGCCGCCGAACAGGCCGGAATGCAGGTCGCGCTCAGCCGCGTGCAGGGTGAGTTCGGTATACACCATGCCGCGCAGCCGCGTGGTGACGGCGGGGGTGTCGACGTCCCACATGTTGGTGTCGCTGATGATGGCGATGTCGGCTGCCAAGGCCTGCCGCTGCTCGGCCAGGAACGGTTCCAGGTTGACGCTGCCGACTTCCTCCTCGCCTTCGATCAGCACCGTCACGGGGCAGGGCGGCCCGCCGGCGGCCTCATGCCAGCCGCGCAAGGCTTCCAGCCACATCATGACCTGGCCCTTGTCGTCCACCGCACCGCGGGCCGACACCCGCGGGCCGCGCGGCCCTTCGCTCAGCACCGGCTCGAAGGGCGGGCTGGTCCATAGCTCGAGCGGTTCGGCCGGCTGCACGTCGTAATGCCCGTAATACAACAGGCGGGGGCCCGGCTGCGTGCCGGGGTGGTGCGCCAGCACCACGGGGTGCCCGGCAGTGGGCAGCACCTTCGCCTGGAACCCGATCGCGGCCAGGTTGGCGCGCAGCCATTCCGCTGCGGCGGCGCAGTCCGCGCCATGGGCCGGCTGCGCGCTCACGCTCGGGATGCGCAGCAGGTCGAACCAGCGGTTGCGCGTGCCGTCCAGCCCGGCCTCGATGTGGTGAAGCACGCTGTCCAGCGCTGCAGTCATCCCTGCACTCCATAGGTGTTGAGGAACATGGCGACGGCACCGTCCACCACCTGGGTCAGCATCGCCTCATCGACGTCCGCCAGCAATCCCAGCCGGCGCAACATGCCGATGCGGGTCTGGCACAGGGCGAAGAACTGCTCCGCGGCGAAGGCCGTGTCCGACACGGCCAGTCGCCCCGCCGTCACCTGGCATTCCAGCCAGGCCGAGGTGATCACGATCGCCTTGGCCGGCCCGGCGTCGTAGAAGGCGCGCGCCAGCACCGGGAACTTCGATGCTTCCGCCACCGTCATGCGGTAGATCGTGAGGCCCGCCGGCGACATCATCATCCGCAGCATGCGGTGGCCCAACAGCAGCAGGCCGGTTTCCACCTGGCCGTCCGGGTCTACCGTTTCGAACAGGTGGGACAGGTTCGCCTCGCACTCGCTGGCGACCCAGGCGGAAAACAGCTCCGCCTTGCCGACGAAGTAGTTGTACAGCGTCCCCTTGGACACGCCGGCGCAGGCGGCGATGCGCGACATGCTGGCGCCTTCGTAGCCATCCTGCGAAAAGATCGTCGCCGCGCCGCGCAGGATCTGCCGATGCTTTTCCGGCGAAAGGACGTCCTGCCCCGACATCGATCGACCGTTTGCCCCCGCCTGCGGGTTGACCTTCGGCTGGAAGCGGGGTTGTTGTCAAAGACTGACCGAACCGATCGGTCACTTCGCGCTGCCTGCTCCATGGCCGCGCTTTAAGGTGAGTGGTCGCTGGTGAAGCCTCGCTTGTTCGCCCTCCTCGCAACACTCGGTGTGCAGGCGTGCACGGTCGGCCCCAATTTCCAGGAGCCGAGCCTGTGGGCACCGACGAGCTGGTTCGCCAGCCGCCCGGCCGCACCGCCCCCCACGCCGAGCCAGGTGGTGATGGAGCCGCTCGACCCCGCCTGGTGGCAGGCGTTCAACGACCCCATCCTGACCGAGCTTGAGCAGCAGGTGGCGTTCTCCAACCTAGATGTCCGGCTCGCTACGGTGCGGTTGCAGGAAAGCCGGCTGCAACGCGGCGTCACCGCGGCGGACGAGTTCCCGCAGGTGAACGGCAACGCCTCGTACGACCGCGAGAAAGTCAGCGACCGCGGCGTGGTCGGCCTTTTGGGTGGTGGCGGCAGCACCGGCGCCAGCAACAGCAGCCTGGGCACCGCGGCGAACGGCACCACCGGCAGGCAAGGTGGCATTCCCACCGGCCTGTCGTCGCAGGCGACCGGCGGCCCGGGCACCCATGTCGGCAGCTTCAACCTGTTCCAGACCGGCTTCGATTCCACTTGGGAGATCGACTTCTGGGGGCGGGTGCGCCGGCAGGTGGAGGCGGCGGATGCCAGCATCAACGCCTCCGCCGAGGCGCGGCGCGACTCGATGGTGACCGTGCTGGCGGAGGTCGCGCGGGATTACCTGCAATATCGCGGGCAGCAGCGGGATCTGCAGATCGCCTTGGACACGCTGGCCAGCGACCAGCAAAGCCTGCGCTTGACGCAGGAGCGGCAACGCGGCGGGCTGACCACCGGGCTGGACGTCGCCAACGCCGCGGCCCAGGTCAACATCACCTCGGCGCAGATCCCGCAGTTGCGTGCGCAGGCCGCGACGACGCTGAACGCCATCAGCCTGCTGCTGGGGCAAACGCCGGGCTCGCTGACGGCGAAGCTGGTAACGCCGCAGCCGGTGCCGCCGGTGCCGCCAGCCGTGCCGGTCGGCCTGCCATCCGAACTCGCGCAACGGCGCCCGGACATCCGCCGGGCGGAAGCGCAGTTGCATGCGGCCACGGCCGATATCGGCGCGGCGGAGGCGGATTTCTTCCCCAAGGTCACCTTGTCCGGCAGCATCGGCGTGCAGGCGACCCAGTTGAAGGATCTAGGCAATTTCGGCGCGTTCGGCGCCCTGCAATATTCCGGTGGCCCGTCCATCAGCATCCCGATCTTCGAAGGCGGCCGGCTGAAATATACGCTGGACCTGCGCAAGGCGCAGCAGCAGGAGGCGGCGGTGCAATACCAGCAGGTGGTGCTGCAAGCGTTCCACGACGTCGACAACGCGCTGACCAACTACTCCGCCGAGCAGCTTCGCCGCGAGCAACTCGCCCGCGCGGTGGACCAAAGCCGGCACGCGCTAGAGTTGGCCCGGCAGCAATACACGCAGGGCCTCGGCACCTTCCTGGACGTGCTGACGGCGCAGCGGACGCTGTTCCAATCGCAGCAGCAATACGCCGACAGCACGACCACGGTGTCGACCAACCTGGTGCAGCTCTACAAGGCGCTGGGCGGCGGCTGGGAAAGCAGCTTCCCGCGCGGCAGCCCGGCGGAGCGGGCGCCGAAGCTGTTCTAGACACAGGCTTCGTTCCGCTGGATGAAGCATCGTCACACAGCGGGGGCGAGCATGGTGGATCAGGTGGAATGGGCAAAGCTGACCGGGCCGGAAATCCGTGCCGTGGCGGCGCAACCCGGCGCGCTGGCGGTGTTGCCGATCGGCTCGCTGGAGCAGCACGGCCCACATCTTCCCGTCATCACCGACACGGCCAGCGCCAGCGCCGCCGCCATCCGGGCTGCGCGGCTGGTGTCGGGGGAGATCCCGGTGCTGGTGCTGCCGGGGCTTTGGACCGGGATGAGCGAGCACCATTTGCCGTTCGGCGGCACGATCAGCCTGAATTTCAGCGAGTTGCAGGGCGTGCTGCGCGGGGTGGTGCGGTCGCTGCGGGCAGTCGGGTTCGCCCGGCTGCTGATCGTGAACGGCCATGGCGGCAACGTCGAACCGCTGGCCGTGGCAGCGCGCGAGCTGGCGCATGAGTTCGGCCTGCCGGTGATCGCCACCACGCCCTGGTACCTGACGCGCGACAAGATCGGCGACATCGCGGAAACAGCGGAAACCCCGGCGCATGCCTGCGAGGGCGAGACCTCCGTCATGCTGGCGGTGGCGCCCGAACTGGTGCGGATCGACATGTTCGACCAGGCCGTGCGGCAGCGGCCGGAACCGACACCGAGCTACGACGGGTTCAGCCGCTTCTGGAGCTTCTCCGAGCGCGCGCCGGTGACGGGCGTGCGCGGCGACCCGCGCCCGGCGACCGCGGCCAAGGGCGAACGGTTCCTGGACGTGCAGGCGGAGGCGTTGGCAAAGGCCATGCTGGACAAGGGCCTGTGGCGTGCGCCGGACCCGGTGTGGTCGTCCGGCCGCGGCCAAGGCAACACGGCCGGTCACGCGGACGGCTGACGCCTAGCGCCGGGCGGGCCGCCGCAGGGGTAGGTTCGTCCGGTACATCACCCGTTTCAGCGCAAAGGCGGAGCGGACGCCGCGCACGGCGGCAATCCGGGTCAGGCGGCTGCGCAGGAACTCCTCGTAGGAGCCCATGTCGGCCGCCACCACGCGCAACAGGTAGTCGCTGGCGCCGGTCATCAACATGCACTCCATGACCTCCGGCAGGTCGGCGACCGCGGCTTCGAAGGCTTCCAACATCTCCTGCGTTTGGCCGACCAGTTCGACCGACACCATGACGGTGATCGGCAAGCCCACGCGATCCTGGTCCAGCAGCGCCACGTACCCGGTGATGACGCCGTCCTCCTCCAGTAGCTTTTGCCGACGGTGGCAGGGCGAGGGCGAAAGGCCCGCTGACTCGCTGAGTTCGCCGGTGGTGGCGCGGCCGTCGCGTTGCAGGTGGTCCAGGATGGACAGGTCAATGCGGTCCAGTCGCATGGGCAAATCTCCTATTCCGCAGCGCACCATTGGCAGAACCTGCCAATTCTAGCCGGCGGCGGGCTGAAATACGACAGCAACCACCACCTACTTTCACGCTACGGTCTGCCCACATTGGCTGCGGGGAGAACGAACATGGATGTAGGTCTCGGCACCGTCCCGACCACGCTGGAAAGCCGCTATGCGGAGCTGGACAGCCCCGTTCTGCTGACCGGCATACAAGCGCTGGTCCGTATCCTGCTGGAACAGGCGCGGCTGGACCGCGCGGCCGGGCGCAACACCGGCGGCTTCGTGTCGGGCTATCGCGGCTCCCCCTTGGGCGGCCTTGACCAGGAATTGTGGCGGCGCGGCAAGTTGCTCGACGCGCATGGCGTGAAGTTCCAGCCCGGGCTGAACGAGGACCTGGCGGTCACCATGCTGTCCGGCACCCAGCAACTGGATTTCTACCCGGGCGCCACTGTCGAGGGCGTGTTCGGCATGTGGTACGGCAAGGGTCCGGGGGTGGATCGCTCCGCCGACGCCCTGCGCGTCGCCAATGCCTTTGGCAGCCATCGCAACGGCGGCGTGCTGTGCATCGCCGGCGACGACCACGGCGCGCATTCTTCCACCTTCGCCCACCAGACCGACCAGATCTTCGAGGCCGTGATGATGCCGGTGCTGCAACCGGCGGACGCGTCGGAGATCATCGCCTACGGCCTGGCCGGGATCGCGCTGTCGCGGTTCTGCGGCTTGTGGGTGTCGATGAAGACGATCGCCGAAACGGCGGAGCAGGCGGCCACGGTGATCGTGCCGTCCGCCCGCAGCTTTGTGACGCCCGACATCGCCGTCCCGCCGCATGGCTTCAACATCGACACCAAGCTGCAATGGCCGGCCGAGCGCTTCGTGTTCGAAGGCCGCATCCTGGACGAGCGACTTCCCGCCGCGCGGGCCTGGTGGCGCGCCAACGGCCTGGACCGCGTGACGCAGGGCACGGCGGAGGCCCCGGTCGGCATCGTCACCGTGGGCAAGGCGCACCAGGACGTGCTGCATGCCTTGGCGGCGATGGGGCTGTCCCGCCATCCCGGCTTCGCCATCTACAAGGTCGGCATGACCTGGCCGCTGGAAACCGAGGGGCTGAAGCAATTCGCCCGCGGCCGCCGGGCGCTGCTGGTAGTGGAAGAAAAGCGCTCCTTCGTCGAGGCACAGATCCGCTCGGCGCTATACAACCTGCCGGCGGACCAGCGCCCAGTCATCCTGGGCAAGACCGGGCTGGATGACGCGCCGCTGCTGCCCGCCGTGCTGGAACTGTCGCCCGAGCTGTTGGCGCAGGCGCTGGGCCGCGTGCTGCCGCAGTTCGGCATCGCGGCCGCCGTGCCCGACGCGGCGGAGGCGCCGGAGCGGCCGGCCGGCTTGCTGGCGCGTGCCCCGACCTTCTGCGCCGGCTGCCCGCACAACACCTCCACCCGGCTGCCGGACGGCTCCTTCGCGATGGCGGGCATCGGCTGCCACGTGATGGCGATGCAGAACACGCCGGGCACCGGGCCGTTCAGCGTGATGGGCGGCGAGGGCGTGGCGTGGAGCGGCCTGGCACCGTTCACCAGCCTGCCGCACGTCTTCGCCAACATGGGTGACGGCACCTACCAGCACTCCGGGCTGCTGGCCATCCGCCAGGCCGTCGCCGCCAAGAGCCGCATCACCTACAAGGTGCTGTACAACGACGCGGTAGCGATGACGGGCGGCCAGCCTGCCGAGGGCGGCCCCACCGTGATCGACATCGCCCGGCAGATCGCCGCCGAGGGCGTCGCCAAGATGGCCCTGGTCGCCGATGACCCGGCGCGCTTGCCGCCGGCCAGCGAGCTGCCCGCCGGCGTGGAGCGCCACGGCCGCGAAACGCTGACGCAGGTGCAGGCGGACTTCGCCGCCTTTCCCGGCGTGTCCGTCATCATCTACGACCAGGTGTGCGCGACGGAAAAGCGGCGTCGCCGCAAGCGCGGCACCATGGCCGCGGCCGAGGTGAAGGTCGCGATCAACCCGCGCGTGTGCGAGAATTGCGGCGATTGCACCGTGCAATCCCATTGCATCGCCATCGAGCCGATCGACACCGAATACGGCCGCAAGCGCCGCATCTCCCCCACGAGCTGCAACACGGATCTGTCGTGCTTGAAGGGGTTCTGTCCGTCCT
This sequence comes from Acetobacteraceae bacterium, assembly GCA_965199555.1. Classification (GTDB taxonomy): domain Bacteria; phylum Pseudomonadota; class Alphaproteobacteria; order Acetobacterales; family Acetobacteraceae; genus LMUY01. Next base: position 62,825 of record CBDASJ010000008.1, on the reverse strand, counting down.
TCGTCACCTCCGCCACCGACGCGCCCAAGCGTGATGACGCCGCCCGTTGGCAGGCGCAGGAGGCCGAGTTCGCGGCCGGGTTGACCGAGCCCTCGCTGCCCGATCTGGCGACACCGTGGCGCGGCCTGTTCGCCGGCATCGGCGGCGGCGGCATCGTGACGGCCGGCGCGATCGTGGCGATGGCGGCGTCGCTGGAAGGGCGGCAGGTCAGCACGCTGGACTTCACCGGGCTGGCGCAGAAGAACGGCGCCGTGATCTCCCACGTGCAGATCGCCGCGGACGGGCTGGACGTGGTGCGCATCCCCACCGGTGAGGCGGACCTGATGCTCGCGGCGGACCTGGCGGTTGGGGCGCAGAAGGGCGTGCTGGAACGGATGCGCCGCGGGGGCGCCGTGATCGGCAACCTCGACTTGCAGGCGAATACCGGCTTTCTGTGGAACCGCGACCTGGTGGTGGATGCCGGGCTGCACCGCCGGGTGATCGACCGCGCGGTGGGCGGCAACGCCAGCAGCTACCTGCGGGCCACCGCGCTGTCGGAACGGCTGTTCGGCCAGGCGCAGGCGCTCAACACGCTGCTGATGGGGTTGGCCTGGCAGGCCGGGTTGCTCCCGGTGGGGCAGGACGCGTTGCTGCGCGCGATCGAGCTGAACGGCACCGCGGTGGCGCTGAACCGCCGCGCCTTCACCTGGGGCCGCATCTTGCACGGTCGGCCGGAGCTGGCGGACGCGGTGCTGGCCGGCGAGGACGTGCCGCCCGCAACGTTCGAGGCGCTGGTGGCGGCGCGGCAGGCCGAACTCGTGCGCTACCAGTCCACCCGGCTGGCTCGGCGGTATCGCCACCTGGTGGACTTGGCCGCCGCGCGGGAAGCCGGCCTGTTCGGCCAGCCGGGCCGCTTCGCCCGCACCGTGGCGGAAGGGCTGTTCCGCGCCTATGCCTACAAGGACGAGTATGAGGTCGCCCGCCTGCACGCCGGGGCGACCTATGGCGACAAGCCGGTGTTCCACATGGCGCCGCCGCTGATCTCCGGCATCGACCCGGCCACGGGCCGGCGCAAGAAGATCGCCATCTCCGGCCGCATCGCCTTGCCGCTGTTGCGCGCCCTGCGGCATGGCAAGGTGGTGCGGGGCACGCCGCTGGACCCGTTCGGCTGGCAGGCGGAGCGGCGGGCCGAACGCGCCTTCGCCCGCGACACGGAGGCAAGCATCACGCGGGCCACGTCCACCCTGAGTTCGGCGACCCTGGACACGGCGGTGGCACTTGCCGATATTCCCAACAACGTCCGCGGGTTCGGCCCGGTAAAGGAACAGGCGATGCGGGAAGCCGGGCCGATCCGGGCCGGTTTGCTCGCGGCGCTTGATGCGCAGCCGGCGGCGATAGCCGCGGAATAAGGGAGCTACAACCATGCTGGACAACACCGATCCGAATGCCTTGATCGTCGAGACCGCCCGCCGCTTCGCGCAGGAACGCCTCGCGCCGACTGCCGCCGCCCGGGAAAAGGCCGGCCGCATCGAGCCGGAGATCGTCCGTGCCCTGGGCGAGATGGGCTTCCTCGGCGCCACGCTGCCCGCCGAATGGGACGGCGCCGAGATCGACATGCAGACCTATGCCAAGGTGGTCGAGGAGATCGCCGCTGGCGACGGTGCCGTTTCCACCCTGGTGAGCGTGCACAACGCGCCGACCTGCGAGATCCTGCAGCATTACGGCACCGACGCGCAGCGCGAGCAGTGGCTGCGCCCGCTGGCGACCGGGGCGGCCCTCGGTTCCTTTGCGCTGAGCGAGCCCGGCGCCGGGTCAGAAGCCTCCGGGCTGCGGACGCGCGCCGTGCGGGATGGCGACAGCTACGTGATCAATGGGTCCAAGCAGTTCATCTCCAACGCCGCCATCGGGCAAACCACGCTGATGTTCGCGATGACCGACCCGGCGGCCGGCAAGAAGGGGATGTCCTGCTTCGTCGTCAGCAACGACACGCCCGGCTACCAGGTCTCCCGCGTCGAGGAGAAGCTGGGACAGAAGGCGTCCGACACCTGCCAGCTCGCCTTCAACGACATGCGGGTGCCGGCGTCGCAGCTCATCGGCGCGGAAGGCGGCGGCTATCGGATCGCGTTGTCCACCCTCGAGTCCGGACGCATCGGCATCGCCGCGCAGTCGGTGGGTATGGCGCGGGCGGCGCTGGAGTATGCGATCAATTACGCCAAGGAACGCCGCAGCTTCGGCAAGTCGATCATCGACCACCAGGCCGTGGGCTTCCGCCTGGTGGACGCGAAGACCCGTTTGGAAGCGGCGCGGCAACTGGTATTGAACGCCGCTCGGCTGAAGGATGCCGGCCAGCCGGCGCTGGAGGCGGCGGCCATGGCGAAGCTGTTCGCCTCGGAAGCCGCGGAGGTGATCTGTTCCGCGGCGATCCAGACGCTCGGCGGCTACGGCTTCCTGAGCGACTACCCGGTGGAACGCATCTACCGCGACGTCCGCGTGTGCCAGATCTACGAGGGCACCAGCGACATTCAAAAGATCATCCTGCAACGCATGCTGTAGGGGGTTAATCCCCAAAGCACGCCTGCAAACCCTCGACCGCTGGCGGGAGAGGGCAGGGTGAGGGTGGCCGACCACGCGGCTATTGGCTGTGAAGCTTCGACTCCAACCGGGCAGTGCCACCCTCACCCCGACCCTCTCCCGCCAGCGGGAGAGGGAGTTTGACAGTGGCAGGCCTCTGCGCCGCGGGCGGGGATTACAGCGAAAGCGCGCCGAGCCAGGCTTCCGGCTGCACGGCATAGCCGCTGCCGGCACGCGCGATGCGGACGAAGCCGGGAAAATGCAGGTGCATGCCGCACACCAGCAAATCCTCGCGGGCGGTCCGATCGAGGATATCTAGTCGCGTCTTGATCCCCAATTCGGCGTCGCTGTCGAACGGCAGGAACACGGCCGGGTTCGCTGCCTGCACCTCCGGCACATGGAGGACGTCGCCCCAGATCAGCAGGCGGTCGGCGCCCTTACCGACCAGATAGCCGGTGTGGCCCGGCGTGTGCCCGGGCAGCGCCACGGCCTCGATGCCGGGAAGCGGCTCCGGCCCGGCAAACCGCCTCACGCGGTCGCCGTAGGCTGCGACCACTCGGGCCGCCAGGTCGAATGTGGCGCGCCGCGCCTCCGGTGCCGCGGCCCGGTGCGCGTCGCTCAGCCAATAGGCGGCTTCCGCTTCTGGGATCAGCAATTCGGCATTGTTGAACACCGGGATGCTGTCCCCGTCGATCAGGCCGCCGACATGGTCGCTGTGCAGATGCGTTATCAGCACGGCATCGACATCCGCCACCGAGATGCCGGCTTCCTCCAGGTTGCGGCGCAGGCGGCCGGCGCTGGCACCCATCAACGCCCCGGCACCGGCATCCACCAGCACGGTGCGGGCGCCCCACTGCAGCACGAAGGCGTTGATCGCCGTTGCGAAGGGTGGGCGGCGCCCGGCCGCGCGCTGGCACGCCTCCGCATCGGCCGGGCTGATGCCTTGCAGGATTCCGGGCGGGAAGATGGCATGGCCGTCGCTGATCGCGGTGACCAGCACGTCACCCACGGTGCGGCGGTACACGCCGGGCATCTGTTCCGTTGCCATCATCGTTCGGTCTCCTCCGCATCGTGGCCCAGCCGGCCGGCCAGGTCCTGGATGAACTGCCACGCCACCCGGCCGGACCGGCCGCCGCGGCCGGCGGACCAGGCGATCGCCTCCGCCTGCAACTCCGCCGAGTTGATCCGCAGGCCGAACTCGTCGGCATAGCCCGCCACCATGGCGAGATAGGTCGGCTGGTCGCAATTGTGGAAGCCGATCCACAGGCCGAACCGGTCCGACAGCGAGACCTTCTCCTCCACCGCCTCGCCCGGGTTGATCGCGCTGCCGCGCTCGTTCTCGATCATGTCGCGCGGCATGAGGTGGCGGCGGTTGGACGTGGCATAGAACAGCACGTTGGCCGGCCGCCCTTCGATCCCGCCATCCAGCACGGATTTCAGGGCCTTGTAGTCGGCGTCTTCCCGCTCGAACGACAGGTCGTCGCAGAACACCAGGCAGCGGCGCTCGCTCGTGCGCAGCAGGTTCAGCAGGACGGGCAGGGTGACGATGTCCTCGCGCGCGATCTCGATCAGCGCCAGGCTGCCGGGGTGGCGTGCCAACGCTTCCGCATGCGCGGCCTTCACCAGCGACGACTTGCCCATGCCGCGCGCGCCCCACAGCATGGCGTTGTTGGCCGGCAGCCCGGCGGCAAAGCGCAGCGTGTTGGCGACCAGCCGGTCCCGTTGCGGTGCCACGCCCTGCAACAGGTCCAGCCTCACATGCGCCACCTGCGGCACGGGCTGCAGCCGGGCGCCGTCCGGATGCCACACGAACGCGTCGGCATCCGCCAATGCTACCGCAGCCGGTGGCAGGGGGGCCAGGCGGTCCAGCGCATCGGCGATGCGGGCGAGCAGGGGGGCGAGGCTTGCGTCCAACGGGACCTCAACTTGACGGGAAGGCCGCGCAAACTATGGTCCGCCGCCATCCACCGCAACCCGGACCCGTTCATGTTCATTTCCCCCGCCCATGCCCAGGGTTTCGATATGGGTGGCGCGCTGGCGCAGTACTCGCAGTTCCTCCCCATCGTCCTGATCTTCGGCGTGTTCTATTTCTTGCTGATCCGCCCGCAGCAGACCGCCCAGAAGAAGCTGAAGGCCCGGCTGGCCAACCTGCGGCGCGGCGACAAGGTGGTCACCGGCGGCGGCCTGGTGGGCGTGGTGCAGCGGGTGAAGGAAGGCAGCAACGAGGTGGAGATCGAGCTGGCGCCGAACGTGCGGGTGACCGCCGTGCGCGAAACGATCAACACGGTGATCGAACCCGTGGCGGCGAACGACACCAAGAAGTAAGCGTCGGCGCGCACGCACAGGTCGGGAGGATGAGGATGGCACGGGAGGCGGGATGGTTGCTGCTGGCGCTGGCGGCGTCCGGCTGCGCGGGGGTGCCGGCGAACCTGCCGGCCGCCGTGCAGGGCGCGGCGGCGAATTACCCCCCCATGGTGCTGGGCCGCAACGTCCGCGCCACCGACGGCAGCGAGGCGCCGCGGTCCTGCCCGGCCACGGGCGCCCGGGTAGAGCAGAAGGGCGGCCCGGCCTTCGAATACGCCGGCTCCGACCCGTCCGACCCGGACCTCTGCATCATGAAGATCGGCGACGACACGGTGAAGGCCTGGTACGGCATTTGGGTCACGGACTGGCCCGGCGCGGATAACGGCCACGCCGCGCTGCGCCAAGTGCTGCATGGTTCCAGCGGCACGGTGGCCGGCTTCGACACCAACATGCTGCCCGGCTTGCAGTGGCATGACCTAGTGCGCAACGAGGGCGTGGAGGACATCACGCTGCTGCGGCACACCTATCACGCGCTGAAACTCAGCCATTACCGCGAAGGGTTCGGCAACAACGATTACCGCTCCGTCAGCACCGTGTGGAAGGACATCCCGACAGGGATGCTGATCTACGGCACCTATCAGCACATTTCCGGCACGCCGGAGATCGACGACCCGCTGCTGCCCACCGCCATCATCCCGGCGAAATAGCGCCGGGCTCTACGACGCCAGCACGCTTTGCAGCTTGGCGGCGAGGTCCTCCCGCAGGTACGGCTTGCGCAGCAGCGCCACGTCCTTCGGCAGCTCGCGCGCGCCGCCGGTGGCGGTGGTCGTGTAGCCGGAGGTGAGCAGCACCTTCAGGTCGGGCCGCATCTTGCGCGCCAGTTCCGCCAATTGGGCGCCGTTCATGCCGCCCGGCATCACCACGTCGGAAAACAGGATGTCGATGCGTTCCGGGTAGCTGAGCAGGTCGAGCGCGATCCGCGCGTCCGAAGCCGTCATCACGCTGTAGCCGAGCGCGGTCAGGCTTTCACCGGCCATGTCCCGCAACGTCTCGTCGTCTTCCACCACCAGCACCACTTCGCCGCCGCTTACCCGGCGCAGCGGGATGACGTTGTCGGTCGAGCCGGTGCCGGGTGCCTCGCCGGAGCGGGGGAGGTACAGGCTGACGCTGCAGCCATGCCCGGGCGACGTTTCGACGTGGCAGATGCCACCCGCCTGTTGGGCGAAGCCGTACACCTGGCTGAGGCCCAGCCCGGTGCCCTTGCCCACGTCCTTGGTGGTGAAGAACGGCTCGAACGCCCGCGCCGCGGTGACGGCGTCCATGCCCGTGCCGTTGTCGGACATCGCGATGCGCAGGTGATGGCCGGCGGCCAGTCCCAGCGTCGCCAGTTGGTCCTGCGGCCCGACATGGATGTTGCTCGTGGCGATGCGCAGCGTGCCGCCATCCGGCATGGCATCCCGGGCGTTGCCGGCCAGGTTCAGCAGCGCCGCCTGGAACTGGTTCGGGTCGATGCGGGTCGGGTCAAGCACGGGATCCAGTTGCAGCTCGATCCGGATCGCTTCGCCCACGCCACGTTGCAGAAGCGGCAAGAACTCCTGCAGCAAGCGGTTCGGGTTCAGCGTCTCGGTTTGCAAGACCTGACGGCGGGAAAACGCCAGCAGCTTTTCCGTCAGCTCGGTGCCGCGTCGCGCCGCAACCAGGGCGTTGCGCGCCAGCCGCTCCACCCGCGGCGGCGCCTCCGGGTTGCGGATGATCAGGTCCAGGCTGCCGAGGATGACGGTCAGCAAATTGTTGTAGTCATGCGCCATGCCGCCGGTCAGTTGGCCGACCGCCTCCATCCGCTCCGCCTGGCGCAGCCGCTCCTCCGTTTCGCGCCGGACCGTGGTGTCCATCAGGCAGCCCGCCATCGTCACCGCAACACCCGCGGCGTCGAACGACGTGCGGCCCCACAGTGCCACCCATCGCACCGCCTGGTCGGCGCGCTGGATGCGGCATTCCAGCTCCAACCGGCCGTCCCGCATCGCCGCCTCCAACGCGGCGCCGGCAGCCAGGCGGTCGGCCGGATGGACGAGGTGGAGGAACTGCGCCATGCCGCCCGGGGGATGCGGCGTCGCGGTATCGAAGAAGCGGTCGTAGCGTGGGGTGCGCCGCGCCGCGCCGGACACCAAGTCCCATTGCCAATCGGCCATGCCGCCGGCTTCCAGGGCGATTTCCAGGCTTTCCCGGGCTGCTTGCGCTTCCGTCCGCGCCGCTTCCCGTTCCACCGCCGTCTGCGCGGCGCGGTGATACAGGAAGTCGATCTCGCGCAGGTAAACCGCCAGGATGACCAGCCCGGCCAGCAAGGCCTCCACCCGGCCAGCCAGCCAGCCGGCCGTGGCGCGCGCCGCCGCCAGGTCGGTGACCGCATTGTCCAGCAGCAGCAGGAAAAGCGACACCGCCAACCAAAGCTGCAACACGCTGCGCAGGCGGGTGGTCCAGCACAGCACCGCCAGCGCTGCGACGGTCAGCAGGAACAGCACCGGCCCGATGCCGGAGGTGGTCAGCGTGCGGTAACCGCCATCGGCCTCCACCGCGACGGGAAGGATGTCGACGTGATTGACCACCAGGACGGTGATGCCGGCGCTGACGGCACAAACCGTCGCCACGGTGCCCCACAGCGCCGCGCCGATCCGGGCCGGGCGGGTGTAGCGGGGGCGCCGGTCGCCTTCCATGATGGCGTAGGGCAGGGCAAACAGCGGCGGCCCCAGGTGCCAAAAGATCCACAGCCAGGTGAGCGTCGCCGGGCCGTGGCCGAACAGCAGGCCGCTCCACAGCATGTTCGGCGTGCAGGCCAACTGCACCGCCACCATCAGCGTGGTGAACAACTCCCCGGCGCCCAAGACGAGCAGCGGCACGGAGCAGGTATGGCGGTATTGCGCCAGGAACAGCCAGGCGGTCAGGGCATACACCAGCACCAGCGCACCCTGGTTGAGCGCCAGGAAACCTGGCATCGGCGGGACCGGGCTGGCCGCCACCGGCAACACGGCGGCGGACGCCAGGGTGAAGCCGACGCAGAGCAGAACGGCGCCCATCTGGCTCAGCCGCCCGGCCTGCTTGGTGGCCAGGCTTTGCAGCAGCGGCGCTGGCGCGTCGGCGATCGACGGCGATGCCGTGGTGAAAGCGGTGTCGTTCAGCCCGGTCAACGGCGTAGTCATCCGACGCTCCAACATCTGTCAGGCACGGCCTTGCGGTGGCGGAGCGCCATTGCACGGCCGCGTGCCCATCCTGGGCACTGCGACATTCCTACCCGGCAAACCTTCATGCATCGGTTCCGAGGCATGAAGTCCGCGCACCATCTTTGTTAAGAGCGGTTAATTTCGTTGCCGCCTCGCTTACGCTCGCCGTTTCGTGACCACGATGCCTTCGTCGACCAGGGCGGCGATCTCCTCCTCGGAATAGCCGTGCTCGCCCAGGACCGCGGCGCCGTGTTCACCGAAGCGCGGCGGGACGGAGCGTGTGCCGCCGGGCGTGCGGCTCAGCTTGATCGGCGTGCCGAGGGCGCGGTAGCCATCGAGTTCGGTCACCATGCCCCGCGCCGCCGTGTGCGGGGCTTCCAGCGCCTCGTCCACATGCAGCACCGGCCCGGCGGGCAGGCCCAGCTTGGCCAGCCGTTCGCTCAGCGCGTGGCCGTCTTCCCCTGCGAACGCCTCGACCAGGATCGACCGCAGCTCCGCCCGGTGCTCGTTGCGCAGCGCGTTGCTGGCGAAGCGCGGGTCGGCCGCGACGTCCGGGCGGCCGATGGCCGTGGCGAGCTTGCGGAACTGCCCGTCATTGCCGATCGCCAGGAACACCTCGCAGGTCCGGGTCGGAAAGGCGTCATACGGCGTGATGTTGCTGTGCGGGTTGCCCAACGCCACCGGACGCTTGCCGCCCAGCAAGTAGTTCGCGGCGGAAGGATGCAGCAGCGCCATGCCGCAATCATACAGCGCCATGTCCACGAACTGCCCACGGCCGGAGCGGGCGCGTTCCTGCAAGGCCATCAGGATGCCGACGGTGGAATACAGCCCGGTCGCCAAATCCACCACGGCAGTGCCCATGCGCATCGGCCCGGTGGTCTGGTCACCGTTGATGCTCATCAGCCCGACCATGGCCTGCACGATGGCGTCGTAGCCGGGCAGGCCGCCCAACGGCCCTTCCGCGCCGAAGCCGGACACGCGGCAATGGATCAGCCGCGGGAACAGCGCTTCCAGCGTGCCGTAGCCAATGCCCCATTTCTCCATGCCACCCGGCTTGAAGTTCTCCACCAGCACGTCCGCGCCTTCCAGCAGGCGCATCAGCACGGCGCGGCCGGCCGGCTTGGCGATGTCCAGCGCCACGGCCCGCTTGTTGCGGTTCACCCCCAGGTAATAGCTGGCGTCGTGCGACGCATCGAAAGGCGGGCCCCAGTCGCGCGTCTCGTCGCCCTGCGGCGGCTCCACCTTGATGACGTCCGCGCCATGGTCCGACAGGATCATCGTGCAGAACGGGCCACCCAGCACGCGCGTGAGGTCGACCACCTTCAGTCCGGCGAGCGAACCCTGGCCCGGCATGGCGCTCACCCCAGGGCGATCGCCAGCGCCTCGGCGCTGCGGCCGTTGGCGATGGTGGCCGCCAAGCCGTTCCAATGCGCGCCGTTGGTTCGGGCGAAACCGTGGTCGGCGCCTTCGTAGTTGAAGGCCTGGATGTGGGACTGCCCCTTGGCCGCGGCGATCACCTTGGCGCGGCCTTCGGCGGGGAAGAAACCGTCTTCGCCGGCGATATGCATGACCAACGGCGCGCGCAGATGCTCGAAATGCTCGACCTGGTCGTCGATCCCGACACCGTAATAGGACACGTTCACGTCCGCGTCGGACGACACGGCCATCATCACCGCCAGGCGGCCGCCAAGGCAGTAGCCCATGGTGCCGACATGGCCGTTGCAGCCCGGCATGGTGCGCGCGGCGGCCACGGTGGCCTTCAAATCCTCCACGCCCTTGGCCTGGTCGAACTTGCCCAGCAGGTCCATGGCCTGCTTCCACTCCGCCTCGCTCTTGTCCGTCAGGTCGATGCCCGGCTGGATGCGCCAGAACAGGTCCGGGCAGATGGCGATGAAGCCCAGATCGGCGACCTCGGCGGCGATCGCGCGCATGGCGTCGTTCACGCCGAAGATTTCCTGGATCAGCACGACGGCGCCGGCCGGGGTTGTCTTCGGTTCGACCAGCAGGGCGGAAAAGCTGCCCGAGCCATCTGCCGCCTGCACCGTCATCGTCGCCATTCGCATTCTCCCCGAAGATCGGCGGAGCATAGCCCGTGCCGGAGGGGATGCCAGCCTTCGAATGATGATTTACTTGGCGCCCCCGCTTGCACTAGCGTCCGCGCCAACGTCGGGCAAACGCCGGCGATGACCTGAGGAGATCAAGTCCCCATGCCAGCCCTGAGACTGCTTCCCGCGCTCGCCGTGCTTGCCGTGCCGATGGCCGCCGCCGCAGCCGACCCGATCAAGATCGGGGTGATCGCAGAAAGCTCGGCCATCCCGGGCATTGCGATCACGAATGGGGCGCAGATCGCCGCGGACGAGATCAACGCCAAGGGCGGGATCGACGGCCGGCTGATCCAGATCGTCGCGTATGACGACCACAATTCCGCCGCCGACGCGGTGCGCGCGATGCAGCGCCTGGCGAGCGAGGACAAGGTCAACGCCGTGATCGCCAGCTATGTCAGCGAGGTGGCGCTGGCGCTGGAGCCGTGGTCCGGGCGGCTGAAGATGCCGACGGTCACCCCGGGTGCGGCCAGCGACGACATCAGCGCGCGCGTCCACGCCGATTACAGCCACCTGAAATACTTCTTCCACGGCTACCTGAAGTCGAGCTTCCTGTCGGACGCGACCTGTGACGCGGCGAAGGACCTGCTGGTGGACAGCAAGTACCACATGAAGTCCGCCGTGATCATGAGCGAGGACGCGGCCTGGACCCAGCCGCTCGACGCCGAATACGAGAAGTGCCTGCCCAAGGTCGGGCTCAAGGTCGTCGACCATATCCGTTTTTCGCCGGACACGACCGACTTCACGCCCATCTACAACGGGATCGAAGGCAAGAAGCCGGACGTGATCGTCACCGGTATCAGCCATGTCGGCGTGCAGCCGACGGTGCAGTGGGCGAACCAGCAGGTGCCGATGCCGCAATTCGGCATCTCGTCGCAGGCGACGTCCTCTACCTTCTGGAAGGACACCAACGGGGCGACGGAAGGGATCGTGCTGCAGCTGGTCGCTGTGGACAGCGTGGCGAGCACGCCCAAGACCATCCCGTTCGCGCAAGCCTACATAAAGAAGTACGGCATCACCCCGGCCTATACCGGCTATGGCGCGTATGATGAGGTGTATTACCTCGCGGACGCGATCCACCGTGCGAACAGCGCCGACCCGGACAAGGTGGTTGACGCGCTGGAGAAGACCGACTGGGTGGGCACGGTCGGGCGCATCCGCTTCTTCGGCAAGGACGACCCGTCCACCCACGCGATGGAGTACGGCAAGGACGCGGTGAGCGGGCTTTTCGTGCAGTGGCAGAACGGCAAGCAAGTGCCGATCTGGCCGGCTTCCGTGGCCGGGGACAATGCGCTGCGGTTCCCAAGCTTTGTGAAGCTGACGAACTGACCCGGCATCCATCCACCGGGGCCCTGGCTCGCCAGGGTCGGGTGAGGGCAAGGGCGCCGCGCAGGGTGGCCCTGCCCTTATCGCTGCCGGGAAAAGGCGCTCGGGTCCCGTTATGCTGACCCTGCAGATCCTGATCGACGGGTTTGCGATCAGCGCGCTGTATGGGCTGGGCGCCGTCGGGTTCACCCTGATGTTCGGCGTCTCCGGCGTGCTGAACTTGGCCCATGGCGGGACCATGCTTGTGGCGGCCGTGGTCGCCTGGCTGGCCGCCGACTATGTGGGCGCGCTGGGCGGCGCGGCGGCCGGGCTGTTGGCCGGGATTGCCACGGCATTTGCCACCTATTTCCTGGTGGTGCGGCCGATCCAGCGCTCCCGCTCGATCCCGCGCGAGGAAACCGAGCTGTTCGTGCTGACCGGCACCTTGCTGTGGGGGATCATGATCCAGGAGGCGGTGGCATACTTCACCACCACCAGCCCGCACACGGTTCGTCCGCTGATTGCCGGGGTGACGGTGATCGCCGGCGTGCGCACACCCACCAACGAGATCCTCACCGCCGTGCTGTGCTGGGCGACCATCGGCGCGCTGTGGTTGCTGGTGAACCGGACCAAAGCCGGCAAGGCGCTGCTGGCCGCGTCGATCAACCCGCGCGGGCTCACGCTGCTCGGCTACGAGCTGTCCAGCATCCACCTGCTGGTTTGGGCGATCTACGGCGTGCTGGCGGGCATTGCCGGCGTGTTGCTGGGCGCTTTCCTAGGCGTGTCGTCGGACAATGCGGGCACGCTGACCGCCTCCGCCTTCTCCATCGTGGTGCTGGGCGGCCTCGGCAGCGTGTCGGGATCGCTGATCGCCGCCTATTGCGTAGGGTATCTGGAGACGATCACCTCGTACATGGTGTCCCCCGCTTTCCGCAACATCCCGTCGCTGATCCTGCTCGTCGCGGTGGTGTACCTGCGTCCGCAGGGCCTGTTGGGGCGGCGCTGATGCGGGGGCTGCTGCGGGCGCGGCTGTTCTGGGGCGCTTTGGGCGTGCTGGTCGTAGCGGTGCTGCTGCCACTGGGCGTATCCGGCTACATTCTGGGCGTATTGATCCCGGCGTACTACTTCGCCGTGTTCGCCATGTCGTGGGACCTGCTGTTCGGCTTCGCGGGCGAGGTGAATTTCGGCCCGACTTTCCTGGTCGGGCTCGGCGCGTATGGCGCCGGCATCCTCAACAGCGAAACCGGGTTGCCCATCCCGGTCTGCGTGGTGTTCGGCGCCGCGCTTGCTGTGGCCGGCGGCGTGCTGCTGGCATTGCCGGCACTGCGGCTGTCGGGGCCGTATTTCGGGCTGATCACCCTGGTGGCCGTGCTGCTGCTGCAGCAGATGGTGACCGTGTTCGCCCATTGGACCGGCGGCGAGATCGGGCTGACGGTTCCGGACGTGCTGTCGATCGACGACGGCACCAACTACTACTTCGCGCTCGGCTTCATGGCCATCAGCGGGCTGATCCTGTTCGGCTTGTCGCGATCCGCCGCGGGCCTGATCCTGCAAGCCTGCGGGCAAGACCCGGTGGAAGCCCAGGCGCTCGGGTTCAACGTGTCGAAGCACAAGCTGGCGGCATTCTGCGTGTCAGCGCTGTTCAGCGGCCTCGCGGGGGCGCTGCTGGTGTTCTATTACGGCACGGCGTCGCCCGGCACGGTGATCGACATCGCGGTGGGAGTCCAGGTCATCATCGCCGCCGTGCTTGGCGGCCGGCGCACCATCCTGGGCGCCGCACTGGGCGCGGTGTTCCTGGTTGCGGCGGGGGAGGTGCTGCGTCCGCTCGGTCAGCTCAGCACCTTCGTCGTGTCGGCGGTGGCGTTGGTGGTGATCCTGTTCGTTCCGGCCGGTTTTCTGGGCACGCTGCTGCACCGGCGGGGTGCGGCATGAACGTCGAATACCGTCCGCAGCCGGGCGAGGCGAAGGACGCGGCGCCGTTGCTGGAGGTGTCTGGCCTGACCAAGCGGTTCGGCGGCTTGGTCGCGGTCAACGCCATGCGGCTGGCCATCAAGCCCGGGGAAATTCTCGGCCTGATCGGCCCCAATGGCTCCGGCAAGTCCACCGTGATGAAGCTCATCATGGGGATCGAGCGGCCGAACGCCGGCCGGGTGGTGATCGACGGCGTAGATGTAGCGGGCTGGCCTTCGCACCGCATCGCCCGGCACGGGGTCGGGCTGGTGTTCCAGCATTCCCGGCCGCTGCACCGCCAAACCGTGGGCGAGAACATCAAGCTGGCCCTGCTGCCGGATTCGCTGCTGCGGCTGGCAGCCGATCCCGCGGTGGAGACCCGTGCCCGCGCCATCGCGGACCGTGTCGGCCTCGGTGCGGTGTTCGACCGGCGCCCGGCGACCCTGCCATTCGCCGATCTGCGCCGGCTGGAACTCGCCAAGGCGATCGCGCGCGACCCAAAGCTGGTGCTGGTGGACGAGCCGTTCGCCGGGCTGACGGCGGGCGAGGTCGCCGCGTTTTCTGCGTTGATCGCCGGGTTTCGGGCGGAAGGGCGTGCCGTGCTGCTGGTCGACCACAACGTCAAGAGCGTGGCCGCGCTGGCCGACCGCGTGCTGGCCATGTACCTGGGGGAGTTCGTCGCCGAGGGCAGCGCCGAGCAGGTGATGGCCAACCCCACCGTGCGGCAGGTTTACCTCGGCGCCGGCAGCATCGAAACCGCCGCCCGGCCGGAATTGGCCGCAAAGGCCGGGCCGCCGCTCCTGGCGGTGAAGGATGCCAGCGTGCTGTATGGCAAGGCGCAGGCGCTGGAAAAAGTCTCGATCCACGTGCGGGAAGGCGAGTTCGTGTCCGTCGTGGGGCTGAACGGCGCCGGCAAGACCACGCTGTTCAACGCCATCTCCGGCCTGGTGCCCTATAGCGGCAGCATCGAGTGGGGCGGCGAACGGCTGGCTGGACGCACGGCGGCGGCCATCGCCCGGGGCGGCATCGTGCAATGCCCGGAAAGCCGCGAGCTGTTCACCACCATGAGCGTGCGGGAGAACCTCGATCTGGGCGGCGCGCGCTTGGACGCCGCCGAGCGCAACCGCCAACTGGACTGGCTGTTCGAGCTGTTCCCGATCCTGAAGTCGCGCGCCACCCAGGCGGCCGGCAAGATGAGCGGCGGCGAGCAGCAGATGCTGGCGATTGCCCGGGCGCTGATGATGCGACCCCGCCTGTTGATCCTGGACGAACCCACGCTCGGCCTGGCGCCGGTCATCCTGGAGCAGTTGAGTCACGCGCTGGAGCGGCTGCGCACGACCACGCCGATCACCGTGCTGCTGGGCGAGCAGAACGTGACGTTCGCGTTGCCCCATGCAGACCGGGTGTATGTGCTGGAACATGCCCGCATCATCTGGGAAGGCGATCCCGCACGCTTCGCCGCCGAGGCCGGCAAGGCTTATTTGTAGACCGAACGGTTCCCGTTGGCTCGCGTTTGCACCTCCGAGACATTGCTTGGAGCCAAACACCATGAACACCAGAGTTGCCGCGACGCTCGTCTTCACCTGCCTGAGCCTGGTTGGCTGCGCGAGCACCGGCCCCGGCTCTGCGACGTCAAATGGACCCACCCCGGCGCCCAGCGGCATCACCTCGTCTAACGGCGGTGGGCAGCGGGCGCTCGGCAACCTGCCGAACGTGGGGATCAGCAACGGAACCGGCGTGTCCGGTGCAGTGCCGAACTCCAAAGGCGCGTCTTACTAGCAACGCTCCCGCCGGGCGAAGCAACCCGGCGGACGCGGTTGGCTGGCGCACGCCCCCCTTTGGGTCGTGCGCCAGGCTGGCTACCCGATCGAGTAGCCCTCGGCTTCGATCGCCTTGCGGATCGCCGCGGCATCAGGGGTGCCATCGACCCGTACGACGCCGGTCTCAAGCTCTACGGTGACTCCGTCGACGCCTGGCACCGACGACACCGCCTCCCGCACTGCGCGGACGCAATGTCCACAGGTCATTCCGCCAACTGCGATTTCCACGATGTCCAACCCTTCCCAATCACACGGCTTCTGACCTGGGCTGTTGTTCGCCAAATGCCAATCAAGAAGGCTGGCGCTGCTGTAGGACTGCGCGCCAGCCGGCGAGATGATCGGTCAGAGCCAGGTTGGCTTCTGCCCAGCGGCGAGCCGCCCGGCCCACGGACAGGCGCTCGTCCGGGCAGGCCAACAGGTGCAGGACGCTGTCGGCCAGCGCGGTGGAATCAAGCGCCGGCACAAGCCGCCCGTTCACGCCGTCGATGATGAACTCGCAGACCGGTGCCGTTTCGCCGGCGACCACCGTGCACCCGCAGGCCAACGCTTCGCGGAGCGACCAGGAGGCGATGAACGGGTAGGACAGATAGGTGTGCACGTCCGAGCGCCGCAGCAGGTCGCGAAACACGGCATGGCTCACCCGGCCGGGGAAGTGTAGCCGGGCCGAGTCGACTTGGCCGTGGACCTCCGCCAGCAGGCGCTGGCGCCACGTCCCGGTCAGGGGGGGCAGACCGTAGCTCACCCCATCGCCGCCCAGGCAGATGACCTGCACGTCCCGTCGGCGCATGAGCCGGGGCAGGGCGCGGATCAGCGTGTGGAAACCGCGGTACGGCTCCAGGTCGCGCGCGGCGAAGGTGACCAGATGCTGATCCGGCTCGATCCTCACGCCACCCAAGACGAGCGGTGCCCTGCGGGACGCCTCGTCGGGGCTGCAAAACCCGAGGTCGACGCCCTCCGGCACCACGGTGATCGCATCCTGCGCCCAGGCGGGATACAGGGAACGCTGCCACGCCGTCGGGCTGACGCCGGGGTGTTGCTGAAGCAGTGCCAGCGCTGCGACGGCATTCTTGGCCCGCACGCCCGCCCATTGCGACGGGTGCGGCGGAAACTCCGGATCGCACCCCACATCCGCCCCGGCCAAATGGTAGAAATACTCGCGATAGCCGATCTTCGGCACCGTCGGCCACACATCGACCAGGTTCAGCGTCTCGCCCCATGCCTCGTGCCCGATGATGATGTCGGGCTGGAAGCCGGCACTGCGCAACCCGGCGGCGACCTCCGCCACCGCGGTGGCCCGGCGCATGGCGGCGTCGAACTCCCGCGCGTTTGCGTGGGTCCGTCCGGAGGCCGGGGTGACGGCGTAATGCACCTGGCGCACGCCGCTGATCTGCACCGGGCTGGGGCGGCTGATGAAGACGATGTCGTGCAGGCCGCTGGCGGCAAGCGCCTGCACGAGGTGCTGGAACTGCCCGGGGAAGCTGCGGTGGACGAACAGGAACTTCACGCGCGATCCGTCCCTGTGGTTTTCAGGTCACACTCATTGCCGTGTAGCAACGAGGCAGGGGCCTTGCCAAGGTGACAACGAAGAACCCGTGGCGGTAGGTTGCGCGACGAACCGAACCAAGCGATCGCCCGTGTCCCGTCCCACTTCACCCCAATCGTCCGATCTCCGCCAGGTCCGGCACGGCGTGACGATGGCAGCCGCGGCGGCCTTTCTGCTGTGGGGCGGCGCCGCGTTCGCGCAGCGGCCGGATGCGCCGTTCACCGGCAACGTCGTGCCACAAGGCTCCCCCATCCCGCGCATCCTGCCCCCGGCGCCCCCCAGCGTGGCGCCCGGCACGGACCTGACCCGGCCGGCGGCCCCGGCTGCCGCGCCGTCGGCCACCGTGCCGATCCGCAGCGTGTCCGTGGCCGGCGCCACCGCCTTTCCGGCCGGGCGGGTCGACGCGGCGACCGCCGGGCTGGTCGGGCCGGCGACCCCGGTGGCGCGGATCGAGGAAGCGCGTGCCGGGCTGGTGACGCTGTACCGCAGCCAGGGCTTCGTGCTGACCACGGTCAGCGCCACCGTCAGCCCGGCCGGCGACCTGCGCTTCAACGTCGTGGAGGGCCGCATCGCGGAGGTGAAGCTGGACGGCAATATCGGCCCGGCCGGCGTCCAGGTGCTGCGTTTCCTCAACCACCTGACGGAACAGCAGCCGATCGACAACGCCACGCTGGAACGCTGGCTGCTGCTGGCACAGGACATCCCCGGCGTGTCCGTCCATGCGGTGCTGCAACCCTCCGATACCGATCCCGGCGCGTTGACGCTGGTAGCCCAGGTGCAGCGGCAGGCGGTCAACGGCCTGCTGACCGTGGACAATCGCGCGTTCCGGCAGACCGGGCCGGAACAGGGGCTGGCAATCGTCGACATCAACAGCTTCACGCAGTTCGGCGAGAAGACCGAGCTGTCGGTCTACCACACCAACGGCAACACGCAGAATTTCGGCCAGGCGTCCAGCGAGTTCTTTGTTGGCGGATCGGGGCTGAAGGTCCGGCTCTATGGCGGCTACGGCAAGGCCAACCCGTCCGACTTCCTGCGCGTGCTCGACTACCAGGGGTTCACCACCACCTTCGGCGCCGCGGCGACCTATCCGCTGATCCGCTCGCGGGAGCAGACGCTGAACCTGGTGCTCAACCTCGACGCGGTGGAAACCGAGATCCGGGAAGCGCTCGGCCCCGCCGGCCAGGTCGAGCGGGCGAGCCGCGACTCCCTGCGCATCGGCCGGTTCGGCGCCGAGTATGCGTATGAGGATGTGTTGGCCGGCGATGCCCGCCCGGCGGTCAACTTCGCCAGCCTGCGCATCTCCCAGGGCATTCCCTTCCTGGGGGGCACCAGCAACGGCAACGGCACGCCCGGGCGGCTGAACGAGCGCGTGAACTTCACCAAGTTCACCGCCGAATTGTCGCGCACGCAGACGCTGTTCGTGCCCTGGGATGGGGCGAGCGTAGCGCTGAAGGCCCGGGTTGCCGGGCAAGGGTCGAAGGACATCCTGCCGCCGTCCGAGAAATACTTCCTGGGTGGCAGCGAGATCAATCGCGGCTTCTATTCCGGCGAAGTCACGGGTGACAACGCGCTGGCCTGGTCTTTCGAGCTGCAGCTCAATACCGGGCTGGACCTGAACGTGTTCAGCTACCCGGTGCCGATCACCGCCCAATTCTACGCCTTCTACGACCGGGGCGAGACGTGGGAGAACCGCCTGGCGGACCCGAATACCCGCCTGTCGTCCGAAGGGATCGGCGGCCGGTTCAACATCACGCGTTTCACCGAGTTCGACATCGAGGGCGTGATCCGCAATACGCGCTTGCCTGTCGGGACGCAGGGCGTGGTAAAGCCGCTCAAGGCTGATGCCGCCTATTGGCGGGTGCTGACGCGGTTCTGAGCGGCGGCAGCCGGGCGAAGGAAGCGAAACCATGGCCAAACCCGTAGCTGCCGTCATGACCGCGCGCCGAGTGAGCCGGGCCGCCTTGCTGCGCGGCACCGCCTTGCAGGCCGCCGTTGGGCTGGTCGTGGCGGCCCCGGCAATGGCGCAGCCGGCGCCTGGCGCGCGGCCGCAAGGCGGGCAGGTGGTGGCCGGCGCCGCGTCGATCGGCACGACGGCGAACGCCACCAACATCACGCAATCCTCCAACCGCGCCGCGATCAACTGGCGCAGCTTCGACGTCGGCAGCAGCCAAAGCGTCAACTTCCAGCAGCCGAGCAGCACGGCGGTGACGCTGAACCGGGTGACCGGGGGCGACCCGTCGGCGATCGCGGGCCGGATCAACGCCAACGGCCAGGTGATCCTGACCAACCCGTCCGGCGTGACGTTCTACCAAGGCGCCCAGGTCAACGCGCAAAGCGTGGTGGTGAGCGCCGCCGGCATCACCAACCAGAACTTCATGGCCGGCAAGATGGTGTTCGACCAGGCCGCCAACCCGAACGCCCGGATCGACAACCGCGGCACCATCACGGTGAAGCAAGCCGGGCTGGCGGCGCTGGTGGCACCGTCGGTGGCGAATTCGGGCGTGATCAACGCCCGGATGGGGCAGGTGGTGCTGGCCGGGGCATCGGCGCACACGCTGGACATGTACGGCGACGGCCTGGTGGCGATCGACGTGACCAAGCAGGTGACGCAGGCGCCGGTCGGCCCCGACGGCAAGGTAGTGACGGCGCTGGTCACCAACACCGGCACGATCCGCGCCGATGGCGGCGTGGTGCAGTTGACCGCCAAGGCCGCGGACGGCGTGGTGCAAACGCTGGTGCGGGCGGGGGGCACGATCCGCGCCGACAGCGTGGGCGACCGGACGGGCCGGATCGAGATCGCCGGGACCGGCGGCTCCGTGCTGGTCGAGGGCCGCGTCGCCGCGGACGGGCGGGCGCCCGGCACGGCCGGCGGCCAGGTGGTGGTGGCGGGCAGCGACACCACGAAGATCGCGGCCGGCGCGCATGTGTCCGCCAATGGCAAGGCCGGCGGCGGCACGGTCGCGGTCGGCACCACCCTGGCCCGGGCGGTGGGCCGCGGGGTGGCGCCGGCGGGGACCTCGGCCCGTGTTGTCGTCGCGGCGGGGGGGCGCGTGTCCGCCGATGCCAAGGCAGCGGGCAATGGCGGCCGCGTGACGGTGCTCAGCACGCAGCATACGGCCGTTGATGGTGCGATATCCGCCCGCGGCGGCAAGGCCGGCGGCGATGGCGGCACGATCGAGCTGTCGGGCGAGACCGGCTTCACCTTGACCGGAACAGCGACGACCGCCGCCCCGCACGGCGCCCTTGGCACGATCGTGCTCGACCCGCGCGACCTGACGATCACCGACACGCCGAACGGCACGGCAAACGCGGACCCGGGTGCGACCACCTACACGACGCCGAGCAGCGGGACGGATGCCTATGTCACGCCTTCGCAATTCAGCGGCCTGTTCGGCGACCTCGACCTGCAAGCCAGCCGGGACCTGACCGTCGCCAGCAGCCTCAGCTACGCAGGTGGCAATCTGACGCTGGAAGCCGGGCGCAACCTGACGGTCAACCCCGGGGTGACGCTCGCGCTGACATCGACGCAACAGAATGCCTTGACACTCAGCGCAGGGGCTCCCGGCAGTGCCACGCCGTTTCCGGGCGGCGTGCTGTCGATCCAGGGCACCATCTCGGCATACGACGTTGTTCTCAAGCAGTCGGGCACGGGCGGCGTCGTCATTTCAGGCAGCGTCCAAACCAGCGCCGGGCCTGGGGCTGGAGGTGCAGGGAGCGGTCACGGCGGTCGACTCCGGGCACAGGCGCTCTTGGCACCGTTTCGCTACGACCGGATCTCTACGGCTAGCGCCGGGTCGATCTCGTTGACTGGCGCCAACGCCATCACCGGTCTCGCAGTCTACGGCGGCGGGCTTCGGACGATCGTCCGGCGGCATGGTGATCTACAGCACCGCCCCCAACCTTGTTGTCGGCCCCAACACGACCGTTTCCAGCAGCGTCATCTCGGTTCCCTCGCAGCAGGCCATCGTTCTCGCCGCGGATGCCATAACGATCCAAGGCAACACGCAACCGCAGAACGGCCCTCCAAGCCAGACGGTTTTCGCGCCGGGCGGCTCCGTGACGCTCCAGCCGTATACGAGCGGCAGGGGCATCACGGTGACATCCTCCGCCACCGCGCCGACGGGCGTGCTCGGCCTGACGACGAGCCAGCTTGCATTCATCTCCGCCGACACGCTGCAACTCGGCGGTTCCACGGCCACCGGTGGCCCGATCACGCTGGGCCAGTCGGGTGAAACGATCGACCTCACCGGGCCCCGCGGCTTCAACAAGCTGTCGCTGATGGCCGGCGGAACCGTCACGCAAGGTGGCCCGCTGCAGGTGCTCGCCCTCGGGGGGACATCCGCGGGTGGTATCGACCTGTCCAACCCGGCCAACATCATCCGGCAGGTCGACGACCTGAGTGGCGGTGCCGGAAGCCTCGTGGTTTCCACGGCCGGGCCGCTCACCGTCACGGGTACCGTGAGCTCCAGCGTGGCGGCGACGCTGATCGCCGGCGGCGCCTTGACGCTCGCCAACACAGGCCAGGTCAATTCACCCGGCGTCACGTTGATCGCCGCCTCCACCGGCTCGCCCACCCCGGATTCCACGGCAGGATTGACCATCGCCGGCAGCATCCAGGCAGGCAGGTATATCGACCTGGAAGCGGGCACCAACGGGATCGGCCTGACCGGGACGATCACCGGCGGAGCCTTGTCAATCGCGTCGCAGGGGCCGGTGGTGCAAACCGGCGGGAGCGTGACGGCCAGCGACCTGGAGGGTTTTGCCAGCTCCGTGTCGCTTCCGTCCACGGCAAACGCAATCAGCGGCGTGGCGCAGAGCCCAACTGGTTTCACCGTCATGGCCGGCGATTTCACCCTTGCCAGCCCCTCGCTGACGATCGGCTACAACAGTTCCTCGCCTTCCGGCGGCCTTTCGGTCCCGAGTAACCACACCATTACGCTGGCGACGGACTCGCTGACGGTGAATGCCAACAGCCAGGCGGCTTCGATCTCGGCGCCAGACGGCATTCTCGCGATCACGCCGTTCACGCCAACGAACACCACGCTGCTGACCAACACCGCGCCATCGCCGTCGGGCGGCCTGGTGATAACGACCGACATGCTGGCCAACACGACGGAGGCCACGCTGCAACTTGGCGCTGCAGTCGGCGCCGCCGGATTGCCGACGGGCACCATCACGATCGGCGCCGGCGCAGAAACCATCGACCTCGGCAGCGCCGGCTTCGGCAACACCCATCCCACCACCTTTGCGCTCCAGTCGGCAGGATTGGTGACGCAGGGCATGGACGCGCAGGGGAACGGCGCCTCGCTCGCCATCGCCTCCGCGACGCCGGGCCAGCCTGGCACGCTGTCTGGGCAGGCGGGCACGCTGTCGTTGTTGTCCGCGGGCAACTACATCGGCACCCTCGCCGGCTTCACGACCACGGCCGGAGACCTGGCGTTCCACACCGGGGAGACGCTGACCGTTTCGGCCCCCGTCATCAGCAAACGGCGGCTACCGGACGACGTGACCCTGTCTTCGGCAGGGCAGGTGACAGGCGGCACGCAAAGCGGGGATGACGCTGCTGGCCAACATCCGCGGGAACATCGTCAGTCTCAACAGCCTGCCCGACGGCTACTCGCCCAGCACCAGCGGCGGCATCAACCAAACGGGCGGCGTCATCACCGCGACGACGCTGACCGGCGCGGGCAACTTCGCCACGCTGAACGACGCCAACCAAGTCACGAACCTCGGCGACTTCGCCACGTATGACGCGTTCAGCCTCACCAACGTGCCGTCCCTGAACGTGACCGGCACCGTGACGGCCGGGTCCGTGTCGCTGACGGCCAACGGCATCACCCAAGACGGCGCGTCCTCGATCGCGACGCCGAGTTTTGCAGGCAGTTCGTCCGCCGACACCGTCCTGAACAGCCGGAACAACCAAATCAGCGGTCTCGACTCGTTCACGCAAAGCGCCGGCAACTTCACCCTGGTCACGTCGAGCGGGCTGACCCTGTTTCCGTCCGGCTCCGGCACCATCTCGGCGACGAGCGGATCCCTGAACCTGGTCGCCGATACCGTAACAGCCGCCAACACCGGCACCATCACCGCGCCGAATGGCAGCGTCGGCTTCGCCCCTTTCACCGCGAACCGCCGGATCGAATTGATCGACACCGCGGCGGCGGACCCGGCGTCGCTGTCGATATCCTCGGCGGTGACCAACCAAATAACTGCGCTGCGCCTGGATGTGGGCGATGCCAACACGACCGGCACGATCAACATCGGCGATCCGGGCGAAACGGTGGACCTGACCGGCCACGTCGGCACGTTGCAGCTCCGTACGACGGGCGCCGTGACCCAGGGCGACAGCGCTACCGTCGGCGGCAACTCCACGCTGATCGTGAACAACCTGACGGGCAGCGTCGGCTCGCTGGAGTTCTCGTCCGGCTTCAACCAGATCGCCAGGATCGGTTTCCCCGATGGCATCGCAGGCGAGGTGGACGGCCTGGCAGCCGGCCAATCGCTCAACGTGCAAACGTCGGTGGACGTTGCGGTCGCCGGCGTCCTGTCCGCCAATGCGACCAGCGGGGAGGCGAGGATCGGCTCGGGTGGGGCGATCACCGTCCAGGCCAGCACCGTTTCGGCGCGGGGCGTGGTGTTGTCGGCGTCCACGACGTTGACCCAGAGTTCGGGGTCGATCGTCGCCGGCGGCACCTTGGGGCTTTATTCGACTTACCTCACCAGCCAGACCGGCGGCACCATCACGACGCCGACGCTGACGGGCGCGACCGGCTCGTTGACGCTGAACCAGCCCGGCAACGCCATCGGCGCCGTGTCGGGGGCAACCAGCGGCGCCGTCACGCTGACCGATGCCACCGGGTTGGCGATCGGCAACGGCACCGCGTTCGGCGACACAACCTTGAACGTGCTGTCCGGCAACGTCTCGTTCGTGGGGGATGCAAGCTTCGGCATCCTGACGCTGAACGTGCCCGGCGGCACGGCAACGACGCAAACCGGCGCAAGGCTGGCGGCCACCACGCTCACGGGCACCGCCACGTCGGTTGACCTGGCCGGCGCCAGCATCGGCACGCTGGGCGATTTCACCGCGCCCGGCGCATACAGCGTGAACACCCTGGGGCCGCTGACCCTCGGCGGCACGATCACGGCGGCCACCATCGCGGTGTCCACCTCCGATGGCGGAGGCGACGGAGTGTCGCTGCCCAGCCCCATCACGCAAACCGGCGGCAGCCTGAACGCCGGCACGATCACCCTCCAGTCGAGCGGCAGCTTCACGCAATCCGCTGGCGCGATCACCGCCAGCGGCGCCCTGGCCATCAGCGAGAATGGCGCGTTCAGCCTGGGGGGAACCCTGTCCGGTGCGTCCGTCGACCTAGTGGCCGCAACGCGCGGGGGCGATGCCGGCACGATCACTCAAACCGGCGGCACGATCACGGCCGGCACGCTGACCGGCTCCTCCGACGGCGGCGTGGCGCTGAACGGTGCCGGCAACCTGGTCACGACGTTGGGCGGCTTCACCGCGGCGGGGCCCTTTTCGTTGACGGACGCAGGGTCGTTGAAGGTGTCCGGCCCGCTGGTCGCGTCCTCGGCCGCCTTGTCCGTGACCGGCGACCTGGCGTTGAACGGCGATGTCACCGCGCCCGGCAGCCTGTCGCTGACGGCGTCCGGCGCGTTGGCTCAGGGGGGCGGCACCATCACGACCGCCTCCTTGTCGGGCAATGCCGCCAGCATAGCCTTGACCAGCGCGAGCAACGCGATCGGCGCGGTCGGCCCGTTCGGTTCGCAAGCCGGCTTCGCCTTGGTTAACGACCAGGATCTGACGGTTGCGGGCGTGGTTTCCGCCCCCAACGGCGGGCTGGACCTCCGTGTCACCAATGGCGGGCTGACGGTGAACAGCACGATCACGGCCGGCATCGTCCAGTTGCAGGTGGCCAACGCAGTGACCGAAGGCAGCTCTGGCCAGCTTGTCACGGGGCAACTTGGCGGGTCGGCCGGCTCGATGAGCCTGGGCGGCGCCAACACCGTCGGCAGCCTGGCGCAGCTTGCAACGGTGGACGGCTTCAGTCTGACGAACACGAGCCCGACGGCTACCGGGCTGTTGATCAGCGGGCCGGTCGTGGCCGGGACGTCGTTCGCCGTGAACAACACCGGGGTCATCAACGTCCAAGGCGCGCTGACCGCGCCGACCGTGACGCTGGCGTCAAACGGGCCGGCCGATGCGAGCGGCATCCACTTCCTCGCCAACGGCGGCGGCGTGCCCCCCGCCGTGGTGACGGCCAGCACGTCGGTGACCCTGGCCACGCTGGGCATGATCGACCAGAGCGGCGTCGCGGCCAACACCAGCGTCATCGCCACGCCGACATTGTCAGGCAGCGCCGGGTCGGTGTCGCTGATCAGTTCGGCCAACGCCGTCGGCACGCTGGCCGGGTTCACGGCCCCGGGCGGTTTTGCGTTCACGAATGGCCAGGCGCTGACGGTGGTGGGACCGGTCGACGCTGGGTCATCGCCGCTGAGCCTGACCGCGGCGGGCAATCTGGCGTTGACCGGCAGCGTCACCGGCGGCGCCGTGTCGCTGGTGTCGTCGGCCGCGATCTCCGAGGCTGCGAACGCCGGCGTGACGGCGGCGTCGCTGACCGGCTCGG
Organism: Acetobacteraceae bacterium; assembly: GCA_965199555.1. Classification (GTDB taxonomy): domain Bacteria; phylum Pseudomonadota; class Alphaproteobacteria; order Acetobacterales; family Acetobacteraceae; genus LMUY01. The sequence continues at coordinate 37,397 of CBDASJ010000008.1, read as the reverse complement.
CCAACTCGGCCGCGCTGGGCGGCACCAATGCGATCGGCACGCTGGCCGGCTTCGCGACAAATGCGGGGCTTTCCTTGTCGAACGGGCAGGGGCTGACGGTGACCGGCCCGGTGACGGACGGCCAGTCGATCGCGTTGAACGTGGCGGGCGGGCTGACCTTGGCCGGCACGGTGACGGCGCCGTCGGTGGCGCTGACCGCGACGGCCGGGCCGAATGCGCCGGGCGGAATCAACCAGACTGGCGGCACGGTGACGGGCACGACGTCGCTGACGCTTACCTCCTCTGGCGATATCGGACAGGTCGGCGGCACCATCGTGGCCGGCACGCTGAGCGGCTCGGCTGGCGGGGCCGTAAGCCTCGGCAGCACCGGCAATATGGTGGCGACGTTGGGTGGCTTTACCGCGGCGGGCGACTTCACGCTGTTTGATGGCCGCGGTCTGACGGTGACGACGCCGGTCGCCGCGAACACGGCCACGCTGTCGACCGTCGGTAGCCTGGCGCTGAACAGCGGCGTGACAGGCGGAACCGTCAACCTGATCGCCGCCGACCTGATCAGCGAAGGCCCAGACGGTCAGGTGACCGCCGGCACGCTGACCGGTTCGGCCAACTCGGCCGCGCTGGGTGGCACCAACGCGATCGGCACGTTGGCGGGCTTCGCCACCAATGCGGGTTTTTCCTTGTCGAACGGGCAGGGTCTGACGGTGACCGGACCGGTGACGGACGGCCAGTCGATCGCGCTGAACGTGGTGGGCGGGCTGACCTTGTCCGGCACGGTGACGGCGCCGTCGGTGGCGCTGTCCGCGACGGCCGTACCAAACGCGCCAGGCGGGATCAACCAGACCGGCGGCGTGGTGGCGGGCACGACGTCGCTGACGCTGACCTCCTCGGGCGATATCGGGCAGGTCGGCGGCACCATCGTGGCCGGCACGCTGAGCGGCTCGGCCGGCGGGGCGGTAAGCCTGGGCAGCGCGGGCAACATGGTCGCCACCCTCGGCGGCTTCAGCAGTGCCAACGGGTTCAGCCTGGCGGACGGGCAGTCGCTGGCGGTGAGCGGTCCGGTCACGGACCGGACGGGCGTGGCGATCGCGACACCCGGCGCGCTGTCGCTGGGCGGCACGGTGACGACGGGGGCGCTGACCCTGACCGCGGGAGGCGCGATCACGCAGCCCGGCGGCAGCCTGGTCGCGTCCAGCCTGACCGGCAGCGCGGGCGGTGCGGCGTTGACGCAGCGCGGCAACCAGATCGGCACGCTGGGCGGGTTCACCAGCACGGCGGATTTCGCGCTGACGGACGCCATGGCGCTGACGGTGTCGGGCGCGGTATCCGCCGGGCCGGGCCGGACGCTGACGCTGGTGGATGATGCGCCGAGCTTCGGCCCGGGCGGGTCGCTGTCGGCGCCGGCCGGCACCGTGGTGTTGGCCGAGTACACGCCCGGCGCGGGTATCACGGTGGCAGGCGGCAGCGGGCTGAGCGGCACGCCGCCGGTGACGGCGAGCACGCTGGTGATCGGGTCCGCCACGGGCGGCCCGATCGACATCGCCGGTGCGATCAACCTATCCACCATCTCGGTGCTGGATCTGGAAAGCGCGGGCGCCATCAGCGAAACGGGCGCGGGTGCGATCCGAGTTGCCACGCTGACCGGCAACGGCGCCAGCGCCACCCTCGGTGGCGGCAACCAGATCGGCACGCTCGCCGGTTTCACCACGGCGGACGCGTTTTCCCTCACGAACGGGCAATCCCTAACGGTCACAGCCTTGAAAGCGGCCAACGCCAGCCTGTCGGTTGCCGGAAACCTGTCCTTTGCCGGCGCCAGCGTCCTCGGTGGCGGCTTGTCGCTGGCGGTCAGCCAGGATGTGAGCGAGACGCCGTCCGCAAGCGTCACGGCGGGGAGCTTATCCGGCACCGCGGGTTCGCTGGCGCTCACCAATCCCGCCAACGCGATCGGCACGGTGGCCGGGTTCAGCACGAATGGGGCGTTCAGCCTCACCGACGGTGGTGCGTTGGTGGTGTCGGGCCCGCTCGGCGCGTCGCAGATCGCCTTGGTCGGATCGTCGGGGCTGACCATCAACGGTGCGCTGAGTGCCGGCTCGGTGTCGCTTTCCACGGCCAACGCCCTGACGGAGGGTGCCGGCGGGACGATTGCCGCGACGACGCTGACCGGCTCGGCGAACACGGCCAGCCTGGGCGGCGCCAACCGCGTCGGCATCCTGGGCGGATTCACCACGACGGCCGGCTTCAGCTTCGTGAACGGGCAGGCGCTTTCGGTGACCGGGCCGGTGAGCGACGGGCAGCAGGTGTCGCTCAGCACGGTCGGTCCGTTGACGTTGAGCGGAACCGTGTCCGCGCCGGTCGTGACGCTGGCGTCCAGTAACGGCGCCATCACCCAAACCGGCGGCACGATCGTGGCCGGGACGCTCAGCGGGTCGTCCGCCGGCGCGACGACTCTCGGCAGCGCCGGCAACAATGTGCAAAGGCTCGGCAGCTTCAGCAGCACCGGCGGCTTCACCCTGGTGGACCAGGCGGCGTTGAACGTGGCTGGGCCCGTAACGGACGGCACGAGCATCACCCTGTCCACGCCGGGCGCCTTGTCCCTCAGCGGCAGCCTGCAAACCGGGGCACTCAGCCTCAGCGCCCTCGCGGTCACGCAGCCCGGCGGCAGCGTGGTTGCGTCCAGCCTGACCGGCAGCGGGCAAAGCGTGGCCCTGACGCAGCGGGGCAACCAGATCGGCACGCTGGGCAATTACACCACGTCCGGTGACTTCTCGCTGACCGACGCCATCCCGTTGACGGTTACCGGCACGGTCACAGCCGGCCCGAACGCCACGCTGACCCTGGTGGACGACTCGCCCCGCTTCGCGCCCGGCGGTTCGCTTGCCGCGCCCGGCGGCACGGTGGCGTTGGCGGAATACACGCCGGGACAGGGCATCACGCTGGCCGGGGGCGGCGGGTTGACCGGGTCACCGCCGGTGACGGCAACCACGCTGGTGGTGGGATCGGCCTCGGGTGGCCCGGTCACGGTCGCCGATGCCTTCAACCTGGCGAACGTATCGGTATTGGACCTGGAAAGCGCGGGCGCGATCCGCGAGATCGGGGCGGGTGCCATCCGCGTGCGCAGCCTGGTCGGCCGCGGCGCCAGCGCCGATCTGGGCGGGGCAAACCAGATCGATGCGCTCGGTGCGTTCCAAACGACGAACGGCTTCAACCTGGTCGATGCCCAGCCGCTCGCCGTCAACGGCCCGGTCACCGATGGGCAGGCGGTGACGCTCCGCAGCCTCGGCGACCTCGCGTTGTCCGGCGGCATCACCGCGCCCGTGGTTACGCTGACGGCGGATGGCGGTGCCATCACCCAGTCGGCCGGGGCGATCGCCGCGGGCTCGGCGCTCGGGCTGAACGCCGCGGGCGCCATCACGCAAACTGGCGGCAGCATGGTGGCGGGCACCGCCGCCGCGCTGGGAACCCTGACGCTGACCGCCGGTGGCCCGGTTGCCTTGGCGGGCACGATCGAGACCGGCGGATTGGCGATCACCACCCCGGGAAGCCTGACGCAGACCGGCGGCAACCTGACCGCCGCCGGCCTCAACGGCTCGGCCGGCGGCCCGATCTCCCTGGGCGTCGCCGGCACGGCGAACATCCTGGCGATCGGCACCCTGTCTTCCCCATCCGCCATCGCGCTGGTGGATTCGGGTCCGTTGCTGCTGGGCGGCTCGCTGTCCTCGCCCAATGTCGCGGTGATCGCGACGAGGACCCTCGTGTTCGATGGCGGAGTCATCCAAACCAACGGCCAACCGGCATCCGGCAACGCCAACCTGCCCGGCAGCTTCTTCCAGGTCCTGCCCGGGGCGGATGGCACGGCGGCGATCAACCAGGTCGGCCTCACGACGATCGTGCCGTATTCCGGCGGCACCTCGACCGTACGGTTTGGCTTGCCGGCGAGCGGGGGCACCTTGTCGCTCAACGCGCTCAATGCCGACAGCAGCAGCTTGGTGTTGTCGCTCGGCTCCGGCACCGCCACCGGGACCATCGATGCGGCGAGCCTGAGCGTGTTCGCATCCGGCGGCTCCGCGGAGTTCGGCGGTCGGGTGAACGGCCTCACCGGCTTCGACGCCGCGCAGGTGTCGCAAATTTCTCCCAACGTCAGCAACGCCTACACGCTGAACGGATGCGCGATCGGGGCGCAAAGCTGCTCGGTGCAATCCTCCTTGCCGGCCACGCTGACGGCGGCACCGTCCAGCGTCATCCGGCCGGATATCCTGTCGCTGGACGTGCTCGACCTGTCGGTCACCCGGGATCGGGACGACCCGACGCTGCTGCTGCCGAACATCTCGGACCGGGACTACTAGGCATGCGGCCTGCCCTGCTCCTGGCCGTCCTGTTGGCTGGCGTCGCCGGATGTGCCGGGCCGCCGCCCAGCGCCTATCTGGACGGCACGGGCACGAGAAGCGCCGGGGGAACCGGCCTCGGCAACAACGCGGCCGGCGAAGCGTGCACGCAACAAGCCCAGGGGGATGGGGCCGACATCTTCTGCGGCACGTGGGATCAGCCGAGCGGCCACGTCGTGAAGGCCGGGCCGGGCGGCGCGGGGGAGTTGAGCCAGGCCGCGACGTCCAGCCGGTGGCGCAACGCCCTGGACAACCGGTTCGATTGCGGCGCGCCATCCCCCACCACGATCCTCAACGACGCCTCGGCGCTGATCCTGTCCTGCACGCGCAAGGTCGGTGGCTGGCCCCAGGTCGCGCTGGTGGCAACGGCGGACGGACAGTTGTTCGAGGCGGACGGCATCCTGCCGACCGTTCCCGTGCTGGACCGGTCGATCGGCGTGCTGTCCGGCAGGGTCAGCCCGCAAGCCGCCCCGGCGCTCGCGCCGGGGCAGGCGGAAGCGCTGGCGGCGTCACGCCTGGCCGCCCAGTCGTTTGGCGCCGGCGATATCGGCCAGTACCAGCAGCTCATGCTCGCGGGCACCCGGGCCAACCTGGCCGAGAGTTTCGTCGCAGCGGAGCGCGCCTATCGCGCTGCCTATGCCTTGCAACGCAAGTCGCTGGGGGCGGAAGACCCGAACACGGCGGTGCCGTTGATGCTGCTGGCGCTGCAATTGTCCGATCAGGGCCGCTTCGCCGAAGCCGACGACACGTTCGCGCGCGCCACCCGCCTGGTGGGCAAGGCGGCCGACCCGTCCGCCCGGCCGCGGCTGCAGCATTACCGCGGGCTGAACGCGGTGAACGAGAACAAGCCGGCCGAAGCCCTGCCGCTGTTGCAGGCCGCCGAAGCAGGCTACCGCACCCTGCTGCCGCCCGACATGCTGGCGATCCGGCCCGCCCGCGTGCGCGGCCCGATCGCGGTGTCCCGTCGCGGCGGTAGGGCGGATGAGGCATCGTTCGACGACGTGCTGATGGAGCCCGACCAGCAGACCGCCCTGATCGGCGTGATCGAAACCCGGCGCTACCAGGCGATCGTGCTGCGCGAGTTGAACCGGCCCGACGACGCCAAGGCCATGATCCGCTCCGCCGAGGCGCTCGCTGCTTCCCGCGGCCTGACCCAGCGCGACCTGACGGCCCGCCTGTTCCGCACCGCGTCGGTGGTGGACGATCGGGCGGAGCAGGGCAGCGGCTATGGCGGCATCGTCCGCGCGTCCCGCGACTTCGAGCAGGCGCAGCCGGGCACCCGGCCGCTCGCGCAAACCGAGTTGCTGCGGGCCAGCCAGGAATTGCGCGGCGGGTCGGCCGACGAGGCGTTGCGGCTGTGCCGCCAGGCGGCGTCGCTGCTGCGCGACCTGAAGGCCGGCACGTCGGTGGACCTGCTGGCCCCTTGCCTCACCGCCTTCGCCAACGCGGCCGCGGCGCAGCCGGCGCAGCGGCAGCATTTGCTGGGTGAGATGTTCGCCGCGTCGCAGCTCGTGCAGGGCGGCATCACCGTGCAGCAGATCGCCGCGGCCTCCGCCCGGCTGACCGAGAATGCGAAGAACCCGAAGGTCGGCGAGGCAATCCGTCGGCAGCAGGATGCCAGCCTTGCCTTGGCGGAGCTGCAACGACGCTACGACAGCCTGTCCCAGGGTGGCGACGCGGGACGGGGCGGCGACAAGGCGACGGCGGACGAGTTGGCCAAGCAGCTCAGCACCGCGCAGGCTACGCTGGCGGATGCCGATGCGGCCTTGCAGGCGGCCTCGCCGAATTACGGCCAGTTGGTGCAGGAGGTCGTGTCCGCCGACGACGTGCTTGCCGCCTTGGCGCCGGGCGAGGCCTTCGTGTCGATGGCGCTCAGCCCCGACAGCGGCTGGGTGTTCGCGTTGCGCGACGGGCAGGTGTCGGTTGCCCCCACCAAGGCGGGTAGCACCGAGTTGACGGCGCTGGTGAAGCGGGTCCGCGCCACGGTGGAGCCGACCGGCGCCACGCCGCCGCCGTTCGACATCGCCGCTGCGCAGGCGATCTACACGGACACGCTGGGACAGCTCGGGCCGCAAATGGATGACCTGCAATCGCTGACGGTCGCGCCCGTCGGCGCTTTGCTGTCGCTGCCATTCGGCACCCTGCTGACCGGACCGGCCTCGCAGGATGCCTTGAACACCGCGCCCTGGCTGATCCGCAAGGTCGCCATTTCCCACGTGCCGGCCCCGGCGAATTTCGTGTCGCTGCGCCATGCCGCCGCCACCTCGCGGGCCAGCCAGCCTTGGTATGGCTTCGGGGATTTCCGGCCCGTCACCTTGGCGCAGGCCGAGCGCACCTTCCCGGCCGGCGCGTGCGAGGACAGTGCCAAGCTGTTTGCCGGCCTGCCGCCGCTGCCGTTCGCCCGGCGGGAGTTGGAGGCGGCCCGGCTGCTGCTCGGCGGGTCGCCTGGGGATGAGTTGGAGGGAGTGTCGTTCAACACGCCCCGCGTGCTGCAGCAGGATCTGCGCGCCTTCCGCGTGCTGCATTTTGCCACCCACGCGCTGCTGCCGAGCGATTTGCGCTGCCAAACGGAGCCGGCGATCGTCACCTCCGACGCGCCCGGCGCCACCGACGCGAAGGGCGCGCTGCTGACATCTTCCGACGTGACGACCATGCAGCTCGACGCGGACGTGGTCATCCTGTCCGCCTGCAATTCTGGCGGGCCGAACGGCGCCACCTCCGGGGAAAGCCTGTCCGGGCTGGCGCGGTCGTTCTTCTACGCCGGGGCGCGCGCGCTGATGGTGACGCATTGGTCGGTGAACGACCAAGCCACGGCGCTGCTGGTGGCGGGGACGTTGCAACGCCTGCGCGCGGGGGATCGGCTGGGCGTGGCCGGGGCGCTGCGCGGCTCCGAGTTGGCGTTGCTGGACGGTGCCGGCCACAGCCTGCCGGCCGCCATCGCCCACCCGTTCTATTGGGCGCCCTTCGCGTTGGTGGGGGAGGGGCGGGGCCGCACCCTGTCGGCGGATGCCGGCGGCAACCGGGTGGTTGCCGGCCTGTGAGCGGCGCGCAGATCACCTCGCTGGGCAAGTACGCCATACGCGGCATGCTCGGCAAAGGCGCCATGGGGATCGTTTATGACGGGTGGGATCCCGTGATCGATCGCCGCGTGGCGATCAAGACGGTCCGGCTGCCGGACGCCCATGACGAGGAGGCTGCGGAAGGCCTGGCCCGGTTCAAGCGGGAAGCGCAGGCCGCGGGCCGGTTGACCCACCCGAACATCGTCGGCGTGTTCGATTACGGGGAAACCGACGACCTCGCCTTCATCGTGATGGAGTTCGTCGAAGGCCGCTCGCTGAAGGATGTGCTGGGCGCCAACGAGCGCATGACCACGGCCCATACCCTCGCACTGATGGACGACATCCTGGCCGGGCTGACGTTCAGCCATGCCCGCGGTGTGGTGCACCGCGACATCAAGCCCGCCAACATCATGATTACCCTGGACGACCGGGCGAAGATCGCGGATTTCGGCATCGCCCGGATCGAGGCCAGCAGCATGACGCAGGCCGGCACCGTGCTGGGCACCCCCGCCTACATGTCGCCCGAGCAGTTCATGGGGCAGGTGGTCGATCGGCGCACGGACATCTATTCCTGCGGCGTGCTGCTGTACCAGTTGCTGACGGGGGATCGCCCGTTCGAAGGCAGCATGACGGCGATCATGCACAAGGTGCTGACCACGGTGCCGCCGCGCCCGTCCGAGCTGGCGGTGACGGCGCCTGCCAATTTGGATGGCGTCGTGGCCAAGGCGATGGCGCGGCGCCCGGAGGACCGTTACGCCGACGCGGCGGCGTTCGCACGCGCCCTTCACGCCCCACCGGCGGAGGAGGCCTTTGCCAGCGATGCCACGGTGGTGGCCGTGCCCCGCCCTGCAGCGCCGCCTCCGCCCGCGGCCCAGGCCGCCGCGGCGCAACAGGTGCGGGAAACGTCTGGAAGCAAGCTGCCGGTGTTCGTGGGCGGCGGCGCGGCCGTTTTGGCAGCCGCTGCTGCGGCCTTGTGGTTTGGCTTGCCCAGCCACGAGCCCGCGGTGTCTCCCGTGCAACCTCCGCCAGCCCCTGGGGCCCAACAGGCACGCACCGGACCCGGACTGGCCGCGCCGTCCCCGCTGGTGCAGGTGCCGCCCGTTCAATCCCCGCCGGCTGCGGAGCAGCAACCCGCTGCGCAAACACCACCGCCGCAGCAGGCGTCCAACTCGACCGGATCGTCGCGGCTTCTGGTTTCGCCACTGCCGTCATCCGGGCCGGAGCTGACGTCGCCCGCCCCCCTGGTGTCGGCACCCGCCACCGCGCCGTCGACCTCGCCCTTTCTCGTCGTGCCGCCGCCGTCCTCCGCCCAGCCGCCAGCGCCGACCGCGACGCCGCCTGCGCCGGTGCCATCCTCCCCGTCGCCGAACCAGCAAGCCAGCCTCACCGTGCCGCCGCCCGTCACCGCGCCCTCCGTGCCGGCGCCGGTGCGCAGCCAGGCCGCGATCGAGGCTGCACTTGCCGGCAGCCTGCCGGCGGTGAAATGCAGCCTGGCCCGCGCCACGGTCGCACCGGACGGCACGGTGACGGTCACGGGCGTGGCCGGGGATGGGCCATCGGCGGATGCGCTGCACCGGGCCATTGCGGCGTCCGAGCCGGCCGCTGCCAATTGGCAGGTCCAGTCGTTCAACGGCCCGTATTGCCCGGCACTCGACACGCTGCGTCCGCTGGCGGACGCCATCGGGCAGGACCGTGGTGGGATGGAGATGGCGCAGGTCGGCGGGCCGGCGAGCCTGCAGGACAACCAGGTGATCGCCCTTAAGCTTACCATGCCGGGCTTCGCCGGGTTCCTGCACGTCGAATACCTGCAGCACGACGCCACCGTGGCGCCGCAAGTGCCCGGCCCAGGCTATCCGTCGCAAACCTATGCCGCGCGCGCCCAGTTGGAGCTTGGCACCCCGCGGCAGGATTTCGAAGGCTGGCATGTCGGCCCGCCCTTCGGCACCGACATGATCATCGCGGTGGCGAGCACGGCCCCGCTGTTTTCGCGCCCGCTGCCCGACACGCAGTCGCTGCCCGCCTACCTTTCGTCGCTTCAGACCGCGATCGAGGCCCTGCGCCGCCGGGGCGGCAGCGTCGCCGCGACCGCCCTGGTCCTGGACACGCGCCCGGCCCGCTGACACCGGCCAGGCGCCCGCCGCCGCCGGCGCGGCGCGCGCGTCGGGAGGGTGCCGGGGGTAGCGCTGGTCACGTCGCGGAGCCAGCAGGACGGCATTCCCGCCACGAAGCTTTGGCGGATCTGGTCCAGCCGTTCGGCGGGGATGCCGAGCTTGGCCGGGTCAAAGAAGCGCCGGTCGGGCGTGTGCATCAGGTAGGCCTGCATCTCGTTCATCATCAGGTCTTCCAGCGCCGGGTCGTATCCCTCGTCGGCAAGGTAGGTGCGAAACGCAGCCCGCTCCGACTCCGACAGGACGGAAAACCAGATCGTGCGGACGAAGGAGGCATAGGTGGCGTTGGTGAAGTATTCGCCGTGCGACAGCTCGTGGTGCAGGATGGCCGCTCGTGACGACGCGTCCACCTGATTGGCCGCATCGGCGCGCGGCACGGAGATCAGCGCGCCGAACCCGAACGGCTCCGCCCGCGCGCGCGTGACGATCTGGCGCAGCCGCTCCTCGTCCGGGTCGAGGCTTACATGGTCGTGGTCGGCGAGGGCGAAGAAGTGCCACACGTCCGCAGCCCGGTAGTCGTGGCCGTAGTAATAGGTGTCCGGCGTGGCCCCGCTCGCCAGGATCGCCGCCGCCAGTTCCGTGTCGGTCAGCACCCGGTCATGCGGCACGCCGGATTTTTCCACCATGGCGGCGATGCGGTTGAGCATGCGGCCCTGCTCCGCCAGGGTGGGGAAATCCAGCACGACGACCGACGGGTTGTAGTTGAAGCGAAGCACCGTCAGAACCGCGGGGCTTTCCGCCTCGACCGCCGCCTCGCTGGCCATCGGGATGGCCGGCACGGCAACCGTCGGTGGCGGCCGGTACAGCCAGGCCGTGCCAAGACCCATGCCGAGCACCAGGACCAGGGCGGCCAGGCCAAGCGGAAGCCAGGCCCGCCGCGGCCGCGGCGGGCGGAGGATGACGGTATCGTCGGCGTTGCGCGCCACGGGCAATCCCCGGCGGCTGGAGCGTCCGCTAGGCGCCCAGGTTGATCACTTGGACGCGCCGGTTGCGCGGCTCCGCCACGTTCGGCGGCGTTTGCACGAGCAGGCCGTCCTCACCCATTCCCACGGCCTGCAAGCGCGACGGGTCGATCTTGAACGTGTCGGCCAGGAAGGTCACCACGGCCTGCGCCCGGCGATCCGACAGGGCCTTGTTCGCGTCCGCGTTGCCCACCGTATCGGTGTGCCCTTCGATGCGGAAATGGTAGCTGGCCAGCGACTCGCTCGACAGCGCACGGCCCAGTTCCGTCAGCGTCTTGGTGGCGGCCGGCGTCAGCACGGCGGAGTTGGTGGGGAACTGCACCGTCAGGTTCACCGACGGGGCGGACGCCGTGCGCACGGGCGGTGGCGCCGTGTGCTGCATCGGTGCGGGCACCCGGCTGGCAGTGGCCGGGCCGGGTTGGCTCGGTGCGCTTTGCACGGCGGCCGGGGGTGCGGGTTCGCTGCTGGGCGCCACCGGGCGGATGCCCCGCGTGCCGCCCAGCATGTTGCCGCCCGGCTTCAGCGAGTTGATGATCTGGTCGGCCGAAGGGTTGCCCTGGGCAGACGCCGTCCCTGCGACGCCGAACGCTAAAACCGTCAGGACGCCCGTGGTGAGCAAGCGGTGCGAGAAATACATCGTGCGGTGCCTCCTAAAGTGTCAGCCGAAAATGGTGGATGTTTCTTGCGGTCAGCCGGCGTCCTCTTTCCCGAGGGCGTCGAGCGCCTGGGGCAAGCCTTTTGGGGAAAACGGCAAGGTGGCGACCCGTCCGGAACCGTCCGCGAAGGTGATGCGGGCCGGGTCCATGGTGCCGCGGATGCGGCGCAACGCCTCGTCGCTGACGATGGCCTCGGCCAGGCAGCCGCCGGGCAGGCAGCGCCGCCACGCCAGCTCCACCATCGGCGCGTCGCCGTCCCGCATCGTCGCCAGCGCCGGGGCGGCGGTGAAGGTGACGCTGGGGGGTACCAGCACGCTCAGGTGCAGCGGCTGCCCCTTTTCCACCCGGCCGAACGCGATCTGCGCCACCGTGCGTTCCTGTGCCGTGATGGTTTGCACCACCTCGCACAGCTTCGCGGCGGCCGTGGTGCGGGTGCAGCGCAGCGTCCAGTCGGCAAAGGAGGCGGTGGTTTGTTGCGGCACCGCCGGAACGGGAGCGGGCGCGGGCGCCGCTGCCGCCGGGGCCGCCGCCTGCGCGCGGGCTGCGTTTGCGGTCGCCAACGGGCACGCCGCCGTCAAGGCGAGCAGGGCGGCGGCAAGGCTGACGGAATGGATTCGCTGCATGTGCCCCGGCCCGCTGGTGCGGATTGTTCCCGCACCGCCACGATGCTGCGGTAGTATCGCGCAGGCCGTCACGGGGCAAGCGTTCCGCGCGGCGTCGGGATTGACCTGCCCCCGCGAAGTGGCGACGGTTCGGCACGGCAAGGGGGACGACGCGACCATGGGACAGCCTGCGGCCCGAATCGGCGACATGGTGTTGCAAACTGCCCCGCATTGCCACGCGCCGATCCACCCGGCAGCCCTGGTGCCGACGCCGGTGCCGCACCCGGCCTTGCCGCTCGCGCTGATCCCGCCGGGCGCGCCGACGGTGCTGATCGGCGGCAAGCCGGCCGCCCGCATGACGGACATGACCAAGCCCTGCACGTTGCCGAGCTGCGTGCCGGGCGGCCCCGGCATGGTCCTGCAGGCTTCCGCCACGGTGCTGATCGGCGGGTTGCCCGCGGCACGGGTAGGGGACACGACGCTGCACGCCACCTGCGTGGCGCCGATCCCGTCGCCGATGGGCAAGATCATGCCGCCGGGCTGCCCGACCGTCCTGATCGGCTGATCCGCGGCCATGCGCCGCAGCCACTTCGCGGCATGGGCACCGCACTGCCCGGTGTGCGCGCGCGGCACCGGCCTGATTTCTCCGTTGGGCCTGGCGGAAGGCGCGCAGGAGCAGGACGGCGACGTGCTGGCCGGCATCCTGGTGTGCGGCAATGCGGGTTGCCGGCAGGAATACCCCATCATCGACGGCATCCCCGTCATCATGCCCGATCTGCGCCGCCACTTGGGCGAGCGTGCCATCGAGCTGCTGTTGCGCGACGACCTGGACCCGGCGGTTCTCAGCCTGCTGGGCGACGCCATCGGCCCGGACACTTGGTTCGACATCATCCGCCAGGGCGTTTCCACCTATGCCTGGGATGCCTTTGCCGACCTGGATCCGCTGGAGGAGGCACGGGCGCCGTATCCCGGCGCGGCGCGGCGCTGCCTGGCGGCGCTGCTGCGGCTGGTGCAGCCCTGGCAGCCGCACGGGGCCGGGCGCGTGCTGGACCTCGGGTGTGCCGGGGGACGCACCAGCTTCGACCTTGCGGCGGCGACCGGTGGCCTGGTGCTCGGCGTGGACAGCAACCTGGCACTGCTGCGGCTGGCGCGCGGCGTCGCGCGGACGGGGGCCGTTCGCTATCCTCGTCGGCGCATCGGCGCGGTGTATGACGACCGGCGTTTCGCCGCCGACCTGCCGGGCCGTGAAAAGGTGGATTTCTGGGCGTGCGACGTGGCCGCCTTGCCGTTCGCAGGGCCGTGCGACTTGGTGCTGGCGTTGAACCTGCTGGATTGCGTGGCGGACCCGCCCCAGCTCCTCGCCGCCATGGCCACCTTGCTCCAACCCGGCGGTGCCTTGCTGCTGGCCACCCCGTTCGACTGGTCGCTGCGGGCCACTGCGTTCGAGGGTTGGATCGGCGGGCACTCGCAGCGGGGCGACACAAATGGCGCTGCGGAGCCGTTGCTGCGCGCTCTGGTGACGGCGGGCGCACATCCGCGCGCAGTGGCCGGTTTGTGCATCGTCGGCACCGGGGAGTGCGATTGGCACACCCGGTTGCACGAACGCTCGGCGGTGTCATACCGCAGCCACATGATGGCCCTGCTGCGCGAACAGCCGTCTTCTGGACAAAGCGTAGCCGCCATAGGATAGTCCGCGCGCCCGATCAGGCCGCCCGGAGCCGTGCATGATAAACGACACGCACCCGTAACCATGCTTGATCCAACCGTTCCGCTTCCCGACATTTCCGATGACGAGCCGGCCGGCCCGAACCTTGAGTTCGACGCCGCATTCTCCGAGTTCGAGCGGAATGCGCAAGGCAAGCCGGAGCAGCAATACGGCTCCACGGTCGTGCCGGCGGAGGACCCGGATTGGAAAGAGGTCATCGCCGGCGCCTGGGCCTTGTTGGAGCGCACCTATGACCTGCGGGTTTTGGCGCAATTGGCGGTGGGGCGTTTGCAGCGGGAGGGCATGGGCGGCTACGCCGAAACACTCGCCCTGCTGCGCCAGGTGCTGGAAACGCGGTGGAGCCAGGTGCACCCGCAGCTCGACCCCGAGGACGACAACGACCCCACCCTGCGGGCGAACGCCCTGCTGACGGTGACGGAGCCGGTGCGGGTGCTGCGCACGCTGCGCTACATGCCGCTGGCGCGGTCCGCCCGGGCCGGTTCGGTGTCGTGGCGGGACATCTCGATCGCCACCGGCGCGATCGAAGTGGAGGACGAGAGTGCCAAGATGACGACCGCCGTCATCTCCGCGGCGTTCCGCGAAACCGACGCCACCGCGCTGGCCGCGTTGCAGGCCGCATTGGCGTCCGCCATCGCTAGCGCCGTGGCGATCTCGGCCGCCTTTGACGAGGCCGCCGGGTACGGCACCGGCCCAGACTTGAGCGAGTTGCTGAAGCTGCTGCGCGACATGCAGCGGATGGTGGTGTCGCACACCCCGTCCGCGGAGGAGGCGCCCGCTGCCGAAATCCCCGAAGCGGACCCCGTGGCCGGGCCCGAAGGCGAGCCTGCCCGCGGGCGGCCGGTTGCCGCTGTGAGCATCGCGACGCTGGGGGCGGTCACCCGGCGCGAAGATGCAATCCGGCTACTTGATCTAGTTATTGAGTATTATGAGCGTAACGAACCCTCCAGTCCGTTGCCCTTGCTGATTGCACGGGCGCGCCGCCTGGCGGATAAGGGCTTCCTTGACCTGCTGCGGGACCTTGCGCCGGACGGCTTCGGCCAGGCCGAGAGGGTCTTCGGCACGACGGAAGAGTAGCGACGGCTGTTGACGAGATGATGGCACAGCGTTTATTCGACGCTTCGAGGGAGTAATGAGTCGTGGCAAAAGCGAGCAGTCAGAAGTTCATTGCGCGCAATCGGGCGCCTCGGGTCCAGATCGAGTATGATGTGGAGACCTACGGGTCCGAAAAGAAAGTCCAACTCCCCTTCGTCGTCGGCGTCATGTCCGACCTTTCCGGCAAGCCCAGCGAGCCGCTGCCGCCCATCGTCGATCGCAAGATGCTGGAAGTCGACATCGACAATTTCGATGACCGGTTGAAGTCGATGAAGCCGCGCGTGGCGTTCACCGTGCCGAACACGCTGACCGGTGAAGGCAACCTCGCCGTGGACATCACCTTCAAGAGCATGGACGATTTCTCGCCCGCCGCGGTGGCCCGCAATGTCGAGGGCTTAAATAAGCTGCTGGAAGCACGGACGCAGCTTTCGAACCTGATGACCTACATGGACGGCAAGACCGGCGCCGAAGAACTCGTGGCTAAGCTGTTGCAGGATCCGGCGCTGCTGGCGAGCCTGGCTGCCGCGCCGAAGCCGACCGGCGAGTCCAGCACGGGTGGGGAGGAATAGATGTCGGGCACCGAGCTTTCCACCGGCGCACCCGCCGGCCTGGTCGAAACGAATGCGGGCACGAGTGATTTCGCCGCGCTGCTGAACCGCGAGTTCAAGCCCAAGAGCGATCGGGCGCGCGAGGCGGTTGAAAGCGCGATTCACACGCTGGCCACGCAGGCGCTTGCCAGCACCAGCTTGATCTCCAACGACGCGCTCCGTTCGATCGAGGCGATGATCACCGCGATCGACGCCAAGCTGTCCGAGCAGGTCAACTCGATCATGCACCACGAGGACTTCCAGCAGTTGGAATCCGCCTGGCGCGGTTTGTCCTACCTGGTGAACAACACCGAAACGGACGAGTTCCTGAAGATCAAGGTGCTGAACGTTTCCAAGAAGGACCTGGCTCGGTCCTTGAAGAAATTCCGCGGGACGGCATGGGACCAGAGCCCGGTCTTCAAGAAGATCTACGAGGAAGAGTTTGGTCAGTTCGGCGGCGAGCCGTTCGGCCTGCTGTGCGGCGACTATTACTTCGACCACAGCCCGGCTGACACGCAGTTGCTGGGCGACATCGCACAGGTGGCGGCCGGGGCACACGCGCCGTTCATCGCCGCAGCGAACCCCAGCGTGATGCAGTTGGAAACCTGGGACGAACTGGCCAATCCGCGCGACCTGACCAAGATCTTCCAAACGCCGGAATATGCCGCATGGCGGTCGCTGCGTGAAAGCGAGGACGCCCGGTATATCGGCCTTGCCATGCCGCGCTTCCTGGCGCGGTTGCCATATGGCGCCAAGACCGAGGCGGTGGAGGAGTTCGCCTTCGAGGAAGACACCAGCGGCGCAGACAGCAACAAATACACTTGGGCCAACTCGGCCTACGCGATGGCGACCAACATCACCCGCGCATTCAAGATGTACGGCTGGACCACCCGCATCCGCGGCGTGGAAAGCGGTGGTGCCGTGGAAGGTCTTCCCACCCATACCTTTCCATCGGACGATGGCGGCGTGGCGATGAAGTGCCCGACCGAGATCGCGATCAGCGACCGCCGCGAGGCGGAGTTGGCGAAGAACGGCTTCATGCCGCTGATCTACAAGAAGAACTCGGATTTCGCGGCCTTTATCGGCGCGCAGTCCTTGCAGAAGCCGCAGGAATACCAGGATCCGGCAGCCACGGCGAACGCCAATCTGGCGGCGCGCCTGCCATACCTGTTCGCCAGTTGCCGCTTCGCCCACTACCTGAAGTGCATGGTGCGTGACAAGGTCGGCAGCACGATGAGTCAGTCGCAGCTCACCTCCTGGCTGCAGAACTGGCTGAACCAGTACGTCGACGGCATGCCGGACTCATCGTCCGAGGAATGGAAGGCGACCCACCCGCTCGCAGAGGGTCTGGTCGAGGTGACCCCGAGCGAGGAAAATCCCGGGTACTACAGCGCCAAGTTCTTCCTCAAGCCGCATTATCAGTTGGAAGGACTCACCGTCTCGCTCCGCCTGGTTTCGCGGATGCCGAAGTAGCATTCCAAACTATCTTGCAACAACTAGAGTGAGTGACGTAGATGGCCGTCGACGCATACATGACGTTCAAGCCTTATAACAAGCCGCTTTTGGATGCCGAGTCCCAGGTCGACTTCTCCAAGAACAGCGAGGAGCTTTCGACAAAGCCGTCCAGCTTGACAGCCGGCAAGGTGTTCGAGGTCGAGGAGTACAACTTCGACATCGAGCAGACGTTGAACATCGGCAGCCAGAGTTCTGGCGCCGGCGCCGGCAAGGTGACGTTCAACCCGTTCAGCATCACGCGCTCGATCGATATTGCCAGCCCAATCCTGTACCAGATGGCGTGCAGCGGCACCGCGTTCGAAACGGTCACCCTCGCGCTGCGCAAGAGCATGGGCGCCGGTGGCGGCGGCGAGGAAACCTCCGGCGGCATTTTCCTACGCTTCGATTTCAAGCTCGTCGCGGTGAAGACGATCAGTTGGGCCCATGACGAGACGTCGCCGAAGGAGACTGTTTCGTTCGAATACGGCGGATTGCAGATGCGCTACATGCGGCAAAAGGCCGAGGGTTCGTTCGACACGGTTATAGCTGGCGGCTGGAATCGCGTGAAGAACATCCAGGACCTCGGCACCGACAAGCTGTCCTGATCACCTGAACCTGACCGCGCTTGGACGTTCGCTGATCCGATGGATGCACGCCAACGGCTGCAGGACGGTGACGTCAAGGGCGCGCTTGAAGCGCTGAAGCAGGAGGTCCGCAAGTCGCCACGCCAGGCGAACTTGCGGACTTTTCTGTTTCAGATGTTTTGCGTCTTTGGGGAGTGGGACCGCGCGCTCACCCAACTAACCGTCGCGGCCGAGCTCGATCCATTGGCCCTGCCGATGGCAGAGACTTATCGCACGCTCATCCGCTGCGAGATGGTGCGGACCGGTGTGTTCGCGGGGACGCGCACTCCTACCCTGTTCGGACACCCGCTGCCTTGGGTGCCGCTGCTTATCGAGGCCAACCGTGCGTTGGTCGCCGGTGCGCACGCGGCTGCTTCCGCCATGCGGGACCAGGCCTTCGAACAGGCGGACGCCGTGCCCGGCATGGTCGATGGCCAGGCCTTCGAGTGGATCGCCGATGCCGACCCGCGGCTTGGCCCGGTCCTGGAGGCCGTCCTAGACGGGACATATTACTGGATCCCGATGCAGCACATCGGCGAGGTAAAGGTCGAGGCGCCGGTGGATCTGCGCGACCAAGTTTGGCTGCCGGTCGACTTCAAGTGGACCAATGGGGGAACCTCGGTCGGGTTCATACCGACCCGCTATCCCGGCAGCGCCGCCGCGGCCGACCCGCTGCTGGCGCTCAGCCGCAAGACCGAGTGGGCTGAGCAGGGTGGCGCCGAGCATGGCTGGGCGCTTGGCCTGGGTCAGCGCATGTTCGCCACGGACGAAAGCGACGTGGCGCTGATGGATGTCCGGCATCTGGTGCTCGGCGGTGGGGGCGCGGCCCAGACTCTGGCGGATGCCGCCCCACCCGAGAGCTAGATGGCCGAACTCAACCGGACGGAGCGACTGCAGCCGTCCTTGCTGGACCGCCTGACCGACCTGGCCCCGGAAAACCGAAAGGAGTCACTCGACCAGCAGTCGCTAACCATGACGCAGTTGCGCCGTGCCGTCCTGCGCGACCTCGGCTGGCTGCTGAACGCGACCAACCTCGACACCGTCGAAGACCTGGCGCCGGATTCATTGGCACGGCGGAGCACGATCAATTTCGGCGTGCCCGGCATTGCCGGGGTCAGCGCCATGGACGGCCGCTCCGGTTCCGTCGAAACCATGATCGCCGATGCCATCCGCGCGTTCGAGCCGCGCATCCGGGGCGAAACGCTGCGGGTGCGCGCCCGGCCGTTCAACCGGGACGATGGCCTGCCCACGCTGGTGCTGGAGATCAGCGGCGAGTTGTGGGCGCAGCCGGTGCCGCAGCAGCTTTTCCTGGAAACCGCGATCGAGTTGGAAACGCGCGTCGCCGTCGTGGTCGAAACCAAGGGCCGCGCCTGATGGACCCGCGGCTGCTCCGCTTCTACGAAGCCGAACTCGCCTTCATGCGCGACATGGGAAGCGAGTTCGCTGAGGAATTCCCTAAGATCGCCGCCCGCCTGGGCCTCGCCAACACGGAGGTCAGCGACCCCTATGTCGAGCGCCTGCTGGAAGGCTTCGCCTTTCTGACCGCCCGCGTCCAGTTGAAGATGGCGGCAGAGTTCCCGACCTTCACGCAGTCCCTGCTGCAAATGGTCTACCCGCATTACCTGGCCCCGACGCCGGCCATGGCCGTGGTGCGGTTCGAGCCCGGGCCGGCCCTGCGCGCCGTGCCGGAAGGCGTCCTGCTGCCGCCCGGCACGGAGCTTCGCAGCCTGCTGGGGACGGAGGACCAGACCAACTGCGTGTTCCGCACCGGGCATCCGGTACAGTTGCTGCCGATCGAGGTCGCGGAAGCGGAGTATGTCGGCTCCGCCGCGACGGTGGCCGCGATGGGCCTGCCGGACCGCCGCGGCGTTAAGGCGGCGATCCGGCTCCGCCTGCGGGTCACCGGCGACATGCCATTCAACAAGCTCGCGCTGGAACGGCTCCCCTTCTTCCTGGCGGGGGCGGAGGGCGCACGCATGCGCCTGTACGAGCAACTCGTCTCGAACGTGCTGCAAGTCTACGTCCGGCCCACCGTGCGGCCGCTGCCGTGGAATGAAAGCCTGCCTCCATCCGCCATTCGCCCGCTCGGCTTCGACCCGGAGGAAGCGTTGCTGCCCCAGGTGGCGCAGTCCTTCGACGGCTACCGCCTGCTGCAAGAATACTACGCCATGCCGGAGCGCTTCCTGTTCGTGGCGGTGGAGGGCCTGGACCGCGCCGCCATCCGCTGCACCACGCGCGAGCTGGACATCGTCATCCTGCTCGATCGGGCCGACCCGGTGCTCGCGACCGGGTTCGACGCGGACCAGATGCAACTGTTCTGCACGCCGGCGATCAATCTGTTTCCCCGCCGCAGCGACCGCATCAACCTGAACGACCGGGAAGCGGAGCAGCAGGTCGTTCCCGACCGGATGCGGCCGCTGGATTTCGAGGTCTTCGACGTGCAGTCGGTCGAGGGCTATGCCAGCGACGGCAGCCCGCCGCAGAAATTCATGCCGTTCTACGCCGCCAACGACCTGAGTCGAAATCCGGACCACCGCAGCTACTACATGCTGCGCCGCCAGCCGCGACAGCTTTCATCCCGCAGCCGGCAGCGCGGGCCACGCTCCAGCTATCTCGGCCACGACCTGTTCATCTCCCTGGTGGACGCGGACCAGGCGCCGATCAGCCAGGGGTTGCGCCAGTTGGGGCTGGACCTGCTGTGCACCAACCGGGACTTACCGCTGTCCATGCCGGTCGGGCGACAGCAAACGGATTTCACCATCCTGGTCAGCGCGCCCGTGGCCTCCGTCCGCTGCATCGTCGGCCCCACCGCGCCGCGGCCATGCCGGGCGGATGGCGATTATGCGTGGCGCTTCATCTCCCATCTCAGCCTCAACTATCTCAGCCTGGCCGACACGGACGAGTTGCAGGGCGCCGCGGCGTTGCGCGAGTTGCTGCGGCTGTACATCCCGTCCGCCCAATCGATCGCCGCCCGGCAGTTGGAGGGGGTGGTGTCGGTGGCATCCCGCCCGGTGGTGCGCCGCATCCCCGGCAGCGGCCCACTCGCCGTCGGGCGCGGTCTGGGCATCACGTTGACGGTGGACGAGGCGCCGTTCGGCGGCAGCGGCGCGGTGCTGTTGGCCGGCGTGTTGGAGCGCTTCTTCGCCAAATACGTGTCGATCAACGGCTTCACCGAAACGACGCTGCGCTGCACCGACCGCGGCGAGGTGATGCGTTGGCCGCTGCGGCTCGGCCGTCGGCCGGTGCTGTAGCCGTGGCGAAGTTTCTCGACCGGCTGGCGGCGGCGCCGGACCGCTTCGACTTCAACCGGGTCATGCGCGAGCTGGAAGCGCTGTTTCCCGACCGTCCCCGTTTCGGCCGCAGCGTCCGGCCGTCGGAGGATGCCATCCGCCTGGCGCAGGAGGCATCGGTGGAGTTCGCTCCGGCGATGCTGGCCGGCTGGGAGGCGGGCACGGACGACCGGGCGGACCGGCTGATCGTGCATTTCTTCGGGCTGTTCGGTCCGGACGGGCCGCTGCCGCTGCACCTGACGGAATACGCCCGCGACCGGCTGCGCAACGAGCGTGACCCGACGCTGCAGCGCTTTGCCGACCTGTTCCACCACCGCGTGCTGTCGCTGATGTACCGGGCCTGGGCGGATTCGCGCCCGACGATCAGCTTCGACCGTCCCGAGTCGGACCGGTTCGGCACCTATGTCGGCGCGCTGGCCGGGTTGGGCATGCCCAGCCTGCGCGAGCGTGACGCCATGCCGGACCTGACCAAGCTGCATTTCGCCGGGTTGCTGGCGAACCAGACGCGGCATGCCGACGGGCTGGCCGCGATCCTGTCCTCGTTCTTCACCACCCCCGTGCGCGTCGATTGCTTCATCGGCACCTGGCTGGTGTTGCAGGAACAGGACCATACCCGCCTCGGCGGCACGCCGGACTCCGCCCGGGTCGGCGACGGCGCCCTGCTGGGCGGCCGGGTGTGGAGCCGTCAGCACAAGTTCCGCCTGGTGTTCGGGCCGCTGAGCCTGGAGGAGTATGAGCGATTGCTGCCCGGCGGCTCCAGCTTCCATAAGCTGGTGCCGATCGTGCGGAACTACGCCGGCGACGTGCTCGCCTGGGACGTGCGCTTCGTTTTGCGCCGCCGTGAAGTGCCGGACACGCGGTTGGGCCAGCAGGGGCGGCTCGGCTGGACGACGTGGCTGAAGCCGCGGCGCAGCCTGCGCGACGCCGCGGACCTCGTGCTGGATGCAGGCGCCGACAGCGTGGCGCAGGGGATCGACCCAGGAACCAAGACGACGCGCGAAAGGGAAATGGCATGACGGAGATCAGTCGGTCCACGCTGTTCGGCAAGCTGAACTCAGTGGGATATCGGGCGGTGGAAGGCGCCACCGTGTTCTGTAAGCTGCGCGGCAACCCGTATGTCGAGCTGGTGCATTGGCTGCACCAGATTCTCCAGGTGCAGGATTCCGACCTGCACCGGATCATCCGGCATTTCGAGCTGGATGCCGCCCGGCTGGCGGCCGATATCCCGGCGGCGTTGGACAAGCTGCCGCGCGGCGCCACGTCGATCAGCGATTTCTCCCCGCATATCGAGGAGACCATCGAGCGCGCCTGGGTGCTAGCCACGCTGATGTTCGGGGAGCACCAGGTCCGCACCGGCCACCTCCTGCTGGCCGGCATGCGTACGTCCGCGCTGCGCAACGTGCTGCTGGGCATCAGTCGCCAATTCGACAAGGTGAAGTCGGAGGCGCTGGGCGACGGTTTCGCCAAGATCGTCGCCGGCTCGCCGGAGGATGCGTTGTCCTCCACCGACGGGGCGGCCGCGCCCGGTGAAGCCAGCGGCTCCATGGCGCCGGCGGCGATGGGCAAGGGGGAAGCGCTGGCGAAGTTCGCCGTCGACCTGACGGACCGGGCGCGCAAGGGGGAGCTGGACCCGATCGTCGGCCGCGACACGGAAATCCGCCAAGTCGTGGATATCCTGATGCGCCGCCGCCAAAACAACCCGATCATGACCGGCGAGGCCGGGGTCGGTAAAACCGCCGTCGTCGAGGGCTTCGCGCACCGGATCGTGGCGGGCGACGTGCCGCCGGCGTTGAAGGACGTGAAGCTGATGACGCTGGATATCGGCCTGTTGCAGGCCGGCGCCAGCATGAAGGGCGAGTTCGAGAACCGGCTGCGCCAGGTGATCGAGGAGGTGCAGTCCTCCCCCACGCCGATTATCCTGTTCATCGACGAGGCGCATACGCTGATCGGCGCCGGCGGCGCGGCTGGCACCGGCGACGCGGCCAACCTGCTGAAGCCCGCCTTGGCGCGCGGCACGCTGCGCACCATCGCCGCCACCACCTGGGCCGAATACAAGAAGTATTTCGAGAAGGATCCGGCGCTGACCCGGCGCTTCCAGGTCGTCCAGGTGGACGAGCCGTCCGAGCAGAAGGCCATCCTGATGATGCGCGGCATTGCGCTGCCGCTGGAAAAGCACCACCGGGTGCAGATCCTGGACGAGGCGATCGAGGCCGCGGTGCGGCTGTCGCACCGCTACATCCCGGCTCGGCAATTGCCAGACAAGTCGGTCAGCCTGCTGGACACGGCCGCGGCGCGCGTCGCCGTCAGCCAGCATGCGGTGCCGGCGGCGGTGGACGATTGCCGCCGCCGCATCCAGGCGCTGGAAACCGAGCTGTCCATCATCGGGCGGGAAGGCGCCGTGGGCGTGGACGTGGCGGCGCGCCAGGACCGCGGCGGACACCGCGCTGGAGGCGCAGAAGGCGGCGCTGACCGGCCTGGAAGCGCGCTGGGAGTCGGAGAAGGGCATGGTCGACACGCTGCTGGAAAAGCGCGCCAGCCTACGCGACGGCACGGCGGAGGACCCGGCGGCGGTGCTGG
This sequence comes from Acetobacteraceae bacterium, assembly GCA_965199555.1. Lineage (GTDB taxonomy): Bacteria > Pseudomonadota > Alphaproteobacteria > Acetobacterales > Acetobacteraceae > LMUY01. The sequence continues at coordinate 14,182 of CBDASJ010000008.1, read as the reverse complement.
CCGAGGTGCGCGCCCTGCAAGCGGCGCTGGCCACGCACCAGGGCGAAACGCCGCTGATCCTGCCCAGCGTGGACGAGCAGGCCGTGGCCGCCGTGGTCGGCGACTGGACCGGCATCCCCGTCGGGCGGATGGTGAAGAACGAGGTGCAGGCGGTGCTCAACCTGCCGGAAAACCTCGGCAAGCGCATCATCGGCCAGGGTCACGCGCTGGAGCTGATCAGCAAGCGGGTGCAAACGGCCCGCGCCGGGCTGGACAACCCGTCCAAGCCGATTGGCGTGTTCATGCTGTGCGGCCCGTCCGGCGTCGGCAAGACGGAAACCGCGCTGGCGCTGGCGGAAGCGCTCTACGGCGGCGAGCAGAACGTCATCACCATCAACATGAGCGAGTTCCAGGAAGCGCACACCGTTTCCACGCTGAAAGGCGCGCCGCCCGGCTATGTCGGCTATGGCGAGGGCGGCATCCTGACGGAAGCGGTGCGCCGTAAGCCGTACTCCGTCGTGCTGCTGGACGAGGTGGAAAAGGCCCACCCGGACGTGCACGAGATCTTCTTCCAGGTGTTCGACAAGGGCGTCATGGAGGATGGCGAAGGGCGCACCATCGACTTCAAGAACACGCTGATCCTGCTGACCTCCAACGTCGGCACGCAGCTGCTGATGGGCATGTGCAGCGACCCGGAATTGCTGCCGGAGCCGGACGAGCTGGCCAAGGCGCTGCGCGAGCCGCTGCTGAAGGTGTTCCCGCCGGCGTTGCTGGGGCGGCTGCTGGTGATCCCGTACTACCCGCTGAGCGACAAGGTGATGGGAGACATCATCCGGCTGCAACTGAACCGCGTCGTGTCCCGCATCGGCGAGCGGCACAAGGTCGCCATGACCTATGACGACGCGGCGGTGCAGTTGATCGCCAGCCGGTGCACCGAGCCGGAAAGCGGCGGCCGCATGATCGACGCGATCCTGACCAACACCATGCTGCCCGCGCTCAGCTCGGTGTTCCTGACGCGGATGCTGGAGGGCGAAACGATCAAGTCGGTCAGCGTGGGGGCGGAGGCCGGCGACTTTACCTACAAGTTTGAGTAGCCGTCCCGAGGCAGCCGGCATCGCCAGTAATCCCTCTCCCGCCGGCGGGAGAGGGCAGGGTGAGGGTGGCCGTCCAACAAAGACGTGGCTGCCCGCAATTGGGATCGGCCGTCATCATCGTGAACCCCTGGGCCGTGGCGATCCAGGCCGACACCCTCGACAGAGCCTTGATCGCACCGCTGTCAATCAGGCCACGGTAACGGCGAAGCGCGTTGGACATGTCAGGGTCAGCGTAGCTTCGGACGTCCGAGGCGGGCGGGGCCACTCTCACCCCGACCCTCTCCCGCCAGCGGGAGAGGGAGATTTGTCGTGCTTTCGGCCTCCGTGCCGCTATTCCGCCGCCGCCACCGCCAATTGTTCGGGCGTTTGCACCGCGGGCAGGTCCAGCCGCATGCCGAGCCGCGAGGCAGCCGTTAGCAGGTAGTACACCGCCTTGAAGGCCAGCACCGGGGCGCGCATGCGCCGGTCGATGCGCAGATTGCCCGCTAGCATCGCGATCAGCCCGTCCCGCATGCGCAGCTTGTTGGAGGGCGACATGAACATGGCGCGCAGCACGGGGGTGTTGATGCGGTAAACCAGCCAGCCCAGCGTATCCATCGCTTGGCACATCTGCCGCTCCGCCCGCCGCGCCTGGTGGGCTGCGGCGGCGGGGTCGCGCAGCCAGGTTTCCGCCACGGCCGCGCCCAATTCCGCACCCGTCATCGCCAGCAGCACGCCGGAGGAGAACACCGGGTCCAGGAATGCGAAGGCGTCGCCGATCGCCATCCAGCCGTCGCCATGCGCCGCCGTCGCGCGGTAGGAGTAGTTGCCCGTCGCCGTCATCTCGCTGACCCGCTCCGCCCCCCGCATGCGCGCGGCGACCGTGGGCGCGCGGCGCAGGCGATCCAGATAGAGGTCCTGCGCGCTGCCGCCGCGGGTTTTGAACACGTCCGCATTGCCGACGAAGCCGACGCTCATCACGTCGTCCGGCAGCGGGATCATCCAGAACCATCCGTCGGCGGCCAGGTGCACGGTGATGAAGCCGGGCTGCTCGTTCAGTTGCATCTGCACGCCGCGCCAATGCGCATACACCGCGGCGGTGGAGTTGTGCTTGTTGGCGCGCTTCAGGCCCAGCTTTTCCGCCATCAGCGTGTCCCGCCCGGTCGCGTCCAGGATGAAGCGGGGCGCGTACTCCTCCGTGCTACCGTCCCGCCGTGCCACCACGCGGGACCGTTCGCCCGGGGCGGCCAGCGTCACCTGCGTGACCTTCGTGCGCTCGGCCGTGCGGGCGCCGCGCCGGGCGGCGTTGCGGAACAGGATGGCGTCGAAGGCGGCACGCGGCACCTGGTAGGCGGAGGTCGCGGCCTGGTTCAGCGACAGGTTGAAGGCAAAGGCGGAGCGGCGGCCGGTGTCGTCGTCCACGAACTCGGCGCCGGGCTTGAACACGCCGGCCGCGGCGACCTCGTCCGCCACGCCGAGCCGTTCCAGCAGCGCCATGTTGGCCGGCAGCAGCGATTCGCCGATGTGGAAGCGCGGATGCTCCGCCTGTTCCAGCAGCACGACGTCCTGCCCACGCTCCGCCAGCAACGCGGCGGCGGTGCTGCCGGCCGGACCGCCACCGACCACCAGGATGTCGCACTCGACCGCCATGCTCAAACCATTCCGCCGTTGATGGAGATGTTCTGGCCGGTAATGTAGCTGGCCCGCTCGGAGCACAGGAAGCCGACCAGGTCGGCCACTTCCTCCGGCCGGCCGGCCCGCCGCATCGGCACGATCTCGGCAATGCGCGCCGCGTCCAGGGCGGCGGCGACGGCGGGGGAGGCGATCACGCCCGGCGCCACCGCGTTGGCGGTGATGCCGCGCGACGCGACCTCGCGCGACAGGGAGCGGACGGCGCCCACCAACCCAGCCTTGGCGGCGGCGTAGTTCACCTGGCCCCGGTTGCCCAGCAGGGCGGACACGGAGGACACCGCGACCACCCGGCCCCAACGCGTGCCCATCATGGGCAGGATCAACGGGCGCAGGCAGGCGAAGAAGCCGGTCAGCGACACGTCCAGCACGCTGCGCCATTGCGTCTGCGTCATGCCGGCAAGCGGCACGTCGTCGTGCAGGCCGGCATTGTGCACCAGGATCTGCACCGGTCCGGACGCGAGTGCGGCGGCCAGCGCGGCCGCCGTCGTATCCACGTCCGTGATATCGCAAATGATCGCCTCGCCGCCGAGCTCGGCCGCCAGTGCCTGCGCCCCCGCCGCATTGCTGTGGGCATGGACCAGCACGCGGCAGCCATCCCCGGCCAGCCGCCGACAGATCGCCGCGCCCAGCGGCGACGCCCCGCCGGTGACGAGCGCCCGCTTCATGGCCGGGTCAGGATGATGGTGGCGCGGCCGTCCAGCAGGGTGCGCCCGTCCGCCGCGTGCAGTCGGATCGTGTAGAGCAGCCCGGTGGCGTCGCCGTGTTCGCGCCGGGCATGCGCGGCGAGCACGCCCAGCCCGGCATCGTCCAGCCGCCCGGAGTCCAACCGCCCCAGCCGCAGCGCCGCCAGGTAGCCCGGCGGCTGCGGCGCCCCGCCGCGCAACGCGCCGTGCACGGCCGCCGCTTGCAGCGCGTATTCGATACCGCACAGCATGCCCAGCCTGCCGTCCCGTCGCAGCGGATTGGCCGCGCTCAGGTGCGACGTGGCGCTGCATTCGATGGCGTCATCCGACCAGGTGACGACGTCATCCAGCAGGCACATGGCACCGGCGTGTGGGATCAGGGCGGCGATATCGACCACGCCGCGGTTCTCACTCACTTACCGTCACACCCAGGCTTCCATCCAGCAACGCCACGTCGAACGCGTCGCTGCCGCCGCGGGCCAGCGCTTCCAGCAACCGCAATGACCGGGCCGCGGGGTTGCCGGCCGCCAGGTCGCGCAAGGCCGGGTTCAGCGGCTCCGCCCGGGTGGCCGGCTGCGGGTACCACTCGATCGACAGGCGTGGCCCGTGTCCCGCCGGCACCAGCACGAACGCCGCGCCGAACGCCGGGCCGGTCGGCCGCTTCGCGTCGATCGGGCTCGGCAGCGGCAGGTCGTACGCGCAAAGCAGCACCGGGTGCTGCCCGGCCGCGCATTCCGCCACTGCCTTCAGCAGGCCGCAGCCGAACGACCAGTCATGCCCGCCCAGGCAGGTCGCCGGCTGGTTGGAGGCGGTGCCGATCGACCAGTATCCCGCCGCGGCGTTGTGCACCGAGTTGTGGAACTGCGTCGGGGACACGAACCCGTCCGGCCGCGCCATTGCGTCCAGGATCGCGGCCACGGTATTGCCGTCGCCGTTGCCGCTGGCGAACACCGGGCGAAGTGTAGCGGGGTCGATGCCGCTGGCCGATGCCGCCGCGCTGGCCACTGCCAAGGCGAGCCGGACGGCCGGGCCGGTGCGCCGCCGCTCCGTCGCGGACAGCAGGGCGGGCGGCGGCAGCACCACCTCGCCACCGTGCCAAGGTTCGGTGCCGGCCAGCACCGCGCGGGCGGCGGCCCAATCCGGCAGCCCGGAGCCGAGCACCGCCACCCCCACCACATGCGCGCCTGTCACGCGGGATGGCCCAACAGCAGCGTGCAGTTGATGCCGCCGAAACCGAAGGAGTTGACGGCAACCCGGCGCACCGGGCGCTGCGTCGCTTCGGCCAGCACGCCGGCACGGAAGGCCGGGTCCGGCTCCGCCATGCCGAGGCAGCGCGGCATCGTGCCGGCCTCGATCACCAGCCCGGCAATGACCGCGCCCAGGATGCCGCAGGCGCCGAGCGTGTGGCCGGTCCAGCCCTTGGTGGAGGAACACGCCATGCCGGGGCCGAACACGGCGGTGACGGCCGTGTCCTCCATAACGTCGTTGGCCTTGGTGCCGGTGCCGTGCAGGTTCACGTAGTCCACCTCGCCCGGCGCCAGCCCGGCCGCGGCCAGCGCCCTTTGCATGGCGCCGATCGCGCCGGCGCCTTGGGGATGCGGCGACGACATGTGGTAGCCGTCGCTGGTCGCCCCCGCGCCCAGCAGGTGCAGCGGACCCTCGCCGCGTTCCAGCAGGGCGAAGCCGGCGGCCTCGCCAATGGAAATGCCGCTGCGCGCTGCGTCGCATGGCCGGCACGGCACTGGGGACACCAGCTCCAGCGCCGCGAAGCCGCGTAGGGTGAGGCGGCACAGCGTGTCCACCCCGCCCACCACGGCCGCGTCGCACAGCCCGGCGGCGATCAGGTGCCCGGCGTCGATGAACGTCTTGGCGGAGGACGCGCAGGCCGTCGACACCACCAGCGCCGGCCCGCGCAGCCCCAGCGCCGCCCGCACGAAGCGCGCCGAGGAGAACATGTCGTGCGTGTGCTCGAAATCCAGCCAATCCGGCAGCGCGCCGTCCGGGCCGCGGCTGGCAAACGCATCCTCGGACGACAGCACGCCGGACGTGCTGGTGCCGAGCACGACGGCGATGCGCCCGGCGCCGTAGCGTGCAACGGCGGACGCCACCGAAGCGGCGAAGCCGTCCGTTTGCAGGGCCATGTCGGCCAGGCGGTTGTTGCGGCAATCGAACGCGGCCAAGGCGGGCGGCAGGCGGTGCGCGTCGATCCCGGCGACCCGGCCGATCCATCCCGCGCCGTCGAAATCGTTCGGCTGCAACCCCGAACTCTCCGTCCGCAGCGCGCGTGCCGTGTCCGCCTTGCCGCGCCCGATCGCGCTGACGATGGAGGTGGCGGTCAGGGCGAGCGGCTCAAACGGCATCTGGATGGGGGCGCAATCCGACGAACAGGAACGAGAAGCACATGGCGGACACCGCCCCGATTGCAACCGTGACGCCGATGGACTGCAGCAGCGGCGTGCGGCAGGCGGCGAGCAGGCCGAAGGTCAGCAGCGTCATGGCGTTGCAGGTGACCAGCGTGCGCAGCGTGCGGGCGCGTTCCTCCTCGTCCAGTTGGCGGCGGGCGTAGAACAGGGCGTAGTCTAGCCCGACCCCGGCGGTGAACTGCAAGGCAACCAGGTGGATCAGCGACAGCCGCACCCCGCCGGCCGTCAGCAGGGCCACCGTGACCAGCCCTGCCGCCGCGATCGCCAGCGCGATGCGCGCGACCATCCACGGCTGCCGCAACCCCGCCAGCAATGCGACGAGCGCCGCCACCGCGCCGCCGCCGAGCCACCAGCCCGCCCGCGCCGCGCCGCCGGACACCAGGCCGTCGGTTTCCGCGTGCATGTCCACGAACAAGGCGCCTTGTGTCGCCAGCGCGGCCAGCGGGGCAGGGTCGGTCACGCCGTTGAAGGCGATCGGGCCGACCCAGCCGCCATCCCGCTGGAACAGCAGCGGGCGCAGCCGGGCGGTGATTGCCGGCGCGTCCAGCGCTGCCAGCGTGACGGGCGCGGCCGAGCGCGCCGCCGCCACTGCCGCCTCGAACGGGGCAAAGGCGTCCGCGCGGAACGGCAGGCCCTGCGCCGCCGCCACCACGCTGGCTTGCAGCGTCGCCGCGTCCGGCAAGGCGGCCTGGCGCGCCTGTTGCGTGGCGGGGGAGGGCAGCAGCCGCGCCGCCGCTTCGAAGCCGCTGATCCGGTGCTCGGCGGCCAGGCGGTCGATTGCCGGCAGCAGCGCTTCCTGCTGCGCCAGCACGGCGCCTGGGGTGTCGCCCCGCACCACCAGCACATCGCCCAGATCGGGTGCCCCGATCTCCCGCCGCAGCTCGGCATCCAGCGCCAGCGCGTCGCGCGGCACGGGGCTGAGCTTGGACACGTCGCCTTCCCAGCGCGGCCCGCCCACGGCCAGCAGCCCAGCCGCGGCCAGCGCCAGCGGCAGCAGCCCCCAGGCCCGGAAGCGCCGCAACTGCTCCACCCGCAGCAGCCGCGCCGTGTCGCCGGGCCAGGCCGGCGCCAGGTTGGCGGCGACGATCAGCCGCGGCAGTATCAGCCCCGTCGCCGCCGCGGCGGACAGCACGCCGGTGGCCGCGAACAGGCCGAGTTGCGCGATGCCGGGGAAGCCGGCGAACACCATTCCCGTCAGCCCGAGCGTGGCGCAGGCCACGGCCAGGGCGAAGGCACGGCCGATGCGCCGCAACGTGCCGGCGGCCGGCTCGCCCTGCTTGCGGTGGCCGATCAGCAGCACCGGGTAATCCACCGTCACGCCCAGCATGGTCATGCCGAAGCCGAGCGCGATGCCGTGCACGAAGCCGAACACCAGGGAGGTGACCAGCGCCGCCACCGCCGTGCTGAGCACAACCGGCACGGCGATGGCCGCCAGCACCGCCAGGGAGCGGAACCGCCACAGCAGCAGCGCCACCACCAGCACGCCGGACACCACCGAAAGCAGCCGCACGTCGGAGCGGATGCCGGCCGCGGTTTCCCGCGCGAACACCGCCGGCCCGGATAGGAGCAGTCGGGCCGTGCCGGGCCGGGCCGCGGCGAAGGCGGCCTGGATCGCGCCGTCCGCCCGTTCCTGGGCGCCGATGTCCATGCCGGCTGCCCGCGTTTGCACCACCAGCAGCGCCCGGTCCCGGTCCGCCGCGAACCACACGCCGCCCACGGTGCGCAGGCTGGCAGTGCCGATCCAGGCGGGGGCCATCGCCAGGAACCCGCCGGTCGGGTCGGGCAGGCCGAACTGCACCGCCAAGGGCGATGCGGAGGATTGCAGTTGCCCGAGCAGCCGCTCAAAATCGGCGTGCAGCGCGTCGGGCGTGAAGGCCTGCGCCGTCGTGCCCGGGGACAGCAAATAACGGTGCTCGAACAGCCGCCGCTGGTCCGGCCCGTCCAGCGCGTGGCGGCCGTTGCCGACCAGGGTGAACAGCCCGGAGCGGTCCAGCCCATCGGCCAGCGCCGTGCTGACGCGGGCCAGTTCCTCCGGCGGCGCGCCCTCGATCCCCAGCAGGATCAGGCTGGCGGCGGTGCCAGATTGCAGTTCCCCCAGCATGAACCGGCTGGCCTCGGTTTGCCCGGTGGGCAGGAACGCCGTCATCTCCGTGCGGATGTCGACCGAACGGAACACCTCGGCCGCGAACGCCGCGGCCAGCAGCAACGCCACGAACAGCGGCCAGCGCTTCAAGGCAGGGGGGTGACGGTCAGCGTGTCCGTGTCGCCGTTCGGGGCCACGCTTTCGATCGAGCGGAGGTCCGCGCCGCCGGCCAGCCGCACCTCCTTCACCAGGCGGGACACGGCGGCGTCGCGCGGGTGGAGCACGACCTGCCACGCCGCCGGGGTGCCGCTGCCGGACAGATCGTAGCTTTGCCGCAGCAGCGCCAGGTTGCCGGACAAGGCGCCGCGTATCGTGTCCACCAGGGTGCGGATGCCGGGCTGGCCGTCCAGCTCCACCACGCGGGGCGCGTCGGAGCCGCTTTCCACCACCAGCCGGTCGCCGTCGACCACCAGCTTCTCGTAGTGCGGCTCCGTAGTGACCTTCTCCAGGTGGTCGGGCTTGCGGTAATCCAGCCGGCCTCCGCTGCGCAACGGGGCGTCCAGGGCGGCGAACTGCTTTTCTTCGACGAAGCTGGCGCGGCGGGACGGCGCCTCCGCCAGGTGGGCCATCACCTCATCCAGCGGCAGTGTCGAGGGTTGCGCCCAGCACGGGCCGGCCGACAGGCCGAGCAGCAGACACCACCGGACGCGCTTTGGTCGGAACATGCTCGGCGCGCTCCCAGAACGGAAAGAAGTTGAACCAGTTGAACGGATGCGCCCGGCACGATTGCTCAAGCCACTGCGCATAGCGGCCCACGATGTCCAGCAACGCCGCCTGCCGGGTGGCGCGCGGCAGCACGACGCGTTCGGCGAACGGCGCGAACACCACTTGGTAGCGGCGATGCCCGGTGCGCACGCCCCCGAACACCAGTACCGGCACGCCTAGGCTGGCCGCCAGGATGAACGGACCCGCGGCGAAGTTCGCTGCCCGACCGAAGAACGGCGCGCTGACCGCCCGCCCGCCATCCGGCACGCGGTCCGCCAGGATGCCGACGATGGCGCCGGCGGCGACCGCCTCGTGCACCTGCAGCATGGATTGCAGGTCGCCGATCGGGATGACGTTCTGCGCGGTGGCCGGGTCAAGCCGCTCCATGGCGGTGCTGTAGGCGCCGGCATTCGCGCGATACATCAGCATCTTCACCGGCACCGGGCAGCGTTCGGCCAGGCCGCGCAGCACGGCGAAGCTGCCGTGATGCGCGCCCAGCAGCACGCAGCCGCGGCCGCCGGCCACCGCCGCCTCCACGTGGTGCAGCCCCGACACGTCCAGCGCGATGCCCTTGCCGCCGCCCGTCAGCAGCAGGGCGCGGTCCAGGATGGTGGACGCGAAGGTGTGGATGTGTCGCAGCGTGTCGGCGTGTCGCACCGGCCGCTCCAGCACCGCGCGCAGGTAGTCGCGCGATGCCGCCCGGGCCGTGGCCGAGGTGACGAAGAACCAGGCGGTGATGCCGGGCAGCACGATCCATTGGGCAAACCAACCGACATGCCGCATGAGCCAGAGCATCAGGTGCACCAGCCAGGCAGCGCCGCGTTCCGGCGTGCGGCACCAGGCGGTCGTCATGCGGCCGGGCCCGCCACGCCGTGCAGCACCGGCCGCTCGCCGACGCGGCCGGCAAACTGCACCCGTCCGCCGGGTTGGGCGGCGCTGGCTACGTCCACGGTGTCGTCCGGCTGCACCGGCGCGGTGAACTTGGCGCTCAGCAGGGTCAGCCCCGGCGGCAGGCAGGCGAGCACCGCTTCCAGCAGCACCACGCCGGGCACGATCGGCCGGCCGGGGAAATGCCCGGGCAGGCTGGGATGCGTCGCAGGCACGGTGAAACGGCCGGCGAGTTGCATCAGCAGGCTTCCCGCAGGGTTTGCAGCGCCGCCACCGGCAGCTTGCCCAGCTCGTTGCGCGGCAGGCGATCGACGTGGACGATCCGGCGCGGCAGGAACACCGGGTCGATCCGCGTGCGCAGGGCCGCCAGGATGGCGGTGGCTTCCGTCCCCGGCGCGACGACGACCGCGACCATGCGGGCGGCGGCCCGGTGGTCGTCGGCCGGCGGCGGCAGGAAAACCCCGTCCTCCACCCCCGCGACGGCCGCCAGCGCCAGGTTCAGGCCGGCCAGGGAGGCGCGCCGGCCACCCAGCTTCACCAGATCGCTGCGGCGACCGAGCAGGCGGAAGCCGCCGCCGGGCAGCAGGGCCACCGCGTCATCCAGCACCGTGTCCTCGGCACCGACCGCCTTGACCACCGTGCCCGCGTCGGACGGCGCCAAGCGGATATTGGGGTAGGGCGTCCAGTCCGCCCCGTCCGTCGTGCGCCGGCTGGCGATGGAGCCCACTTCGGTGGCGCCGAAGATCTCGGACACCACCGTGTCCCAGCGCCGCTCCGCCGCCGCGGCCATCGCATCGTCCAGCGGCGCGGTGGCGGAGATGATGCGGCTGAGCGGCGGCAGCTCGGCCGAAGCGGACAGCAGGGCACGGAGTTGCAGCGGGGTGGTGACCAGCACGCGCGGGCCCGACGTTTGCGCCAGCGCGTCGCGGATATCGGCGGGGAAGAAGCCGGCGCCGCACCAGGCCGCGCCGGCCGCATGCAGCGGGAGCAGCACCGTGGTTTCGAACCCGTACATGTGCTGCGGCGGCACGGTCGCCACCAGCGTCACCGGGGCATCCGCCGCCATGGCAAAGGCGCGCCCGGCATCGCGGCTACGCTGCGCCAGGGCACCCCAGCGCTTGGCATGCACCGTGGGCTGCCCCGTGCTGCCGGAGGTGAAGACCAGCGCGGCCAACTGGCTGCCGGCGATGGCGGGGATGGCAGCGCCGTCCTCGCCCGGTGGAGGCACGGGCACGCTCGGCATCGGCAGCGCCGCCGCCTCGTCCGTCAACGCGATCGCGCCGGGAAAGCGGGTGCGCAGCGCGTGCAGCCCGGCGGTCGAGCGGTCGCCCGTCAGCAGGCTGACCTGGCCGCGCAACAGCGCCGCGGCAAACGCCACCGCGAAGGCATAGCGGCTGGTGCACAGATTGGCGGCGTAGGGCGCGTCGGGCAGGCGGGCTGCCAACCGGCGCACGTCCCCGGCGAACCCGGCGGCGGTGATGTCGCGGCTCGGCAGCCGAAACAGCACGGCGTCGGCCGGCCGGTCGACAAGGGGGATCTCCTGCGGCAACGGCTTACTTGGTCCGATGCAACTCGACATGGCGGGCAAGGGTGCGCAGGCTGGTGAAAATGGCGCGATTGCGCTCGTCGTCCGACTTCAATTCCAGGCCGTAATCGCGGGAGATCGCCAGCGCGAGTTCCAACGCGTCGATCGAATCGAGGCCCAGCCCTTCGCCGAACAGGGTGGCGTCCGGCTCGATTTCCGCCGGGCTGATTTCCAGGTGCAACGCCGCAACGATCAACGTGGCGACCTCCCGCTCGAACGGTGCCTGCGCAGCCTGGGCTGGGGGTGGGGCGTCCTGGGTGTTCACGTTCGGTCCTGAACAACAAGCGGGGTGGAAGGGAAAGGTCGGGCAAATCGTCCGGGCAAGCCTATGATAAAGACCATGACCGGCGGATTACGCAATCATGGGAAGCTTTTTCTGGCCGCGCTCGGCTGGGTCGCCGTGGTGGTCGGGCCGGTCCTGTCCCACCTGGCCATCACCGCCGGGCGGGTCACGGCGGCGTCGGTCCTGGTGGCGGTGGGCCAGATGGGCGCCTTGGCGGTGGTCGCGTGGCGTGGGTCCGGATGGCAGCGCGCGCTGGGCGTAGCGGCGGCCTGCGGCCTGCTGGCCTTGTTCGTGGTCCGGCTGGCTGGGGCGCAGGGGGGCGGCATCGCGGGCTTGATGGCCAGTTCGGGGCTTTCGCACGCGGTCATCTACGGCTCCCTCCTCGTCCTGTTCGGGCAAAGCCTGCGGCCGGGGCGCACCGCCCTGGTCACCGGCCTGGCGCAGCGCTTCCGCGGCCGGCTCACCCCCGCGATGGTGGCCTACACGCGAACTGTGACAAAGGCGTGGTGCGTTTTCTGCCTGGCGCAATTGGTGGTGTCGGCGACGCTGCTCGGCTTCGCGGCGGATCGCACCTGGTCGCTGTTCGTCAACGTGCTGGACGGGCCGAGCATCGTGGCGATGTTCCTGGTGGAATTCGGCATCCGCACGCGGCGCTTCCGCGACGGGCCGCATGCCTCACCCTGGGCCGTCGCCCGCGCCTTCACCCGCGACCGCGCCGGTGGCTGAGCCGGCGCCGTGGCGACCGACCCTCGCGTTGCGGCTGTCGGCCGGGTTGCATGGCACGGCGTGCGGCGTGCTGGCGCTGCATCCCGCCTGGTGGCCCGGCCTGCTGGCCAGCCTGGCCGCCGACCACGCGCTGCTCGCCGCCGCCGGCATGTGGCCGCGCAGCCAATTGCTCGGCCCCGCCTTGCACCGCCTGCCGCAACCGGGCCGCACCGTCGCGCTGACCTTCGATGACGGGCCGGACCCGGAGGTGACGCCCCGCGTGCTGGACCTGCTGGCGGCGTCCGGCGCGGCCGCCAGCTTCTTTTGCATCGCCAGCCGTGCCCGGGCGCACCCGGCCTTGCTGCGGCGGATCGTGGCGGAAGGCCACCGGGTGGAAAACCACACGCTGACCCATCCGCGCCATTTCGCCTTGCTGATGGGGCGGGCACTGCGGCGCGAGGTGGCGGATGCGCAGGCGCTGCTGGCAGATGTGTCGGGGGTGCCGCCAAGCTGGTTCCGCGCCCCGATGGGCTTGCGCAGCCCGCCGCTGCACCCCGTGCTGAGCCGAACCGGCCTGGGCTTGGCTTCTTGGAGCCGGCGCGGGTTCGATACCGCGTGCCGCGATCCGGGAACCGTCCTGCGCCGTCTGTTGCCCGGCGCCGTGCCAGGCGCCGTGCTGCTGCTGCATGACGGCAACGCCGCGCGCACCGCCAGCGGCGGCGCCGTGTCCCTGGCCGTGCTGCCGGCATTGCTCCACCGGTTGCGGGTGCTCGAACTCAGCGCGGTCGCCTTGCCCGGCGCCACAGCAGCCACGGCAACCGCAGGGGGAAGCCCAGCATCAACCGCAAATGCATCCAGGTGAGCAGGACGTTGTCGCGGCCGTAGCGGAAATGGCTGACGCCGCCTTCATCCGGGCGAAAATACCGCACCTCCGCCGGCAGGTTCACCGGCGCCACCCCGGCCCAGCACAGCCGCACCGCGGCTTCCGCGTCGAAATCGTAGCGGCGCATCCAACGCTGCCGCTCCATGATCGCAAGCAGCGGTGCGACCGGGTAGACGCGGAAGCCGAACAGCGAGTCGTCGATCCCCGCCCACAGCGTTTCCAGATTCGCCCACCAGTTGGAGATGCGGCGGCCGCGGACGCGCAGCGCTGGCGCGTCCGGGCCGAAGCGCGGGGTGCTGAGGATCATCGCGTCGGGCCGGGCGCGCGATGCGGCGACGAAATCGGCGATGCGCGCCGCCGGGTGCTGCCCATCCGCGTCCAGTGTCACGACATGGGTAAATCCCTCCGCCGCGGCGGCGCGCAGGCCGTGCAGGATGGCCGCGCCCTTGCCCCGGTTCCGCGGCAAGGCGAGCACCCGCAGCCCCTTGTCGGGTGGCAGCGCGGCCAACGCCGCCGCCGAGCCGTCGGTGCTGCCGTCCAGCACGACCCACACCGGCGACCAGGCCGCGCGCGCAGCCTGCACCGTTTGCAGCAGGATCGGGCCGGTGTTGAAGGATGGCAGCAGGACCAGGTGCTTCATCCGCGGTCGAGTTCCGCACGGACATACGCTTCCAGCGAGTCGGAGAAATCCGCCGCCGGGGTGTCCACCGTGAACCGCTCCCCCAGCCGGGCGCAATAGGCGAGCGGGAAGGCCGGCCGGCGCAGCAGCGGCCAGCCTTTGCCGAGGTAGGGCGAGTTCGTGTCCAGGAACACCGTCTGCACCGGTGCCCCGGCCTGCCGCGCCATCAGGGCGAACCCGGCCTTGAACCGGCCCAGCGGCGGGGTGGTGGTGCGCGTGCCCTCGGGGAAGATCAGCAACTGGCCGCCTGCCTGCACCGCGGCGGCGGCGCGGCGGACCAGCCGGTGCGGCGCGTCGTTGCGAATGTAGCCGGCGGCCCGTGCGCCCGCACCCAGCAGCGGGTTGTCCCACAGCGACGCCTTGGTGATGCAAACCACGCGCGGCAGGCGCGAGGCGATCAGCACCGCGTCCAGCAGCGTCGGGTGGTTGGGCGCGATCACCAGCCCCGGCTCGTTCCGCAA
>CBDASJ010000007.1:0-120372 GCA_965199555.1 Acetobacteraceae bacterium | reverse complement strand
GGATGCCCAGCCGGGCGCGGGTGGCGACCGAGCTGTTCCATTCCCCGCCCTCGATCGTGCCGATGTTGACGTTGATCGGGTGGTTGTCGGCGGCAAAGGCGGGGTGGCGCCGCTCCGCCCGGTTCGCATCCGCTTCATAGGCGGCGAACGCCTCCGCCACCACGCCGGCCGCCTGGATGGCGCTGACCCCGGCATGCGCTTCGCGCACATGCGCCGGCCGCCCGGTGACGGTGACCCAGGCCCAGACCACGCCGACCTCCGCCACGTACAGCGCGGGGAAGCCGGGGCCAGGCTCCGGGATCACGACGGCGTCCGGCATCGGCAGCGCGTGCATCACGGCCAGCGCGCCGTTGCCGGTGCATTCCTCCTCGATCACGGCGGCCAACTGGACCGGGGCGGCAGGCTGCACCCCAGCCGCGCGCAACGCGTGCAGCGCCATCACCGTGCTGACCAGCCCAGCCTTCATGTCGCCCGCGCCGCGGCCGTACATGCGCCCGTCGCGGACATCCGGCTCGAAGGGTGGGGTGGTCCACAGATCCGCCGCACCCTCGGGCACCACGTCCACATGCCCCTGCAACATCAGCGAGCGGCCGGTGGCGTTGACCGGCCGGTGCACCGCGACCACGTTGTCCCGCCCGGCATAGGATATCAGCGGCGGCGAGAAGCCGGGCACGCCGTCCAGCGCCGCCACGTCCACGGGCACGCGACGGGGCGCCAGCCCCAGCCCCTCATAGGCGGCGGCCATCGCATCCAGCGCGCCGTGTTCCTGCCCCAGCAGCGAGCGGTGGCGCACCAGCCCGCCGAGCATCGCCACCCCGTCGGCCGCCTGCGCGTCCACCGCCGCCAGGATGGCCTCCTGCAACGCGGCATCGTCGCTCAACTCCGGCATCGGGGCACACTCCTGCTTGGCGCGGGGGAGAATGCGCCTGCCGGGCACGGTGACAAGTGCGCGCCGCACCCCAAGTGCGAGGCTGCTAGTCCGGCCGCCCGGTTGAAGGTAAGGTTCGCCCATGCCCATCACGCCCGCCCCTGCCCGAGCCCTCCGCATGCCAAGGAGGCACCCGGGTTGAGCCGGCCCGCCCTGCACCGCAGCATCGGCATCGTCGGCGCCGGCCCGGGCGGGTTGGCAGCCGCGATGCTGCTGGCCCAGGCCGGGGCGGACGTGACCGTATTCGAGCACCACGACCGCGTCGGCGGCCGGTCCGCCACGCTGCACGCGCCCAGCGCGGCCGGCACGTTCCACTTCGACACCGGCCCGACCTTCTTCCTGTATCCTCGCGTGTTGCAGGACATCTTCGCCGCCTGCGGGCGCGTGCTGGAGGATGAGGTCGAGCTCATCCGGCTCGACCCGCAATACCGCCTGGTATTCGAGGCCGGCGGCGCGATCGACGCCACCAGCGACATGGACCGCCTGGCGCAGGAGGTCGCGCGCTTCGCCCCGGCCGACGCCGCGGCCCTGCCCCGCTTCTTCGCCGACAACCGGGCCAAGCTGGCCGCCTTCCGCCCCATCCTGGAGTCGCCGTTCAACAGCCCGCGCGACCTGTTCCGGCTGGAACTGCTAAAATCGCTGCGGCTGATGCGGCCGCACCGGACGGTGGACGGGGACCTGGCCAGCTATTTCAGCGACGAGCGGGTGCGGCTGGCCTTTTCCTTCCAGGCCAAATACCTGGGCATGTCGCCGTTCCGCTGCCCAAGCCTGTTCACCATCCTGTCGTTCATGGAATACGAGTTCGGCGTGTATCACCCCCGCGGCGGGTGCGGCGCCGTGATGACGGCGATGGCGCGGGTCGCGCGGGAAATGGGCGTTAAATTCCGCCTAGCGGAGCCGGTGGGGGAAATCCTGTTCGAGGGCCGCCGCGCCACCGGGGTGCGCACCGCGACGGGCCGGCAGCATTTTGACGCGCTGGTGCTGAACGCCGATTTCGCCCAGGCGATGTCGCACCTGGTGCCGGACCGGCTGCGCCGCCGGTGGACCGATCGCAAGTTGGCGAAGAAGAAGTTCTCCTGCTCCACCTTCATGCTCTACCTCGGCATCAAGGGGGAGTTGCCGGAGCTGCCGCACCACACGATCTTCCTGTCCAAGGATTATCGTCGCAACGTGCGCGAGATCGAGGAAGGGCTAGCACCGCCGGGTGAGCCCTCCGTCTACGTGCAGAACGCCTGCGTCACCGACCCGGCCTTGGCGCCGCCAGGCCACAGCACCCTGTATGTGCTGGTTCCCGTCGGCAACCGGGTGGGCGCCGGGATCGACTGGGCGGCCCAGCAGGCGGCGTACCGCGCCGTGGCGCTGCGGCAGTTGGAGCATCTGGGCGTGCACGACATCGAGCGGCGGATCGTGTTCGAAAAGGTGATGACGCCGACCGATTGGGAAGTCGACCTGAACGTGTTCCGCGGTGCCACCTTCAACCTGTCGCACTCCCTGCAACAGATGCTGCACCGCCGGCCGCATAATCGGTTCGAGGATCTCGACGGCGTCTACCTGGTTGGCGGCGGCACCCATCCCGGCAGCGGCCTGCCGGTGATCTTCGAAAGCGCGCGGATCACCAGCCGGTTGATGGCGGACGATCTGGGCCTCAACCCACACTGGGCACCATCGCTGATGGCCGCCCCCAGCTACGAACCCGCGATCGCGGAGGCGGTATGAGCAAGATGGACCCGGTCGGCATCATCGGCGGCGGCCTGGGCGGCCTGGCGGCGGCCTGCACGCTCGCGGCGCGCGGCCACCGTGTCGTGCTGTTCGAGAAGAACGACTGGGTCGGCGGCAAGGCCGCGGAATGGGAGGAAGGCGGCTTCCGGTTCGACATGGGGCCGACCATCCTGACGGTGCCGGCGGTGCTGCGCCGCATCTTCGCCGAAGCCGGGCGCGACCTGGACCAGGCGCTGGATCTGCGCCGGCTGGACCCGCAATGGCGCTGCTTCTTCGACGACGGCTCGGTGCTCGACCTCACCGAGGATACCGAGCGGATGGTCGCCAACCTCGATGCGCATAGCCCGGGCAATTCGCAGGGCTACCGCGACTTCCTGCGCATGAGCGAAGGGCTGCACGACGTGAGCCAGAAGTTCTTCTTCTGGCGCTCGGTCGAGGACCTTTGGGACACCATGGACTTCAAGAAGAACATGGACCTGCAAACGCTCAAGGACGTGATGAGCCTGAAGATGGGCAGCTCCGTCGCCGGGCAAATTCGCAAGAAGGTGCCGGACGGCCGGGTGGCGCAGATGCTGGACCATTTCGTGCAGTATGTCGGCTCGTCGCCGTACAACTCGCCCGCGGTGCTTTGCTCGATCGGCCACATGCAGACCGATGGCGGCGTTTGGTATCCGATGGGCGGCACGCGGGCGGTGCCGCTGGCGCTGGCCAAGCTGGCGGACGAGCTGAGTGTGGAAATTCGGCTGTCCACCGGCATCCGCCGCATCGTGTCCGATCGCGGCCAGGTCAGTGCGGTGGAGACGGAGGCCGGGGAAACCGTGCCCTTGTCCGCCCTGGTGTCCAACATGGACAGCGTGCGGACGTATCGCGAGCTGGTGGGCGGCAAGCCGGCGGCGTCCTTCAACAAGCGCTGGAAGCGGGAGCCGGCCTGTTCAGGCGTGGTGCTGTACCTCGGCCTGAAGCAGCGCTACGAGCATCTGCTGCACCACGATTTCGTCTTCTCCCGTGATCCGGAGGAGGAGTTCGACTGGATCTACAACAAGGGTGAGCCGGCCCCTGACCCGACCTGCTACATCGCCGCCCCGGCCAGCACCGAACCGGGTGTGGCCCCACCGGGCGGTGAAGCGTTGTACGTGCTGGTGCATACGCCCTACCTGCGGCCGCACCATGACTGGACGGCCATGCTGCCGGCGTATCGCAAGGTGATCCTGGAAAAGCTCGCGCGCTGCGCCGGCATGCCGGACCTGGAAAGCCGCATCGTGGTGGAACGCACGCTGACCCCGGCCGACATCCACGAGCGCTATCGCGTGCTGAACGGCGCCATCTACGGTTTGGCCAGCCACGGCAAGTTCACGGGCGCGTTCAAGCCGGGCAACCGCTCCCGCGACCTGGCCGGGCTGTATCTGGCGGGGGGTGCGGCGCATCCCGGGCCGGGCATGCCGATGGTGCTGATGTCGGGCTGGATCGCCGCGGACAGCCTGGACCGCGACCGTGCCTCCAATGCCGCCCCGCTCAGCGCGTGACGTGCGGCGGGCGGGATAGGTTGTCCAGGCGGTGACGCCGGTCGAGCAGCGCCTCGGCCGGCGGTCCGCCGCCCTGTTCCGCGTATTCGCGCTGTATCTCCGCTGGTATGTCGGCCGGCGGTTCCACGCGTTGCGCGTGTCGCGCACCGGCCTGCCGCGCCATCCGGTGCAAGGCCCGCTGATCGTGTATTCCAACCACCCGTCCTGGTGGGACCCGACGCTCTACATCCTGCTCTGCGACATGCTGTTCCGCGGCCGCGCCGGGTTCGGCCCGATGGACCAGGACGCGCTTGGCAGATACGGCCTGTTGGAACGCATGGGCGTGTTCGGCGTGGCGCAGGATGACCCGCGCGGCGGCGTGCAGTTCCTGCGCACCTGCGAGGCCGTGCTCGCCCGACCCGGCGCCATGCTGTGGATCACCGCGGAAGGCAATTTCACGGACGGGCGGGTGCGCCCCCTGACGCTGCGGCCGGGGCTGGCGCATCTGGTCCGGCGCTTTCCGGGCGTCACCATCCTGCCCTTGGCGCTGGACTACCCGTTCTGGAACGAAAGCAAGCCCGAAGCGCTGGTCCGGTTCGGCGCGCCGCTGCTCAGCAGCCGCGAGGGCACGGTGGCGGAATGGACGAAGCGGCTGGAAACGGCCTTGGCGGCAACCATGGACGCGCTGGCGGCGGAAGCCATGACGCGCAACCCGGCGCTGTTCACCCCGCTGCTGCGCGGGGCGACGGGCGTGGGCGGGGTATACGACACGTGGCGCCGGGCACGGGCCGCGGTGGCCGGGCGACGGTTCGATCCCAGCCATGAAGGCGAGACGTGATCGCCGGCATCGTGGCCCTGCTGCTCGCGGCCGGGCCGTTCTTCCTGGCGTTGCTGAACCTGCGCCAACTCGCCACGCCGGCACCGGCGTCGCAGCCTGCGGCGGTGTCGGTGCTGATCCCGGCACGCGACGAGGAAAGCAATATCGGCCCGGCCGTCGCGGCTGTGCTGGCCAATACCGGCGTGCCGTTCGAGCTGCTGGTCCTGGATGACGGCTCCACCGACGGCACGGCCGCGATCCTGGCCGGCATCGCCGACCCGCGGCTGCGGGTGATCGGCGGGCTGCCCTTGCCGCCGGGCTGGTCCGGCAAGCAGCATGCCTGTTCGGTGCTGGCGCAGGCGGCGCGGCACGACCTGCTGGTGTTCACCGACGCGGATGTCCGCCTGGCGCCGGATGCCCTGCACCGCATGGCGGGGTTCATGGAGCGCCATCCGGTCGGCCTCGCCAGCGGGTTCCCGCGCCAGGTGGTGCAGACCTGGTCCGAACAGTTGCTGCTGCCGCTGATCCACTTCCTGCTGCTCGGCTTCCTGCCGATGGCGGCAATGCGGCGCTCCGGCTCGGTGGCGCTGGGCGCCGGGTGCGGGCAGTTGTTCATTGCCCGGCGCGCCGCCTACCAGCTTGCCGGCGGTCACGCGGCGATCCGGGCCTCGCTGCATGACGGGTTGACCCTGCCGCGCGCCTTCCGCCAGGCGGGACAGATGACGGATCTGTTCGATGCCACCCGGTTCGCATCCTGCCGCATGTACGGCTCGGCTACCGAACTTTGGGCCGGGCTGGGCAAGAACGCGACCGAGGGCATGGCCAAGCCGGTGGCGTTGCTGGTCTGGACGGTGATGCTGCTGGGCGGCCAAGTGGCGCCGCTGGTCCTGATGCTGACGGTGTCGAGCACGCCCGCCATGGCGGCGCTGGTGCTGGGCATCGGCCTGCGCTTGCTGCTGGCCGCCCGGTTCCGCCAGCCGGAGGTCAGCGCCGTGCTGCACCCCATCGGCATCCTGGCGCTGCTGGTGATCCAATGGGCCGCGTTGCTGCGCCGGCTGGGCGGCAAGCCATCGCTGTGGCGAGGCCGGGCGTATCCGGCGCAGTGAAACAGGCTTTGGTTGCCCTGCTGTGGCTCGGGTTCGCGGCCGCTGCGCAGGCTGAGCCGGGGATCGTGGTGGTGACGGTGTCGGGCGTGCGCTCGACCACTGGGCACGTCCTGGTTGCGGTGTGCGACCGGGAGCATTTCCTGCGCGAAACCTGCCCGTATCATGGCCGTGTCCCGGCCATGCCAGGCACCGTCACCGTCCGCATCGCCGGCGTGCCGCCTGGCATCTACGCCGCGCAGGCCTTCCAGGACGAGAACGACAACGGCAAGATCGACCGCAGTTTTTTTGGCCTACCGACGGAAGCGATCGGCTTCTCGAACAACGCCCGGATGCGGTTCGGTCCGCCATCCTTCAACGATGCCGCCTTCACCCTCGGGTTGGCTGGCGGCGCCGTCGCATTCGACCTGCGCTCGTATAACTGAGGTTTGTTGGAGGCTTGGCTTGCTGACCTCCATG
Source organism: Acetobacteraceae bacterium (assembly GCA_965199555.1). Lineage (GTDB taxonomy): Bacteria > Pseudomonadota > Alphaproteobacteria > Acetobacterales > Acetobacteraceae > LMUY01. The sequence goes on along the minus strand of CBDASJ010000007.1, from coordinate 113,844 downwards.
CGGTTCGGCGTCCTGCGGTCCATCGCCCACAACATCGCCGACTCTCTCGCGAGCGGTTGCAGCCAACTCGTTGGCGTATACGAGTTGAACGTGTTCGGAGAGGCCGCAGGCAGTCCGCAGGGCTATATCGAAGTGGATTTCCTCGCCGGGACAGCATCCGGCGGCCCAGTCTCCGCCGCCCTGGGCGAAGCGATCAGCCGTCTTCGCGGAGCGCTGCCGGAGCTTTGCAGAAAGCATCGCGTGTCCGCGACTGCGTTTCGGCAGCTTCACGCACGCTATTTCGGCGGTGGGCTGTCAGCGACCTTCGCCGTCACTATCGAGGACGTTCATGGCCGGGCTGCGACGGATACCTACGTCGGCATTCCCGGAGCACGGCCTAGGGGCGTCGATCGCCTCAGGCGTGTCCGCCGGTCCCGACCACCAGCGACGCGCATGGGCCGCTAACGAGCCTTAAGCGAAACGCGATCTACTTGGCGGCGCTGGCGAAATGGGTTGGCGGCTGCGAGGCAGGTGGCTCGGGCTGGGTCAGGCCGGCCTCGATTGATGCTGCCAGTGCGTCACCCAGGCAGCGATACCCGAGGTCGTTCATGTGAACGCCGTCACCGGCCAGGAAGTGGCTGTACTCGAAGCCTTCCCGCTTCCAGCCATCCATCAACGCCCCGCGCGAAAACAACGACACGTTGTACTTTACCGCCAGCTCGGCCAACACCCGCTCCAGCATCAGATGCCCGGGAGACGCCAGGATCATCGGTGAGCGCTGGTTGTCCATCAGTACCACGTCGATCCCCAACGCCTTCAGCCGCTCGATCCCGGTGGAAACCAGCTTACGGAACACGTTCGGGTCGGAGTTCGCCATCGCCCCGTTGGCGCCGACCTGCCAGATCACCAGGTCCGGGCGCAACGCGATGGCGTCGCTGTCCAGCCGCGCCACCTCTTCCAGCGCATCCTGGCCGCCGATGCCCCGGTTGATCACCGCGAGGTGGCCGAGCGGGAACGCCTTGGACAAATCCTCCTGCAACCGCGCCGGGTAGGTGTTGGCCGGCGACGTGGCGCGCCACCCTTCCGTGCTGGACGACCCGAGTGCCACCACCAGGACCTCGTGGCTGCTCGCCAACCGCTTCTTGGTCGCGGGCAGCGCCACGGGGGGCGCCTTTTCCGCCGGACAGGCTTCCTGCGCGGAAACTGAAGCCCCAGACAGGCTAAGCGATGCACAAACAACCCAGGCTGCAACGGTTCGATACATCATCATGCCGATACCAACGTGGTTCGGGACCAAACGTCCACTGAAAAGTGAGTTACGGGTTAATTATGTTGCTGGAATGACCGACCTGCTCAGGCGGTGCCACCGATCGTCAGGCCCGACAGCTTGAGCGTGGGCTGCCCGACCCCGACGGGTACGCCCTGCCCGTTCTTGCCGCAGGTGCCGATTCCCGCGTCTAGTGCCAGGTCGTTGCCGACCATCGTCACCTTGGTCAGCGCATCCGGCCCGTTGCCGATCAGCGTCGCGCCCTTGACCGGCGCGGTAACCTTGCCGTCCTCGATCAGGTAGGCCTCGCTGGCGGAAAACACGAATTTGCCGGAAGTGATGTCGACGGACCCGCCGCCGAAATTCACCGCATACAGGCCACGCTTGACCGAGCGGATCATTTCCTCCGGCGCGTATGGGCCGTTCATCATCACGGTGTTGGTCATCCGCGGCATCGGCGCGTGGGCATAGGATTGACGGCGGCCATTGCCGGTCGGCGCCACGTCCATCAGCCGCGCGTTCAACCGGTCCTGGATGAACCCCTTGAGCACGCCATCCTCGATCATCACCATGCGGCCGGACGGCGTGCCCTCGTCGTCCACCGTCAGGCTGCCGCGGCGGTCCGGGATGGTGCCGTCATCCACCACGGTGACGCCGGGCGCGGCGATCCGCTGGCCGAGCAAACCGGCGAAGGCGGACGTCTTCTTGCGGTTGAAATCGCCTTCCAGGCCGTGCCCGATCGCCTCGTGCAGGAGGATGCCGGGCCAGCCGGAGCCGAGCACCACCTCCATCTCGCCGGCCGGGGCCGGGCGGCTGTCCAGGTTCACCAGCGCCTGGCGCAGCGCCTCGTCCACGCCGGCGCGCCAGGTTTCGGGCGTCAGTAGGCGGTTGTAGCCGAAGCGGCCGCCAGTGCCGTACCCGCCGGTTTCGCGGCGGCCGTCCTGCTCCACCACCACGGACACGTTCAGCCGCACCAGCGGGCGCAGATCCGCCACCCGGCGGCCGTCAGCGCGGATCACCTGTACGGCCTGCCATTCGCCATACATGGTGGCCATGACCTGCTTGACCCGCGTGTCCTTGGCGCGGGCATAGGCGTCGATCTCGGCCAGGATGGCGGTGCGGGCGCCGAACGCCATCTCGCCCAGTGGGTTCACGTCGTCATACAGCCGGGCATTGCTGGCGCGCGGCGGCTCCGCGGCAACCCCGCCCCCGCCGCCGCGCACGGCCGACACCGCCGTGGCCGCCCGGCGCAACGCCGCTTCCGACATCTCGCCGGCATGGGCGTAGCCGGTTTCCTCGCCCAGGATGGCGCGCAAGCCGAAGCCCGACCCGCTTTCGAAGCCGGCATGGCGGATGCGGCCGTCATCCAGCGAGATCTGCTCGCTTTCGCGATATTCCAGGAACAGCTCGCCATCGTCGCAGCCCGCCAGCGTGTCTGCGACGATGCGCTCTGCCGCCCCGCGGTCCAGCGCCGCGTCATCCCTCTGGAAGAACAGCCGGTCCGTCTCGGCGAGGGGCGAGAGCGCAGATGTCATGGCAAATCCGATCAGGCAGGAGGAAGTGGCGGAAGGCCCGGCCCCGGCATATGGGCCGGCAACGGCGTCAGGCCAGCCGCCGGTCGAAGTGGACCGTGATGGTGAGGGCGGTCAGCAGCAGCACCGCGACCGCCTGGTGCGCCACCGCCAGCCCGACCGGCACCGCAGACAGCAGCGTCGCCACGCCGAGGCTGTATTGCAGCAATACGGCGCCGCCCATGGCCCAGGCGGCGCGGCGCACCACCCGCGGCAAGGGCGCCCGCGTGCCGGCAACCACGGTCGCCAGCACCAGCACGGCGGTGGTGGTCGCCAGCAAACGGTGGTCGAACTGCACGGTGGCCAGGTTCTCCGTCAGGTTGCGGACGAACGGGTGCAAATCCGCGATGTCCGGCGGCAGCAGCCCGCCGCCCATCAGCGGGAAGCTGTTGTAGATCAGCCCGGCATGCAGCCCGGCGACGAAGCCGCCCGCCACGATCGTCAGCGGCAACAGCACGGCGCAGGCGGCGGTCAGCCGCCGGAAGGCTGGGCTGGTCGCCACCCGCGCCCCGCCGGGCCGCAGCACGCCCAGCGCGGTCCACAGGATGGCGACAAACAACGCCAAAGCCAGCACCAGATGCGCCACCAGCCGATAGGCCGACACCGCCGTGCTGTCCGCCGCGAAGCCGGACGCGACCATGAACCAGCCCACGGCGCCTTGCAGCCCGCCGAGCACGAAGAACCCCAGCAGCCGCAGCCACAACCCGCGCCCGATGGCGCCGCGCAACCCCAGCACGACCAGCGGCAGCAGGAACACCACGCCGATCAGCCGGCCCCACAGCCGGTGCGTCCATTCCAGCCAGAAGATGTGCTTGAACCCCGCCAAGCCGAAGCCGTGGTTCACCAGCTGGTATTGCGGGATGTGCTGGTAGAGCGCGAACAGCCGCTGCCATTCCGCGTCCGACCAAGGCGGCAACGCGCCCGACAGTGGCGCCCATTCCATGATCGACAGGCCGGAGCCGGTCAGCCGCGTGGCCCCCCCCAGCACGATCATCACCAGCGTCATGGCGCACACCGCAAACAGCCAGCCGGCGACCAGCAGGCGGTCCAGCCGCTCCCGCGGGGTTTCCAGTCGCTTGCGGCCGGCATCCAGGTCGAACGGCATCGCGCTACCCCACCATCCCTCACCAGGCACCCGGCGGCCGCCTTGCCGCCAGCTTGGCGCGAGTGCTACCTGCCCGCCGCCCGATGACCCAGCCAGCTCCTATACTGTCCGTAGTCGTCCCCGTCCGCAACGAGGGCGCGAATATCGACAGTTTGATCGCGGAGATCGAGGCGGCTTTGGCCGCGATCCCGCACGAGGTCGTCTACGTCGATGACGGCAGCACGGACGACACGCCGCTTCGGCTGGCCGACGCCCGGGCCACCGCGCCCCTGGTGGTGCGCCGCCACCGCGCCAGTTGCGGGCAAAGTGCCGCCATCGTCACCGGCGTGCGCGCCGCCGGCGGCACCTGGATCGCCACCCTGGACGGAGACGGCCAGAACGACCCGGCGGATATTCCCGCCCTGTTCGCCCGGGCGCAGGCCGCGTCCGGCCTGGTGCTGTTCGCCGGCCACCGCGTCACCCGGCGCGACACGCGGGCCAAGCGCGTCGCCTCCCGCCTGGCGAACGGCATCCGCGCGCGGCTGCTGGGGGACGCGACGCCGGACACGGGCTGCGGCCTGAAACTGTTCCGCCGCGACGCCTTCCTCCGGCTGCCGCATTTCGACCACATGCATCGCTACTTGCCGGCGCTGTTCATCCGGGCAGGCGGGCGGGTGGAGTCGGTGCCGGTGAACCACCGCCCCCGCACGCGCGGCACCTCCAATTACGGCACGTTGGACCGGCTGTGGGTGGGCATCTTCGACCTGGCCGGCATGTACTGGCTGCAACGCCGCGGCAACCGACCGCTGGTCGAGCCGCCGGAGGACGCGAACTGAAGGTCCTGTGGAAGCCGGCGCTGCTGCTGTGCGGCCTGCTGCTGGCGGGGCTGGCATTGCGCAACGGCTGGGGCCGCGCCGCGCTGGACACCCCGGCGCAGGCCGGTCCGGTCGGTTTTATCGTGCTGGGTACGCTCGCCTGCGCGGTCGGGGTGCCGCGCCAGGTGGTGGCCTATGCCGCCGGGCTCGGGTTCGGCACCTGGGCAGGGTGCGTGTTGGCACTCGCGGCGGAAATCGGGGGGTGCCTTGTGGATTTCCTGTGGGCCCGGCTGGTGGCCCGCGATTGGGCGGCGCGACGCATCCGCGGCCGCCTCGCCAGGCTCGATCAGCGGCTCAGCCAACACCCGTTCAGTGCGACGCTGACGCTCCGGCTGTTGCCCGTTGGCAGCAACATCCTGCTGAACCTGCTGGCCGGTGTGTCGGCCGTGGCACTGGGTCCTTTCCTGCTGGCATCGGCCATCGGCTACGTCCCGCAGACGGTGGTGTTCGCGTTGCTGGGTGGGGGCGTGCGCGTGGACCGCAACGCGCAATTGCTGCTCGCGGCCGTGCTGTTCGTCGCCGCGACCGGGCTGGGCGTATGGCTGATGCGACGCATGCGGACGGTGCCGTATAGCGATGGGATCGGCCTCGGGATTCGACCGCTCCGCATTGATCCGCCGGGCTAGCGGCATCAGATGCGCCGTGCCCGATGGGGAGAGCCGGACATGCCTGCCGCATATTACACGCCGCAAGCCACCTTCACGCCCGACATCGCCACCCGGTTGGCCCGCATGCGCCGCCTGGCTTGGCTGGTGGACGGGGTATTCCGCGTTCCGGGAACACGCATCCGCTTCGGCCTCAACAGCCTGATCGGCCTGGCGCCGGGTGTCGGCGATGCCGCGCTGGGACTGGTGTCGCTTTACATCGTGCAGCAGGCACACGCGATGGGCGTGCCGAGCCACAAGCTTGCGCGCATGCTGGGCAACGTCGCCATCGAAGTGGTCGGCGGTTCCGTGCCGCTGCTGGGCGACCTGTTCGACGTGGCGTTGAAGGCGAACCTGCGCAACATCCGCATCATCGAACAGCATTTCGGCATGGCGCCGCAGCGTTAGCGCGCGGCGTCGATCAGCCGTCGGAACTCCCGCACCACAGCGGTCAGGCCGTCCGTAATGGCCTGGCCGATGACGAAGTGGCCGATGTTCAGCTCCACCACGTCCGGCAAGGCCGCCACGGCTCCCACGTTCGCGTAAGTCAGCCCATGCCCGGCGTGGCATTCCAGCCCTAGCCCGGCCGTAACGGCAGCGGCGCGCCGCAAGCGGTCGAGTTCGCCGGACCGGCCTTCCGCGTAGGCGCCGGTGTGCAGTTCGACGATGTCCGCCCCCAACGAGGACGCGGCCTGCAACTGGTGCTCCTCCGGGTCGATGAACAGCGACACTCGGATGCCGGCGTCGCGCAACGCGGCCACCATGGGGCGCAAGGCGTCGGCCTGGCCGGCGGCGTCCAGGCCGCCCTCGGTGGTCACCTCCGCCCGGCGTTCCGGCACGATGCAGGCGGCGTGGGGGCGCACGCGCAGCGCGACGGCCACCATCTCCGCGGTTGCCGCCATTTCCAGGTTCAGCGGCCGGGTGATGGCGGCGCGCAGCCGGTCGATGTCGGCGTCGCGGATGTGGCGGCGGTCCTCCCGCAAATGGGCGGTGATGCCGTCCGCCCCGGCGGCGATCGCTGCGAGCGCCGCGTCCACCGGGTCCGGGTGGGCGCCGCCGCGCGCGTTGCGCACCGTGGCCACGTGGTCGATGTTGACGCCCAGCCGGATCATGCCGCCCTCCGTTCCGCAAGCTCCGCCGCCATGCGCAATGCCGCGACCAGGCTGCCGGGGTCGGCCACGCCTTGCCCGGCGATGCCGAAGGCGGTGCCGTGGTCCGGCGAGGTGCGGATGATCGGCAGCCCCAGCGTCACGTTCACCCCGCCCGCCATGTCCAGCGTCTTCAGCGGGATCAAAGCCTGGTCATGGTACATGCACACCGCCGCATCGTAGCCCGGCCGGGCGGCGTCGGTGAACATCGTGTCCGGCGGATAAGGGCCGGTCGCATCAACTCCCTCCGCTTGCAGGGCCGCAACCGCCGGGGCGATCACCTCCATCTCCTCCGTCCCCATGGCACCCCCCTCGCCGGCATGCGGGTTCAGCCCGGCGATCGCCAGGCGCGGCGCCGGGATGCCGAAATCCCGCCGCAGCGCCGCCGCGGTGGCACGGGCGGTGGCCAGGATCGCATCGGTCGTCACCCCTTCCAGGGCGTGCCGCAACGAGACGTGGATCGTCACCGGGACCACCCGCAATTGCGGGCAGGCCAGCATCATCACCGGCGTGCCGCCCGTCAGTTCGCCCAGGAACTCGGTATGGCCCGGGTGCGGGAAGCCGGCGGCGTACAGCACGGCCTTGCTGATCGGGTTGGTGACGACCGCGCCGCCTTCCCCCGCCTGCACCAGGCGCACCGCGCGCTCGATGCTCCCGATCACGGCGGGGGCGTTGGCGGGGTCCGGGCGGCCAGGCCGGGCGATCTCCGGCAGGTCCAGCGCCAGCACCGGCAAGGCCGAATCGAACACGTCGGCCACCTGGTCCAGCGAGCGGATCACCGCCATCGGCACGTCCAGGGCGCCGATCCAGAACGGGTCGGCGATCATGGCGAACTGCAAACCGCTCCCAGCCAGCAGGCGCCACGCCTTGGCGGAGATCTCGCCGCCGATGCCGGCCGGGTCGCCCATGGTGAGCAGCAGGGGTTTGGCGCACATGCCCGCACCCAAACACATCCGCCACGCCATGCAAACCGCCGGAGCACCTCCTATATCGCACTGCCGACCAGGGGAGACTTTCGCCATGACCGACCGCCCGCGTTTCTTTGACGACCTCGCCGGCGTGGCCGGCGGCGCCTTTTCCGCCCTGACCGGGCTACGCGACGAGGCGGAGGCGACGGTCCGCGCCCGCCTGGACGAGGCGATCCGCAAGCTGGACCTGGTCCGCCGGGAGGATCTGGAAGCGGTGGAGCAGATGGCGGCCAACGCCCGCGCCGGGCAGGAAGCGGCGGAAGCCAGGCTCGCCATGCTGGAAGCCAAGGTCGCGGCGCTGGAAGCGGTCTCCGTCCCGCCCAGCGACGTGGAGCGGGCGGACCCGGACTTCCCCGACCCGAACGGCATATGACGCAGTTGCAGCAAGCGGGCTTGCCGCAGCGGTTTGCCGCCCGGTAGTCTGATGGCGCATCGAGTCGAGGCGGCAACCGCCTGACTCGGATCAGTGTCCGGCCTTCCTCCAGATGGGAGACCCCATGATGCCGACCGTCCACTCCGCCATTTCAGGCGACCACGCCGCCAACCCGCTCGACGCGCTGGAGCGAATCGTCGGCGACAACGATTGGGCTTTCGACCGCCGCAGTGAAGGCGAGATGGCGGCCGAGGCGCCCGGGAAATGGTGCGATTACGGCCTGTATTTTTCCTGGTCGCGGGAGATCAGCGCCATGCATTTCACCTGCGCCTTCGACCTGAAGGTGCCGGCCGGCAAGCGCAGTGCCTTGTACGAGCTGATGGCATTGGCCAACGAGAAGCTGTGGATCGGCCATTTCGGCATGGACAGCGATGACGGCATGCCGCTGTTCCGCCATTCCGTGCTGTTGCGCGGCGCCCGCGGTGCTTCGGCGGAAAGCCTGGAAGACATGGTCGACATCGCCATCACCGAATGCGAGCGCTTCTTTCCGGCATTCCAATTCGTGCTGTGGGGCGGCAAGACGCCGGCCGAGGCCCTGGCTGCCGCGATGCTGGAGTGCGTGGGCGAAGCGTGAGCCCGTCCGTCCTGCTGCTGGGCGGCGGGAAGATGGGCGGCGCCATGCTCGCGGGCTGGCGCCGGGCTGGCCTGGGGCCCAGCTACCTGGTGGACCCGGCGCCCGCCGCGGCAGCCTGGGCCGCGGATGAGGTGACCGTGGTCGCCGCGGCCGAGGCGATCCCCGACGCTTTTCGCCCGGACGCCGTGGTGCTGGCGGTGAAGCCGCAGGTCGCGAGCATGGCGGTGCCGGGCGTCGCCCGCTTCAGCCGCGATGCCGTCGTGATCTCCATCATGGCCGGACGGACGATCGCCGCCATCGCCGCGCTGACCGGGTCGGAAGCGGTGGTGCGCGCGATGCCCAACACGCCGGCCGCCATCGGCGAAGGCTTCACGGCGTTGTTCGCCGCGCCGGGCGTGTCGGCGTCCCAGCGTGAGCTTGCCCAAAGCCTGCTGGGCGCCATCGGCGAGGTTGCCTGGCTGGCGGACGAAGCGCAGCTCGATGCCGTGACTGCGATTTCCGGGGGTGGCCCGGCCTACGTGTTCCTGCTGGCGGAGTTGCTGGAAGCGACGGCGGTCGAGCAAGGCCTGCCGCCGGAGCTGGCACGCCGGTTGGCGCGGCGCACCGTGGCAGGCTCCGGCGCCTTGCTGGCGGCCGGCACGGAGGACGCGGCGGACATGCGCCGCGCCGTCACCAGCCCGGCGGGCACCACGGAACGCGCCTTGGCCGTGCTGATGGCGCCCGATGCCTGGCCGGCCCTGCTGAGCCGCGCCATCACGGCGGCGACGGTGCGGTCGCGCGAGTTGGCCACGTGACCGCGCGCCGCTTGGCAATCCGCAGCACCGCAACCACGTGACGCCCATGGACGACACCGCATTCGACACCACCCTGGTTTCAGCCGCCTTCGCCCAGGCCGGGGAAACCGGCTGGCTTGGCCTGAGCATCGTGGAGGTCGCGCGCCGGGCGGGCCTGCCGCTGGACCGGGCGCGCGTGCGCTTTCCCGGGCCGGGTGCCGTGCTGCGACGGTTCGGCGTCATTGCCGACGAAGCCGCACTGGCTGACGCCACCAACACGGGCAGCCCGCGGGACCAGATCTTCGACCTGTTGATGCGCCGGTTCGACGTGTTGCAGCAGCATCGTGACGGCATGGTCGCCCTGTTGCGCGTGCTGCCGTTGAACCCGCCGCTCGCCGTAGCAATCGGTGCCGCCACGTGGCGCAGCATGGCGTGGATGCTGGAAACGGCCGGCCTGTCCGCGGCCGGGCTGCGCGGCATGGTGCGGTCGCAGGCCCTGGTGGGCGTTTGGCTGTATGCCCTGCGCGCCTGGAAGGACGATGACAGCGCCGATCTGGCCGGCACGATGGCTGCCATGGACCGGGCGCTGGACCAGGCCAGCCGCTTGTTCGACATGCTGGCGCCAACGCCTGCTTCGGCGGACGAGGACGGCATGGAAGGGGTGGTCGACCTGCCCGACGCGGACGCCGCGGCCGATGAGCTGGTGCGATACAATCCGCCACCACCGCCGATGGTGGCCCCACCCGCCTCCCCTGCCTAGACGGCTTGGTGATTGACCCGCTGGCTGGTCACGCCCAGGTTAATCATGGTCAGCCCGATGGGAGCGCTGCCTTAAACCAAGAAGGATGCGGCGATGTCTGACGATCCGAGCAAGAACTTCTCCAATGCGACCCATGCAGGGGTCAACGCCGCGCAGGCCATGGGCGAAAAGATGACGAGCATGGGTGCCAACGCCATGACCGAGTTCCAACGCATGTTTGCCGACATGAAGATGCCGGCGATGCCCGACATGGAGGCGCTGATGGCGGCGCATCGTCGCAACCTGGAAACGTTGTCTGCGGCAAACCGCGTCGCGCTGGAAGGCGCCCAAGCGGTCGCCCGGCGCAACATGGAGATCATGCAGCAGACCATGTCCGAACTGACGGAGGGCATGCGCCAGTTCACTGCGACCGAGCCGCCGCAGAGTCGGGCTGTTCGCCAGGCGGACATGCTGAAAAGCACCTACGAACGCGCCGTCGCCAACATGCAGGAGATCGGCGACCTCATTCAGCGCTCCAATGGCGAAGCGCTGGAACTACTGAACAAGCGCTTTGTGGAAGCAGTGGACGAAGTCAAGGGACTGGTGGCGCAGGGTCACACCGCAGAGTAGCGGCACCATCGCTGGAGATGGTGGCGAGACGATCCCCACCATCTCCATTTCTACGGCTGATGAGTGCCGTTATTCGGCCTTGCGATGGCCGCGGCCGTGCTGTTCCTTGGTCAGCGCCGCCTTGGTTGCAGCGGCTTCCTTTTCCGCCTTGCCGGCCGTGGCCGAACTGGTGCCGGGAACCGCGGTGCCGTCGGAAGCGCCGGTTGATGCAGCCGGCATCGGGTGCCCCTTCGAATGCACGGGTGCCTCGGCCTTGCCGCCTTCCGGCACGTCAGGATGGCCGGCGCCGGCCTTGGCGCTGCCCGCCTGTTGGACCTCGTCGGCCTTCTGGGCCTTGGCGGACCGGGCGGTGCTGGTATCGTTATCCGACTTCGTTTTCTCGTGCGGCACGGTGTTTTCTCCTAAGCCGGTTTAACCGTGCGGCCGGACCAGGGTTGCTTGCCCCCGATGCGCGACCCGCCGCAGCCACTCGGCAACGTCAAACGGCGACCTTGTACAAGCGCGCGGCCGTGTCGTGGAACAGTGCGTGCTGTTCGGCCGGGGTGTACTCGGCGACCACGGCGCGGAAGCGCTCGCACATCGCGGCGTAGGACAGAGTGCGACGCGCCACCGGGTAGTCGCTGCCGAACATGCAGCGGTCCGGGCCGAACGCCCCGATGCAGCTGCGCAGCGTGTCCTGGTCGCCGGCGAAGCTGCGGTCGGGCGCGTAGGCGGCGAAGTTGGACAGCTTGATCGCGATGTTGGGGCATTGCGCCATACGCCGCAGGCCAGCACGCCAGCGGGCCATGCCCTCGGGATCGCGATCGTTCGGCGTGCAGCAATGGTTGACGATGAACTGCTGGTCTGGCGTCGCTTCGGCCAGTGCCGCGACCTCCTCCGCCTGGTGCGCGTTCATCAGCAGGTCGAGCGCCCAGCCATAGGCTGCCAAACGGGCCAGACCGGCGCGCCAGGCCGGCTCGTTCACCAGCCCCTTCGGCGTCCAGCGCTTGGCCGGGTCCGGATGCCACCGGATGGTTTCGCGAACCGCCGCGACGCGGGGGCACGCGGCCTGCGCGTCCAAGATGGCAGGCAGCTCGGGCGAGGCAAGCGGGGCCGCCACGACGTAGCGGGCGGCGATCCCCGGAGCGCGGGGGAGCGAATCGAGCCAGGCGGTTTCCTCAGCCGGGCTGCGCGCCGGGTCCCACAGCGCCTCGATATGCACGGACGCCACGATGCCCTGCCCGGCGATGTCGGCGGCGTAATCCGCGGGCAGGTAATCCCGGCGGAGATAGTTGATGTCGCCGAGGGCAGCGGGCGCCGCCTCTGGCCGGGTCAGCCAGGGATAATGTCCACCGGCCAAGGCCCAAAGATGGTGGTGCGCGTCGATGATCGGGCCGCGATACAACTCTGCCATGCCGCGATCCTGGCACGCGCGGCAGGCCGGACCAACCCGGCGCCGCCGGTCAGGATGCGGGCGGCGTCGGCTGCACCGTCACGGCGACGGCGATGCTCAGGGCGTGCGGCTCGAACGTGACGGTGAACTGGTCGGGCCCGACATAGCCCGGCTGGGGCGTGTAGGACACCTCGCCCTGCCGCCCGAGCGTGATCAACCCGGCGGTGGCGCGGCCATGAAGGGCCGGATCGGTCACCAGCGCGGCGGTGAGGACGACCTGCTGGTCGGGGTTGAAGATCGTGAAGCTGCAGCCCTGTCCCGTGTTGCCGACCGTCATGGCCGTGTGCACGGCGGTGACGCTCAGGATATAGAACTTCTTGACCTGGCACGGCCCGGCCACGGTTTGCGGCTGCAACAGCCCCTGGTCGTTGCGATCCAACCCCGCGCACGCGCTGACCGACAGGCACGCCAGCACCGGCAGCAAGCGGAGGCGCCGAACGGCCGTGGCCAAGTTGATCGTGGTGAGCATGCTGTTGGTGACCTTCCAGAGGCCGCAGAAATGGTTGCAGCGCTTGCCCGGGCAAGATGCGCGCCGAACCAGCCGGCCGCGCCGGACCTTGGCCAGGGCGGGCGACGCCTGTATGGTCGGAATAATTACGGAGCCGCGACCGTGCGAAACCTTGGATTTGCGATGGTTTTCTGCGCCTTGGCGTTGCCCGCGGCAGCACAGAAGGTTGGCCAGTCGATCGACGTCGGCGGCTGGAAGATCGCCAGCGACGCCAATCCCGATGGCAGCGTCGGCTGCACGGCCACGTTCGTGTACGACGACAAGAGCGTGATCGCCTTCGCACTCGATAACGACGACACGCACATGTTCATCGTGTCCGAGCCGACGGCGAAGATGGCCCAGGGCGCACAAACCCAACTCACCTTCCGGATCGACAACGGCAAGGCGATCAGCGGCTTCGGGATCGCGGCCAATCCCACGACCCTTGCCGTGCCCATCCCAGACGATGCGCTGGACAGCGTTTATGCCGCGTTCAAGGCCGGCAACAGCCTGTTCATCAAACTCGGCAGCGAAGAGTTCGAAGAACCTCTGGACGGCTCCAGCAACGCCATCACCGCCCTGGCCAAGTGCCAGGACAGCCTGCCGCCGCGCAAGAAGTAGCGTGCGCCGATCGGTGGCCGTAAGAGGGATGGCGTTTGCAACCCGGCTGCATCGGGACGGTTACGTGTTTCAGCCTCGTGGCCTGTAACCGGTGAGGTTCGCGCACCACTCGACAAAAGGAACCCTATGACAAAGACCCCAGCAAAGGCGCCCCCGAAGGGCGCTACGATCGAGAAGCCCAAGGCGGGAAGCAAGCCCAACGCCCTGCAGCAACCATTGCAGCCGTCCGAAGACCTGGCCGTGGTGGTGGGTGAGGGAACCATGCCGCGGGGCCAGGTGGTCAGCAAGGTTTGGGAATACATCAAGGCCAACAAGCTGCAGAACCCGAAGGACGGCCGCGAAATCCTTGCTGACGACAACCTGAAGAAGGTGTTCGGCAAGGACAAGGTGACCATGTTCGAAATGAACAAGATCCTGGCGAAACACCTCAAGTAGCGGTCTGCTGCGGTCGGCGGCTGGGCCATTGCAACCTGGCCCAACTGCCGCTGCCCACGGAATCGCGATAAAGCGGTGCCGACCCGCTAGAGGTCGTCCGCCGTTTCTGTCGAACGGCGGTTCTTGGCCTGGGCCAGTGCCGCACTTTCCCGCTTCAACGGACGGCTTACCGGGCAAGCTTCCTGGACGAACCCGTTCAGGGCGTTGACCAGGTTCTCTCTGACCTGGCTGTAGTAAATGAACTGCCCCCGCTTCTCCGCGACGATCAGCCCGGCCGCTTCCAGCACCGACAGATGCTGCGAGATCGACGGCTTCGACATGGCGAAACGCGAGGCGATCTCCCCCGCGTTCAACTCGGTATGCGCCAGATAGGCCAGGATCTTCCGGCGTACGGAGGAGGAAAGGGCTTCGAACACGCGCTGCATCCATCCGTATTTAGCCTATAAGCTAACCATTGACAAACGCGTTGGTAGTTAGTCGAATGGCTAAACACCTAACGGAGCGCGCGTCATGGCCTGCCTGTCCACCGATCGGATGATCGCCGGGCCACTGACCTCCGCCACCCAGGGCGAGGTACGCTGGGCGCCGGTCCGCTCCCTGTGGATCGGCGGCATGACGCTCGGGGGGCTGGCCGTCGGCGCCGTTTGCCACCACGCCCGGTGCGGTGGTCCTGTTCCTGGCCAGTTCGGCCGTCACGCTTTGCGCCGGGCATTCCGTCGGGCTGCACCGGCTGCTGATCCACCGCAGCCTGTCCGCCCCGCTTTGGCTGACGCGGCTGCTGGCCTACCTCGGCACGCTGGTCGGCATGGCCGGTCCGCTCGGCATGGTGCGGTTGCACGACACGCGGGATTGGGCGCAGCGGCAAACCGCCTGCCACCCCTTCCACGCGCACCGGACGGCGATGCTGCGGGATGCCTGGTGGCAGATGCATTGCCGCCTGGTGCTGGCGCATCCGCCCCGGTTCGCACCGGAACCGGCCCTGGCGGAGGATCGCGTGCTGCGCTGGATCGAGCGCACGTGGATGGCGCAGCAACTGCCCTGGGCCGCCTTGTTCTTCCTGGCGGGCGGGTTGCCCTGGCTGGTGTGGGGCGTGCCGCTGCGCGTCGCGGCCTGCGTCACCGGGCATTGGCTGGTCGGCCATCTGACGCATCGGCGGGGGCCGCAAGGCTGGGTGGTGGACAATGTGGCGGTGCAGGGGCACGACCTGCCCGCCGTGGCGCTGCTGACGTTCGGCGAGGCCTGGCACGGCAACCATCACGCCTGGCCGGGTTCGGCTCGCCTGGGCCTCAAGCCCGGGCAGCACGATCCGGGTTGGTGGCTGTTGCTTCTGCTGCGGCGGATCGGGTTGGTGTGGGGGCTGCAAACCCCGGCGACGCTGGTGCCGCGCGACGGCCTGCGAGCGGTCGGGCCATGAGCGGCCAGGCCGGGCGCCGCCTGACCATCCTGCTGGTCAACCCGCCCTACATCTCCCTCACCTCCGCGCACGGGGTTGGCCACCAGGTGCCGCTCGGCCTGCTGTGCATCGGCGGCCCACTGATCGACGCTGGCTACCATGTCCGACTGCTGGACGCGGAACGCCGGCGCCTCACCGGCAAAGCGTTGGCCGACGCGATCGAAGCGGCGCAACCGGACGTGGTGATGACGGGCCATGCCGGCTCCACCCCGGCGCACCCGTCCTGCCTGGCGGTGATGCGGGCGGCGCGGGCACGCTGCGCCAGCGCGGTGACGGTGTACGGCGGCCCCTACCCGACCTATCACGCGGCCGACATCCTGGCCGCCCATGCGGAGGTGGACGTGATCGTCCGCGGCGAGGGCGAGGCGACCGCGCTGGCACTGGCCGCGGCGCTGGCGGCGGGGCAAGGCCTGGCCGCCGTGCCCGGGATCGCCTTCCGCGACGCGGGCGCGGTGACGCTGACGCGGGCCGCGCCGACGATCGCCGACCTGAACGCCTGGCGCGTAGGGTGGGAGCTGATCGCCGATTGGGACCTGTACCAGTGCTTTGGCCTGGGCCGGGCCGCGATCGTGCAGTTTTCCCGCGGCTGTCCGCACACCTGCTCCTACTGCGGGCAATACCAGTTCTGGACCAAGTGGCGGTTTCGCGACCCGGCGCGCGTGGCGGCCGAGATCGCCTGGCTGCACCGGACCCACGGCGTCATGTTCGTGGACCTGGCGGACGAGAACCCCACCTCCTCCAAGCGCATGTGGCGGGCGTTCCTGGAGGCGCTGGCGGCCGAGGACGTGCCGGTCAAGCTGTTCGCCACCATCCGGGCGACGGACATCGTGCGCGATGCCGATTTGCTGCCCCTGGCCCGGCGCGCGGGTTTGATCTGCGTGCTGATGGGCATCGAGACCACCGACCCGGCCACGCTCGCCGCCATCCGCAAGGGTTCCACGGTGCGCGAGGACCAGCGTGCCGTGGCCCTGCTGCGGCAGGCGGGGATCCTGTCCATGCTGGGCCACATCGTGGGCTTCGAGGAGGAGCGGCTGGGCGACACGGTGCGCGCCGCCCGGCAGGTGATGCATTACGACCCGGATCTGCTCAACGCGATGTACGTCACGCCGCATCGCTGGTCCGACTGGACGGCGGCCAATGGCGGCCGGCGGGTGATCCAGGAGGATGTCAGCCGCTGGGATTACCGCCACCAGCTCCTCGCCACGCGGCACATGCCGCCCTGGCAGATGTTCGCCGCCGTCAAGCTGATGGAAGTCGTGACCCATCTGCGGCCGCGGGCGCTGTGGCGCGTGCTGGCGCATCCGGACCGTGGCCTGCGCCGACATCTGCGCTGGTGCTTCTGCAACAGCGCGCGGGTGTGGCTGGCGGAAGTCGCCGAGTTCCTGTGGCACACCCCCCGGCCTGCGCGGCCGCGCACGTTGGCGGAATGGTTCACCCCCGCCGGCCAAGCGCCGATACGGGACGAGGCTAACCAGCCCCAGCAGCGGCACCACGTTGCGGCGACGGGGGCGCAAGGCTAGGGTCTCGCGCCGTGTTGGGGGTTGGGTCGCTTGGTCACCATTTTATTCGAGTTGATCGACCAGGTGCTGGGACTCTACTGGTGGGTGGTGATCCTGGCCGCGGTGATGAGCAACCTCATCGCGTTCGGCGTGGTGGACACGCGCAACCGGCTGGTTTGGACGATCTCCGACTTCCTGTATCGCCTCACCGAGCCGGCGTTGCGCCGCATCCGCAACGTGCTGCCCAGTTTCGGCGGCATCGACCTTAGCCCGCTGGTGCTGCTGCTGATCATCTGGCTGCTGCGCAACGTGCTGGCGCGGGTCTACCAAGCGGTGGTGGTCGGCGGCCTGCAACCGCTGTTCTACTAGGCGCTTCGCCGTGCCCGCCCAGCCGATCGACGGCAAGGCGGCGGCCGCGGCCTTGCGGGACCGGGTTGCCGCCCGGGTGGCGACGCTGCCGTTCCAGCCGGGATTGGCCGTGGTGCTGGTCGGCGACGACGCGGCCAGCGCCGTATACGTCCGCAACAAGGATCGCGCGGCGCAGGCGGTTGGCCTGGCCGTGCAAACCGTGCGGCTTCCCGCCGACAGCACGCAGGACGCCGTGCTGTCGGTGGTGGCGAGGCTGAATGCCGACCCGGCAGTGGACGGCATCCTGGTGCAACTGCCGTTGCCGCCGCAGCTCGATCCCCGCCTGGTAACCGCCGCGCTCGACCCGGCCAAGGATGTGGACGGCCTGACCGCGATCAACGCCGGGCGCCTGGCCTCCGGCGCCCCGGTGCTGTCGCTCGACCAGCCGGACGGTGTGGCATTGGCCCCGTGCACGCCGCGCGGGGTGATGCTGCTGTTGGCAACGGTCCGCCCGGCTTTGGCGGGCGCCCGCGCCGTGGTGCTCGGCCGCTCGGCGCTGGTGGGGCGGCCGGTGGCGCTCATGCTCACGGCGGCGGACGCCACGGTGACGGTGGCACATTCCCGCACCCGTGACCTGCCGGCCGAGTGCCGGCGCGCCGACATCGTGATCGCCGCTGTCGGTCGGCCGGAGCTGGTGCGGGGCGATTGGCTGGCACCCGGCGCCGTCGTGATCGACGTCGGCATCAACCGCCTGCCGGACGGGCGCCTGGTGGGCGACGCCGCCTATGCGGAATGCGCTGCGGTGGCCGACGCCATCACGCCGGTGCCGGGCGGCGTCGGGCCGATGACGATCGCCTGCCTGCTGGAAAACACCGTCGCCGCCGCGATCGCCCGCCGGGCGGACGGTTGATGGCGCATGTCGTGAACTTGCCGAGCAGCCACGTGATCAGCGACGAACGCGCGCGGCTCGACATGGAATTCGTCCACGCCTCCCTCGCCAGCACGTACTGGGCGAAGACGCGACCGCGCGCGCTGACGGAACGGAGTTGGGCCAACTGCCTGTGTTTCGGCGTGTACGCTCCAGGCGGCGCGCAAGTCGGCTTCGCCCGCCTGCTGACGGATTACGCGATGCGTGCCCATCTCGGCGACGTCTTCATCCACCCGGAGGCGCGCGGGCACGGCCTCGGCAAGGCGTTGATAACAGCGATCCTCGGCCACCCCGAACTTGGTACGGTGGAACATTGGACGTTGACGACGTCGGACGCCCACGCGCTTTACGCCCGCTACGGGTTCCGGGTCGCCGAGACTGACGGGCGATGGATGACCCTGGTGCGGCAGCCGCCCGCAGGGTAGCTCAGAAATCCGTGCAGCGGCCCTTCTGCTCCCAGTCGCCGTAGCGCGTGGGCTCCGGCCCGGCGGGGCCGCCATATTCCTTTTCGGCCGGCGGCTTCGGCGGGGCGGGGGCGGGCTTTGGCGCGGGTTCGTCGTCCATGCGGCTCAGTTGGGGGTGGCGGGCGCGTTTGGCAACGCTGCCAACTGCTGTTCCACCTCGCTGCGCCACGGCGCGTCTGCCGGGGCGGCGGCCAGGGCCTGCCGGAACAAGGCGGCCGAAGCCGGGCTGATCCGCCCTTCCGCCCGGCTGTTCGCGTCCGCCACCATGACGGCGAGTGTGGGGTCAAAACGCTGCGACAGCGCCTTACCCCAGGCCTGCGCGGCTTCGGCGAAGTGGCCCTGGCCGGATTCCACGTTGCCCAGCAGCAGTTCCGCTTCCATCGCTTCCTTGGAGGCGGGCGGCAGGACGGCCAGCGCGGCACGCAACTGGGTCGCCACCACGTTGGCCTGCGCCATGCGCCGGTCCGCCGCCTCCATTCGCGCGCGAAGCGGCTGCGCCGGCAGGTCCGGCCGGCCGCCCACCAGGTACAATCCCAATGCCAGCAACGGCACCAGCACCAGGCCCAGCAGCAACGGCGCCCGGTCCGGCACGGTCGGGGCGCGATCGGCGGTGCCGGCCGCGGCGAGCAGGCGGCGTTGCAGTTCCAGGGTGGCGGTGGCGTGTTCGGCCGGGGCGATGCGCCGCTCCGCCAGGTCGCGGTCCAGTTCCACCATCTGCGCCCGGTACAGCGCCACGCTGGCCTCGGTGCGGCCGCGCACATGAACGCGGCGGCGCATCGCCCAGGCGGCAGGCGCCAGCGCGCACAGCGCCAGCACCGCGGCGGCCAGCCAGATCACGGCCGGGTCAGCTCCGCCAGGCGGGCACGTTCGGCCTCGGACAGCGGGGCGGCCGGCGCCGGGCGGCCGCGGCGGCCCCAGGCGGCCAGCCCCAGCCCGGCCGCCAGCGCCAGCACCGGCGACAGCCACAGCAGCGCCGTCACCGCGTTGAAGGGCGGCCGCAACCGCACGAAATCACCGTAGCGCGCCACCATCCAGGCGGTGACCTGCCCGTCGCTGTCCCCCGCCGCGACCCGCTGCCGCACGATCGCCCGCAAGTCCCGCGCCAGGTCGGCGCCGGAATCCTCGATGCTTTCGTTCTGGCACACCAGGCAGCGCAGTTGCTTGCCGATCTGCTCGGCACGGGCCTCCTGCCCCGGGTTGGGCAGCATCTCCGCCGGGTCGCTGATGGCGAGGGCTGGCCCGGCGAGCAGTAGCGCGGCCAGCAGCCCGAGGAGGCTCAGCCGAGTGCGCGCCACGCCGGCTGCAACCTGTTCTGGATCACGGCGGCGTCCAGCGGGCCGGGCCAATGCCACCGCACCACGCCGGCACCGTCCACCAGGAAGCTTTCGGGCACGCCGGACAGGCCGAAATCGATCGCCACCCGGCCGGGCGCGTCGCGCGCGATCCGCTGGTAAGGATCGCCGTGGCGCCGGAGGAACTGCGCCGCCTTGTCGACCGGGTCCTTGTAGGCGATGGCCCAGATCGGCAGGCCCGCCTTGGACAGCGCCATCAGTGCTGGCACCTCCTCCACGCACGGCACGCACCAGGACGCGAAGAAGTTCAGCAGCACCGGCTTGCCGGTTGCCAGGTCGGCGCTGGAAAAGCCCCGCGCCGGCGCCTGGGCCGGCAGGTCGAAGGTGGGGACGGGCTTGCCGGTGATGGGGCTCGGCACGCCGCGCGGGTCGAAGGTACCGGCCCGCATGCCGCGCAACATGGCCCAGAACGCGCCGCCACCCAGCACGGCCGCGCCCAACGGGGCGGCAAGCAGGAGCCGGCGGCGGTCCATCAGGCGGACAGGCCGGCCGGCACGGCCTTGCGCGCCGGGGCGCCGACGCGCAGCCGCCGGTCCGTCAAGGACAGCCCGCCGCCGATCGCCATCACCAGCCCGCCCAGCCAGATCTCCGGCGCCAGCGGGTTGTAGTGCAGGCGCATCACGGCGGCGCCGTCCCGCTCCTCCCCCAACACGGCGTAGATGTCGGCGAAGCCGGTGGTGTGGATGGCGGCTTCCGTGGTGGTGATGCCCTGCACGGGAAAGGTGCGGCGCGACGGGTGCATCGGCAAATCCGGCTGGCCCGGGCGAATCACCCGCACATTGGCCACCCGCTCGCTGAAGTTCGACCCTTGGGCATCGCCCAGCGAGTCCAGCACCCATTCCATGCCGGCGGCCTGCACGTGCTCACCCGGGCGCACCAACACCACCCGCTCGGTGGCCAGCGACATGCCCGCGATGCCGGCCACCGTAACGCCCATGCCGGCATGCGCCACGGCCGCGCCGAACGCCGCGGCGGGCAAGCCGCGCAGCCGGGCGAGGCTGTCGCGCACGGGCATGCGGAACAGGCCGATGCGCCCGACGATATCCGCCGCCGAGCCGACGACCAGCCAGGCCGCACCGCCGAATGCCAGGGCCGGCAACACGGGCAGCCGCGTCAGCACCAGCAGCCCCACGACGACCGCGACCACGGCGGCCCACCAGATGCGCAGCAGCGCGGGGGCCAGCGCCGCCCGCTTCCACGGCAGCACGGGCCCGATCGCCATGGCCACGAACACCGGGATCGCCAGCGGCAGCACCGTCGCGTTGAAGAACGGCGCCCCGACGCTCAGCTTGTCATGCAGGATGAGGTCGCTGAACAGCGGATACATCGTCCCCGTGATCACCACCGCGGCGATCGAGCACAGCAGCACGTTGTTCAGCACCAGCGCGCCTTCCCGCGACACCGGTGCGAACATTCCGCCCGCCGCCAACGCCGGGGCCCGCACGGCGAACAGCAGCAGGCTGCCGCCGATCACCAGGCCCAACAGCCCCAGGATGAACACCCCGCGCGTCGGGTCGTTGGCAAAGGCGTGCACCGAGTTGAGGATGCCGGATCGCACCAGGAACGTGCCGGACAGGCTGAGCGAGAAGGTGCCGATCGCCAGCAGCACGGTCCAGATCTTCAGGGCTTCCCGCTTTTCCACCACGATGGCGGAATGCAGCAGCGCCGTGCCGGTCAGCCACGGCAGCAGGGACGCATTTTCCACCGGGTCCCAGAACCAGTAGCCGCCCCACCCCAGCTCGTAATACGCCCACCACGAGCCGAGCGAGATGCCGCCGGTCAGCAGGCACCAGGAGGCCAGTGTCCAGGGCCGCACCCAGCGGCCCCAGGACGCGTCCACCCGCCCTTCCAACAAGGCCGCGATGGCGAAGGCAAACGGAACGGCGAAGCCGACATAGCCGGCGTAGAGCATCGGCGGATGGAAGGCGAGGCCGGGGTCCTGCAGCAGCGGGTTCATGTCCCGCCCGTCAAGCGGCGCCGGAAACAGCCGCACGAACGGGTTGGACGTCAGCAGCGAGAATAGCAGGAACCCAGCGGAGGTGGCACCCAGCACCCCGATCACCCGCGCGCGCAACGCGCCCGGCAGGTTGCGCCCAAACCCCGCGACGGCGCCGCCGCACAGCGCCAGGATCAGCGCCCACAGGATGATGGAGCCTTCGTGGTTCCCCCAGCTTCCGGTGATCTTGTACAGCAGCGGCTTCATGCTGTTGCTGTTCTCCGCCACGTTCAGCACGGAGAAATCGTCCACCACGTTGGACCACACCAGGCAGAACGCCGAGACGGCCAGCGCCAGCAACTGCCCGCACGCCAGCCCCGGCGCGGCGGCGACCAGGCGGGCATCGCGACGCTGGGCGCCCCAGATCGGCAGGATGGCCTGGGCAAAGGCCAAGGCGCAGGCCAAGGCGAGGGCGAAATGGCCGAGTTCGGGGATCATGGGTGCGCCATTTCGTCTCCCTCTCCCGCTGGCGGGAGAGCGGCGGGGTGAGGGTGGCGTGGCCCGGCAGGAAACGGCCGGCCACCCTCACCCTGCCCTTTCCCGCCAGCGGAAGAGGGTTCAAGCTGCAGTGGTGACGATCCGTTCACCCGGCCGTCCTCGTCGCCAGCGTATTCCACGTCGCGGCGGGGGGCGGCGGGCCCTTGGTCGGGTCCCACATGCCGGCCTTCTTCAGCGCGTCCGCCACATCCTTGGGCATGTAGGTTTCGTCGTGCTTGGCCAGCACCTCGCTGGCGCGGAAGGTGCCGTCCGGCCGCATCGTGCCCAACGTCACCACACCCTGCCCTTCGCGGAACAGGTCCGGCAGGATGCCGACATAGGCCACCTCCACGCTGGCCCGCCCGTCCGTCACGCGAAAATGCGCCACCGGCTGCCCGCCTTCGGACACGCGCTGCACCGAGCCTGCTTCCACCAGCCCGCCCAGCCGCAGCGACCGGCCCGGCAAGCCCTTCGCCGCCAGATCGGACGGCGCCACGAAGAACACCAGGTCGTTGCTGAACGCCGCCAGCGACAAGGCGGTGGCCGAGCCCAATCCAAGCCCGCACGCCAGCAGGACCGCCATGCGGCGGCGCTTGCGCGTCATCGCCGGTCGATCGCGGCCAGGCGGCGGCGGGCAGATCGCAGGCGGAGCGCGGCGGCGACGCCGAACGCGGCGGGCACCAGCACCGCCAGCCCGTAGGCCGCCGCAATGAAACCCATATGCGTCACGCCGCCTCGCTGCGGGCGAGCAACAGGCTGCGGAAGCGGCGCTCCATCACCGCGGCGCGGGTCCGCGCCACCACCAGGGCGGCGAACACCAGCGTGTAACCCACCGCACACACCAGCAACGGCCACAGCATGGTCAGCGCCATGGTTGGCGCCCCGGTCAAGGTGATGCTGTCCGGCTGGTGCAGCGTGTTCCACCAATCCACGGAGAACTTGATGATGGGCAGGTTCACCACCCCCACCAGCGCCAGGATCGCCCCGGCGCGATAGCCGCGCTGCGGGTCATCGAACGCGCGCACCAGCGCGATATGCCCGAGATACAGGAAGAACAGCACCAGCACGGAGGTCAGCCGCGCGTCCCACACCCACCAGGCGCCCCACATCGGCTTGCCCCACAGGCTGCCGGTGGCCAGGCACAGCCCGGTGAACGCGGCACCCACCGGCCCGATCTCGGCCGCGGCCAGGTCCGCCAAAGGGTGCCGCCAAATAAAGGACGCGACCGAGCACAGCGCCAGGCCGACATAGCCGAGCGAGGCCAGCCAGGCGAACGGCACGTGCACGTACATGATGCGGACTGCGTCGCCCTGCTGCCAATCCGCCGGCGCGACGAACAGGCCCCAATACAGCCCGGCCGCCGTCACCAGCACCGCGCCCGCCGTGAGCCATGGCTGGACGGCGCCCGCCAGGCGGAGAAAGCGGCCAGGATTGGCGAACCGGTGCAGGCCCCGGCCGCTGCGCGGGGCGATAAGGGCGGTGGCGTCCACACCCCACCATAGCACGGGCGCGCGGAGTGAGAGAAGCCGCGCGGTTCCCCACGCGCGCTGCATGACATAAGGTTTAGCCAGTCGTCACCCCGCCCGGAGCCCCCGCATGCTGTTCGCCATCACCTGCCTCGACAAGCCGGACAGCCTGGCCTTGCGCATGGCCACGCGGCCGGACCACGTCGCCTACCTTGCGGCCGGCCAGGTCGCTTACGGCGGCCCCCTGCTGGACGCTGCCGGGCAGCCCTGCGGCTCCCTGCTGGTGGTGGAGGCGGCGGACCAGGCTGCGGCAGCCATGTTCGCCGCCGGCGACCCGTACGCGCAGGCCGGGCTGTTCGCCAGCACCACGATCCATGGCTTCCGGCCGGTGTTCAAGGACGGCGCGGCAATCTGATGGCCTACTGGTTGGTCAAGACGGAGCCCGACGCCTTCGGGTGGGACCAGCAGGTCGCCCACGGGACGGAGCCGTGGACCGGCGTGCGCAGCCACCAGGCGAAAAACAACCTCGCCGCCATGCGCAAGGGCGACCGCGCGTTCTTCTACCACTCCAACATCGGCAAGGAGATCGTCGGCGTGGTGGAGGTCGTCCGCGAAGGCTACCCGGACCCGACGGACGAGAAATGGGTGTGCGTCGACATGAAGGCGGTGGGGCCCATGGCCACCCCGGTGACGCTGGCCGCGATCAAGGCCGACCCGGCGTTGTCCGACATGGCGCTGGTGCGCTTGTCCCGCCTGTCCGTCGGCCCGGTCACATCGGCGGAATGGAGCCATATCTGCCGGCTGGGGGGCTTCAAGCACTGAGCGCCGCCCGGTAGGCTGCGCCCAGGGGGAAGAACAACAATGTCCGAGCCGCCGCTGTTCCACGTCAAGCCTGACACCGCCGCCTCCGCCCACGTCAACGGCGAGAAATACCGGCTGATGGTGAACCACGCCGCCCGCGACCCGGACCATTTCTGGGCGACGGAAGCGGAGCGTATCCCCTGGATCCGCAAGCCCTCGCTGATCAAGAACACGAGCTTCGACGGCGACGTCGCCATCAAGTGGTTCGAGGACGGGCGGCTCAACGCCTCCGCCGTGTGCCTGGATGCTCACCTCAAGTCGCGCGGCGACCAGCCGGCGATCATCTGGGAAGGCGACGACCCCGGCAGCAGCAAAACCGTCAGCTATCGCGAACTGCACGAACAGGTGTGCCGCCTGGCCAACGTGCTGCGGGAGCACGGTGTCAAGCCGGGCGACCGCGTGACGATCTACCTGCCCATGGTAGTGGAGGCCGCGGTGGCCATGCTGGCCTGTGCCCGGGTGGGCGCGATCCATGCCGTGGTGTTCGCCGGGTTTTCCCCGGACAGCCTGGCCAACCGCATCGGGGATTGCGCGTCCACGCTGGTGATCACCGCCGATGAAGGGCGGCGCGGCGGCCGCCGGGTGGCGCTGAAGGCGAACGTGGACGAGGCGCTGAAAAGCTGCCCGACGGTGACGGACGTGCTGGTGGTGGCGGTTACCGGCGGCGCGGTGCCGATGCAGGCGGGGCGCGACCATGACTACGCCGCCTTGCTTGCCGCCGCCGCACCCGACTGCGAGCCGGAGCCGATGGGCGCGGAGGACCCGCTGTTCATCCTCTACACCTCCGGCAGCACCGGCAAGCCGAAGGGCGTGCTGCACACGACCGGCGGCTACATGGTGTGGGCCAGCTTCACGCATGAACTGGTGTTCGATTACCGGCCCGGCGAAGTGTACTGGTGCACCGCCGATGTCGGCTGGGTGACCGGCCACAGCTACATCGTGTACGGCCCGCTGGCGAACGGCGCCACCACGCTGATGTTCGAAGGCATCCCGAGCTACCCGGACGCGTCGCGCTTCTGGCAGATCGTGGACAAGCACAAGGTCAACATCTTCTACACCGCCCCCACCGCCATCCGCGCGCTGATGCGGGACGGGGATGGCCCGGTGAAGTCCACCAGCCGCGCCAGCCTGCGCATCCTCGGCAGCGTGGGGGAGCCGATCAACCCGGAAGCCTGGCTGTGGTACCACCGCGTGGTGGGCGACGAGCGCTGCCCGATCGTCGATACCTGGTGGCAAACCGAAACTGGCGGCATCCTGATCAGCCCGCTGCCGGGCGCCACCGCGTTGAAACCCGGCTCGGCCACGCTGCCGCTGCCCGGCGTGCAACCGGTGCTGGTGGATGCCGAGGGCGCGGAGCTGGACGGGGCCGTCGAAGGCAACCTTTGCATCGTGGATAGTTGGCCGGGGCAGATGCGTACGCTGTATGGCGACCACGAGCGCTTCAAGCAGACCTACTTCACCACCTTCCCCGGCAAGTATTTCACCGGCGACGGGGCGCGGCGCGACGCGGACGGGTATTGGTGGATCACCGGCCGGGTGGACGACGTGATCAACGTGTCCGGGCACCGCATGGGCACGGCGGAGGTCGAGTCCGCCCTGGTGTCGCATCCACAGGTCGCCGAAGCGGCCGTCGTCGGCTTCCCGCACGACATCAAGGGCCAGGGCATTTACGCCTACGTGACGCTGAAGACGGGCGTGGAGCCCAGCGACGCGTTGCGCAAGGAGTTGGTCGCCTGGGTGCGGCGGGAAATCGGGCCGATCGCGTCGCCGGATGCGATCCAGTGGGCGCCGGGCCTGCCCAAGACCCGCTCCGGCAAGATCATGCGTCGCATCCTGCGCAAGATCGCCGCCAACGAGACGGATGGGCTCGGCGACACCTCCACCTTGGCCGACCCGGCCGTGGTGGATGACCTGATCGAGCACCGCGCGTCCTGATGTTGCAACCGGGTGCGTTCCATAGCGTTTCCGTGTTGTCACGAAAGGATTGCAAACATGGACTCTCGTAACCAAAACCGACCGACCAGCGCCGTCGCAAACCCGGGCCGCGGCCGCGTGATGGGCGTGCTCAGCCTCGTCGCCCTGATGGCGACGGGCCTGGCACTCAGCGGCTGCAACACCACGGCCGGCGCCGGCCAGGACGTGTCCGCCACCGGCGCTGCCGTGACGCGCGGCGCCAACGACGTGAAAAGAGGCCTGTAACCCTCCAATCGCGTAAATGGCCGGGCCTTTGGTCCGGCCATTCGTTTGTCCGGCCCCTTACGGAACTACCAAGCCGGCCACGTTGCGGGCACGGTTTCGGGGCGTGCTAGAAGGCAATCGCCGACTCGGCACATCCTTGTAAGAGGTTCCGATGCTCCTCTCCCGACGCCATCTCCTGGTCACCTCGGCGGTTCTTGCCGCTACTCCGGCGATCGCTTTTGCGGAGGATCCGGATCCTCGCATGGCAGATCGCTCGCTTGGTGACCCCAAGGCTCCGGTCACGTTGCAGGAATGGTTCTCCCTCACCTGCACGCATTGCGCGGCCTGGAGCCGGGAGGTCTTCCCCGAGGTGAAAACCAGGCTGATCGACACCGGCAAGGTTCGCTACGTGTATCGCGACTTCCCGCTCGACCAGGTCGCGCTGACCGCCGCCATGGTCGCCCGGGCATTGCCGCCGGCCCGGTATGAGGCGTTCGTGTCCACCCTGCTGGCCAGCCAGGACCGCTGGGCCTTCGCCCGCGACGTGAACCCCAACGATGAGCTGTTCAAGCGCGCGGCCTTGGCCGGCATGCCCCGCGCGCTGTTCGACAGCACGGTCGCCGATAGCGGCCTGCGCACCGCCATCCTGAACGAGCAGCAAGGCGGCGTGGACAAGTACCACGTCGACAGCACCCCCACCTTCGTCGTCAACGAAAAGCCGCATGCCGGCGAGCAGACCTTCGACGCCATTGCCAAGCTCGTGTCCGCCGCGAGCTGATCCTTTGCCCATCGCCTTCAGCCGTTTGCGCATTGCGGGCTTCAAGAGCTTCGCCGAACCGCAAACGGTGGAGATCATGCCGGGGCTGACGGGCGTGGTGGGGCCGAATGGCTGCGGCAAGTCCAACGTGGTGGAGGCGCTGCGCTGGGCCATGGGCGAAACCAACGCCCGGTCGCTGCGCGGCGGCGAGATGGACGACGTGATTTTCGCCGGCACCGCCGGGCGCCCCAGCCGTAACCTGGCCGAGGTGGTGCTGACGCTGGAGGAGGCGGTTGGCGCGGCCCCTCCCCCGTTCCACGAAGCGCCGGAACTGCAGATCAGCCGCAAGATCGAGCGTGGTGCCGGCAGTGCCTTTCGCGTCAACGGCCGCGAAGTGCGGGCGCGCGACGTGCAAACCTTGTTTGCCGACCTGGCGAGCGGTGCCCGGTCCTCCGCCATGGTCAGCCAAGGCCGCGTCGGCACCATCATCAACGCCCGGCCGGACGAGCGCCGCGCCGTGTTGGAGGAAGCCGCCGGCATCACCGGGCTGCACGCCCGCCGGCACGAGGCCGAGCTGAAGCTGCGTGCGGCCGAAGCCAACCTGGCCCGGGCCGAGGATCTGCGCGCGCAACTGGACGGGCAGTTGGCCGGCTTGCAGAAGCAGGTGCGGCAAGCCAATCGCTGGCGCACGCTGTCCACCACGGTGAAGGAAGCGGAGGCCGAGCTGCTGGCCTTGGCCAAGGCCCGGGTGGAAACCGCGCGCGCTGCCGCCGCCGCATCCCTGGTGATGGCCAAGGCCGCGGTGACGACAACCGCCGAGGCGGTGGCCGCCGCAACCCGGCAGGCCGCAACGGCCGCCGAGGCCGTGCCGCCGCTGCGCACCGTGGCGGAGGAAGCGCGCACCGCGCTGGAGCGCCATCGCATCGTCCGCGAGCAGGTGGCGGCGGAAACCGCCCGAGCCCGCGACGCTCTGGCCGCCGCCACCGCGCGCCACGCCCAGGTCAGCCGTGACCTGGAGCATGCGGAGCGGGTGAAAGCGGACTCCGACGCCGCAACGGCCCGGCTGACCGCCGAGGACGCGACCCTGCGGGCGGCTGATGCCGGCTCGGCCGAGCGGATCGCCGCCGCCGAAGCCGCGCGTGCCGCGGCGCGCGACGCGGTGCGCGAAACCGAAACAGCGGCCAACGCCGCCACCGAACGGGCGGCGCAACTGACCGCCACCGGCCAGGCCCTTGCCCAGGCCTTGGCACAGGCGGAGGCGCGGGCGCGTCGCCTGTCGGGGCAGATCGCGCAGTTGCGCGGCGAGCGGGAGCGCGCGGCCAGCGCCCAGTTGGACCCGGCGCGCGTCGCGGACGCCGCAGCCCTTACGGTCCGCTCGGAAGCCGACGCCAAGCGGGCCCGCGAAGAACTGGACAACGCCGAACGCGCCCGGGCGGCAGCGGCGGACGCAGCGTCCCAGGCGCGGCAGCGGGACGGCACGGCCGCCGCGTCGCTCGCCAAGCTGTCGGCGGAAACGACTGCCCTGGCCGAGGTGCTGGGCGTGAAGGATGGCGAACGCTGGCCGCCCATGGTGGACGGGCTGACCGTGCCGTCCGGGCTGGAAGCCGCACTCGGCGCCGTGCTGGGCGAGGAACTGGGCGGCTCCGCCGACCCTGCCGCGGCACGGCATTGGCGGGATCTGCCGGCGCTGCCCGCATCCCCCCTGCCGGCGACGCCCTTGTCCGGCCTGGTAACCGGCCCCTCGGCGCTCACCCGCGCGCTGTCCGGGATCGGCCTGGTGGAGGACGACGCCGCCGGAAATGCTGGGCAGCCGCATTTGGCGGCGGGGCAGACGCTGGTGTCGCGCACCGGCGCGGTGTGGCGCTGGGACGGCTACACGATCCGCAGCGGCACCCCGACGGCCGCGGCGGTGCGCTTGCAGCAACGCAACCGGTTGAACGGCCTGCGTGCCCGGCTGGTGGAGGCAAAGGCGGCCGCGGCAGAGGCGTCCGCCGCCCGGCAGCAAGCCGACCTCGCCGACAAGGCCGCCGCGGCGGCGGATGCGACGGCCCGGCTGGCCCGGCGCGACGCCGACGGGCGCTGGGAGCGGGCACGGACCGACAGTGCCCGGCTCGCCGCGCAGGCCGACGCCGCGCGGGCCAAGCTCGCCGCCGTGGACGAGCAGATGAACCGGCTGGCGCCCGAAGCGGCGGAAGCGGAAGCCGCCCTGGCCACGGTGCAGGCGGAGCGGGCGACGCTGCCCGACCTCACCGTGCTGCGGCAAACGGTTGAGCGCGCCCGCGCCGCCCTGGCCGCGGCGCGCGCGAGCGACACGGCCGCCGAGGCAACCGTGCGGGACCGCACGCGGGATGCCGCGACCCGGGCTGCCAGGTTGAAGGCGATTGCCGCGGAAGCGTCGGATTGGGGTTTGCGCGCCGCCGGTGCGGAAAGCCGAGTGGTGGATTTGCGCGCCCGGGCGGTCGAAGCCGGCGCCGAAAAAACGGCCTTGCAGGACGGGCCGGCTGCCGTCGCCAGCCGCGCCGAAGCGGCAACGGACGCGTTGCAGGCGGCGGAAGCCACCCACCGCCGCGCCGCCGCCGCGTTGCAGGCTGCGACAGCGACGGACAGCCAGTCCGCCGCCCTGATGCGCACGGCGGAAGCGGCGCTTGCCACCGCCCGCGAGGACCTGGTGCGGGGCGAGGCTGCCGCCGCCCAAGCCGACCATGCCTGGGGCACGGTCGCGGAACGCATCCTGGAGCGGCTTGGCGCCAACCCGACGCTACCCCCGCCACCCGCCGACCTGTCGCCGGACGCGGAGGAACGGGCACGCCGCCGGCTCGACCGGCTGACCCGCGAGCGGGAAGACATGGGACCGGTCAACCTGCGCGCCGCGATCGAGGCGGAGGAGATGGAGGGCCGCATCGCCGGCATCGCCGGTGAGAAGGAGGAGTTGGCCACCGCCATCGCCAAGCTCCGCGGCTCGATCGGCCACATCAACCGCGAAGGGCGCGAGCGGCTGGGCCAGGTGTTCGCCGAGGTGGACCGCCATTTCCAGGCGCTGTTCGCCCGCATGTTCGGCGGCGGCCGGGCGCATCTGGCGATGGTCGGCTCGGACGACCCGTTGCAGGCGGGGTTGGAGATCTACGCGCAACCGCCGGGCAAGAAGCTGGCCACGCTGTCCCTGCTGTCGGGCGGGGAGCAGGCGCTGACCGCGCTGTCGCTGATTTTTGCCGTATTCCGCTGCAACCCGGCACCGGTGTGCGTGCTGGACGAGGTGGACGCCCCGCTGGACGACGCCAACGTGGAGCGGTTTTGCAGCCTACTGGGCGAGATGGTGAAGGAAACCGGCACGCGCTTCCTGGTGGTCACGCACCACCATCTGACCATGGCGCGGATGGACCGGCTGTATGGCGTGACGATGCAGGAACGCGGCGTGTCGCGGCTGCTGTCCGTTGACCTGGCACGGGCCGCGGAAATGGTGGAGCAACGGGTCGCGGCGGAATAGGGAACGAAGCGGTCCGCCGCAACCGTGGTGTCCACCGGTTGAATGTCTGACTTGAGTGAATTCCGTTGAAAAAGTCCGCTAACGCTCATTAAGCCGCAACAATAACGATAACCGAACAGATAAGGCGCTGATATTGCTCGCGAAGCCGTTGCGCACCCGATGCAAGAAAGCGCCAGTTCGGCTAATCCGGCCTTTTTCAACACAATCAGTGGATTGCAGACCTTCGACGGAATTCAGATTCCGCGAGAAACTTGGCACCGTAGTGCTGCATGCATGGCATTCATGATCTGCGGCGCCTCGCTGATCTCCGCGCTACAAGGAGCGGGAGGGTTTCCCGACCATGGCCACCTCCCGAAGACCTGGGTTGCGCCCATCCGGTTACGGTGCGGGGAAAGCCCGGTCGAGAGCCGAGCCCCTGCCGCATCCCGGGCGACGCATAGCCGCGATGGTTGTTACATGGTGGGCGCCGCATGCGGCCGTTCCTGTGGTGTCGACTGCTGGCACATGCCCGTCAGGCCAGACGAGGACCACCGGGAACGTCAAGGGGGGCTTGACCATGTCATAGAGGATGCCCAGCCGCACCGTCCCGGGGCTGGACGGCAGCAGGCCGAGCGCGGTGTAGCCTTGGCAGCCCGCACTGCCCAGGTCTCCCTGCCTTGACGTTGGAAGGACGGCGACCAGCTGGGTGCCGGGTTCGACAAGGGCGGCGAAGCACGTTCTCACGCGATCGCCGGATCCGACTGCGGTGCTCCGGCCCAACAGAATCGCGCCGATCGGCGTCCCGTTCCGCACCAGCACGAACGGCTTTCCCAGCGCTTCCACGTCGGTCGCGCCGCCTTCCTCGACCTTCGCAGTTACGCGCGCAAGAAGTGCATCGGCCAGGTGCGCGGGCAGGTCACCGCTCAGCGTCAACCCGGCCGGAGCGGCGGCGCACACGAGACAGGCCGAGGCGAGTACGGCAGCAGCGGCACGATACGGGAGAAGGGGCATTTGGATGCTCCACAGGTCGACTGCGCCTCAGTTCGGCACCGAGTGTCCACCATTGCAAGCGCGAGGAGGGACGCTCCGGGTATTCATCTGACAATGGACTGCCGGAACCTGTGTCGTCTGCCGCTTCATTCATCCCGAATGACCGCTTTGTGTCGACGGCGGCTAAATGCCGCCGTCTTCGGTTCAGATATCCACCTGCTCGGAGATGGCCAGGGCGTCGTCCACCTCGATGCCAAGGTAGCGGACGGTGCTCTCCAGCTTGGTATGGCCAAGCAATAGCTGGACTGCCCGGAGGTTTCCTGTGCGTCGGTAAATTAGGGCCACCTTGGTCCGTCGTAGTGAATGGGTGCCGTAAAGTACCGGGTCGAGGCCGATCGAAGTGACCCAGCCATCCATCAGCCGCGCATAATGCCGGGTGGTCAGGTGCTTGTTCTTCCCGATCCGGCTCGGGAATAGCCACTCGCCAGATCGCCGGCCACCTTTGATGATCCACTGCATGACCGTCTCGCGCGTCTGCTCCGTAATCTCGAACTGCACGGGCCGGCTGGTCTTCTTCTGGATGACGGTCGTCCGCGGGCGGACGCGGCCGCTCAGCAGCACGTCGTCCACCCGCAAAGCCACGAGATCGCAGCCCCGGAGTTTGCTGTCGATGGCGAGGTTGAACATGGCGAGATCGCGGAGCCGTTCCTGGATCTGCAGGCGGATGCGGATGGCCCAGACCTCCCGCAGCTTCAGCGGGGGCTTCTGACCGATCAGCTTGCCGAGGTTCCATGGCCTGAAAGGCTCCGGGCTGGTCGTCTTCGGTGTGGGCGCGACAATGTCGGTCATGCGTGTTGCTCCCGGCTCGCTCCCGGTACCCGGAAAGGGTGGGGATGCTGCCAGGGGCAGGACAGCGAAAAAGCCAGTCTGGCGGAACGATGCACGACAATTTATGTCGCCCGGTGTTATGCTGGCGCCATGGAGGTTCTGCGTGGGCGTGATCCAGCTACCTGATGAGCTTCAGCGCGTGATCGAACGGCAGGTGGCCGAAGGCAGGGCCGCCAGCTCAGCGGCGTTTCTGGAAGAGGCCGTCCGGCGTTTGGTCGACGAAACCAGAGGCGAAGAGGACGAACTCCTTTTGGCCGTCGAGGCCGGCTCAGCCGACGTTGAAGCCGGCCGCTACGCGACGGTAGCGACCCCGGAGGACGAACGGCGCATCCACGACGGCATGATGGCACGGCTGCGGGCTCGCCTTTCCGCCGACGACTAATTGGCCTACCGGCTCACCAGGGCGGCAGAGGACCAGATCGATGCCCTCTTGCTCGACAGCGCACGTAACTATGGTTTGGAAGCTGCCGGACGGTATAGCCAGTTGATCCTGACGGCCATGGCCGCGCTAGGGGACGACCCGAGCATGGTCGGATCGGTCGAGGTTCCCCGTCTACAAGGTGTTCTCGCCTATCCAATCCGTCTCCTGCGTTGGCGTGCTGAGCCAGCCCGCCGGGTCGGCAGCCCTCGTCACCTCATCGTCTACCGGGTTGGACAGGACCGTGTCGTTGAAATCCTGGGCCTGGTTCACGACCGCATGGTGCTGTCCCGAGCTGCTGGAAGGATCGTGCGAACGATAGGCAACGGCTGAGAAGGGTGGCAAGCAGACCTTGCCTCCCGGCCGTACTAATGCTCCTCATCCGCCTCAACCTGAGGAAGATCCGTGAAAGCATTCGTCCTGATTGCGAGCTTGGCAGTTGCGGCGGTGCCGTACGCAAGCCAGGCGCAGCCCGCCGAGAGTGCCATGGTCGTCAAAGCCCGAGAAATCGAAAGTCGTCTTGGCGCGCGGGTAGGGCTGGCCGTATACGACACGGGCCGCGGTACCAACTGGCTCTACCACGCCGATGAACACTTCCCACTGACAAGCACCTTCAAGGCAGTCGCTTGCAGTGCCTTGCTGCATCAAGTGGACACCGGCCAGACCACGCTCGATCATACTGTGCGGGTCACCCAGTCCGACCTGCTTCCCTACGCGCCGGTCATGGGAAAGCTGGTTGGGCAGGAGGTGAGCCTCGCTGACACGTGCTCGGCGGCTCTGCGTCTCAGCGACAACGTAGCAGGCAACAAGGTGCTCGAAAGCATCGGAGGCCCTAAAGGGCTGACCGAGTTCCTGCGCAGCATCGGCGATCCCACAACCCGGCTCGATCGGTGGGAGCCGGAGCTGAATGAGGCGACACCCGGCGATCCCAGAGATACGACGACGCCTTCGACAATCGCGAATACCTTGCGCACCCTCGTTTTGGGCAACGCTCTGTCCCCGGCGTCGCGGATCCAGCTGACGGCTTGGCTGGTTGCGGACGAGGTGGGTGGGCCGCTTCTACGTGCGAGCCTGCCCCGAGATTGGCGCATCGCCGACCGGACGGGTGCCGGCGACCATGGGTCGCGAGGCGTCATCGCAGTGATCTGGCCACCTGAACGAGCGCCGATCGTCGCGGCGATCTTCATCACCGATACGGACGCCACCATGGATCGGCGCAATCGTGCCATTGCCGAGCTGGGTGAGATCCTGACAGCGGATGCTATTCGGTAAACATCACGAACAACGATGGAGCCTGATGGCTGTTGAGGACGGCTATCATAAATCCGCAACGTATCGCCTTGCAGCAGCCCGCCCGATCGGCAGCTAGCGCCCGGGGCAGTAAGTTACAAAAGTTGGTTCGGTGCCCGCGAGCGGACATCCGGTATCGCGCGCAGTCCCTTTCTGGAGAGAAAGCATGTTCACTCACGTCATGATCGGCAGCAACGACCTGGAGCGGGCCAGGAACTTCTACGACGCCACATTCGTCGCGCTGGGGGGTAAGCCCGGCGAAATGGATGCCAGAGGCCGGCTGATCTATTCCCACAATGGCGGTAGGCTGATGATCACGACACCGATCGATGGCAATCCGGCGACCGCGGCTAACGGTGGGACGATCGGGATCGCGGCTGCGAGCCGAGACCAGGTTCTTGCGTGGCACCAAGCCGGCATCATGCATGGTGGCACCGCGAGTGAAAGCCCGCCTGATGAGCGCCCGAATGGGGCGTTCGTCGCCTACCTTCGCGACCCGGACGGAAACAAGCTCACTGTACGAACGCAGGCAACGAAGTAGTCACACCCGGCAAGTGTGCTACCGCTGGGCTGGATGGACACCGGACCTTCGATGAACGATGAATCCGCGACCATGATCGGCGTCAAGCACACGCTATTCGCAGCGATGCTGTGCTCCAGTGCGCTGCATGTCGCATCAGCTCGGGCAGGGCTGCATGGTGAAGTTACCGACTACGGCGAAA
The DNA here is from genome assembly GCA_965199555.1 of Acetobacteraceae bacterium. Taxonomy (GTDB): domain Bacteria; phylum Pseudomonadota; class Alphaproteobacteria; order Acetobacterales; family Acetobacteraceae; genus LMUY01. The sequence goes on along the minus strand of CBDASJ010000007.1, from coordinate 78,634 downwards.
CCACTGCAGAGCAGGAACGCCCGGCCCGGCAGACACAAGACGATCACAGCCTAGTGCCGAGAACCACGATCGAAGGCATCCGCTACGTCGACCACGCAAGCAGCCTACCGGCTCAGCTCTGCCTCCGCTTCGGCGTGACAGTTCGACTGAGCTCTGACGCTGGAAAGCAACTCCCGCGCCAACTGATCGTGGTTGTCACCCATCCGAGGATCACCCGACCGGATCAAGCCTTCAGCACCCAGGACAGCTTCCCGACCCCGGTTCTCGGCGACATGGCCTATGCCGGGTGGACCTTTGACCATCCCTGGGAGCAACAGCCAGGGGAATGGATAGTGACATTCATGAACGAGCGCGAGGTCGTAACCTCCAAGACGTTCACGATCACCATGCCTACGCCTGCGGGTTCGAGGTGCCCACTAAACCCGGTGTCCTGAATGCAAGCGGCTACCGTCAGCATGTCGGCTTTGTGTCGATAGGGGAAGCCGAGCTTCAGCCGTTAAGGCCGTGGGCATTGAGCCTTTCATCTGCTGCGTACGAATTCCGCTCAGGTTCCTGGCTCAGGAAAATTGCCGCCGAGTAGGCGTACAGACATCTTTTCCTCGACCCGGGCTCTGTGTTCCGAACCCCATACGCACAGCGGCAGAAGCGCCTCGACAAGCGTCATCCCGAACTCGGTTATGGTGTAGTCGACCTTGGGTGGCACTTGCTGGTAATCGTGGCGGACCAGCACGTCCGCCGCCGCCAACTCGCGCAATTGTTGGATCAACATCTGTTCGCTCATGCCTGCGACGAGGCGCTTGAGGTCGCCGAACCGCTTCGGGCTCGTGCGGAGGTGGTATAGGATGAGCGGCTTCCACTTGCCGCCCATGACGGCGAGCGCGACATCCAGGCCGCAGGCGGATTCAATCGTGCTCATCGGTATTCTTACACTTACCTTCAGGTAAGTTCTGCTCTCGCCGCCAGGCACCGGTTTCGACCCTTCCGATGAAGGCTGCCCATGGCTGGAGACACCGGCTACGGCGCTTCGCTCGGCTGCGGGCGGACGCGCCAGGTTCCTGCCGCATACTCCCCGATCGTCCGGTCGGAACTGAACCAGCCCATGTTGGCGGTGTTCAGCACGGCGGAGCGCCACCACGCGTCCGGGTTGCGCCACTTTTCATCCACGGCGTCCTGCGCCTGGTCGTAGGCGTTGAAGTCGGCGCACACGAAGAACGGGTCGGCGTGGGTCAGCCGGTCGGCCAGGGCGGCGTAGCGCTGCGGTTCCTCCGGGCTGAACACGCCGGTGCGTAGCGCCTCCACCACGTCGCGCAGCGCCGGGCAGGCGGCGATGGTGCCGCTGGCGTCCAGGCCGGTGCTGGCGCGCCGGGCCTCCACCTCCTCCGTCGTCATGCCGAAGATGAACATGTTGTCGGCACCGACGTGCTCGCGGATCTCCACGTTGGCGCCGTCCAGCGTGCCGATCGTCAATGCGCCGTTCAGCGCCAGCTTCATGTTGCCGGTGCCGCTGGCCTCCATGCCGGCGGTGCTGATCTGCTCCGACAGGTCGGCGGCGGGGATCAGCAGCTCGGCCAGGCTGACGTTGTAGTTCGGCATGAACACCACCTGCAGCAGCCCGCGCACCGTCGGGTCGCCGTTCACCACGCGGGCCACGTCATGCGCCAGCCGGATGATCTGCTTGGCCAGGGTGTAGGACGGGGCGGCCTTGCCGGCGAAGAACTTCACCCGCGGCCGCCATTGCCGGGTCGGCTGGGCGCGAATGGCGTTGTACTGGCTGATGGCGTGCAGCACGTTGAGCAATTGCCGCTTGTACTCGTGGATGCGCTTGATCTGCACGTCGAACAGCGCCTCCGGATCCACCAGCATGCCGAGTTGCGCCGCAACCAGCCGCGCCACCGCCTGCTTGCGCGGCACGCGTTGCGCGCGGAACGCCGCGCGAAACCCGGCGTCGTCGGCATGCGGGGCCAGGTCTGCCAGCGCCATCGGGTCGCGCAGGATGCGGTCGCCGACCGTATCGACCAGCAGCCGGGTGAGCCCCGGGTTGGTTTGGTGCAGCCAGCGGCGGAAGGTGATGCCGTTGGTCCGGTTGACGATGCGGCCGCCCACCGCGGCGTCCAGGTCGCGGAAGATGGTCCGGCGCATGAGGTCCGTGTGCAGCGCGGACACGCCGTTGACCGAGTGGCTGCCCAGGAACGCCAAATGCCCCATGCGCACCCGGCGCCCGCTGCCCTCGTCGATCAGGCTCAGCGCCGCCAGCAGCCGGTCATCCGCGCCGGCCGCGCGCTGGGTGTCCAGGTGGCGGGCGTTCAGAAGGTAGATGATCTGCATGTGCCGCGGCAGCAGCCGCTCCAGCAGCAGCACGGGCCACATCTCCAACGCTTCGGGCAGCAGGGTGTGGTTGGTGTAGCTGATGCAGCCTTGGGTGATGGCCCAGGCCTGGTCCCATTCCAGGCCGTGGACGTCCAGCAGCAGGCGCATCAGCTCGGCGATGCCGATCGCGGGGTGGGTGTCGTTGAGCTGGATGGCGACGTAATCGTCCAGATTGGCGACCGTGTCGTGTTCCACCAAATGGCGCCGCAGCATGTCCTGCAGGCTGGCGGAGGCGAAGAAGTACTCCTGCCGCAGCCGCAACTCCTGCCCGGCCGGGCTGTCGTCGCCGGGGTACAGCACGCGGCTGACCGCCTCCGCCCGCACCCGGTCGGTCAGCGCGCCGACATGGTCGCCGCGGTTGAACGCGTCCAGCATCAGCGGGTCGGCGGCGCGGGCGGACCACAGCCGCAGCGTGTTGGCGTGGGTGCCGCCGTAGCCGACCATCGGCGTGTCGAAGGCGACGGCGAACAAGGTCTCCCCGGGGTTCCAGGTGAAGGCCATGCGGCCTGCCTCCACCGTGCCGGCCACGCTGCCGCCGAAGCCGACGCGGTAGGACAATTCCGGTCGCTGGAACTCCCACGGGTTGCCGGAGCTCAGCCAGTCTTCCGGCAGTTCCTGTTGCCAGCCATCGGCGATGCTTTGCCGGAACAGGCCGTGGTCGTAGCGGATGCCGTAGCCGAAGGCCGGGATCGCCAGCGTCGCCATGCTTTCCATGAAGCAGGCGGCCAAACGCCCGAGGCCGCCATTGCCGAGCGCCGCGTCCGGCTCCAGCGTCCGCAGATGGTCCAGGTCGACGCCGTCCAGCGCCAGCGCCGCGCGCAGGGTGTCGATCAGGCCCAGATTGCCGGCGGCGTCGAACAGCAGCCGGCCGATCAGGAACTCCAAGGAGAAATACGCCACCCGCTTGGCGCCCCGCACCCGGGCGCTATGGGCGGACGCGGTCCAGGTGTCGACGATCCGGTCCCGCACCGTGAGCGCGGTGGCGGCATACCAGTCGCGCTGGCTGGCCCGGTTGGGCGTCTTGCCGATGTTGTAGCGCAGCCGGGCGACGATGGCGTCGCGCAACGCCTCCACGGGGCGGTCGACGGTCAACTCGGCGGAAACGTCCATCGGTCTGCTCCAGGCGGCTTTCGCGGCATCATGCCATAGAACGCCGCCGGCCGCGCGGAGCATGCTTGTGTGGCGTGACTCCTTTTATAACGCTCGCCGCATTATAATTAAGCTCGGTTCACGGAGTTATCCCCAATGTCCCCGCGTCGGCTCCCGCTTGCGGCCGTCCTCGCCTTCGCCATCGCCCTGGCCCCCGGGCTGGCTTTTGCCCGCGCCGGCGGTGGGGCGTCCATGGGCAGCCGGGGCGGCTTCACCTTCTCCGCACCGCCGGCCACCAACACCGCGCCCTCCGTGGCGCCGATGCAGCGGAGCTACACGCCGCGGTCGGAGCCGTCATTCGGCTCGCCGAGCCCCGGCTTCACGCCCGGCTATGGCGGCCGCGGCGCCTTCTCCTCCGGCTTGCTCGGCGGCCTGGTGGGTGCCGGGCTCGGCGGCATGCTGTTCGGCCACGGCATGTTCGGCGGCATCGACGGGGGCGGCAGCATCCTCGGGTTGCTGATCCAGGTGGCGCTGATCTTCTTTATCGGCCGCTGGCTGTTGCGGGCGGTGTTCGCCCGCCAGCCGTTGTTCGCGGGGTTCGGCGGCGGTCGCGGCGGCGTGGGCGCCGGCCCGCGCCCGGGCATGTTCGGCGTTGGCGGCGGCGGTGGACGTGCGGCGCCGCCGCCGCTGGCAATCACCCCGGCGGACTACCAGGCGTTCGAGCAGCTGTTGAAGGCCATGCAGGCGGCCTGGAGCGCCGAGGATCTGAACGCCTTGCGATCGGTGGCGACGCCGGAGATGGCCAGCTATTTCGGCGAGCAACTGGCCGAGCTGCGCAGCCGCGGCCTGCGCAACGCGGTCACGGACGTGCGGCTGGAAAAGGGCGACCTGGCGCAGGCTTGGTCCGAAGGCGCCCGCGAATACGCGACGGTGGCGATGCAGTTCTCCATGCTGGATGCCACGCGGGATGCACAAGGCCGCGTCGTGGACGGCAGCCCGACCGAGCGTCAGGCGGCCACGGAGGTTTGGACCTTCGTGCGCAGTTCCGGCGGTCGTTGGATCCTGTCGGCGATCCAGCAGGCGCGGTGAACGGCGCTCCGGTCAGGCGCCGATGTCGCGGCGAAAGAAGCCGTCGGCCCACTGTACCTTGGCCGCCGCGGCATAGGCGGTGGCCCGGGCGCTCGCCGCGTCCGGGCCGGTGCCGCACAGGCTGAGCACGCGGCCGCCGGCGGCGACCACCTGTTCACCGTGCCAAGCCGTGCCAGCGTGGAACACCAGCGCACCGGGCACGGCCGCCGCATGGTCCAGCCCCGCGATCACGCCCCCCGCCCGCGGCGCGTCTGGATAGCCGGCAGCGGCCATCACCACCGCACAGGCCGCGTCTTCCCGGAACCGCAGGGCGAAATGGCCGAGTTCGCCTTGGCAGGCGGCCAGCAGCGCCGGCAGCAGGTCGCTTTGCAGGCGCGCCATGAGCACCTGGCATTCCGGATCGCCGAGGCGGACGTTGAACTCGATCAGGGACGCGCCGGCCTCCGTCAGCATCAGCCCAGCGAACAGCACGCCGCGGAACGGGGTGCCGCGACGGGCCATCTCGGCCAAGACAGGGCGGATGATCCGGTCCATCGCCGGTGCCGGGTCGAAATTGGGCGCTGGCGACACGGCGCCCATGCCGCCGGTGTTCGGCCCGGTGTCGCCGTCGCCCACGCGCTTGTGGTCGCGCGCCGTACCGAGGAACACGGCGTCCATGCCGTCGCACAGGGCGAACAGGCTGACCTCGGGGCCGGCCAGGCATTCCTCGATCAACACGGGGCCGAGCGCGACCAAGCGGTCGATCGCGGCATCGGCTTCCGCCTCGCTCTGCGCCACCACGACGCCCTTGCCGGCTGCCAGGCCGTCCGCCTTCACCACGATGGGCGCGCCGCGGCGGCTGGCGAAGTCGCGGGCTTCCGCGGCGTCGGTGAAACGCTCCCACCGGGCGGTGGGGATGCCGGCCGCTTCGGCGACCTCCTTGGCAAAGGCCTTGCTGCCTTCCAGTTGCGCGGCGGCGGCGGTCGGGCCGCAGCACGCGATGCCGGCGGCCGCCATGGCGTCCGTGATGCCGGCGACCAGCGGCGCTTCCGGCCCCGGGAACACCAGGTCCACCGCGTTGTCCCGCGCGAACCGCACCAGCCCGGCGATGTCCTCCACCCCGATCGGCACCAGCTCCGCGAGCGGCGCGATGCCGGGGTTGCCCGGCGCCACGAACAGCTTGGTCAACAACGGCGAGGCGGCCAGCGCCCAGGCCAGCGCATGCTCCCGTCCGCCCGATCCGATCAGCAGCACGCGCATCCGAGCCTCCTTGGTCCCTCCAGGAGGCGGCGCCTCCTTGGTCCTGGCGGGTGCCTAGCATAGGTTCGCCCCATGGACACGCAGACGCCCAGCAACGTCCCGGAATACTCCGTCAGCGAGATCGCGGGGGCGGTGAAGCGCACGCTGGAAGGCGCCTTCGGCCGGGTGCGGGTGCGCGGCGAGCTGGTGGAGGTCAAGCGCTACAGCTCCGGCCACACCTATCTGTGCCTGAAGGACGAAGGCGGCACGCTGCGCGGCATCATCTGGAAGACGGCCGCGCGCACGGTCGGGTTGAAGCCGGAGGATGGGGTGGAGGTGATCGCCACCGGCCGCATCTCCGCCTGGGGCGACAAGAGCCAGTACCAGTTGATCATCGAGCGGCTGGAATATGCCGGCGCCGGGGCGATGCTGGCGCGGATCGACGCGCTGCGGGCCAAGCTGGCGGCGGAAGGATTGTTCAACCGCAAGCGAGACCTGCCATACCTGCCGGCGCTGGTCGGCGTGGTCACTTCCGCCCAGGGCGCCGTGCTGCACGACATCCAGACCACGGTCGCCCGCCGGTTCGGCCGCCCCATCCTGCTGTGGCCGGTGCCGGTGCAGGGCGAAGGCGCGGCGGACAAGATCGCGGCGGCCATTGCCGGGTTTTGCGGCCTGCCACGGGACGGCGTGGCGCGGCCGGACGTGCTGATCGTGGCGCGCGGCGGCGGCAGCCTGGAAGACCTCATGGCCTTCAACGACGAGGCGGTGGTGCGCGCCGCCGCCGCCTGCACGATCCCGCTGATCGCCGCGGTTGGGCACGAAACGGACCACACGCTGATCGACCTCGCCGCCGACCGCCGTGCCCCCACCCCGACCGCAGCGGCGGAGATGGCGGTGCCGGTGCGGCTGGAGTTGCTGGCCGACGTGCAGCATCGCGCGGCCCGCATGGTCGCCGCGGTGGCGCGCATGGGTGGGGAACGGCGCATGATGGTGGCCGCCGCGGCGGCGCGCCTGCCGGACATCGCGTCCTTGGCCGGGTCGGCCCGGCAGCGCCTGGACGATCGCGCCCACCGTCTCGACCTGGCGCTGCCGAACCGGTTGCGCGCGGGAACACAGGCAGTGGCGGAGAACGCGGCGCGCCTGCGCTTCGCCCTGCCCGCGCTGGTGTCCACGCGGCGAAGCGCCCTGGTCACGGCCGAACGCCACATGCCGGCGCCGGGCGGCGTGCTAGCGGCGGCGCGGCACCGCATGCAGGTGGCCGCTGCCGGGCTGCCCACCGGATTGCGCCACGCGGTGCAGCGGCACCGGATCGAGGCTGGGCCGACGCTGGCGCGGCCGACCGAAGCGCCGTTGCGCGCCGCCCTGCGCGAGGCCGCGTTGCGCCTGGAAGGGCTCGGCGCCCGGCTCGGCGCGGCCGACCCGCGCGCGGTGCTCGGGCGCGGCTATGCCCTGGTGACGGACATGGCGGGCCGGCCGGTGACCAGCGCCGCCACAATCCGCGGCGCGGCGCGGTTGAAGCTGGAGTTCGGCGACGGCACGGTCACGGTGCAACGCGTGGCGGAGCCGGCAAGCAAGCGGCAGCAGGAACTGAGCTTCTAGCGCGGCGGCGCGCCACGACAAGCACGTTGGAGAACGGCGTCCCGCGCCAGCACGGGGCAGCGGACACGGCAAACCCGGCCTCCTTCAACGCGGCGAGCACCAAGGCGGGCGACACCGGGTCCACCCAGCGGCCGGTGTTCGGCAGCATGGGGCGCAGCCATCGCTCCAGCGCCACGGTCAGCCGGCCGCGCCATCCCAGCGCGGGGTCGTGCGTGCGGACCAGCACCCGGCTGCGGGCGGCGGCCGCGGCGGCCGCCAGCAGGGCAAGCGCCGCGGGCCGGCCGAGCAGGTACAGCACGTCGACCAGCAGCACGGTGTCACAGGCCGGGACGGTCTGGTCGGCGGCAAGGTCCTGCTCACGGGCGGTGAAGTTCAGCCCGGCCGCCGCGGCGCGGGCGCGCCCCAGGGCCGCGGCGGCATAGTCGCAGCCCTCCACCGCCGAGGCGCATCCGGCAACCAGCAACGCCACCGCCAGTTGGCCGCGCCCGCAGCCGACATCCGCCACCCGGCCGAACGGCTCCGCCGTGCCGAGCGCTAGCAAATCGGCATGGATCGGGTCGCGCCGCAGCTTGGAGCCGACATAGAACCGGGTGAACCGATCGCCCGGCCGGTAGCGGGCGGCGGTGCGCTTGAAGACCGCCTCCGTCGTCGCGGAAGTATCGTAGCCCCTGGGTGCCATGTGAGTCAGATACAATTCGTAACCGTGCAGTCGCCAGCGATCCCTGCGGTTCAGAGATGCTGCGGCACAACTTAGCACGGCGCGCCGTAACGCGAAACGGTGGCGCAACAATCGATCGCACACGACATGGCAGTTGCGGCGATACGGGCAAAGAAACGAGTTTCTGATTGCCATGACGGGTTGTCCATGTGCATGTTGCACCCGCTCACAAATGCCAGACCCTTGTTTGCCGCGGCCGTGCCTGCGGGGAGAAAATGGCCCAAAGCGAGACTCCTTGCCTCCGCGCTGTTCTGCAGGATGTCCTTTCGGCATCCGCAAGCCCGGTCCCTGCCGTGGCGGTGCGTTCGGTTCGCCAGCAGCGGCAGTTGCAGCCTTTCTGGCCGGAGTTCCGCTTTTCGGCCGGAACGCCCTCCGCCTCCTTGATCGCGGGCGTACGGGCTTGGCCGCGCCGCACCGGGCTGTCCTTCGGACCGGGCCTGTTGCGCGCGCCCGGCGGACAGCCGGCAAGTTCGACCATCCCGGCGACCCATCGCCGCGGCGCGGCGGCTGGCTCGCTGGGTGCGCGGCTGCTGGGCCACCCCGCCTCGCACGCGGCGCTGGAGCGTGGGACGCGATTCGCGGCGGAGATGGTGGCCCAGCGCCTCGGCGGCAGCGGTCCCTTGGGCAGACAGGCCCATCCGGCCGGCTTGCGCTTGCTAGTGTCCCGCGGGGTCGACGCCGCGGATCAGCGGGCCTGGCAGTCGCTGCTCGGCTCTGGCCCGGCAGCCGCCATCGCCTTGGTCGGCGGCTCCCCTGCGCTGCGCCGCAAGGTCCTGGCGGCGGGCGGCATTGCCGTGGACGGGTCCGACCCATGGGCCTTGATCGACGCCGCGACGGAGATCGACGCCCCAGAAGAGTCTGACATCGCCCTGCTCGCGCGGTTGGCCGGGCGCAGCGTATGCGCCGACGGGCAGGTCCAGCCGGCGACCGAGCCCGGCCTGCTCGCCGCCGCCTATCTGCTGCTGGGCACGCGCTTTCTGGACCCGGCGGATGGCCGCCCGATCTCGCCCGAGGCCTTTCTCGACCGTGCCATCGCGTGGCGCCGGCTGCGGCAAAACCTGCCGAACATCGCCTGTGTCGCTGGCATTTCCTTTTGGAAGAAGCGGCGCATCGCCGACTTCCTGGGAGCCGAGCCGGTGTACGCCCACAACGCCGCCGCCGCGGTGAGCGCCGCCCGGCGCCTGGGCGGCGGCATCGCCGTGTGGCCGTCCCGCGCACCGGAAGGGCTGGACGCGGCGGCGGCGGCGGCCGGCGTGCCCGTGCTCCGCATCGAGGACGGGTTCATTCGCTCGCGCGGCCTGGGCGCCGACTTCATCCCGCCGGCCTCCGTCATCATCGACGGCCGGGGCGTGTACTACGACACGCGGTCGCCCAGCGACCTGGAGCATCTGCTGCAAACCGAGCCGTTCCCGGCCGACTTGCTGGCCCGCGCGCATCGGCTGCGGCAGGAGCTGGTTCGCCGCGGGATCACCAAATATAATGTGGGCGCGGCCACCGCGGCGCTGCCTTGCCCGCCGGGCCGGCGGCGCATCCTGGTGCCGGGCCAGGTGGCGAACGACAAATCCGTGCTGGCCGGCGGCGGCGGGCTGGCACCCGGCCTGCCTCTGCTGCAACGCGTGCGGGCCGCCAATCCGGACGCCTTTATCGTCTACAAGCCGCATCCGGACGTTGAAGCGGGCCACCGCCCCGGCGCCGTGGCGGATCCAGAGGCCTTGCGCTTCGCGGATGTCGTGGTGCGGGACGCGCCCATGGGCAGCCTGATCGAGGCGGTGGACGAACTCCACACCCTGACCTCGCTCGCCGGGTTCGAGGCGCTGTTGCGCGGCCGCCGCGTGGTCACCTACGGCGCGCCGTTCTATGCCGGGTGGGGGCTCACCACCGACCTCAACCCGTCCAGCCGCCCGCGCCGCCAGCTTTCCTTGGACGCGCTGGTGGCGGCGACGCTGATCCTGTACCCGTTCTACCTCGACCCGGTCAGCAAGCTGCCCTGCGAACCCGAAGAGCTGATCCAGCGGTTGGACGGCGAAACGGCGCGCAACCTGGGATTCCTGGTAATGGCGCGTCGCTTGCAGGGCAACCTGCGCCGCAAATTGGCCCGTCCGGCCACGGAGGTCGCGTGAACGCAATGGCCCACCCGCAGCCCGGCCGCCGCCGCAGCTTCCTGTTCCTGCAAGGCATGGCGAGCCGGTTCTTCAGCTCCCTCGGCGCGGCGTTGGCAGCCCGTGGCCATGACGTGCACCGGGTGAACTTCAATGCGGGGGACCGGGTGTTCTGGCCCTTGCCCGGCGCGATCGACTTCCGCGGCCGGCCGGACCAATGGCCGGATGTGTTTGCCGAGATCCTGGTGTCCCGGAAGGTGACCGACATCATCCTGTTCGGGGATTGCCGCCCCCTGCACCAGGCGGCGATCGGCGTCGCCCGGGCCATGCAGGTGCCGGTGCATGTCTGCGAGGAAGGCTACATCCGGCCGCATTGGGTGACGTTCGAGCGGGACGGCGTGAACGGCCACTCCACCCTGCCGCGCAACCCAGACTACTACCTGGAAGCGGCGGCCAGCGCGCCCTCCCTGGGCGACATTCCCCACGTGACGGCGGAGTTCCGTCGCCGGGCGATGGAGGACTTGCTTTACAACTTCTCGTCCATGCTGCTGTGGCCGCTTTACCCGCATTATCGGACTCACCGGCCGCACCATGCCCTGGTCGAGTATGGCGGCTGGTTGTGGAAGATGACCCGCGGGCTGCGCTCCCGCCGACGCTCGCAGAAGACACTGGCGAAGCTCGCCACCGATGCCGATTTCTTTCTGCTGCCGTTGCAATTGAACTGCGACTGGCAGATACGCCAGCATTCCAGCTTCGGCAGCATGACGCCGGTGATCGAAATGGTGCTGGCGTCGTTCAAGGCGAACGCGCCGGCGCACAGCGTGTTGGTGATCAAGCAGCATCCGCTCGATGACGGGCTGATCAGCTGGCGGCGGCTGGTCGCCCGGCTGGCGGCCGCCAGCGGTCTGGCCGGCCGGGTGATCTACCTGGAGGTCGGCGACCTGCACGACCTGGTGCAGCGGACGCGCGGGGTGGTCACCGTCAACAGCACGTCCGGCACCTTGGCCTTGGCGGTTGGCGCTCCGGTGGTGGTGCTCGGCACGGCGATCTACGACATCGTGGGGCTGACGCACCAGGGCGGGCTGGACAGCTTCTGGACCAATGCGACGCCTCCGGACCAGGTGCTGTTCGAAGCATTCCGCCGGGTGATCGCGGCACGCTGCATGCTGGTGGGCGGCTTTTTCAGCGAACAAGGCATCGCACGGCTGGTCGAGAATGCCGTGACCCGGCTGGAAGGCCAGGTCGCCGCACACCCGGTCGGCATGCCGCAGGCCCGGTCCGTGCGCGACGAAAACTCGTCGGTCTCGGCCATTTACGGGTGATGCTGCCGCCGCCGCGAATAGCTTGATCTGACCGGCGGACCGTGCCTTCGGTAGGCGGCAATGAAAGCCCCCCTGCTGCTTGATGTTTCACGCCTGCTCGCGCGGGCGAAACGCGGTGCGCCCACCGGCATCGACAGGGTCGAGTTCGCGTACGCGGAGCAATTGCTGCGCTTGGCACCGGACCGGCTGCATTTCGTCGCCATCGACAAACTCGACCGGCTGCGGACCTTGCCGCTGGAACCCATGCGGCGGTTCATCGCCGCCATGGGTGCCATGTGGCGCGGCTCCGGCCCGTCCGACCTCAGCGGCGCCGCGCGCTGGATTTGGCTGCAGGCCATGGTCCGCCCGGGGTCGGCTGGGCCGCGGCGGCAGGCGGTGCGGCCGCTCTATCTGCTGATCTCACACCGACACCTGGACCGGCGGGAGCGGGTGGCGCGCGCCTTGACGGGCAGCGGTGCACGGCTGGTCACGTTCGTGCACGACCTGATCCCGATCGAGTATCCGGAATATGCCCGGCCGCAGCACGCGGCCATCCACCTGCGCCGCATCCAAACGGTGGCCGCGCTGGCGGACGCGGTGATCGTGAACTCCGCCGCGACCGGGGCGGCGCTGCAACCCTATCTGGACCAGGCGGGCCGCTCGCCGCCCGTGCTGGTGGCGCCGCTCGGCGTGCAGCCCAGGCCGGGCGGCGATGGCGGCCCGGCGGTCGACGGGCCATATTTCGTGTACCTCAGCACGATCGAGCCGCGGAAGAACCACCTCCTGCTGCTGCACATCTGGCGGCGGCTGGCGGAAACGCTTGGCCCGGCCACGCCCCGGCTGGTGCTGGTGGGCCGGCGCGGCTGGGAAAACGAGATGATCGTCGACATGCTGGAGCGCTCGGATGCCGTGCGCCCCTTCGTGTCCGAACTGACCGAGGTGACCGACGCCCGCATCGGCGCCCTGTTGCAGGGCGCGCGGGCGCTGCTGTTCCCCAGCTTCGCCGAAGGCTTCGGGCTGCCGCTGGCCGAAGCGCTGGCGGCGGGCGTGCCGGCGGTTTGCAGCGACCTGCCGGCCTTGCGGGAGGTGGGCGGGGCCGTCCCGGATTACCTGGACCCGCTTGACGGCCTGGGCTGGTTGCAGGCGGTGCTGGATTACCGTGCCGAGCCATCGCCCCGGCGGGCAGCGCAGATCGGCCGGATGGCAGGCTGGCAGGCCGCGACCTGGCCGAACCACCTGGAAACGGCGCTGGACTTCATTGACACACTTCCCGAGGCGCGCGTCGCCGCCTAGTGATGGCGGCAAGCATTTCCGGCTGCATCGTTGAAGGGGTGGGCATGTCACTCGACCGCGGATTTCGGGCCGGGAGATCATCGGCCACGGCCTTGCTCATACCCCTGGTTCTGGCGGCCTGTGCCACGCCGGCGCCCCCCGCAGCGCCGCCGCCCGTGGTGGCCACGGTGACCCCGGTCGAGAAGCCCGTCGCGCCGCCGCGACCGCCGCCGCCGGTCCGCCCGATTGATCTGCGCTGGGCCTTTTCCGCCGCACCGGGCCTGTGCACCGCGCTGGCCAGCGGCCCGGGTGGGTCGCTGCAAATCCAGTCCACCACGGCGGGCCAGATCACCCTGATGGCCCGGTTCGCCTCGGCAGGACGGCCGACGCAACGTGCCAGGCCGGCAAAACTCAGCTTCGCCGGCACGGCGGGGGATTGGAGCGTGCCGGGCACCTGGCAAGGCACGGCGTTCACCAGCACGCGGCCGCTGGACGAGCGCGGCGTGGCCAGCGTCCTGGGCCTGCTGGGCGGCGGCACCGCGCTTGTCACCGCCGGCCCGCTGCAAATCGGCTCCGCACGCCTGCCGCCGTCCAGCGGCGACGGCAATGCCTGGGCGCAATGTCCCAAGCAGATGATGGCGCAACCTTAAGAAAGGCTTGTCCGCCAGGTCCCTGAAGGCAGGGCGCGAATGACAATCACTCGATTTTAGCACCTCGTTAACCATTTTTGCCGACGGTCGGGCTCCGATTGTAACGGGATCTCAAAATGAGCAGCTCCCCAGTGCCGACCATCAGGACCCGCGCCTTGACCCTGCGGCGGCTTGGCTTCGTTGCAATCGCCGCCGCGGGGATCGCGGTGTTCGCCACCTACGTGAAGTTCGAGGCGCAGGCGCGTTGGCAGCGGGCCGCGGAATCGATCAGCGCCGAAGCCGGCGAGCGGACGGCCAAGGTGCAGGAATGGTTGCTGCGCATGGACCGCACGCTGGACTGGTTCCGGGCCGAGGATGTGTCCACGTCGGACCGGATCGCGGTCACGGTGCGCATGCTGCACACCGAGCGCTTCGTGGCGCCGGCCCGCACGCTGTTCCTGGTCTCCTCCACGGGCCGGCTGATCGCGGGGACGCTGCCGCTTCCGGATGGCGCGTCGATGCAGCCCTGGTTCAAATCCATCCAGGGCCGGCCGGCGCGCAACGGCCTGCAGTTGACCAGCTGCACCGTCGACCCGTTCGGCACCGAAAGCGGCGTGGTGATGTACCATGCGGTGCTGGATCGCGACGTGGTCGCCGGCTATGTCGGCACCTTCCTGCCGCAGGCCGCCATCGTGGACATGACCCAGGATCGGGACCCGACGAACGGCACGATTGGGGTGACGTTGCGCACGGCCACTGGCGAGGTGTTCGGGTGTGGCCGGGCCAGCACGTCACCCCCTTCGGTGCAGCAGCCGGGTGTGTTCCGCGCCATCGTCGGGCGCCTCATCCACGCGTCGCCAAGCCTGAGCCAGCGCACGATCGTGGGGGACGACCGGACGATCGCACCCGGCGAGCTACATTTGATCGCGGTGTCCGACGCGTTGGACACGATGTCGGACGACGATTGGACCGCACTTGGCATCCGGGCCGGCTACGTCGCCGTCAGCCTGCTGCTCATCATGGCCTTGGCGGCCAGCTTGCTGAACCGACTCAGCCGGCGGGTCCGGCCCGGGCTGTTGCCGAACGGGGGAAATGCCGCGACGGACGGCGCCGATTGGATGTGGGAATTGGACAATCTCGGCCAGTTGGTCGGGCTGGCGGGCAATGCCCCGGACCATCTGCTGCCGCCGAGCGGCCGGTCGTTGGCCGAGATCGCCGGGCCGATCAGCAGCAACGACATGCGATGGGACCGGCTGACGGCCGCGATCTGTGCCAAGCACGCCTTCGAAGGCTTGCAGGTGCCGTTCCAGATCCCCGGGCGGACGGGCTTGCTGACGATCTTCGAGTTTTCCGGCCAGCCGGTGCTCGCGTCCGGCGGGTTTTGGGGCACCGCGTCGCTGGTGTCGGAGGAAAGCGTCGCCCAGCCGGCAAGCCCGCCTTTGCCGAAAGTCCAGCTTTCCCACGCCTAGCGGGCTCTTCCAACGACTCCAAATGGGCTAGCAAGGTGCGCCCCCGCAGGCACCCGGGCCGGGGCGACGCTACGATTTGGATCGAGGATACAGCCATGGACATGCACATCGTTTCGGTCGCCGACCACATCGCGCCGATCTCGAACCAGATTTGGGACGCGAAATACCGGCTGAAGACCGCCGACGGCAGCCCGGTTGACCTGACGATCGAGGATAGCTGGCGTCGGGTGGCGCGCGCGCTGGCCGCGGCGGAACAGCACCCGGAGTTATGGGAACAGCCGTTCTACGAGGCGTTGCAGGATTTCCGCTTCCTGCCGGCCGGCCGCATCCTGTCGGGCGCCGGGACGGATCGCCGGGTGACCCTGTTCAACTGCTTCGTGATGGGCGACATCGGCGACGATCTGGGCAGCATCTTCACCCATCTGCGTGAGGCCGCGCTGACCATGCAGCAGGGCGGCGGCATCGGCTACGACTTCTCCTCCCTGCGACCGAAGGGCGCGCCGGTGCGCGGGGTGGGCGCCGATGCGTCCGGCCCGTTGTCCTTCATGGACGTGTGGGACGCCATGTGCCGCACCATCATGTCCGCCGGCGCCCGGCGCGGCGCCATGATGGCGACGATGCGCTGCGACCATCCGGACATCGAGGACTTCATCGCCGCCAAGCGGCAGGCCGGCCGGTTGCGCAACTTCAACCTGTCCGTGCTGGCGACCGACCCGTTCATGGCGGCGGTGGAGGCGGACGCCGACTGGCCGCTGGTGTTCGGCGGCCGTACCTTCAAGACGGTGCGCGCCAAGACGCTGTTCGACGAGATCACCCGCGCCACCTTCGACTATGCCGAGCCCGGCGTGCTGTTCATCGACCGCATCAACGCGCGCAACAACCTGCATTATTGCGAAACCATCCGCTCCACCAACCCATGCGCGGAGCAGCCGCTGCCGCCGTATGGCGCCTGCCTGCTCGGCTCGATCAACCTGGCGCGGCTGGTGCAGCACCCCTTCACCCCGCACGCCCAGATGGACGAGGCGCAGCTCGATGGGTTGGTGGCGGTGGCCATTCGCATGATGGACAACACCATCGACGTGTCCGGCTTCCCGCTGGAGGAGCAGCGGCGGGAAGCGGTGGCCAAGCGCCGGATCGGCCTGGGCATGACCGGCCTGGCCGACGCGCTGATGATGGTCGGGCTGCGCTACGGCAGTTGCGAGGCGGCGGAGCTGGCCGGCAAGTGGGCGCAGCGCATCAACCGCGCCGCCTACCGCACCTCCGCCCGGCTCGCGGCGGAAAAGGGCGCGTTCCCCTTGTTCGACCGCGAACCCTATCTGGCCGGCGAAACGGTGCGCGAGCTGGACGCGGATGTGCGCGAGCTGATCGCCGAGCACGGCATCCGCAACGCCCTGCTGACCTCCGTGGCACCCACCGGCACCATCTCCCTGGTGGCGGACAACGTGTCCAGCGGGATCGAGCCGGTGTTCGCCCTGGCCTACACCCGCAAGGTGCTGCAACCGGACGGCACCCGCACGGAGGAGGAGGTGTCCGACTACGCGCTGCGGCGTTTCCGCGCCCAGTTCGGCGAGGCGGCCCCCCTGCCCGACTTCTTCGTCACCGCGCAGGATTTGACCCCGGCCGAGCACGTCCGCATGCAGGCGGCGGTGCAGCGCCACGTGGACAGCGCCATCTCCAAGACGGTGAACGTGCCGGAGAACATCGGCTTCGAGGCGTTCCAGGAGGTGTACCTCGACGCCTACCGCAGCGGCTGCAAGGGGTGCACGACCTACCGGCCGAACGCGATCACCGGATCCGTGCTGGAGGTCAAGCCGGCCGAGCCGCCGAAGCCCACCGCGCAAACCGTGATCGAGCTGGCGCAACGGTCCGAGAAGCTGAGCGGCGCCACCTACAAGCTGCGCTGGCCGGACAGCGAGCACGCCATGTACGTCACCATCAACGACGTGGAGATCGGCGGCCGGCACACGCCGTTCGAGATCTTCGTCAACTCCAAGAACCTGGAGCATTACGCCTGGGTGGTGGCGCTGACCCGCATGATCAGCGCCGTGTTCCGCCGCGGCGGCGAGGTGGCATTCGTCGCGGAGGAGCTGAAGCAGGTGTTCGACCCGCGCGGCGGGCAATGGACCAACGGGCAATACGTGCCGTCCCTGGTGGCGGCGATCGGCGACGTGATCGAGCGGCACATGATCGAGACCGGATTCATGCCGCCCAAGGAAAGGCCGGTCGGCAAGGTGGAGGTGACGGCAATTGCCAGCCCGTCCCCGCTCGGCCCGCTCTGCCCGAAATGCAGCCAGCCCGGGTTGCTGAAGGAAGCTGGCTGCCTGACATGCCTGCATTGCGGCTGGTCCAAATGCAGTTGACGGGGGCCGCCTCGCAACCGCGCCGCAGTTCGGACTGACAGCGGCGGCCGAACCGCCTAGGCTGTGCGCCAATGCTGACCGACCTGCCCAACCTGCTCACCTTGTCGCGCATCCTGGCCATCCCGGTGCTGATCGGTCTCGTCGCGTTGCGCAGCCCGGTGGGCGACCTGCTCGCCACCCTGCTGTTCGCGGCGGCGGGGCTAACGGATTGGCTGGACGGCCATTTGGCCCGGCTGCGGCGCCAGCAATCCGAACTCGGCCGCATGCTGGACCCGATCGCCGATAAGCTGCTGGTCGGCGCGAGCCTGATCCTGCTGGCAGGGCAAAACCGGTTCCCCTATGGGGCGCTTTACCCGGCCATCGTCATCCTGCTGCGGGAGATCCTGGTCAGCGGCTTGCGGGAGTACCTGGCCGGCCTGCGCATCGGCTTGCCGGTGACCCGGCTGGCCAAATGGAAGACCGGTTTCCAGATGGGGGCGCTGGGCACGTTGTTGGCGGGCGACGACGTTGGGGTGCTGCTGCACGTGGACCTTCCCGTGGCGGCGATCGGCGGCGCGATGCTGTGGGTCGCGGCCTTGCTGACGCTGGTGACGGGATGGGACTACCTGCTGGCCAGCCTGCGGCACGCGCAGTTTGGCGCGGCGCGCAACGCGCTGGGTGAGAATGGGCCGTGACCCGGCTGCCCGCCCGGCACCGCGCGGTGCTGGGCATCGCCGGCTGGTCGGGCGCGGGCAAGACCACCCTGATCGAGGCGGTGCTGCCCCGGCTGCTGGCCGCCGGGCTGGCCGTTTCCACGGTGAAGCACGCCCATCACGGCGCGGAGCTGGACCGGCCGGGCAAGGATAGCTGGCGGCATCGCCAGGCGGGTGCCGGCGAGGTGCTGGTCGCCAGCCCCGGACGCTGGGCCCTGCTGCACGAGGAGCCGGGCGCCGAACCCGCCCTGCCCGACCTGCTCGCCCGGATGGGCCCGGCGGATCTGGTGCTGGTGGAGGGCTTTCGCCGCGACCCCATCCCGAAGCTGGAGGTTCACCGGCCGGCGCTGGGCAAGCCGCCGCTTTGGCCGGACTGGCCGGACGTGGTGGCGGTGGCCAGCGACGCCACGCTACCCGGCTGCGACCGGCCGCAGTTGGCCCTCAACGCGGCGGACGCGATTGCCACATGGATCACCGGCTTTGTGCAGAGCATCATCGCGCAAGCTTGAGCAGAGCGCCGGTAGCGGGCAATGTCCGGCCCGACCCGGCCGCTCGGCCGTCTGAGGAGCCTTCCCTTCATGCGGCGTTGCGCCCTGCCAAGCCTTGCTACCCTGCTCGCGGGGCTGCTGTCCGGTTGTACTGGCACCGGCGTCTTCCTGGACCACACCACGCAACGGTTCGGCGCCGTGCCGAACGCGCCCGCCGGCAGCAGCGAGACGTTTCTGCGCATTCGCGGGCAGACCGTGACGGTGCCGCCGCTGCTGCCGGAACCGGGCAATGTTTGGCCGACCGACATCAAGCCCGACCCAAGCCTGCAGGACATGGAAAAGCAGCAGGCGGAGGATATCCGCCGGGGCGGCACGCCGGCGGCCGGGGCACCGGCCAACGGGCCCAACCCGGCGGTCAACCGCGCCAACAACGCCGATCGCGGCCTGCCGCCGCCGGTCACGCCGCCACCACCACCCACCGGACTGCGCTCGCCCACGGTGAACACGCCGAACGGGCCGTCCGTGGACGTGACCGGGCGCGGCACCGGCCGCGGCTACCGCCAGCTCCAATCGCCGACCCCGGGCGGCAGCGGCATCCTGGTGCCCAACGGCAACGGCACCAGCACGCTGATCGGCCCGGATGGCAGCGTGCAAACCGTGCCGACGCGCCCGTAGTGCTGCGCATCCTGTATTTCGCCTGGTTGCGGGAACGGATGGGCCGGGGCGAGGAAAGCCTGGCGCTGCCGGCCGGCGTGGTGACGGTGGGGGAACTTGCGGCGTGGCTGCGCGCCCGCGACGCGGCGGGCACGGCCGCCTTTGCCGACCTGTCCACGGTTCGCGCCGCCGTCAACCAGACCTTCGCACCGCCCGCAACGGCGGTCGCTGCCGGGGACGAGGTTGCTTTCTTTCCGCCGGTGACGGGCGGGTGACGCCGACCGTCCGCGTCCAAACGGCGGGGTTCGACGTCAATGCCGAACTGGCCCTGCTGACCGCCGGGCGCCGCGACGTGGGCGGGGTCGGCAGCTTCATCGGCATCGTGCGGGACGACCCGGCGCAGCCGCTGGAGTCGCTCACCCTGGAGCATTACCCCGGCATGACCGAAGCCGCGATGCGGGCCATGGCCGAGGAAGCCTGCCGCCGCTGGTCGCTGCTGGGATGTTGCGTGCTGCACCGGGTGGGCCGCCTCGTGCCGGGCGACGGCATCGTCCTGGTGCTGACCGCAGCGAGCCATCGCCAGGCGGCGCTGGAATCGACCGCCTTCCTGATCGACTGGCTAAAGACCGCGGCGCCGTTCTGGAAGCAGGAGCGGCTGGCCGACGGTGCCGAGCGCTGGGTGGAGGCACGGCAAGCCGATTCCGAGGCTGCTTCCCGCTGGTGAGGCTGCCTCTGGCCGGGCGGGTGCTCGCGGTTTGCGTCGGCGCGGTGCTCCTGAGTTGGCCGGCCTTCGTGAACGGCTACCCGCTCGTGTTCAGCGACACGGCCGGGCTGGCGGATATGGGGCTGGCGCCGACCATGGGCTGGGACAAGCCCTGGGTGTATGGCCCGCTCATCCTGCTGCTGCACGCCAGCACTTCGTTGTGGGGCGTGGTGGCCGGGCAGGCACTGGCGGTCAGCGCCATGCTGTGGCTGGCGGCGCGGGTGGTCGGCGTGGCCGGTCCGTGGCGGCATGTGGGGCTGTGCGCGCTGCTGGCGGTGGGCAGCGCCCTGCCCTGGTTCGTGCCCTTCGTGATGCCGGACGTGTTCGCCCCCCTGGTGGTGCTGTGCTTGTTCGTTCTGGGTTGGGGACGCTTCGGCACGCCGGTGCGGCTCGCCATCGGGCTGTTGGCGGCGGTGGCCGTGGCGTCCCACCTGGCCCATCTGGTGCTGGCAGCCGGCTGCCTGGTTCCGGTGGCGATCCTACGCTTCCGGCGCCTGTTGCTGTGTGCCGTGCCGCTGGTGGTGGCCTTGGCCTGGCTGCTCGGCAGCAACCTGGTCGGCAACGGCGTGCTGGGGGTGTCGCCCTATGGCTCCGTGTTCGCCTTGGCGCGGCTCCAGGCGGACGGCCCGGCCGCGGACTACCTCCAAAGCGTCTGCCCCGGCGCCGGCTATCGGCTTTGTGCCTGGGCCGAACGGCTGCCGATGGACAGCGACGCGTTCCTGTGGGCGCCGGATGGGCCGATCTGGGCGGAGCAATCCGGGCCTACCCTGGTCGCTCCGGAAGCGTCGCGCATCGTCGCGGCCAGCTTGCGGTTCGAGCCGGTGCAGGCTTTGGAGCATGCCTTGGCCAACACGCTGCGCCAGTTGGTCCACGTGTCCGTCGGTGACACGCTGGGGCCGCAGCACCTGGTCGCCACGGTGGGCAAGCTGCTGCAAACGTACTTTCCCGCGGCCGAGCAGCAGCGGTTCCTTGCCAGCCGCCAGGTAGCCGGAACGCTGCCGGCGGTGGCGGCGCCGTTGCTGCCGCTGCATCTGGTGCTGCTCGGTGTCGGCGCGGTCGGCACGCTGGTACTGGGCGGGCTTGCCTGGCGGCGCAACCCGGCGTTGGCGGGACTGGCCGCAATCGTCGTGGTGGGCGTTGCGGCGAACGCCTTCGCCACCGGCGCGCTGTCCGGCCCACACGACCGCTACGGCGCGCGCATCGCCTGGCTGTTGCTGCTCACGCCGGTGTTCGCCGGGTTCGGTTCAGTCCGGTCGTACGGCGCTTCACCCTCTCCCAGCGGGAGAGGGCTTTTTCCGTCCGGCTGACAACGGGCGCGCGTTGAACTACGCGGCCACCTCGCCGACGACCTTGGTCACTTCCGCCGGGGACAGCCGCACGAGCTTGTCGTATTCGGTCAGCAGGGTGTCGGTGATCCGACCCGGGGTGTAGCTGTGCGGGCCGATCTGGCGCACCGGGGTCACCTCCGCCGCGGTGCCGACCAGGAAGGCTTCCGTGGCCGTCGCCAGTTCCTCCGGCATGATGGTGCGCTCCACCACCTTGATCTGGTGCTTGTGCGCCAACGCGGTCACCGCACGCCGGGTGATGCTGTCCAGGAAGCAATCGGGCGTGGGCGTGTGCACTTCGCCATCGAACACGAGGCAGATGTTGGCGCCGGTGCCTTCGGCCACGTGGCCGCGCCAGTCGTACATCAGCGCGTCGTCCCAGCCTTCCGCTTCGGCCTGATGCTTGGCCATGGTGCCGACCATGTAGAGGCCGGCCGCCTTGGACGCGGTGGGCGCGGTGTTTGGGGCCGGACGGCGCCACTCCGCGATGCCCAGGCGGACGCCCTTCATGCGGTCGGCGCCGAACAGGTTCGGCCAGGCCCAGCAGGCGATCGCCAGGTGGATGGTGGTGTGCTGGGCGGCAACGGATAGCTGTTCCGACCCGCGCCAGGCGATCGGGCGGACATAGGCGTCGACCAGGCCGTTGGCGGCGACCACCTGACGGCAGGCGGCGTCGATCTGCTCCGCCGTCCATGGGATGTGGAAACCCAGGATGCGGCCGGATTCGATCAGCCGGTTCGTGTGCTGCCGCAGCATGAAGATATTGCCGGCATAAGCCCTCTCGCCTTCGAACACGCCACTGGCATAGTGCAGTCCATGGGACAGCACGTGCAGCTTGGCATCGCGCCAGGCGACCATCTCGCCGTCCAGCCAGATTTGACCATCGCGATCGTCGAAAGGAATAAGCGCCACAATCCTTCTCCTACGTAATTTTGTTGCTTTAACCAGGCAAACGCTATGGTGGAAATTCTGAAACGTCAAGAAAGCTGTCCCAACGCACGTGAAGAGCAGCCATGTCCGGAATGAAGGCCGAACGCGCCGTGCTGCGCCCCGCCGCCCAGCAGGCCGGCACCGCTCTGCTGTTCCTGCGAGAGGAGCAGATGCGGCTCGCCCAGGATTTGCTGTTCTTCGCCTACCGTGACTTCACCGGCGCCGCCGACGTCATCCTGGAGGAGCTTGGGCTGGGGCGGGCGCACCATCGTGCCCTGCACTTCATCGGCCGCAATCCGGGCATGACGGTCGGCGACCTGATCGCCATCCTGCGCATCACCAAGCAAAGCCTCGCCCGCGTGCTGACCGAACTGGTCGAGAAGGGCTACGTCGCGCAGGCCACGGGACGGCAGGATCGCCGCCAGCGCCTGCTGACGCTGACGCAGGAGGGGCAAGCCTTGGAGCGGCGGCTGTTCGAACGCCAGCGGGAACGGCTCGCCGCCGCGTATCGTGAAGCGGGCGGCCCGGCGGTGGAAGGCTTCGGCCGGGTCATGCGGGCGGTGATGGACCCCTCGGCCCGCGCGTTCCTGGACAAGGCGCCCGGCCGGTGACCGTCCAGCCCCACGTGCTGGTGGTGGATGACGACGACCGTCTACGCCGGCTGCTGCACCGCTACCTGTCGGAAAACGGGTTCCGCGTCACGGTGGCGGAAACCGCCGCGGATGCGCGGGCGAAGATGCGCTCCGTCCAGCCGGACCTGCTGGTGCTGGACGTGAGCATGCCCGGCGAAACCGGGTTGGACCTGACTGAGTCGATGCGGCGGGAGAAATCCGATGTGCCGATCCTGCTGCTGACTGCGCGCGGTGCGCCGGAGGACCGCATCGCCGGGTTCGAGGCGGGCGCCGACGACTACCTGGGCAAGCCGTTCGATCCCTACGAGCTGGTGCTGCGCATTCGCGCCATGCTGCGCCGGGTGACGACCGCCGACCCCGTGAGCGACGTGCAGCTCGGCGGCCTCACCTTCGATGTGGCGCGCGGCGAGTTGGTCGGCTCGGACGGCGTGGTGCACCTGACGGGCGGCGAGGCGGCGCTGCTCGGCCTGCTGGCGCGAACGCCGGGCGAGGTGCTGTCGCGTGAAGCCATCGGCCAGGCGCTGGGCATGGACGAGGCGGGGGAGCGGGCGATCGACGTCCAGGTGACCCGGCTGCGCCGCAAGATCGAGGCCGACCCGCGCGAGCCGCGCTTCCTACACACGGTGCGGGGCCGGGGTTACGTGTTGAAGCCGGGCGCCTGAGGGTGCGGCTGCATTTCGGCATAAAGCGCATGCTGCCACGCTCCCTGCTCGGGCGCAGCCTGCTGATCATCCTGCTGCCGCTGGTCCTGCTGCAAGCCGTGGCCTTCACCGTCTTCTACGGCAGCTACCTGGACGTGACGTCCCGCCGCCTGGCCTTCGCCATCGCGGGGGAAGTGGCGCAAACCATCGAGCTGATGCACCGCTTTCCCGGCGACGAGAACCGCGATTGGATCATCTATTCGGCGCACCAGCGGCTGGAGGTGCCGATGCGCTTCATGCCGGGCGAGACGATCGAGGAGCGGCCCTGGATCAACCAACTCGGCCCGATGGACGACGACTTGGCGGCCGCCCTGACGCAGAAGGTGGGTCGGCCGTACACCATGGATTGGACCAGCGACCCCCGCAACGTCGACATCCACGTGCAATTGCCAGACGGCGTGTTGCACGTGCAGGCGCCCCGCAAGCGGCTCTACACCTCCACGCTGTACCTGTTCGTGCTGTGGCTGGCGGGGTCGGCGCTGCTGCTGTTCACCATCGCGGCGCTGTTCATGCGCAACCAGGTGCGGGCGATCCGCCGGCTGGCCGGCGCGGCGGAAGCGTTCGGCATGGGGCGCGACCGCGGGCCGATCAAGCCGGAAGGCGCGTCGGAGGTTCGCCAGGCGGCAGCGGCGTTCAACCGCATGCAGGCCCGCATCAGCCGCTTCCTGACGCAACGGACGGAAATGCTGGCAGGGGTGTCGCACGACTTGCGCACCCCCCTGACCCGGCTGCGCTTGGCGCTTGCCATGCTGCCGGTGGGCGAAGCGCAGCAGGAGGAACTGGCGGATATGACGGGGGATGTAGAGGAGATGGAGCGCATGATCGGCGGCTACCTTTCCTTTGCCCGCGGCGAAGGCATGGAGCAGGCGCAGCCGGTCGACCTGTCGGCGATGCTGGCCGACGTTGCAGCCGGCGCCCGGCGCACCGGTGCGGAGGTGACGTTGGATGCGCCGGGCGACTTGACGGTGCTGCTGCGCCCCGACGCGCTGCGGCGCGCGATGACCAACCTAGTGGAGAACGCCCGCCGCCATGCCCACCGCATTGCCCTGACGGCGCTGCCGCGGGACCGTAACGTGGAGGTGCTGGTCGACGATGACGGGCCCGGCATCGCGCCCGACCGGCGAGAAAGCGTGTTCCGTGCCTTTGAAACGGGCGGGGGCGGCACCGGCCTCGGCTTGACCATCGCGCGCGACATCGTCCGCGCGCATGGCGGCGACATCCTGCTGGAACAGAGTGCAATGGGCGGCTTGCGGGCGCGAATCCGGCTGCCGCTTTAAGCCGTCGCCGAGTTCGGCCGTGTCGGTTCCGCCATGCCGTAGATGCGGGCCGGCGCACCCCCGGGCTGGGCGGCGCCGAAATAGGTGTACAGGTCGTCGATGAACTCACCGGTGCGCAGGTCCGCCGCCGACAGGATGCCGTCGAAGCGGAGGGCGCGCATGCTCCGCTCCCGTTCGCAAAACACGTTCACCACGTTTGGCCTGACACGGCCGTGGCCGACCTGCTCCCCGCGGATCGTCTTGGGGTGCACCACCTGCTCACTCAATCTGCCGTCGGCTTCCCGGTAGCGCACTACCAGCGCGGAAAACGGCACCGGGGCCAACGTCCAAGCTGCTTCTGGATGGTCGGGCAGCATGAGCAAAGGTGGCGCACGGCGAGCCTGCGTCCGTGGAGCGGGGGATTTCATCCACGTGATCGCGGCGCCGGCGGCGCCCAGAACAAGGCTCGGGAGGGTCCATTCTAGCGGGGTCACGGCAAAAGCTTAACGCGCCGTGCTCGGTCCGTCACCCCGCTTGGCGGTCCATGGTGGCTGCTGACGGCCATGTGAGCGAGGGTTGGGTGATGTTTCGCCCCCACGGCGGAACAACCTTGCGGCGCCGTCCAGCGTTTGCGGGGCCATGACGTATCGCCGCCCCGTGCTTGCCATCATCTGCCTTGCCGTACTCGGAATGGGGGTAGCTGCGTACTACCTGGGACCGCCCGGGGTGTCGCCGGTGCCACAACCGGGCGCGCAACTGCCCGTGGCGGCGCCTGCGGTCGGCGCAACCGCTTTGACGAGCGGAACGGTGCGCAGCTTCGGCCCGGTGCCGCAATGCGGCGACCAGACGGCGACCGCGTCCGTGCTGGGGTTGCTGCGAGACAAGCTGAAGGATCGCACCCTCGGGCTGGCCAATATCCACGTGGCCGGTCACTCGCAGATTGGCGACCTCGTGCAATGGGACTGCGACGCGGCGGTGCAAACGGGCGACGGGGAACGCCGCATCCACTACCAGATCAGCCAACTCACCGCCGGGCGCGAGACGTGGGAGATCACGCTGTCAGCGCCGCCAGCCAGGTCGCGCTGAGATCACGCGGCGGCGCTACGCGTCCACGGCAGCGCGGACTTCCGCCGGGTGATAACGGGACAGGATGTCCAGCACCGCCTCATGATGCTCGTCCGGGATATGGGTCACCCGAACCACCGTGCCGCCGGCTTCCGGTGAGCCGTCATGAATGGCGTGCTCGACAACATGGTCGGTCCCAAACAGGGCCGACCAAAGACCGCCGACCTCTTCCTCGATGAACAACGGATGCTCCCGGGTAAGGTCGTCGCCTTCGCGGATATGGCGATGGATCGACGTGTTGGGCACGCCCGCACGGCGGAGCGCATCGATGGCCTGGTCGGTGTGGTCGGCGGTGTCGTAGACCGCAATGACGGTGTCTTTCACCCTGATACGACTCCGCTGCATGGACGAAGCCGTAACGTTAGCCACAAGCCAGGCCGGGGTGAAGCGCCCGGTCTACGCGGCCAGCTTGTCGAGCTCGCGCAGGATGCTTTCGCCCATCACCGCCGTGCCGACCTGCGCGGCGCCCGGTGCCATCACGTCGGCGGTGCGCAGCCCGCTAGCCAGGACGTTGGTGGCGGCGCGCTCGATCATGGCGGCATCCTCCTCCATGGCGAAGGAGTGGCGCAGCAACATGGCGAAGCTCAGCATCTGGCCCAGCGGGTTGGCGATGCCACGGCCGGCGATATCCGGGGCGCTGCCATGGATCGGCTCATACAAGGCGTAGCGGCGGCCGGTGGCCGGGTCGACGTCGCCCAAGGTGGCGGAGGGCAGCATGCCCAGGCTGCCCGTCAGCATCGAGGCAAGGTCGCTCAGCAGGTCGCCGAACAAATTGGTAGTGACGATCACGTCGAACTGGCGCGGGTTGCGCACCAACTGCATCGCGCAGTTGTCGGCATACATGTGGCTCAGCGTCACGTCGGGGAACTCGCGGGCGCCCAGCGCGGTGACCACCTGGCGCCACAGCAGGCCGCTTTCCATGACGTTGGCTTTTTCCACGCTGCACAGGCGGTTCTGCCGCTTGCGGGCCAGTTCGAAGCCGACGCGGGCCACGCGTTCGATCTCGTGCGTGCTGTAGGTTTCGGTGTTGAACCCGCGCTGCTGGCCGTCCGCCAGCGTTTCCACGCCGCGGGGTTCGCCGAAATAGATGCCGCCGGTGCTTTCCCGAACGATCATCAGGTCCAGCCCGCGCACCACGTCCGGCTTCAGCGTGGACGCTTCCACCAGCGGGTCCAGCACGATGGCCGGGCGCAAATTGGCGAACAGGCCGAGTTCGCGACGCAGCGTGAGGATGGCCAATTCCGGGCGGTTGTCGAAGCCCAGGCTGTCCCATTTCGGGCCGCCCACCGAACCGAACAGCACCGCGTCGGCTTCCTTCGCCCGGGCGACCGTGCCGTCGGAGATGGCGCGTCCGTTGGCGTCGATCGCCGCGCCACCCACGAGGTCCTCGGCCAATTCGAAGGTCGCACGACGGCGGCGGGCCATCCAATCAATCACCCGACGCACCTCGTGCATTACCTCGGGGCCGACGCCGTCGCCGGGCAGCAGCAGCAGCTTCTTGTTCGCGGGCATGGGTCCCTCCGGCAGGTCAGGCCGTGACGGCGGGAAGCCAAGCGGCCTGCTTGGCCTCGAAGCTGTCGATCGCCGTGCCGCGCTGCATGGTTTGGCCGATATCGTCCAACCCATTCAGCAGCAGATGCTTGCGGAAATCGTCGATCTCGAACGGGATTTCCTCGCCGGACGGGCGCACCACCACCTGCCGCTGCAAATCCACCGTCAGCCGGGCATTACCGCCCATGCGGGCGTCTTCCATCAACTGGTCGCACACGGCGCGCGGCAGGCGGATCGGCAGGATGCCATTCTTGAAGCAGTTGCCGTGAAAGATGTCGGCGAAATCGGGCGCGATCACGCAGCGTATGCCGAAATCCAGTAGAGCCCACGGCGCATGCTCGCGGGAGGAGCCGCAGCCGAAGTTCTCATGCGCGATGAGGATCTCGGCGTTGCGGTAGCTCGGCTCGTTCAACACGAACTCCGGACGCTCCGCACCCGCCGGGTCGTAGCGCAAGGTGTCGAACAGGTGGACGCCGAGCCCGGTGCGCTTGATGGTCTTGAGGAAGCGGGCGGGGATGATCTTGTCAGTGTCCACGTTGGCAAGCGGCAAGGGCGCGGCGACGCCCGTCAGGGTGGTGAAGGGCTCCATCAAATGAACTCCCGGACATCGGCCAACCGGCCGGTCACAGCCGCGGCGGCGGCCATGGCGGGGGACAGCAGATGCGTGCGCCCGCCGGGACCCTGGCGGCCTTCGAAATTCCGGTTGGAGGTGCTGGCGCAACGCTGGCCTTCCGTCAGCTTGTCCGGGTTCATCCCCAGGCACATGGAGCAGCCGGCCTCCCGCCATTCGAAGCCGGCTTGGAGGAACACCTGGTCCAGCCCTTCCTGCTCCGCCTGCTGCTTCACCAGGCCGCTGCCCGGCACGACCAGGGCGCGCACGCCCGGTGCCACGTGGCGGTCGCGGGCAACGGCCGCGGCGGCGCGCAGATCCTCGATCCGGCTGTTGGTGCAGGAGCCGATGAACACCACGTCGATCGGCAGCTCGGCCAGCTTCTGCCCGGTCTTCAGGCCCATGTAGTCCAGCATGCGGCGCACCTGGTCCGCCTTCGCCGGGTCGGAAAAGGCGGCGGGGTCGGGCACCTCGGCGGTGATCGGCAGCACCGCTTCCGGGTTGGTGCCCCAGCTCACCATCGGGACGATGTCGGCCGCATCCAGGGTGACGACCCGGTCGTAGGTGGCGCCTTCATCGGATGGCAGGGTGCGCCAATAGGCGATCGCCTGCTCCAGCGCCTCGCCTTTCGGCGCTTGCGGGCGGGTGCGGACGTACTCGAACGTCGTCTCGTCCGGGGCGATCATGCCGGCGCGGGCGCCGGCCTCGATGGACATGTTGCACACGGTCATCCGCCCGGCCATGTCCAACCCGCGGATTGCGCTGCCGGCGTATTCGATGACGTGGCCGTTGCCGCCGGCCGTGCCGATCTTGCCGATGATCGCCAGCACCACGTCCTTGGCGGTGATGCCAGGCGCCAGCTCGCCTTCCACGGACACCAGCATGTTCTTCGCCGGCTTCTGCAACAAGGTCTGGGTGGCCAGCACATGCTCCACCTCCGACGTGCCGATGCCGAAGGCGAGCGCGCCCAGGGCGCCGTGGGTCGAGGTGTGGCTGTCGCCGCAGACGATCGTCGTGCCGGGCAGGCTGATGCCGAGTTCCGGCCCGATGATGTGCACGATGCCTTGCCGCGCATCCATCAAGGGGATGTAGGGAACGCCGAATTCCGAAACGTTGCGCTCCAGTGTTTCCACCTGGATGCGGCTTTCTTCCTCGGCAATGCCGGCGCGGCGGTCGCTGGTGGGGACGTTATGGTCGACCACGGCGATGGTGGCGCCAGGCCGGCGCACCGCGCGGCCGGCGAGGCGAAGGCCCTCGAACGCCTGCGGGCTCGTCACCTCATGCACGAGGTGGCGGTCGATGTAGAGGACGCAGGTGCCGTCCTCCATCCGGTCCACGACATGGGCGTCCCAGACTTTATCGAACAGCGTGCGCGGCATTGTTGTTCTCCCTGTTCCAAGGGCTTCGCCCCTGGACCCCACCGGAGGACAGTCGTCCTCCGGGCACCTGATTACCAGGAGAAAACGGGGTCTAAGGGCCGCGCCCTGGAGTAGCTACTCGGCGGCGGCAGTCTCGCTCCTGGATTCCGGAGCGACGGCGGCCTCGGTCTTGGTGTCGCGTGCCTTTTCCGCGATGCGGGCGGATTTGCCGCGGCGGCCGCGCAGGTAATACAGCTTGGCCCGGCGCACGTCGCCGCGGCGCACCACGTCGATCGCCGCGATGGTCGGTGCGTAAAGCGGAAACACGCGCTCCACACCTTCGCCATAGCTGATCTTGCGCACGGTGAAGTTGCTGTTCAGCCCCTTGTTGGACCGGGCGATGCACACGCCTTCGAAGGCCTGCACGCGGGAGCGCTCGCCTTCCTTGATGTTCACCGACACGCGGAGGGTGTCGCCGGGCGTGAACTCCGGCACCGCCCGCGCGGCGGTCAGGCGGGCGATCTCGCCGGCCTCGTATTCCTGGATGAGGTTCATGGTCTTCGTCCTTCTCGCGATCTGTTACGGCGCTGTGACGCCGGATGCAACGGGGCGGGCCAGCAGGTCCGGCCTGCGAGCCCGCGTGGTTTCTTCCGCACGGTCGCGACGCCAGCGCGTAATGGCGGCGTGGTCGCCGCTGCGCAGCACGTCCGGCACGGCGCGCCCCTGCCATTCGGCCGGGCGGGTGTAATGGGGGTATTCCAGCAGGCCGCCGTTGAAGCTTTCTTCCACCGCGCTGTCCGCCGCACCCATGATGCCGGGCAGCAGGCGGACGCAACTGTCCAGCACGATCATGGCCGCCAACTCGCCGCCGGACAGCACGTAGTCCCCGACGCTGACCTCGTCGGCACCACGTGCCTCGATCACGCGCTGGTCGACGCCTTCGAAGCGTCCGCACAGCAGGATCGCGCCCGGCCCCGCCGCCAGCCGTACCGCGTCCGCCTGCCGGAACGGGCGGCCGCGCGGGGTGAGAAACAGCAGCGGGCGCCCATCGGCCACGGCGGCGATGCCGGCGTCCACCACGTCCGGCCGCATCACCATCCCTGCCCCGCCCCCGAACGGCGCATCATCCACGCTGCGGTGCCGGCCCAACCCGGCGGAGCGGATGTCGTGCGTGTCCAGCGACCAGATGCCGGCTGCCAGTCCTCGCCCGGCCAGCGAGCCGGCGAGCGGGCCCGGGAACATGTCCGGGAACAGGGTGAGGGCGGTGGCGCGCCAGGTCATGACGGCGCGTTGTCTTGGCTGTGGCCGCGACCCTCTCCCGGCGAGAGAGGGAGCATGACGGCCTCCTCGGTAGATGGAGGGGCGTCGGTTGCGACCACCACCTCGTCCGGCAAGACGACGACGATGCGAGCGGCGGCGATGTCCACCTTCGGTACGCAGGCGTGGGTGAAGGGGACCAGCAGCGGCCGGCCTCCCGCCAGGATTTCCAGGCTGGCGCCGGCACCGTAATCGTGCACCGCCGCTACCGGGCCGAGCGGCGCACCGTCCGCGGTTACCGCCGCCAGCCCGACCAAGTCGGCCAGGTAGAACTCATCCTCGTCCGGCGGCGGCAGCCGGTTCCGCTCGATGGAGAGGCGCGTGTTCACCAGCCGCTCGGCCGCGTTGCGGTCCGTCACGGCACGGCCGTCCGCATCGCGCAGCTCCGCGACGCCGGCGCCGCGCCAGGCCAGGCTCCAGCGACGCCCCCCGTCATCGACCAGCGGCCCGTAGGCGGCCAGGTCCAGCGGGTCGGCGGTGTAGCTGGCCACGTGGACCAGCCCTCGCACGCCATGCGGCCGGCCTACCACGCCCAACAGTATGAGCGCGTCGGGCATCAGGCCTCGGCGGCTGCCTTGGCGCGTTCCTGCGCCTTCTTCTTCGGGGCGGACTGGATGGGCTGCTCCTTGTAGGCGGGCATCGGCGCCAGCCCGGCACGGCCCAGGAAGCGGGCGACGCGGTCCGTCGGCAGCGCGCCCTCGTCCAGCCAATGCAGGATGCGGTCGCCTTGCAGGTGCACGCGGTCACCATGCTCGGCCGGCAGCATCGGATTGTAGCTGCCGAGCTTCTCGATGAAGCGGCCGTCCCGCGGCGAGCGGCTGTCGGCCACCACGATGTGGTAGTACGGCCGCTTCTTGGCGCCCGCGCGGGCCAGGCGAATCTTCAGTCCCATGCACTCGATCCTTGTGGTGATGTTGGATTAATACGGGCGACGCTGCTGCATGCTTTTCGGCATGATCGCGCCCAGGCCGTGGCGCATCAGCCCCTTCTGCCCCAGCTTGCGCATCTTCTTCATCATGGTGGACATGTCATCGAACTGCTTCAGCAGCTTGTTGACGTCCTGCACCGTGGTGCCGGAGCCGGCGGCGATGCGCTTCTTGCGGCTCGCCTTGATGATGTCGGGGGTCCGCCGCTCCTTCATGGTCATGGAGGAAATCATGGCCCCCTGCCTGGCCAGCACCGTCTTGTCGACGTTGGCGTTCTCCAACGCTTCCTTGGCCGCGCCCATGCCGGGCAGCATGCCGACGATGGAGGAGATCGAACCCATCTTGGTGATCTGCTTCAACTGCTTGGCGTAGTCGTCGAGGTCGAACTTGCCGGCCATCATCTTGGCGGCGAGCTTCTCGGCCTCCTCCTCGTCGACCGTTTCGGCGGCCTTTTCCACCAGGCCGACGATGTCGCCCATGCCCAGGATGCGGCCGGCGACACGCTCGGGGTGGAATTCCTCCAGCGCATCGATCTTCTCGCCGGAACCGGTGAGCTTGATCGGCGCGCCGGTGATCGCGCGCATGGACAACGCCGCGCCGCCGCGGGCATCGCCGTCCATGCGGGTCATGACGATGCCGGTGATGCCGAGCGCCTCGTTGAAGGCGCGGGCCGTGTTGACGGCGTCCTGGCCGGTCATGGCATCCACCACCAGCAGCGTTTCCGCCGGGCTGGTTTCGGCGCGGATGGCGCGCACCTCGTCCATCAGTGCGGCGTCGATGGACAGGCGCCCGGCAGTGTCCAGGATCACCACGTCGTAGACTTCGCGCCGCCCGGTTTCCATGGCACGCCGAGCAATCTCCACCGGCGTTTGCCCGGCGACGATCGGCAGGCTGGCGACACCCGCGCGGTGCGCCAGTTGCTGCAACTGCAGTTGCGCCGCCGGCCGCTGCGTATCGAGCGAGGCCAACAGCACCTTGCGCTTTTCCCGTTGCGTCAGCCGCAGCGCGATCTTGCCGGAGGTCGTGGTCTTGCCGGAGCCCTGCAAGCCGACCATCAGGATCGGCACCGGCGCGGACGCGGCCAGGTTCAACGGGACGGCCCCGGCGCCGCCCAGCGCCTCCACCATGACGTCGTTCACCACCTTGATGACCTGCTGGCCCGGGGCAACGCTGTCCAGCACCTCGATCTGGGTGGCCTGCTCGCGGACCTTGGTGATGAAGTCCTTGACCACCGGGAGGGCGACGTCGGCTTCCAGCAACGCGAGGCGGACCTCGCGCAGCGCCTCGGCAATGTCGATTTCCGACAAGCGGCCGCGCTTGCGCAGCCCTTCGAAAACGCCGTTCAGCTTGCTCGACAGGCTGTCGAACATGGTGCACGCTCCACAACGACCAACGCGCCGCTGCGCGACCATCGCGGAGCGGCGGTGCCCCCATAGGGGCGGGATGCCCATGCATCCGGGCGGGCGTTATGGTCTCAGGGGTCGGTGCCGTCAAGATTGCGCCACGAAGGGCCGGCATGTATCGCCGCGGCTTCGATCTGGGGTGAAAGCACCATGCGACGTTTCCTGTTCCTCGCCCTGCTGGCCGGCTGCCTGTTGCCGCCGCCGGGCCCGGCCCGTGCGCAGGCCACGGCCGACCAGTTGAACAAGCTGTCGCTGGAAGCGCTGACGGCGACACCCTCCGGCGGCGGCCGAAGCAGCGGGGCGTACCCCAGCCGCCGGTACTATCACAGCTATGCGGCGCGGCGTTTCAGGCGGACCGGCGTCGCGCGTTCACGGTATTACGGGTACGTTGCCCGCCGCTCCTACGCGCGGCCTGCCTTCCACCGCCGCTTTGCTTATCACCGGCCTGTCTATCATCGACCGGCGTATCACCCCCGCTATCGCCGCTAGGCTGCCGGCAGGGCCGTGACAGTGATCGCGCAGGCAAGCGCGCCGGCGCTGGCGCGGAGGGCAAACGGGCGGTCGGCCTGGACCGCGTCCCTGGGCTGCATGGTGTCCGCCGCCCCCGCCATCGTCGCGGTCCCCCTCAGCAGGACCATGAAGAAGGCCGCGGCAGGATCGGGCACCACCTCCGCCGTGGCGTCGGCCTGGAACACCGTGACGCTGTGGCGGAACTGCGCCCGCAGCGTCATCGCGTTCAGTACCAGCCCCGGGCCGCTCGCCAGCGTGCAATGCGCCGGCCAGCCGCCGTCGAACGCCGCCGGGCGGAACGGCTCCGTCACGCGCAACGCGGGCTGGTCGGCGAACCCCAGGGTGAAGCCCGGCCCGTCCACCAGGGTGATCGTCCGGTCGCGGCCTGACAGGTCCGAGAACGGCGCATCCCGATCCAGCCAAGCGAAACCGACGCTCCATCCGGCGGTGGCGGCGATGTCCGCCTTGCGCCCGGCACCATTGTGCCAGGGGGACACGGGCAAGCTGGCGAAGCGGATGATCTCCGGCATCATGCCTCCTTCTTGACGTTCCAGAAGGTGGCGAAGCCGCTGAGCATCCCGCTCAGCGTGGTGCGATAGGCAGTCGGCTGGAAATACTGGCCGAGCGGCACAAATGGCACCGTTTCGAACACCCGAAGCTGCAGTTGTTCCGCCACCTGCTTCTGCGCCGCCGCGTCGGGCGCGGCGAACCAGGCGGCGCGCAACTCCTCCAGCTTCGGGTCGTCGGGCCAGCCGAACCAGGCATTGGCGCCGTTGCCGCGCATCATCAACTGGGTCGCCGGCGTCATCTGGTCGACGCCGCCGCTGAAGGTGAAGAACAGGCTCCAGCCGCCTTCCGACACCGGGTCCTTCTTGGCGCGCCGGGTCAGCAGCGTACCCCAATCCATGGCCTGGTAGTCGACCGTCATGCCGATGCGCCGCAGCATGTCGGCGCCGACGTCGGCAAGCGCCTTCAGGTTGGGGAAGTCCGCCGGCACGATCAGCGCCACCGTCTCGCCCTTGTAGCCGGCCTCCTTCAAGTCCTGCTTCAGCCGGTCCCAGTCGCGCGGCGCGGTGATGGCCGCCATGCCGGCATCGTTGGCCAGCGGGGTGCCCGGCGTGAACGCGCCGGCGGCGTCGTGCCACAGCGAGCGGTCGTCGCCCATCATCGCGGTCAGGAACTCGGACTGGACGACGGCGTGCAACACCACGCGGCGGATCGCCGGGTTGTTGAACGGCGGCTGCAGCCAGTTCATCCGCAACAGCGCGACTTGGCCCACCGGGTCCTGCACCGCGACCTTGATGCGGTTGTTCCGGCGCAGCAGCGGCACCAGGTCGGCGCTGGCGAACTCCCACCAATCGGTTTCGCCCGCCTGCAGCGCGGCGCTGGCTGTGGACGGGTCCGGCGTGGTGGTCCACACCACACGGTCGAGATACGCGACCTTCGGGCCGGCGGTGCCGGATGGCGTGCCGGATTGCAGTGGGACGTAGCCGTCGAACCGCTCGTAAACGGCGCGGGCGCCGGACACCCGCTCATCCGCCTTGAAGCGGAACGGCCCGCTGCCGACCATCTCCGTCACCTGCGTGTTGGCGTCGGTTTTGGCCAGCCGCTCCGGCATCATGGCCGGCATGTAGACGCCGGTCTTGCCCAACGCGTCCGGCAGCAGCGCGAATGGCTGCTTCAAGCGGAACACGATGCGGCGGTCGTCCGGCGCCGAGAGTTCGTCCGTCGCCGCCAGCAGCACCTGGCCGAACGCGTCCTTGGTGCCCCAGCGCCGGATGCTGGCAACGCAATCCCGCGCCAGCACCGGCGTGCCGTCATGCCACATCAGCCCGTCTCGGAGGGTGAGCGTCCATCGCTTGCCGCCATCTTCGGCGACGTGCCCGGCGACCATCTGGCCGGACACGGTGAACGCGCTGTCCACGCCATACAGCGTGTCGAACACCATGAAGCCGTGGTTGCGCGTGACATATGCCGTGTTCCAATGCGGGTCGAGCGTGGACAGATCCGCCTGGGGAATGAAGCGCAACAGCCGGGCGCCCTGCCCCCGCGCCAGATGCGGCGCCGCCAGGCCAGACAGGCCAGCCGCGGCAGCCGCCGTGCCAAGCAAGGTGCGTCGTTTCACGGCGAACTCCAGGAGATGACGCGCGACGATGCCATTCGGGTCGGACGGCAGCAAGCCGGGGGCTCAGCAGCCCGGCAGGTCAAACAGCGCGCTCAGCCCGCAGGCGGAGGTCAGCATCCTGTCGCCGTCATGCCCCACCCCGGGCACGTCGTGCAGGCTGTGAGCGGGCGTGCCGTTGTTTCGCGCCTGCATTGTGGCGGCATAGGCGTGGCCGCGCGCATAGCGATACGGCCCCTGCGCTTCGGCCATGCAGCTCTTGTCCAGCGCCGGGTGGTTCGGGTTGGTGTCCAGCGTCCCCAGCAGGTAGATCACCCGGCGCGCGACATAGGCCTGCTCCAGGCCGGCCGCGGTGGGTGCGGCCAGGTAGTCGGGGCGGTGCTGCATGCCGTATTTCCAGTTGTCGTAGCCCGGACAAGCGGCGGCCACGGACGGCACCGGACGCGCGGCGTCGAAGTAAGCGTAGGAAGACGGGTTCGCCACCACGTAGCGCACGCCGACCCCCACCGCCTGCAACGCCGGCTCGCCCTTGCCGGCAATGGCGTAGCGTTGCACCACCTGCGCGCCGCCGGAATGCCCGGCCACCACCACTTGGGTGAGGTCCGGGAAGATCCGCCGGTCCGCCAGCCGGGCCAGGATCGCGTCCAGCGCGGCAAAGGAGCTGGCGGGCGCCGGGCCGAGCGCCGGATCGCCGCCTTCCCACCCCTCCAACGTCCAGCGCAGCGTGTCCGGCGGGAGGTGGTAGGCCTCCGCATCGATGGTGCCGAGGAATTGCGGAACGATCATGATCGTCGCGCGGCCGGCGTCACCCGCAGCCTCCTGCGCACGCAGGGCGGAGCGGTAATAGACATCCGCATCCCGCAACCGGCCGTGCAGCACCAGCACTGCCCGGGTCACGCCTGGCAACGGCGCGGACCAGTCGCGGGAAACGTATAGCGGCAAGCTGCCCAGCGCGCCCACGGCGAGACGCGCCGGGGCAACCGCCTTCACCGGCCGGTGGTTCGGCGCAACCTCATCCGCCGCCCACACCGGCTGACCCGCACACGCCACCACGAGCGGCCAAGCCCACCAACGTTTCACGCGACAACCCTCCGGCAGACTACGAGCT
Organism: Acetobacteraceae bacterium; assembly: GCA_965199555.1. Classification (GTDB taxonomy): domain Bacteria; phylum Pseudomonadota; class Alphaproteobacteria; order Acetobacterales; family Acetobacteraceae; genus LMUY01. The sequence continues at coordinate 41,953 of CBDASJ010000007.1, read as the reverse complement.
GCCAAGCGCGCCAGGCCGCGAACATTGCCTCCACCATGGTTGGGTTGGTCCCTTCGTTTGACACTGCCCTACAGCTGGAGAGCCGCCGACGCCCCGAAGCGATTGCATCCCCCGGCAACGGATGATAACAGCGCCCCGCCGCTTGGGGGATCGTCTAACGGTAGGACAGCAGACTCTGACTCTGCTTATCGTGGTTCGAATCCACGTCCCCCAGCCACTCCCCCTCTAAGTTGCTGATTTCAAAGGCTCCCGAGCGCACCACTCGCGCCTTGGCTGGAAATGTCGTACAGAGCTGTACGCCACACCCCCAGCCAGCGCCGTCGGGAGCGGCCAGTTGGGGACCTGCATCGACCATCTCTACCGCCGCCGCGCCACCTACTGGTGGCAGCGCCGCGTGCCTGCCGGCCTGTCACAGCTCGGGATGCGCCGGGTCGCGCGCAGCCTGCGCACGACCGATCCGGCGCTCGCCCGGCGCCGCGCTCGTGCCTGCTCGGCGGCCTACGACCGTGCTATCCTGCAGCTCATGCGCCGGCCCAGCCCCACCCGTGAAGACCTCAAGCGCGTGCTCGACGACATCTTCCATCGCATCCTGCAGGATGGCGAGCGCACGCGGGCCGAACGCGAGCCTGGGCCGCCGCCCTGGACGCCGGAGCCGCAGACCGATCCGCGCTATGAAGGCCTGGAGCCGGAAGAGTGGGACGAGGTGCCTTACCCTCCCGATCAGTGGACGCAGGACTGGCGTAACGCCGTGATGTGCAACGCGCAGGAGGACGTCCGCCCACTGGTGGAGGACGCCTTGTCGGCGCGGCAACTCGCCCTTCCGCCGGACTCCGCCGCGTGGCGCCGCCTGTGCCGCCTCTCCCTCGTCGTGGCCGCCCGAGCCTACGAGATCAACGCGAGGCGGGAGTGGGGCGATTACAGCGACGGATGGCCTGCCTCAGCCGATGTTCCGGTGCAAGAACTCCCAGGGGCCGCTGAATCCTCCGCGGTCAACCCTCGCCCGGCGACCCCGCCACCTCAAAGCGCTCCGAGCGGGAGCACGGCTGAAGCAACACTGCTCTTGAGTGAGAGCTTTGCCGAGTTCTTCGCGAGCCAATCGAGCTGGTCGGCGAAGTACCGCAAGCAAGCCGATGTCGCGGTGCTCAAGTTCGTCAGCTTGATGGGAGACATGCCCGTCAGCCAGATCACGCGAACGATAACCGGGAAGTTCCGCGATCGACTGCAGGAACTGCCGCGACTCTATGGCAAGAGCCTCTACGCGGGCATGTCACCCTCCCAAGCACTCACGACGGCCAGCCGGTTCCGGGCCGACGCTGCGGCCGGCAAGGAGCGGATCGCGCATGGTGGCGTGAGGCTCGATCCAAAACGCCTCGCCGGCCTTATCGAGCCAACCAGCAAGAAGACCGTGAACCGCGACTTCAGCGTTTTCACCAGCTGGGGCAAGTGGATGGTGGATGATGAGGAGCGAGCCCGCGCACTTCGCAACGGGGCATGTCCATTTGCCGGCAAGGCCTTTAAAAGTTCCGAAGCGAAGAAGGAGTCCCGCCTTGCAGGCCGGAGTCGCGTGGCGTTCACGAGCGTTCAGCTTACCGCCATGCTGAATTCGAAACTGTTCCTCGCGCCACCGCACATGCGGGATGCCGGCCCCGACGATATCGAATTGCAGCGCGCACAGTTCTGGGCGGTGCTGATCGGCCTCTACACGGGTATGCGGCTGGGCGAGATCTCGATGCTGCGTCCTGGCGATTTCCAGCGTGAGGATGGGATCGCTCACATCAACCTAGTGAGCGATCGCGACCGGTCCTTCAAGAGCGAGGCCGGCGACAGGAAGATCCCCCTCCATCCCGACCTAACTCGGCTCCACTTGATGGACTTTGCCCAGGACGCCCTGGACCGCGGGTCACCCCGCCTGTTTCCTGGAATGAAGGATAGCAAGGTGTCCCAGCAACGTGGCGCCAACGTCTCCAAATGGTTCGGCCGCTGGCGCAAGTCCCTCGGCATTGATAGCGCCCGAACCCCGTTCCATGCTTTCCGGAAGACGTTCGAAACCAGATTGAAGGCGAAGTTCGTTGGGTCCGACACGCTGGTGGACCAGATCGTAGGTCACGAGCCCTCATCGGTCGGAGCATCCCACTACACCGACCCGCTGCCGCTGACATCGAAGGCCGAGGCCGTTGCTAAGATTGATTACGAGATCGACATTTCTTCACTAGTCACCGCTCTTGCCTTGACGCAGCCACCTGGGCCTATGGCCGGTCGGGGACGAAGCTACGCAGCACGGCGCCCTCTTAACGAGACGCGACAGCCGCACCCCAAGCGGCAGCCCACGACGTCACCCGGATCATTGGCAGCAAAAAGAGACGTGCGGTCGGCGTGACTCGGGGCCGCTCGGGAACCTGCATTGAGGGCGGCACAACGAGACCGGCCGCACCTGCGTCTTGTCTGCAATGCGCGCATCTCGGACGCTTAGGCATTCAGGTCAGGTTCCCGAAAGCGGACGTAGCTTCAGGCATTTGCCACCGCAGGGCTGGCCCATCGTCGTGAGAGCCAGTGACTGTGAACCGGCTCCGTCGAGGAACCCCTTCGGCGCCGGGGTCCCTTCCGTAAGTGGCTAATGTTCCTAGCGAAGAATTCGGCGCCCCCCACGCCGATCAGGGGTTCCAACCGACGCCGATCCACACTTGACGCGCCGTCCTGCTTTTCCCCCTTGGCAACAATCGAAAGCAGCGTATCGGCGAGGGGCCGTTGCAGCCGCAGCGCTTCATCGATCGGTGCCGTCAGCCATGCGTCGCATTCCTCGGGCGTAGTGAGAATCACAGGCATGGCCTTGGGATGGATTGGCGCCACGACGGCGTTCGGCTCGCACGTCAGGAAGGCGAACAGCTCGTGCGCGCCTTCCACCGGCTCAGCCTTCGTGCCGCGGGTGCCGGTCCACGGCCGCCACAGCCCGGCGAAGGCGAAGAGCGGCCGATCCTGCGCCAAGGAGAACCAATGCGGCACGGCAGGCTTGCCGGGCGCATACTCGCAGAAACTCGTCACCGGGACCAAGCAGCGGTTTTGCGGCATCATCCAGGCTCGCCAGTAGCTCGACGCGGTGTTGCGGATGTTGGTGACGGCGCGATTGCCGGGAACCGAAGGCGGGCAGGGGAAGCCCCAACGCATCATGACCAGCTCGCGCCCGTCCGTGCCTGAGCGGACCACGGGCGTCATCTGGTCGGGGAAGATGCCCGGCAGCGACGGCAGGTTGCCGGCGCGGTCCACCATTGCCCGGTAAAGCTCGCGAATTGCTTGCTGGCCCTTGGTGAGGCTGTAGAGATTGCACATGGGATGACAATGACCCGCGCACGCTCGTCGGCGCTAGGGATGTCTGCGACGAGGATCTGGAAGGCGCTCCACACCGGACAAGGTATGCCGCTCATCTTTTCCAATAACACGTTTCATCTAAAACTGCCTTTTCAGCGCTTGTTGAAGTAAGAGCTTTTAGTGAAAGCGGTTGACGCGGTTTCAGCGAGAATGCTATTTTCAACAAATGCTGAAATCGCTTGCTTCGATGAAGGACCTGGAGGCGAGGGCTGTTGAAGCCCTACGCGGCCTGCTTTCGGGCGTAGACCCGATACGCGTCGACGCCGTCGATCGAGAGGTTTCGATCGACGGAAACCACGTCGACATCGTGGCCGACATAACGGCATTCGGCAGGCATCATCGTCTGGTGTGCGAGGTCAAGAGCAGCGGCCAGCCTAGGCAAGTGCGTAACGCTGTTCTCCAGTTGCGCAATTACCTCGCCCATGCCCGATTTGGCCGCGACGCAACGCCCGTCCTCATCACCACATACCTCTCCGCCGAAGCGCAAGCGATGTGCCGCGAGGCTAACGTTGGCTTCCTCGATCTCGAAGGCAACGTACGCATCGTCTTCGATGGCATTTTCATCGAGCGCTCCGTCTCGAGCAAGCCCTCGGTTCAGCGACGAGATCTGAAGTCGATCTTCAAGCCAAAGTCGGCACAGATCCTGCGAACCATGCTTCGCGATCCATCACGCGAATGGAAAGTCGTGGATCTAGCTAAAGTGGCGAATGTTAGTCTGGGGCAGGTCAGCAACGTGCGGGCCAGCCTGCTGGACCGCGAGTGGGCTAAGCTGTCGGATAACGGTCTGTATCTCCACGCACCGAACAGGGTGCTGGACGCATGGCGCGACGCCTACGAACCTCCGGCGGGAGAAAAGCGGCTTTTCTACACGATTTTGCATGGCAAGCAGCTCGACATTGTAGCGAAGGAAGGCATCCTCCCCAATGATCACGGTGATGCACATGGCGCCCGAGCGATCTTCGCATCCTTCTCGGCTGCGCGTTGGCTATCGCCTTACGCGCGCTCAACCACGCAGCACTTCTATGCCAACAATGCCGGGCTCCACGTCCTGAAGTCGGGTTTGAAACTAACAAGCGCGTCAAAGGGCGAGAACGTCGCGATCACCGTGACCTACGATGAGGGCGTATTCCTAGACGCTGTCGAGCCCGTTCCGGGCATCCTCTGCACCAGTCCGGTTCAGACCTATCTAGACCTCGCAACCGCGGGTGAGCGTGGGGTCGAGGCCGCGGAGCATCTTCGATCCGAGAAACTTGCATGGCCGAATTGAACCCGCAGGATCCCCAGTCCGCTTCCGATTACGATGATCGGACGACCGCAGCTGTCAAATCCGTCCTCGTCGAAATCGGTCAGATTCTCGGCTCCTACAAGGGTAAGTTCGCGGTAATCGGTGGGGCCGTTCCGTGGCTGCTTCTCGACAATGAGGAGATGCGGCACGTCGGCACCATCGATGTTGATCTCAGTCTTGATGCCGAGGCTCTCGGTGACGGCGAGTATGCGACGCTTGTCCAATCCCTGATGAGCCATGGGTATCAGCAACGCCGCGAGCTACGCCGCTTCCAACTTGTGCGCCAAGTGCCGCCTTTGGACGACGGGCAGGCCGTCAACGTCATCATCGACTTCTTGATGCCGCGCGATGCGGAGATCATCAAGAACAAGCCGCCCCTCGTGGACCACTTCGCGGTCCAGCGCGCAGACGGCGCGGATCTCGCACTGCGTTTTCACGAATTAACAGCCGTCAGTGCGCCGATGCCGGGCGGCGGCACCAACACGGTGGAGATTGCGATCTGCTCCATTCAAGCGCTGCTTGCGATGAAGGGTCACGCCCTGGGCGGTCGTTTGAAACAGAAAGACGCTTACGACATCTACTACTGTATCCGGAATTACGGCGACGGCATCGAGGCCCTTGCAGATGCCTGCAAACCGCTCCTCGAACATCCGAGCGGCGCAGCAGGCTACCGCATCATCCGCGAGAAGTTCAGCGACATTGAAGGCTTCGGGCCAATAAGCGTGCGGAAATTCGTCGCGGATACCGCTATCCTTGGCAACCGCACTAAGGATCAATGGCAGCAGGATGCCTTCGGTATTGTCAACGCCTGGTTAGACGCTCTCGGATTGCGAGATTAGCCGCGTTGGGTTGGATGACGGACACGGCTGGCTGCTTAGTAGCTCACCTTGAACGTCGGGCTGTCCTCTGGCCGCGTGCGCCGGTGATCGTAAATTCGCGTTGTCGCGATGTTCGCGTGCCCGAGCCATTCCTGCACTTTGGCGATGTCAGCCTGGTGGTCGAGTGCGTTGGTGGCTGCCGTAGCCCGGAGCGCATGCGCACCGATCTCGAAACCGAGGGCGGCAGAATAGCCCCGCACCAACCTATAGACCTGGTCGGCGGTGATCGCGTCGCCGAGCCGGCCGGTGCGGTTGTTGCGGGTCGGCCGGAACAGAGCGCCGGAATCGTCCTCGCCGTGCCCGGCGGCGGAGAGGTACTCGTGGATCAGGGTCTGGGTGGCCGGGTGCAGCGGCACGTAGCGTGTCTTGCCGCCCTTGCCGGACACCTTGAGGTGCGGCACGCCCTTACGCGCGTGCCTGGCGTCGCGGACCCGGAGCTTGCACACCTCCTCGCGCCGCAACGCGTGGAACAGCAGAGTCGAAAGCATCGCGCGGTCGCGCTTGCTCTTGACCGTATCCTCGGCGGGCGCCGCGAGCAGCTCGCGGGCCTGGTGGTCGCCGATGGCCGGCGTCTTGCCTTCGCCGCTCTCCGTCCGCGGCCGCTCGACGCCCTTGACCGGGTTGTGGGTGACGGCGTTCCGCTCGCACAAATGCTCGAACAGCGAGGCCAGCGACGCTAGCCGGTGCCGGACGGTGCCGCCGCCGAGGCCGCGCCGCGCCAGCTCGTCACGCCACGCGATGACGTGCGCGCGGGTTACGACGCGGAACTCTTCCGGCCGAGCGATGCCGGCGAAGCGGGTAAAGTCGCGCACGGCGTTCTCGTAGGCCCGGCGGGTGTTGGGGTTGGTCACATTGGCGAACCACTCGACCTCCGGCGGCACGTCGGCTAGGCGGTGGAACTCAGCCGCCGTCAGCAGCCGGCCGGCGGGTGCTGACGGGATCGGGAGCCGGTCGGCGTTGCGGTCGGGGTCGTCCATGGAGCCTCCCTCTCGTACCATCCTATCTTGATAAAATCTGTTATCAGAATACGGCGGCCCTGTCCGCCTTATTGCACCGCCAAGCTATTAACCCGGATGGCTTCGCTACAAGAACGCTGCTCTATATCAAGATCGGACAGGGCAGATTGCATTATCTCGCGAAGGCGTGGCGCTTGAATGAAGATCGAACAACGCAAGTGGACCATCATGACGCTGTGGAACCTCAAGGACGCGATAGATCTAAATCCGCGCTTCCAACGCGGCGCAGCGTGGCAATCTACGCGGCAGGTGCTACTTATCGACTCGATTCTTCGTGGGATGGACATCCCAAAAATTTACCTGCGAAAGCTTCCCCCCGGATCGCCTCACGAGTATGACGCTGTGGATGGGCAGCAACGCCTGCGCGCAATATTTGAATTCCGTTCTGGCAACTTACCGCTTAACTTCATTGAGCCATTGCCGCAAATTGATGGACACAACGTTCATGGACTGAAGTTTGCTCAGATCCACAAAGACTTGCGGAACAGGTTTGACGTATTCGACGCTGTGGTGTCAGAAATAACGCAGTCGACGCAGGACGAAATCTCTAGCCTGTTTTCTCGGCTGCAAATGGGCGTGTCTCTGAATCCTGCGGAGCTGCGCAACGCCATAGGCGGGCCATTGCAACATACAATTAACGTAATTGCTGAAACGCACGAGTTCTTTGTCAACTCAAGAATTTCCGGAGCGCGCTACAAAAAGGTTGATTTCACGACGTTACTCTTTGCCATGGCAGCAAAAGGCCCAAGCGACCTTAAGGCACCAAGCCTTCGTAGCTTTATCCTGTCCTACGGCCCCGATCAGGCCAATGATATTCTCAAAATGGCTGCCGAAGTGGGCGATACTCTTAACGTTTTGGAGGAGGTCGACGCTGCGTTAGGTCGGAAGCTTACGCAAAAGTGGATCGTCATGGATCTCTGCTGGCTAATTATGCAGCGGCAGCGATCCGGACAGTCCACCAACGCTGCCAAGGTTGCAGCCGCTTATCGGGCGTTCGATGCACGACGCTTAGAGTACAACAGCCAGCCAGATGCCCTGATCCGCGGTCGTCGAAAAGACGCTGTTTTGGATCGTCACCTTTACAGTTACATTAACGCTTTTCGTATTCAGGGAGGGACTACCTCCAACATTCGAGCCCGTGCTGCGGCTATGCAGGCTTTCTTCAACGATATTTCCGGGAGAGCTTGATGCCTTTCGATCAGGCGAACATTCCTGGCCCTCTAGTGTCGGCATATCGCGAGGGCCGTTGCGCACTCCTAGTCGGTGCAGGCGCATCGGTGGGCGCGGGTCTCCCAACATGGAAGAATTTGCTTGAGCTTATGATATCGCAGGCGGAGCGCCTTCGCCTGATAAAAGGCGACCGCCTAGCGGAGTATCGAGCGCTGGTGGGCGACAGCTCAAAATTTCTGATGATTGCCGGCGGTTTAAAAGAGGATCTTGCCAGTAATTTTGATGAGTTCATCGAGTCCACGTTTATAACACCGGCTCCCAAGCCAACCGATCTTCACGATGCGATTGTGCAAGCAAAGAATCTGCAGTTTGTAATTACGACTAACTACGACATCCTGCTGGAGCAGGCCTATCAAAAGAGTGGTAAATACGGCTTGCCAGTCTGCACCTTCCGCGACACAGGCGAGATCCAACGTCGGCTCTACAGGCGCGAGTTCTTCCTTTTAAAAGCACATGGCGATGCATTAAAGGCCGGGAATGGGATCATACTGACGGAGATTGACTATCGAGAGCTACTCTATCGTCAGCGAGCTTACCAGAGCATGCTGGCGGCAATGTTCTCGATGTTTACTATAGTGTTTGTCGGTGCATCTCTGACAGACCCGGAGATTCGACTACTCCTAGGTTACCTTGCCGACGAGTTCGCACCAACGACAGGACCGAACCATTACGCACTTATGGCACAGGAAGACGTCACCACCATTGAAGAGAGCCGCTGGTTCAAGGACAGCAAAGTGCAGGTAATTCCGATAAGCAAGGTCGGCGGTTATGTGGAGCTGACTGAATTCATGGTAGCTCTGCACGCACTTGGAACGGCCTAGCTGTGTGAATCAGTTATAGTTTTGTTGGCAACGTGCATTCATACACGCTCGAACGATTTCTGTCTTGGTAGCCGTAACAGCACCTGCAATTCGGCATAGCGCGGCCCCTTTCCTTCCGCATCCACGAGCCCCGCCTTGAGGAGCTTTTCGTCAAACAGGAGCTGTTCGGCCACGCCCGGCGTGTCGGCGGGCAGAAAACGCCCCTTGAGATAAAGGATCATGCCTTCAGGTTGGTCAACCGTCACCCGGAGACGGCCAAGATCGACCCGCGTGCGCTCGGTGTAGACGGGCAGACGAGCCGTCACATCCGTACAGGCGATGAAGCCAACCCGGCGGCCGTCCGTTTTGATGTCGATGAAATCAGCACCCTCTGTGCCGCCGCGCAGGACACCGGCGCAGCCCACTAGCACGCGCAGAGCGGCTGGCAAGCGGTTCAGAACGGGCGCGTGCATGCGAAAGGTGTTGCCATCCCGCATTGCGCCAAGCCCCATCGTGACGGCAGCGCTGATGCCGTCGCAGATGGCCTCTGCCTTGCCCACGGAGAAGAGAAGCGCATTGGCTGCCTGCATGGCCGCCCCGTGGCTGCCAAAAAAGGCGCGCAGGTCTCTCTGGATCGGGCGCGGCAGCGTCGTGTAACGGGGCGCACCGGGAAATACAGTCAACGCGAGATGGATAAGAAGATCCTCACGGCGGGTGGCCGCTGCTGCCGCCAGCAGGTCTCGGTTGGTCGGGTCTGACAGGCAATATTCCACCGCCCGCGCTGGCGCCACTTTGGCGGCACGGAGCCGGTCATGCAGATCATTCGGAAATTCCTCCGCATCGAGCACACGGCCGCGCTCCACCAGCGCCGTCCAGAGAATATCGAGTTCTGGTCTGATCCGCTCGGCCAACTCTGGGCGCGCCGGCAAAGTCCGCCGTTCACGCTCTGGGGACCGCAGCCCGACCGGGCGGACGATAGCCCGGGCCTGACGTTTGAGCAGCACTTCCTGTTCAAGCTCCTTGTCGCGAAAGACGACAAAGATGCCGGGAGCAAAAGCCACGGGGGCCTCGCCAAGCGCCTCCGCAATGAAATCGCGTAGCTCCTGCTGAGCGAAGTATTTCTGGAACGTTCCGCGCGCGGTGACATAGCCATCACCGTAGGGCTTGAGACCGTCGAACGTGTACTTGCCCAGCGGCATGACAGCGATCGACAGAGCCCGTCGCGCAAAGCCGTATGCGGCCAACAGAGTCTCGGCGCGCTCGTGGCGATCCTCAATGACGTTCAACACGAAGCCAAGGTTGACGACATCCGCCGGGCAGCGGGGGCCGTCGGGTGCGTAGTGGGGGTCCCACCCGAACGCCTGGAAACCGCCCGATACGAGCGCTGCAACGTCGTCGCCCTGGCCGCACCCGTAATCGAGCACTGTCGTGCTTTCGGTGACGATCCGGTGCGAAACCAGCATCTGAACCGGCTGGGACAGGTCCCGGCGGATGATGGCGGTGCGGTGCCGCACGACATCCACAGGCACGGTCTCACGGCGCAGCAACCTGGCGCCCTGCACGACGAGACCTGCGGCCTCCACACGCTCCAGCCACGCCTTGCGGGTGCCAATGCGGTGCGGCTCGGCGAACAGCTTGTGCTCCTCCGCCAGCCGCGTCAGCGCGGCAAAAGCTGGGCGCCAGGGATCGTCAGGCCGCAGCAAGGTTTCCTTCCTGTGCAGGATGGGCGGGTTGGCGCGCGCCCGATAGTCGGTGCGGGTCACGGTGCCGTCGCCGAGGTTAACGCGCACGGCGGCGAGCAGGGCAGGGAAGGCAACCTCGTCGAACGCCTCGTAGATCAGGAGCGACACCGCGTCCCGCTGCACCTTGGCGACATTCCAGTCCGGTCGCTCAGCCGCAGCAGCCGCTCGTTCGATGCGCTCCTGCGTCACCTGGTTCGCACCTGACAGGGCAGAGACGTGCAAATAGAGCGCGCCGCCGACGCGTTTGCCGGCATCGGCATGGCGCGTGCTCATTCTACCAGATCACTCGACCTTGTCGTCGTCTTCGGATGGATGTTGCAGATGATCCGCCGCCACCGCGACTTCGAGATCGGTTTGCTCAACCGCGGGCTCGGCATCCGGGCTATCGCTTTCACCCGTAGCTGTGACCGTTGCCGACGGTGCAAGACGCCGCTGGATTTGCACGGAAGATTCCAACCGGCCAAGACTGGTCTTCAGATGCGCTTTGCAGATTTCGATGGTTTCTGTTCGCTTGGCTGCGACGGCAGCATCGATCAACAACTTCGCCTCGTCGTCCGTCTTGCCGTTGGCTTTCGCCTGCATGCCCAGCATATCGACCTCGCGCCGGAAGTCCGGTGTTCCCTGAGCGGTGCGCACGGCGGCCTCGAAAAGCCGACTGCGCAGTGTCTCAATGTCATCTGCAACGGCCGCCAACGACGCCCGGAACCGAGCCGTGTGACTCGTATTCTCAGGAGCGTTCAGGACCTCCAGCACAGCGGTTGACGCTAGGCGCGAATGGACGATCTCAAGAATCATATAACGGAAGAATTCCCACTGCTTCTCGTTGAGCTCGCGCACATTGGTGGCGGCGAGCAGTCCACGGAATCCGGACTGGCTTGCCTCAAAAGCGCGAGCACGGGGTTCACTGACATAACCGCTCAAGGTCCTGTGGCGGGCGGCGGGAACAGCAAAGAAGCTATTCAGGCCGGCAAGGTAGAGCATCGAGACAAAATCCGTCGTGGCGAGCCGGTCGTCGTACGTGGCGGCCGCAGGCAGAAGAATTTCTACATGGCTGAGAACGGCCATCAGATAACCGAGCTGAAAAGCCTGCGTTGAAAGCGTGTCGAAGATGGCCCTGCCGCGCGCCCGGAGTTCTTTGACGTCAGCCTCGACTGTTGCCTTTTCGCGCGCCCCAAAATTTGGAACGTCGATGTTGAACAGGATGTACGAGCGGTTCAGTTTGACTGCTTCTTCCCGATCGAGAAGAGCGCGGCTCACCGAATCGCAATAGGTCAATTGCTGCGTCAGATGCGTCGGAACGGTTTGTCCCTGTGCTTTGACCTCGGCGATGTTTTCCTTCAGGCGCCCGATATGTTCCTCGAACACGTGGCGGTTGCCTGTTCCGTCAAATAGGAGCGAACGGCATTTGGCCTGCACAGGATCGGCGAGCGCGGTCGGGTCATTGAGTGCTTCTAGAAGTTGCCGCGTGGCTTGATTGTGGGATGCATAGGGCCGCAGCCGATCGAACAGCGGAAGCATAATGCGGTCAGTCAGCTCGCCGATTTTCGCGGCAACAAATTCGACATCGTCGGGCTTGTGGGTCTTGGCAGACCGGCGGCTGATCGACTCAAGGGCGGGGCCGTTAGCCCCCGTCAGGATTTCAGCCGGCCGTATCGGATTGCGGACGTTGCGGCCGTCAGTGATGTCGGCGCTCTTCGTGAGGTTGAACGCAGCAGGCAGGCCGAAGCCGGCGGCGGCATGCATCTTGTGGAGGGCGACTGCGCTGCACAGTTCCAGCTGGCCCGCCATCACCTGGCTGCCGTTGTCGGCCTCAGAGTCCCCAAAGGCGAAGGAGTAGATGCGAGCGGCGCCAGGAGAGTCATCTGCTCGATCTTTGAAGCGGGTGAGCGTGCGCCGCATCATGAAAGCCGCGAAGTCTTCGTCATCGAGCAGAAGCTCACGGGATTTGCTGACTTGTTTAGCCTGACGGTTTACGACAATGAATATCTCACGGCAGACAGAAACGAGATCGACGCCCTTCTCTTTGAAGTCCAGCCGATCTTCATGCAAGTCCGGGAAGAAGATGATGCAGACGGGAAGCTCGATGTGCGCGACAGTCTCGGGATCGACCTGGATGTGGCTGTAATAGGGGGCGAACGGGTCGGCACCCCAGCTCTTGTTGATCTGGCGATGCAGCGCAAGGATCGCCATCGCCCGGTGCTGCCCATCGACGATGACGATCGCCGATCTCTGGGTATTGTAGCGGATAACACCAAGCGGACTGACCTGGCCGTCCATGACGGCCTTCTCAAAGTCGAATAGGTCGCCGTAAGTGCAGGTCTGTCCCTGTGTGGTCGGCGCTGGATAGCGGGGACCGATGCCGCTGCGCGATTCACGCTTGGGTACGAGCACGGCAAGGACGGGCGGGAAAAACCGCGCATGCTGGCCTGTCTCTCCGAGTAGGTAAGGTATCAGATCGTGCGCGACCCGGCTATCATCGAGATCGCGCTGGATGAGTTCGTCGAACGACAGCTCCTCGATTTTGAAAATCTCGCGCCATGGTGCCATCTGCGATGCGAGTTGATTCTCCCAATGCCCTTGCTGGCCGGGGCGGATTTTTGTGAGGAGATACTGCGCACGAATTTGCGAGCTGCCGCTGCCGACCGAGAATTCACCGTAGGTGCCATAGGCGGGAGATTTCTGGACGGAGAAGGTGAACGACATGATTAGCGTCTCCCGCAAATAGGGTCGGACAGCAGTTGGAGCAGCCGCTCAAGTGCACGTCGCGTCGACGAATCCGAAGTCGGCGTGTCGGGGCCGATGTCAGGTGGCATTTCATCCGTCTCCAAAACCGACACCATCAAGTCTTTCGAGGAGATTCCCCGAACCCTGGCTTCGAGGGCGAACGAGTGAGGGATGTCGAGGCGATCCATGACGTTCTGGACAGTTGTCTGGCTGTTTGCTGCAATGAAACGGCTCACCTGGGAGGTGTCATCCCAATAGTCAGTCAATGACAGATAGTGCTGGCTGTAGACCCGCTCATAAAGATTCCGCGCGATCCCGATGTAGACAGGCCGGCAGAAATGAACGAACTGCTCGGAGCGAAAAAACCAGTCGAGAAAAGGCTCAGCCTCGTCAAAGGCTTCTACAACCGCAGCACCGACGGCCTGCTGCTCAGCGCCCAGGAAAGTTTCGCCGATCGACTGACCGATCGTGCGTACACCGTAGCGCTGATGGACATGGGTCGTGATCCTGGTCTCGGACGACAGAAAGCGCGTCAGCGTGCCGGGCGTGAATTCACGGCGAACCGTCGTCGGGCGATAGTACCATGCATAGAGTCCGGGCTTGTCCGGGACGTAAGAAACCCGGGTGCCTTGAAATTCTTGAAAGCCGGTTCGGGAGCTGCCGGTCATTTGTGGCAGGCCAGGCAAACTTTGGCGGACCCATATAGCTCATCAAGATCGAGCGGCTCTCCGCCGGACCGCAGAGGATTGACCTGCTGCTTGCCCTTCAAGCGCGTCATGCGCTTGGCATGGTCGTCGCGGATTTGCTGGATGCGCTCTGGCTGCGCGAGCTCGATCAGCGATTCACCCTGGCTCCAGGTGAAGGGGGAACCGTGCTCGACGGCATTCTTTTCATAGAGCTTTGCATCTTCATAGGCATCGGGATGCTCTTCCATCAGTCGCACCCACTCGATCTTCTGTTGGAAAAAACAAAAGGTGCAGCCGCTGCGTGAGCGCCATTTGTAATAGTCGGGAAGGCCGACGCCCGAAGCCTCCAGGATGTCGAGCACACCGGCTTTGTCCACGCTGGCTTCGCGGAAGGGGAGGCGGACCGTCATATTCGGATTGGTGGCGGTATAGCCCTCGCGGTAATCCTCATCGGCGCGGATGGCGACATAGCTGACGACCTTGGTGCCAGCGTCCAGCGACGGTTGCAGCCACTGCTCGAAGGGCCTGATTTTGAGCTGGCGCGTACACCATCGCGTCTTCGGCGATGGCAGGAAGTGCTTGTATTGGGTGAGCCAGAAATCAAAGTCGCGGTCCGGATTGAGGCGCTCGATCGGCTTACCCAGGAATCCTTCTAGGCGGCCGAGGAATTCATAGACCTCGGGAAGTTCTTTGCCCGTATCGGTAAAAAAATACTCGACGGTCAGTTCTGGGTGATGCTGGCGCATGAACACCGCCAGGGCGGCACTGTCCCGCCCCCCGGAAAGCCCTAGCACATGCCGTTCGGCCGCAATGCCAGGTGTCATCAGGCTCTCCGACGCTTGAGTGTGCGGGTGGTGGCCAGTTGCGTCACGACGGGCGGGTTTTCGGTGAATTGGCTACCCAACTCGACCAGCGCCGCAAGGATGATGTCACGGCTTGGGTTGGTCTTGGCGACGACGGCGGCGAATGCTGTCACCAGCAGATCGACCTCGGACTGCTGATTGACCGCAATATCAAACTCCGACGTCACCGGCGACGGGCGCGTTGGATCGCCAAAAATCACCGAGATGGCGCGGCGCGTATCTCCCCGGCCTTTGACATGGGCAAGGCCCTCGGCCCGTGCAAACTCTTGCGCCAGTGCGCCAATCTCAATCCGCGCCTGATCAATGTCGCGGTCCACCCAGTCGCGGGGCGGCTTGTTGGCAGCAAGGCTGGCAATGCCCTCGATCTCTTCTTCGGTCCCGGTAAAGCTTGTCAGCCGAGTGGCGAAAGCGTCGAGCCGATAGTTGCCAGTCAGCCCTCGAACGGTTTCGGCGCGAAGGTGCAGTTCGGTGATTTCTTGCTTGGTGCCGTCCGGAATGCGGAGCTCATGCAGCATGGTCGCCGCCAGTTCACGCAGCATACCGGGATAGGCGCCCACCAACTCGTCGAGGCCCTTTCGCACTGCCGAGATGATCGGCAAGGCATCAACGGCCTGGGTTGCGCCGCTCTGTTCGGGATCGCCGAACACAGCGGGAATATCGTCGAGAAGAAACTTGTTGGGGTCGTTCGCAAGCTTGGCGAGGTTACGAACCTGCACAGCCGTCGGTGACAGGCGGCCTGTCTTGAGGGTCCAAGGCTTGAGGCACGTGATGACGCCGACAAGGCCCCGTGCAATTTCGAGCGGTTCAGCAACGGTGTGACCGTCCGGCAGTCCGCCGTGCGACGCGATGGCTTCGGCAACACCAGACAAAATGCGCCGATGAAAGTCGGTGACCGTGCTCCATCGCACGCGGATACAGCTGGGGTCCTGCGCGAGGCGGTCGGTCAGAAGGGAAGTAAGCCGGGGCTGGAACGCCTCGTTGAGGTAGATGGCAAACGTATCAGTCCTACTGAGGATGTAGGCGATGGCAAAGACGGGGAACAGCCCATCGCGCAATCCATAAGGAGGCGCCTGCCACAGGTCGAACAAATTGCGCAGGCTCGCTCCAGCCGCGCCGGCAGATTGGAAGAACTCGTCGGCCGCCTGCCACAATGGCCCCAGTTTGGTCGCGTCATCAGGGCGTGGATCGGTGAAACGATACCCGCCCTGCGCGTCCACCGCAGACTGATGATAGAGGCCTGTCGCTTCAAGAAGGGAGGAATAAAGCCCGCCGTGGGATGGATACCCGATGATGCCAAGACGCGCCTGCCCAAGCCCATCGACCATGGCCTTGAGCAGCGCTTTCTGGGCAGCAATGGCATTGCTTGAGGGCTTAATCCGGTTAAGCAGTTCGTTATGCACCCGCGGACTGCGCGGATAGCGGCTGTCGGCAAGGGTAGAAGCAACTGCATTCAAGCCGGCAAGGCCGGCATCCTGTGGGATCGTCAGCGTTCCATCCGATGAGCTGTCCGATGCTGCTTTCCATTCGGCAGATAGGAACGCCTGCCGGACCCGCTCCTCAAGATCGGCGGCTGCGCGCGCGATGCGGGCAGTCACCTCCCGCCTCGCGACCGCATCACCGTTCAGCTCGGCACGCTCGGCGCGAACCGTCTCCAGCGCCAATAGCTCCTGAGCCAGCTCGCGGATTGTATAACCGTCGCGCGACCAGCCCACGGCAACAGGTACGTCCCCTGTCGCCGTTGCGGCCTGATCCCAGAGCTTGCGGGCCTTCGCTGGCGTTTCGGTTTGGGTCGCAATGAGCAGAAGAAAAAGCCCGGTCGCGCCGTTCTGGGGCTGGTAGCGGCGAACGCAGTCGGCGCCGTCAGTCAGGGGTGCAATGTCGATGTCGAACCAGCGAAGCGCGCCTGTCGCATGGTAATGCCGCTTGGCCAGAATAGGTTGAAGCATGGCGAGATGGCGCAATCGCGCAAAGTCAACGCCCGTCATGCGTGCATGCGCCTGCCCGACGGCAGCATCGATATCGAAATCGCTCCCAGCGTACACGGCGTAAGCGCCAAGAAAGTTCTTGAAGATGATGATTGACCAGGTCGCGAGCTGGTCCAGCATGGATGTGAGCCGTGCCGTCGGCAGCGCCGGAAGCGCATGCGCAAGTACGTTCCTGGAAGGCAGAAGGCCCGACCGCTCCTTGAACAGGTCAATCAGCGCAATCGTTTTGACGAGCTGAAGGTGGTCGAGATCGCCCCCGCGCGCTTCACAACGCTCGACGGCTTCGACTGCGAGAGACCAGCGATGACCGTCCGGCGAGGCCAGAATAGAGGGCTCAAGATTGGCGCGCAGATAGTCCCATAGCATGGCCGGCTGATACGTCTGGTCGTCGTCGGCAGGTGTTGCCCGCAGGAAGTCCTGAAACCCATGCGGCTCTGCGGAATTGAGAAAGCCGAAAACACTGCGCTGGTTCTGGCCGAAGCGGCGCCGCGACAACGGCCCGAGCAGACAGGCGACAACGGGATGCAGAGGCCAGCAATCTACCAGCTCCTGATCGAGATGCGATCCCGTGCCGGGGCGGTTGTGCTGAATGGCGGCGGCGATACCGCAGGCAATCGGTCGGATCGAGGGTGGTGCATCAGCTTCGATGGCATGCCCGATGAGCGCGATCTGCTCCTCGCCGGCGACATTGATCGGCACGTCGGCAAAGCGGCCCTGTATCTTAAGCCACTCGTCACGCACTTCGCGCGTCAACCGGTGCGCGTAGTCGTCGAACGCCTGATGCAGGATCCCAATGACAATGAGCCGGCCGTTGCTACGCGATGCAGCTTCAGCGAGTTGCTGGAAAAAATAGACATCCGCATCACCGAAGGCGGCATGTTCGAGAAATTTGCCCATTTCATCGATGATAACGACGAGCCCTGCGCCAGACGTTGCAGCCGCCGCCGTTTTGAGTTTCTCGATCACCTCTGTGCCAGTAATGCTCGTCCGCTTGCGACCACGTCGGGGACCGTCAAGCGCTGCCGAGATGGCTAGCGTCGCATCGGTGCGGCTGCCAACGACCGGCAGGGTTGTCCACCCCTTGCGGGTGGCCTTGAGAAGAGACAGCAGCTCGCCTGCGGCCTGCGGCCCAATAGCGGCGCGGGCTTGCGCGCGCGCGCGCGCGTCAGCGCCAAGCAACGCGGCCAGTGCTACTGCCAGACTTGATTTGCCGCTGCCGTAGGGACCAGTCCAGGTGAAGGCACCCTGTCCCGTCTCGACAATTTGCCGCGCCATGGACAGCAGGGCTTGGGCAGTCGAAGACGGGCAGACAAAGCCTTCGAGCGAGGACGGTTCGTCAAGGTCGGTATCAACGCGGATAGAGCGCTGAAAGCGACGGTTAACCCGGACTTTGTCGGCGAGCGTACTCATGCCGCCTGCGCCCTGAGCGTGCGCCGGTACATGCCGCGCAGCAGATCGAGAGGCACAATCGCGTCGAGATCATGCGCATAGACCTGGCGCATCCCGCTACTCTCATCCCAACGGATAGCACCGCCTGTAAGGTCGGCGGCGGACGCTAGTCTGTCAGCGACCGAATCCTCGTCGAGCAGAAAGACGCGACCGGGACCGCCCGGCTCGTGCGTGATCGCCTCAACGGAAAACTCCCTTCGGGTAGGATAGAGGTCCTGCCAAAAGGCCAGAAGCCCAAACAGGAATACCTCGTCCGACAGAGTAGGCTTGGGGCCGCGGCGAAATCGGAAGGCACTACCGACGCCGGCCGGTTGCAAGAGAGTGAGCTCGCTTAGCGGCGACTCAAGATTGTCCTCCTGTACAGCGCGCCCGGAAACGGGCCGCGCCAGATAGGTGCGGACAAAGCATTCCACATCGCGCCGGATCGTCGTTTCCGTGATGCGCGACTCTTTCATCCGGCCGGACTCTCGCAACGCGGGCAATGCGGCGGGCGAGGCGGTCGGTCACGAGCTCACGGTCAATGCTGGGTTCATTCAGCTCGTTGAACGCCCAATACCAGGTGGTGGCGCGTGCCGGCCGTGAGGCAAGATGCCAATGGATCAGCCATAGCGAAGACGGGTGCTCCAGATAGGGGTCGCACTCTTCCAGCAGCATTGTGCCGAACGCGGTTGGCTCAAGCCGCCCCATGCGCGCGCCTTCTTCAGCGTCGGCCATATGAATCACACCGGCCGCGAGTGCCCAGTGGCGCATTGAGACGACCATGTTCTTGCCAACCCCAAATAAATGAGATGGCGCTTTCGTCAGTAAAGATAGAGTTCGTATCGCTGTTTCCTGATAGAATGACCCTGCTTACCTGATCATAAGCCTTGTTTAACCACCCATAGCGCAGCGGGAACGTCTCATGACCTGCAAATTGCAATTTATATTTATCGTCGTTGAGCAGGCTGCGTGCCATAGGTTGGGGGACCGGACTGGAAGATGTGTCCAGCTGACCCTAGTGTTCCGACTCGATGAGGGTCAATCCCCACTGGCGCTACTCGCCAGTGGGGCGGTAGCTCAGGCAACACGAACAGGCAATCGGATGAGCACGTGCGGCGTAAAACACGGCATCTATATGGACTATCAGGCCACAACACCTGCCGATCCGCGCGTGGTGGAAGCCATGCAACCCTATTGGTCGGCAATGTACGGCAATCCGCATTCCGTCGATCATGCTTTTGGGTGGAGCGCTGACGCTGCGGTCGAGACCGCGCGCAGGCATATCGCGGCACTGATCGGGGCCGACACAGACGAAATCGTCTTTACCTCGGGCGCGACGGAAGCAAATAATCTTGCGGTGCTTGGCATTGCCCGCGCATCGCCGCCTGCGCGCAAGCGCATCGTAGTGAGCGCGATCGAGCACAAATGCATCTTGGCCGCAGCCCGCGCCGCAGCTGACGAGGGCTTCGAGATCATCACTGTCCCGGTTGATGCAAACGGCATTGTCGATTTGTGCGCGGTCGCCGCTGTGGTCGACGATTGCACGGCCCTAGTCTCGGTGATGGCGGTTAATAACGAGATCGGAACTGTGCAGCCACTATCTGAGATCGCTGCGCTCTGTGCCGCGGCAGGAGCGGTTTTCCACACCGACGCGGCACAAGCGCTGAATATGCTGCCAACGGATGTTATCGCGCTCGGTGCTGATCTAATGAGCCTGTCGGCGCACAAAGCTTATGGCCCTAAAGGTATAGGCGCACTCTTTGTACGCCGTAATCTGCACGTGCGACCCAAGCCAATCATTCATGGGGGTGGCCAAGAAGGAGGGCTGCGCTCCGGAACACTGCCAACGCCACTCTGCGTCGGTTTCGGTGAGGCATGCCGCATCCTTGCAGACGAACGCGACGGAGACCGCAAACGGGTCAGAGCTCTGCGGGACACGTTTCTCGCCAAACTGCTGAAAACAGTTCCTGGGTTACGGGTTAACGGGGATCAGGCTGCGCGTCACCCCGGCAATCTGAACCTGTTGTTTCCATCGCTAGACGGATCTCTGCTACTGCAACATCTTCATCCGGACGTTGCAGCAGCGACAGGCTCGGCCTGCACGTCAGGTCAACCAGAACCATCGCATGTGCTCAGAGCTATCGGTCTTTCGCCAAACGAGGCAAACGCTTCAATCCGTTTCAGTATTGGGCGCTTCACAACGGAAAATGATGTCGATGAAGCGGCACACCGGGTTGCTGAAGAATGTAAACTCCTTATCGCGGCCTGATGTCTCTGGAGCTCAAGCGAGGGCTTACAACCCGAGCTCTTGCACTGTGCAAGTCTGCGTTCGATGGCTAGCCCGGTGTCGATCCGCAAGACCAAACAAAGTGCGGTCTAACCGCAGCTCACCGGCCATATGAAGATCGACCATGCGTCGTAGAAGGCCGCCTGCTGACCTCACTTTTCCAACTGCCTGCCGTGCGGCAATGGCGGCGAGCACACTGACCGCCTCCATGCGACCCAAGACGACGCAAGCCTGACCCCACGCATGAAGCGAGATTCCCAGGTCCGAGCGGACGAAGGTCGCGGCCTCCTCCAACTCTCCCCATTTCGGGCGGCCTGATCGTACCCAGTCGCGGAATTGCGGCGCAATTTGAAGGATGAATTCGGGGGTAACAACAAACCCGCGCAATGCACTCACCGTTCCCTCCCTCATGCCTTTCGTCTTCGGTTCCTGAAGTGACTTGTTAGGATTGGAGCGACTTTGGTGCACGGATCGCCGCCCCGTTGGCTGAAGTAGGATGGTGTGGGGATTGTTCCCGTCACTGTCCGGGGTGGTTGTCGTGCCGTTCAAAGCCAATGCCGAGCGTCGCCACCATATCCCAAAGCAGCGGCATCGCACCACGAACTCGGCTGCCTACGATGCAGCGCTGCGTCAGCGCGGCAGCTTGACGGTGTGGTTCACCGACGCAGCGATCGCAGCATGGAAAGCTGAGCCGCGTGCCACGCGAGGCGGCCAGCCGCGCTATTCGCCCCTGGCCATCGCGACGGCGCTGACGCTGAGGTCGGTGTTCCGCCTGGCCTTGCGGCAGACCGAAGGGCTGATCGGTTCCATCTGTCAATACCGGTTGAATCCTCCCCAAATGTGCCGATTGAAAATTCCCCAGTTCGTTACCGTTCAGTCGCGACCATATCCGCGTGGCGGCTCGATATCGGCGAGGTCGGATAGGTCGAGGTCGACGATGGCCTGGAGCGCGTCGGCCGTGGCGGTGTCGCGCAGGCCGTCCGGCAGGCCATCGGCCCAGGCGGCGTATTCGGCCTGCAAAGCGAGCAGCTCGGCGACGGCGGCGTGCCAGCGCTGCGGCCTGGTGCGGCGATCGGCAGGTCGACGGTAGCGGATGGCAATTCCCGCCTGTTCCGCCTTGCGGGCGCGATATCGAGCTTGGCGCTCCGCGTTGGTGAGCACCTGGCTTGCTTCTGTTGGCAGGTCTTCCGGCATGATCGCTTCCGTTACGTAACGCTGGACAAGCGGGAGATTGGGGACGCGGCTCAGGCAGCCTGCATCGTGTCGGCAGCTACTTTGGGCGGGCGGCCGCGGCGCTTCGGCTGAGCATCCGGGCGTATGCCGGGCGGCGGGACTGGCGGCAGCAGGTCGGCGTGCTGGCGCATGCGGTAGCTGGAACCCTCGATGTGCACGACGACCGCGTGGTGCAGCAGCCGGTCCAGCAGGGCCGTGGCGATGACCGGATCGCCGAACACCTGGCCCCACTCGGCAAAGCCCCGGTTGGAGGTCAGGATCATGGCGCCGCGCTCGTAGCGCGCGTTGACCAGCTGAAAGAACAGGTTCCCGGCGGCAGCGCCCAGCGTGACGTAGCCGATCTCGTCGATGATCAGCAGCTGGGTGCGGCAGAGATAGCGGATGCGCTCGCGCAGGCGGCCCTCCCGGTCGGCCTTGGCCAAGCTGTCGATGATGTCGGCCAGTGGGCAGAAATACACGCTGCGCCCGGCCCGGATCGCCTCGACGCCGAGTGCCACGGCGAGATGGGATTTTCCCGTGCCGGACTGGCCGATGAAGTGGACGACCTCGTGCTTGTCGACGAAGTCCAAGCTTGCCAGCGCCATGATGCGATTGCGGTCGAGCGATGGCTGGAACGAGAAGTCGAAGCCCGTCAGGGTCTTGATCGTCGCCAGCCGCGCCATCTGGAGAGCAGCTTTGATCCGCCGCCCCTCGCGCACGGTGATCTCCTCGGCGAGCAGGGTGTCGATCGCCTCGATGGCGCCGAGTTGGCCGCGCTCGAGCTGCTGGATGACGCCCGCGAGCGCTTCCAGCGCCCGGGGCATGCGCAGGCCGACCAGGTTGTGCCGGATCCGCTCGACCGGGTTCTCCGGCATGGTTGAGCTGATCATGCCGCCGCCCCGTCCGTGGCCAGCCGTTTGCCGACAGCGTCGTAGAAGGCCAACGAGCGCAATGCTACGACCTCGCCGGAGCGGCCGGGTGGCGGCCCGTGGCGGGGCGTTTGGCTGTTGGCGGGAGCCGGCGTGGTCCGGTGCCCGGCGGTGATGCGGCGCTGGCCGCGCCCGTCCATGACGGGATGCACCGCGACGACCTTGCCCTCCTCGAGGATACGAACCTCGTCGGCGGTGCTGTGCACCTCGACCGGGCGGCGGCGCGTGGTGTCGGGCACGCTGTAGAGATTGCCGTCGACCGAGACCATGCCGTCCTTGGTGATCCGGCGCTCCAGGCGCAGCACGGCCTGAAACGGCCCGGCGGGCAGTGTTTTCAGCCAGAGCCGCTCCTCGGCGAAGTGCTCGCTGACCACCCGGTGCGTGGTGGCGTGGGTGCGCACATTGGCGACCTGGTCGAGCCACTGACGGAACTGACCGTTGAGGTCGTCGCGGTCGCGGAAGCTGCGGCCGAGAAAGAAATCCTCACGGATATAGCGAAACGGCCGCTCCACCTTGCCCTTGGTCTTCGCCCGATACGCCTTGCAGGCCTTTGGCAAGTAGCCGTAGTGGCGGGCGAATTCGACCAGGGTCCGGTTGTAGACGATGTGACCAGCATCGAGACCGTCCTGGGGCGCCTCGCGGTCGACGACGGTTTTCATCCGGTCGTAGAGGATCTCGGCGGGAGCTCCGCCCAGCGCCTCGAACGCCGCAGCGTGGCAGCGCAGCACCGTCTGCATGTCCTGCTGCGGCACGAACCGCCCCCACAGCATGCGGCTGTGACCCAACACCAGAGAGAACAGCCAGACAACCCGCTCGACGCCCGGCTCATCAGTGAACACGGTGCGGAAATGGGCGAAGTCGACCTGGGCCTGACGGCCCGGCGGCGTCTCGAACCGCACCTCGAACGAGGGAGGCGTGATCGGCCGGATCTCGCGCAGCAAATCAGTCACCGCAGTGTAGCCGCCATGGTAGCCCATCGCGACAAGCTCACGGTGCAGGCGGCGGCCGGTCAGCTCCGGCACGGCGTCGAGCCGCTCACGCAGATAGCGCTCGAACGGCTGCAACTGCGTGATCTTGGGTTGTCGAGGACCATAAGCCGGCGGCTCCAGCCCGGTCGCGATCACCTTGCGCACCGTCTTGCGGTCCAACCCAGTGCGCCGCGCGATAGCCGATATGCCAGCACCCTGCCGGTGCAGATCAAGGATCATTACAATCTCTCCCAGTCGGACCACCAACTCGCCCCCCTTGAAGAGGCAAGCTGACCATCAATCGCCGACTGACCCGACCCAACCTGAGAGCCAAAGCCCGTCAGGCAAACTGGGGAATTTTCAATCGGCACTTCTGGGGAGTTTCATCCCGGCACCTACACCATCATCGCCCTGCTCGGTCTTGATCTCGCTATACCGGACCATACAACCTTGAGCCGCCGGGCCCAGAGCTTGGATGTGGTTCGACCTCGGCCAGGCTCCGGGCCCGTGCACCTGCTGGTCGACAGCACAGGGCTCAAACTTTGCGGGTCAGGCGAATGGCTCCTCGAGAAGCACGGCACGAAGACCCGGCGGTCGTGGCGCAAGTTGCACATCGCCGTCGACGCTGACACCGGGCAGATCGCCGCGGCGACGCTGACCACCAACGACGTGGATGACGCCTCGCAGGTTAGGACCTTGCTCGATGAGGTGAGTGGTCCGGTGGCTTCGTTTACCGCCGATGGTGCCTACGATCAGGACGGCGTTTACGGTGAGGTCGTGTCGCGACATCCCGAGGCGTCCGTGATCGTGCCACCTCGCTCGGGCGCGGTGCCGAGCGACACCGCGCAAACAGCGCCGACGATGCGAGATCGGCACCTGCAGACCATCGCCGAGCGCGGCCGCATGCTTGGCAGAAGGCTGCTGGCTACAACTGGCGAGCTCTGGTCGAGGCCGACATCAGCCGCTTGAAACGGATCATCGGTGATGGTCTTCGATCGCGCACCGATCAGCGTCGGGCGACCGAGGTCGCGATTGCCGTCAATGCACTGAACCGGATGCTCGAACTCGGGCGCCCAGAGTACGTCCGCCTGCCGTAACAATGAAGCGAAATGGCCGAACTTCGGCCGCCCGCGGATTCGTGCAACACAGGTCGCTGCTCGAGGTAAACCGGGTGACGGGTTTCACGTCCGCCTTCACCAATCTGCGCACCGGCGAGCGCTGCGATGACGTGAACGCCCTGCTCGCCGCCATTCTCGCCGATGCCACCAACCTCGGCCTGGGTCGCATGGCCGCGGCCAGCTACGGCGTTACCCGCGACAAGCTGATCTGGACCGCCGACGCCTATATTCGCCCGGATACTTACAAGTTGGCGCTGGCCAGGATCATCGACGCCCACCATGCCTTGCCGATCGCGACCACCTGGGGCGACGGGACCACGTCGTCTTCTGACCGGCAGTTCTTCCGTTCGGCCAAGCGTGGCGACGCCGCCGGGGAGGTGAACGCCCGCTACGGCCACGATCCCGGCCTGGGCTTCTACACCCATGTTTCCGGCCAACACGGGCCCTACAGCGTGCGCGTCATGTCGGCGACCAGCCACGAGGCGCCCTATGTGCTGGACGGTCTGATGCGCCATGGCACCGCTCTGCGGATCGGCACGCATTACACCGACACCGGCGGCGCCTCGGACCATGTGTTCATTCTCTGCGCCATGCTGGGTTTCCGGTTCTGCCCACGGCTGCGCGACCTGCCCGACCGCAAGCTCGCCACCATCGAGCCGGGTACCGCCTACAAGGATTTGGCCCCGCTGATCGGTCGCCGGATCAAGGCCGATGTCATTCGCGAGCACTGGGGCGAGATCCTGCGTTTGGTCGCCTCCTTGCAGGCCGGCACCGTGCTGCCGTCGGCTATGCTGAAGCGACTGGCCGCATTTCAGCGGCAGAACCAGCTCGACCTGGCGTTGCAGGAGTTGGGGCGCGTCGAGCGCACCTTGTTCATGCTGGACTGGCTTGAGTCGCCTGACCTACGCCAGCGTTGCCAGGCCGGCCTGAACAAAAGCGAGCAGCGCCACGCCCTGGCCCAGGTCATTTGCACATTCAAGCAGGGTCGCATCGCCGATCGCGGTCACGATGCGCAGCAGTTCCGGGCGTCGGGGCTGAACCTGGTGATCGCCGCGATCGTCTACTGGAACTCGACCTACCTGGCCGATGCCTTCCAGCATCTGCGCAACCAAGGTGCACCCGTGCCGGACGTTCTCCTCGCCCACACGTCGCCGCTCACATGGGAGCACATCGGCTTCTCCGGCGATTTCCTCTGGGATCGCGCCGCCGCGACTGCAGATCGGCGGCGGCCGCTCAACTTAAGTCGAGGCAGGTTGGCCGCATAATCGATGTTCCGGCCTCGTTCACCCTTAGCGTTGTCTACATGACAACCGACGCTATGCCCTCATACTGCACGTAATCGCTCGCGGCGATCACCAGGGTGGCCTGCATGGTCGCCGGGTCGGACGGTGCTCCATCTGCCACAGCGATTTCAATACTGCGGTGTGCCGTGCGATATCCCGAACAGGCTTCAATTCTCGGAATCACCATCGACAACACGGATAGCAGTTTGCTGAAAACCCTCTCCCTCGAACCGCATCGCCGTTCCTCGATCGCGTTCCCGCTGCTCGCGGCCATCCTGTTCCTGTTTTTCGTGTCGGCCAGCGTGCCCTCGCCCTTGTTCGTCGTGTTCCAAGGGCGTTGGGGCTTCTCCCCGGGCATGCTGACGGTCGCGTTCAGCATCTACTCCCTGGTTCTTCTCGTGACCTTGCTCGTAGCCGGCTCGCTGTCCGACCACCTGGGACGCAAGCCGGTGATCGTCGCGGCGCTGGCGATCCAGGTCGCGTCCATGGCGCTGTTCCTGACGGCTGACGGCATCGGCGGATTGCTGGCCGCCCGGATCGTCCAGGGCCTGTCCATGGGCGTGGTCAACGGTGCCCTGTCCGCCGCGGTGATCGAAGCGGCACCGCCGGCCCGCAAGGCGCTCGGCAGCCTGCTCACCAGCATCTCACCGCTCGCGGGGCTGGCGACGGGCGCCTTCTTCACCGGGGCGCTGCTCGGAGTGACGGACAAGGCGGAGACCATGCGCGCATGGTCGGAACTGGCCGGTGTCACGGACGCCCCGGCGGGGCTCGGCGATCACAAGCCCCGCGGCTTCGAGACGGCGAAAAGCCTCACGGACGGGCACGTGGCTGGCGCGGAACTCGGCGGCAATCGCGTCCTGGCGCAGGCGCGCGCCGGGGGCGAGGGCGCCGGAGGACTTGATCACTGGTGGGGAGCCCCCCCTAACTGACATCCGAACGCATGAGCCATTCCGGTTCCGGTTGATCCGGTATGTTATCCTCTATTCGCGGAAGTAGCTCCAGCCACAGCTGGCATCGAGCGATGGGCAACTCCCACCTCCAAGTGCTGCGGTACCACAACTCTTCCTCCGCAGTGAGCGCGCGGCCTTCGATGGCTTCGATAGTGATCAACGGATCCCAGCGGGAGAAAGGACCGTAATCGTTGCCAATGTAGCCCACGGCCAGTGGGTAGTTGCCATCGATATGAGGCTGCCAATCGTCTCGCTCGATCCTTCGCAGGGGGACGTGCGGCTCGGGCAGGTGGCCCCATCGATCGAGATGAACCCGTTCAAGTTTTGCTAGAGACGCTGCCAAGCGCCGCTTCTCGACTCGTGGTCGCGGCAGCAACTCTCGACGCTCCATGACGCGCGGGTTAGCGCCTGGTATGTCACCGCTGGCCCAGCCGGGCTGAGGCGTGGAATCGGATTCCGAATGCCGGCTGCACAGGCCATACGGCTCATCGCCCGTCGGTAACTTCGCTTCAGTCCGCCAGCAATGGCGGCAGACACGCCCCAGCCGTGGAGGCGGCAGCGGCGGCCATTGGCCAGGCACTGTCAGCCCGGTAGCCACGCTGCTGGTTGGTGGCTTGGTTGGGCGCAGACGCGCGCAGGCACGTCCAAACGCGGCGGCCTCCATCTGCAGCTCAACGGCAAGCTTATTGCTCACCTCGATGTTCCAAAATCGAGCTCGATACGCGTCCCAAGTGTCGTTCGGCAACCTTTCGTCATCACCGGCCACGCCGGCCGCCGCGAGGCAGGCTTGGCTGAGATGAGGTCTGACCCGAGACATGCGCTGCCGCGGCGCCTGCGCCCAGCCTGGACCCCCTTGGGTGATGGCACCAAGGAGCAGATCCGTCAATTCCATTACGACATCGGATGCATTGGTAAATTCCACCCTCAGTGCGGGGTCGCCGCGAACGGCGCACCTATGCTTGTCCAAAAGAGGTAACGCGGCATGAACGAGGTGCGATGCGCGCTGCGCGTGGCGGAGTACGCGGCGGTGCGCGGTATCACCGTCCCAGACCTGCCGGTAAGGCTGGACGAGGATGGTGACCGAAGGGGCACGATCCCACCGCTTGTCCGCCTCAGCCGAAGGCTCCTACGGGACGGGTCAGTGGCCGAATGGCGGCGGCACCTGTCGGTCGCGCGTGCCAACCTGCCCTTCCCGCGTCGGAAGGCGGTGACGTTCCCGCTGTCCGGGGCAGCTGGCGCGAGCGTGCGACAGGCAGGGTCGCCTGCCGCACGCGCGCCCGGTTGCCGTGCCGACGCAACCCGCAGCCAACTAGCGTCGCGGTGGTCGGCATGACGGGCAACCGGCGACCTGCCGAACGCGCCGCAACCGTTTTCCGCAACGATGGGCACGGCCAATCCCAGTTCGACTTCGGCGGGGACCGGGTCGCATCGTCAGGTGTCAGCGTCGGAGCAAAGCCAGCTGCTAAAGCGGATGGCAAACAAAGTCGCGCCACCAAGTTGGCAAGGTTGGCCCGGGCCAAGGCCGCGGCCCCCAGCGACCTCCTGGCAAGCCTCGATGCCCGGGCGTCGGCAGGCGGGCAGCCGTTGACTGGATCAGCCGCCACCATGGCCGCGCCCATAGCCAGCGCAGCGGTGCTGATAGTTGCCGCTTGCGGCATTTCTACCATCCCCTTGGCAATCAGTGAGCCGGCCAATGCGGCGGGCGTGCCCTCGGCCGCAACGGCAACGGCCATGGAGGTGTGGGCCGAGGGCTATCCTACGCCTGCGGATGGCGGGTCGCCGGACCGGGACGACGCACCACCCATAAAGCGCGGGGATTTACCCGCGGCGTTTGACGCCACGATCGGCATGCCAGCCGCCGCAACCCGCGAAAGCTCGGTGCTCCCAGTTGGGTCGGTGCCAGGATCTGCCGCGGCCGGTTATCACCATCTACCAAGAACAGATCATGAAGCTGGCAGAAGCCTGGCAAGCGCAAAACCAGAGGGAATTAGCCCCCAAATACGGAGCAAAGCCATGACGATCGATGATTTCATTCCGTGGATCCAGAAGGCAACACCCGGCCGCCGGCAGAACCTGCTCGACAACGTCAGGCTGATGAAGCACTTCAATCTCACTCCGGACCAGTTGGCACAGCGTGGCATCGACGGTGTCGAAGCGCTCTGCATAGAGTATGTGAGGGAGCGGACGCGGAACTCGATGAAATGGCCGGCCGGGATGGCCCGCGCGCGGCAACACGCTCGTGCGACTTTCCACGCTTTGGCGTATATGGCTGAAACCTTTCCGGGGCAGGGTTTCCCGGACGTCGCCGCGCCTGAGACGAATTGGCTCCGGGGCGTAGCGGAGGACGAGCAGCCGGCTACCCTAAAGCGTGAACTCCTTCATTGGATCCCACGCATCAGAGGACAGCCTGAGGGCACCGGTATCGGGAAGTCGATGGAGGCGCAAACTCCTGCGAGATACCGACGCAATTTTTGGCAGTATACGGCCGTGGTGATCAGCCTCGGCATCGACGTCAACGACGATGTCGGCGTCGAGCTGATAACTGACGAAAAAGTCGTGGCGCTGGTGTTGCCATTTCTGCGGGAACACTTTGCTGCCAGAAGCGTACCGAGCTTTCTCACATCCATCAAGCGGATCGTGGCGGACCTACTTGGTAAGGAACACCCAAACGTCCTGAGCATTGCCGCGACTATGTCGTCGCTCACCCAGCGTCCCGACATTTCCGCGGATGAGACCGAGGGAATGCGCGACGTCACCGGCCTTGACGCAGTGGCGTTGGGCACCCTCACCATCTGGGAGGTTTCCGGGCATATAAAACGGCGGTCCGAAGAGCATAGGCTCAAGCCGAGCGACGCTGACTGTCGTCTCGCCTGCGCCTTGGCTACGGAGTTGTGCCTCAACCACCTCGACCTGACGCCAGCCGGTCTCGCCGGGATCAATCTCACCGAGCAAGTTAGCGGCTGGGGCCATAATAAAGTACTCGTCGTGATCAACGGCGACGGCGTTACCGTGCAACGTCCGATGACGCCGCTTGAATGTGACCTTGTCGATGCTCTCGCCCAAGGGCGGACCAGATCGGGGCTGGAATCGCCCTGGCTATTCCCGGCTCGCCAGCGGGAAAAACCTCGCAAAGCAGGGTCGGCCCTTGCTCAGCTCGCAACCAACGTTGAAGCGGCTTTGGGAAAAAGTATGACAGCACGCGACATTCGTGCCGCCCGCTTCGTCCACGAGATCGACTCTGGCAGCGTCGGCTTGAAGCCGTTGAGCAATGCGTATGGTTACAAGAAAAGCAGCTCTGCCGAAGCCCGCTTCCGGGTGGCCATTTCCAATCCGCTCTCGAAGAAGAAAAAGGAAGATGACTGACAACCGCGCCGGTCCGATCAAGACCGAAGTAGACGGCGCTGCCCGGTTCCGCATGAGTCGCGACGCCATATTACTGCGTCGGATACTGCAATCGCGTTCCCCAACGGTTGAGAAGCTGCTGGCACGCATTGAGAACGAGCATTTTCGCTTTAGCGCTTAGGCGGTTGCTCCAGCAGGTTGCGAGCCTGCCTGGTTTGCCGGCACCATTGCTTTGGGCGGAATCGACGGTGATCATGGTGCTCACTTCGATCGTGGACGCCCTAGAGGCTTGCCATGACGCCGGCGTTGAAATCACCGCCCTGACAATGCTGGCCGCGCGGGAGGCGGTCATGGCCGTCGAGGCCCGCGTGGGAAAGCGTTGGGGTGCCATAAAGGCAAGCATGGTTCTCGCCGATATTCGCAAGGTGGTAATAGCGTCTGGCGAGTCATGTCCTGTCTATCTGACGGAGCGACAGTCGTTCTTAGCGCGTCAGTCGCGGAGAGACATTAGCCACCGCGTGTACCCGGCCGAGGACTACACGCGCGGCGCGGCTGCGATCGGGGCGATCGGGCGGGTGATGGCGGCGGTTGGACGGCGGCGCGGGAGAACTCTGTTGCAAGGCGCGGCAATGCTCGCGCTGGGGTCGGTGGCCCATCCCCGGCGCGGGGAGTACATTAAATTGACGCGGGGCAACCTTCGGCTGAGGACGACGCTTGACGGCGAACGGGTCGCCTCCATCGCTATCAATCCCTCTAAAACGAGCGTCGATGGCGCCACGGTGAGCGACGATCCGAGGATCCTCCAACTCCTGACGCCATTCCTGGACGGGCCAGCCTCTACTCCCCTATTCACGAATGCCGCAGGTGGGCGGCTTATCGCGGAGGAAGTCGCCTATGCCTTGGTTCGGTTCGGAGTTCTTGCAGTCGGCCAACCCGCCTCTGCCAATATTCTCCGCCGCGCGGCCACGGTTGGTAAGCCGGCGGAGCAGTCTCATACGGCCCTGAGGAACAGTAAACGGACGACGCAAGCCTATTATGAGCAGAACGAACGCGAGACGGGGCTCGCGGCATTGCGACGCTCGTCGGATCGTGTCCGAGAGCTCGTTCAGCAACGTCGACAAGAGCTTGCGCGTGGCGAGTAACCTCGCACGCGCGGTCAGCTCGGGGTCATGCGGGCGAGCGCGAAGGCGAAATAGGTCGCCAGCGACTGCCATCCGCGCCGGTCCGGCCCTGCCGCGATGACACTCATCGCCTCTTCGGCATGCTCCCTTAATGGATCGTAGACGCGCTTGACGCCCGATTGCGGTCTCTCGAGTTCCATCGCGAGACATCAGAAAGCCTGATGGCGATTCTCGACGCGGCTTTTGCAACGCCGCTGAAGGACTTCGCCGCCGGCCTACGTCGCGACCTCGCCGCCTCCAAGCTGCGCTTGACATGCCGTGGACGACGCGCCCGTCGTCGGCCAGGTAAGCCGCTTTAAAAATGCGGAAGCGCACATGTATGGCATGACGGTTTGGGCTGCTCCGCGCCCTCGTTTCCACGCGCCATTGCCCAAAACAGCACACAGAATGCGGGAGAACCCGAAGGTCGCTAGCAGAGCCACGAGCCAAACTGTCATAAGTCGTGCGCAACGAGCATGTAGCTCCACCTCGGGGTTTGCCTTGCCGCCCATATGATGGTCCGCGCGGCGACCATCGCGGCTTCGAAAGCCATCCAAGCCCGCACCGCCGAAAGCTCGACCGACTTGGTAAGGCCGAGCGTTTCGCGGCGCGAGGTGGGCGGCACGGCGCCACCGTCTTCTGACTGTCAGATCCCACTGCTGCGAACTGCGAAGCCGTTAATGCCGAGACCAACGAGCCGGGTTCGATGATCCGCGCCGTGGCCGCCCGCCATGGCGTTTGCGAGAGCCTGTTATTCACGTGGCGGCGCCAGGCGCGTGAGGGCTTGCTTGGCCCGGTGCCGAAGAGCGCTGTGTTCGTGCCCGTGCAGGCGCTCGGCCCGACCGGCACGGCGATGCTAGCCGTTGAGGAGATACCACGTCCGGCACCGGCGTCGCGGTCGGTACGGTGCGCTGATCATCCTCGGATTGGACAAGATGGCGCCCCTCATGGCGAGTGGCGGCCGCGTGCTCAGCTTCTTTGGAGGCGCGTTCCTGCTGTGGTGCGCGGCACGTACGCTGATGCGCCGGCGCAGCTTGGTGGACCAGCCCGACAGCGTCACGCTGTCGCCCATCATCGGGTTGTCGGCGCCATCGTTGCGCGAAGCGGCCGTCCTGCTGTTCGGCATGTTCAGCGCGGCCGCAACCTGGTGGGTTTGCCTCAGCGGCGGCATCACCTTGCTGCGGGCGCGCCTGAGCCCGGAGATGCTCCTGGTCGTGAACCAAGTCGCCGGAGCGATGCTCACCTGCTACGGCGCCTTGGCGCTGGCCCGTTCGGCTGGAATGTAGCCGCGGCAACGCTTCCACCACCAAGGAGCACGTCATGGCTTAGCGCCGGGGAGGGTGGAGACCGGACTCCTGGCGTCATCTCATGGGCATCAAACCGAGATCAGCTCTTTGATCCGGCTGGCCAGGGCTTCCATCGCAAATGGCTTGGTCAGGACGTGCATGCCGGGATCGAGATGGCCGTGGCTGATGACCGCGTTTTCGGCATAGCCGGTGATGAACAGCACCGTCAGGTCGGGCCGCGCCACCCTGGCGGCGTCGGCAACCTGCCGCCCGTTCATTGCCGCCGGGCAGTCCGACATCGGTCACCAGCAGGTCGATCCGCACGTCGGACCGCAGCACCTTCAGCCCGGCCGCGCCATCGGCCGCCTCGATCGCGGTGTAGCCGAGGTCTTCCAGCACCTCGGCCACCAACATGCGCACGGTGGGTTCGTCATCAACCACCAGCACCGTTTGACCGACCTCCGCGCGTGGTGCGTTGGCCAGCTCGGACGCCCCCTCGGCGGCCTCCGCCGCCCCCAAATGTCTCGGCAGATACAGGCATACTGTCGTGCCCTTTCCCACCTCGGAATGGATGCGGACCTGCCCGCCGGACTGCGTAGCGAAGCCGTAGATCATCGACAGGCCGAGGCCGGTGCCCTGCCCGAGCGGCTTGGTGGTGAAGAACGGATCGAGCGCCTTGGCGACCACATCGGGCGGCATGCCGGTGCCGGTGTCGGTCACGCACAACGACACGTACTCGCCCGGTTCCATGTCGCGCATACGGGCTGCCCGCGAATCCAGGCGGTGGTTGCCGGCCTCGACGGTGATCTGCCCGCCGCCAGGCATGGCGTCGCGGGCGTTGATGCACAGATTCAGCAGGGCGTTTTCCAGCTGACCCGGGTCCACCAGGGTGGTCCACAAATCGGCCGGCCCGACCGTATCGACGGCGATCTCCGGTCCCACCGTGCGCCGCACCATCTCCTCCATGCCCGACACTAGCCGGTTCACATCCGTGGGCTTGGGATCGAGGGTCTGCCGGCGCGAGAAGGCCAGCAGCCGGTGGGTCAGCGCAGCGGCCCGGTTGGCCGCGCCCTGGGCAGCTTCGACGTAACGGTCCACGTCCTTGATGCGACCCTGGGCAACGCGGGTCTTCAGCAGCTCCAGGCTGCCGATCACGCCGGTGAGCAGGTTGTTGAAGTCATGTGCCAACCCACCCGTGAGCTGGCCCACCGCCTCCATCTTCTGGCTTTGGCGCAGTTGCTCCTCTGCCTGCAGCAGATCGGCTGAGCGTTCGGTGACGCGCTGCTCCAGCGTCTCGGTGAGGGCGCGAAGCTCGGCTGTGACACGATCGCGCTCCGCTTCCACGGCGCGCCGCTCCTCCACGTCGATCAACACGCCAGGGAAGCTCTTTGGTGTGCCGTCGGGGGCGTGATCGACGCGCCCGTTCCCCTCGATCCAATGATACTGGCCGTCCGCAAGGCGCAGGCGATACTGGTGCGCGTAGCTACCGCCCCGCGCGACGGCCGCGGTCATGGCGGTGGTCAAGCCTGCCTGATCGTCGGAATGCACCGCTGCCACGACCTGGGCGAGCGGAATGCCCTCGCGACCCAATGCCGGGTCAAGGCCGAAGGTGCGGGCGAAGGCTTCGTCCACCGTGAGGCGATCGGTCGGTATGTCCCAGTGCCAGGTGCCGATGATCGCGCCGGCTGCCAAGGCAAGCTGGACGCGCTCCACGTTGTCGCGTGCGAGCGCCTCGCTGGCGCGTAGGCGGTCTTCCGCAACACGTCGCGCGGTGACGTCGTTGAAGAGGATCGCGATCTGTCGCTCGGCAGGGTCGCCGATGCGGACAGCACGGACATCGAACCAACGCCCGAACGCTTCCGCGTAGCTTTCGAAGTTCGCCGGCTCGCCAGTCTGGGCCACGTGCCCGTAGGTGTCGAACCAGAATTGCTCCAGGTCCGGGGCGAACTCCGTGACCCACTTGCCGCGCAGATCGACGCCGGCCTGACGCTCGAATGCGGGATTGGCCTCGACGAAGCGGTAGTCCACCGGCCGATCATCGGCATCGAACTTGACCTGAACGATCGCGAACGCCGCTTCGATCGTATCAAGGATGGTCCTGAAGCGCTCCTCGCTTTTGCGCAGGCGCTCGCCGGCTTCGCGTTGCCGGGTGCGGTCCCGCGCTATCTTGACGTAGCCGTGGTGGGTCCCGTCCTCGCCACGTAGCGGCATTACCTCGCCCGACGCCCAGAAGCGACGTCCATCCTTGCGCAGGTGCCACCGCTCGTCAGCCGCCTGACCTTCGGCAAGCGCCGTTCGCATCTCCTTGCCGGACTGATCCGCAGCCCTGTCTTCAGGGGTGAAGATGCGGTCCACCGGGGCGCCGACGATCTCCTCGGACTGCCAGCCGAATACGGCCTCGGCGCCGGAGTTCCAGTCCGTAACGATCCCATGGGGGTCAGTCACGACGATGGCGAAATCGATGGCGCTTTCGATGATGCTTTGGAGATGAGGGCGGGCTGGCATGGCCTAACCCTAGCTGCTCCCGGGGTAGATGTCAGGACCAGCTTCATCAAGCCGCGCTGGCGCAAGATCGTGGAGCCGGCCGAAGGGACGATCGACGATCGAGCGCGGGCAGTTGCTGATCTCACCGATCCGGGGATCCCCGTCCGACGATGCTGAGGCGTTGAAGGCCCGGCTTTATGCGATGCTGCCGCGTGTCCGCATCACCGATCTGCTGGTCGAAGTGGCCGCGTGGTCCGGGTTCGCCGACCGCTTCGTCCATGCCCGCCGCGGCAAGCCAGCCGCCGACCAGTCCGCGCTAATGGGTGCGATCCTCGCCGGTGCGACCAATCTCGGGCTCGGCCGGATGGCGGAAAGCTCGCGCGGGCTGCCGCTGCCGCGCCTGCGCTGGACGGCTGAATGGCATGTGCGCGACGAGACCTATCTGACCGGACTGGCGGCGATCGTCGACTGCCACACCGCGCATCCGCTCGCCCAGGTCTGGGGACCGGGCGACACATCGTCACTGGCCGGGGACTTGGTCCCAGGGCTGGGCGGCATCCGCAAGATGCGCTTCGCGGCGGAGGGCGGGGGCACGGGGGGCATTCCGGATCATTTGGGTCGTAGCGACGGCGGACATGCCGGTGCTGGCCTTGTTGATCTACGGGAAGAACAAGCAGGCGAACCCCACGCCCGACCAGCACCGGGCCATGCTGGCGGTGGTGGAGCGCATGAAGACGAAGCGGGACACCGCATAGGAGGCACGATGGCAAAGCGCACGGACGTGACGGACGAGCTGATCTCCTCCCTGGATGAGGCGGTCGACATCATGGAGGGCCGGACAGCACCCGCTCGGGCATGGCACCTTCCGGCGGCGGTGGACGTGCGCGCGATCCGCGCCCGGACCGGGTTGAGCCAGGCCAATTTCGCCAAGCGGTTCGGTTTCAGCACCAGCGCCGTGCGCGAGTGGGAGCAGGGCAGGCGGGAGCCGGAAGCTGCGGCCCGTGTGCTGCTGCTGGTGGTTGCCAGCAAGCCGGAGGTGGTGGACGAGGGCTGGCGGCAGCTATGCCACAGGCAGCATGAGCGGCGAGACTCCTGGCCCAACGTGATCCCGTTCCCGCGCCAGTCGCGCGCCGTGACGGTCGAGGCGGAGCCGGCGGCGGCTGCCGATCTAGTGGACCACGACGGCCGCGCCTATCGGCTGGTCGACCTGCTGGGGCACCTGACACCCGGGAAACGCCAGGCGATCGAGCAAGCTATGCCTCGGGGCGGACAAGCTGCCTGGGATGAAGCCGTGCGCCGGTGGCCGATGCTGGCGGCGGAGATCGCGGCGAGCTGCACGGCGGTGGGGTAGGGTCGTCACCGACGCCGGTGTGGGGGTTCAATCTTACAGTGTCGCGGACGGATTGGTCGATCGAACCTTAGTCGGGAGACGAAATGAGAACACATCTCGCCTTAGTGGCGCTCTGCGTCGGAATGTCTGCCTGCACCTATTCGGAAAACGGATGCACGATCGGGAAGTATTGTTTGGCACCGTTTAATGGTGGCAGCGTAAATGCTCGCGATTGGACGCCCACCGCTCATGCTAGCGGCCCTCTCGAAGTAACAGCAGCCAAGTGCGACATGCTGGCCCACGGCACGGTTCCAACCGGCGGCGGCGCTTTCGCTATAGGTAGCCCCGCCTTTGTGAGCGGCGCCATGGCTGGTGCGGCACTTCAGCAAGGCATGACGCGGAAGAGTTACGTTCAAAACACCATTCGCAATTGCATGGTCATGAACGGCTTCGAAAGAAGCCAGTGAGGCGCTCACGCGACCTCCATCTCATCATCGGGTTCTGCTGTTCGATAGCCGGGGTGGTTACGCTGGGTTCTCCCCGGCGGGCGCATCGCTCGGCGGCGGGGCGGCAGGGTCGTCGATGCGGTCCAGCAGCTCGGCGCCGTTGGTCCGGACGCTGTTGACTGCCCGCGATACCGGTCAGAGGTGCAGCACGTGGTCGGCCGCCGGGCGCATCAGCCCCATGGCGTCGCCAGTGTCTTCGCCCAACCAGGTCGGCCAGTCGGTCGGCTCCAGGATCACCTGCATGCGCTCGTGCAGTTGGCGCATCGTGGCATTGGCGCTGGTGGCGCTGCGGTGCTCGGCTTGTGACAAGTATGGTGCCACGGAGAGCATGGTCCGGCTATGTGATCCGGGGTGCCCGCGCTGGACGGTGGGCGGGATTAGGGTGGCGGCGGAGTAGGGGTTCCGGTAGCAGCGGAACCGAAACTGCGGTTCACCAAGCTGGTGGCTGTAGTTGCGGCTTCCGACACCAATTCAACCTGATCTGTAAGGCACTCTCCATCTCACGCGTGGGCGATGCCGACGGCACGACACGAAACAAGCTGCTGACGTGGAACATCGGTGGACGTCGTGCTGCTTTCGGTGGGAGTTCGCCTGGCCTTCTTACGCTGAGAACGGTGCCGCGTTCGACACAGGGCGGTCTCTCTGCGACTACTACCCAAGACGCCTGTAGGCTGGGCACCGGGGCAGGAGGAGGCTGAAAAACGCAGGTGAGCTCATGCCTGAGAACGGCGGCCTGAACGCATTCCAAGCCGACAAGAAGCGCCCTCATAGATCTGCCCGTTCGGCTGACCGCAAACGATGAAGACGCCGGAATGTCGGCGACATCCGAGCGCCAACTCAGGATGTCACGCCATGTTTGCTCAGTTGCCGTTGTTCGCGCTGTTCGCGCTGTTCGGTGTCGCCGCAACGCTCGTGTGGTGGGCTGGCATCGGGTTGACCAACTCCACGGATATCCTGGCGCAGCGATTCGGCCTTGGGCATGCGATCAGCGGGATGATCCTGCTGGCCATAGCCACCAACCTGCCGGAAATCGCCATTGTCGCGTCTGCTGCCTGGCGCGGGGACCTCGGCGTGGCAATCGGGAACATCCTGGGAGGCATCGGTGTTCAAACCCTTGTTCTCGTGTTCCTGGATGTGTTCGGGGTCCGGGGAAAAGGGTCGCTCAGCTACAAGGCCGCCAGCCTGGTGCTCGTGCTCGAAGGCGTGCTCGTGGTCGCCATCCTGGTCGTGGCGATCATGGCGAGCCGATTGCCACCGGCGCTGATCGCGTGGCGGTTGGCACCCGGCGACGTGCTGATCGCCATTCTTTGGGTAGGTGGGCTGTGGCTTGTCGGCCGCGCGAGCAAAGGCCTGCCTTGGCATGAGGGCGGGAACGCGCCAGGCGCACAACAGGTAGCCGAAGGTCACAGCAGAAAGCGCAAGGCCGAAGCTGCCGTCGCGGCCAAGGTGAGCACGACCTATTCAGGTATTGTCTTCCTGGTCGGGGCGGCCGTCACCCTGGTGTGCGGCATTGTCCTGGAAGCAAGCGGGAGTGCCATCGCCAGCCGCATCGGCATGACGGGGGTGCTGTTCGGCGCGACGGTGCTGGCGGCTGCAACTTCCCTGCCGGAACTCTCGACCGGCCTCACGGCAGTCAGGCTGGGCGACTACAGACTGGCCATCAGCGACATCTTCGGCGGCAATGCCTTTCTGCCGGTCTTATTCCTGATGGCCACGCTGATATCCGGCCAGTCCGCTCTGCCGCAGCTACAGAACACAGATCTGTATCTTGCAGGTCTGGGGGTTCTGCTGACCTGCGTGTACCTCTACGGGCTGATATTCAGGTCGAAGGCCAAGCTCTTGGGCATGGGGATCGATTCCATCCTGGTCCTGATCCTGTACGTCATCGGCACGGCGGGCCTGTTCGCCATTGCGGCCGAACACCCTGGCTGATCGGTTGCCGCCAAGCGGAAACCCGTTAATGCACGACCCCGCCAGTGGAGAAGGAAAGGCTTATCGCGCGATGGCTTCCCGCAGCCGTGCGTGGAGAGCGCCGCCGCCACGCGACGAGCGAGCGCGATTGGCCGGGCAGCGACACGGCCGTCTCCTCATGGCTGACGGCCCAAAAGGGGTGCTGCGGCGGCGCCACGCCATTGCAGCCACCGGCTCGGTGCTGCCGCAACTGCGGCTATCACTGATGGGTAAATGCTCGGACGGTAGGGCGCGGCAGGTCGGAAGCAGGATCGAAGATGAAGAGGAGGGTAGGAGCAACAAGGGTTAGCCCCAAGGAGTATCGATGCAAACGCAAGCAAGTCACGCCCACCGGAATCCGACCTGGGGTTACGGCAAATGGCAGGCGACGGGCGGCAACGCCAACGCCAGGACTACAGCCCCGATGGCTTTTCTCACGAAGGATGCGGCGATCGACCGCCTTGCGGAGCTTTATCGCGCCGCGGGGCGCTGGATCGAACCCCGTGAACTTGACAGACAAGGAGGAGAGGCGGCCCTCGTCCGTGAGTCGCTCTGGCGCCACGGCCTTCTCTGGGGGGCGGTTAAGCCGATGCTGCTCGCCCGCCATCCCGACCTGCTGCGTCAGACCGGTCTGGTCGCCGTAGATGGCACCGTGATGAGCACGCCGGCGGAGGTGAGGGTGCTGAACGCTGTGCTGGGGATGGATCCGCGGCCGCACGTTCGCTCCCATGTGAAACTGGGGGATCGCGCAGCGTATGAGACGGATTTACTAATCGACGGGCGGGTCATCGTGGAGGTCGCAATGGTGACTACCGACGCGATCAAGGATAACTGGGTGCGAGCGCAATACCGCGAGCGGTTTTCCTGGAAGCTGCATTTCTACAAATGGGCCCTGCACCGCATGCCGGTGATCTTCTGGGCCGATGACGTCGCCGACGATCGGCGGCTGGCGCTGCGAGTGAATGAGATTGCTGAAGTCCTGCGTGCCGCTCCACCGCGTCTGATGGAGGTCGCGTGATGACTGAGATTTACTTCCTGGACCTGCGGGCACAGCTGGTGGCGGCGCTACAACGACCGCTCACGCCAGCGGAGGCACGCTTCCGCATCCAGCTCTGTCTGGCCGATATCGGCCAGGAGCTTTTGCCGTCCGATCTGCTGCCGCCCGAACTTGAGCCTGCCCTCGCAAATCCCTTTGACATCGACGACGTGGCTACGTTTGAGGGAGTCGTCGTGGGACTCCGCAAGCAGGTTTCCCATCTTCCGGAGGTTGCGTGCCGATTGCCCGTGCTCTCGTTCTGGGTCGCCGTGCTCGGCGGCCCGGCATCTCAATGGCACCTGGGACGCTACGTCGCGGAGCTCGCCCTTCCGACCGCCCAGCATATCCCGCAGTGCTCATCCGGGGATCCCGAGATGGCGGCCGGTCTGGAGCGGGCGTGGATGGAACACGAACACGGGGTGGCTGATATGAGCATCACGAACGACCCGGCGGAAGCGGCGATGATCAACATTTGTTCTAAAGCCGCGGCGGCATTTCTCGTCTTCGCAGAAATGGAATGCGCGCTGGATCTCCCGGCGCAGGATGCCTCGCACTTCATGCGGAAGTGCCAACAGGCCGATGCGTCGCAGCGTCGCTGGAATGACCTTTTGGACGACGTCTGCCGCTTGCCAGCGCGCTCTGCTCCGGGCAGGTATGCCAAGCATCGCCTGGCCGAACTCCTGGGCAGACTTGAGCCGTCCACGCCTCGGGATGGCGCTTTTGAACGCATCATCATGTCAGCGAGAGAAGATAACGCCCGCTTCGGCTCTGGCTGATTACCAGACGGGCAGAAAAAGAAGAACGCGTCGCGCATCTCCGGGTGCGCGACAACTCCTGGTTTGAACTGATATTCGAGCGCTCGAATGCTTCTACATGCGATTGCAATCCCGATGCCTCGCCAGGCGCCCTGCCTAACCGTCAGCCCTCGGCCTCACGTCAGATCGTCATGAAGCTCTGCAGTTTTGCTCGAACTTCATTTGCAACTTGCCCCGGTACGGATGCGCCAGCGTAGCGAATCGGTCGCGCAAGCGTATCGATGCTGCGGAGATGGCTCGGCAGGACTTCCCCCGCGATGGGTAGGCCGGGCGGTAGGACAACGCTGGTCGGAAACGGACGCACCCGCGAGGTAATCGGGCAGACAACGGTGAGACCTGTGTTTGCACTGAAAGGCGGCAGCCGAGATCACCAGGGCGGGCCTGCGTTCAGCCTGTTCGCGACCGAGCGTAGGATCGAAGTCAGTCCGAATCAGGTCGCCAGCGTTCGGCACGTAGTCCGCCGTACTCATTCAGGAACAATCTCCCGACCGCGGTCTGGACCCCAGTCGAAAGCATCTGCGTAGGCGGCGCGCCACTCCTTCGGAGTTTGACCTCGGAACAGCTCCTCCAATGCTACGTGCGGTTGCACGCGGCGAATGACAATCTCACCATCCACGGTGATGACGTCGACGCGCTCGCCATCGTGTAGGCTGATAGCCTGCACGACATCGTTCGGCAGGCACACCGCGAGATTGTTCCCCCACTTGCCGACAGTAACCTTTCCCAACACACATCTCCCAGGATATTCTGAGAATGTCCACGCTGCTCTTGCGTGTCTACTATTCTCCATTCATTGGCTCTGCCTCGCAGTGAGGCGGCGGGAACTCGGACGGCGTGGAGCGGCAGGTACTGACGCGAGCTCAGCGGGCTGGAGTCATGGAAAGCTGCCGGCCCCGTTCATCGTAGGTGTAGATATACCTTCCACGACGCACACTGATGCCCGACCCGGTGTAACCCTGTAGGCCGTCGCCGGCGGGCACCATGCCCGACTGGCGTCCCTTTTCGTCGTAGATGTAGACGTAGCTGCCGCGCTGGACGGCACTGCCGATGGCCATGGAAATGATCCCCGTTTACGAGCAGCACACTGCCGCCTCGCCCACGAACGTCGGGGTGAACTCCGTCAGATCCGGACGCAGTTTACGCCGCTTGAAAGCCGACCGGGACACGCGGCCCGGCCCGGTCTTCGCATTCGGCCGCGAGCAGCTGTAGCAGGATCGCCGGGTCGTGCCTGCTGCCCATCAGCGCCGCCCGGCGTCCCACCAGGGCGAAATCGGCAGGGGTCAGCGTTCGCAACATG